>CAYOIX010000001.1:0-151252 GCA_964404145.1 uncultured Treponemataceae bacterium
TCACTATTCCAATGCCTGGATTGTCGATTCTGCTTTTTCAGGAGACCTCATATACGATCACCGCCACTGCCAACGATAGTAGTGGGCAAAGCGCCACGTTTAGCGTGACTTACACCAGTGGGTGATCGGACTATCGACGGGGCCGCTTAAGTTGTAATCCCTAGACAGCCCTATTCTATACTGGCGATCTTGAACTGCGACGAAGGTATATCAAGGATTATCTACTGGTTTCGTAAGCGCCGCTGCGGCTTTATAGTATCCACGCAATTTCGCTAAAGCCTCCGTAGCTACTTCATGGAGGCGGGTATCGCGTCGACTCCCTTGATGTGCCCGACCAGTCTGAGGATGTTCGTGACCGTCGCTCCGGTCTGGTCGGTTCCCGTCGGGATGATCTCGACGAGCTCGCCGTGCTTGAGGACCTCGAAGACGAGGCCCTGCGGCGTCGCGAACTTCCACACATAGGCGTCGGACTGGGTCTCGGGCAGGCTGACCGTGCCGATCTGGATGCTCTCGTGGGCGGTCGGATCGCTCGCCACGACTTTCCCCGTATTGGTGATCAGGTATTGGACGCTGTAGGGCGCGAGCTCGGGCGCCCAGCGGAACACGCACTGCACCGCGTAGAACTCCCCGTCGGAGAGGGTGAAGGTCGAATCGTCGGATGGGGCGCTCGTCTGGCCGGGCGGGGTATCGGGGAGGGTGGAGTTCTCGGAGAGGTAGGCGAAGGCGTATTCGTAGAGATCGACGCCCTTCAGGGACTCGTAGTCCGCGACGTGCTTCAGCTCGTTGCCCCAGAGCTGGACCGGGTACTCCGCGGCGACGGGATCCTGTTTGAAGACGATGATGTCGCCGAGGACGACGGCGAAGTCGTCGCCCAGGTATTGTCGCCTGCCGACCGGGCCGTAGGTCGGCAGGGCTATCTGGACGTCGCCCACCGCGTATCTCGCGACGTCCAGCAACTGCGCGCCATTCGGGAAGGACATGGCCAGGGCCTGTTTTATGTCGTCGGGTATAGGCTTCGCGACGGCGCTGTAGTAGTCCTGGGCCGCGCTGATGGCCACCCCGAGGATGTATCCCGCGAACTGGGTCGGGTCGGGGCCGTCCACGGCGGCCACGGCGTACTGGATCTCGCTGTCGGCGAAGCCGGCGTCCAGGAAGCCTTCGCTCTCCAGCTCCATGGTATCGAGGAGGAAGTCGTGGCCTTTGCGGTGGCGCTTGGCCGCGATCTGGACGGCCCTGCGCTTGAAGGCGGAATCTGGGTCCGAGCTCCAACTTTTGAAGCGATCGGGCTTGATGCCGTATTTCCGCTGCAGGTCCTCCAGCGGCTTCACGACCTGCGGCCAATCGCTCTTCTTGCGGATGTCTTTGACGATGACCTTCTGGTCTGTGGGGTCCCTGATGCCGTTCTTGACGATCGAATTGACGGTCGGCAGGGACACGATGCCGGGGCGCGCGGTCTGCGGGCCGGCCTGCGTCTTCCTCTGGGCCGGAGGAAAGACCGAGGCTGGAGGATTCCGGGGAGCGGGGCCGGGGCTCGCCGCAGGAGGATTGAAGGCGGGAGGGCGGGCGGCGACGATCGGAGGGGTCCTCGGGGCCGGGCGGTTGTTGCCCGCGGGAGGATTGACGAAGGCGGGACGGGGATTGGGAGCGGGGGCTGGCCGGGGAGCCGGCTGGCGGACCACGCCCGTCACCTTGCTGATGATGAGAAGATTGTCCGATCCCAAGGCCGAGGCCCCGAAGGAATATGCGAAGGCCAACATCGTCAGCCAGAAGATCCTCACGTTCATCTCGGCTCCTCATCGACCACGAGGCTACAGTCTACCACTATCGGAACGAAGGTCAAGGCGGGCGGTCCACTCGGACGATACTGATATAATGAATCATCCAAAAAGAGAGGGCAAAAAATGGCGAACAAAATGAAGATCCGGGGAAGGATCATCCTCCCCGCGCTCGTCCTCCTCCTGGTCACGATAGGGCTCATCCTCGTCGCGACCTACTCGATCTCCTCGAAAATCATCAGAGAGATGGCCTATCGGCAGGGCGATAGCCTCTCCGATCGCTACGCGAGCGAGATCAGGGCTCGGCTTGAGCGCTGGTCGGAGACGTCGCGGGAGATGGTCGACGCCTTCGTCGCCCTGCGGAGCGTGGGCGATCCCGACCGAAAGGCGGCGCTCGAGATCCTGCGGCGGACCCTCGAGGGCGACCGGAGCCTCGCCGGTACCTGGGCGGTCTGGGAGCCGAACGCTTTCGACGGGAAGGACGCCGTTTATCGGAAGGCCCCGGGCCAAGACACTAGCGGACGCTTCGCGGCCGGGTACTCAAGGATAGGCGATGAGGTGGCGCTCTTCCCGAGGACGGACTTCGAGGAGGAAGGCGCGGGGAACTACTACGCGATCCCGAAGAAGACGGGAGCCGAGACGCTGCTCGAGCCTCGCGCGTACTCCGCCACCGGCAGGAAGGAGGACGCGGTCTTCCTTGCGAGCCTCTGCATGCCTGTCTCGATCGGCGGCAGGTTCCTTGGCGCAGTCGGCGTCGACGTCCCGATCTCCTCCTTCGCGCCGATTATGGATTCGATCCGTCCCTACGCGAACTCCTACGGCCTCCTCGTCTCGAACAGGGGAATAAGACTCCTTCATCCCAACAAGAGCCTCATCGGGAAGCAGGTCGGCGAAGACACGCCGGAGCAGCGGGACCAGCTGATCGCCTCCATCCGGGACGGCAAAGGCTACAGTCTCGTAAAGAAAAACCTCAACAACGGCGCGCTCTCCTATCTCCACTACTCGCCGATCTTCGTCGGCGCCGACGGACATCCCTGGTCCCTCTCGGTCGTCCTGCCCTTGAGCGAGCTGCTCGCCCCCGTCGGGCGCCTCCTCGCCGCCATACTCGTCCTGGGCGGCACCTGCTCCCTCGTCGGCGCCGTGGTCCTCATCCTCGCCGCCCGGAGTATATCGAGGCCGATCCTCAGCCTGGTGAGCGCCGTCAAGGACATCTCGGAGGGGGAGGGGGACCTATCCCGCCGGATCCTCGCGGCCGGCACGGGCGAGACCGTCATGCTCTCGAGCCACTTCGACACCTTCGTCGGGAAGCTCCGGTCGATCGTCGAAAGCCTGAAGGAATCGGGGCGGGAGGGCAGGGCCATCGGGGCCGAGCTCGCCGCCAACGCGACCGAGGTCGCGGCGACCGCCGAGGAGATGGCCGGGACGATGCGTTCGATGAAGGAGCGGACGGGCCATCTCTACGAGGAGATCGGGAAGACGAGCGAAAGCGTCGGGAAGGTGAACGAGCACATCGAAAAGGTGGTGGCCGCCATCACGGAGCAGTCGGCCGCCGTCCACGAATCCTCCGCCTCCGTCCAGCAGATGATCGCGAGTCTGGGCAACATCGAGAAGGCGACCGAGAGCAAGCGCGAGCTCGTCGCGGGTCTGTCGGCCCTGGCGAAGGAGGGCGAGGAGGGCATGGAGAGGAACGCCCGAGCCATCGGGGAGATCTCGGACTCGACCGAGTTCATCTTCGACCTCATCTCGGTCATCAATCGGATCGCCGCCCAGACTAACCTCCTGGCGATGAACGCCTCGATCGAGGCGGCCCACGCCGGAGACTCGGGTCGGGGCTTCTCGGTGGTCGCCGACGAGATACGGAGCCTGGCCGAGAAGACGGCGGCGAGCTCGAAAGAGATCTCGGCCTCGCTGAAGGACATCATCGCCAAGATCGGCGGGACGGCCGAGCTCTCGTCCCGCGCTAACGGCATTATCCGCAAGGTGCTGGGCGGGATCGACGAAGTGGCCGAGAGCATGGCCGAGACCCTGAACGGACTCGCGGAGATATCGACCGGAAGCTCCCAGATCATCGAGTCGATCGCCCAGCTCAACCGCCTGACCGAGGAAGTGGGCGAGTCGGGCCGGGGGATGAGGGCGGGGACAGGCGAAGTCGAGGCCTCGGTCGAGAGTATCTACTCCATATCGACCGAGAACCGGAACGGTATAGCCGAGATGGCGAGCGGAATCGGCGAGATCTCGAAGGCCATGCAGAGACTCGCGGAGCTCGGCGCGAGCAACTCGGCGACGATGGACCGCATCGAGGCTGAGATCGCGAGGTTCAGGACCTGAGGAGCTCGCGGACAGTGTCCTTGAACTTGCGGCCGCGGTCGAACTCGTGGACGAACATGCCGAACGAGGCGCAGCCCGGGGAGAGGATGACGATGTCGCCGGGCGAGGCCCGGGACCTCGCCTCGCGGACGGCGAGCGCGAGATCGTCGAAGGGCCCCGCGAAGGGCACGCCGTCCCTCTCGAGGATGGGCAGGAGTTTGTCGGTGCCCGTGCCCGCGAGGAGCACGGCGATTTTGGCCTTCGCGTAGGCGGGCCGGACGGGCTCGAAATCGAGGTTCTTGTCGGTGCCTCCGGTGATGAGGACGACGGGTCGGTCGAAGGAGTCGAGGGCCGCCCCGACCGCCTGGGGAATCGTGGCTGCGGAATCGTTGTACCAGACGATCCCGTCCTTCTCGGCGAAGCGCTCGAGGCGGTGCTCGACCCCGGGGAAGGAGCCGATGGCGGCGGTGACGGAAGCCGCGGGGACGCCGTAGGCGCGGCAGGCCAGGGCGGCGGCGAGCAGGTTCTTGCGCTGGTGGCGGCCCGGGACGAGGAGGTCGGGGGGAAGGATCTCCTCGGCGCCGCCCGAGTCCGCGGAGGCCGAGAAGAGTCCGCGGCCGTTCCCTTCGGGCTGGAGCCAGGCCCCTGGCTGCCCGCAGTATCGGTCGGAGTACCAGAGGACCGAGCCCCGGGTCTCGGCGGCGAAGGACTTGCCCCAGGGGTCCTCCCAGTTGCAGAGCGTGTAGGAGGCGGAGTCCTGGTCGGCATAGACGAGGCGCTTGTCGGCGACGTAGTCCTCCATCGAGGAGTAGCGGTTCATGTGATCGGGCATGATGCTCGTGAGGAGGGCGATGCGGGGCTTGAGGACGCCGAGGCCCTTGAGGTCGGCTAGCTGCCAGGAAGAGAGCTCGAGGACCACGGGGCTCTCGGGACCGCAGCGGTCGAGGAAGGAGAGGGGGGAGAGGGTGATGTTGCCGCCGAGGAAGGAATGGAGGCCCGAGGCCCCGAGCGCGTGGTGGATGGCGCTCGAGACGGAGGACTTGCCCTTGGAGCCGGTGACCGCCACGATGGGCGATCGAGACAGCCTGAGGAAGAGGGAGACGTCGGTCTCGACGGTCCGGGAGGCCAGAAGATAGGGAGAGTCGGGCCGCACGGCCGGATTCTTGACGACCAGGTCGGCCGCGCGGAAATCGTCGAGCTCGTGGCCGCCGAGGACGTAGCGGATGGGCAGGCCCTCGAGGGCGGCGATGCTGTCGGCGAGGGCGGACTCGTCCTTCATGTCGGTGACGGTGACGATGGCGCCATTCTCGGCCAGGAAGCGAGCGCTGGCCAGGCCCCCGCCGTGGAGGCCCAGGCCCATGACCGTGGCCCGGAGGCCGCTCAGATCCTCAATTCGCGCTATCGTCGACGTCAAGGGCGTATTCCTTCATATCCCGCTCGTTGAGATAGGAGCGCATGGATACCCCCTTGAGAATCTCCCTCCACGAGGCGGGCACACGGTTGCGGAGCTCGATGAAGTCGGGCATCGTCTCGGAGAAGCTCTCGTTCTTGAGCGAATTCTGGATCCTCTCCATCTCCGGCGTCAGGAAGGAGATGGCCCGGTGGAGGAGGGGGAGGATGCGCTTGCGGCGCTCGGGCCCGGGCGGAATGGCCTCGGCGCAGACGGTCTTGTACTTGCAGAAAAGCGGATAGAAGGGATAGGTCCTCACGCCCTCGGGGAGAAGGATCTTCGAGAAGAATTTGGAGAGGTCGTTGTCCATCCAGATCCCGTGGAGGAGGTAGCCCCGGCCGGTCTCGCCGATCCAGGTGTTGGACACGAGCTGCCGGACCCTGAAGGCGCGGGCCTTGCCGAGCTCCCACATCACGGCCTCCAGGGGTATGAACTCGCTCTCCACGAAGAGCCGCCTGGTCCGGTACGCGGGGGTCACGTCGTTCGTGCCCGGCTCGATAACCTCGCCCTGGAAGTGGCGGAATACGATGTCGATCTTGAAGAGAAAGAGATAGACGGAGTTCTCGACCTTGTACAGTCTGTAGAATCGCGGCTTCAGGGGTTCGGCGGGATCGAAGAAATAGGTCAGGCCGCGGAAGAGCTCGGGGAGGATGTCGACGAGTTGGCGCGCCAGGTCGCGGAGCGCGTAGGCGTAGGGAGCGCTCGGCACGTCGGAGTGGACGTCGTGGTGGATGGGGAAGCGGGGCACGGTGAGCTCCCTTCCCAGCTCGAGGAAGAGCTCCTCGCTGTGGTTGTACCGGACCGCGACGGAGGCCGTCCGCGCCGTTTCAGGTATGGCGGCCAGCACCGAATTGATCTCGGCATCGGGATAGACGACTCGGATCTCGTTTAAGAGCTCATCCATGGTTCTTGGTTTAGTATATCTCTTCCTTCGCGGCGATGCAAAATGATCCGGAGCTTCGCGCCCAATATCTTCGTATTTTTCTCCAATTGATGGACTATCGCCAATAAAAAGCCGGCAGCCCGGGGATCGCGGGGCCTAGGAGGGGAAGCGGATCGCGGCGAGGGCGGGAATCGTGGCGAGGGAGAAGAGGGTCGAGACGAGCACGAGGGAGCTCGCGGTCTCGGCGTCGCCCCCGTAGGCCTCGGCGAGGATGGCCGAGTTAGCCGCAACAGGCATGGCCGCGAGGACGACGGGAAGGGAGAGGAGGAGACCCCTGAAGCCCAGGACGCGCAAGAGGCCGAAGAGCGCGAGGGGAAAGAGGGCGAGGCGGTAGAGCGAGGTCGCGTAGAGCCTCGCCGAGCCGATGGCCTTGCGGAAATCCATCCGCGAGATTATCGAGCCTATGAGGACCATCGAGAGGGGCGTCGTCGTGTCGCCGAGGATGGTCAGCGCCTCGCCGATGGGCGCGGGCAGCACTACGCGGCCCAAGAAGAAGCCGAAGCCCAGCACCGAGGCGACCGCGGCCGGCGTGACGAAGGACGACAGCCCGAGTCTGGCCTTGCCGCCCGCCGGCCTGGCCAGGATGTAGGGACCCACCGAGAAGGCGAGGACCTGGAAGAGTATGTTGGCTATCGAGGCGGCGAAGATCGCGTCCTTGCCGAGGATGGCGAGGACGACGGGGTAGCCCATGAAGGCGCAGTTGGAGAACACGGCGCCGAAGGCGTGGGCTCCCCTCGCCGGACCTTTGGCGCCTATCGCGCGGACGAGGAGCCAGGAGAGGGGAAAGGCGACCGCGTAGGCGAGGGTGGAGACCCCGAGCATCTCGAAGGCGAAGTCGCGGAGCTCGGGGGTGAAGGGGCGCTGCATCGACTCGATCACCAGGGCGGGCAGGATGAAGTTGACGAGGAGCCGCGAGATGCCCTTGCTTCCGGCCTCGTCGAGGATGCGCGCTTTGCCCGCGCCGAAGCCTATGGCCATGAGGACGAAGAGGACGAGGGTCTGGACGACCGAGGGCGAGAGGGTCATCGCGCGCGGTCCACCGGAGCGAGGGCGGCGAGGGCCGCCCGGTAGGCGGCGAAGGCCTCGCCGTAGGCAGGCCCGGGCCGCGGCTCGAAGCGGCGCCTGATCCGTACGAGGGCGGAGGCCGACTCGGCGAGGGAGGCGGCGTCGCCGAGGGCGAGGGCGCAGGCGGCGGCGTCGCCCACGAGCTCGCAGTCGCCTATCGCGGGAGCCTCGACGGGCACGCCGAGGACGTCGGCCTTGAGGGCGCAGAGGAAGTCCTCGCCCGCCGCCTGGCCGCTGACGCGCAGGAGCTCGAAGGGCATGCCCTCGGCGAGGGCTAGATCGGAGGCCAGCTTGAGGCCGTAGGCGAGCGATTCGCAGACGGCCCTCGCGATCTCGCGCCGGCCGTGCTCGATCGAGAGGCCGACGAAGGCCGCGCGGCGCGCGGCGTCCCAGAGGGGGGCGCGCTCGCCCGCGAGGTAGGGGAGGAAGACGAGCCCCCCCGCGCCGGGAGGGCAGAGCCTCGCCTGGGCTAGGATTCCGGAGACGGCCGACTCGGAGGACGCTGGCTCGCCGGGGCCCAGGAGGTCCGAGAGCCACTCGAGGGCGGCGCCCGCCGTCGAAACGCCTCCGGAGACGTTCCAGAGGCCGTCGACCGGATGGGGGAGGGAGAGGAGGGCCCTGGTCGGGAAGGGCCGGTCGGCGCAGAGGTTGATGGCCTCGGAGGTGCCGCTGCGGTCGCAGGCCCTCCCTATCTCGACCGAGGCCGAGCCGACGATGGCCGCGAGGAAATCGGGGAAACCAGCCACGACGGGAATGCCCGGGACGAGGCCCAGGCCCGCGGCCGCTTCGGGCAGGAGCTTCCCGGCCGGGAAGCCGGGGGCGGCGAAGGGCGGGAAGCGCTCGCGCGGGAGGCCGAGGGCGGCGATCATCGCGTCGTTCCATATATAGGGCTCGTAGCCCGGGTGGGGAAGATAGGTGAGGGCTACGCCGCACAACGCGTACAGGAGGTACTCCGGGCAGGAGAAGAACCACCGAATCCTGGCGCGCGCCTCGGGGCCGGCCGCGCGCCAGAGCCGCAGGGCCTTGGGCAGGTAGAAGGTCGGGTCGATGGGGCGGCCGGCGAGGGCCGACACTTCCTCGGCCTCGGCCCCGGCCCTCCGGTCCAGCCAGGAGAGCGCCGGGCCGAGGGGGAGCCCGTCCGCGTCGGCGGCGAGGAGGGTGGGGCCGTTGCCGCTGACCGAGAGGGCTCTGACCTCGAGGCTCCGCTTCCCTTCGCGCGCCGCGGCGACTGCCTCGGCGCCCGCGGCCTTGGCGGCGACGATCCATTCGCCGGCCTCCACTTCGTGGGCGCCTCCCTCGCCGTGCGAGATCCGGATAGGCCTCCGGGCGAGGCCGAGGAGATCGCCTTCTTCCGAGACGACCGCGGCCTTGAGGGAGGAAGTGCCAATATCGAAGCAGAGGTAGGACAAGCGCTGACCTTTCGCGCGAAGCCGCGGGGCGGCGGATTGAGAGTCTCGATGAAACCTCGGTTCTCCACTATACTGCGCGCGGTAGTACATTGAGAAGTGAGGTTGGAAACCATGCGAAAGCGCTTACTGGGTTTCTCGACGCTGGTCCTCGCCGCGATGGGCGCCATAGCCGCGCCCGCGCCGAAGGTCTGCGTCTTCGTCCCCGGCGTCGTCTCGGGCAGCCCGATCTACGAACAGCTGGTCGCCGGGGCGAAGCGGGCGGTCTCGGAGACGCCCGGAGCGACCCTGAAGGTCGTCGAGGGCGGCTACGACCAGGCCGACTGGCTCGGCAAGATCTCGGCCCTGGCCGCCACCGGCGAGTTCTCGCTCATCGTGTCCTCGAACGCCTCGATACCCGACCTCTGCTCGCAGGCCGCTGCCTCCTTCCCCGCTGCCCGCTTCTTCGTCGCCGACTCCTGGCTCCCGGGCAACCGGTCCATCCATACCGTCCTGTACAACCAGCTCGATCAAGGCTATATGGTCGGCTATCTCGCGGGGCTGGCGAGCTCCGGTAGGCTCCCGGGCTCCGGCGCCACGCACAAGGCCGGGATCGTCGTGGCCCAGCACTACCCGGCCTTCGACAAGCTCATCTCGCCGGGATTCGTGATGGGGCTCAAGGCGGCAGATCCCGAGGCCGTCCTCGAGACGCGGGTGCTCGGGAACTGGTACGACGCGACCAAGGCCTCGGAGCTCGCAGCTGGCCTCTTCGACGAGGGCGCGGCAGCCATCCTCCCGGTGGCGGGGGGAGCGGGGCAGGGCGTCGTGAGCGCGGCCGCGTCGAAGGGGCGCTACGCCCTCTGGTTCGACGACGACTCGGGCTACCGGCTCGCGCCGGGCACGGTGATAGGCTGCGCGGTCCTGCGCCAGGAGAGACTCGTCTACGAGCGCGTGAAGGCCCTCCTCTCCGAGGGCCCGGGCTCCGCGCTCTACGGGAGGGCCGACGTCGTCGGGGCCAAGGAGGGCTACGTGGACTTCGACGCCGCCGATCCCTCCTACCAGGGGCTTCCCGCGGCGGCGAAGGCGGCCCTCGACGGGCAGGTGGCTAAGCTCAAGTCGGGAGCCCTCGCCCTGGGCGCAGCGGGTTTCTGAGGCGCCATGGAGCTCCTGTGCGCGCGCGGGATCACGAAGTACTTCCGCGACACGCTCACGCTGGCCGACGACCGGGTGTCCCTCTCGATGGCCGACGGCGAGACGCGGGCGGTGGTCGGTGAGAACGGTGCCGGCAAGAGCACGCTCGCGCGGGTGATCGCGGGCATCGTGGCCCAGGATTCGGGGGAGGTCCTCGTGCGCGGCCGCCGCGTGAGGCCCGGCAGCGTGCGCGACGCGGAGGCCGCGGGGATCGGCTTCGTGCCTCAGGTCTCCCTCCTCGCCGGGAGCCTGAGCGTCGCCGAGAACATCGTCCTCGGACGGGAGCCAAGATCGATAGGCTGGCTCCTGTCGAGGAGGAAGGCCTATGTCGAGACCGCCCTCCTCGTCGAGCGCTTCGGCTTCAGGCTCGACCCGGATGCTCTGGTGTCGTCGCTGACCGCGGCCGAGCGCAGGCAGGCGGACATAGCGAAGGCCCTCGCCAGGGGAGGGGAGCTCCTCGTCCTCGACGAGCCGACCTCCATCCTCTCGGAGGCCGAGTCCGCCGGCCTCTTCGAGCTCCTCGCGCGGCTGGCCAAGGCGGGAAAGGCGATCCTCCTCATCACCCACAGGCTCTCGGAGGTGCTCGGGGCGGCCGATACGATCACGGTGCTCCGCGACGGGGCCGTCGTGGCCGACCTGCGCGCGGGGGAGGCCGACGAAGCGGCGCTCTCGGGCCTGATGGCGCGCAGGGGGTCGGGCGGCGCATCCGCGCGGACGGCCGTTCCCTGGAGGAGGCCTTGGGGCCCGCCCGTCCTTGAGCTTCGCGGGGTCCCCCTGGCCAGGGGCGGCCGGCCGGTCAGCCTCGCGGTGCATCCCGGCGAGGTGCTCGCCGTGACCGCCCTCGCGGGCAATGGTCTCGGGCTCCTCGAGGATTACGCCTCGGGGACTAAGGCTCCCCCGGCGGGCGAAGTCCTCGTGGAAGGAGCGAGGCTCGACTCCATCCCGCGCGGGGAGCTCCGGGCTCGGCGCCTGGGCTACGTGCCCTCGGACCGGGAGAGACGGGGGCTCTGCCTCCCCGCGTCGACGAGGGACAACATCCTGGCCCTGCGCAGGAGGGAGTTCCCGGCCCGCGATTGGATCGTCGCCCGGCGCCGCGACGAGGCGGCGAACGAGGCGGCCGGGCGCTTCGGCCTGGTCGCCGACCCCCGGCAGACGGCGGCCTCGCTGTCCGGTGGCAACAGACAGCGGCTTCTCCTCGCGAGGGAGCTCGACGGCCGGCACACCGTCCTCGTCCTCGCCGAGCCCCTGCAGAGTCTCGATCGGGCCTCGCAGGCGGAGGCGGCCTCCCTGATCCGCGACTTGGCGGCCCGGGGCTGCGCGCTGCTCTTCCTCGGCTCGAGCGTCGAGGAGGCCATCGGAGTCGCCGATCGCCTCGTGGCCCTCTACCGCGGCGAGGTCGCCTGGGAAGGTCCCAACGAGGGAGCTCCGACCGCCGCCCGTCTTATCGCCGCGATGACCGGCGCCGGCTTCCCCCGGGCTTCCACGGCATGAGCGACCGATCTTCGCTCTCCCTGGCGGAGCGCGCGCTGCCGCGGATCGCCGCTCTCGGCGCCTCGCTCGGCTTCGCGGCCCTCTACGCCCTCCTCGCCAGCTCGGACCCGCGCCACGCCCTCGCCGCCTTCTTCGTCGGGCCATTCTCGAGCCGCTACTCCTTCTACTCCCTCCTGGAATCGTCGGCTCCCCTCCTCGCCTGCGCCCTGGGCGCCTGCATCGCCTTCCGGGCGGGAGCCTTCAATTTGGGAGGAGAGGGCCAGGTCTCGGTCGGGACCTTGGCCGCGGCCCTCGCGGGAGGGGCGCTGGGGGGCATGGGAGGACTGCCTCCCCTCGCCGGGATAGCGATCGCGATTCTCGCCGCCGCGGCCGCGGGCTCCGCCCTGGCCCTCCTCTCGGCCATCGCCTGGCGGCGCGCGGGAGCCCAGGTGATGCTCACGAGCTTCCTCTTCGCCCAGGCGGCTTCGATTGCGGTGGATTGGGCTATCGGCGGCCCCTTGCGGGATCCCGGCTCGAACCTCCTCGCGATGCCTCTGATAGCGCGGGGCCTGCGCCTCCCCCTCCTCCTCCCTCCCTCCCCCCTGAGCTTCGCCTTCCCCATCGCCCTGGTCCTCGCGGTCTGCGCCGTCTTCTTCACCAAGGGAAGCAGGGCGGGGAGCGAGATCCGGCTCCTCGGCAAGAACCCCGATTTCGCCCGGGCGATAGGGCTGTCGCCGAGGCTGGGAGCCTGGGCCATGGGCATCAGCGGGGCCCTGGCCGGGGTCGCGGGTTCCTTCCTCGTGCTCGGCCAGGCGGGGAGGGCCATCGTCGGCATGACGGGCGGCGTGGGCTGGAACGGCCTCGCGGTGGCCCTCATCGCCGGATCGGACGGTCTCGGCGCCCTGCCCGCGGCCCTCTTCTTCGCCTGGCTCGACGCGGGCGCGCGGCAAGCCTCGATCCTCGCCGACCTGTCCCCCGACGCGAGCTCGGTCCTCAAGGCTGTGGCCCTCTTCCTCATTACCGCCAAGCTGGCGGGACCCTATCGCCGGCCGCGGATCGGCGGAGGGAAGTTCTGGAAGAGGCGGGAGGCCGGGTCTTGAGCCTAGACACGCTCCCCTCTCTGGGTCTCGCCGCCCTCTCTTCGGCCGCCCCCCTGGGTCTGGCCGCCGTGGGCGGCTTCGCGACCGAATCGGCGGGCTCGCTCTCGATCGCCCTCGAGGGCTGCATGCTGGCGGGAGCCTTCTCGGCCGCGGCGGTCGGCAGGGCGACCGGCGACGCGGCCCTGGGCATGGCCGCGGGCGCGATGGCGGGGCTCCTCCTCTCCTCGCTCGTCGGGGCTCTCGCCCTCGGCCTCGGGGCCGACGTCTTCGTGGTCGGGCTGGCGGTCAACATTCTCGCGCCCGGCGCCGTGTCGATGGTCTCGCAGGCCGCCTACGGGACCAAGGGCGTGCTCTCGGCCGAGGCTCTCCGCGCGGGGGAGCTCAGGATCCTGGCCCTCCTCGCGGCGGCGGCCCTCCTCCTCGCCTTCTTCCTCTCGCGGAGCGTCTTCGGCCTGAGGCTCAGGGTGGCCGGAGCGGGCGACGAGGTCGCCAAGGCCGCGGGCATTGCGAGCGGGCCCTATCGCTACGCTGCCCACCTCATCGCCGGCGCCTCCTCGGGCCTCGCCGGAGCGGCCCTCGCCGCGGGCATCGGCGCCTACGTCCCGGGCATGAGCACGGGAAGGGGCTGGATAGCCCTCGTCGCGGTCTTCCTCGGGGGAAGGAGGCCGGGCGGGGCCCTCCTCGCCAGCCTCCTCTTCGGCCTCCTCTTCGCTTTGGCCAATCTGGCCCAGGGAATCGGCTTTCCCGGCGCGGCGTCGGGGGCAGAGCTCCTCCAGGCCGTCCCCTACGCTGCCACGGCCATCGCCCTCGTCGCCTGGAGGAGGGCGAAGCGCGGGCGGGAGGGGAGGACCTGATGCCGGGTTTCGCGCGGCGCATCACGACGAGCATCGCGGAGCGCCTGGCCTCCACCTGGGTACTCCTCTCGGATACCACCAACTTCCTCTCGCGGACTTCCGTCTTCCTACAGTACGAATCGCAGCTGCGGGATCTCCGGCGGAGGCTCTCGTCGTCGAAGGACGATGACCGCGAGGTCCGCGAGATAAGGAAGGAACTGATCGAGCTGCGCGCCTCGCTCAGGATCCAGGGCTACGATCTCAGTCTGGGGGCGCTCGAGCTCTCGGTGAAGGGCTTCCGGAACGACGCCGCGGTGGCCGAGGGCTTCAAGCGCATGGTGATTTTCATCGGGGCGAGGGATCTCTGGTTCATCACGGGCGAGGACAACCATCAGGCCCTCCACGGCTACCTGGAGTCGGAGTGCGAGCGTAGGCGGATCTCGAGCGTCGCGCAGAAGCACTATCTCTGGTTCAGGTGGAACCACAGCCTCCTCATGATCTCGGGGGCCGACTCGGAGGGCGCCGAGAGCTTCGAGCAGTTCCGCGAATGGTCGGAAAAGCCGGAGAACCGGCTCCTCCTTCTCGGGAAGCTCAAAAAAGCGAGATGAAGCCGGCCCCTTGACCGATTTCCGATCGGGATGTATATTCCCATTAAACCGATAGGAATACCGGAGTAGCGATGTTTTCCGTGCCGACCAAGACTCAATACGGTATACGCGCCCTCGTGCACATGGCGAGGATCGACGCCTCCTCGTCCGCCCCGTCGGCCAGCCAGGCGAGCGCCGAGATAGCCAGGGCGGAGGGGATCCCCTCCAAGTACCTCGAGGGCATACTGGTCCAGCTCAAGACGGCCGGGCTCGTCCTGAGCGAGCGGGGCAAGAAGGGCGGCTACAGGCTGGCGAAACCCGCTTCGGAAATGCGGATGATCGAGATCGTCGAGGCCCTCGAGGGCGAGGTCAAGCCCGTCGGCTGCCTCGACGACGTCGGCGTCTGCGCCCAGGGCGACTGCTGCCTGCCCCGCGTGTTCTGGGTGGGCTTGAAGGACGCGATAGACGGCTATCTCGGGTCGAGGACCCTGTCGGACGTCATAGAGGGCTGAGGAGAGAGGATGGACAAGCGCTTCGTCTACATGGACTACAACGCGACGACTCCACTGCGGGACGAGGTGAAGGCGCGCATGATCGAGGACATCGACGTCTTCGCCAACGCTTCGAGCATGCACGAGGCGGGCCGGCGCGCCCGCGACCGGGTGGAGAAATCCAGGGCCCAGGTCGCCGCCCTAGTCGGGGCGCGCGACCCGGAGAGCGTCTTCTTCACCTCGGGAGGCTCCGAGTCCAACAACACCGTGTTCAACACGATGTACGACCTGGGCAGGGGGGCCGGGGGACGGCGGAAGATCATAATCACGTCGATCGAGCACCCCTGCGTCATGAACTCGGCGAGGCGCCTGGCGGACGAGGGCTTCCACGTCGTCTTCCTGGGGGTCGACGGCTACGGCAGGATCCGGTTGGACGAGCTGGAGCGCGAGCTCGACCCGGCCCGATCCGAGGGCGGGCCGACCCTCCTCGTCTCGGTCATGGCCGCCAACAACGAGATCGGGACCCTGCAGGACATGAAGGCGATCGCCGCCGCGGCGAAGACCGCCGGAGCCTATACGCACAGCGACGCCGTGCAGGCCGCAGGCAAGATCCCCGTGGACGTCGCGGCCTGGGGGGTGGACTACCTCACCCTCTCCTGCCACAAGATCTACGGGCCGAAGGGCGTCGGCGCGCTCTACGTCCGCAAGGGAGCGCCGGTCGAGCCCCTCATCCGCGGCGGTCACCAGGAGCTCGGGCTCCGCGCCGGCACCTACAACAATCAGGGCATCCTCGGCTTCGGGCTCGCTGCCGAGCTCGCGCTCCGCGACCTGGGCGGCTTCGCGAAGAGGCTCTCGGGCCTCCGCGAGAGGCTGAAGAATGGCATCGTCGCCCTAGTGCCCGACGTGAGGATCAACGGGCACCCGACCGAGGTACTGCCCAATACGCTCAACGCGTCCTTCCCGGGGGCGGAGGGCGAGGCCATCCTCCTCTCCCTCGACCTGGAGGGCATCGAGGTGTCGACCGGCTCGGCCTGCGCATCGGGCAGCCTCGAGCCGAGCCACGTGCTCATGGCGACCGGCGTCGGGCCGGAGCTGGCCCACGGCTCGATCAGGTTCAGCATGGGGCGCGCCACCTCCGAAGAGGACGTAGACTACGTCCTCGAGAAGCTGCCGCCTATTATCAAGCGTCTGCGGCGCATGTCCACGGTGCCGTCGTCGTCCGCGACGGCGACGCTCGCGGCCTGCCGGGACTAGAGAGGAAGAGGGAATGAGCGATACCTTCCAGTGGCTGTACTCCCCGATAGTCAAGGAGCACTTCACCAATCCCAAGAATGTCTTCGATCCCGACGAGACCTTCGAAGGCGACGCCGAGGGCGTGGTCGGCAACATCAAGTGCGGCGACCAGATGATGTTCATGCTCAAGATCAAGGACGACCTCATTACCGACGTGCGGTGGAAGACCTACGGCTGCGCCAGCGCGATAGCGAGCACCTCGATGCTCTCCGAGGTGATCAAGGGCATGCCCATACGAGAGGCCTACTCGATAAAGCCCTCGGACATAGCCTCGCGCCTGGGCGGCCTGCCCGAGAACAAGATCCACTGCTCGGTGCTCGGCGACAAGGCGCTCAGGGCGGCGATCGACGGCTATCTCGACAAGAAGGGCCGCTCGGGCGAGTTCAAGGGCGAAGACTCGGTCGTCGTCTGCAACTGCCTCAACATCACCGACAAGGACATCGAGCGCGCGGCGAAGGACGGGGCCAGGACCTGGGAACAGCTCCAGGCGGCGACGAAGATCGGCACGGTCTGCGGCTCCTGCAAGCCCAGGGCGGAAGAGCTCCTCCACGAGTTCGCCCACATCTACGGCGATTAGATTTCGGCAAAGACCTTGCCCCGGGGCGAGAGGCGCATTACCATTCGACCCATGCGCCATCGATACGGGCCGAGACTCTCGATCGCCGCGGCGATGATCCTCGTCGCGGCGGCCCTTTCCTGTCAGGGACAGAGGCTTCCCGTCAAGGACTGGAAGTGGAAGGTCGCGGCCGAGGGAGGGGGCCTCGCCGAGGCCGCCGCGGATTACGACGATTCGTCCTGGGCCCCCATCGCGCTGCCGGGGGGCATCAGGCCGGGCAGGCCGGGAGCGGTGTTCTGGCTGCGCTCGAGCGTCCGAATCCCCGCCGGCTCACCCGCGCGGCTCTGGTTCCTGACGCAGAAGGGCGGCGTCGCGCTCGAACTCTACGTGAACGGCCAGTACGCCGGCTCGAGGGGGAGGCTCCCGCCGGACTTCGACCTGCGCGCCACCCACTGCGCGGCCATCCTGCTCCCCGACTCCGCGACCGCGCCGGGCTCCACGGTAGTCCTCGCCCTCCGCTGCGCCTATCGCGGCAGCCTGGCCCCGCTGCCGGTCTACGAACTCGGCGACGAGGCCGCCCAGGCCTTCGAGCTCGGGGCGGTCAACTTCTGGAACGGGAGCCTCTACGGGATACTGTCGGCACTCTGCCTCTTTCTCTGTCTCTATGCGATTGCGCAGTTCGCCTTCAAACCCAGCGACAAGGCTAATCTCTACTATGCCGCCACCCTCCTTTTCATGGCCTTCTACCTTATGGACCTGGGCGCCGACACCTGGATATTCAAAGCGGTCTGGTGCCGCGCCCTGGCCCGGGCGAGCCTCGTCATCTCGATGGTCTTCCTCGTGCCCTTCTTCACGACCTTCTTCGGCTTTCTCCAGAAGCGGGCGATCAGCTACGCGAGCGTCGGCGTGGGCGCCGCATTCGGGATAGCCTTCCTCGCCAATTCCGGCGACGACTCGACGCTGAGTCTCATTTTCAATCTATCCCTTCTCCCGGTGATGACGGCCATCGTGCTCTGCGCCTATATGGCCGTGCGCGCCGCCCGCGCCCGGAACCCCGAGGCCTGGCCGGTGCTCGCGGCCGTAGCAGTGGGCCTGATCCTGGCGGGCTACGATTCCTACTACACCATCGTCGGGGCCGACCCCTTCGCCTGGCTGGAGGGCATCGCCTTCTTCGCGCTCAACATCGCGATCTTCATCTCGCTGTCCATGAGGCAGGCCCGGCTCAAGTCGGATCTGGAGGCCTACGCCCACGAGGTCGAGGCGAAGGAGGCCGAGCTAGCCTCTTCCCTCGGGCGCCTGGGCGAGGCGGGGGAGGCGGCGGCGAGGCTGGCGCTCCGTCTCGACGAGGCGGCGGGGAACGCCGCGGCCTCGGCCGAGGAGGCGGCCAGGCGGAGCGAGCGCATCGGCGAGGACACCGAGCGCCAGGCCGAGGAGGCCCGCGCCGCGGACAGGCTGGTCGCGGACTTCGTCGTCTCGATCGATCGCGTGAACGGAAGCCTGGCCTCGCAGACGGAGAGCGTCGAGCGCACGGCGGCCGCCGCCACCGCGCTCTCGGCGGGCGCCGATTCGGTCGCTCGGAGCATCGGGCGCACGGCCGAGTTCACGAGCCGGCTGGCAGTCCTCACCAGCTCGGGCGAGAAGGCGGCCTCCGCCCTGGCGGGCACGATGGAGCGGGTGTCCTCGGCCTCCGAGGGCATAGGCGAGGTGGTAGCGGCGGTCAACGAGTTCGCGGAGAGGACCAATCTCCTCGCGATGAACGCGGCCATCGAGGCGGCCCACTCCGGCCAGGCGGGGCGCGGCTTCGCGATCATAGCGGCCGAGGTCAAGAAGCTGGCCCAGGCGCAGGCGGAGAGGGCCTCGAGGATCAAGGAGATCGTGGGCGACATCTCGAGCCGGGTCGTCGAGGGGGCGCGCGACGCCGAGAGCGTGAGGAAGGCCTTGAGCGACATCTCGGCCGGCTCCTCGGAGACGGCCGAGCGTCTCGAGGAGGCCCGCCGAGCGACCGACGAGCAGAAGCGGTCGAGCGAGGGCATAAGCTCGTCGATGGTGGCCCTGGCCGCGGCGGGCGCGTCGATCCGCGAGGAGGCCAGGCGCCAGGCCGAGTACTCCGAGAAGGTGCGGGGCTCGGTAGCCTCGATCTCGGAGGCGGCCGCGGAGGCGCGAAGCTCGGCGCGCTCGATCGTGGAGGACGGCGCCGGCCTGGTCGCGGCGGTCGGCGAGCTCCGCGACCTCGCGGCGAAGGGGAGCGAGCTCACGGCCGCGCTCTCGAGCGGGCGCGGAGGCTGAGGGTTTGGTGGCCGCCCCGCCGAGGAAGCTGAGCGACAGGGAAATCGGGGACTTCCGCGAGCTCGTACTGGGCTTCTACGCCGAGGCGGGCCGGAGTTTTCCCTGGCGCGACACGAAGGACCCCTGGGCGATCCTCGTCTCGGAGGTCATGCTCCAGCAGACCCAGACGGAGAGGGTGATCCCCAAGTACCTCGCCTGGCTCGAGGCCTACCCCGATCCCGCGGCCCTGGCCTCGGCCCCCCTGGCCCGGGTCCTCTCGCTGTGGAGCGGTCTGGGCTACAACCGCAGGGCCCTCGCCCTGGTCGGGGCCGCGTCCGCGATCGCCTCGGCCCGAGGCTTCCCGGAGGACGAGGAGTCCCTCCTCGAGCTCCCGGGCGTGGGTCCCTACACCGCCAGGGCCGTCCTCGCCTTCGCCTTCGGGAAGCCCGTCGTCCTCATAGAGACGAACATCAGGTCGGTCTTCCTCCACGCTTTCTACCCAGGCGAGGAGGGGGTGCGCGACTCGCGCGTAGCGCCCCTCGTGGAGGCCACCCTCGTCCGGGAGGATCCTCGAACCTGGTATTACGCGCTCATGGACTACGGCGCCGACCTGAAGAAGCGCGAAGACAACCCGAACAGGCGCAGCGCGCACTACGCAAGACAGAGCCCTTTCGCGAACTCGAAGCGGCGCATCAGGGGTTCGCTCCTGAAATCCCTGGGTGAGGGTGAGGGGAAGGACAGGGACGAACTCGCGGCGGGTCTGCCCTTCGCGCGAGAGAGAGTCGAGGAAGCGCTGGCCGAGCTCGAGGCCGAGGGTTTCGTGGCGGAGACGGGCGGAGTCTATCGGCTCGGCGAGTGAGGCTCAGGCCCCATCGAAGAGTCTCCAGAAGAATTTCGCGACGGCGTCGCGGACGATGATGAACACGTTGCCCCTGGGCAGGGCCTCGGCGGAGACGAGGTCGACGCGGCGAAGGACCTGACCGGCCGCCGAGTAGACCACCTCGCCGATCGGGGCGCCGGCCGCGAGGGGCGCGTCGACCGTCGAAGGCAGGTCGACCCTAGCCTCGAGGGAGGAGGCGAGCGAGCGGGGCAGGGTGACCGCGAGGGGCGAGGCGGGGGCGATGGCCGCGCGCTCGGAGACCCCGAACCAGGCGCGGGGAGAGGGCAGGCGGCCCAGATCGGGCTTCAGCGTCACGAAGTTGGCGAAGGCCCAGTCGAGGAGGGCGACGCCGTCGTGGGAGCGCTGGGCCGAGCCGCCCAAGGGGCTGCCCTCGCCGCTGCCCCCGAGCGTCACGATGACGAAGCGCGTGCTGCCGCGCTCGGCCGTGGCGGCCAGGTTGTAGCCCGACTCGCGGATATAGCCCGTCTTGAGCCCGTCGCAGCCGGGGTAGGAGAGCACCAGGTTGTTGCGGTTGTACTGGATGATCCGCCCGACGGGATGGTAGTCCTCGGTGGCGTGCTCGGGCCGCGGGAACTCGATGAAGCGGAGCGAGTGGAGCTCCGTCATCGCCCGGGGATGGAGCTCCATGTAGAGCCTGCAGAACTCGGCGTAGCTCCGGGCCGTGACCCGGTTGAGCTCGGAGAGGCCCGAGGGCTCGACGAAGTAGAGGTCGGCGATGCCGAGGGCGCGCACCGCCTGGTTCATGCGCTCGGCGAAGGCCTCGACGGAGCCCGAGACGCGGCGCGCGAGGGCGAAGGCCGCGTCGTTGCCGGAGACCACGGCAGCGCCTCGCATGAGGTCGATGACGGACACCCGCATCCCGGGCCTGAGGTACATGAGGGAGGAGCCGTAGGGAATGTAGGGGGAGCAGTCCCGTTTGTCTATCGTCACCAGCTCGTCCTCCGAGAGCCGCCCCGCCTCGATCTCCTGGTACACGACGTGGAGGGTGACGAGCTTGGTCAGGGAGGCCGGAGGGATGACGAGATCGGGGTTCTTGCCGTAGAGGACCGTGCCGGTCGCCTGGTCCAGGACGACCACGGCCCGCGCGCCGACGGAGGGCGCGACGACGCCGAAGGGCGCGCTCGTCTCGGTCGGGGTGCCGGGCGAGGCGAAGAGCTTGTTCCCCGCGAGGAAGAGCGCCGCGACGAGGGCCGCGGAGGCCGTCTTCTTGATCAGTGCCGTGAGCGTCATGCCGTTCCGAGGCCTTCCTTTCTCTCAGAAATCCGCGAGCTTGGGCGCGCGGGGAAAGGGTATCACGTCGCGGATGTTCGCCATGCCGGTGACGTACAGAAGGAGGCGCTCGAAGCCGAGCCCGAAGCCCGAGTGCGGCGTGGTTCCGAAGCGCCGAAGGTCGAGGTACCACCAGTAGATCGACTTGTCGAGGCCGAGCTCGGCGATCCTCCTCTCGAGGACGTCGAGCCTCTCCTCGCGCTCCGAGCCGCCGATGATCTCGCCGAAGCGCGGGACGAGGACGTCCATGGCGCGGACCGTCCGGCCGTCCTCGTTGAGCTTCATGTAGAAGGCCTTGATCTCCTTCGGGTAGTCGGTGACGACGAGGGGGCCGCCGACCACTTTCTCGGTGAGGAACTTCTCGTGCTCGCTCTGGAGGTCGCAGCCCCAGTAGGGCTTGAACTCGAAGGCCTCGGGCGTCTTCTCGAGCTCCTTCACCGCGTCGGTGTAGGAGAGGCGCGCGAAGGGAGCGGCGATCATCTTGGAGAGCATGTCCACGAGGCCGCTCTGGATGCGCTGGTCGAAGAAGGCGAGGTCCTCGGCGCAGTCCGAGAGGGCGACCCTCGCCAGGTGCTTGAGGAAGTCCTCCGCGAGGTCCATGTTGTCGACGATGTCGTTGAAGGCGACTTCGGGCTCGATCATCCAGAACTCGGAGAGGTGGCGCGTCGTGTTGGAGTTCTCGGCTCGGAAGGTCGGGCCGAAGGTGTAGACCCTGCCCAGGGCCTGGCAATAGGTCTCGACGTTGAGCTGGCCCGAGACGGTGAGCGAGGCGGCCTTGCCGAAGAAGTCCTTGGAGTAGTCCACGGCCTCGCCCGATTTCGCGATCCGGTCGAGGTCGAGGGTCGTCACCTGGAACATCTCCCCGGCCCCCTCGGCGTCGGAGGTGGTGATCAGCGGCGTGTGGACATAGTCGAAGCCGCGCTCCTGGAAGAACTGGTGCACGGCGAAGGCCATGCGGTTGCGAACGCGGGCCACGGCGCCGAAGGTGTTGGTCCGCGGGCGGAGATGGGCGATCTCGCGGAGGAACTCGAGCGAGTGGGCCTTCTTCTGGAGGGGATAGCTGTCGGCGGGAGCCTCGCCTATGACGGAGAGGGAGGAGGCCCTGACCTCGAGCTTCTGGCCGGTGGCGGGGGAGGGGACGAGGCTGCCCTCGACGCCGACGCTCGCGCCCGTGCCGGCGCGGGCGAGCTCGGAGGCCGCGGCCCGGGCCGTCTCCCCGTCGAAGACGCACTGGATGTTCCCCATGCGCGAGCCGTCGTTCACCTCGAGGAAGACCGCGGACTTGGTTTCTCGCTTGGTGCGGACCCAGCCCTTAACGGTCACGAGGCGGCCGTCCGCGGGCAGCCCGAATATCTCTTTAATCGTCAAGCGCATGAGGGCCATCTCCTCGCCCGATACTCCGGAATGACATGGTTTATCACGAAGAGGCGCGCAGGGTCAAATGGCCTTCACGGAATGTGGCGCTTCGTAGTACATTATCGGCGGATTCACGGGGGTAAAGAACGGTGCGATACAACGTCGGCGTCGCCTACCTTCTCTGGCTGGTATCGGGCTTCGGCGCCCTGGGCTTCCATCGCTTCTATCTGGGCAAGGTGGGCACGGGCCTCCTGTGGCTCTTCACCGGCGGCCTGGCGGGCCTGGGCTGCATCTACGACGTGATCACCCTCCCTCGCCAGGTGCACGAGGCAAACATCGGCGCGCGCGTCCGCGCGGAGATCGCCAACGAGGGCTCCCGCGGCCTCTACGGCTACGGCGGGGGGGAGGGCGCGACGCGGAGCGAGAATCCGGAGAAGACAGTGCTGCGCGTCGCGCGCAAGAACGGCGGCTTCGTGACCCCGGGCGAGGCGGCGCTCGAGGGCGACTTCACCGTCGACCAGGCCCGCAAGCTCCTCGAGAAGATGGCGGCCTCGGGCAACGCGGAGATGCGCGTCCGCACCAGCGGCGTCGTCGTCTACTACTTCCCCGAGTTCGCACGCGACGGCAACAACGACTTCGCGGTCTGATGAGCATAATCCGATCGGATTATTTCCTGTAGTACTTGTCATGATTACAAGATTTCAATCGAGCGCCACCTGCCTCCGCGTTACATCCTCGCACGGAGGTAATATGGAAGATTCGAGAGAGATCAAGTTCGATATCGTCCGCAGGCTCGGCGCCCTGTCCGAGGGGAACAGGTCCTGGCGCAAGGAGCTCAATCTGGTCGCGTGGAACGACCGCGAGCCCAAGCTCGATCTGCGCGAATGGAACGAGGACCACACGCGCATGGGCAAGGGCGTCACGATGACGCGCGAGGAAGGGGCGATGCTCCACGAGTATCTCGAAAGTTACCTTAGCACCTGATCCGGCCGAATCGCGGCCTCGGGCGACGATCGTGGCGGCCGCCCTCGTGGAAGAGGAGGCGGCCCCCGGAGTGGAGGGTGCAGGTCCGATCGGCGAGGCGAGGGTCTTTCTCGCGCGCCGATCGGAGAGCGCCGGCCACGGCGGCAGATGGGAGCTCCCGGGCGGCAAGGTCGAGCCCGGGGAGACGCCAGAGGCCGCCCTCGCCCGCGAGATTGCCGAGGAGCTCGGCGTCGGAATCAGGATCGTGGGCCCCGCCCGGCGCTACGAAGCCGCGATAGGGGGAAGGGCCTTCGTATTCATCGTGTTCCCCAGCCGCTTCGAGAGCGGGGGCTTCACGCTATCGGTCCACGATGCGTGGCGCTACTTCGGCGTCTCGGAGCTCGGCGGGCTCGAGCTCGCCCCCCTCGACGGCCCGGCGCTGTGCGATTGGGCGGCACGCCGGTCTTCCTAAAGGTAGATCGACAGCTTCGCTCCCGCCTCGAAGGCTTCGAAGCTGGCGGCCGCCCCGCTGGGGTCGGTGGTGACGTTCCCGTACTGGTCCGTTTGGTTCAGATCCCCGCTAAGGCCCTGGATTCGAATATACGACACATCGAGCGCGAGACTCAGGAGCCGCGATAGGCGATACTCGGCGGCGAGGCGCGGTTCGAGGACGATGCCGCCCGTCATCGTCGAGCTGAACACGAGGCTCCGCGCGACGTGATTGTCGGTCTCGGTCATGCTTGCCGCCGGGGAAAAGGCGAAGGAGGCCGTGAGCTTGAGCGCGTCGAGGGGCTCGAAGACGACGCGGAGCCCGAGGCTCGGATAGATCATGGTCTGCTGGTACACGATGCCGATGCCATAGGTGTTCACGGTGGGCGTGTTGGGGGAAATTGGCGTATAGGGGCCGTAGATCTGGTTGCCGCTCGAATCCGTGGGGTAGGACTCGGCCGGATACTGAATGTAGCCGTCGCGCGCCGACCATTCGAAGTTCAGGTAGCCGAGCTCGAAAAAGGGGCTTATCCAAAGCTTGTCGGTGAGGCCGAAATCGTAGCCGACCTCGAAATCCAGGATGAAGGCCTGGTCCGTGTAGCTGTCCGACTCGCTGAAGTTGGTCTTGACGCCGTCCCAGTTCTGCCAGTCGGAATCGGTCATGTAGCCGGTCTTGCCGCTGAAGCCCGACTTGATGCCGAGCCGGGAGTACCAGCCCGAGGGCAGGTTCAAGGAGGCCTCGAGCCCCCAGTAGCCGAGCGGCACCGAGGCCCAGTCGAGCTCGCTCATCTTGTAGCCGGAGTCGAAGACCAGCTCGGTCGCCCCTCCGGACAGGACGCCGGTCGTGGTCGCAATGGAAAAGAGCGATGAGCTCTCCTCGTTTTGCGCCGCGGCGATCCGCGCGCTGCCTATGAGGATCGAGAAGGCCATCGCCGCGACTACGAGTGTTCGGTGCGCGCCATTGGATCGTATGTACATGGCCTGCCTCATTGGAACTCGGCGATTTGATAATCGGTGTCGTCCGATACATAGATGTCGGTAGGGGAGGACGGGGATACCGCGACCCAATTGGGGTAGACAGACGTCGAGGGCGTGCCGGTCTGGACGCCGTACCTGGTCCAGCCGGTCCCGAACATATCGCTCATCTTCACTATCCAATAGCTCGAGGAGTCGACTACGTAGATGTTGTTCGACGAATCTATGGCGATGGTCTGAGGGGATATGAACTGTCCCGCCGCGCTGCCGCGAGTCCCGAGGGTGGCCTTTACGGTGGTCAAGCCTGAGTCCATCTCGACGATGTGATAGTTCGTCTCGTCGGTGATGTAGACATTGCCGTTAGAATCCACGGCGAGACCACGGGGGAAGGAGGCGTTGGCGGCGCCGGCGACGAAGGCGCTGGTCGCGGCCGATCCGGCAAAACTGGAACCGCTGACCGCAGCCGCGAATACATATGGAGTGTTGCTCGGGAAGCTTGTGTCGGGATCGGCGATATAGAGTTCGGTCCCGGTTGCGTTGACGGCGAGCCCCAATGGGTATTTGAAAGGGTAATTGCTCGCGCCGATCGTGATGGAATGGTTTACGTCGAATTTCGGAGTAGCAGTCTGCCAAGTCGCGGTGGTCAAATGGACGATCCTGCCGTTGGGAGCCGCACCGTTCCTGTTGTAGCCTGTATCCGAGACCCAGATGTCGCCCGCTGAATCAATCGCAATTCCTTCGGGTGCATAGAAAAAATCGCCGGAGGGCGTCGAGGTGTTCGGGAAAGTGAGCCATGTCGAGGTTTTCGTGATCGGATTCGGAGCGGCGATCTCAACGATGCGGTTGTTCCCCCCGTCGACCACGAAGACATCGCCGGCCGAGTCGACCGCCATCCCCCGGGGGTAGTAGAGGTAATTGCTGCTGGATCCGTAATTCGTACCTACCAGATGCCCAAACGCAAAAATGTTATACCCGGCGTTTGCGTTTATGGCCTGCATGCAGCCCGACAATCCGAGAGCCAGCAGGACAAGGGCGCAGGCCGCGATGCTTCCTCTAGCCTTGCTCAATCCTCCTCCCTTTCCATCCGGTCATTATAGTCATGGCGCCAATGGCAAAATCTAAAGAAATTGCGAATTTTTCTCCTGGATCAATCAGTAAACAGCACAAGGTCCCGCACCCCGCCGGAAAGGTGGGGGAGAAAGGGCAGGTATCCGTAGGTCTGGTAATCGGCATTGGTCAAGGAAGCTCCCCAGGTCATGATAGCTTTCTGTGTGTATGCGTAGGCTTCGGTCATGGTCACGACCCCGTCGCTTGCCGCGTTCGTTGCGGCCTGGAGCAGGTAATATGTAAATACGCCATGCTGCATGGCAGTCGTGCCGTCGTAGGAGGACTCCTCCGAACCTGAGGCCGAGAGGACGATAGGCGATTTCTGGCCGCTCGCCGAGGCGTTGGCCGAGAGAAGGCTGCCGAAGTTTGAGATGGCGGTCGAGAAGGCCGAGAAGGAAGGCATGGAGGAATAGTCCTGCGGGGAGGCATCGATCGAGCTGCTCGAGCCGACGAAGGCGCCGGAGTAGCAACAGTCGAGTATGACGATCACGTTCTTCGTGCCTGTCTGGGCAAGCCAACTTTCCAGCTCGGATGGAGTTATGAGATTGTTGACCGTCGCGGAGGTAATTCCGGAAATTGGGACGACGGCATCATATGGCACGATATAAGGTCCCGCACTGGTTGGAGTCACGCCAAACGAGCTTACATTGGCATTCGAGACACCATGCCCAGAAAAATAGAACACAATTGTAGAGTCCGAAGAGACGTCGGCGAGCGAAAGGATATCAGTCTGTATTTGAGATTTTGTCACCGCTGCATCTTCCCTCTCATGGACGATCATGTTCGCGTCTCCGCCCTGGAGAGCGGAAACCATGCTTCTTGCGTCATAGACGGTGTACTTTAGGGCATCAAACTGGTATGCCTGAATCCCGTACACGAGCGCATAACGCGGCGCCGTGATCTTGACGCTCTGGGCGCAGGAGGAGAGCGCGGCCGCGACGAAGACCGCGACGGCTGCCGAGGCCCCGAGCCTTACCCCCCTCCTCATCGCGCGGCTCCCAATCGATAGCTCCAGCCCAGGCTCAGGCCTGGGGAGAGGGTGTAGGTGCCGGCGCGGAACATGAGCTCGATAGGAAGCGCGAGCCAGGGGCCCTGAACCGGGGTCGAGGCTCCGGCGCCCATGATGAAAAGGGCGAGCCGCGGCTCCAGAATCAGGGAAGGATAGGCGTATGCGAGGGCCGTGTCCGTAAAGTCGGCGGCCGTCAGCCCTCCTCCCGCCAATAGACTCGCAGTTAGCTGCGCGAGCTTCCCGACCGGGATCGGGGCGAAGAGGTATCCGCTGAGGAGGGCGAAGCGCGCGCCTTCCCAGGCTCTGTAGAGCTCGCCTGTCGGCGCGATGCGCGACGCAGAAATCCGGATATAGCCCGCCTCGAGCCGGAGGGGAATCGAGATGGACGAATCGTACTCGAGCCCGACGATCGCGTCGAAGCCGAGATGGGAGAGGGTCGGGCTGTCCGTCGCCCAGCTGACGGGCAGGAGGCCCGATGCCGAGAAGTCGGCGTCGAAGGAGTTGACTCGGCCCTGCGCGCCCGCGAAGCCCGATGAAAGCCCGAACAGCAGCAGCAAGGCAAGGCTCCGGCCCATGTATTTAACATGTCCCGGCTTTCGGATAAAATCAAGGGCGATGAGGGGTCCTGTGCGATGAAAACGCAATTCCGAATCGCGAAAATCCTGCTTTTCGCCTTCCTCGCCTCGGCCGTCTTCGGGATGGTCTCCTGCTCGCGTCTGCGCGAAGGATCGCTGAAGCTCGAGGCGAATCCGATACTAACCGGCGGCATAGGCTGGGCGGTGGTCAGGGAGGCCTACGTCCGGCTCAAGGAAGCTCCGTCCGACTCGAGTCGGGACCTGGACCACCTGCGGCGCGGGAGCGTCTTCCGCCTCGCGGCCCGCGATTTCGGGACAGGCGACGACGCGACGAAGCCGGGCGGCCTCGAGCTGTGGTACGGCATCGAGTCCGAAGGTTCCAAGGGATGGGTCCTCGCATCCGGGCTCGACCTCTACAGCTCGCAGTCCCAGGCGGAGAAGGCCGCGGCGGCTTATCGCTGAAACCGGGCGATATCAGGCCGGGAAGACTCGGGCGAATTCCGAACAGAGATAGAAGGAGCCGGCGACGAGGAGGGGCATGCCCAGGGAGGCAGCCTCCTCGCGGGCGAAGGCGATTGCCTCGGCGTAGTTCTCCTTCGCGCGGAATCGCGCGCCGGCTATGCCGAAGCTCGCCGCGAGGGCGGCGAGGTCGCCGCGCTTGAAGGCGCCGGGCTTCGTCAGCGTGATTCTGTCGAAGTTCGGAGCGAGGAGCGCGGCCATCTCCTTGTGCTTCTTGTCGTCGGCGCAGGCGAAGAGCAGGGCCTTCGGCCCGGGGAAGAGGGTCTCGAGGCTCTCGAGGGAGAGGCCGATCGAGGCGGGCGTGTGGGCGCCGTCGAGGACGACGGGCGGATCCAGCCCGAGGAGCTGGAACCGGGCGGGCAGGAAGGAGCGCGCGAGTCCGCGAACGGCGTCCGGGCTCATGAGCGCGGGCTCGGTCTCGCCCGCGACGAGGAGGGCGAGAGCCATGTTCTCGGCCTGGATCGTGCCTATCATGGGCGTGCGGGCCTCTACGCCGCCGGGGAAGCGCGAGGCCAGGGGCGAGCCTTTCGCGAAGGATATCCGGGCCAGGGTCCCGGTGGGGCCGATGGAGACATCCCCCGTCCTGGCGAGCTCGGGCGCCTCGCGCAGGGGGCTGCCCCGCTCGGCGCAGACGCGCGCGAAGACTTCCCTCGCCTCGTCACGCTGGCGGCTCAGGTAGCAGGGCGCGCCGGGTTTGATGATGCCGGCCTTCTCCCCGGCGATCAGCTCGATGCTGTCCCCCAGCCACTCCGTATGCTCGAGCTCTATGGGCGTGATCGCGCTGGCCGCCGAGGGCACCACGTTGGTGGAGTCGAGCCGGCCGCCGAGGCCCGTCTCGATCACGGCGCGATCGCATCCTGCCCGACGAAAAGCGCAAAAGGCGATGAGGGTCGTGAGCTCGAAGTAGGTGGGCAGCTCGCCCCCGGGGAAATCCTCGGGCCCCCTGCCGTCCACAAGCGAGAGGACCTCGGAGGCGGCCGCGAGGATGGTCTCCTCGGGCATCTCGTTCCCGGCGAGGCTGATCCTCTCTTTCCATCG
This sequence comes from uncultured Treponemataceae bacterium, assembly GCA_964404145.1. Taxonomy (GTDB): domain Bacteria; phylum Spirochaetota; class Spirochaetia; order Treponematales; family Rectinemataceae; genus UBA1306. Next base: position 28,913 of record CAYOIX010000001.1, read on the forward strand.
GAGGAGGTGGGGGCTCGTGTAGAGGCCGACCCTCCTCCCCGATGCCTCGAGGACGCGCGCGATCATCGTCGAGACCGAGCCTTTGCCCTTCGACCCGGCGACGTGAATCGCGCGATACGCGGCTTGGGGATCGCCGAGGCTCTCGCACAAGGCGCGCATCCGGTCGAGCTTGAAGACGGTCTTCTGTCCCTTCTCGACGTTCACGAAGCCGAGGAGGAATGCGTACAACGTGTCCGTGTCGACGAAGCGCAGAGCCATGGTCGCGCCAGCATGCTTTCCCGATGCGAGGCGGGTCAAGTGGGACAGCGGAACTTGGCGTAGAGCGCCGCGACGGGCCAATCGACCGAGGCTCCCGATGCCATGGCCGCCCGGACGCGCGAGATCTCATCGGCCGATAGCCGCTCGGCGAGTGCCGAGCCGTAGGGGGAGGCCGGCGAGAGCCAGGACTCGAGCTCGGGTCCCGAGAGGCTGCGGGGATAGGTCTCGCGCCTCACCTGCACCTCGATCTCGAGACCCGTCTCGCCGAGAGAAGACTCGATCGCGGCCCGGCCGGGACCCATAGAGGCGAGGTCGCCCCTCGCGTAGAATCCTTCCTCGAAATCGCGGAGTTTGGCCGCGAGAGCGGGCCCGAGGCCCTCGGCGAAAAGCTCGGAGATCCTCCCGCCCTCGCGGGGGAGAGACTGGGCCAGGGTCACCATCGTCCCGGGCAAGGCGCGCGCGAGGTCGGCGAGTCCCAGCTTGGCGCCCGTGGCCGGGTCGACCAGGAGGTCGCGGCCGATCGCCCGGTCGAAGCGCGAAAAGCCGAAGGCCGCTTCCAGGGCCGGGGCGTCCAGGGCCTCGACGGGGAGGACGGCCACGAGGGGCCGCTCGAGCGCCGGAAGGGTGGAGGAGTACTGCTCGATGAGCCCGGCTTCCTCGACGCTGCGGGCAGCGGCCGCGACGGTCCCCTCGGGGCATCGCCGCAGGGCCTCCCAGACGAGGTAGCCTTCGCGGGCGCCGAGCACGAGGACGCGATCGCCGCGCAGGGGGGACGCGATGTCGTAGAGGGCGCGGCGTAGGAGGGAAAGCCTCGCGGGGGCGGAGCCTTCGGCCCTGGACCGCCATTCGCGCTTGCCCTCGCCCGTCTTCGACCAGGCGAAGGCCTCTTCGCCGCGACCGTCGGAGGCCGGGGATTCGAGGGGGAGGCCTTCGCGGAAGCCGGCCTCGTACAGGCCGGCGAGCTGGGCTTCCCTGCGCTCGAGGACAGCCTGGCGCCGCTCGCCCTCGAGGCCGAGGGCCCCGGGTTGGTAGAACACGCGGCCGCGAAGCGAATCAGGCAGGTATTGCTGGGCGACCCAGTGGTCGCGGTAGGCGTGGGGGTAGAGATAGCCCTCGCCGTGGCCGAAGCCCTTGGCGTCCCGGCTCGCGTCCTTGAGGGCGGATGGAACGTCGGCTGCCTCGGCCTCGACCGAGGCGAGCGCGTCGAAGTAGCCGAGCGCCGAGTTCGACTTGGGCGCGGTGGCGAGATAAAGGGCCGCGTGCGCGAGGTGGTACTGTCCCTCGGGCATGCCCACGCGGTCGAAGGCCTGGGCGCAGGCCAGCACTACCTGGACGGCCGCCGGGTCGGCGAGGCCCACGTCCTCGCAGGCGGAGATGAGCATGCGCCTGAAGGCGAAGCGAGGGTCCTCGCCGGAGTAGACCATTCTCGCGAGCCAGTAGAGGGCCGCGTCCGGATCGGAGCCGCGCAGGCTCTTGATGAGGGCGCTGGCCGCGTCGTAGTGGTAGTCGCCGTCCTTGTCGTAGAGGACGGCGCGCCTCTGGATGCTCTCCTCGGCGGCTGCGAGCCCGACGCGGATGGTCGAGCCAGCGGCGGGGGGCCAGGGCTCGGCGCTGGTCTCGACGGCGAGCTCGAGTGCGTTGAGGAGGCTGCGCGCGTCCCCGTCGGCCACTTCGACGAGGTGCTCGAGGGCGCCCTCCTCGAATTCGACCTTCCATTCGCCGTAGCCCCGCTCCCTGTCGCGCAGCGCGGCGTCCGCGATGCGCCGGAGGTCGGAGGAGTCGAGGGCCTCGAGCCGGAAGACGCGCGAGCGCGAGACGAGGGCCCTGTTGACCTCGAAGAAGGGATTCTCGGTCGTGGCCCCGATGAGGAGTATGGTGCCGTTCTCTACCCAGGGCAGGAGGGCGTCCTGCTGGGCTTTGTTCCAGCGGTGCACCTCGTCGACGAAGAGCATGGTCCTGCGGTCGTAGAGCTCGCGGTGCTTCTTTGCCTCGTCGATGGCGATCCTGATGTCGGCGACGCCTGCGAGCACCGCGTTGAGGGTGACGAAGCGGCTGGCCGTCGTGTTGGCGATCACCCGAGCGAGTGTCGTCTTGCCCGTGCCCGGAGGCCCCGCGAGTATGATCGAGGAGAGCTGGTCCTTCTGGATCGCGCGCCTGAGGAGTCGGCCGGGCCCGACGATGCGCTCCTGGCCTGCGAACTCGTCGAGACTCCTCGGCCGCATCCGCGACGCGAGGGGCTCCGAGGAGGAGCCGCCGGGCGCGGCCGAGGCGCCGCCGCGGGCCGATGAAAAGAGCGTATCGTCCGTGGCTCGCCTACTGGGCGGCCCATCCCGACCAGGTACCGGTCCAGATGCTTTTGTAGAGGCCATAGTAGGAGGTGCTCGAGAAGCCGGGAGAGACGGCGATGAAGAGATTACCCGCCACCGCATCGTAATAGAAGGCGTGGACGGGGAAGGGGGCGACGGTCGTGGAGAAGATCGAGGAATTGCTCGCGACCTCGCTGTTGGTGGAGCCTATGGCGAAGGCCCCCCAGGTGCCTTCGAAGTAGCCCACGGCGGCGGTGGTGCCGATGGCGTCGCTGCCGACGAGGAGGGTGGTGGTCGTGATCGCGGATGGAACCTGGATGACCTGGGTGAGGGGAAGGGAACCGAGGGAGTTGCTGGAAGCCGGTCCCGAGAAGGAGTACTGGAAGAGGACTCCATCCTGGCGAGACACGTAGATGGAACCGCCTGTGAAGGAAATATCCCAAACCGTCGTGGCCGCGGTACCCGCATTGGGGAAGGTGCCGGGAGCGAGCGTCGAGGAGAAATCGCTGCCGCCGTCGCTGTAGGTGGGGCTTTTCTGGAGGAGGTTCTCGGAGGCGAAGTAGTAATTCCCGCTCGTGTCGCAAACCACCCCGCGGATGGTCTTGTTGCTATTGACGCCAGGCGCGAAGTTGGTCACCTGCTGGAAGGCGGCTCCGCCCAGCGAGTACCACAGCGTGTAGGTGCTCGGTCCCGGGTTCGACGGGTCGCTCTGATTGGTATTATAGGCGTGACCTTCGGCGAAGATCAGGCCGTTGGTGCTTGTCCCGAAAAGGGCGTCGAAGGTGAAGGCATTGGCTCCGGTGATGGTCTGCGCGGGCAGGGGGATGGCCGTCCAATTCGCTCCGTCCGTGCTGGAGAAGAGCTGGATGGTCATGTTCGGCTCGGTGCCGACCTCGATGAGGGCGTAGATCGTCCCCGCTCCGGCGCTTCCGGTCAGGACCGCGCTGCGAAGGACGTAGCCCTTCGAGGGCGGACTGCCGATCGCCACCGCGGACCAGCTGTCCGCTCCCACGAGGCTGGCATTGAGCGTGCCCGTCGCGGCGTAGTAACTGCCGCCCAGGCCGAAGACGTTGGAGACGCTGGTCTCCTGGAAGACCAGGGTGCCGACCTGCTTCTTCTCGCCCTGTATTGTCTGGAAGATGCCATAGCCGTTGTTGCAGGACAAAGCGACGAGGGAAGCGAGGAGTATCGACATCGCGCGGACGGCGCGCCATGGTGTTTGCATGCTGGCTCCTAGATGTGGTACACGGCGGCTATGGAAGTCTCGACGAAGCCCCCGTACTCGCTGAGGTTCGAGGAATCGCCGTAATGGATCTCGGGGACGAACCAAAGGTAGGCCTGGAGGCCGAAGCTCCATCCCGGAGTGGCGCGCCAGAAGGCTCCGCCGCCGGCCTTGGCGAAGGGATCGATCATCCCGTAGTTGTTGTAGCGCATGAGATAGGCGCCGGCCTCGCCGCCCACGGTGAACTCGAAGGGGAGCCTGGCCCACCAGTACGCGGCCGTGGCGCCGAGCGGCGCGACGAAGAGGGACAGACCGCCTATCGTGCTGTTGAAGGCGCCCGCGAGGCTGCCGCCGACGCTCAGTCCCCTCAATACGAAATACTGGTACGAGAAGGTGAAGGAGCCGCCGAGGTCGAGGTTGCCAACGCCTCCCTCCATGCTCGGCGCGAGGAAGAGGGGAATGTGGAGACCGGCTGCCAGGCCGATCATCTGGTCGCCGGGCAGGTAGGGATTGGAGGAGTATTGCGCGCCGGAGGCGCCGCTCCCCGTATCGGGCGGAGAGCCCGGGCTCGGGCTCTTGGCCGCTCCCGGCGCGTCCGCCGCGAAGGAGGGGAGGGAGAGGAGTAGGAGCGCCGCGACGGCGAGGGCCGCGGCACTGTGTGGCTTCATGATGCCTCCGTTCGTGAACGCCGAAATATAGCATGGAGGGAACACAATGAAAAGTCGCCGGAGCCCTCCAGGTTACGCCTCTGGCTTTGTCTCGCCGTCGGGTATAGTATGGCCTGAAAATCGAGATCGCGAGGAACATGCGATGAAGAACGTCTTCATACCCGCGGGCGACAGGGGGATCGGCTCGGAGCTCCTCGATCAGCTGCGGATCTACGGGATCACGGTCCGCGAGGTCGAGGGGCTCGGCGACGTTGCGCGCCTCACGGCTTCCATAGGGCGGGGCCTCTTCCTCGTCGACGCCTCCCGCATAGAGCGGGAGCCCGCCTTCGTCGCCGAGATCGGGCGGATAAAGGAAAGCCTGGGGGATTCGCTCAGGATCCTCTTCTACGCCGACAAGGACGATTTCGAATCGAGGCTCAAGACGGTGCGGGCGGGCGGCGAGGCCTTCTTCCAGCTTCCCGTGGACGCGGTCCGCCTCGCGGAGAAGATCGACGCGCTGTTCAACCAGAAGGACGCTGAGCCCTTCAGGGTCCTCATCGTCGACGACGATCCCGAGCAGGTGGATTACAACTCCGCGGTGCTCAAGCGCGCGGGGATGATGACGTCCACGGCCACGGACCCGGCGCAGGTGATTCCCCTCCTCGTCGAGACCAAGCCGGATATCATCCTTATGGACATGTACATGCCGGGATGCACCGGCCCGGAGCTCGCGGGCATCGTGCGCCAGAACGAGGCCTTCGCCCCCATCCCAATCATCTTCCTCTCGGTCGAGCGCGACTTGGAGAAGCAGATCTCCGCCATACGCCGCGGCGGGGACGAGTTCCTCGAGAAGCCGATCAAGCCCGAGCACCTCGTGAGCAGCGTCGCCCTGCGGGCCGAGCGCACGCGCGCGATCCGCTTCTACATGGAGCGCGACTACCTCACCGGCCTCCTCAACCACACGACGCTCACCGACAGGCTCTCGAACGAAGTCCTCAGGGCGCGGCGCTCGGGCGCGGTCATCTCGTTCGCGAAGATCGACATCGACAGATTCAAGGGCGTGAACGAGCGTTACGGCCATCTGACCGGCGACCGGATCCTCCGGAGCCTGTCGCGCCTGTTGTCCGAAAGGCTCCGGCGCACCGACATAATCGGGCGCTACGGCGGGGAGGAGTTCGGCGTCATCCTCCCGGGCGCGGACAGCCGCTGCGCCTCGCGGCTCATCGACGAGCTTCGCGATAGCTTCGCCAGATTGTCGCATCGCTTCGAGGAGGCTTCCTTCTCGCTGACGCTTTCCGCGGGGATAGCGTCCTATCCGGACTTCGTCGGGTCGGCGGACATGATAGAAGCGGCCGATCGCGCGCTGCGCAGGTCCAAGGACGGCGGCCGGGACCGGGTGAGCGTGGAGTCCTCGCGCTCCTAGCGGGGTCCTCAAAGGCTATAAGCCTTTCATGACTCTGCCGGGCTGCCCGGGTCTCGGGAGCGGCGCCCGGCTCTCGCCAGCTCCCGCCAGCGAAGCGCGGCGAAGGGCCCTCGGCCGGAGGCCGCGCCGAACCCTAGCCCGTAGAGCGTCAGCGAGCAATCGCGGAAGGACAGGCGGGGAGGCGGCGCGCACTCGGCCTCGGCGAGCGCGCGCCCGGGGTCGACGGGGCGGCAGAGGAAGACGCCGATCCCCGTTGCGAGGGGCTGCTCGGCGATGGGAGAAAGTCCCCGCGCGAGCAGGGCCTGGGCGCGCGCGCGCAGCTCCTCGAGAGGCCCGCTCAGCGCGAGATACAGGAGGCCGCCCGACAGGACGGGGGCCGCGGAGGAGAAGGATCCGCCTATTCCCTTCCAGCACCCGCTCAGCTCGCGCGCGGCGAGGCCGACCGCCGTAGCGGCGAAGGCGAGGGGAACGATTTCCGGGAAGGCGAGGGCGGAGGGCTCGCCGAGCCGCGAGAAGAGCTCCCGCCGGAACAGGGCCAGATCCCTCGCCACGTTGCCCGGCGGCTCGAGGGCGATCATTTGCATTCGCACGAAACCATGATACAATCGAACGCGATGAAGCGGAAAGTCGAGCGCTTGGCGCAGTCCATCACCGGCGCCATCTCCGCCTGGGACTCGGTCGAGTGCGTCACGCTGGGAGAGCACTCGGAGTCGGACGTACTCGACCCCTATTTCGCCCTCGTGATCGACGTATACCTCCGGGCCGCGCCTCCCATCCCGGAGGAGCGTCAAAACGCCTTCGCGAAGGCCGTGGGACAGCCGGGCGCCTTCGAGAGCTCGGCCTCGCGATCGAAGGACCGCTTCTTCATAGAGGGCCTGCCGGTGCGCGTCGAGTACAAGAGCGTGGCGATGGTCGACGACGTCGTGGGCCGATGCAAGGGACCCGATTCGCAGATCGTGTGGATTTTCAAGAACTCCGGAACGTACATGTTCTACAGGCTCATCAACTCCCGCATCCTGTACCGGAAGAGCGACTGGATGCAGGAGGTGAGGCGCGACCTGTCGGAGCTTCCGGAGCCTTTCTGGGAGGGGCTCGGCGAGGCCTGCCGGGCCAAGATGGAGCACTATCTCGCCGACCTCGGCGCGGCGTCCGTGAGCGGCGACGGGTATTTCTACAGCGTCTCGATGGCCGGCTTCGTCCGCTACGCGGCCGCGGCCCTCTTGACCTCCAACAAGCGCTTCGAGCCTTCGCACCGCTACGTATCGGCCCAGCTCCGCGAGCTCAAATCGCTCCCCGACGACTTCATGGGGCGATGGGAGACGCTCCTGCGCTCCGATCTCGATCTGAGCCGAAACCAGAAATACGAAGTCGCCGAGCTCATCGCGCGAAGCGTGCTAGCGCTTCGATGAGGGCGGCTCGCGCCGGGCTGCCCGCGCGGTTCGCCCTGGCCTGCCTCGCGGCGGCCTTCCTCGTCGCGGTTTCGTGCCGGGTCCGGGAAGCGAGCGGCTTCCCGTGGAGGGACTCCTCCGGAGTCCGGCTGGCCTTCTCGCAGAAGGCGGCGTGGCCGGCCGGCGAGGAAGGCCGCTTCGGGGCGGGACGGCAGTCGAACTGCTACGCGCTCGAGAAGGGCCTCTCGGCTCCCGCCGGCTCGACGATCGCGGTGACGCTGCGCCGGAGCTCCTCCGGAAGCGTCGCCGGGCGGGTGAGGCTGGAGCTCAGCCCGAAGGCCGACGGATCCTCGCCCTCCCTCAGCGCTTCCTTTCCCTTGTTGAGCGAGCGCGTCTCGCTGGTCGCATCCCTCGAGCGGGACGCCCGCATCGCCTCGCTTCGTCTGTCCGCGGAAGGGGCGACCGCCGAGTTCTCCATCGAGTCGATCGCCTCCGGCTCTGCCTTCAAGGGCATCGACGGCGGAGGCGCGGAGCTCAGGGTCTCGACCGGCTTCGTCCTGGCCAGGGCCGCGGAATACCAGGAGCTCTCGATAGATCGGCCCTTCTCAGGACAGCAGCCGGAGCGTTCCGGCATCCTCCTCGCCTACGGTCCCTCCCCGAGGGGTGCCTCGATCGGGATCGAGGCGGCGGGCGAGGGAGGGGAAGTCCGGGACTATACGCTCCGCGCGCAGCCGGCCGGAGCGAGGACGGTCCTCGACGCGGGCCTGCTGCCGCCGGACGCAGCGACCATAAGGCTCCGCGTTCCCTCGGGCATCGAGATCAAGGCATTCTACTCTTCCGAACTCGGGACGGAGGACTACGCCCTGGCCGACCTGGGCCGGGTCCTCCTCTCGAAGGCGCCCGACCCCGGCTACCTGGTCTACCGCTGGGACATGCTGCCCTCGGTGCTCATCTTCGACTTCAAGGACTACGCGACGCAGGACAAGTACCTCAAGCGCCTCGCCTTCTTCGCCGAGAAGCTGGGCTTCAGGGGGACTCTGGCGAAGGACAAGGACATAGCCGCGTTGCGCGGATGGAACGCCCACGACTACAGGCCGGAGGAGCTCGCGGATTTCTTCCGCGCCGCCGAGGAGAGATCCTTTCCCCTGGGGGCGGAGGAGGCCGAGCTCGAGGGCCTCCTCCTGCGCGCGGGCGTCCTCGAGGAAGACGGGGGCAGGATCGGGCCGGGCAAGGGCGCGATCATCTCGATCTCGCGCGAGTCCGGAGCTGCGCTGCGCCGAACCTTCGCCACGCATGAATCCGCCCACGCGATCTTCTTCTCGGACCCCGACTACAGGAGCTTCGCCACCTCGCTCTGGTCGTCGGTCGATTCCCGCGAGAGGTGGTTCTGGAGAACCTACTTCGGCTGGGCGGGCTACGATGTCGGCTCGGACTATCTCATGGGCAACGAATTCCAGGCCTACCTCCTCCAGCAGCCGGTCGCCGCCGCCGACGACTACTTCGCTAAGCGCAAGAGCGCCGAGCTCCTCGCGAAGCACCCGGAGCTCAAGGAGAGGATGGACGCCTACATGGGCGAGTTCGGATCCTCGTTCGCGCAACGCGCGAAACGGCTGGAGGACTGGCTGTACGCGAAGTACGGCGTCGAGGCGGGCCGCACGGCCTTCCTGACGAGGGACCGAGGCTGATCGCTCCAGTCGGCCGCGCCGACGAAGACCCGCTATGTCCTCGACTCTTCCGAAAGCGCTTCCTCGACGGTCTCGATCGCCCACTCGCGCGTCGTCTCCAGGAGGGAGGCCGCGTCCATGCCCCCGGGCCCGGCCTCGCGCTGGAAGGCGCTCGCCGAGGGGAGGAGGGTAGTCCAGAGATCCTTCTGCTCGGGGCCGAGGGATCCCAGGTAGCTTATAGCGGGGTCGCGGGGCGGGGGAAGGTCCCGCAGGTCCTTCGCATATCGCGCGAGGAAATCGGAGGCCGGGCATGGAGCCCTCCCGGCGGCGAACACGCGGCGAAGCTTGGTATCCCTCTTCGGCAATCCTCGGGGCGTCCTGATCCTCACGCCCTTGCCCGGGAGGGGGATGATCTCCATGGGGGACCGCGCGGCGAAGCGCTCGAGGTGCTCGCGGTAGGCCATGAGGGGCTTGGTGAGGTAGCGCGAGTACGACTCGCCCGAGGGCCCCTCCCCCGTCTCCACCTCCATGTCGCTGCCTCGGAAGAGGAATCCCGAGAAGAGCGCCTCGAGAGGGGAGAGCCTGGATTGGGACTGACCGAAATAGCCGTAGATATAGGTGCCGCGCGCGTAACTCTTGCCCTCGGGATAGGAGAAGTCCGCGCCCGCCAGGAGCGTCGATTCGGCGCCCAGGGCCTCGGCGAGGGAGAGGGCCGCGTGCGTGACGTTGCCCCCCGAGGTGTCGAGGGCGGGGAAGGGTCTCCATCTGGCGGAGACGTAGGCGCAGAAGGGATGGCCGGAGGAGAAGAAGCGCACCGAGTCGCCGAGGCGGCAGAGGGTCGAAGGGGAGGCCAGGTCGAGAATCAGGGGAAGCCCATCGGCGATGCCGCCGAGGAAGTGGTAGTAGCTGATATGCTGGCAGTCTATTGATACGACGGCGTCGGGCACGAGGCCTCTTCCGACCAGGGCGGGAAGACTCGTATCGGTGGCGATCAGGAAGGCGCCGCCCGCCTTGGCATCCTTCAGGGCGGGGATCTGGTCCTCCAACGAAGGGCCGGCGGCGGCGACGGCGGCGCGCCGCACGGGAGGCAGGGGCGCCGAATGGCGCTCGGCGGCGAAGAGGTTGCGGACCGCGTTCTTGAACCACAGCTTCCCGAAGAAGGCCTGGACGCTGTAGTCGTCCGATATGCTGCCCAGGACGGCTTTGAGACAGTCGGCCGCGCCGCCGAAAGCCTCCGGCGCCAGGTCGACGCGGCCGCGGAGGGGCAGGCTCCTGATGTCCCCCGAGAGCGGCGGGACGTACACCGAGAGTATCGCCTCCCTGAGTTCCTCGGGGCTCGGATCGAGGAGGAGGGAGAAACGCTCGTCGATGAAGAGCTCCGAGAGGTCGATCTCCTCGAGGAGGGCGCGAAGCATCGGCGCCGAGTACTCGACCGCCAAGAGTCCCGTCGTCGAGCTGGACGCAAGATAGCGCTTGAGGAGGTAGCCTGCGCCGAGGCCGAGAGCGACGATGAATCCGTCGGCGGGCTGCGCCCGCTCGAGCCGTTCCGCCTCGCGCGCCGGATCCACGAGGGAATGCAGCGGGGCTTCCCTCCCTTCGCGGCGGACGACGGGGACGGGAGCCCCGCTCCTCGCCGCGCGTATCGAGAGGGAGGGATCGCGGTCCGCGTCGAGAAGCCTGTCGCCGAGACTCTGGTCGGATCGCGAGAGAGCCAGCAGGTTGCGGCGGAAGACGAGATCGCTCACGGGGAGAACCTCCTCTCCAAGGCCGACAGGAAGCCGTCGCAGCGGGAGGCGAGGTCCCGGGCGGCCGGGCCGGGCTCGCCGCCGGCCAATATCGCGCGCCGGGCGGCCGCGTAGTCGACAATATCCATGGATCGCAAGAGCTCTCCGACCAGGCTGTCCGCGGGAAGGCAGCCGGCGGACAGGTCGGCGGATGCTCGACCCGCCAGCGCGCGCCAATGCGCGATGCGCGAAGCCAGGATCGAAAGGCGCTCGCCCCTCTCGGGGAGCTGCGTGGCCTCGAGGCGGAGAGCGGCCTCGCCCGATCCGCGTCCGCGCGCCAGCGCCTCGACGTCCGCGGCTTCGATATCGTGGAATCCCCGCAGGGCTATGGGCGACGGGTCCAGTCGATAGAGCCTCCCGGCGAACTGCGCCGAATCGAGGGAGAGGGCGGAGGCATAGGCGGCGAGACTGCGCGAGCTCCTCCAGGGGCTTTCGGCGAGGGCGATCGGCGCGGCCGCGATATTCCTCGCCCATGTCCCTCCTTCGAGCGGGTCGAGGCGCGTGGGCGTCGAGGCGATGTACGCGTCGAATCCGTGGGGGCGGGCATGATCGAGCCCGTCGAAGGAGGCGAGGTCCAGGCCGGCCGCGATAATGGGGCCCCGCGTAATCCTCGCGGCGAGGTGGAGCGCCGAGCCGCTTACCGTGCCGTGCGGCGGAATCGCGAGCGAGGGGCCGAGATGGGGCAGGAGATCGGTCTCGGCGAAGGAACCCTGGTCGACGAGGAGGAGGCCCGCGCGCCGAAGGATCGAGGATGAGGGCAAAGCGGTCAGCGGCGCGGCGAGGGGGAGGGGTCGCGAGACAAGGGAATAGAGGTGGAGCCGGCTCCAATAGCCGCCGTCGGTGGCCACGACGATATCCGGCTCGAAACCGGCGAAGCGGCAGGCCGAGAGCGCCGATGACACCGCGATGACGGCGAATCGGCCTTTGCATCTCGAGAGGCCGCGCAAGGAGCGCTCCAGGCTGGGGCCGGCCGCCGCGACGAGGATCGGGAGCTCCGAGGGACGGGCGATCCACGCACTCTCGGCCAGGACGAAGGAGGCGCAGGCGTTCGCGATCCACCTCCGCCCCGAGGTCTTGACGGTGGCGGCCGAGGACGCGAGCCGATCGAGCGAGTCCTTCACGGCGGCCCTCGCCGCGAGGGCCTCGGCGGGGAAGGCCCGCGACGCGGGCTCCCATTCGAGCACTTTGACTCCGGAGATCGCGTCCTCGTCGAGGACGGCGTCGAGGAAGGATTGGAGGGACGCGCCCGAATCCGGGTTCCACGTCGCGTCCGGGCCGCCGAAGGCCGCGCCCGCGAATCGCGCGGAGTATTGCACGGCCACGATGCGGGCGCCCGGGAGGAGGCTCCGGACGGCCGGGGACAGGTAGTCGAGACAGGGACCGAGGAGGACTACGTGGGATGGCTTGGACGAGGCGAGCTCCGACTCGGCGAAGCGGAAGGCCTCCTTCACGGGATCGTAGAGGGAGTGCAGCCAGACGCCGGCCACGGCGACGGTCGGCTGCCCGCTTCGCGAAGGACCGATGGAGAAATCCATTATCGGGAGAGGAAGGCGGACAGCTCCCCGAGGGCCAGCTCCGATGAGGGCTCGAATCCCAAGGCTCGTCCCTCGGGCAATCCTGCTGACGCGAGAAAGGGAAGTATGCGCCGCAGCGTCTTCTCGAGCTGGAAGAGCACGAGGTCCGGATCGACGGGCGAAGCGGAGCCGAGCACGCCGGCGACAGAGGACTCGCCGCTCGCGAAGGCCGCCCCGCCCTTCGAGAGTATCTTGACGCAGGACGAGAGGAAGGCCGAGCGGATCGCGGCCGGCTTCAGGCCGCGGAAGCGCGGCTCCTCCGGCGGGCAGAGCGCGGCGAGGTCGAAAGAGAAGGCCGAGGCATAGGGATACTTGCGCGAAGCCTCGATGATGGACCGCGCGGAATTCGGAACCGGAGCCGCGATGGCCGAGGACGGCAGGGCATCGCCGGCGCGGGCGAGGAGGGAGCCGACCATTGTCCGGGTTTCGGCCGAGGATGCGTCGAGGGAAGGATCGTGATAGATCCACAGGCCGACGAAGTCCGACTCGGGCCGCATGGCCGCAGCGCGAAGGCTCAAGGCGAGCGGAACTCCCAGGATCGGCGCGAGCTGGGCCTTGGCCTCGGTCCCCAGTGGCTCGAGGCCCTTGTGCGAAGCCCCGGCGAAGGACATCGGTATCCCGTCCATGGTGCCGGAAGGGAAGCCGTTGAGGGCGGCGGGCACGAGGAAATCGCCGCTCGGCAGGAAAAGCGAGAGAGCCGAGAGCGGAATCGATTCGGAAACGAGACTCCAGGCCGCCAGGATGGAATCGCTGTAGTGGGGAAGGGCGGCGAGGCTGCGCTCCAGCTCGTCGGCGCCGCCGAACCGGAACTCGGCGCTCGGAGGCGTCTCGGGAAGGGCTTCCCGCTCCGCGACCGACTCGGCCTCGATGGGGGGCTCTTCCTCGATTGAGGGCTCATCTTCGACAGGGGGCTCTTCGATCGGAAGCTCTTCGATCGGAAGCTCTTCGACGACGGCGGGGCCTTCCCCTCCTTCGGGCGCGTGGACGGCCATGGCCCGCGCGAAAAGGCTGGTGCCGGCGCGACCGCCGCTGGTTCCCGATCCGCGTATCGCCTTCTCGAGGAGGCTCATTTCACACCAAGCCCAGTTCCTCGAATAGCTTTTTGTAGGTATCGAAATACTCCGAGTTCGCGAACTCCTCGATTTTTTCTTCGGGAAGGGAATCCAGGAGCTTGTCGAGGTAGGAGAGAACGCTCCTGATCTCGGCCTTCAGCCGGTCTCCGTCGCCCGAAGGCTCCGGAGACTTCCTCGCGGCGGGCTCCGACTTCGGTAGGGAAGTCGCGGGAAGAGCTCCAGTCTCCTCGAGCTCGGGAAGCGTTTCCTCTTCGGCCTCGAGGATGAGATCCTCCTCCTCCTCGACGGGAAGAGCCGCGCCCCGGGAAGGCTGAGGCTCGGGAGAGAAGGCGGCGGAAAGGCCGGCATCGGAGACTGCGTCTATCTCCTCGAGCTCCGACGGCTCCAAGGAGGAGAGCGACTCCAGGCCCTCATCGTGGAGGTTTATCTCCGAGTAGTTAGGCTCCTCTACCTCGGGGATAGGCTCGAGGAACTCGGCGTCGACGACGGATTCCTCGGCGGCATAACCGGGGCCGGCCTCGATCCCGAGGGTGAGCTCCTCGGTGGAGGAATCCTGCTCGGCCGAAGCGAGAGGCAACTCCTCGTCGATCTCGAGTCGGGGCTCCTGCTCTTCGGGCTCGAGGTCGAACTCCGAGAGATCGGGCTCGACGAGGGGCTCGTCTCCAAGGGGCGCGCCTCCGAGCCCGAGGGGTCCGGCCTCGAGATAGCTGGTATCTTCGGGCGGCGGCGTCATCGGCAGGACGCCTTCCTCGACGACGAGGCTCAGCTCATCCGTCTCCGGCTCGAGGGGCTCGAGTCCGATCTCGTCTATGCTGTCGGCTTGTCCGAGCCTAACTTCCTCGATCGCGGGCTCGATCCCCGGAGGCGCCGCGACGCTCTCCTCGACCGCTGTATAGTCGCCCGACTCGGGTAGGAGGGTCTCGTCGAGGAGGCCGGTATCCTCGAGCGCGGCAGGCTCCTGAGCCATAGTCTCCGCTTCGAGGTCGAGGGGCTCTTCGGCTTCGGCGATCTCTTCGGTGAAATCCGCCGTATTCAATATGTTGTCCAGCTCGTCGCCGGTGAGGGCGATCGTCTCGTCCTCCTCTTCGTCGAAGAATCCGCCGGAAGGGCCCGAATCCTCGCCTTCCTCCGGAACCGCCTCCGCGGCCTTCTTGGCGGCGGGCTCCGCGGATCTCATCACGTCGCCGATCTGGGTCTTCAGGGAGATGAGCTCTCCGCGGATGGAGGAGAGCTCGTCGGCGATCTTGAGCAGGATTTCAGTGGAGAGATCGGGCTTATCGGGGGGCCGAGCGCCGAGAGCCGGCGGGGAAGGGGGGGCGGAGAGCTCGCGCTCCACGGCCGAGACGTCGTCGAAGCCGTCGCTCGGGGCCTCCTCGGAGGGGGGAGGGGAGGCGCCGTCGGAAGCGAGGAAGTCGTCGAATTCGGTGATCGCCTCGAAGCCCGACTCCGCCGAAACGGGCCGGGCCTCGATGCCGGAGACCGACGTCGCGCCGTCGTCGAACTGGAGATCTATATCCAAGGGCTCGAAGTCGACTGAGGGCTCCGGCAGCCTCGGGGCTGCCGGAGCCCCTTCAATATCGAGGAATTCGGAGGTGACGTCGTCTAGCCCGGATCCGAGATCGGAGCTCCGACCCTCCGAAGGCGCTGGCTCCTCCGGCATGTCGAGGAATTCGGAGGAGACGTCCTCGATCGCGTCCGAACGGGCATCCTCGGTTCCGGCGTCTTCGCCCAGACCCTCGACGCTGTCCATATCGATCTCGATGCCGGGGTGGATGGCCGAAGGGCCTCGCGAGCTCTCGATATCCTCGAGGGAGATGTCAATGCTGCGAGAGTCAATATTGTCGACTTCTTCCATATCTGGCTTCGGCTCCGGCGCGAGCAGGGATTCCTCGAGGGGGGGCATATCCTCGATGTCCGGCAAGGGACCCGATTCATCGGCGAGGGAAGCGGATGGCGCTTCGAACTCGGAGTCGAAGGAGCCG
Organism: uncultured Treponemataceae bacterium; assembly: GCA_964404145.1. Classification (GTDB taxonomy): domain Bacteria; phylum Spirochaetota; class Spirochaetia; order Treponematales; family Rectinemataceae; genus UBA1306. The sequence continues at coordinate 44,234 of CAYOIX010000001.1, forward strand.
AGGAGCTTTTCCTCGTCCTCGGACAGGAAGGATTCTTCCGGCAGGGATGCCGAACCGCCGGGGAGATCGAAATCTACGTCCTCGGATCCGGGGACGACGACTTCCTCGATGACATCCTGCGGCTCCGCCTTGACCCAAACGCCGTATTGCTCCAGCTCACCCTTCGGTGCCCCGGAACGCGGCGATGCGCTCTTCGGATCGGGATCGGGACGTATGGCCATGGTTACTCCGTTACGGGCGGTCGTTAGTACAATATCGGCATTTCGGCTCCGCCCATTAACGGAGCTTCGCTTCACAGCAAAGCTTAGCCTGGTTCGCGGGCCGAATCCCGAGACAAGCGGCATTCACTGGCCGATAACCACTCTAAGCGTCGAGGTAAGGGTTGTCAATAATCGCTTGGCGGAAGACGGATACGGATAAAGACCGGGGCCGCGGAGGCCGTAAATAGAGGTCGATGAGCCTCAACTACCTGTCCGGCGCGAGGGACGCGTCGACGAAGGATCGGCGCGGAGCCTCGCGCCTGGGCGTTTGTCTCGCCATTTCCCTGTACGCGGGCTATTTCCTCTATTGCGCGCTGTCCCTGGTCTTCGGCCCGGCGGGCGTGGAGTCCTATCGCCGGCTCGAGGCGAGAAACGCCGCCATGGAGTCAAATCTCGAGGATCTCGGGACCATTCGGCAAGGCCTCAACGCCGAGCTGGACTCGCTCAAGTCGGACCCGGAGCGGGCCGCACTGGAAGCCCGGAGCCTAGGTTATCTCCGAAAGGACGAGACGGCCATAATCCTCGGCGAAAAGGCCGAAAACGTGCGCCCGATAAACGCAGGCAAAATCCTACCCTATGCAGAACCCATGGCCTTGGGCGATTTAGAGATAAAGGAGATATCCATAGGGGCCATTCTCGCGATCATGGCCATTTTCCTGCGTCCGCGAAGATCCGCCGCTTCGCGCAGGCGCGCGAACCTTCGTTGGCGGTTCAGCGATAAAGCCTGGTCCAGACCGCGTCCCTGACGTAATTATTGTCGAGCGAAACGACTCCCTTGTCGCTCACATTGACGAAGACCGATTCCTTGACGCCGTTGAGGCTGTTGCCGTCCGACGACAGCGAGAATACCCATCGCCAGGGCCTCGCCGACGCGGAGACTATCCGCGCGGACTTCAGATCCAAGCTGGGGCGATAGAAATCCGGCGAATTCGGCTGATCTTGGAGAATCAGGACGTTCCCCCCATCGATTACCGCCTTCAGCGCCATGCGAGTGCCGGAAGCGAGGACCGCGAATCCCCTTCCGTCCGGAAGAATGGAGACCCGATCGACGTTCTTGTCGCCCTTCCAGGTCCCCGCGACGAGGCCGAGGCTGGGCGAGGGATTCGCGGCAGGTCGCGGCGCAGGAGGTAAAGCCGCCGCCGTCGTCGACCCCGTCTGGGAGGGGTTCGGGCCCTCGTCCGGCTTGCCGAAGAGGGACCTGGTGAGTCTGCGCGAGGCGAGGATGAGATCGTTCACGGACGAGAAGGGCTCGGCGATGTTCTTCTTCTCGCCGCTGGTGACCTTGGTGACGTTCATCGTGAAGACCAGCAGGGCGCCCACCCGGTTGGCTTCGGCGGATAGTATATAATCGGCCGCCAGAGGCTTCAGGTCCTTGGCCACGCCCAGCTGAACGGCCGTTTCCTCTTCCTTGAGCGAGAGCTCTTGGCCGCTGTCGTCGATGATCCTGAACATCTTGAGCTCGATGACATAGCTGGTCACCAGGTCCTTGAGGGCGGAGGCTTCCCCCTTCTCCAAGCCGTCGCCGCCGAACTCGGCGACGCGGAGCACTCTCGGCGCGTCCTGCGCTCCGGCGCCGAAGGGGAAGGCGGAGACTAGGCAGGCTAGGGAAAGGACGAGCAGCCGTCGACTACCGCGCATCGGTTCCTCCTGGGGCGTCGCTTAATTAAGGATACCGCTTTGGGTCTCCGTTGTCTGGCCGGCGCCCTGGCCGGATTGGGAATTCGCCGCGGCGCCGGGAGTGGAGGCATCTCCCAAGTCTAGGCCGGGGATGTTCACTTTCAGGGTCGAGTCGACCCGGGTGCCGTCGCCGAGGCTTCGGATCTGGCCGCCGAGTTTGCCGATCAAGGCCCTGTCGCGCTCCGCGCTGAGGCTGTGCCAATCGCAGAGCTTGTCGGGCTGGGTGCCTTCGTAGAAGAGGAGGGAGGTAGTGGTGGGCGCGCCGGAGGCGTCGACGCAATAGGGCGTGGGAAGCAGGCCCGTCACGGAACATACAGTAGCTTCCACGAGGCCGGTCTGGGGACGCTGGAAGCTCTTCATCGGGAGGCCCTTATTGATGTCGTACATATAGTTGGCCCAGTAGTATCCCGCCACGGCGGCGCCGGATTGGGTCGTGCCGAGGGAGTTTCCGGGCCTGTCGAAGCCGAACCAGACCGCGGTCGTATAATAGGGAGTGAATCCGACGGTCCAGGCGTCGGCCCAATTCTGAGTCGTGCCCGTCTTGCCCGCGGCCGGGATGGTGTACTTCTTTCCCTGGGCGTCGGTGTAGGTGAAATAGGTCCCGCTGTTCGTCCACCCTTCCAGAGTCCCGTACTTGACGACCTTGCCGAGCATATCCACCATGACGGCGGCGTTCTGCTGACTGATGATCTGGAGGCCCGAGCCTTTCTTCTTCTGTTGAGTCCGCAGGTCCTTCTCGGGCTCGAGGATGACGCGGCCGTTGCGGTCCTCGATGGAGAGGATCGAGATCGGCGTCACTTCGCGGCCCTGGTTGGCGAAGACGCTGAAGGCCCTCGCCATCTTGAGAGGCGAAACGCCTATGACCCCGAGGCCGAGAGGATAGACGCGAGGGAAGGTCCTGCGGATCTCGTCCGGATCGGAGATGCCGAGGAGGAGGGCCGCCCTGTCGATCGCCGCGTCGAATCCGATGGAATCGAGGACTTTGAGGGAGGGAACGTTCATCGACTGGGCCAAGGCGTTCCACATCAGCACGGGTCCGACCCACTTGCCTTTGTAATCGAGGGGGGTGTAGGGCGTACCGTCCTCGTTGTGGAACACGACCGGCTCGTCGTAGATGAGGCTAGCCTCTGTGAACTTGCGGGTATCGATCGCCGCCGAGTAATAGAGGGGTTTGAAGCTCGACCCCGGCATGAGCTTGGCCTGGGTCGCGCGGATGAGCTGGTTGGCCTCGTCGAATTTCGACCCGCCGACGAGGGCGGTGATGTGCCCGGTCTCCGGCTCGATCGTGACGAGGGTACCTTCCACGGTCGTCTTGGCCAGGTCCGACTTTATCTTCCCGGAGCCCGCATTGGCCATCGACTTGAGACTCGGCAGGCCGAAGAGCATCGCCGCGGCGTCTATGGTCGGGTTGATGCGCCTCTGGTAGTAATCGAAGGTCTTGCTCTTGATCTTCGTGCCCGAGACGAAGAGGTCCTCGAGGTCGAAGCCCAGGCCGAGCATCTCGACGATGGGGATGTAGGTGCGCTCCGCGCCCCCGAGGCTCTGAGTGCTTTCCGCCTGATAGGTCTTGTTTACCTGCGTTATGCCCTTGGCCATCCAGTAGTCGGCTCTCTCCTGCTGGTCCAGGTCGAGAGTCGTATTGATGATGAGGCCGTCGTTGTAGAGATCCAGGGAGCCGTAGAGCATGTCCTCGAGCTGGCGGCGCACGTACTCGCTGAACCAGGGCGCCTTGTCGTCTTCCACGCGGCGGTTGTAGGCGCTGGCATTCGTCCGCGTATAGTCGAAATTGTCCCAGAACTCGTGATAGGAGGATTCCGCCTCGACCCTGGTCGCGTAGCCGAGACGGACCATCTGATCGAGTATCTCGCGCGAGCGCGCGCTCGCGTTCTGCGGATTCTTGTAGGGATCGTACTTGGCGGGGCTGGACAGCTGGATGGCCAGGATGGCCGACTCGGCCAAGGTGTCCTCCTTGGCGGGATGACCGAAGAAGTACTTGCTCGCGGCCTCGACCCCGTAGACGCCGGGGCCCATCACCATGCGGTTCAGGTACATCTCGAGGATCTCTTCCTTTGTATAGCGCCGCTCGAGCTGAAGGGCGTTCCAGAGTTCGATGATCTTGCGCTTGAGGCTTATATCCCCGCGGATGTCGAGAAGGGTGCCCGCGAGCTGTTGGGTGATGGTCGATCCCCCGCCGCGGCTCGTGCGCGTGATCACCCCCCACGCCGCCCGGATTATGCCGCGGAAGGTGAAGCCGTGATGCCTGTAGAAGGATTGGTCCTCTCGGGTTATGACGGCGTCGATCAGGTGCTTGGGCAGATCCTTGATCGATACGATCTCGCGCTTCTCGTCGGAGAAGAACTCGGTGATGAGCCTTCCTTTAATATCGTAGATTTTCGAGCCCAGATGCGGCTCCGTATTGGTGAAGTTCTCCGAATTGCGGGTGTTGCTCGTCGCCGCGAGGGCGACTCCGGTACTCACACCGAGGACAACAGCCACGACGATGGCGACTATCAGGAGGATTCGAGCCGCCTTTACAGGCCTGGATACGGGCGACATAAGCCAGCCTACGCCATGCCCGACGACTTGGTCAAGTTAAGCGATAACCTCGCCTCGCGCCTTAATAATAAAAAAGGCCGGTTTTGGGGAAAACCGGCCACCCGTAACGGGTGTCGGACGTACCATAGTAGACTGGGAGGGGAACTATGATCGGATCCGACATCACTACTATCGGCACCGGGCTCTTATAATGTTACTATATTTCGCTCCGGTTTTAAAGCCCTCCGCGGGATGGACCACTGAACATCGGTAGACTGATTGATAGGCGGGCGCGAAGTCCGTATATTTCTTGAGTCGTTGACACGCCAGAGGCTTTTTTAGTAATGTTTCAATATAAAAATATAGATTCAGTTGGCATTTTTAGGAGGATTCTGATGAAAGTCGCAATCAACGGATTCGGGAGGATCGGCCGCCTCGTCTTCCAGGCCATGGTCGACCAGGGCCTGCTCGGCAAGGACAAGATCGACGTCGTGGCGGTGGTCGATATCTCGACCGATGCGGAGTATTTCGCCTATCAGCTCAAGTACGATTCCGTCCACGGACGGATGAAGGCCGCCATTTCCGCCAAGAAGAGCAATCCGTCCCTGGCGGAGGCCGACACGCTCGTCGTCAACGGGCACGAGGTCAAGTGCCTGATGGCTGAGAAAGAGCTGAAGAACCTTCCGTGGGCCAAGCTCGGCGTCGAGTACGTGATCGAATCGACCGGCCTATTCACCGACGAGAAGGCCTACGGCCACCTCGACGCGGGCGCCAAGAAGGTCATCATATCCGCCCCCGCCAAGTCCAAGGACGAGGCCAAGAAGATCCCGACCTTCGTCGTCGGGGTCAACCACGAGAAGTACGACCCGGCCAAGAACGACGTAGTCTCCAACGCGTCTTGCACGACCAACTGTCTGGCGCCCCTCGTCCACGTCCTCCTCAAGGAAGGCGTCGGCGTAGATAGGGGGCTCATGACCACCATACACTCCACCACGGCGACCCAGAAGACGGTCGACGGCGTGTCCAAGAAGGACTGGCGCGGCGGGCGCGCGGCATCCATCAATATCATCCCCTCCACGACCGGGGCCGCGAAGGCCGTCGGAGAGGTGCTGCCCGAGACCAAGGGCAAGCTCACGGGGATGTCCTTCCGGGTCCCTACCCTCGACGTATCGGTCGTCGACCTGACCTTCACGGCCGCCCGCGACAGCTCCATCGAGGAGATCGACGGCCTCCTGAAGAAGGCTTCGCAAACCTACCTCAAGGAAATCCTCGGCTACGGCGAGGAGGAACTCGTCTCCACCGACTTCGTCCATGACCCCCGCTCCTCGATCTACGACAGCCTCGCGACGAAGCAGAACAACCTGCCTGGCGAGAAGCGCTTCTTCAAGCTGGTCAGCTGGTACGACAACGAGTGGGGCTATTCCAACCGCGTGGTCGATCTCCTGAAGTACATGGGCTCCAAGAAGTAAGCTAGGGACATGAGAGAGGAGGCTGTCCGGGAAGCTGTCCCAGGGCAGCCTTTTTCATTGATGCGGAAGGACGCAGGCGGAGGCATAGCATGATCAAGACGGTCAAGGACATCCAGCTCAAGGGAAAGCGCATCGTGATGCGCGTCGACTTCAACGTGCCCATGAAGGACGGCAAGGTGCAGGACGATACCCGCATCACGGCCGCCATCCCCACGATCAAGTACGTCATGGACCAGGGCGCGAAGGGCCTCGTACTCATGAGCCACTTGGGCGATCCCAAGAAGGACACGAAAAAGGCGAAGGAGAAGGCCGAGAAGGACGGCAAGGCCTTCGACGAGGCGAAGTACATCGCCGGCAAGCACAGGATGGCTCCCGTGGCCGCCTACCTCGCGGAAAAGCTCGGCAGGCCCGTGGTCTTCGCGGGGGAAGATTCCTGCTTCGGCAAGAAGGCATTCATCGAAAGCCAGAAAGACGGATCCATCGTCATGCTCGAGAATACCCGCTTCCACAAGGAAGAGACCAGCGAGGACCCGGCCGAGCGCGACAAGCTGGCCAGGGAACTGGCCACCTACGGCGAGGTCTTCGTGAACGACGCCTTCGGCACGGCGCACCGCGATCACGCTTCCACGGCGTCGATCGCGAAGTTCATGAAGGTCTCCGTCGCGGGATTCCTCATGGAGAAGGAGGTCCAGTACCTCGAGCCCATGGTGACGAACCCTCCCAAGCCCATGGTCGCCATCATAGGCGGCGCGAAGGTCTCTTCCAAGATCGCCGTCCTCGAGTCGCTGCTCAAGAACGCGTCGGCCCTCGTCATCGGAGGCGGGATGGCCTATACCTTCCTCAAGGCGCAGGGGCACAAGATCGGAACCTCCCTCGTCGAGGACGATCAGCTCGAGACCGCGAAGAGCGTCCTGGGGGCCGCGAAGAAGCAGGGGGTCGAGATCGTGCTGCCGATCGACCACGTCGCCGCGGACAAGTTCGACGCGGCCGCATCGCCCAGGGCGATCGACGGAATCGACATCCCCGACGGACTCATGGGCATGGACGTTGGGCCCAAGACGCTCGCCAGGTACAAGGCCGTCATAGCCACGGCCAAGAGTGTCGTGTGGAACGGCCCCGTCGGCGTGTTCGAGTTCGAGTCCTTCTCCAAAGGCACGGGCGAGGTGGCGAAGCTCGTCGCCGAGGCCACGGGACGAGGCGCGACGACCGTCGTGGGCGGCGGCGACTCCGTGGCGGCGGTCAACAAGTTCGGGCTCGCCGACAAGATGAGCCACGTATCCACCGGCGGCGGCGCGAGCCTCGAGCTCCTCGAGGGCAAGAAGCTTCCCGGAATCGAGGTCTGCCGAGGCTGAGGCCGCGCTTGCCTCCTGGTCCCGTTGCGCGTATTTTCCGGCCATGAGGGTATTCATAGTCGGAGGGACGGGGCTATTGGGCTCGGCCGCCGCGGCGGAGCTCGTCGTCGACCCCGCGGCGATAAGGGACGAGCTCGGCGTCGGCGAGGACGGCATCGACTCCGCCATCGGCGAATCCGTGCGACTCTGCCTGGAGGCGATACGAGGCAGGAGGCTCCAGGGCATGATGGCCGAATAGTCGACGTGTCGCCGCCCCGAATCCCCCCTTTACTCTCGCGAGGCCCGCAACTAGTATGAGGGCATAATCTTGAGCGTGGCCGTGCTTTCCGAGGCGGCCCGAGACGGGGGAAAAATGCGCTCGTACTACATCGCCGGCAATTGGAAGATGCACAAGACGGTATCGGAATCCGTCGCGCTGGCGAAGGACCTCAGGGTCAAGCTTTCCGGCTGCGGCGAGAAGCTCCTCGTGGCCCCGGCCTTCACCGCCCTCCCGGCCGTGGCCGAAGTCCTGAAGGGCTCCAACATCATCCTCGGCGCGCAGAACATGGGACCCGAGGAGCAGGGGGCGCATACCGGAGAGGTCTCCGTCCTCATGCTGGAGGACCTGGGCGTCAAGGCGGTCATCCTCGGACACTCCGAGCGCCGTCACGGCTATCTCGAGACCGACGAGCTCATCAACAGGAAGACTCTCCTCGCGCTCAAGCACGGACTCGAGCCCATCCTTTGCGTGGGCGAGACTCTCGAGGAGAGGGAGGCCGGCAGTCTCGAGACCGTGATCGGCACTCAGCTCCGCGAAGGACTCGAAGGCGTGGACGGGGCCGCCATGGCGAAGGTCACCATCGCCTACGAGCCCGTGTGGGCTATCGGCACCGGCAAGACGGCGACTCCCGAGGACGCGGACGCGGTCCATGCCTACATCCGCAAGGTCCTCGCGGGGCTGTACGGAGAAGCCGCGGCGAAGGCGACCTGCGTTCAATACGGCGGCTCGGTTAAGGCCGACAACGCGGCGGCGCTGATGGCCAAGCCCAACATCGACGGGGCCCTGGTCGGAGGCGCGAGCCTCAAGGCCGATGCATTCGTCCCCATCGCGCTCTTCCGGAAATAGAGGACGCGCCGCGCCTTACGGCGCGGTCGCGGCTTTTCCGGGCGGCCGTTCCCGTCCGGGACTTGCGCAAGGCGGAGTATTGCGGATAGGATAAGATTATATGGCTTCCCGCGCTCGGGCCCGGTACGGGTCGCGCCGCGACGATGGCCGGAACTGACAACGTGGAGTCGATTATATGGGTATACTAAGCGTCGCGCTGCTCGTGATCTTCATTATCGCGTGCATACTTCTGGTCCTCATGGTCATCATCCAGGACTCCGATTCCGATTCCCTCGGCGGCATTTTCGCGGGCGGCAGCGGGAGCGCGTTCGGATCGCGGTCCACCAATGTCGTCGTGCGATTCACCTATGCCCTCGGCGCGATCTTCTTCGTGTGCGCCTTCTCGCTGGCCATAATAAACAAGTCGTCGGTCGGCAACGTGGAAAAGGCCGCTCAAGGTCAGACCAAGGATTCGACCGCCACCGAGTGGTGGAACGCGAAGCCCCAATCCTCCGCGCCTCAATCCCTGCAGGGCGCGACCGAAGGGACCTCTCAGGCTCCGGTCTCGCCGAGCCCGGCTCCCGCGACCGGGAAATAGGCGTGCCGGGCCCGCGCCTCGCGGGCCGCGCTCGATGGGGCTCCTGGTGTCCCCGATGGGATAGGAGGAGGCCTTAATGCTTCTTCATCAGGTCTTCGCTCCGGGCAGCATCAAGATAGGCCTGTCGAGCGAGGACAAGGACGAGCTCTTCGAGGAGCTCGTCGACATGCTCGCGAGGGAGGGGGGAAGCGATTTTCCCCGAGCCTCGGTGCTCGCGGCCGTCAGGGAGCGCGAGGACAAGATGTCGACGGGAATCAAGAAGGGCATCGCCCTGCCGCACGGGAAGGCGGAAGGCCTGGACGGGCTCAGCGGCGCTTTGGGCATCTCCACGCGGGGCATCGAGTACGCGTCCCTGGACGGAGAGCCTGTTTACCTGGTCTTCATGCTCGTCTCCGCCCCACAGGATTCCGAGTCTCATCTCGCGGCCCTCAAGCGGCTGGCGATCCTTTTGGACGATCCGGAATTCTTCTCCGACCTCCTGCGGGCGGACTCGCCCGACAGAGCCAACTCCATAATAAGGAACTACGAGTCGAGATTGATAGATTTGAACCCCGGCAGATAGTCCACTCCGGCCGCCGGGAGCGGAAAGGCTCGGCAGGAACGCCGAATCGGAGCGTAGCATGGCTTCGAAGGATCTCTTGGAGAAACTCTTCGACGTTGAGCGCGAGGCCGAGGCGATAGTATCCGAAGCCCGCGAGGAAGCCGGCAAGCGCGTGGACGCCGCGAAGACGCGGGCGCAGAAGCACTATTCGGAAGCCTATGACTCGGCCCTGGCCGAGGCCCTCTCCGCGCGCGAGAGCTCGGAGAAGGCGGCGCGCGCCGAGTACGACGAGGCTATCCGGGCGTTTCGGGAGAAGCTCGAGTCCTCCCGCCTGGACGAGGCGGCCTTCGCGGCCGCCTGCGAGGCCGTCCTCGCGGGGGGCCGATAGGTGCCCGACGGCTTCGAGCCCGCGTATATCTACGCGAGAGTCTGCGGATCGCTCGCTCGAAGCTTCCTCGGAGGCAGGGCCGCGAGTCTCGCGACGAGCCATCGCGTCGGAGAGGCCTGGAGGTCCATATTCGGCGAGGCGCCGCCCGCCTTGCCCGAAGGGGAGCTCGCGACCGCCGCCGAGCTGGGCGTGCGGGCTAGGGCCAAACTGGCCCTCGACGGCATAGCCGGGACCCTGCTGAAGAGCGAGCCTTTCTTCGCGGCTCTGGCGCGGAAATGGGAAGTCGCCTACCTGAAGAGCCTGCTCGCCGCGGTCATCGAGCGCTCGCCCGAGGCTCCTGTCCCGGGGGATCGGAGCCTCGAGCCGAGCTTCGATACGCGAGGCTACCCCGACCTCGAGAGGATGCTGGGGGACTCTCGCTTTTCCTGGGTCCTGGAATCGGGATTGGACGACCTCGCCGCGGTGAAGAACCGACTCGACCGCCAGTATTACTCCGAGCTCTGGGATTCGATAGAGACCATTCCGCCCGGGCTCAGGGCCAGCATCCCCGATCTGCTGCGCTCGGAAGCCGAGCTCACGAATCTCGCCTGGGGGCTCAGGCTCAGGCTCTACTATTCCATGGGCGAAGCCGAGATCGAGGGGCTCCTCATCGCGCTCGACGGGACGGACGTCAAATCGCCCGCATTGGAGGCCCTAGGCCGCAGCGCGGACTCGCGCTCGGAATGGGTCGGCTGGAAATGGGAAGGCCTCGTGCCCGATGTCCGGCGCGAGGCCGGCGGCGACTGGCGCTTCGATGTCCGCGGCTTCGAGTCCGCGGCGCGCCGGTATCTGTACCGCAGGCTCTACAGACGGCTCCACCTCGATATCGACAGCTTTGTCCCGCTCTATTCCTATTTCCGCATCAAGGAGTTCGAGACGACCGCGCTCCACGGGATCATCGAGGGGATCAAGCTCGAGGCCCCGGCCGCGGAGATTGGCGCCTTCGCCGTGGAAACGACGGGAGACCGTCGGTGAGCACCGTCGCGATGCGCAAGCTCGAGCTCGTGGCGCTCAAGCGCGACATGAACGCCCTTCTCGAGCGCCTGGGACGCGCGGGATGCTTCCAGATCGCCGCGAGCGCCGGCGCGGGAAGGCGGGGCGCGGAACCCCCCTCGGAAGGGGAGGGCGCCTCGCGCTACAGAGCATCGCTTCGCGCGCTCGAGGAGCTGCGCCTCGGCCTGGACCTCGAGTATCCCGACAAGGTCCCGGAAGGCGTCCGACTACCCGGTCCCGAGGAGACAGTGGCGCTCGAAGCCATGCGCGTGAGGGCCGCGTCGGTCGCCGACGCAGTCAAGTCGAACGCCGAGCGCGCGGCCAGGGCGAGGGAGGCGTTGGAGGAAGCGAGCGTGTTCGAAGGTCTCGAGCTGCCCTTTCGGGAGCTCGACAGGCTTTCCTTCCTCGCGGTCCGGATCGGGCGAGTGGATCCCGAGCGGCTTCCCGCGATTCGGGAATCGCTGGGAGACGGGGTCATCGCCTTCGCCGTCGGCGGCAAGGGCGACATCGTGGCGGTGAGCTCGAGGAAGGGCCGATTCGCGCTCGACGCCGAGCTCACCCGCGCGGGCTTCGAGCCTAGGCAGTTCTCGCCCGACTTCAAGGGCGTCCCCGCGGAGCTTCCGGCCGCCCTCGGGCGCGAGCTCGCCGAGCTCGACGAGGCGAGGCGCTTCCTCGAGGCCGAGAAGGCCGATCTCCGCGAAGAGCTGCACGGGCCCTGGCTGTCGCTCGCCGGATCCTTCGCCGTGGCCGCATCCGTGGAAGAGGCTCGTCACGGCCTCGAGTCCTCCGCACAGGCCTATCGCCTCGAAGGCTGGGTCCCCGCGGGCGAAGTGGGTCGACTCGCGGAAACGATAGTCGCCGGGACGGGCGGCAGGGTCGCGCTCAGGTCCTTCGCCCCGAGGGAAATCGAGAGCGTGCGGATTGGCGAGGAGGAGGTGCCCGTCCTCCTCAAGCGCCGCCGCTTCGTCTCGAGCTTCGAGCGGATGGTGCTCTCCTTCGGCACGCCGCGATACGGGAGCGTCGATCCGACTCCTTTCGTGTGCGGGTCCTTCCTCCTCTTCTTCGCGATCATGTTCGGGGACCTGGGACAGGGCCTGCTCATCTTCGCCGCCTCGCTCGCCCTGTATCTCGGTCTCGTCCCGGCGCTGGCCGGATGGAAGGTCTTCGCCCCTATAGGCATGGCATGCGGGATCGGCTCGGCGCTGATGGGCATCCTGACCGGTTCCTGCTTCACCTTCGAGGATGCCCTCGTTCCGGTAACGCGGGCAGTCAGCGGCGCGCTGCTCGGCAGGCCCGTGGACCGCTTCCTGTCCCTCATGCCCGAGGGGGGCTCGGGCAAGATACTGCTGTTCTTCGGGTTCACGCTCGCCCTCGGGGTCGTCGTCAACTCGACGGGGCTCGTCATCAACATCGTCGATAGGCTTCGAGCCGGGAAGCCCGGCGAGGCCCTCTTCGCGAAGACGGGCCTCGCCGGTGCCCTGTTTTTCTGGTGGGCCGTCGGCATGGGCCTCCGCGCCGTCCTCGGTTCGCGCCCCGCCTGGTTCGACGCTCTAGGCCTGGGCCTGCCGCTCCTGGGGCTGATATTCGAGGAGAGGCTCGCCGCGCTGGTGGAGAGCGGCGAGCGAGGCGATGCCCCGCGGGACGGGGGCGACGGCGCCTTCGCCGCGGGGGTCAAGGGCTTCGTCTCGGTCCTCGAGCCCCTGTCGTACTACCTGTCGAACAGTCTCAGCTTCCTCAGAGTCGGCGCCTTCGCGCTCTCGCACGTCGTGCTGTCCTTCATCGTCTTCACCATGGGGGACATGATCGGCCGCCGCTCCGCCGCCGGCCTCGTCTGGCAGCTGGTCATCGTGATCTTTGGCAACGCTATAATACTGCTCCTCGAGGGCCTCATCGTCGCCATCCAGATTGTGCGCCTCCAGTACTACGAATTCCTCTCCAAATTCCTCACCGACACGGGCATGCCCTTCGTCCCCTTCGAATTCCGATTTCGCAAGGAGCGGCCATGAAAAAGCGAATCGTCCTCTTCCTCCTCCTCGCGGCGCCAGGCCTGGCTGCAGTCGCCCAGGCGACGGCCCAGACACAGACCGCGCCGTCCGCCGCGGCCTGGAAGTACATCAGCGCCGCCCTCGCCGTGGGCATGGCCTGCCTGGGCGGGGGTATCGCCGTGGGCAAGCTGGGCGCGGCCGCCATGGGCGCGATTGCCGAGGATGCCAGCCTCGCGGGCAAGGCCATTCCCTACCTGGGCCTCGCCGAGGGGATCTGCCTATGGGGCTTCCTCGTGGCCCTCCTCATCCTGATGCTCTGATCGTGGCCGATTTCTTCGTCGTAGCCGAGGAGGAGATAGTCCTCGCCTTCAGGATGGTGGGCGTGGACGGCCGCGCCGCGTCCGGCAGGGAAGAGGCGCTTGACGCCTTTAGGTCCGCGACGGGGACGGGCGCCGATCCTTCGGGCAGGCCGTATAGAAGCAGGGGCGTGAAGGTCCTCATCCTCACGGAGGACGTCGCCGACATGCTCGAGTCCGAGGCCCTGGAATGGCAGCTCGCGGGAGGTTTTCCCCTCATCGTCGAGATTCCCTCCCAGGGCCGGCCGAGGCCGGGCCGCAAGAGCCTCGTCGCCCTTGTGCGCGAGGCGGTGGGCGTGGGCATCTAGGGGGATCGAGATGGAAGAGATCGTCAGCGCCGAGGCAATAAAGGGCGAGATCCTGGACGACGCCCGGAAAAGGGCGGCGAGTCTGCTCGAGGAGGCCGAACAGGAGTCGGCCAGGACGGCGGCCGCGATCGAGGGCAAGGCGGTCTCCATGGTGGAGGAGATCATGCGCGCGAGCGAAGCCCGCTCGTTGCGCTACCGGATGGAGACGATGGCACGCTTCCCCCTGGAAAGGACGCGGATGAGGGCGGTATTCGTGGACAAGGCTCTCCGAGAGGCGCTGGAGGCCTTCATCGAAGCCTTGCCCGAAGCCCGCATCGCGGGGCTTTCGGAGTCGATGCTCGCTGCCGGCGCATCCTTCCTCGCGGGCAGGGACGTCGCTCTCGCCCGAAAGGGGATTTCCGAGTCAACGGCCCGGGCGGTGGCCGGGCGAGTCCTCTCGGCCGCCGCCTCCGTGATCTTCTCCGAAGATCCCTCGATCCCGGCTCCCGGACTCGTCGCCAGGGTATTGGACGGGAGCGTCGTCCTCCGGGCCACCATGGATCTGATCGAGGAGAGACTCCTCGATCGGAGCAGGGGCGAGCTGGCGAAGGCCCTTAGCGCGGAGGCGCTCTCGCTATGAAGGCCGGTCCGGGAGTCATGCAAGGCCGCATAACGCGCGTTTCCGGTCCCGTGGTATTGGCCGAGGGACTGGGGGGCGCCGGGCTCTACGACGTCGCCGAGGTCGGGGAGGCCGGGCTCTCGGGCGAGATAATCCGGGTCGACGGAAGCGGCGCCTCGATCCAGGTCTACGAGGAGAACACGGGCATGAAGCCGGGGGAGCCGGTCCTATCCTTGGGCAAGCCCCTTTCCATCAGCCTGGGGCCGGGTCTCCTGGGTACGATCTACGACGGCATCCAGAGGCCGCTGGAGCGCCTCAAGGAGGCTTCGGGCTCCTTCATAAAAGCGGGTCTCAGAGGCGAGAGTCTGCCGATGGGCAAGAAATGGGCCTTCGTCCCCTCGCTCAAGCCGGGCGATCTCGTCGGCCCGGGAACCTTGATAGGCTCGGTGCGCGAATCCGAGCTCGTCGAGCACAGGATCGTCGCGCCGCCGCTGACTGAGCCCGGGAAAGTCCTGAGGGCCGCTCCCGAGGGCGAATACACCTTGCGCGACGCGATAGTCGAGACCGATTCGGGCCGGGTTCTCGGGCTGGCGCAGGAATGGCCGGCGAGGAAGGCGCGGCCGTCGCGCAGGCGGCTGCCGCCCAGCGAGCCCCTGATGACCGGGCTCCGGGCGATCGATATCCTCTTCCCCCTCTCCAAGGGAGGCTGCGCGGCCATACCGGGCGGGTTCGGGACGGGGAAGACCATGACGCAGCATGCGATAGCCAAGTTCTGCGACGCGGACATCATCATCTACGTAGGCTGCGGCGAGCGCGGCAACGAGATGACCGACGTCCTGACCGAGTTCCCCAAGCTCGTCGACCCGCGGACCGGACGCTCGATCATGGAGAGGACGATACTCATAGCCAATACCTCCAACATGCCCGTCGCGGCGCGGGAGGTTTCCATCTATACGGGCATCACGCTCGCCGAGTACTACCGCGACATGGGATACGACGTCGCGGTCATGGCCGACTCGACCTCGCGCTGGGCGGAGGCCCTGCGCGAACTGTCCGGGAGGCTCGAGGAGATGCCGGCCGAGGAGGGATTCCCCGCCTATCTCCCGACGCGCCTGGCCGAGTTCTACGAAAGGGGAGGCCGCGTGGAGACCCTGAGCGGCGGAAGCGGCTCGATATCCATCATCGGCGCCGTCTCGCCTCCCGGCGGCGATTTCTCGGAACCGGTCACCCAGCATACGAAGCGATTCACCCGCTGTTTCTGGGCCCTGGACCGCGACCTCGCCAACGCGAGGCACTACCCCGCCATCTCGTGGATCGACTCGTACTCGGAGTACGCCGACGAGCTGGGCGATTGGTGGGACCGGAAGGACCCGGAATGGAGGACTCTCCGCGCCCGGGCCCTCGACCTGATGAAGCGCGAGCAGCGTCTCGAGCAGATCGTCAGGCTCATCGGTCCCGACGCGCTGCCCGAAGATCAGCGCCTCATCCTGGTCACGGCGGAGATGATCAAGAACGGATTCCTCCAGCAGAGCTCATTCGACGAAGTCGACAAGTATTGCGCGCCCGAGAAGCAGGTGCTGATCCTCCACGCGATACTGGATTTCCACCGCCGGGCCGACGAGGCGATCCGGCAGGGCTCGACGCTCGCCGATATAGTCGCCATGCCTTCGAGGGAGCGCCTGGCGCGGCTGAAGAGCGAGGTGCCCAACGAGGGCATCGACGCGATCCGGGCCGCGGAGCGCGAGATAGCGGCGGCCTTCGACGATCTGGCCCGCGCTCGGTCGCGCGAGGAAGCGCGATGAGGGGGCTCGAGCACGTCGGCCTCGAGCACGCCGAGGGGCCGATAGTCATAGCCCGGAGTCGCGAAACGGCGGGATACGGAGAGCTGGTCGCGGTATACGGGCGCGACGGCGAGAGGAGGACCGGCCGCGTCGTCGACAGCTCCGACTCCGCCATAGCCGTCCAGCTCTTCAGCTCGAACGCGGGTCTGTCGCTCGACGAGACTCGGCTCGAGCTGCTCGGGCGCCCTCTCGAGCTCCGCGTCGGGCCCGAGCTCCTGGGCCGGGTCTTCGACGGCCTCGGCAGACCCTCCGACGGATATCCGGAGATCATCTCCTCGGATAAGCGCGACGTGAACGGTTCGCCGATCAATCCCTCGGCCCGGGTCTATCCGCGCGACTTCATCCAGACGGGAGTCTCGGCAATAGACGGAATGAACACGCTCATCCGCGGGCAGAAGCTTCCGATCTTCTCGGGCAACGGCCTGCCCCACAACAGGCTCGCGGCGCAGATAGTCAGGCAGGCGAGGATCCTCTCCGGCTCGGCAGACGCCGAGTCCTTCGCGATCGTCTTCGTCGGAATGGGCATCAAGTACGACGTCGCGCGCTTCTTCATCGACTCCTTCGAGCGCTCGGGCGTCCTGTCCCGCGTCGTCATGTTCCTCTCCCTGGCCGACAGCCCCTCCATAGAGCGCCTGGTGACGCCGCGGAGCGCCCTCACCGCGGCCGAGTACCTGGCCTACGAGCTGGACATGCACGTCCTCGTCGTCCTCACGGACATGACCAACTATTGCGAGGCCCTCCGCGAGGTCTCGGCCTCGAGGGGCGAAGTCCCGTCGCGCAAGGGCTACCCCGGATACCTCTACTCGGACCTCGCCTCGCTGTACGAGCGCGCGGGCAGGATCGAGGGCTCGACGGGCTCCATAACCCAGATCCCGATCCTCTCGATGCCGAACGACGATATCTCGAATCCCATCCCCGATCTCACGGGCTACATCACCGAGGGGCAGATCGTCCTCGATCGCGAGCTGTTCCAGCGCGGCGCCTATCCCGCGATAGCCGTCCTGCCCTCGCTCTCGCGGCTCATGAAGGACGGCATCGGCGAGGGCATGACCCGCGAGGACCACAAGGAGGTCTCCAGCCAGCTCTTCGCCGCCTATGCGAGGACCAAGAGCGTCCGCAATCTCGCCGCCATAATCGGCGAGGAGGAACTCGCCCCGCTCGACAGGAAGTACCTGCGCTTCGGCGAGGCTTTCGAGTCCGAGTTCGTATCGCAGGCCGAGGACGAGGACCGGAGCATAGGGCGGACCCTGGATCTCGGCTGGAAGCTGCTGTCGATACTGCCGAAAGACGAGCTCGTGCGCGCGTCGCGCGCGATGATCGAAAAGTACATGCGCGGGGAGGAAGGCGGTGCCGATCCAGAACGTCGCCCCGACTAAATCCAACCTCCTCCGCGAGAAGGAGAGACTCGCCCTCGCGATCGAAGGCTACGACCTCCTCGAGCGCAAGCGCGAGATACTGATGCTCGAGCTCATGAAGAGGATCGACGAGGCGAAGGCCCTGGACAGGAAGATGCGGGAGCGCGCCGGCTCCGCCTATCCCGCGCTGAGGCGCATGCTCCTCGCGGCCGGGCGCGACAACGCGCGCGAGCTCGCCTCCGGCGTCAGGACCGACTTCTCGGCCCGGGAGAGGAGGGTGCAGGTCTCGGGCATCTCCATGCCCTCGCTCGAGGCCGTCGCGCCCCAGCGGCGCCTTCAATCCTCCTTCATGAATTCCTCGGCGGACTCGGACGAGACGGCCGCGGAATTCGCCGCCCTGCTCGAGCTGGTCGCGGCAATGGCAGGGCTCCGGGCCATCGTATGGAGGCTCGCAAAGGAAGTGCGCAAGACTCAGCGGCGGGTCAACGCCCTCGAGAAGATGGTCATTCCCGAGTCCGAGGCCATCCGCTCTTTCATCGAAGCCTCGCTCGAGGAGAGGGAGCGCGAGGCGGTGTTCTCCACGAAGCGGCTCAAGCAAAGGAAGGAGAGGGAGGCGGAAAGCCGGGCGGGAACCTCGCAGGGTGGGAGAACAAGGCGGCCTTTCGGGATATAATCCCCCCTAACCGGAGGGTACATGCGCGTCGCTCTCGTCTATATCCCGGCGAAGGGGCCGGAGGCCCTGGCCGCCCTCTCCAAGTCAATGGCCCGCACCCTGGAGTCCGCCGGACACTTCGTCGACATCGCCCAGGCGAGGGCGGACGAGTCGCCGCGCCTGACGGGCTACGACTACGTGATCGTCGGCACCGAAAGCTCGACGGCCATGGGCAAGATCCCCGAGCGGGTGGCTCAATTCCTCGCGCAGGCGGGCATGGTCTCGGGCAAGCGGAGCATGGCCTTCCTGCGCAGGAGCGGGCTCAGGCCCGAGAAGGCCCTCTCCAGGCTCATGAAGGTCATGGAAGCCGAGGGGATGATCGTGAACTGCGCGGAGGTGGTGGCGAGCGAGGCGAGCGCTTCCGCGGCCGCCCGCGGGGCGCCGGTCGAACGGAACTGAAGCATGGATACCTACTACGAGGTCCTCGGCATAGCCCCCGAGGCCGGATCGAGGGAAGTCAAGAGCGCGTTCAGGCGCCAAGCCAAGAAGCATCACCCCGATACGAGGCGCTCGGACGGATCCCCGGCCGCGAGCGCGCGGGCCGCCGACGCCGCGATGCGCCTCCTCCTCGAGGCCTACCGGATACTCTGCGATCCGGAGAAACGCAGAGCCTACGACCGGAGCCTCAGGAGGAGGGCCGCGGAGGAGGGCGGCTTCGACTACCGCAGATTCCTCAAGGCCCGGCAAGGGGATCCGGAGAGCCGGGCGAAGCTCGTGGTCTTCGACCTCCTCCACGGACTCGAGGACGAGGCCCTGGAAGTGTACGAGAGGGCCAAGTCCTTCGGCGACTTCCGGCTCGAGCGCTGGCTCGAGAGGGGGGAGGCCATGGACGCCGAATTCTGCATCGCCGAAGAGTACGAGAAGCGCGAGCGCTGGCTCAAGGCCTACTCCATCTACAAGCGGCTCATCGCGATGGAGGCGGAGAAGCCCTGGTTCCGCTACTTCTTCGAGGTGGTCGTCCTCCGCTTCAGGAGTCTCGTCCTTCTCAAGCTCCAGAAGGCCCTCGACGACGAGGACTACATCGACAGGATCGAGGAGGCGGCCGGTCTCGGGCTTCCGAAGCGCGACGTCGCCCAGCTTTTGCGGAAGAAGGGCGAAGTGCAGCTTCGGATGCGCGACGCGCGGGCCGCGATGGAATCCCTGAGGCGGGCCTCGGAGCTCGAGCCGAGGCTCGCCGGACTATCGGCTCTCAAGCGGCGCGCCGGCATACAAGCCTAGAAGGCCAGGCTTGCGTAAAGCCCATTTTTCGTTTACTTTCTTGGGCGGCAGTTGTTTGAATTTCATGCCAAAGGAAAGCACGATGCGAACTCACTCCTTGGCGAGGCTGGCCCTCGCGGTATCATTGGTATCCGGATTTTCCGCAGGCGCCCTCGCCGCCCAGGCCGCGACCCCGCTGCCGACCCGACACCCCCTGGTCCAGGTCAACCTCAAGGCGAACGAGCCCTATTATGTCGAGACCTTCAAGGGCGACATCGACAGGCTCGAGTCGGGAATCAACTCGCTCTCTCAGCAGAAGATCACGCTCGCCTCGAAAGATAGGCTCAATATACTCCTCGATACCATCGACATGATGCTCTTCCGCCAGTATTGCGACCAGGAAGGCATCAAGGTCTCGGACGCCGACGTCACGAACCAGATCGCCCAATACAAGGCGAGCCTGGGCCCCGGCGCCACAGACGCGACGGTCGACGCCAGCCTCAGGCGCAACGGGGTCTTCACCGACGTGAGGACCTATGTCAAGGAGGACCTCCTCTTCTCGAGCTACCTGAGGGCCAAGAAGCCCGACGACGTAAAGGCGATCGGCCAGCCGAGCGCCGCCGACGTCCTTAAGGCCTACGACGACATGAAGTTCAACCTGCGCCGCCCCACCTCCTATCGCTTCACGATGCTCCTGGCGAGGACCCAGGGCAAGAGCGACGCGGACAGGAAGAAGGCCGGCGACGCGATGCGCGCCATCGCCAATCAGCTGAAGGTCAACCCCGCGGCCTTCGATCAATACCTGGTTCGGGGAGCCGTCGATCCCAACGGCGCCGGCTACCAGACCATGATGAACCTCGTCATCGCCAAGACGGCGGAGTCCAAGAAGCAGTATCCCGGCCTCTACGACACGATATTCAATCTCAAGGAAGGCGAGGTCAGCGACCTGATCGAGGACGACACCGGCTACAGCATCGTGAGGACGGGGACCTTCCTTCCGGAGAAGGAGCTCGGCTTCGACGACCTGATCGAGGGATTGACGAACGCCAGGGCCGCTACGGCCAACCCCTCGGCCACCGTCCTCGCCCTGGTGATCAACGAGCTCCAGTCCTCCAAGTATTCCGAGCTCCAGAAGACCACCCGCGACGCCGTAAACGCGAAGCTGCGCAAGCAGGGAACCATAACCCTGACGGTCGCGAACCTATCCGGCCTGCTCGACGCACCGGAGATCGAAACGCTCAAGGGGCTCAAGGACAAAGGCTACAATCTCATACTGCAGTAGGACTTGAAGCGTGGCATCGAGGAGAAAGGCGCGTATATTGGCCTTCCAGGCGATGTATGCATGGGATTCCTCCGGTGGGCAGGCCCAGGGGATCCTCGATTTCGACTGGCTCGACGACGAAAAGCGCCAAAGCCTCGACGACGAGGTCGCGGCCTTCGCCAGGCTCCTCATCGCGGGCACGCTCGAGAGCATAGAGGCCGTCGACGCCGCCATAAAGTCCCACCTGCAGAATTGGTCCTTCGAGAGACTGAAGCGCGTCGACCTCGCCGTGCTGCGAATCGGGGCGTATTCCCTCCTCCACCAGAGGGACATTCCCGCCCAGATCACCATCGACGAGGCCATCGAGATCGTCAAGGAGTACGGTTCTGAGGACTCCTACCGTTTCGTAAACGGAGTGCTCGATGGAATCTGGAAGACCGAGAGCGCGAAGAGCTAGGCCCTGCGAGCTTCGCGGCGAGACCGGGGCCAGGCACGGCGCCGTCGTGGCGCTCCTTTCGACGCTATGCGCGGCATCGATCCTTTCCTGCGGAGCGGGACTCGGGAAGGGAAGCGCCTCGGCCTTCTCGTCCGCCCTCTCCAGCCTGGATTCCGCGATGGCCTCCCGACGGACTCTCGATATGGGAAAGGCATTCTCTCTCGCGTTCAAGAGGGCCCGCGAAAGCTCGGACTGGCTATCCATCCTCAAGCGGGCGAGGGCCGCGGAGGCTTCGGGCGATTCGGGGCGCTACGTCGATGCCGCGGATCGGGCCAGGAAAGCCTTTCCTTCGTCCGAGCCCATCGCGGCGGCCGCCGCCCTGGCCTACATGCGGGGAGGCAGGGCGGCGGATGCGCTGAGCCTGTTCGGCGGGCCGATCTCGCCGGATGCGAGACCGAACCTGTGGGCGGAAGCCTTCCTGGCCGCGCGCGGGGCCGGGACCCGGGCGGCCCCGAAGAGCGCGGATTACGGCAGGCTCGCGGAAATCACCGGCGAGGCCCGGCCCTATCTCGGCGCGGCGGCCCTCGCGCTCGCCGCGGGGGACCCGGTCTCCGCGCGCGCCTGGCTGGAAAAGGGCATCGCGGGCGGAGCCCAGGCTCCATCCGGGCTTCTCTGGGATTGCGGTCTCTACTCCTACCTCGCTGCGCGGTCTGATCTCGGCTCGGGTCCGGCCGAGCTCGCCCTCATGGGCGACGCGGCCTGGCTGTCTGGAGATCCGATTCTCGCGAGGCGCCGATGGGAGCGGTCCATCGCCCTCGAACCCAAGGCTTCCTGGAAACCCTACGTCGACTTGGCGCTGGTGGACGGCGACCGGGGCGAGGCCGCCGACAGCTACTGGGCCAGGCTGAAGGCCGCCTTCCTCTCGGGACCGCCTTCCGCGGCTCGAGACGGCGCCCTCGGGGCTTTCGCCGCCCATCTAGCGCGGGCGGGGCGGGATGACGAGGCCCTGCGCGTATTGGCCGGCGGGGCCGGCTCGGGGCCCATAGCCGCGCTAGCCCTCGTCATTGAGGGTCGAAGCCAGCCCGAGGCGAGACTGGCGGCCGATTTCGAACGGCTCGCGGCCGCCAAGGCGGACGACCCCGAAGTCCAGGCGGCGGCGCTGCGCGAGCTCGCGATCCGGGGGATGTACGGCGAAGTGGCCTTGCTGAGGGAAGGATCGTCCAAGAGGAGTCTCCCGGTCGCCTACGGATGGTACTATGATGCCGCCGTCCTGGCAGCCAGGGGCGATTTCAAGAGCGCCGCCGAGATCCTTGAATCGGCCGCCGGAGAGGGGAGCGGGGATGCCGGGAGCCGGGGACCGGCGGCATCCTATGCTCTCGGCTCGCTCTACGGCGCCATGGGCGATCCGGCCAAGGCCTCGGAGGCCTTCTCTCGCGCCGTATCCGCCGCCCGCGGCGCGAAGGAGCGCTGCGCGGCCCTGAAGGCGCTCGGGCGCGCGTTGGGCGATTCCGGCGACCGCGCCGGGGCGTCGGAAGCCTTCAGGTCCGCGGCCGACGCGGACCCGTCGGACCCCGAGGCCGCGATTCTGGCGCGTGGCGGCTCGGGAAAATGAAACGCCATACTAGGGTGTTGAAAAAGGTTGTTGAAATGCTTCGAGTATTTCAACAACCTGTTAGGGAGGGAACACATTGATTCGACTCAAGAATAGGGAGCAGATGGACGGCATCCGCCGATCCTGCGCGATGCTGTCGGAGCTGTTTGCCCATATCGTTCCGATGGTCAAGGAAGGCGTGAGCACCGGCGAGCTCGACGATGCCACGCGGAGCTTCATAGAGGCGCGCGGGGCCCGTTCGTGGTTCCTCGGCTACGGCGATTATCCCGCGAGCATCTGCGTATCGGTGAACGAGGAAGTCATCCACGGAATCCCGGGCAAGCGTCGGCTGAAGGAAGGCGATATCGTCGGTCTCGACTGCGGGATAGACCTGGAGGGCTACTACTCCGACTCGGCCATCACCCTGCCCGTAGGCCGGATTTCCGAGGAGGCCGAGCGGCTCATGCGGGTCACCAGGGAGTGCCTGGAGAGGGGCATCGCGGCCATCGCGCCGGGATCGCGCGTCCACGACATCTCGCGGGCGGTCTTCGCGCACGCGACGGCCAACGGCTACGGCGTCGTGAGACAGTACTGCGGCCACGGAGTCGGCTTCGAGGCGCACGAGGATCCCCAGGTGCCCAACTACGTGAGCCCGGGCCCCAATCCCCGCATCGTCCCCGGGATGGTTCTCGCGATCGAGCCGATGATCAATCTCGGCAAGGGGGACGTGAAGGTACTGGACGACGATTGGACCGTCGTCACGTTGGATAAGAAAATATCAGCCCATTACGAGCACACCGTCGCGGTCCTGCCCGAGGGGGTCGAGGTCCTGACCGAATGGAAGATGCCGGGTTAATTTCTTAAGCCAGTATTAAATCAGCGCGCCGCGCGCCGAAGGTCGGACCGAATTCGTAACCTTGGGCGGGCGGCTTTATTATATTCATGCTATGAGCACGATGCATAAGGAGCGTATCATGTCGTTCGTGAAGAAGCTCTATTCGCGTAATTTTTTCATCCTCAATCTGATCCTCGTCGGCGTGCTCCTGGGCGCCGGGCTCACCTATCTCGGCGTCTCGCGCGGGGCGAGGAGCGCGGCCCTTCCGTCCGCCGTCCTCCGCGCCGAGTCGCCGGCCGAGTCGGCTCCGGCCGACGTGAAGGCTGCCCTCGCCGAGGCCGAGGCCGTCCAGGACGCCTTCCGCTACGTCGCGGACAAGGTCCAGCCTTCGGTGGTCGAGGTCAACGTCGTCGAGAAGGCCCAGGCCCCGCAGGCCAACCCGCAGGATCAGCTTCCCTGGCGCTTTTTCTTCAACAGTCCCGACGACGGCTCGGGCCAGCAGCAGCAGCCCTACACCGAGAAGGGCCTGGGATCAGGGATCATCGTCAGGCAGGACGGGAAGACCGTCTATGTCCTGACGAACAACCACGTCGCGGGATCGGCCAGCGACATCACCGTGATCACCCACGACGAGAAGGAGTACAAGGCCACCCTGGTCGGCAAGGACGAGCGGAAGGACATCGCGCTGATCAAGTTCCAGAGCGAATCGCCGGACGTCGCGGTAGCCAGCCTGGGCGACTCCTCCGGCGTCCGCGTCGGCGACTGGGCCATCGCGATCGGCAGCCCCCTAGGGCTCGTATCCTCGGTGACGACCGGCACGGTCAGCGCGGTCAACCGTTCCGGCGGACCGGACGGCAATATTAACGACTTCATCCAGACGGACGCCTCGATCAACAAGGGCAACTCGGGCGGCGCCCTCGTCAACATCCGAGGCGAGGTGATCGGGATGAATACCTGGATCGCCTCCTCGACGGGGGGGAGCATCGGCCTGGGCTTCGCCATCCCGATCAACAACGTCAAGAAGGCGATCGACGACTTCATCACCAAGGGCAAGGTGGAGTACGGGTGGATGGGCATCGGCCTCGACGCGCTCGACAAGGCGAGCGCGGACGAGATCGGGGCGGACCCCAAGAAGGCGGTCATCGCGGCCTCGGTGTTCAAGTCCAGCCCCGCCGAGAAGGGCGGAGTCCTGCCGGGCGACGTCATACTCAAGGTGAACGGCGAGGAGATAAAGGGCATGGAGCAGCTGCAGCGCATCGTCGGGGACCTGCCGGCCGGGAAGACGGCCTCCCTGCTCGTGCTGCGCGACGGGAAGCAGCAGCCGGTCGGGGTCGACATCGAGGTCCGCAAGGACAGCGCCGCGGCCAACGACGGCAACTATTTCCCGGGCCTGATAGTGCGGTCCCTCAAATTCGACGATCTCGACCCGGACAAGCTGCCCAAAGGCGTAAAGGGAGTCTTCGTCCTCAGCGTGGCGGACAAGTCGCCGAGCTCGGTCGTAGGGGTGAAGGCCCAGGACATCATCACGGAGGTGAACGACAAGCCGATATCGTCGGTCAAGGATTTCTATTCGGCCGTCAACGATGCCAGCGCGAAAAAGCTCGCCTTCACGGTGAATCGCGACGGAGAGACCATTTCGACGCTTGCCTATGTGAAGAAGTGAAATTATAGTCTGAGGTATCGGCTGGCCGGAAGGCCAGGCATCGCGGGCGAGTCGTCCGCGGCTGGTCGCCGAAGACTACCGGAGCCCGTCCCGGCCGGGGCGGGCTCTATTTTTTCCCGCTCCGGAAGCCGATACATATGCGAGAGGGGTGGCCCGTGAATAAGGAATTCATTACGTATGACGTCATACGCAACAATGCGATCAAGATGGCATACAGAATCTACAGCGAAGGCTTCATCCCCGATGTCATTTACGTCTCGCTGCGCGGCGGAGCGTATATGGGCAATGTGCTGAGCGAGTACTTCAAGATAGTGCGGAAGGAGGCCGCTCGCCCGGTCTTCTACGCCGCGGTCGTGGCCCGGTCCTACGAGGGCGTCAATCAGCGCGAGCAGATCAGGATCGACGGGTGGACCTACAGCCCCGAGTACCTGCGGAGCGGGGACAAGGTGCTGATCGTGGACGATATCTACGACTCGGGCCGCACGATCAACCATCTGGCTGAGGTGATCCTCGCCAAGGGCCTGCCCAGACCGGACGTCAAGATCGCCGTGCACGACTACAAGGTCTGCAAATACCGCGGGGATCGGCCGGCCATCGTCCCGGATTACTGGTGCCGAAAGCACGTGATCGAGAATCCTACCGACGAAGTGTGGATCCACTATATGAGCCACGAGCTGGTGGGGTTGTCCGAGGCCGAGCTCGAGACCCATTACTTCGCGGAGGATCCCGAACTTCGCGAGGCCTTCGGCCCGATAAAGAAATGAGACCTACTGTGAGCCGCGACGCGGGGCGAGCCATGACCGCGCTCATGGCGATGGCGGTCCTCTTTTGCGGGGCGGCGGGGGCGCAAGACCTCCCGCCGCCCGATCAATCCTTCGTCTCCGGGAAGGACCTCGTCGTATCCCCTCCCGACCGAGGGCCCTCCTCCTTCCGCTACCTGCCGGGCGGCTCCTATATCCCCTTCGACCGCAGCCTTCGCCTGTCGGCCGCGCCCGGCGAATCGCGCGTCTACCTCATCCAGATTGCCGCCGGAAAGGACGGCGAAGCCAATCCGACCGTCGTCCGATACGCGATAGACAAGCGGAGACCCGGCGCCCCGAAAGCCGAGCCCGGGACCGGCCTCTACAGCGGAGCGATCCGGCCGAGCCTGTCGGGCGATGAGGGGGCCGATATCTTCTGGGCCCTCATCGGGCCGGACGGAGCCATGCCCTCGTTCTCGCGATACGACGAGGCATCGCGACCCAGCCTGGCGCCCCCCTCCGCGGGAACGGAGACCTACACATTATTGGCCTATGCCGTCGATAAGTCCGGCAATAGGGGATATCCGGCGCGCTTCGTCTACAGATTGGCCGAGACGGGGCTGCCCGCCGCCGCCCCCGGCGCGGACTCGAGCACGATAGTGGTCGACGCCTCGATCCCGAGACCGATAGTCGATCAAGAGCGGGGCTTTTCGGCGCTCAAGATGGCCCTGACGCCCGGCGCGAGCCTCCTCGTCGACGTGAACCCCGACTCTCCTCCGGCATCGGTGGGCGATTTCGAGCAGGTGGACCCCGACGGGGGCTTCGCCACGCTGCGCGTGCCCTGCCCCTATGCCTGGTCGGAGGATCTCAAGATCTATTACGGCCTCATGAAGGACGGCATCGCCTCCTACAACCCCGAGCCCGTAAGCGTCCATATCTCCAACCCGCCGGACGAACTCGCGGCGCCGGCGGCCCCCGATGCTCCGATCGTCTCGACCGACCCCGCCGGACGGGGCGCCTTCGCCGTATTTCCCTCCTACGACGGAGCGCTCTACATCTCCGTGGAAGGATCTGCGCCGGTTCTCTATGCGGATCCGATCCCGCTGCCGCCGGGGAAGCCTTCGACGACCATATCCTGGTACGGCGAGGACGACACGGGACGCCGGTCGGCCCAGCGCTCGAGGATCTTCCCGTTGCCGCTGTCAGTGCCGGACATTGCGCTCGCCGGAATCGCCGACGGGGCGATAATCGGGGGCGGCGTCACGCTGAAGCCTCTCGCGAAAGGAACCCTCAGGTACGAACTGCGACTGGACGGCTCGATGCCTCCGGAGCCGGGCTCCTCATCGCCTCTCGTGGGCGAATCCCTTTCGATACCCTGTCCCTCCGGCCAAGAGCTCTCGGTCGTGCTTCGCTACCGCGCATTCGCCGGCGACGCGGCCGGCGAGGGACGGATACTCCGATTCACGCTCGACCGCAAGCCGCCCGAGGCTCCGAGACCGAGCGCGCCCGCAGCGGCCTACTCCGATCGGCCCGTCGAAATCAGCCTGGAGCCCGGACAAGGGGCCAAGGACCTCTTCGCATCCGTGTCGGTGGACGGCGAGGACGCACCCTTCGCCTCCGTGACCGGCCCTCTCGCTCTGGCCGGCTCGGACCTGGGGCCGGTGAGCTACGTCGTGCGCGCCTACGACGTCGATATCGCGGGAAACCGCTCCCAGGAGATGAAGAGCCTCTCGATCGTCGTGGATCGATCCTCGGTATATGTCGCCGACGACGGCAGCGACAAGGGAGACGGGTCGCCGGACCGGCCATACCGGAGCTTCGACGCGGCCATTGCCGCGGCGATCAAGGAAGGGAAGCGCAACGTGAACATGAGGGGCTCCTTCGAGATGCTCGTCCCCGTCCAGGCATCGACGGAAATCGACCTCGACGGCGGGTTCGGTAAGCTCTGGACGAAGGATTCCTCGGCTCGCGCTGTCCTGAGCGTCGCTATCCCCCGCTCCCAGACGGCCTTTACCCAGCGAGGCGGCACCCTCATACTGCGCCGCGTCGACGTCTCGGTGGACTCCGCCGGCCCTGGGCCTTTCATCTCGGTCGGCGGGGCCTCCCTCGCGATCGAGAATGGCTCGATCTCCGCCGGGGCCGACGGGGATTTCGTCCTCGTCTCCGCCGACCGATCGAGAATCGACCTGAAGGACTCGACGATCGCGGCCTCCCGGGCGATGGCCTTCACCGCCTTCTCCTCGGACGGAAGCGACATCTCGGTCGCCGGCAGCTCGATCTCGGCGGCGCGCGGAGTCAGGATATTCGGCGCCTTCGACATGGATGGCGGCGCACTCTCGCTGCAGGAATCGCTCCTGGCGAGCGGCGCGGACCTCGGCCTCAGTCTCCTTTCGCTCCGCTCCTCCTCGCTCCTCGTGGACCGCAGCCTGATACGCGCGGACGGCGGCTCCGGTTTCCTCCGCCTCGGCTCCTTCGAGACCGTGAAGGGCGAGGTGAAGAACAGCGAGGTCTTCATCTCGTGGAACGGGCCGGGCGTGCTCTTCGAGCAATCGGGGGGAGGGCCGGCCTTCCGCTTCGACACGATAGTGGCGGCTACGGCGAAGGGCGGCCTCCGCTTCTTCGATTCGAGCGGAACCCCGCCTCAGGTATGGAACAGCATATTGGAATGCTCCGGGCAGGGCTCGGAGCTGCTGCGCTCCGATTCGGCTCCGGGCTCCGGAGTCCTGGTGGCCGATTGCGTCTGGGGCTTCGACAAGGTGCTCGCCGGGGCGAGCGAGGCCGGCGACATCGCCGCCCTCAACGGCCTCAATGCCGGTTCGGCCCTGTACTCTTCAAAACCCATCGTGTCGGAGCCTCCGGAACGCAGCTTCGCCGCGCCTTTGAAGAGCCAGGCCTCCCTGCGAGCGGATTCGGCCTGCGTCAACGGAGCCCTGCCCCTCGAAGGCGGCTACGAAGTGGATTTCAGCGGACACCCGCGCCCCGGCCTTCCCGCTCCCGGGAAATCCGGGCCCGATATCGGCGCGGATGAGCTAGACGGCTAGGTCCCATCATGCCGAGAAAGGCCCTATTCCTCATCGCCTCGATCATTTTCGCCGCTCCCCTCGCCCCCGAGGGGCTCGTCTCCTTCCTGCCGGAGAGCGACATCCCGAAGGCGACGCGGCTTCTCGCCTCGATCGACCAAATCTCCGAAGCGATCGACGCGAAGCGAGCGGCGGCTCGAGGAGAGCAATTGCGGGCCGAGGCCGACACCGTCGAGCAATACGCCTTGATCGCCGCCTCCAGGGAAGGGCGCGGCCTCTGGGCCAAGCCCGACGGATCGGCCGTTGCCTCGAGCGCCCCGGCCGCGTATGCCTCGGCCCGCGCTCGCGCCAAAGAAGCGGCCCATATCCTCGCATCGGGAGAGGATGCCAAAGGCGAGGCTCCCGTCCCGGACCAGATTCCGGCCCTGGTCGCATCGCGCGAAGCGGCCGCCGACTCTCTCGCGAGTCTGATCCTCGCGTCGAGAATGGGCCAGAAATCCGCGAGCGGGCTGGAGAGGCTCCTCGCCGGCAGATCCAGGTCCTTGGCGAAGCAATTTCCCGAAGCCTGGGATGTGGCGAGCATGCTTTCGAGGGCAGGGGCGGCGGGAGCCCGCGCGGCGGCCGCCGCCATGGCCCATAGAGGAGCCGCGGACATCGCTCGGTCCCTCGTCGCCTCGAAGGCGCGGATAGTCGCCCTGGCCCCCGCTTCCGCGGTCTCCCTGGCGCGTCTCGAGACCGTCTTGACGGCCTACGGCTCCTGGATCGCCGCGGCCGCGGCCGCGGCATATCCCGGGGACCTCGATGCGGGGCCGGGCCCGGACAAGGAAGCTCTCGCGACGGGTATACGCACGGTGGCCGGCCTGCCCCCCGGGCGCGCGTCCGCCCTTCTGGCCGCCCTGGACCAGGGCGACGGACGCGACGCCGCATCCGCCGAAGCCGCGCGCAGACTCGCCGGCCTTTGGGAAAGCTCGCCCGCGGCGCGGCGGAGCGCGCTCTCCTCCCTCTGCGGCGTTCAGGAGTCCGATCTGGCTCTCTTCGCCACGGCCGTCTCCTTGACGAACGTGGCCTTGCCGACGCCATCGCCGGCCCTTATAAAGGCGCCGGGCGCCTCGGACCTGCTCTCGATCCTGACTTCGCTGAACGGGCTCGAAGCGACGATAGCCGAAGAAGAATCCCGCGCGAGCTCGGATAGCGGGGATGGCGCTACCGGCGCCTCCGCCGGCCTCGTCCCCCGGGAGGCGGAGCCGATCCTCGTCCTGCTGGAGAGGCCGGAGCTCGCGGCGGTCGCGAGAAGCGAAACGCGCTACGCGAACCTCTACGCCGAGGCCGCCCACCGATTGGGCGCGATCTACGAGCAAGCCGCGGAGGGCGCTTCCGCGAGGCTCGAAGCCTCTGGTTCGATCGCCAAGGCGGCGGCGCTGGCCCTGGGAAGCTCCCCCGCCGGGATCAGCGTCCGATCCATCGATCTGAAGATGCCGCCGGGAGAGGCCGGACGGAAAATCGCCTTTTTCGCTATCGCCCAGGATGCCTCCGGACATTCCGTCTCGATTCCTCTGGCCGCGGACAAGGCAGGGACGGAATACGCGGCAGCCTTCGCCAAGGCTGCCGGACTCCGCCCAGCCGCCGCCGGTCCGGCCGCCGCGCTCGCCAGGTATCGGCAATTCATAGTCACCGCATACGACCCCGAGGGCTCGTATGCCTCCCTGGCCGTCGATATCTATCCGAAGGCGACGGGCCCCGAGCAGGAGGGAAAGCTCCTCGGCGCGATGGATCTCGAGCTCGCCCTGCTCGGGGAGAGGCGGCCATGAAAGTCGGACTCGCGATGTGCGCGCTCGCCGCAGCCTTCGCGCTCTGCTCCTGCACGGAGCGCGACTCCTCCATCAAGACGAGCGCGCCGGGCGCCGCGGCCGCCGAGAGCGCAGGAGAGTCCAAAGGCCTGGATCCTCGCTCGGCCTTCGAGAGCTCGGGATTATTGGGAGGCATGACCGCCCTGCCCGAGTCGCCGATCGTCCTGATCGCCGCATCGGGAATACCCGAGGCCGGCGTCGCGCTCTCCCTGGGCGGGGCGCTGTCGACCGCGGCCATCGCCCGGCGCCAGGGCAGGGACCACGAGCTCGTGCTCGCGTCCGGAGCGCGCGCCCCGCTGCCGGGACCCGCCCTCGCGATAGCCGCGCCGGGAGAGCGGATCGCCGTAGCCTGCGCCGAGAGCGGCGCCTCCCAGGGAGCCTCCCTCGACTGCTTCAAGACGGAAGGCGAGGGCGAGCGCCTCGCGATGGCCTGGAAGAGGTATTGCCCTCCCATCAAGCGGCTCCTGGCGGTCCCGGGCGGCCGCATGGCGGCTGCGGACGATGCGGCGCGACTGTACATCGTCGACGCCTCGACCGGCGCCGAGATATGGGGAAAGGTGCTTCAGGCGCCGGCCGCTGATATCGCCTACGCGCCCGGCCTGGTCCTCGCGGCCTCGAGATCGAGCCTCTTGGCCTTCGACGAATCGACGGGGGCTCCCGCTTGGACCGCCTCGCTGACGGCGAACGCCGGAACGATATCCGCAGGAAACGGCACCGCCTTCGTCCTCGCCGACAGTGGAAGCCTGTCGGCGTTCTCCCTGGCCGACGGGAAGGGCATCGGCGCCGCCACGGGGCCCTTCGACCCGGCGCTTCGTCCCGTCGCGGACGGGACCCTGGCCATCGTGGGCTTGAGAGGCGGCGGGGCCGCCGAGATTGACGTCAGGAGCGGGCAGACTCAGAGGGCCTGGTCGTGGGAGGGAGGCGCCTCGTTCATCGCCGCCGACAGGGACAGCGTCTTCGCCGGCCTCTATGGACGCGCGGGCAAAGGCATATTCTTCGCCTCGCGGGCAGGGGAGGCCGGATTGAGCATAGCGGAGCTCGATTCCCCTCCCTTCGACTCGCCCTTGGCGGTAAGCGGCGCTCGAGGCGGCCTCCTCGTCCTGTTGATGGACGGATCACTCGACCTCCTGGGTAGGCGGAGGGAGCCCGTCGCCGCCCCATCCGCCCTCGATGCGGCCATTGCCCCTCCCCAGGATACCGCCTCGGCCATCGCCACTGCCTTGGGCCGGTTCAAGCCCGGGGATGGCGTGGAGCCCGGGCGGTACCTCCGCTTCGACCTCTTCATCCAGGGCATGCCCGTCGACGTCGACATCGCCTTCACGGCCTTCCGATACGAGCCCCCGGCCAGCGCGAGGCGAGGCTTCGCCGCCGAGCCCGCCAGCAACGGAGCGATCGTCGCGATCTACGACGAGGCCGGCCGCGAGCTCGCGGCAAGCATCGACGAGCTCGGCTCGACTTCCCGCGCGGCGGCCTACATGGAGAAGGGAAAGACCTATTGGATCGTCGCGGGATGGACCTACCAGGCCGTGCCCGGGCCGATCCGGCTTTTCCTCAGATGACGGTGCCGGAGGGGAGGATTCCGTTCTTCGGGATGATGATGATCCCGTCCACCACGTAGTGCGTCGAGAAGTCGCCGTCCGGCCTGTCCCTGGGATCGATGCCGATGCGGCAGTTCTCCCCGATCCGCGCGTTCTTGTCTATTATCGCTCCCTTGATGATCGAGCCGTTGGCGATGCCGACGTCGGGCCGGCCGGCCGTTCGGTTCGCCGCCTTCTCCGCCGCGGTCTCGTAGTAGTCCGCGCCCATGCACACCACGCCGTCGAGACTCGCGCCCGACTCGATCACCGTTCGAATGCCGATTATGGAGCGCGTGATGGACGCGTTGGTGATGATGCAGCCCTCGGCGGTCAGGGCCAGATTGATGCTGCAATAGTTGAGCTTGGACGCGGGAAGGTTGCGCTTATGCGTGTGGATGGGCCGGTCCTCTTCATAAAAATTGAATTTTGGGTTTATCGAGGTGAGGTCGATGTTCGCCTCGTAGAAGGACTTGATCGTCCCGATATCCTCCCAGTACCCGTCGAAGACGTAGGCGTTCACCGGCTCCTCGGTCAGGATGGTGGGTATGATCTCCTTGCCGAAATCGTTCTCCGTGCCGGAGAGCGCCTTCTCCATGAGATCGGTATCGAATATGTAGATGCCCATATTGGCGAGATAGTCCTTCCCGCCACGGCGCTCGTCCTGGAGCTCCGAGGGAATCTTGAATTCGGCGATATCCTTGGTCGGACCCGGCTTCTCCTCGAAGTTGACGATGCGGGAATCCTTGTCCACCGCCATGATGCCGAGCGAACTGGCCTCCTCGCGGCCGACCGTGGTGCAGGCGATCGTGAGCCTCGATCCCGACTCGATGTGCCGGCGGAACATGTCCGCGAGGTCCATCCGATACAGCTGATCGCCCGAGACGACGAGATAGTGGCTGGGGTCCTGGGGCCTGAAGTGTATCAGATTCTTCCTGACCGCGTCCCCCGTGCCCTCGTACCATCCGGAATGCACGAGCGTCTGCTCCGCCGCCAGTATCTCGACGAATCCCTTGGAGAAGCTGTCGAAGCTGTAGGTCCTCGACACATGGAGATGGAGGGACGCGGAGTTGAATTGCGTAAGTATGTATATCTGGTTGAAGCCGGCGTTGATGCAGTTGGATATGGGGATATCGACGATGCGGTATTTGCCCCCGAAGGGAACCGCGGGCTTCGCGCGATCCTTCGTGAGCGGGAAGAGGCGAGAACCCTTGCCGCCGCCGAGCACGATTGACAGGACCTTGTACATTGAGCTCTCCTCTCACGCGGCGCCGTTTACGAAGGGTCGCGTTAACGGATACAGTATAGACCATGGCACCGACCTCCGCCACTTCGTTCATCGACGATCTGCTATCCGATCCGGGAATTCGCCCCTGCGTCGCGCACGTCGAGCGGATCCCGCCCCTCGGGGCCGTCTGGGCCCCCCTGCCTCCGGACCTCCATCCCTCGCTCGTCGCCGCCCTGGCGTCCCGCGGCGCCGAGCGCCTGTATTCCCACCAGGCGAAGGCCTACGAGCTCGCGCGCTCGGGCAGGGACATCGTAGTCGTCACGCCGACCGCGAGCGGCAAGACCCTCTGCTACAATCTTCCCATCGTGCAGACCCTCCTCGAGGAGCCCACTGCGAGGGCGCTCTACCTCTTCCCGACCAAGGCGCTGTCCCAGGACCAGCAGTCGGAGCTCAACGAAGTCGCCCTGGGAGGCGAGCTCCCTCTCCGGGTATTCACCTACGACGGCGACACCCCCGATTCCCTCCGCGTCGCGGCCCGGGATACCGGCCGGATCGTCATATCCAATCCCGACATGCTGCATACCGGAGTACTTCCCAACCATGCCAGATGGATCCATTTCTTCTCGAACCTCCGCTATGTCGTCGTCGACGAGATGCATTCGTACCGCGGCGTCTTCGGCAGCCACGTCGCCAACGTGCTGCGTCGTCTCCTGCGGATCGCGGCCTTCTACGGAGCGAAGCCCCGCTTCATCCTGTGCTCGGCGACCATCGGCAACCCCGGGGAGCTCGCCCGCTCGCTCGTCGGGCGGGAGGTCGAGGAGATCGTCGAGAACGGAGCGCCCCGAGGCGAGCGCGTCGTCGTCTTCTACAATCCTCCCCTCGTCGATCCGGTGCAGGGCATCCGCAAAAGCACGGCGACCGAATCCGAATCCCTCGCGGTGCGCCTCCTCAAGGCGGGGGTGAAGACCATCCTCTTCGCCCGCTCGCGGCTGAAGGTGGAGCTCATCGCCTCCTACATCGCCGAGGCCCTGGCTAATCCCTACAACGGCGACGGGGGAATACGGGTCAGCCCCTACAGGTCGGGCCTCCTTCCCAGCGAGAGGAGGGCGATAGAGAAGGGCTTGCGCGAGGGCTCGATCCGGGGAGTCGTCTCGACCAACGCCCTCGAGCTGGGCATCGATATCGGCGGCCTCGACGCGTCCGTCGTCGCCGGATTTCCCGGGGCCTTCGCGAGCTTCTGGCAGCAGGCCGGCAGGGCGGGGAGGCGGGGCTCGATCTCGCTGGCGATCCTCGTTGCCTCCTCCTCGCCCCTCGACCAATACATCATCGCCCACCCCGAGTACTTCTTCGGGAAGAGCCCCGAGAAGGCGAGGATCGACCCCGACAACCCCTACATATTCGTCGATCACCTCAAGTGCGCGGTCTTCGAGCTTCCCTTCGCCGAAGGCTCGGCCTTCGGCGCGGGGCCGGGGGGCCCGGGCGCGGACGACGCGGCGGCCACCGAGGAGGGGCTTTCCATGCTCGAGGAGGAAGGCATCGTCCGCAGGACCGGCGGGCGCTGGTATTGGTCCGATCAGGCCTATCCGAGCGAGAGGATCTCCCTTCGCTCGGCCACCGCCGACAATGTGGTCATCGTGGACGAGACGGGGGGAGGCTCCAGGGCCATAGGCGAGATGGACAGGCCGAGCGCGAAGGAACTGATTTTCGACAACGCCGTCTATATGCACCTCGGCCGCCAATACCTCGTGCGCAAGCTCGACATCGAGAACAGGACCTGCCGCGTCGTCGAGAAGGAGGTCGACTACTGGACGGACTCGGTGGTCAAGACGGACATCGAGGTGCTGACCGAGGACGAGAGGTTCTACATCGGAGGGAAGTCGGCCGAATGCGTCCTCGGGGACGTGCTCGTCAGGAGCCAAGCCGAGAAGTTCAAGAAGCTCCGCTTCCACAGCCACGAGAATATCGGCTACGGCGATATAAGCCTCCCGCCCGAGGAGATGCAGACCCGCGCCATCGCGATACTCTTCCCTCCGGGAACGGAGGCCGGCGACGCCCTCGCCTCGGGCGAGGGAGAGGCGTTGAAGGCCGCTGTGCTGGCGGGCGCGGGACGCCTGCTCCACGATATCGCCCCCGCCTTCCTCATGTGCGATCCGCGGGATCTCGGCAGGTCGGAGCGGATTCGCGACCCGCACTTCGGCTGCGCGGCCCTCTACTTCTTCGATCGCTACCCGGGGGGCACCGGCCTCGCCGAAGGCCTGGCGCGCCTGCTCGCTCCCTCTGTATCCGCGGCGAGGGAACGCCTCCTCTCCTGTCCCTGCGAGGGAGGCTGCCCCTCCTGCATCGGAGTCGATTCCGCCGAGCCCGGCGGAGCCGATGCCGGCGAAATCAAGTCGCGCGTCCTGGACCTCCTCGGAGCCTTCGGAAGTGGCGGGTAGTCTCAAGGGCCGGCTGGCGGGACTGCGGAGGCTCGGACTCGTCAGAGCGGCCGAGATCGACGCCGCCGCCGCATCCGGCGCGCCGAACCCGGTGGGGCCTCATTCGGGAGCGAGGGAGAAGCGAGGCGGCGCGGTCGCCTCGCGCGGCACGCCCTCCTTCCTCGGCGCCTGGGAGCGCGCGGGGGATTTGGCCTGGAAGAGGACGCTCAGCCTGCCGGACTATCTGCCGGAGAGCATCGATCCGGATGTCTTCGCTCCGCTGCGCCGCAGGGGCCGGGGAATCGAATCGCGAAAGGCCTCCGCCGGGAAGGCCGCCGAGCGGATCGTCTCCGGTCGGCTTCGCTTCCTCGACCTCGAGACGACCGGCCTGTCCGGGGGCGCGGGGACGATCGCCTTTCTCGCCGCCGTCGGACGACTCGTCGAGGGCGAGTTCTCGCTGACGCAAATCTTCCTCGAGGACTATCCCGGCGAGGCCGGGTTCCTGTCCGCGCTATTGCCGCTCCTGGAGGGAGGGGCGATCGTGAGCTACAACGGCAGGTCCTTCGACATGCCCCTGCTCCGCACCCGCTGCATCCTGAACGGCATCGCGGCTCCGGAACCGGAGATCCACATCGACGCGCTCTTCGCCTCGAGGCGCCTGTGGAGGCGCGTGCACGGCGGCGCCTCCCTCGGTCTCCTCGAGCGGGAGGTCCTGGGAATCGAGCGGCCCGAGGACCTTCCCGGAGCCATGATCCCCGAGGCCTGGCTCGCCTTCGCCAGGGAAGGCGACAGTCCAGTCATGCGCCTCGTACTGTCGCACAACGCCGACGACATAGTCGGCCTTACTCGGCTGCTCGCCAAGGCCCAATCCGCCTTCGACGATCCCCGCTCCCAGCTCGCCCGCCGCGACATGGATCGAGCCGGGCTCGGGCGGAGCCTCCTCGCCGCGGGCAGGGAAGGGGAGGGCGAGGAACTGCTCGAGGCGGCGGCCGGAGACGGGGACGAGGCGGCGGGGCTCTTCCTCGCCCGGCGCTACAGGAAGGCCGGGCGCGCCGACGCATGCGCCCGCGTCGCGGCGGCGCTGCCGGCGACCTACCGCTGCGCGGTCGAGAGGGCCAAGACCTGGGAGCGCCCGGTCGGCGACCTCGTCGAGGCCGCGCGCTGGGCCCGGGAGGCCCTGCGCCTCGCGCGCGGCGACGCGGAGAGGGACACAGCCCTCTCGCGGATCGACAGGCTGGAGCGGAGGATTTCCCGGCGGGCGCGGAGCGACTAGGCCCGGGCTAGGAGCGCTGGAGCTTGGCGGCCGCGTCCTGGACGTAGATGTTCCGGATGCCCAGGCGCTGGTAGTCGGAGAGGACCTCGAGGGCCTTTTGGCGGTCCCCCGCGGCTTGGTAGCACTGCGACAGCTCGAGGTAGAGGCGGTAGTTCTTCGGATCGTTCTGGATGAGCTTGCGCAGCGAAAGTATGGCGTCCTGGACCTTGCCCTGCATCCTGGCGATCACGGCCAGGCCGAGCACCGCGTAGACGTCGAACTCGATGTTGAGCGCCCGCTCGTAGTAGACGGCGGCCTTGTCGTAGTCTTCCATGCTCCGGTACGCGTCGCCCGCGCGGGTGAGGATGACCTTGTTCTTCGGGTCCTTCGCGAGGATGCGGTTCCAGAAATCGAGCGAGCCCTCCGGGGTGCCGGTGCCGCGGTAGCAGTCCGCGAGACCGAAGAGCGCGTAGAAATTGTCGGGCTCCTTGCCGAGGGCCTTCTCGAAGTAGGGCACGCCCATCTCGAACTGCTTGAGCTTGCGATAGCAGTTCCCGATCGAGGTCAGGACCCTGATGTCGACGTCGTCGCCCTGGAGATCGACCATCCTCTGCCAATAGCCGAGGGCGTCCTTGTATTCCTTGAAGTCGTAGTGGAGGTGGCCGAGCCCGATGAGGGCGTAGGGATTGTCGGTCTCCATCTCGAGGACGCGGAGATAGATGGCCTTGGACTTGCGGAAGTCCCGAACCTTGCGGTAGGCGTCGGCGACCCGGGTCAGGACCGTGATGTTCTTGTTGTCGTGGAGGAGATACTGCTCCCAGATCTCGATCGCCTTCTGATATTGATTGAGCGCCTTATAGCAATCGGCGAGGCCGAAGAGCGCGTAGTTGTTGCCGGGATGGTAGACCAGGCACTTCTTGTAATGGTCCACCGCCTCGCGGAACGCTCCCCGCTTGCGGGCGGCGTCGCCGAGGCCGACGAGGGCGTAATTGTTCTCCCTGTCCCGCTCGAGTATTCGGGCGAAGCATTCCTCGGCTTCCTCTATCCGGTTCTCCTTGAGGTACTGATAGCCCTTCTTGGAGAGCTCGGCGATCTCCGCCAGCTCCTGGTTCGGAGGCTCACGATCGCCGTCGTTGCGGAGGGACTCGGGAATGTTGCTGTCGCTCACTTCGATTCCTCTTCTTCGCTGAGTAGAAATTGTATGACGAGAGCGGCGCTGCTTATCAGCTCCTCCGCGCGCCTGTCGTCCCGCGCGAGACGATACATCTTGAGCGCGTCCAGAGGGCGGCGCTCCGCCATGTACCTCTCCCCGACCCGGATGAGCCCGTCGGAATAGCCCGTGGTCTGGAAGACGCGCCTCGCGGCTTCGACATCGCCGGTATTGAAGAGCTCGTTCCCCTTCCTGTTGAGCTTTGCCTTGCGGTCCGGTTCGACGCCGGGCGTAGGTAGATCGGCAGTCTTGATCAGACCGTCGGCCGGGAAGCGATCAAATAGGTTTTTATCCATAAAATATCGCCGTACCCGATTAATATATATGGAAACCCCCGAATAATCAACCCGCGATTTCGCCGGGAAAGGTGTTTTATTCCTTGTAATGTGATATATTAGTGCCGAAATCAGGGGACGAAGGACGCGGTTTCTACGGGCGAAAGCGGAGCTTCGTCCCTAGCCCTCGGCATAGCCGGAGTTCCCGAGCCCACGACCATCACGCCCCCGCGGCCAGGCGCCTATAGAACATCACGCGAGACCTCCCATACTCCCTCATATCCTCGGCCCTGAGAGTCCCGACCGCGTCGGGGACGGGGTCCTCGGCGGGGTAATGGATCAGGACGAGTCCGCCCGGCGCGGTCGAGGGACTCTCCGCGAGGCGCTCGAGGAGCTCGACCCTGTATCGGTAGGGAAATGGAGGATCGCAGAAGACGATGGAGAAGGGCGTCTTGTTGCGCAAAAGGAAACGCTCGACGGGCATCGACTTGCACTCGATGCGCTCCTCCGCCAAGGAGACGTTGTCCAGGAGGAGGGCGAATTTCGCAGCATCCTTCTCGACGCAGGCGACCGGCGACGCGCCTCGGCTCGCGGCCTCCAAGGCTAGTATCCCCGATCCGGAGAAGAGGTCGAGGAAGGATAGGCCGGCGAGATCGCCGAGGACGGCGAAGACCGACTCGCGCATCCTGTCCATGGCGGGTCGTATCTCGAGACCGCCCTTGGGCACATCGACGCTGCGGCCCCTGTACTTGCCGCCGGTGATGCGCACCGACTAGCCCTCGTTGCGCCGGCGCAAGGCGCGGTGCATGTCGCGGTCCATATCCTTTTCCCGGAGGTCGGCTCTCTTGTCGTACTGTTTCTTTCCCTTGCACAGACCGAGCTCGATCTTGACGAGGCCTCGCTTCAGGTATATGGACAGCGGGATGAGCGTGTAGCCTTTCTCCCGTACCCGGCGATCGATGCGCTTGATCTCCTGCGCCCGGAGGAGAAGCTTCTTCTGCCTGTCGGGATCGTGCTGGAAGGCCGCCGACGAGAAGACGTACTCGGCCACGTGGAAATTCCTGACCCACACTTCGCCGCCGCGCACTTCGGCGAAGGCGTCCGGGATGGACAGCTTGCCGTCCTTTATGGACTTGACCTCGGTCCCGAGGAGGACGATGCCGCACTCGAAGGTCTCGTCGATCGAATAATCGAACCTGGCGCGCCTGTTGACGGCGACGACCTTTACGCCCTCGGGTATGCTCACGCGCAGGAATTATAGGAATCGCGCCCGCGCTTGTCAACGCGAGAGCCGTACGGCAGGCATACGCCGGCCGGCGCTGCGCCCGCCGGCTAGCGCTGCGCCAGCCTGTCGTGCTAGTCTCCTCCCGTTATGCTGTTTAGACGGAGATCCTACGCCGAGGCCGTACAGGGCAGGCGCAGGCTGGCGAGACGAATGGGAGTCCTCGTCCTCGTCTTCCTATGTTACGAGCTGATTTCGGGCATCTTCCTCCAGACCTACTCGATGCTCTCCTCCGCGATGGCGCCGACGGTGCTTACGGGAGACAGGATCATCGCGACCCCTCTGGCCTTCGGGCCGAATACCCTGTTCGGCAAACTGCCCGGCTTCGCGCGACCCGGTCGCGGCGACATAGTCGTCGTCGAGGCCAATTACGCGAGACGGCTCGGATTCTGGGAGATGCTCTTCGATTCCTTCCTCCGCTTCGTCACCTTCCAGCTCGTATCCCCGGCTCGGAGCGGGACCGACGGCACGCTTCCCGCCGCGACCCTCCAGCGCGTCGTGGGGCTGCCCGGGGACTCCATCCAGATGGACGACTTCGTCTTCAAGGTCAAGCCGGCCGGCAGCGACCAATTCCTGACCGAGTTCGAGCTTTCCTCCCGTCCCTACGACATCTCGCACGAGAACGCGCCGGAATCGTGGAGGGCGGACCTCCCCGGCTCGGGGCACATGGACCTCCTCGTGCTGGGCGACGACGAGTACTTCCTGGCGGGGGACGCTCGCTCTTCCTCGAGCGACTCGAGGCTCTGGGGTCCGGTCCGAGTCGGCCATTTCAGCGCCAAGGCCCTCGTGCGCTATTGGCCGCCGAAGAGCTTCGGCGCGCTGTGAGCCGGGGGCCGCGAGGCGGGCGCGGCGAGAGGTCGGGCTTCGTCCCTCCGGCCTCGCTCTACATCCATGTCCCGGTATGCGCCTCCAAATGCTCCTATTGCGACTTCTACTCGGTATGCGCACCGTCCTTGTCGCCGGGCTTCGAGAAGGAACTCGTCGAGGCGACCCTCTCCCGCGCCGCGGTCCTGGCCGAGCGCTTCGGGGCCGCGGGCTTCGATACGGTCTATATCGGCGGCGGCACGCCCAGCCTCCTCTCGCTCCCTGCCCTCGAGAGACTCTTGGGGGGAATCGAGAACCTCGCCTCTCGCGGCACGGGCGAGACGGCGCGAGAATGGACGATGGAGGCCAATCCGGACAGCCTCGGCCCCGGCGTCCTCGAGATCGCGAAGCGACACGGAGTCACGAGAGTGAGCATAGGCGTCCAGAGTCTGGATCCCGGCGAGCTGGAGATCCTGGGGCGGAGGCATGGCGCCGATGCGGCCCTGGGCGCTCTGCGTCTCGCGGCGGAGTCGGGCTTGAAGGTATCGGCCGATCTGATTGCGGGAATCCCGACCGCGGAGAGGGCGCCTCGCCAATTCTTCGACGCGGACAGGCTCGCGTCCTTCGCGCGCGAGTCGAAGAGCGCGGGCGCTTCCCATCTCTCCGTATACGACCTGACGATAGAGGAGGGCAGCCCCTTGGCCGCCGCGAGGGGATCCCTCCGATTCCCCGACGAGGACGAAGCTTGGGAGGCGCGCAGGAGGCTAGAGGCCTTGCTGGGCGACCTGGGGCTTCGGCGCTACGAGGTGTCCAACTACGCCGCCCCGGGGGACGAATGTCTGCATAATACCGCGTATTGGCATATGGATTCCTACATCGGAGCCGGTCCGGGAGCGGTTTCGACCATCGCGCTGGAATCGGGCGCATCCCTCCGCGTCGAGGAGCCGCGCCTAGTGGCCGATTACCGCGACGCAGCCTCGAACGCCGACGAGACCTTTATCGAACTGCCCGACGCCGCCTTCGAATCGATCATGATGGCCTTCCGGACCTCGTTCGGGCTCGATCTGGCCTCCTTCCGGCGACGCTTCGGGATAGACCCGGGCGATCTCATCGGCGAGACGCTGCGAATATGGGAAGCATGGCTCGCGATCGGGGAGCCATGGCCGGGACGCGCCGCGAGCGGCGGGCCGGCGCTGACGAGCCGGGGGATGGATATCCTCAATCGCTTCCTGGGAGACTGCCTGGCGGAGATGGATCGGACAAAGACCCATTTCGTCCCGGAAAAATGGTGATGCGAATTGCGTCTCGGGGGATGCGCGATATACTAACACGGAGGTGTCGAGTGGCCATTCTTTCCATCCAGTCCCACGTAGCCTACGGCCATGTCGGCAACAGGGCGGCCGTCTTCCCTCTGGAGCGCCTAGGCTACGAGGTCTGGCCGATCAACACCGTGCAATTCTCGAACCATGCCGGCTACGATTCATGCACGGGCGAGGTCTTCACCTCCGCGCACCTCGCCCTCGTCTGGAGCGGAGTGAAGGCCAGAGGACGCGTCGGCGAATGCGAGGCCGTCCTGTCGGGCTACATGGGGGCGGCGGAGGTCGGGCATTTCGTCCTGCAGGCGGTCGACGACGTCAAGACCGCGAACCCCGGCGCCCTCTACTGCTGCGATCCCGTGATCGGCGACTACGGCAAAGGGGTCTTCGTCTCGGAGGGGATATCCGAGTTCATCTCCGGCCAGGCCGTCCGATGCGCGGACATCATCACGCCCAATCAGTACGAGGCGGAGCTGATCTCGGATTCGGTGATCGCGAGCGTCGACGACGCGAAGGCCGCCTGCGGGATCATCCACGAGATGGGCCCCTCGGTCGTGCTTATAACCAGCTTCAAGCCGAGCGAGGCGCAGGACACGACCATCTCCATGTTCCTGTCGTCGGACAGGGGATTCCACATCCTCTCTACGCCGGAGCTTCCGCTGGACCCGCCTATAGGCGGCGCGGGGGACCTGACCTGCGCCATCTTCCTGGCGCGCTACCTGCCCGAGCGCGATCCCGTGCGGGCCCTCGAGCTGATGGCGGACTCCGTCTTCGCCGTATTCGAGCAGACCTACGCCGATCGCGAAAGCGAGCTTCGCCTGATCCGCGCCCAGGAGAGGATCGCCCACCCGCAGCGCCGCTTCGAGGCGAAGAAGGTATAATTTACGCTTTTATGGAGTCCGTCGCCTCCCTGATGACGCGGGCGCTGGC
Organism: uncultured Treponemataceae bacterium; assembly: GCA_964404145.1. Classification (GTDB taxonomy): domain Bacteria; phylum Spirochaetota; class Spirochaetia; order Treponematales; family Rectinemataceae; genus UBA1306. The sequence continues at coordinate 87,200 of CAYOIX010000001.1, forward strand.
CCTCAGCGCCTCCCGTTCGGCGAGGTCCAGCGATGGCGCCATGGTTTGGAGGACGCCAGCGCCGCCGACCAGCCTCGGCAGGGATAGTGTCGTCCCCTCGAATTCCCCTATCCCCGCGTTCTCCTCCCCGCAAGGGTCGGGCGACACGGGCGAGCAGACGGTCAGGATGGATCGTTGATCGTAGAGGATCGTCTCCACGATGCGCGCCAGGGCGGAGCCGATACCGTAATAGCTCGCCTTCTTCCCCTCGATTATGTTGTTCGCGGCGCCGCGGACGAGATCCTCGATCCCCGCCCTCTCCGATTCCTCGAAGCGGGCGCAGCCCTCTGGCACCGTAAAGTCGGCGAGCGGCATGCCCGCTACCGAGACCTGGGACCAGTTGAAGACCTCCGAATCGCCATGCTCCCCCAGGACATAGGCGTGCACGTGCTGCGAGTCGACGCCGAGCCTCCGTCCGAGGAGGGAGCGGAAGCGCGCCGTATCCAAGGTCGTGCCCGAGCCCAGCACCCTGCCGGCCGGCAGGCCGGAGGGGGAGGAGTAGAGCGCCGCGAGATGCGTCATCGCGTCCACGGGGTTGGATGCCACGAGGAGGACCGCCCGGGGGGCGGACGCGACGACCTTGGCCACGACGACCTTGAAGATGGCCGCGTTCCGGTCGAGGAGCTCGAGCCGCGTCTCTCCCGGTCTCTGCCCGACGCCGGCCGCCAGGATGACGACCCCGCTTCCTTCGAGGTCGGAATAGCCTCCCGCGCGGACCTCGACCGGATTTGAGAAGGGCACGGCGTGGAGGATATCGTCGGCCTCGGCCAGGGCCCTGCGCTCGTCGGCGTCCACGAGGACGATCTCCCGCGCGACTCCGCGCATCACTATCGCGTATGCCGCCGTCGCGCCCACGAAACCGCTACCGACTATCCCGACTTTCATTTCGCCTCTCCAGATATCGGATTCGAGTATCCTATTCGGAAATATACAGCGTCGACGGACAGGAGGGAAGCTGAAGCGCCAGGCCGGATTGACGCTCGGGAAGCTATCTGCTAACGTCGTATGCGATTTCAGCGCGCCGGTCGTATAACGGCTATTACCCCAGCCTTCCAAGCTGGAGACGTGGGTTCGACTCCCATTCGGCGCTTAAGCAGCGCGGTTCATCGGTTGTTAACGCTTCCCTCATCATGAATCCACCTCGTCGCGGTATTTGTCGGAGAGAGGGGATTTCATTAGGAGGCAAACGATGACAGAAGAACTCGGGGATTCCGTCGAGGCAAGCCGCGCGGTCGTATATCTCGAGGGCGACTGCGATCTCTATAGCGCGCCGAAATTGAAAGTCTCGCTCTTGAAGAAACTTGACGATGGAGTCAGGCATATCCTCATCGATATGTCGGGGCTCAACTACCTCGACAGTACCGGCGTCGGCGTGATCATCTCCGTCCTCCAGGCGGTCAAGCGTTCGGGCGGGGATATCAGGTTCCAGGGCCTCAGGGGCAGCCCGCGGCGCCTGCTCGAGCGTACGAGCATCCTCCCCCTCATGAGAGATGCCATCGATAATTCGCTCGTCGGAGCGCTCGAGGACTAAACAGCGCTAGCCCAGAGGCCCTTTGACTCCTCGCTCTCCCGCGCCGTCGAGCGGAAAATGTTTCGGGGAGATGCGGCCGGAAAGAGAAAAGAGAAGTAATTTCCATGGAGGAGGAACCATGAGCGAAAGCAAGGGACCATGGATAGAAATTTGGGAGGAGTGCGACCAGTGCAATGGTACGGGTATCGACCCCAAGGCCGGCGGCCAGAACGAAAATGCCTGCCCGAAGTGCCATCAGTACGAAGGACCCAGAAAAGGCAAGATCAAGAGGATGATTACCTTCCCCGAGTTTCACGACATCATGCATCGCGGCTGAGGACGGGAAGCTAGATCCTGTTTCGTCCGTATAGATCGCGACGAAAATCCCTCGAAAGACTGACGTCCTCGGTAATGTCGAGGCATGCCGAGCTGAAGAGATGCAACTCGGTGAGGGATTCTTGCAAGTCTTCATATTCCCTCGCCGCCGACATCAGTTCTTTTTGCGAGTTGCTCTTTGCCAGCACATCGCGCGCGGTCGCCATCTTGAGAGCTATATATGCGCATGGATCCAGAGACGATCCTTTGCTAGCCATATCTTCTGTCTCCTGGGCTTCAGTTATGCTGGAAATCGCCTAATTGAATTTTGTCCTTATCCGGATCCAGGCAGTATTTGGTAAAGAATCTCGTTCTCGATATTGCATCGGCCAGGGCTTGGAACTCGTTCAACAAGGATGCCCGATCTTCCCTGGAATCGATCATGGCGAGGGCTTCCGCCGCTTCCACCAAAGTGCGCGCAACATGAATACAGGCATCCGATATATCGCTTTTGTTATCCATATCACCTCCTCTCAGTCGGGAGACCAGATCCTGGTAATGAATATTTCGATCCGAATATGCGATAGTCAAGATGTATTTAATTAAGAATTGAGCAGTGGGGCAGGGAGCGGCATAACTGCTTTAAGCGACTATCTTTAAGCGCTGCTCCGGGATTCCCGATCCTTCCTTTCAATCCACGGAAGAAAAACCTTTGACAGATTGGAAAAGCTGTATTAGGATGCCTCATGCGTACTGGAACGTTCCAATGAACGGTAAATACCTATAAGAAGCCTATGGCAACCATCAATGACGTCGCGAAGCGTGCCCAGGTCTCCCGAGGGACTGTCTCCAATGTCATCAACGGCGTGAAAGGCGTAAGTCGAGAAAAAGTCGAGAGAGTGATCGAGGCGATCAACGAGCTCCAGTACGTGCCCGATGCGACCGCGCGGAGCCTGAAGACGAGCAAGACCCACAATGTCGCCGTCGTCTTGCCGAATATCGTGGATCAGAATTTCGCTCAAATATTCACGGGGATCGAACGAGTCATCAATGAGAGCGGCTACACCGCGAGCCTCTACACGACCTCGGAGATTGCCGCGAAGGAAAACGGCATTCTCGGGCAGGTGGAGCAGCAGAAGGCCGACGGTCTCATCATCGCGACCTGCCAGCCCGCCAATGCGGAGCTATTCTCGAAGCTCGAGACTTCCGGCATGCGCGTCATTTGCGTCGAGCGGGAGCCCTTCGATGGGCATTTCAGTTTCGTCGGATACGACAACGGAGAGTCGGTGCGGGCCGCGTTGGAGGAGAAGATCCGCGACGGGGCGAGAAGCATTGCGCTATTCACCGGTCCGGACGAATACTCGAGCGAGAAAGAGAGCATCGAGGCCTACCGCGAGACTCTGGAGAAGCATTCGATCGCCTTCGATCCCCATTTCCTCGCGATAACAAATTTCGACAAGGAAAGCTCATTCAAATCGGCGATACGGATATTCGAATCCGCGAGCTTGCCCGATGCCATCATCGTGACGTCGACTCAGATCCTGGAGGGCCTGCTGACTGCGGCGAGGTTCTCGAGTCTGTATCACGCCTGGAACTCCTCGATCGTGATCCTGGGGGACGAGTCCTGGACGGCGAACGCGTACAGAGACATCGAGCGCGTTCCCCGAAAGGCCATCCGGCTCGGAGAGATCGCCGCAGAGCTCCTTTTGGAGCGCATCGAGTCGCCTGCTTTCTCCGAGCCGAAGCGGATCAAGCTGAAGAACAAGAGCCTCGAGAGGGGAGAGCAATCTTCGGCTCCGAGGTCGGGAGCCATTTCCGCCGCGGGGAGGGGACTCGTCCGCGCCGCGATGCTGAAAGGCTCGGCTCTCGAGGCCACCTATCTTCTCCTGGGCGACTTCTCGCGGGAGAGAGGGATAGACATAGAGATCGAAAGCTTCGAGTACGACGCTCTGTACGATGCCCTCGGCGAACCCGCTTCCCGGAAGGCATTCGACGTCCTGCAGATCGACGTTCCGTGGATGGAAGAATTCGTCGAATTGGGATACCTGGAAAAGCTCGATCGATGGATCGAGGCCGAGCCGAATTCGATAGGGCATTTCATCCCGGGGGTCCTCGACGCGTGGGCCCGCTACTCCGATCACTACTACGCCCTGCCTCATATGTTCGGCGCCCAGCTTCTCTTCTATCGTAAGGATCTTTTCGAGGACAGCGCGATGCGGAGGAAATTCCAGGGAATATACGGGGCCGAGCTCAGGCCGCCCCAGTCCTGGAAGGAGTTCAACGCAGTGGCTCGGTTCTTTACGCGAGAGTACAATCCCGCGTCGCCCGTAGCCTATGGAACGACGCTCGGCGGGAGGAACTCGAGCGGCGCGGTCTGCGAGTTCCTTCCCCGCAAATGGGCATACGACGGCGGGCACGAGGCGGACAAGCTCTCGCTCGACAACCATGAGACGATCCAGGCTCTCGCCAACTACATGGAAAGCTTTCTCTACGCGTCTCCCGGGTCCGAGGACCATTGGTGGGACGAGCAGGTACGGGAGTTCGCCGAAGGCGACGCCGCCATGATGATCCTGTTCGTCGCTCACGCGACCGAGCTGACTAATCGGAAAATCTCGAAGGTAGTGGGCAAAATCGATTACGAGTTCATTCCCGGGAGGGCGCCCGTCCTCGGAGGCTGGTCGCTCGGGATAAACAGCCAAAGCGCGGTCAAGGACGAATCGTTTCGCTTTATCCAATGGCTGACCTGCGAAGAGCTCGCCATACCGCACACCATTCTCGGCGGCGCGACCCCTTCCGTCAGCCTGTACAAGAGCTCGGAGCTCCTTACGATCTATCCATGGCTGCCGAAGGCCCTGGAGAGTTTCCCGCTCTCGCGCTGCAGATCCCCGATTCGCCAGGCCGACGGCGGGATCGTCTCGGAAAGGATATACGAGAGGATATTGGGAGAGGCCGTCCACGGATGCCTCGTCGGGGAGTTCGAGCCGCAAGCCGCCCTGCGTTCGGCGGAACGCCGACTGAGGGCGATCCGCGATGCCTCCTACGACATCGATGCAGGAGGAAAGCTGTGAGTTACGCGAGCGCTGGGAAACGAGTCGGAAAAGGGCTTGGCTGGGGGACGGATCTGGCCAAGGCGGCGGTGGCGAAGAAGGAGTTCTCCGTCCTGGTCGCCCTGGTGCTGCTTTGCGCCGTCATTTCGATACTTAGTCCGTATTTCTTGACGGTCAAGAACGTCTTCAACGTGCTGCGCCAGTTCTCGATCATCGGGATTCTCGCCGTCGGCGAGGCGCTCATAATAATCACGGGCGGCATAGATCTCTCGGTCGGATCCCTCGTAGGCCTCTCGGGCATAATGACCGGGGTCTTCGTCAATGCCGGAATCCCTCCGGTCATCCTGTGCCTCCTCGTGCTCGGCTGCGGTTGCGCCTTCGGTTCGATCAACGGGCTCCTCGTGACCAGGATCGGGATCAACCCCTTTATCGCGACTCTGGGAATGCTCAGCATCGCCCGCGGCAGCGCCCTCCTCATCACGGGCGGCTTGCCGATTTCAGTGGAGAACCCGATCAACTTCCTCGGAGACGGCCACGTCGGCCCCGTACCCTTCCCCGTGATACTCATGTTCATCGTCGCGATCATCGGACAGGTCTTCGCCACGAGGACGCTCCCGGGGAGGAACGTCTTCGCGGTGGGCAACAACGAGCGGGCGGCCAAACTCTCGGGCATACGAGTCGAGCGCGCGAAGCTCATGGTCTTCATGATAATGGGGGGGCTCTGCGCCCTTTCCGGCATCGTGCTCACGGGCACCCTCAGCTCCGCGGCGCCGACCGCGGGAGCCGGCTACGAGCTCGACGTCATCGCGGCCGTGGTCATGGGCGGGGCGAGCCTGTCCGGAGGCGTCGGGTCCATCGTAGGCGTGATTTTCGGCGCCGCCCTGATGGGAGTGCTCCGCAACGGCTTCGTCCTCATGGGAGTCTCCGCCTATTGGCAGGTCGTATCGATAGGCGTGGTCATAATAGCGGCCGTCTCGCTCGATAGTCTCGGCGCCAAGCGGAAGCGCTCCTGATCCCCGAAAGCTCCGCAGGTTCTGCGGATAGTCATACGTTCAAGTTCGAAGGAGATGAGAAGATGAAAAGGAGCGGAATCGTCAAAGTCCTCGCGTCGCTCGCCCTGGCCTGCGCCCTGGCCGGCATGCTCTCGGCCCAGGGGCCGAACGTCGCTCTGCCCAAGGGCGGCAACGTCGCGGCCGTGAAGCAACTCCCCGCGAAGCCCCTGCGCATCGCCTTTCTGTCGTTCCAGAACAATCCCTTCTGGTTCCCCGTCCGCGACGGCGCCCAGGCCGCCGCCGCCTACCTCAAGAACTACAACACGACGGTGGACTACATCGTGATGGGCGACGATCTCACCGCCGACCGCGTGATCTCGGCGATCGAGACCTGCATCGCCAAACAGTACGACGGCATCGCCGTCGTGCCGATATTCGACGGCACCGAGAAGACTATCGACCAGGCCGTCGCGGCGGGCATCCCGGTGTTCAACTTCATCGCCGAGGGCTCCAAGCCCAGCAAGCGGCTGGCCTTCCTCGGACAGGACGCCTACGCGGCCGGGCAGCTCGCCGGGCAGACGATCGAGAAGCTCACGGGCGGGAAGGGCAAGGTCGGAGTCATAACCGGCTATTTCGGCGCGACGCAGCACGAGAACAGGATGAACGGCGCGCTGGACTATCTGAAGAAGAGCGTTCCCGGCATCCAGGTCGTCGGCAAGTACGAAAACAGGGACAGCGCCGAAACCGCGTATTCCCTCACCAAGGACATGCTGACCGCGAATCCTGACCTGAAGATCGTCTACGTCACGGCGGGCGGACCCTTCGGCGCGGCCAAGGCGGTCAAGGACCTGGGGCTGACCGGCAAGGTCGGCGTCGTCTGCTACGACCATATCCCCGAGAATATCGCCTACGCGAGGACTGGGGAGATCGTCGCGGCCATCGCCCAGGATCCCTTCGGCCAGGGCTTCGACTCCTGCGTCTATCTCTACAACTACCTGGTCGCTAAGCAGAAACCGGCCAAGGATTTCATCCCGGTCAAGCTGGACGTGATGACGCCGGCGAACGTCAATGCCCTGTATCCCAATAAGTAGAGCTTGTCTTTCGCAGGCTTTGCTGGTCGAGGGCAAAGGAAGCGGGCGGAGACAAGCTCTGGCTGCATTCTAGACGAAATCGCGCGCCGGGGAGAAGGGGAGGCGGGCCGTCCGAGGGCTCGCGGCCGACTCCCCGGCGCGCCTGGGATCGCTTCGACACAGCGCGGACGAGGAGATATACGTGGCCGACAACACCGTGCTCAGGCTCGAAGGCATTACCAAGGCTTTCCCCGGGGTCAAGGCGCTCAACGAAGTGAGCCTCGCCGTCGCGAGGGGAGAAATCCACGCGATCGTCGGCGAGAACGGAGCCGGAAAGTCCACTCTCATGAACATCCTCTCCGGGGTCTTCCCTCCGGACGGAGGACGAATATTGTTCCAGGGAAAGGATGTCAAGCTCAAGGACCCCAGACAGGCTCAAGAACTGGGCATATCGATGATCCACCAGGAGCTCTCGCTCGCCCCGCACCTGAAGGTGATGGAAAATGTCTTCATCGGCAGGCTGAAGAAGAACGCCTTCGGGCTCGTGGACTACGCCGGGATGCGCAAGGCATGCGCGAGCCAATTCGATCGCCTCGGGATCGATTCCATCTCGCCGGAACAGAAGGTCGAGGAATTGAGCGTCTCGCAGCGGCAGCTCGTCGAGATCGCCAAGGCTCTCTCCTTCGACGCGAAGGTGCTCGTCATGGACGAGCCTACATCGTCCTTGACCCTCGCCGAGACGAAGATGCTGCTCGCCGTCATGCGGAACCTCAGGGCCTCGGGCGTCTCCATCCTCTTCATCTCGCACCGCCTCGAGGAGGTTTTCGAAGTCAGCGACCGCATAACCGTCCTCCGCGACGGATGCCACGTGATGACCTTTCCGACGACCGAGGCGAGCATCGGGGAAGTGGTCTCCCTGATGGTGGGCAGGGAATTCGACCGCGCGCTGGATCGAGAGCGCCGCCGCCGCTCTCCGGAGGAAAAGCCCGTCCTCGAGGTCAGGGGCCTCGCCTCCGGCAAGCTCCTGAAGGACGTGTCCTTCAAGATGCACCGCGGCGAAGTCGTGGCGCTCACCGGCCTCGTCGGGTCGGGGCGGACGGAACTCGTGCAGGCGATCTTCGGGCTCGCCAGGATCGATGCCGGGGACGTGCTCGTGAACGGAAAGCGGCAAAAGATAAGCTGCCCGCGGGACGCGATCGGCCTGGGCATCGGCCTCGTGCCCGAGGGACGCAAGGACCAGGGGCTCTTCCTCGAGATGAGCGTAAGGGAGAACATCTCGGTGGCCCACTTGCCGGCTATGGCGAGCGGGCCCTTCGTCGATTTCAGGCGCGAGCGGGCGGCAGCCCGCGAGTACATCGACTCCTTGAGCATAAAGACGCCGGGCATGGAGCAGCGAGTGAAATTCCTCAGCGGCGGCAATCAGCAGAAGGCGATCATCGCGCGCTGGCTCATGAACGATCCGAGCATTCTCTTCCTCGATGAGCCGACCCACGGCGTCGACGTCGGCGCCAAGGCCGAGATCTATCGGATCGTCGACAGGCTCGCGAAGAAGGGAGTCAGCATACTCTTCATCTCCTCCGAACTCCCCGAGGTCCTGACCCTGGCCGACAGAGTGCTCGTCATGCACGAAGGCCGCTTGCTGAAGGACCTGCCGCGGGAAGAGGCCAGTCAGGAGATCATCATGAAATACGCGACCAATCAGGCCGAGAAGTAGCGAGGGCGCTTCCCATTAGAATTCCTCGAACTCGCCGTCGACATCGTCGCGGGCCGGCGTAATTCCCGTAGGCTTCCCCTTCGGGACCCGCTTCGGCGCCTCGAGTTCCGCCGGTTCGTCGTTTTGCGCTGGGCCCTCGTTCGGAAGCTTGAAATACGATAGCGTCTCGGTGAGCCCTTGCGCTTGGCTATTGAGCTCTTCCGCCATCGCCGCGAGCTCTTCGGACGAGGAAGCGTTCTGCTGGATTACGTTGTCCAGCTGGTTTACGGCTTTCCCGATCTGCTCGGTGCCGGCGCTCTGCTCCTTGCTCGCCGACGTGATCTCCTGGACGAGCTCTGCGGTCTTCCGAATTTCGGGCACGACCGCCTGGATCAGCCTGCCGGCATCCTCGGCCACCGCGACGCTCGTGCGGGAAAGATCCGAGATCTCCTGGGCCGCGCTTTGGGAGCGCTCGGCGAGCTTGCGAACCTCGCTCGCCACCACCGCGAAGCCCTTGCCCGCATCTCCCGCGCGCGCCGCCTCTATCGCCGCGTTGAGGGCGAGGAGATTCGTCTGCCGGGCGATCTCCTCGATGATCCCGATTTTCCCGGCAATATTCTTCATCGCAGCCACGGTCTGGACGACCGAGCCGCCCCCCGCCTCAGCATCGCCGGCGTTCTTTCTCGAGATGCCTTCGGCGGTCACCGCGTTGTCGGCGTTCTGCTTGATCGAGGCGCTCATTTCCTCGACCGACGAGCTGACCTCCTCGGCCGCCGAGGCCTGTTCGGTCGCGCCTTGGGACAGGATCTGGGAGGTGCCGCTGATTTCCCGACTCCCCGAGCTCACATTGCCCGCCGAGGCTATCACCGAAGCGACGATATCGCGGAGGCTGACGAGCATGCCGTCGAAAGAGCGGCCGAGATCGCCGATCTCGTCCTTCCTCTTGAGCGTTCCGTCCACGACGTCTAGGGAGAGATCGCCCGAGGCGATCCCATTCGCTATACGGACGGCGCGAGCGAGCGGGACGCTGATGGAGCGGGCGATGACGAGACCGAGGAAGAGGATCACGAGGAGCAAGGCGATGGCGATCGCGATGTAGATCGTCACCGCTTTTGCGAAATTGCCTTGATTGGTCGAATCGAGCTCGGCAGCCTGTCTGAGGCTGTAGTCCGATAGTGTCTGGATTATATTGTGTATGTCCTCGCCGTTCTGCCGGGCAGTGGTGTTGAAAAGCGCGTAGGCTTCGGCGTTTTTGTTCTGCCCGGCGAGAACCATGACTGGCTTGAGGGCGTCATCGTAGCTCTTTATTTCGGGCTCGAGGTCCTTGAGCGTGTCCTTTTCGAAGGGATCGAGATTGGATTTCTCGTAGAGCGACAGATTGTCGTCGACGGTCTTCATATGGGTGGCGATGTCGTCGGCGAGACGCTTGTTCTCGTCGGCGTCCGTCGTGATCATGAAGTCGAAAAGATCCGCCTCGAGGGCGCGCTCCTGGTTTCGGTCGTCGACGAGCCATTCGATCGGAAGGAGGTTGGCTTCGTACATCTGATGCATCGATACCCTGGATCTGTCGAGATAGAGGTATCCCGCGGCGCTCACTATCAGCAGCGCGAGGATCGACACGATGATCAGCAGAAGCTCTTTGCCGAAAATCCGGATCGACGATAAACGCAGCATATGCATCTCCACATATAATATATGAAGAGGAATACTGCTTATCAAAAGTAATTCTATTAATATCAAATACTCTGATGGAGTCTAGTGGCAGTCTCCCCGGAACTCTTCGGTCTCGATGCAGGCGCGGCGCGCGATCCGCAGAAGCTCGCGGTCGTCGCGGCCGATATGGCGCTTGATCCAGAAATCCAGGAAACCCAGGAGCTCAGCAGCCTCTCCGGAGGAACCCATCGCGAGGCGCTCCTCGAACTCCTTCGCGCGCGCTATGAAGGCGGCATGGGCCGCCCGGTGCTCTTCCAACGCCGGGACATTGAAACGCGCGAAATAGGCTTCTTCGTCGACGAAGTGTCTGTCGGCGTACTCGAAGAGCTTGGCGACCGCAACCCTCGCCTCGTCTCCCCTCTTTCCCATTCGATGCTCGCGGTAGAGACGGTTGGCGAGATCGACGAGCCCGCGATGCTGGGCGTCCATTGCGGGTATTCCCAGCTCGAGCTTCGGGCCCCAGAGGATGAAATCCGTCCTGCCGTCGAGGTCGGCGTAAAAAGTCTCCGACAACAAGCGCTTACGCTCCGACTCGAAGCGACACAAAAATCATGGTCCTAGACATGCTCATATCCTCTACCCCAATTCCTTCCGATAGTGGGGCCCGGGTGTATCGATCGGTCGATCAACACATATATAATATATGATTTTCCCGTAAAGGGCAAGAGGATTTCGGATTGCTGAAATCCTAACATAGAGAGCGCCAGTGCGGGGTTGACAGCCTCCCACGCGGCGGTATTATTGGATAAAATATTTTTTAGGGGGTACTATGAAACGGCTCGTGCTTCTCGTCGTCGCTCTTGGTCTTCTCTTGTTCGGTTGCACCACGTTCAAGGCATCGGGGCTGGCCATGGCTCCCAGCGACGCAAAATACACCGTTCTCGGGAATTTCGAAACCGACGTATGGGTCAACGAATTTCTAGGGGCCTCTGCCGGCGCCAAGCTTTTCAACATCTCGGCCGATGCGACCGACGGTCCCGTCGGCGACGCGATCGCTCGAGCCGTCAGGCAGAAGGGCGGGACGGGCGCGGTCAATATCACGATCGAGCATCGTGCTTCGTTCCTGGATCTGATCTGCGAAGGCATAACGCTGAGTCTGTGGTCGCCCAGTTTGGTGAAGATCACGGGAACCGTAATAAAATAATTCGCGCAAAATGTTGAAGGCCCCATGACGGGGCTTTAGTTTTCGGATAGCATTTCGAGACTGAAGTGAAAGCGCATAACAACAGCAGTCATGATAGACTTCGCAAGTTCGGGGCCGAAGACCATCTTGACTGCCATTGCCTCCCTAGCCCGCCAAAGCAAGCTTGTGCCTTATCGGTGGTCGGCGAATGGCGTTTATTTCAGGGTATCAATAAAGATCCAATATGTCGATACAATCGACATGTTGAACTCAGGAATTTTCATTCTCAGACTGGAAACGTTTCATTCTCAGACTGAAAACGCTTCATTCTCAGACTGAAAACACTTCATTCTCAGACTGAAAACGCTTCATTCTCAGACTGAAAACACTTCATTCTCAGACTAAGAAGTTTTCGTTCTAAATCAAAGAAAGTTTCATTTTCGGCCCCATATCCGACAGGGCGACGACTTCGTGGCTTTGCATGATCCCCTTCGCCGAGTACTATCGCAATATGGGAAATATTCACGCGGTAAAGGTCGGGGACGTCATACTGGGCGGCGATTGGCCGGTCTCGGTGCAGACCATGTGGAAGGATCCCCTTCCCATCCCGGGAAGCCCGGCTTTCGAGGAGGCTCTGGAGCGTATCCGAAGCCTCTCGGCCCTGGGATGCGACATCCTGAGATTCGCGGTCCCCGATACCGCCGCGGCCGAGGCGCTCGGCGAGCTGGCCAAAAGGAGCCCCCTGCCTCTGGTGGCGGATATCCATTTCGATTGGCGGCTGGCGCTGCGATGCCTCGATTTCCCGATAGCCAAGATCCGCATCAACCCGGGGAACATCGGAGCGGCCTGGAAGGTCGCCGAAGTGGCGGCCAAAGCCGCTGCCACGGGCGTGCCCATCCGCATCGGGGTCAACGCCGGCTCATTGCCCCGGGACCTTCAAGACAAACAGGACAGGGTCCTCGCCATCGTGGAGGCGGCCGAGCGCGAGGTGGCAGCCTTCGAAGCCCTGGGATTCCGCGACCTCGTGGTCTCGATGAAGGTATCCGAGGTCGACGGGACCGTGGCGGCGAACAGACTCTTCGCGTCGCGGCACGAGCTCCCCCTCCACCTCGGCGTCACCGAGGCCGGTCCCCTTATAGCGGGGGTGGCTAGGAACACCGCGGCCCTGGTGCCCCTTTTGCGTGAGGGGATCGGCTCGACCATCAGGGTCTCGCTCTCGGATACGATGGAGAGCGAGGTCCTGGCCGGGCGCGAGATCCTCGCCTGCGCCGGCAAGGCGCGCGCCGGCGTCTCGATCGTATCCTGCCCGCGCTGCGGCCGCGCCTCCTTCGATACCCACGCCTTTACGGCTCGCTGGGCCGGGCGACTCTATTCCCGCAAGGCTTCGGCCACGGTCGCGGTGATGGGCTGCGTGGTCAATGGGCCCGGCGAGGCCCGCCACGCCGACCTCGGGATCACGGGAGCGGGAGACAAGGTGATCATATTCCGCAAGGGCGAGATAGCGCGAACGATTTCTCCCGAGGAAGCCGATACTGTATTCGAAGAGGAGCTCGACAAGCTCGAATGAAGCCCAAAAGCCTCGCGATCGCGGCGACAGCCGCCCTCGCATTCGTCCTCTCCGCCCATGCTGCCGACGAGAAGACCGCGCCGGCGGGCCCCCCCCAGCCACGCGTAGTCTATCCCTTCCGGCCCGAGGCGCTGCCGCCTAGGGAAGCCGATCCTTCCTGGCTCAAGTACGAGGAAGGGCTCAGGCTCTTCGGCCAAAAACGCTTCGGGGAAGCCCTCGGTTCCTTCAAGGACGCGATCGACACCCGCGCCTCGCTCTTCGAGCGGGCGTCGCAGGACATCGACGCGGCCATGGCGGCCAAGGAGGCCGCGAGGGCCAGGGATTCCATCTCTTCCCTCGTCGAGCTCCTCGCAGCCCGCGACCTGATCAGCCGGGACCTCGAGGGCATCGAGGCGAGGGCTGCCGGCTCGATCGTCTCGGAGATGGGCCTCCTGCGCGAGCGCTCGCCCTCCGGCCCGCTTCGGGGGCTCATCGACGCGACCCTTCTCGTCGTCGAGGAGCGCGGGCTCTCCCGGATTGGCGATTCCATGAAGGCCCTGCGAAAGGCCTCGGCCGATCTCCAGCGCTATCCCGAAGCGGAGTTCGGGATCGGCCGGATATACCTGGCCGAGGGAGAGTCGCGCCTCGCCGAGCTCCAGATCCTCCGCGCCTGCGACATGGGCGACTCGCTCGAGCTGCCCGAGGATCGCTATGCCATGTTCGAGGTCCTCGCCGGGATCTACAAGGCCGAGGGGGACTCGAAGGACTACGAAGAGACCCTGAGGCGGATAGCCGATTCCTCGGAGCTCTTCGCCGTCAAGGACGACTATTACCGGAACGCCATGGAGAGGACCCTTGCCACGCAGGGCGTCGACAAGTTCATGACCCTCTACCGCGTGGAGGCGGACTACGCGACCGCGGCCTATTCCGAGCTCGGTTCGCTCTATCTCGAGGCGGGGAGGCCGCTCGCCGTGATCTACCTCGCGGCTGCTGTCGACGCGGTCCTGACCCGCGAGATCGGCGAGATCAAGGCCGACGAGCCCGACTATGCCTACAAGAGCCTCGCGGACCTAGTCGCCAGGATCGACGCGAGTCAGGCGATGAGCCGCTACGCCTCGGACTCGGGTCTGTGGCGCGACATGGTGCGCTTGGGCGAGGCCCTCGCCGAGGCCGGGGACAGGGATACGGCCCGGGAGCTCTGGTCCGCCGTCGAGGCGGGCCCCGGCCGCGCCGATCCCTGGCAGCGGAGGGCCGCCGCGGACTTCGCTGGATCGTTCGCCAGAGCGCGGGCTAAATAGCGGAGCGCTTCGGGACGGCCTTCGCCTTGACCGATTGATCCTCGGCGGCCCTGACCTTGGCGACGATGTCCCTGATAAAGGGATCCACGATCGTGTAGACGCGTCTGGTCTTCTGCACCTCGGCGCTTACTATGCCGTTTTCCTTGAGGATGGCGAGGTGCTGCGAGATGACAGGCTGGGGCTGCTGGAGACAGCGCCAGAGGTCGGTGACGCAGGGGTCCTCCTCCTCGGCGATGAGACAGAGGAGCTTCAGTCTGATGGGGTGGCCGACCGCCTTCAGTTTCTGGGCGTGATCCGCGATGACCTCGTCGTAGCATGCTTGCTCGGTGCTGGACATAAAGGAAGAATACCTTGCATTCGATGTTTTTGCAAGAACTCATATATTAGGGCTAGTTAATCGTCGATCGGAGCTCCGCCCCGGCCTAGGATGGCCTGCATCTCGCGTTCGGGCTCGGCCTCGAGATAGTCCTCGAGCCGGGAGCGGTCGTCGTCCGCTATGGATTCGAACTCGAGCCCGAGGACCCTCCCCGAGTGCGCCACCCTGCAGGAGAGCGAGATGATGTCGGCGCCGACCCGCATCGAGCAGTCCTCGATGATCTCGCCGCCGGAGATGTCGTGGGCCAGGGCGGGCACGTCGGGTATGAAGGAGAGCCCGGTCGGCGAAATGGCCTCCAGCCTGCCCGATATGGGCGCGAGGCTCGAGGGGTGCGCGAACATGAAATCGAGCCTGTCCCAGGAAGAGGGCATGATCCTCTCCGCGGCCCTTTCGTCGTCGACGACGATGTAGCGCTTGAGCAAGGCCTGGAAGCGGCTCTGCTCGCGGCGATCGTCGAGGCTGTCCATCACGACGCCGTTGACGCCCAGATGGGTGGCCTTGGCGGCCTCCTCCAGCGGGAAGCCCTCGCCCTTGAGGAGGATGATCACGCACTCGTCCTTGTCCTTCTCGGCGCGCACCGCCTGAGCCAGCACCTTCCAGTGTCTCGGAAAGTCCCTCGCGCTCATGACGATCGCGTCGGGCTCGAGCTCCTCGAGGTTGTCGATGGCCTTGACGGGATTGCGGTAGCGGATGGCCTCGAAGCCCAGGGGCCTGAGATAGAAGCGCGCTATGTCGGCTATCCGGTCGCTCTCTATTATCAGGAGGGCCTTCATTCGGTACCCTTGTTGAAGACCGTATAGTCCACTATGTACCAGACCCCCTCGCGGCGCTCGAGCTCGTAGGTGTATTCCTTGACCACGTGGAGTTGACCGCTCTGGAATTTCTCGAGCACGCTGACGAAGCCCTTGGCATCCGTATACCGAGTCTCGAGGAGCTCGAAATAATAGGGCTGGACGACGATGTCGTTGTCCACTATGTCGGTCTGCAGGTCGGCGCGGTAGTGCTCAAGCATGGCCCTGCGGCCCTCGTCCGACTCGGCGTCGTATTGCCGCTTCCTATCCTGATCCCGGGAGAGCAGGGCCTCGAGGTCGAGGTAGAGGAAGAAATCGTTCCAGAGGCTCTTCTGTCTCGCGACGATGGTGCGCCGGACCACTTCGTCCGGGGGGAGGGCCTCGGCCTTCAGGACCTCGCCGGTGATCGACTGGATGACCTCGGAGGCGGGCGGCAGGCCGGGGGAAGGTCTGACCGAGAGGCTCAGGATATTCGAGCTTATGGGCTGGGCCGCCGACGAGGCGGCCAGCTCGGGGTAGAAGGTGGCCCTAACCGAGTAGTTTCCCGGCTGGTCGACGCGCACGAAGCGCTCCAGCGCCTCCCTGAAGGAGTATTCCTCGCCCGGCTTTATGGCGAGCTCGCGATAGAAGACCGGCTTCGACTGGCTCATCGAGATCTTGAACTCGTCGGATAGGTCGAGGAGGCGGTTGGTGGGCGTCCGCGCCTCGAAGGAGAGGCTGTAGACGCGATCGTCGGCGAGCTTGAAACGATAGGTCGCGTCGCTCTCGTTCGATATGGTGACCATGAGGGGGATCTCGCCGCCCGGGAAATATATGCGCTTGTCGAAGAAGCGTATCGACAGCTTTACGTCCGCGGCCGCGTGGGTCCCGGCAAGCAGGAAGACCGCGAGCGCTGCGGCGCTGATGGATCTGCGGATCACGGCGTATTGCTCCTTCGATCTGGATCAAGAGCATCGGGTCGCGTATACTACGTGCCGACCTACGAAATTATTGTCGGAATGTTACGATGAATACATTACGTCCGCAAGAGGCGCTGGCGCGTCTGCGAACCCACGCCCCCCTCGTCGAGCTCGTCTCGAGGCTCGAGAAGGGCCCCTATCCCGTCGACATGGTCGAGGCGGAGGGGCCCTTCGCCGCCGTCGTCATCGGCGAGGCGGCTCGATCCGCGCGGAAGGCCGCGGCGACCGGCGCGATACTCGCCGTCGTGCCCACGGATCAGGAGGCGGAAGCCCTCGAAGGGGACCTCGCGTTCCTCGGCGTCCGGACGGCCCTCCTCCCCTGGTGGAGGACCGCGGCCTACCGGCCGGCCTCTCCCCGCAGCCGCGTCTTCGGGGAGAGGGCGGCCTGTCTCTCGCGGCTCTGCCTCGGCGACGCGGAGGTCGTCGTGGCCAGCCAGCGCGCCTTCGTCACGCCGGTGCCTCCGCTGGAGGACTACTCTCCCCTCGCCCTCCTCCTCGAACTCGGAGGATCCATCGATCCCACGACCGTGGGGGACCGTCTGTCCGCCTACGGCTACCTCCGCGTCCCGCGGGTATCCCTCCCGGGCGAGTTCGCGCTGCGCGGCGAGGTCCTCGACCTCTTCATGCCCGGCGACGACGAGGCCGTGCGCGTCGTATTCGAGTACGACAGGATCGAGAAGATCGCGAGCTTCGATCCGGGCCTTCAATCCAGCTCCGGAGTCCTCGATCGAGTCACGGCGCGGCCCATGAAGGAGCTGCTGTGGGACTCAGGCAGGCTCGCCGCGCTCGCATCGAGGATGAGCCTCCTGCCGGGGCTGGACGGGCGCGGGGAGGCTTTCCTCGAGGAGCTGGCCGAGAAGGGGGAGGCCAAGGGCGAGGAGCTCTTCTACCCTCTCGCCTTCGAGCGGCCCGGGTCGGTGCTCGAGTACCTGGGCGCGGGGGCCACCGTCTTCTTCATCGACCACGAGCGGCTCGAGGCCCAGGAGGAAGCGGCGCGGATGGAATACCAGGGGCTCTACCACCGGGCGCTCCAGGAAGGACCCGTCCCTCCTCCCGACCGGCTTCTCCACTCCTTCGCCGCCCTCGAAGCCATGGCGCTCGCGCCTTCGCGGCCTGCCGAGGCTCGCGCCTCCGCCGGCCGCGTCGCGCGGAGCTTCGCCCTCAGGGATTCGAAGACGGCAGGGCGCATCGCCATGGGAGCCGAGCTGCCGCGCTCCTTCTTCGGGAACGTGCAGTACTTCAAGGAAGAGCTCGCCACCCTCATCAAAGCAGGCTACCAGACGGTCGTCTTCGCGGAGACCGAGATCCAGGCAGAGCGAATTGCCTCGCTGCTCAAGGATTTCGACATCGACGTGGAGGTGGCCCCCCTCTCGGCAGGCTTCGTCGTCCCCGCCCAGAAGCTCCTCGTCGTGCAGGAGAACGAGATCTTCGGACGGCGGAAGCGCCAGCCGAAATCGCTCAAGACGACCAGGTCCGTGGCCATCGACACCTTCGTCGAGCTTTCGCCCGGCGATTTCGTGGTCCACGTGAACTACGGCATAGGGCGCTTCGCCTCGATCGAGCGCATGCAGGTCCTCGGTCTCGAGCGCGACTACATAAAGGTCGAATACGCCGAGGGCGAAGTCGTGTTCGTGCCGATCGAGCAGGCGAATCTCGTCCAGCGCTACATCGGCAACGAGGGCGAGGAGCCCAGGCTGGACAGGCTCGGCTCCAAGTCCTGGGAGACCCGCAAGGCCAAGGTCAAGGCGTCGGTCGAGCAGCTCGCCGAGCGCCTCATCCGCATCTACGCGAGGCGGAAGGCCGCCCGCGGCTACGCCTTCCCCCTCGACAACGACTGGCAGCTCGCCTTCGAGGCGGCCTTCCCCTACGAGGAGACCGTCGACCAGATCCGCTGCATCCAGGAGGTGAAGGCCGACATGGAGAGCGAGAAGCCGATGGATAGGCTGATCTGCGGCGACGTCGGCTACGGCAAGACCGAGGTAGCCATGCGCGCGGTCTTCAAGGCGGCCGTCTCGGGGAAGCAGGTCGCCTTCCTCGCCCCGACCACCATCCTCGCGGAGCAGCACTTCGAGAATTTCCGCGAGCGCGTCGGCGACTATCCCGTGCAGATGGCCATGCTTTCGCGCCTCGTCGAGAAGCGGGAGCAGCGGAAGACGCTCGAGGCCATGAGGGAGGGGAGGGTCGACGTCGTCATCGGCACGCATCGGCTCCTCCAGAAGGACGTCGAGTTCAAGGACCTGGGCCTCCTCGTCGTGGACGAGGAGCAGCGCTTCGGCGTCAAGGACAAGGAGAGGCTCAAGGAGATCAAGGCCAGCGTGGACTGTCTCACGCTGACGGCCACGCCCATCCCGAGGACCCTCCACATGTCCCTCCTCAAGATCCGGGACATGTCCGTCCTCAATACGCCTCCGGTCAACCGGCATCCCATCGAGACGGTCGTGGAGGAGTTCGATCCGGCCATCATCGCCGAGGCCATACGCAAGGAGGTGGCGAGGGGAGGCCAGGTCTTCTACCTGCACAACCGCATCGAGAGCCTCCAGGAGATCCAGGCCTTCCTCCGGGCCACCGTGCCCGAGGTCCTCGTGGAGACCGCGCACGGGCGCCTGGATTCGGCCGAGCTCGAGGACATCATGCATCGCTTCATCCACGGCGGCTTCCAGGTCCTCGTCTCGACGACCATCATCGAGAACGGCATCGACATCCCGAACGTCAATACGATCGTGATAGACCGCGCGGACATGTACGGCATCTCCCAGCTCTACCAGCTGCGCGGCCGCGTGGGCCGCTCGGACCGCGTGGCCTACGCCTATCTCTTCTATCCGGACAAGCGGGCGCTCTCCGAGCTCGCGATGAAGCGGCTGCAGATCATCTCTGACTTCACCGAGCTGGGCTCGGGCTTCAAGATAGCGATGAAGGACCTGGAGGTGAGGGGCGCGGGCAATCTCCTCGGCCGCGAACAGTCGGGCGATATCTACGCCGTGGGCTTCGACCTCTACCTGAAACTCCTCGACGACGCGGTGGCCCGGCTCTCCGACGCGGGCTACCAGGCCGAGGAGGATACCTACCTCGAGCTGGAGTACGCGGGCTACATCCCCGACAGCTACGTGTCCTTGCCTACCATGAAGATGGAGGTCTACAAGAAGATCGCCTCGATCATGAGCCAGGCCGATCTCGACACGCTGTACCAGGAGCTCGCCGACCGTTTCGGCCCGCTGCCGGAGGAAGTCCTTTCCCTCCTCTCCCTGGCGGAGATCCGGGTCATCTGCAAGCGCCTGTCCATAGCCAGCCTCAAGGAGCGCGGCGGCAGCGTGATCGCGGAGTTCTCGAAGGTCGCCAAGGTCTCGGTCGACAGGCTCCTCAGGCTCATCCGCGAGGGCGGAGACCGGATCAAGCTCGATCCGCACCGGCCCAACGTCCTCGTCATCGCGACGGGGAGCATAGGCCTGCGCGAAAAGAGCGAGTTCATACGCGAGAGGCTCGCCTCCCTCCTGTCTTGAGCGGTATCGTATGGAAAAGCGACGGCCCATCCGCTAATATGGATAAGGACGAAGGCGGCTCGGAGGTTTTCGATGACTGAGCGGATCGGCGATTTCCTCCTGCGGATCGGGGCCATGACCCGGGACCAGGTGGACGAGGTGCTCAAGGCGCAGTCGGAGGACGACGACGAGGAGCCGCGCATGTTCGGGGAGATAGCGATCGAGAAGGGCTATATCGACGATTCCGCCCTGAAGAAGTATATCGAGCAGAAGAGCGCCGGAGGATAAGGAAGTTCCCGGGCCTCGGGAGGCGAGAATGAGGAGCACGACGCCGCTTAGGATACTCTGCGCGACGGGGCTGCCGGAGAATCGGCTCAACCTCCACCCCAACGAGGGAGCCGATCTCGGCCTCATGTTGACGCGTTACTCCGTCGACATCGGCGAGGGCGGGACTGCCGAGCTCCATCTCTTGAACGATTGCCCGAAGGAGAGCCTGGAGCTGAGCCCGAAGTTCTGGGAAAAGCTCGGCAGGCCCTCCAAGGCCGTGCTCATCTACGACGGATCGGTGCTGCGGATAGAGAAGGCTTAGGAATCAAGCCCGAGCGGGACTAGGCCCGCTTGGCGGCGATGTTCGCGGCGAAGAAGTAATCGGACAGAAGATCGCAGAGCTCGGGAGAGAAATCTATGGACGCGACCAGTTTCTGCACTCCCGTCGGCAGGCGCATGGCGGATTCTATCTTGCCGGATACGCCGAAACGGAACTTCCGGAAGAAGAGGCTGAAGCTGACCGCGGCGCCCGCGGGAATATCCGGCGAGCTCAGCGGCATCAGGAAGTCGAGCCGGTTCACGGCGACGGAGAAGAGGGCCAGCTTGAGCTGCGCGGGGCCGAAGGTCATCACCGCGTAGTTGTTGTAGCCGAGCTTGCGGGAGCTCTCGGGGTTCACCTGGACGGCCTTGTCCCGGAGGTCCCCCCATTGCGTGCGGAGCCTTTCCAGCCCGAGGAGGTGATCGCCCAGCAGCGAGGCCAGGGCGGGCGGGATGGGCTTGAAGTCGCAGACCAGGAGCCCGACCCTGTCCCTGCCCTTCATGAGGCCGACCGTCGATATCTGGCAACGGCAGAATATCTTCTCGGGCTCCTTGGACGTCTCGCCCTGGACCATGAGCGTCAGTCCCGCGAGGGCGCCCTTGAAGCGCTGGAAGAAGACGATCTCCTCCTTCGTGAACGAGCCTATGAGGATCGCCTTCGACATCGTGATCTGGTAGGGAACGCAGGCCAGGGTATAGGTGTCGACCTTGAGGCTCGTCTGGGATTGGATGATGCCGGTCGCGCGGATGACGAAGGGGCTGAAGGAGACGACGACGTCCTTGTATTGCTCCTCGTAGCTCAAAGTCTCCTGCTTTTGCACGATGCCTCAATATTGCCGACGAGCCCGGGATCGGTCAAGGCCGATGGGCGCCGACATCCCTACGAGGAATATCGCCGGCTCCTTGCCGAGGGGCCAGGGCGTCGATCTCCATGACGAGACCGGGCCGGAGCGGATCCTCTGCGACGGGGAGCAGAGCGAGGCCGCGACGCAGAGCCGAGTCCCCGGCGACAGGACCCCGAGACAGTCCTCCAAGAGCCGCGCGTTCCGGTAGGGAGTCTCGATGAAGATGCGGGTCGCGCCGTCGGATCGCGCCCCGCGATCGATGGCCGCGATGGCCGATCTCCTCTCCTGGGGCGATTGGGGGAGGTAGCCGAGGAAGTTGAAGCTTTGGCCGTCGAGGCCCGAGGCGGCGAGGGCCAGTATCACCGACGAGGGGCCGACGAGGGGCACGACGGCGAAGCCCCGATCGTGCGCCATGGCCGCCAGGGCCGCGCCGGGGTCCGCGATGCAGGGCATGCCCGCCTCGGAGACGAGGCCCAGGTCCTCCCCGTCCTCCAGAGGAGCGAGCAAGGCCGGCAGACGATCGCGCGGAGTGTGCTCGTCGAGCCTCTCCATGATGACTCCTGCCGCGCGCTCCGGATCGAGGATGCGCGAGAGCAGTCGCCACGCGGCCTTCTCGCCCTCGACGACGAATCGGCGCAAGGTCCTGATTCTCTCTATGGCGATCGCGGGGAGCGAGGCTTCGGGAGTCGAGAGCGGATCGAGGAGATTGGGGACGAGGTAGAGCGCGCCGCGAGTCCCGCCCATGCTCACCTCGAGAGCATGCCGAGGGCGCCGTCGACGAGGACGCCGAATTGCAGGGCCAAGCCCTCGGGAAGCGCGGCGGCCAGGGACTTGTAGCCCTCGGCTATCGTCGCGGCTTCGCGCGAGGACAGGGGGAGTCCCCGGCCTATAATCGAGGACTCGAGGGACCGCGACCGCAGCGCGATGTCGCCGGCGAAGGCGATGCGCGCCTCCGCCAGGATTCCCTTCTCGGCCCTCGCCGCGAAGGCGAATACGGCGGTCTCCGGCGCGGGATAATCGCTCGGCCCGACCTTGCGGAGGAGGAAGGCGTCCCATCGCTCGATCGGCACGCGCAGCCGCGTGACGAGGCCGCCTTCCGGGAAGGCGGGCTTCCCGTCATCGCCCATGAAGCGGTTGACGTTCATCCAGGTCGCCCCGCCCCGGTCGCGCAGCTCGACGAGGGCGTCGAGACAGGCGAGGGCCGGCCAGGAGTCCATGAAGCGGTCCCGGGCCGCGATATTGCCGCCCAGGGTCGCGAGATTGCGGATGGCGGGAGTGCCGATGCCGCGAGCCGCCTCCGCGAGGAGGGGCGGCAGGGCCGAATCGCCCAGCTCGAGGAGCTCCGAGAGGGTCACGGCCGCCCCGATCTCGAGGAAGCGCTCGGTGAGACTCGTGCGCCTGAGCTCCGGTATCTCCCGGACGAAGAGCACTTCGCCCGGCAGGGATATGCCGCGCCCGCCCTGCTCCCGAAGTATGCCGGTGCCCCCCGCGAAGACCAGTATGCCGGGTCTCCGGATCAGTTCCAGGGCCTCCGCGAGGTCCTTCGGGAAATGGATCTCACTGACCAGCACGGCGGTAGATTCTCCCGGCCCTTCGCTCGACGATCGCCCGGGCCGCCTCCACGAGCGCGACCGGATCCGTGCAGCGACAGGGCACCGAGGACATGTGCGCGAGGACCTCGCGCGGGGTCGGCCGCGGAACGCGCTCGAGGAGGTCGGCCATGGCCAGTATCTTCGGGCCCTTGCAGAATCCGCAGGTTTCCAGGCCGGCCGTCTCGAAGCCTTCGACGACATCGCGGTATTCCTCGGTTTGCGCGAAGCCCTCTATGGTGACGATCTCCTTCCCCCGCACGCTGAACGCGGGAAGGATGCAGGACGGCACGAGGCGGCCGTCCAGGAACACGAAGCAGCGGCCGCAGCGGCCGCAGCGGCAATCGGACTGCAGGCCCAGGAGGCCGAAGGCGTCGCGCAGGAGGTCCGAGAGGCGGTCGACGGTTCGGGCATTGGCGCTGACGTCCTCGCCGTTGAGTATGAAGGAGATGGTCATGGCCCCCCCAGGGCGCCGATCAGTCGGGCCGAGGGCACGGGGAGGCTCGAGAAGGCCGCATCGGCTGCCTGCGACAGGGCCGAGAGGAAGGCGGCCGGAACCGTATCGAAGGGCAGCTCGCCGATGCCTTTGACCGGGGCTCGGCGCTCCGGCTCGACGAAGTCCACGTTGATCGGCGGCAGCTCGTGCAGGGGCAAGAGGCCGTAGCGGAAGTAGTCCAGGCTCCCCGCGCCGCCGCCCGAGGGGTCGAAGCGCTCGTTGAGGCAGGCGCCGAGCGCGTCGGCGACGCCCGAGCGGAGGGCTGCGGCCGCGCGGTCCGGCGCGACGACGTGGCCGCCGTCCACGCAGATCCAGACTCCGAGCGTGCGGGGCTCGAGCGTCCAGGGGTCCAGCTCGAGCTCGAGGACGGCGCCCGCCCATGCCGCGGTATCGAAGGGCGAGCCGCTCACCTGGCCTCCTTCCCACTTGATCGGCTTGGGGACGCGGTAGGCCGCGCGCGCGGTGAGCGGAAGCGGATCGCGGAATCGGCGCTTCTGGATGGCCTCGCAGGCTCTCGCGACGAGGCGGTTCACTACCGAGACGTTGCGGGAGAGGGTGCTCGGCCCGGAATCGGGGACCTGGTCGGTCTCGGGAGGGGCGATGGACACGCTCTCGAGCCCGACGCCGAGTATGCCCGAGGCGGAGCGCCGCCAGATGTCCATGACCGCTCCGGCTCCTCCTGCGGCGCTCGTGAAGATCCTGACGCGGAGATCCTTGTCGAGGGTGGCCTCGACGGTGTAGGTGTTGGAGGCTTCGCCCGAGAGGAAGGGCCCAGCCCCCTGGTAGGCGAACGCGAGGCCGATTCCGCGGAAGGGCCCGTCGGAGCGGCCGGATCTGCGCTTGCGGACGAGTTCGTAGCCCGCGTACTTCCGGCGGTAGTCGCTCGCCGAGGCAAGGCGCGCGCTTATGGCGTCGTAGGGCACTTCCTCCTTGAGCAGCTCGCCCGTCAGTAGCCGCGAGCCTTTGCGCAGGACGTTGCGCGCCTTCCAGTCCATCGGGTCCTCGCCCGCCGACATGGCCACGCGGTTCGCGTGCGCCTCCATCGCGAAGAGCGTATGCGAGGCGCCCAGGCCGCCGAAGGCTCCCCCCGGGGGCGTATTCGTCACCACGGCGTAGCCCTCGACCCTGAGATTCGGGCAGGCGTAGGCTCCCGTGCAGGCGATCACCGCCTGGCTGAGGATCTCGTCGGCCAGGGGACCGTAGGCGCCGACATTGACGGCTATCCTTACGTCGAGGGCCGAGAGCTCTCCGCCCTTGCCGAGCGCGGCCCTGACGCTGACCGAGCTGCGCACCCTCTTCGGCGTGTAGCGGAAGTCCTCCTCCCTCGTCAAGAGAACCTTGGCGGGCCTGCCGCAGGCTATCGAGGCGATGGAGGCATGGCAGGCGAGGAGGGAGGGGTACCAGAGCTTCCCGTCGAGGTGGACGCCGAGACGCGTGGGCCGCACGGAGACTTCGTCAGCCTTGCAGCCGAGGGCCAGGGCTACCGAGTCCCTGACGTGGTAGGGCCATTGCGTGGCGCACCAGACGGCGATCTTGTCGTAGTCGTAGGCCGCGGCGGCGCCCTGGGGCTCGCTGTAGTAATGCTCGATGGCGCCGCTGGTGTAGACTTCGCCCTGCACGTTGGACGCGATCGAGAAGGCGAGATCTGGATCGCCGACCACGGCGACTCGCTTGGCGGCCACTTGGTCCGAGGAGAAGCTCTCCCAATTCAGGAATGGCTCTTCCTCCTCGCAGACCACCTTCGTCGCCGCGGCGAGCTCTTCGAGGAGGGCGGGGTCCGGACCCGCGATGAGGGCGACGGGCTCCCCCACGTAGGAGACTTTGTCCTGCGCCAGGATCGGCACCTCGGCGCCGAAGGAGACCATGGCGTTCCTTCCGGGTATATCCGCGGGGAGGATGGAGCGGTACCCGGCGGGAAGGGCGGGGAAGCGGATCGAGCGGACAGAGCCGCGGGCCGAGGGCGAGCGGACGGTGGCCACGTAGAGCATGCCCTCGACCTTGAAATCGGTGACGGTGGCGAAGCTGCGCTCCGCGGCGTCGCGGCGCCTTTCGCTCAGGACCTCGCCCCTTCGGCGGTCTCGAGGACGGCGCTCGCGACGCGGTCGACTTGGGCTGCGGTCATGCCCTGCCAGATGGGTAGGGAGATCGTCCTAGAGTACTTGGCGTAGGCCTCGGGGAAGTCATCGGGGGAGAGCGCGTAGCGACGGGACCAATAGCTCATGATGTGGAGCGGGATGAAGTGGACCGAGACGCCGATCCCCGCGCGCTGGAGGCGCTCGACGAACTCGTCGCGCCCGATCCTGAGCGATTCGGGTCTGATCCTCAGACTGTACAGGTGCCAGGCATGGGCGGGATGGCCGGGGGGAGGCTCGAGCGCCGGATTGCCCGAGAAGGCGGCGAGGTAGCGCTCGGCGATGGCCCGCCGCTCGTCCAGGAAGCGGTCCGCCTTCTTGAGCTGCTCTCGTCCCACGGCGGCCAGGAGATCGGGAAGATTGCATTTGTAGCCCGCCGCCACCACGTCGTAGCGCCACGACGCGGTCTTCGACGTATACCGGTCCCACGCGGCGCGATCGAATCCGTGGAGGCGCATGGTCTCGATGCGCCCGAGGACCGACTCGTCGCGCGCGACCACCATGCCCCCCTCTCCGGACGTGATGGTCTTGGTGGCGTAGAGCGAAAAGGCTCCGGCGTCGCCCAGGGTGCCGGCAGCGCCTTCCGGGAATCGGAGGGGAAAGGCGTGGGCTGCGTCCTCGACGACCGCGACGCGCCTGCGGCGCGCGATCTCGAGGATCTCGCCCATGCGGCACGGGAAGCCGCCGACGTGCACGGGCAGGATGACTTTGATGGAAGGATCGCCCGCGAGGATCGCGTCGAGTCGGGCCGGATCGATGTTGTAGTCCTCACGCGAGATGTCGCAGAAGGCCACCTCGGCTCCGAGCTGACGGGCGACGGCCGCGCTGCTCGCGAAGGTGTAGGGGCTGGTGACGACCTTCGCGCCAGGCCCGACGCCGAGCGCCTCCAGGGCGAGGAGGAGCCCCGAGGTGGCCGAGTTGACCGCGAGGGCGCGCGGCACGCCCAGGAAGGCGGCGAATTCCTCCTCGAAGGCCCGGGCTACTTTGCCGGTCGTGAGCCAGCCCGAGCGGAGCACCTCGAGGACGGCGGATTCCTCCTCGGGCCCGATGGAAGGTCGGGCGAAGGGGACGAACTCAGTACTCGGGCTCATTGTCGGGAACGATAAGCGTCGGCACCGATTTTTTCAAGGCTGCTCTCAGCGCGCTTCGGTTGCGGTAGTCCCTCTCCCGGCCCGGCACCGGGACGCAGAAGGCCTCCAGCTCCGCGAGCGACCCGTCGACCGAAGCCGGGGTCCCGGCCCTTCTCTCGAGCCTGTTGATCCGCGGGTATTCCGTGGGCACGAGGACCTCGTCCGGAGAGTAGAGTCTCTCTTCGACGCGCTCGCCCCGCCTCAGGCCTATGTACTCGATCTTGATGTCCCTTCCCGGCTCGTATCCGTAGAACCTGATCATCTGCTCGGCGAGGTCGCGGATGCGCACGGGCTCGCCCATGTCGAGGAGGTAGGTCTGGCCCGAGCGGCCTACGCCGCCCGTCTTCAGGACCAGGGAGCAGGCTTCGGGAATGGTCATGAAGTAGCGGCTCGCCTCGGGATGGGTGACCGTGACGGGGCCGCCCTTCTCGATCTGGCGGCGGAAGAGGGGGACGATCGAGCCGCGGGAGCCCAGCACGTTGCCGAAGCGCACGACCATGAAATCGCGGCCGGGAGCGGCGCGGGACGCGGCCTCGACGACGATGCGCTCGGCGAGGAGCTTCGAGGCGCCGTAGACCGACACCGGGTCGACCGCCTTGTCGGTGGAGACGAGGACGAAGCGGCGGACGCCCGAGTCGAGCGCCGCTGCGACGAGGTTGCGGGTGCCGAGGGCGTTGTTGTGCACGGCGGCGACCGGATTCTCCTCCATCATCGGGACGTGTTTGTAGGCGGCCGCGTGGAAGAGCGCTTCCGCCTTCAGCCGCCCGAGGACGAAGCCCATGTAGTCGGCGTCCTTGAGGTCGCCGATGAGGGGGACGATGGTGGTCTTCTCGCCTACTCCCTCTTCCCGCAGGAGCCTGAGCTCCCGGTCGATCTGGTAGATGGAGTTCTCGCCGTGGCCGAACAGGTAGAGCCGCGCGACCCCGGCGGAGAGGAGCTGGCGCGCCAGCTCGGAGCCGATCGAGCCGCCCGCGCCTGTGATCAGGACACGCTTGCCGCGGAGATAGGAGAGGCTCTCCCGGAGGCCCACGGCCACGGGGCTGCGTCCGAGGAGGTCCTGGCTCTCGATCTCCCTCGCCTGGATGAGGTGGGCGTCTCCCTCGACTATCTGCGCGATTCCGGGAACGATCCGGATCCGCACGAAGCCCGCTCGCTTGAGGAGGAAATAGAGCTCGCGGAGGAACTCCTTCGTGGCGCTCGGTATCGCGATGATCGCCTCGTCGGCGGGGGTTCGCCTGAGGAGGTTGACGACGTCCCTGATGGGGCCGAGGACGGGGACGCCCTCGACCTTGTCGCCGATCTTGGCCGCGTCGTCGTCGAGGAACGCGACTACCGTGCCGAATACGGCCTTATTCCTGATGTCGCGGGCGATGGCCCTCCCCGCGAAGCCCGCGCCGATGATGTATATCCTACCGCCGTCCCGCTCCGGGTTCCTCATCGCCACCACCGCCTCCATCCTTGACCCGCTCGACGACCTCGAAGCCCAGGTCGATAGGGAATTGCTCCCCGTACATGTCGAGAAGGACCTTCGCCCTGCCTTTGCGCCGATTCACCTTGACGATGCGTCCTTCCAAGCCCTTGAGCGGCCCTTCGAGGACGACTATGCGGTCGTCTTGGTCGAAGGTTACCTTCGATGTATCGGCGTATTCCCCGAAGGAAATGAAGTGCCTTAGGAGGAGGACATCGCGGGGGGAGAGGGGGGTGGGCGAGGAGCTCTCGCGGAGGAAGCGCACGAAGCCGGGCGTCCTGCGGATGGTCCAATACGCGTCCGGCTCGCCCAGGATGCTTTCCGACTCGATGAACACGTAGCCGGGGAAGACGGGAGACAGCTCCTGCGTCGTCTTGCCTCGACGGCGGATCGGCATCATTTTCTTGGGAACGATGAGCCGGCCTCGACCGAGGACCGGGAGGAGTCGCCGGTCGAAGTCGTCCTCGCAGGAGGTCAGTACGTGGATCGTGTAATACTGCATCGTTGGACCGGCGGATAGTAGCACGCGCGCCCTCGGGGGCGCAATGGAAGTCCCTAAGGAGGGGACCCGATTCTTCCGATAGTCAAGAGGAAGAATAAGGTGGATAGGAATAGGTAGGCATGGCCGTAAAAGCGGATACCCTGGTCGGAAGACTCTCGCTCGCTGCGCTCCTCGCTTCGCTGGCCGCGGGCTCCTACGCCCTCACTGTCTGCGTAGCGCCCGCGGAAGCGAAGGCCTATGCGCCCGCTGCCGGAGGGACGGGCTCGCCCATCGGCTATCTCGTCTCGGGCTGCATGGGCGGTCTCTTCGACGCGGGCCACGTAGCAACGGACGAGAGTCCCGCGAGAGTGGATAGGGACGATTGGGGCTCGGGCGATTACGCCCTATCCGGAGCGAGGGAAGGCTCGGTGGATTTCGTGATCGCGCTCTATGTGGGGTGGACGCCCTCGTCCATCCATAAAGATACGCTGCTGCCCGCTTCCGTCGACTACCGCCTCGTGCGCGTCCTCGACGGGAAGGTCGTCGCCGAGGGCTCTATCCCGGGAAGCGCCGACTCGGAGGACGCGTCGTCGCACGAGGCGAGGACGGCGTCGAGGGCGGGGGCTTCCGCGGCCGAGGCCTGTCTGAGGAAGCTTTCGGCCATTGCAATGGGAGGGGAATGATGAAACGATTCGCGGCCACGGCCGGAATGCTGGTCCTCGTCGCCTTCGGTCTCGTCGCCGCGGTCTGGGACGGGAGCGCAGTCGCGGGCGTCGCGGGGGACTTCCCCGGCGACGGTCTGTTCGGAGCCTGCAATTCCTTTCCGCGCGACACTTCGGTGACGGTGACCAATCTCGAAAACGGGAAGACCGTCACGATAACCATAACCAACGGCGTCGAAAATCCCGGCGTCTTCATCGCGCTTTCGCCGATGGCGGCCGGGGCTCTCGACATGCGGGCGGGATCCGCGGCCAGGATTCGCGCGGTCGCGCTCACTGCCTCCCAGGCGGAGATAAGCCTGCCGCCCACGAGAGCGGGCGAGACGGCCGACCCGGATTACAACCCCAAAATTTACGTCGAGAGGGAGAAGGCGGCGGTCAAGGCGGCACAGGCTGCGGGGCCTGGGCCGGTGGCGGCAGTGCCCGGATCGGCTGCCGCATCGCCCGCGCCTGTCGCGACAGCGCCTGCTACGGCGCCTGCTGCTGTCGCCGCGGCGCCCGCGCCCGCGCCCGTCGCGGCCGAGGCTCCGAAAGCCGAAACGCCGGAAAAAGCCGAAGTAATAGCCCGTCTTAACGAACCCGAGAAGCAGGCGCCCTCTACCCTGCCTACCCTGACCGAGCCAGCGGCGGCGACGCCTCCCGTTGTGGCGGCGACGCCTCCTGCCGTGGCGCCGACGCCCCCTGCCGTGACGCCGACGCCCCCCGCAGTGGCGGCTACGCCCCCTGCCGCGGTCGCCCAGGCGCCCGCGCCATCCATAGCCCCAAGCCCGACGGCGAAAATTCCGGCCGACACTCTACCCATTCCCGAAGCTTCTCCCGTCTTTCCCGGTTCGCCGAAACCAGCCCCCCTCGGAATGAGCCTGCCATCCCCCGATCAGCCCACGATTCCGACCGCGGTCTCTCCGACGACGAGGGGGGGCTATCTCGCCCAGGCGCCCGAAATTCTGGGAGGCTCCGCGCCTCAACCGAGGAAGCCCGCGGTTCCGAGACTCGCGATAGCCGAGCCCTCCGTCCCTGCGGCCGCGGCCCGCCAGGTCGTTCCGCCGGAGAAGGCTTCCGTCGAGGCTCTGGCGCGCCCGGGTCTTTCTCCTTCCCCGACGCCGCTAGCCCTCACCGAGCCCGCCATCGCGCCCGATCAGCTGCCCGAGACGATCCTCAGCCGCGTCACGGCTCCGTCGAAGGTGGCGCCGGCGCCCGCGCTGGCGGAAGCGGCGCCTCCGGCCGCGCTCGCATCCAAGGCCGGCCTCGAGGCGATAGCCCTCGAACGCCCGAGCTACGCGGCGGCCGTTCAAGCGGCGGCTCTCGAGGAGGCCGTTCCCGTCGCCCCCTCCGCGGCCTACTCGGCCGAACACCCGGGCAAGACCGGCAGCGAAGGCGTAAGGGCCGAACTGGCCGAGGCTCTCCCCCCCGGATCGCCCGAAGCCATCGGCGAGAAGAGTCCTTCGAGGGTAGAAGGGGCCGGTACCGCTCTCTCACTCGACGAAGCCGCTTTGCCGGGCTATCCGGAGACCCTGGTAGGCGAGGCGCCATCCAAGGCCGGAGGGTCCTCGGCCGCAGTCGCGCTGGACGAAGCGGTTCCGCCCGGAACGCCCGAGGCCATCGGCGATGAAAGTCCTTCGAAAGTAGTAGGAGCCGGTACCGCGCTCTCCCTCGACGAAGCTGCCTTGCCGGGCTATCCGGAGGCACTGGTAGGCGAGGCGCCATCCAAGGCCGGGGGGGCCTCGGCTGCCGTCGCGCTGGACGAGGCTGTTCCGCCCGGAACGCCCGAAGCCATCGCTTACAGAAGATCGGTCGGCACGGGCGCGGTCCAAACGGCTCTCCAGGATCCGGACGTCCCGACTGCGAGCGAGAGTCTGGCCGCTCTTAAGCCTCAAAGCTCCGAAGAGGGGGGCGTAGCGGAGCTCGACGAGCCGAGCGCCCTTCCATCGACGCAGGGCTCCGCGGCTCCTGTCGCGATAGCCGACGCGCAACCGAGCCCCGGCCAAGAGCCTGAGGCCGAACTCGGCGAACCCGACGTTCCCACCCCGCAGGAGAGCCTGACGACGGAAAGGCCCGAGGCTGTGGAGCCGGGACAGGCGATCGCCGAGCTGGCCGAGCCGAACGCCGCGGCTTCCCCTGCTGCAGCCGGCCCCGAGACGGGGACCGCTCTCGCGGCCGAGAAGCCCGCCTTGGCCTCCTCGCCGACCGCCGAGCTGGCGGCTCCCGCGGTGCCCAGCCCCGCCGAAAGCCTGTCGGGCGAGAAGCCCGCCATGCCCAAGCCGGGTGAAGCGATAGTCGCCTTGGAGCCGGCCGAGCCGCGGCCTCCTCAGGCCGCGAATGCCGCGACCGCGAACGCCCCGAATGCCGCGCCCGCGGCGGGGACGAAGCCGGTGCAGCCCGCAGCCGTCGCGACCGTGAGGGGACCGAGTCCCTCCGGCGCGGCCGAGCCTCCTGCCTCGATCCCGATGATCAAGGGTCTGGCCAAGGGCTCCTTCTACGTCCAGATCGGAGTGTACGGAACCAACGATTCGCTGAAATCCGCGATTGCCGGTTTCAAGTCGACCTACCCGCTCGCGGTCGAGCGCCTGCCGACGAAGGCCGGCGCCGCCTATCGCCTCTTTGTAGGTCCTTTGAGCAGGGACGAAAGCGGAGTGGTACTCATCAGAATCCGTTCTCTCGGCTTCAGGGACGCCTACGTCCGGCAGGGAAGCTAGCCGCCCGGCGTCGAATCCCGGGCTTATAGGGCATGCTCCTCATCTACCCCCCGGCGGCGCGCAGCGCCGAAGCGCCGCTGGGGATAGCCAGGCTGGCCGGCCTCCTGCGGAATAGGGGCCGGGAGGCTCGTTGTCTCGATCTAAACCAGGAGGGGATGGAATATCTCCTCGGTCTGGATTTCGAGAGCGCCGATCCGAGGACGCGCGGGGCTCTCCGCCGCAGAGCGAGCGCCACCGCTGCGCTGCGCGACGCCGCGACCTATGAAGAGCCGGATCGCTATCGTCGGGCCGTGAGCGATGTGGATTGGGCGCTGCGCGCCGTTTCGGCGGGCTCCGGAACGGCGTCCTCGCTGGCCGATTACAGGGACTCCCGCCTTTCCCCGCTCAGGCGAGCGGATCTGATCGAATCCGCTCGCGATTTCGAGTCCAGCGTATTCTTCCCTCTGTTCGAGAAGCGCGTCGGGCCGGAATTGCGCGTTCTCGAGGACGGTCTTGTCGGGCTATCGATATGCTTCCTGAGCCAGGCCCTCTGCGGCTTCGCCCTCGCGGGCTACGTCAAGGCGAGACTTCCCGAAGCAAGGGTCATCCTCGGCGGCAGTCTTATCAGCTCGTGGATGGCGGGCGGGACCCTGGCCGGCGCCGAGGCCTTTGAAGGCCTGGTTGACGAGCTGTCGCCGGGGCCGGGCGAGTACTCGATGACCCGGATGCCCACGACCCAAGGAAGGGTCGCCTCGCTGACGGCCTTGACTGTCCCGCCGGACTTCGACGACTTCTCCGATCTTCGGTACTTTTCGCCGAAGAGGATCCTGCCCTACAACTTTTCCTACGGCTGCCCTTGGAAGCGGTGCAGCTTCTGCCCCGAGAGGGCGGAGGACGCGCCCTACCGCGGAATAGCCGTCCATACTGCAATCGCGCAATTGGCCTTTCTCTCGGAGCGCCATCAGCCGAGCCTCTTCCATTTCACCGACAACGAAATATCCCCCGCCTACCTCGGGGCCCTCACCAAGGCCCGGCTCGGCGTTCCCTGGTACGGGTTCGCCCGCTTCTCGAGGAGACTGCTCGAGCCCGGATTCTGCGAGAGCCTGGCAGCCTCGGGATGCGCGATGCTCCAGCTCGGTCTCGAATCGGGAGATCAGGACGTCCTCGACGCGATGGGAAAAGGCACGCGCATCGACGAGATATCGGAGGCCCTGGAACTGCTCTCGAAGGCGGCCATCGGAGTCTACCTCTATGTGCTCTTCGGGACGCCGGCCGAGGACCGCGCGGCGGCCATGAGGACGCGGGATTTCATCGTTCGGAACTCGTCCTCGATTGACTTCCTCAATGTCGCCGTATTCAACCTCCCCGCCGCGAGTCCCGATGCGCTCTCGCTCCGGACGAAGTCCTTTTATGACGGGGATTTGTCGCTCTATCGCGAGTTCCGCCATCCGTTAGGCTGGGACAGGAGGGCCATAAGGGATTTCCTGTCCGGGGATTTCGAAGCGCCTCCGGAAATCCGGGCGATTCTGAGGAGGACTCCGCCGATCTTCACATCGAGCCACGCCCCCTTCTTCCTCCAGGCGACGGGGGGAAGGGTAGGGGAAGGACCCGCCCCAGTTTGACAGCGCCGCAAGGCTCGTCGTACTATATACCGGCAATGCCGCGAAAGATCGATGCGAGGGTAAAAGAGCTCGAGCGTTTAATAAGGAAGCATCAGGATCTCTATTACAACGGGCAGCCCGAGCTTTCGGACGCGGAGTTCGACGAGATCTGGGACGAACTGGCACGGCTCGACCCCGGAAACGCGATATTCTCCGAGGTCGGCGAGGATTCGGCAGACGGTTGGCCCAAGGTGCGCCATCTCATACCGATGGGCAGCCAGGAGAAGGCATCCGATCCCGAGGCCTTCCTGGCCTGGTGCGCCAAGGTCGGGCTCGCGGAGTTCATCGTGCAGTACAAGCTCGACGGAGCCAGCATCGAGCTGCAATACGAGGCGGGCCGTCTCGCGCGGGCGGTTACCCGCGGCGACGGCGAGGTCGGCGACGATATCACGCCCAACGCGTCGCGGATGGTCGGCGCGATCGCCTCGCTCCGGCAGGCCTTCACGGGGGGCGTGCGCGGAGAAGTCCTCATGCCGCGCGAGGTCCACGCGCGCAAGTACTCCGACAAGGCCAACTGCCGCAACGCCGCCAACGGGCTCATGAAGCGCAAGGATGGGAAGGGGAGCGAAGACCTCCGCATCCTGTGCTACGACGCGAGCGGCGTCTCGGCGGACGGGTCGGCGCCCTTCGCCGACGAGGTCGAGAAGACCCAGTGGCTCGCGGGCATGGGCTTCGAGACGGCGCCCCAGGTCCTGCTATCGAAGCCCGAAGAGGTCGTCGATTACCGCGGTCGGGTCATGGACATGAGAGCGCGGCTTCCCTACGACATCGACGGCCTTGTGGTCAAGGGCAGGGCCATCGACCTCGACGACATGGCCCGGCCGCGGCCCGAGAAACAGATAGCCTTCAAATTCAGCCTCGAGGAGGCCGTCTCGACACTTCGCTCCGTCGAGTGGAGCGAGTCGGGCGCCAACTACACCCCGATCGGCGTCATGGATCCGGTACGCCTCGCCGGCACCACCGTCCAGCGCGCCAATCTCGTCAATACCAACCTGATCCGCGCCCTGGGCCTCAAGATCGGCTCCCGCGTCGTAGTCACGAAACGGGGCGAGATCATTCCCAAGATCGAGAGCCTGGTGGAGAACCCGCCCGACGCCGCCGAGATCGCCGCTCCCTCGAGCTGCGCCTGCGGGGCCGATCTCGTCGACGAGGGCACGCGACTGTACTGCCCCAACCCCGACTGCCCCAAGAAGATCCGGCACAGGATAGAGAAATGGCTGTCCGTCCTCGATGTCAGGGACTTCGGCTCCGCCATCGTCGGCAAGCTCGTCTCCTCGGGGCGCGTCGCATCCATTCCCGACCTCTACGGATTGGGGCCCGCGGAGCTCGCCGAGTACGAGAGGATGGGCGAGACCCTGGCCCGCAAGATCCTCCGCAACCTCGCTTCGCGGGGCGAGGTGAGCCTCGCCCGCTTCGTCGCGGGATTCGACATAGAAGGCATCGGGGAACTCAACGCGGAGAAGGCGATAGCGGCGGGCTTCGATAGCCTCCAGCGGCTTCGGGACGCGACGGTCGCCGAGCTCGCCGTCGTCGACGGCCTCGGCGAAATCACCGCGGAGACCCTGGCCGAAGGCCTCGGGGCGCTCGGCCCCGAGATGGACGCGCTCCTCGCGACCGGCGCGGTGCGAATATCGCCGCCTTCCTCCTCCGGGCCCCTTTCGGGCAAGAGCTTCTGCTTCACCGGCGAGCTCTCGTCGATGAAGCGACCCGAGGCGGAGGCCCTCGTTCGGTCGCTGGGCGGCCAGCCGAAATCCACGGTCACGAAGGGGCTGTCCTATCTCGTGACCAAGGATCCCGGCTCGGGATCCGAGAAGAACAAGAAGGCGGCTTCCTTCGGGGTCCAAATCCTGGACGAAGCGGCCTTCCTCTCCATCGTCGGGGCGAAATGAGGAGTCGAAGCGGCGCACGGCGAGGCTCCCCGCTGATCGGGGCCCTCCTTGTGCTCGCCAGCTTCGCCGCGGGCGGCTATTTCTGGTTCCAGTACAGCGCCGCTTCGCAGAAGCAGAAGATCACCCGCCTCGAGGAGCTGTCGGCGCGGCTCCGATCCGAGACGGTCCCCCTCAAATTCATGGTGCTCTCGCGTGACGGCGGGGAGATCAGGGCGCGGATCAGGATGTACGATCTTTCGGGCCGCGAAATCGCGGTCCTGGAGAGGTCCTGGCCCGGCTCCGAACTCTACATCGATATCCTCCTCCTTCCCTTCCGATCGGAGAATGTGGGCGTCAAGGCCGATTCCTGGCTCGCCCTTCCTTATAGGATCTTCACCGACAGGCTGGCCGCCTCCTCCGGAAGCGTCCTTTTCGAGGCCTACGACCGGGGCGGCTTTCCCGAGGTGCTGGGCGGGATCGGGCTGAGCCCCGGCGAGAGGGCCGACATTGTCTCGTCCTTCGCGTCGGCGCGCGAGAGCGCGGCGGGGGGAAGCCCGGCGACCGCCGCGGCGAAGGGCGCTTTCGGCTCGGCGGTCCACGAAGTCTCCGAGCTGTCCAGGCTAGAGCCGGGAATTGTCTATAAGGTCGTCTGCCGGATAAAGGGCGGAGTAGAGATCATGGAGGACTGAAAAGCATGGACGAGAGGCTGAACGCATTCAAATCGATTCTCTTCGCGCTTTCCGACGCCGCGGTGTTCCTGTTCACGAAGCCTTTGGGCATCCTGCTTCTGGGTTTCTGTCTCCTGCTGGCTGCGGCCGCCAGGCTGTGGACTGCGCTGTCGAACCGTCGATTGGCGGCCATGGCGGCGGGCGAGGGCTTCGGGCTCGCGGCCGCGGCCGGCGCCGCGCTGCGCGAGCTGGCGGGCCTCGGCGTCAAGGCTGCCGGTGCCCTGCCCGCGCTCGCCGGGCTCGGCGCGGCCCTCGTGCTCCTGGTCGGGATCGCGGACGCGACTCGGTCGGTCGACGATTACGTCGCCGGGCGCAAGAAGCTCGAGGAGCTCACCGCCACGGTCCTCAACGTCGAGCGGAGGTACAAGGCGGTCGAGGCGCGGATCGACGAGGCCGGCGCGGGGCGGATAAAGGCGACCCTTTCCTTTTTCGATTACAGGAACCCCTCGGCGGCGGCGAGGACCCAGACGATAGACATCGCCGGCAAGGAACTGTTCATCGACGCAATAGTCTGCAATTTCGACTACTCGGCGATTTCCGCGGGCAAGACCGTCAATCTCGCCATTCCCTTCAAGGTCTTCAGCGACGAGGTCCCGGAAGCCGAGGGCGTCGCCCTCTCGCTCGTGGACGAGAAGGGCGTGCCCATAATGTATCGCCGCTCCCCGGACGAGCTCTACGGCATAAGCCCGACAGCCTACGACGCCCGCCTCGCCGAGCTCATGGACTCGATGAGGACCGACCAGGCCGCCCGCGGAGCCGGCATCGTCCGCAGCCTCTACGGCGACGCGGTGCATCGAGGCGTCAAGACCGGGGACGACTTTACGCTCTGGGTCGAGCAATCGGGCGGCCTGAGCGTAAAGGACGGCGACTCCTTCTGACGCCGGCTCCGATGGACGACGCGCAGTGGCTCAGGCCATCGTCGGGACGGCTCCTCCTCGAGGTCAAGGCGATCCCGGGAGCCTCGCGCTCCCTGATAGGCGGCCTGCGCGACGGAGCGCTCCTGGTGCGCGTGGCCGCTCCGCCCGAGAGGGGCAAGGCCAACGAGGAGCTGCGCGCCCTGCTCGCGCGCGAGCTGGGTCTCGCGAAATCCGAAATCGTCGTCGTCCATGGAGAGGCTTCGAGGCGAAAGACCCTCTCGTTGCCCCGATCGGCCGAACCGGCGCTGAGGCGGATCGCGGATACCCGGGGCTGAACTGGCACCGTGCGCGTCGCGAGGGTCGAGTCCCGGCTTCGGCCGCCCGACCCGTTGATCGACGCGATCCCTCGACGATACACTCCTCCTCCGAAACCCAGTCGGAGGGAACAAGGCATGGTCGAGACCAAGACCGCATGGAAGAGGATAGTCGCAGGGGCCCTGACCGTCCTTGCCGCCGAGAAGGGTCTCGAGGCCCGGCTGCCCGGCGCGGAGGCGGTGGTCCTCGAGCGGCCTCCGAAGCCGGAGCTCGGGGATCTCGGCTTTCCCATGTTCCCCTACGCGAAGATCCTCCGAGCGGCGCCGGCTCAGCTGGCCTCGGCGCTCGCGGCCATGATCGCGCGAGACCCGGAGAATGCCGCCCTCGGCACGGCTTCGGCCGAGGGCCCCTACCTCAACGTCCGGCTCAGTCGCGTCTCGACGACGGCCGCGGCCCTCAGGGAGGCGGCCTCTCCGGACTGGGGCAAAGGCTCCGCGCTTTCGGGGAGGAAGGTGATGGTGGAGTTCTCGAGCCCGAACACGAACAAGCCCCTCCACCTCGGGCACCTGCGCAACGACGTGCTCGGCGAGTCCCTCTCGCGGATCCTGGCGGCAGCGGGAGCGGAAGTCCGGAAGATAAACCATCCGAACGACCGCGGAGCGCATATCTGCAAGTCCATGCTGGCCTATAAAGCCTACGGCGAGGGGCGGACGCCCGAGGACGAGGGGCTCAAGGGCGACCACTTCGTCGGCAAGTACTACGTCCTCTTCAACAAACTGAAGGAGGAGGATCCCGACGCCGAGCGGAAGGCGCAGGACATGCTCCTCGAATGGGAAGCCGGCGATCCGGAGCTGCGGGCCCTCTGGCGCCTGATGAGGGATTGGGTGATCGAGGGGATCAAGGCCACCTACGCGCGCACGGGCGTGAGCTTCGACCTCTACGATTTCGAGAGTGACACCTACGCCCTCGGCGTCGAGAACGTCCTCGCCGGCCTGGCGCGGGGCGTGTTCTACCGCGAGGACGACGGCTCCGTATGGGCGGACTTCGAGGACATCGGCCTCGACAAGAAGGTGTTCCTGCGCAAGGACGGCACGAGCCTCTATATAACGCAGGATATCGGCACCGCTATCATGCGCCACGAGGCCTGGCCCTACGACCGCCTCATCTATGTCGTGGGCAGCGAGCAGCAGTATCACTTCAAGATCCTCTTCGAGACGCTCCGCCGCCTGGGCTACGACTGGGCGGTGGACCTCCACCACCTCGCCTACGGGATGGTCAACCTTCCCTCGGGCCGCATGAAGACGCGCGAGGGCACCGTCGTAGACGCCGACGACCTGATCGACGAGCTCGCCGCCCTCGCGGCCAAGGAAATCGAGGAAAAGGGCCGGGAGGACGCCGTGGGCGATGCGGGGGCAGTGGCCGAGAAGATCGCGCTCGGAGCCCTGCATTACTACCTCCTGCAGACCGGCCCCCAGAAAGACATGCTCTACGATCCGGAGCAGTCCCTGTCCTTCTCGGGAGATACCGGTCCCTATATCCAGTACATGGGGGCGAGGGCCTCGTCCATCATCAGGAAGCACGAGGCGGGCGAGGGCAATGCAGGCAAGGGCGTCGCCTCGCCCGAGCTCCTCGCGTCCGACGCGGACTGGGAGCTCGTCAAGCGGGTCGCCTCCTTGCCCGAGGCGGCGGAGGCGGCCGCCCTGGGAATGGAGCCCTCGATACTCGCGGCCTATCTCCACGATCTCGCGGCCGGCTTCTCCTCCTGGTACAGGGACAACCCGGTCCTCGCCAACCCGAACGCCGACTTGGCGGCAAGCCGCCTCGAGCTGGTCAGGGCGGTCAAGCGCTGTTTCGAGAAGGCCGCCGAGCTGCTCTGTCTGCCCTTCCTCGAGGCCATGTGACCCCTATGGGAGGCCGAGCCCTGCCCGGCGGATTGACACCGCGATAAATTGCGGTGTATAAAGGCCATCCAAACTATCGCCCTGATCGAGGTGGTCCGAGATGTACGCAGTCGTGGAGTTCAAAGGAAAGCAATACCGCGCCGATGTCGGCGCTGTTCTCAAGGTGGATCGCTTCGACGCCGAAAAAGGCGCCGCGGTGTCGCTGGACAAGGTTCTCCTCGTGTCGGGCGACAGCGTCAAGGTCGGTTCTCCCTATGTAGCCGGCGCGGCCGTGAAGACGACGGTTCAGGACGAGATCAAGGGCGACAAGGTCGTCGTCTTCAAGTACAAGCCCAAGAAGGATTACCGCCGCACGCAGGGCCACAGACAGCGCTATACCCTCCTCAAGGTAGAGGAGATCCAGGGCTAGACCGGCCGCGCAGGTCCGGCCTCCGCGAGGCTTTTGCATGATACGCGCGAGCGCGGTCCTGGACGCCGGAGCCAATCTGCGCAGCTTCGAGGCGACGGGGCACGCGGCGATGGGCGATCGCGGTTTCGATATGGTGTGCGCGGCCTTTTCCATCCTGGCGCGTACGGCCTATCGGTCGCTCGAGACTTTGCCCGGCATCGAGCTCCGAGGCTCGGCTCCGGAACCCGGCAGCCTGAGCTTCGAGGTGCTCAAGCCCGCGGCCAACGCCGACAGGGCGGCAGGCATAGCCGATTTTCTGGTCGCCGGGGTCGGGGACCTCGCCCGGGAGTATCCGGGGGCGGTGGAGTTCGTCGTGGAACGCATTTCAAGGTAGCATTTTCGAAAGTCATCCGGCTTTCGAAAATGCCTCAGGTGATTGGAGGGAATGAGATATGGCACACAAGGGCGTCAACGGCCGCGATTCGAACCCGCAGCATCTCGGAGTGAAAGCGTACGGCAATGAGGTGATCACGGCCGGGTCGATCATAGTCAGGCAGCGGGGCACCAAAATCCATCCCGGCGTAAATGTCGGCGTCGGAAAGGACGACACGCTCTACGCGCTTGTGACCGGAAAGGTATTCTTCAAGGAATTCCGCGGCCGCAAGTACGCAGGCGTCGAGGCGAAGCCGATCGAATAATCGAAGCACCGTCGCGGACGCGACAAATCGCGGCTCGAGGGGTCCGATGACCATTTTCGAGAGCCGCCCCCGGCCCAGGGCCATGGGGCGGCTCTTTCGTCTTCAGGAGCGCACGTGATCAAATTCGCCGACGAAGCCCTGATTTCCGTCTCCTCGGGCAAGGGCGGCGACGGCTGCGTGGCCTTCCGCAGGGAGAAGTTCATCCCCTTCGGAGGGCCCGCGGGCGGGGACGGAGGCCGAGGAGGCGATGTCGTCTTCGAAGTCCGCAGGAACCTGCGGACCCTGGCCCAGCTGCGCTACCAGCAGAGCTTCAAGGCCGAGAGCGGACAGCCGGGTATGGGCAAGAACATGCATGGCCGCGACGGCGCCGACGCGCTGATCCTCGTCCCGCCGGGGACTATCGTCTGGGACGCCGACACGGGCGAGATGCTCAAGGACTTCGGCGTGAACGACAAGAGCTCTCCGCAGGTCAAGGAAGGCGAGGTCTGGCTTTTCCTGAAGGGCGGCAAGGGTGGCTGGGGCAATACGCATTTCAAGAACTCGACGAACCAGGCGCCGAGGACCTTCCAGCCGGGACAGCCCGCCAAGACGGCGCGGCTCCGCATAGAGCTCCAGCTCATCGCCGACATCGGCTTCGTCGGCTTCCCCAACGCCGGCAAGTCCTCGCTCCTCGACCATTTCACGAACGCTCGGCCCAAGATCGCGCCCTATCCTTTCACGACCAAGATCCCCAATCTCGGGATGCTGACTATCCACGAGCGGGACATCGTCCTCGCGGACATACCCGGGATCATCGAGGGCGCCCACGAGGGCGCTGGCTTGGGTCTCCGCTTCCTGAAGCACATCTCGCGCACGAGCGCCCTCGCCTTCCTGGTGGATCTGTCCGACGAGAATTGGGAGGGGGCCTTCCGCGTCCTCTTGGGGGAGCTCTCGTCCTTCGCGCCGGCGATGCTGGACAAGAGACGCGTGCTCGTCGCCACCAAGCTCGATCTGCCGGAGGCCGCGGAGCGATACGAGGCCTTCCGGACCGGCCACCCGGGCGAGTCCGTCTTCGGCATATCGGTCTTCTCCGGCGAGGGCCTCGACGAATTGCGCGAGGCCTTCCTCTCGCTGGTCATCGACGCCGAGACCTCATCGAAGGCCGCTCCCGCGGAGGGCGACGACATCTTCGGTCTCGGTACTACGGACCTGGACGAGGAGGATGCCGGCGGCGGACCGGGATCCCCGGGGGCTTCCGTTTGAGACTCCTCGTCCTCGGCGGAAGCTTCAACCCCGTCCACCTGGGCCATCTGGCGATGGTCGAGGAGCTGCGCGACGAGTTCGGCTACGACCTCGCGCTGCTCGTCCCTTCCCTGCGTCCGCCGCACAAGAGCATCTCGGACGAACCGGGCGCGGCCCGCCGGGTCGAGATGCTCCGCCTCGCCATCGGCGACGACGCGACCCTGGGCGTCGATCTCTGCGAGATCGAGCGGGGCGGCACTTCCTATACGATCGATACGCTCAGGGACCTGGGCTCGCGCTTCGCCATAGAAGGAAAGATAGGCCTGATCATCGGCGACGATCTGGTCGCCGGCTTCCCTTCCTGGCGCAGGCCACAGGAGCTGGCGGAAGCAGCCGATATCATCTGCGCGCATCGCCGGTGGGACGAAGAGCTTCCTTTCCTGTTTCCGCACCGCTATGCCCACAATAGCCTCCTGCGGATCTCGAGCAGCGAGATCCGCGACCGCATCGCCTCGGGAAGGCCGTTCCGGAGGCTCCTGGACCCTCGCGTATATGCGTACATCGCGGAGAACGGCCTCTATGGACTACGCTGAGCTTTGCCGCGCCCTGGACGGGCGCCTCGACGAGCTCGTATCGCCCCAGCGGGCGGCCCATTCGAGGAGAGTCGCCGAGCTGTGCGAGTCGCTCTGCGCGCGGGAAGGGATCGAGCCCTCGAGGGGCAGGGCGGCGGGGCTCGCCCACGATATGTGCAAGGACATGCCGAAGAAGGCGCAGCGCGAGCTCGCCTCGCTCTACGCGGCCTCCGCGCCCGACGCCGACTCCGCGAGCGCCCTGATGGCGGACAAGGTCATGCACGGTCCCGCCGCTGCGGCTCTCCTGGCCAGGGATTACGCCCTGGCCGACGAGGGAATACTCGAGGCCGTCGCCATGCACACGGTGGGCAGGCCCGGCATGGGCGGCCTCGCCTCGCTGCTCTACTGCGCCGATAAGCTCGAGCCGGGGCGCGAGCGGCCCCGCGACGATTTTCGGCGGCGCTGCCTGGCGCTGCCGGCCGACGAGATGCTCCTCGCGGTGGTAGAAGGGGTGATCGGCTGGATGCGCGCCCAAGGCAAGGCGGTTGCGCCCGAGACCTCGATCCTATACAGTACACTGGTCCGCGAGGCCGAACGGCGATGAAGCGAATCTCGATCGACAAAAGCTCTATCCTCCTTTTCTGCATCCTGGGAATCCTGGCCGCGATGCTGGTCTTCCTCTCCTTCTCGCTCCGCTCTGACGCCGTGGACCAGGCGCTGAAGTCCGATCGCATCCTGGACCTGGCGGTCGTGATCGAGCGGGAGGGGAAGCCCGTCTCGACCCAGCTCTTCTTCTTCTATCCCTCCAACGGCCGCGGCGCCCTCCTCGACGTGCCCGGGGAGACGGGGCTCATAATCAAGTCGCTCAACCGCGTCGACCGGATAGACGTGCTCTACGACAAGCGAAGGCCTCGAGCCTACGTCGACGAGATCGCCGGGCTCCTCGACGCCGGCGTTCC
This sequence comes from uncultured Treponemataceae bacterium, assembly GCA_964404145.1. Lineage (GTDB taxonomy): Bacteria > Spirochaetota > Spirochaetia > Treponematales > Rectinemataceae > UBA1306. The sequence goes on from CAYOIX010000001.1 coordinate 130,433, forward strand.
CTATTGGATCGTGTTGGACGAGGGGGGACTCTCCTCGATCGTCGACCTTCTCGAGGGGCTGGAGGTCTTCATACCCTCGAAGGTCGACCTGCCCGGCCCGCCTCCTTCGTTCCTGCCGTCGGGGGCCGTCGTCCTCGACGGCGACAAGACGGCGCAGTTCGCCTTCTACAAGGATCCCGACGAGACGGACGCGGACGCCGTGGCGAGGAGGCAGAGACTCTTCCAGTCCCTCGTGCGACGGATCGGGGAGAAGTCCGGGTGGATCACGAGGCCGGACGTCTTCTCGGCCTTCAAGAAGGGCATGAAGACGAACATCAACGACGACAGCCTGCGGCGGCTGATTTCCGAGCTCTCCAAGCTCGATGCCGATCGCCTGGTGCTTCAGAGGGTCACCGGCGTATATCGCGTGGTCGACGAGAAGAAGCTGCTCTTTCCGCATTACGACGGGGAGCTGGTCAGGGATATAGTCAAGCAGACTCTCAACGCCTTGGCCAACTCGAGCTCTTCTTCCCCCGCCGACAAGATCTTCACGATCGAGATCCAGAACGGCACGCCGACAAAGGGCCTGGCCAAGAAGGCCGCGGAAATTTTCCAGAGTTTCGGCTACGACGTCGTCTCGGTCGACAACGCGGACCGCGAGGACTACGACAAGACGCAGGTGCTGGACCGCTTCGCCAATCCCGACGCGTCCAAGAACATCGCGAACGTCATCCGATGCTCCGCGACGAGCCAGCAGCCTTCGGCGCAGGGCGAGGCCGTGGCGGACTTCACGATCATCCTGGGAAAGGACTTCAATGGCAGGTATTGTTCCCAATAGCGGGGAAGCGGCGACGGCGCTCGCCGCCGCGCTCGCGGACCATAAGGGCGGCGACGTGGTCGTCCTCGACGTGGCAGTCCAGGCCGGCTGGACGGACCGCTTCGTAATCGCGACGGCCACGAGCTCGACCCATCTCCGCGGCCTCGCCCGCTGCGTCGACGAGGAAATCGTCCGCCTGGGGCTCCAAAGGCTCAACCGGGGCAGCGTAGCCGACGACGACGAGTGGCTCCTCGTCGATCTCGGCAGCGTCATCGTCCACGTGATGACCGAGCGCGCCAGGTCCTTCTACGAACTCGAGAAGCTCTGGTTCCAATCGCCGTCGGCGAGGGTGAAGCCCACCGCAAAAAAAGAGGCCGCTCGCTAGCGGCCTCGGCGACTGCCACGGAACCCGGAGTCATTCGTCGAAATCGTCGTAATCGATATCGTCCTCATAGTCGAAATCCTCTTCCTCTTCTTCGGACTCGCCATCCCCGAAATCGTCGCTGGAATCGTCCTCGTCATCGTCGTCGAAATCGTCATCGTCGTCGAAATCCTCGTCGGCGTCGTCGAAACCGTCTTCCTCGACATCGTCGAATTCCTCTTCCTCTTCGAAATCGTCGTCCTCGTAATCGTCGTAGCTATCGTCGAGGAAGAGCGTGCCCGCCTGCGCCGGATCGCCAAACCGATAGTCTGAAACGGCTGCGAGGGCAAGTTCGGGAGCCTCGTCCAGCGCGGGTTCGCCATTGGTGGGGATCATGCCTCATTCCTCCCTGATATTTGCTGGCTCCTCCGACAGGAGAAGACCGCCGATGGATGGACGAGGCCCCGATACGCCGCGCCGCATGCCAATCGAAAATCTAAAAGAGTATCCGCCGGTCTGTCAACTACGATTCCATAAATTATATCGGCGCCCTTTCGATAGTTTGGCCCGATTCGAGCTGGGTTTGACAAGGTCCTGTATATATGTATAATAGCCGGCTTACATGGCGGTAAGTGTCCGCGTACGGGCAGCGGCGAAGGTAAATTTGCATCTCAGGGTCTATGGTCGCCGGAAAGACGGCTATCACGGGATCCTGAGCATCTTCCAAGCCGTTTCCCTAGGGGATTGCATCGTCATACGGTCTTTGAAAGAGTCCGATACCATCGAGATCGAGGGCGATTTCGATTGTCCGGCGCGGCAAACTACGATCTATAAGGCCGTTCTAGCCTATCGCGAGGCCACGGGCGACAGGACGGGTCTTTCGATATCGGTAGATAAGCGAATTCCCGCGGGTGCGGGCCTCGGCGGGGGGTCGAGCGACGCGGCCTCGGCGCTGGTCGGCTTGGAGGCGATCCTGGAAGGCGGCCTTGGGTCCTCGGCCATGAAGGGGCTTGGCGCCTCGATCGGCAGCGACGTGCCATTTTTCCTCACCGCGGCCGCCGCCATCGTGTCCGGTCGGGGAGAGATAGTGCGGCCTTTGGAGGCGAGGGACGATTATTGTCTGGTCCTGGCTTTCCCGGGTCCTGGCGTTTCGACCGCATGGGCCTATTCGCTTCTCGATAGCGAGAGGCCCGACGATTCCGCGGAACCCGACCCCGGGATGGAAGAGCTGGCAGAGGCCTATCGCGGCGACATCGGGCTGTGGCCCTTCGCCAACTCCTTCGAAGGCCCGGTCTTCCGGGCGCGGAGGGAGATACCGAAGGCTGTGGAGCTCGTCGCGGGATCGGGAGCCTCTTTCGCAGCCATGAGCGGCTCCGGGAACGCCGTATTCGGCGTATTCGAGGACGAGCCGGCGGCTCGAGCCGCGACGGCGAAGCTCAGGGATGCCGGCTTCCATGCCTGCGCTTCATCACCGCTTGCGCGTTATCCGCCCCTCGATTAAAATCGAAGGAAGTATTTCCGCGCGTCCGCAAGGAGAGTCGAAGCCATGGAGATCACGGATATCCGCATCCGAAGGGTCACGACCGAAGGCAAGCTCAAGGCGTACGTGACGGTGACTTTCGACGATTGCTTCGTCGTGCACAATGTCAAGATCATCGAGGGCAAGAGCGGCGTCTTCATCGCCATGCCGAGCCGGAAGACGAGGAACGGGGAATACAAGGATATAGCCCATCCCATCCATCCCGATTTCAGGAGCCGCCTCCAGGAGCGCATATTGGAGGCCTACGAGGCAGCGCCGCTGGCGGACCCGAGTTCCACCGACTTCGACTGAGCTTCCCTGATATCGGTTCTTCCGATACACTGCGATCGCACTGGGACGTCGGCAAGCGGTAAGCCATCGGACTTTGGCTCCGACATTCGCAGGTTCGAATCCTGCCGTCCCAAATACTTACGTATAATCGAGTTTTGAAGGAGACTTCAGCATGGATCAGTCCGTATTAAAAGCCGTTACGCGCGCCCCGACCACGAAGGGCGAGCTGAATCAGCTTCGCGCCAAGGGTCAGATACCCGCAGTCATCTACGGCGGGGGCGAGAGCGCGACTCAAATCCTGCTCGACGAGAAGGAGTTCCTGAAAGTCGCGTCGGGCATTTCCGAGAGCACGATCCTCGGGATCGAAGTCGAGGGGACCAAGAAGCGCGCCTTCGTGAAGGCCCGGCAAAGGAACAGCCTCACCAACAAGATCATACACGTTGACTTCCTCGAGGTAGTTTCGGGTCGCCTGATCCACGCGCGGGTCCCTCTTCGGCTCGTCGGCGTGCCTGCCGGCGTCCGCGAAGGCGGCATCCTCGAGAATCCCGCCCACGAGATCGAAGTGCAGTGCGATCCCGACAATCTTCCCGAGAGGATCGACGTGGACGTCACCGAGCTCCACGCGAACCACTCGATCCACGTCCGCGAGCTGCCCGCCTTGGACAAGGTAAAGGTCCTGAGCAGCCCCGAGCTGGTCGTCGCCGTCGTCAAGTACGTGAAGGAAGAAGTCGTCGCGGCGCCGGTCGTCGCGGCCGCGCCCGCCGAGGGAGCCGCCGCTGCAGCGCCGGGAGCCGCTCCGGCCGCAGGAGCCGCTCCGGCCGCAGGTCCCGCGCCCGCGCCCGGGGCTTCTCCCGCGAAAAAGGAAGAGAAGAAGTGAGGTTCCGCCGGGTGGCGGCCTCGGGCCGGCGCGGAATCGCCCGGCCGCCGAGGCTTGCCGCCCGGTTCGTCGCAACGGGGGCTGCGAAGCCCTCTTCGCCTTAACCGTGGCTCGAGCCCGTTGCGGCGTGGAGGCCGTAGTCCTGGAATTCCTGGCTGCCCGGGGGCTCGATCGCGGGACCTCGATCGCGGTCGCCTTTTCGGGGGGGCCCGACTCGACGGCGCTCTTGGCCGCGTCGTCGGCGATCCTGCCGGAGAGGCCGATTGCCCTCCACGTCGACCACGGCATACGCGGAAGCCAGGAACTGGAAGAGGAGCTCGCCCTGGTCCGCGCGACCTGCTCGGCCCTGGGGGCTCGGCTCTTTCTGGCCTACGTGCGCCCCGGAGCCGTGCTCGAGAGGTCGAAGGCCGAAGGCGAAGGCACCGAAGCGGCGGCCAGGCGCTACCGCTACGCCGCCTTCCGCTCGGCGATGAGGGTGACGGGTGCGCGCGCCGTCCTCCTCGCTCATACCATGGACGACCAGCTCGAAACCATCCTCATGAGGCTCCTGGGCGGTTCCGGTGCCGGAGGCATCAAGGGAATCCCCGAGGAGTCCGGGCCCTACCTGCGTCCCTTCCTGGGCGTCGAAAAAGCGTCGCTGCTTTCGTACCTGGACGGACGCGGCATCCCCTACTCCAGCGATTCGACCAACTCCTCGCCACGATACCTGAGGAACCGCATACGCCGCGAACTAGTGCCGACCCTCGACTCGGGCTTCCCTGGCTGGCGGAAGGGCCTTGCCCGGACGGCGGGCAAGGCGGCGATGGACGAGAAAGCCTTGACCGAGGCTGCCGACGCTCTCGCCTTCACGCCGTCGCCCGGCGCGCCGGGGGAGCTGGCTTCGCCACAGGCCCGGCTTCTCGGCGCGCCGCGGGCGGTCGCGGCTAGGGCGATCGTGCGCGCGGCAGGCAGGATCCTCGGGAAGGAGCGCTTTTCCTCCCGCATGGCGGCGGCGGCCCTCGACGCGCTGGGTCGGGGCGATGAAGCAGCCTACAGCGGCGCGGGACTCGTGATCCGGCGACGAGGCGAGATGGTCCTCCTTCGCCGCGGCCTTGATTTTCCTCGTCGCGGCGGCTATTTTGTACTAATTGACCGACCCCGCCGGGTTCGCGTCGGCTCGCTGGTCGTTAGTGCCTCGTGGAGTGCGGACGCTTCCTCTGGGATCCGAGCCGACGCCTTTTGTTTCCCCCTCGTCGTACGATCGCGAAGGCCGGGCGATGCCATCGCATTCAAGGACGGGAAGAAGCGATTGGACGCCCTCTTCTCAGAGTGGGCCTTGCCGGTGGATGCTCGAGGAGCCGCCCCAGTCATCGAGGATCGCGACGGCATCGTAGCCGTGTTGGCAGCCGGGCTCGGGGGCCAGGATAGGTACCGCGAACGCCCCTCGGGAGAACGGACCTTGGGCCTAGGCTCGAGAGCCGATAGCGAGCGCCGTCTCTGGGTCATCGTGAAAGGAGCCTGAGTCCTAATGGATTTCGACGATCAAAACCCGCCCCCGCAGCGGAAGAACGGACAAGGACCCGAAGGACCCGCCCGCGGCAGCCGCGCGGCCCTCGCGCTTTTCCTGTCATTGGGCATCCTTTTTTCCGCATTGTTCCTGTTCAACGACCGCGGGGCAGCCAGCGAGATAAGCTATTCGTCCTTCCTCAACAGCCTCGACCAGGGCGAGGTGGACACCGTCAAAATCCTCGATCAGTCCGAGATCCAGGGAACTCTCAAGGGAAAGACGGGCGCCCAGGCCGTATTCAAGACGACGATTCCCTACGCGGACCCGGACCTTCTCGCCAGGCTTCGCGCCAAGGAAGTGAGGGTCTCCGGCGGCTTCAAGGGGGCGAGCCCCTGGCAGATCATCATCGAGTTCGCTCCGTGGCTGTTCGGCTTCTTCATCATATGGCTGATGCTGAGGCAGGTGCAGGGCAACAACAAGGCTTTCAGCTTCGGCAAAAGCAGGGCGAAGCGCTATGTCGAGCCGACGAAGAAGACGACTTTCGAGGACGTCGCCGGCCAGAAGGAAGCGAAATACGAGCTCCTCGAGGTGGTCGACTACCTGAAGAATCCGCAGAAATTCGTGAAGATGGGGGCGCGGATCCCGAAGGGCGCCCTCCTGGTCGGGATGCCGGGCACCGGCAAGACCCTCCTGGCCAAGGCCGTCGCCGGAGAGGCGAACGTGCCATTCTTCCATATGTCCGGATCTGACTTCGTCGAGATGTTCGTCGGCGTCGGAGCCAGCCGAGTCAGGGATCTCTTCGAGCAGGGACGGCGCAGCGCACCGTGCATAATATTCATCGACGAGCTCGACGCCGTAGGCCGCACCCGCGGCGCCGGCTACGGCGGGGGCCACGACGAGCGCGAGCAGACGCTCAACCAGATGCTCGTGGAAATGGACGGCTTCGATACCAAGGACGGCGTCATCATCCTCGCGGCGACGAACAGGCCCGACGTCCTCGACCCGGCCTTGCTGAGGCCCGGGCGCTTCGATCGGCAGGTCGTGGTCGCGATGCCCGACGTCCAGGAGCGGCAGGACATCCTCGCCATCCACATGAAGAGGATCCCCGTGGACGCGGACGTGGACGTAAAGCGCCTCGCGCGGGCCACGCCGGGCACTTCCGGCGCGGATCTGGCCAATCTCGTCAACGAGGCGGCTCTCTTCGCGATCCGCAAGAACAAGGCCACGGTCTTCATGGAGGATTTCGAGGATGCCCGCGACAAGCTGCTCATGGGCGTCGCGCGGAGGAGCCTCGTCATAACCGACGAGGAGAAGCGGGCGACCGCCGTGCACGAGGCGGGGCACGCGCTCCTCCACTACCACCTCGCACATTCGGACCCTCTGCACAAGGTGACGGTGGTTCCCAGGGGGAGGGCCCTGGGCCTTTCGATCTCCCTCCCCGAGAAGGACGTGTACTCGCGCTCGAGATCCTGGCTCGAGGACCGGATAGCCATAATGTATGGCGGCTACTCGGCCGAGAGGATCGTGTACGGGGAGACGACCACCGGCACGGCGCAGGACATCCGTCAGGCGACGGATTTCGCGCGCAAGATGGTCTGCGAGTGGGGAATGGCGGAACAGATGGGACCCGTGGCCTACGGACAGGAGGAGGAGCCCATCTTCATCGGCAAGGAGATCGCCCAGCACAAGGACTACTCCGAGAATACGGCGATGCGGATCGACGAAGCCATCAAGAAGATACTCGAGTCCGCCCTCGCCAGGGTCACCGCGATCTTGACGGAGCACCGCGACCAGCTCGAGAAGCTGGCCGACGCCCTCGTCTCGCGCGAGACCCTCGAGGACTCGGAGGTACGGACCCTTCTGGGCTTCGCCCCTCGCGAGGCGAGGGCCTAGCCGTGAGGGCGGGGCGCGCGGCGGCCGTCGCCGCCCTCGCCGTCGTGGCCATTGCGCTTTCGGGAGGCCGCGCGCCGGCTCAAGGCGCGAGCGCGGCCGCGAGCGATGCCGCCCGGGCCCTGCTCGACGAGGCGCGGGAGGCGGCGGGCATCGGCGATTGGGAGGACGCGGCGGCCTACCTCGGGGCGGCGGCCGCGCAGGACCCCGGAGACTCGGACATCCTCTACCTGGCCGCCCTCGCTTCGGTAAAGAGGGGCCTCCCCATCGGGGACTCCCTCGGCGCCTTGAACGCCTCGCTCGCGGCCGCCCGCTTCTCGACCTACTCTCCTCGCGACGCCTCGACTCTCAAGGCGGAGCTGCTCGTGCGCGAGCGCCGCTGGAAAGAGGCCCTCGACGCCCTCGGACCGCCGACGCCGGCCGCGACGATCGACCCTGCCTACCATCGAATACGCGCGCGCGCGTTCGCGGGCTCGGGCGATGTCGGGGCCTTCACCGCCGAATTGCGCGAGGCGCTGGGGCGTTTCCCCGACGATCCGGGCTTCGCGCGGCTGTTCCTGGCCCACGCGGGGAGCATACCCTCCTCGGATGCCGCGCGGGATCTCGGCGGAACCATCCTGAGCCGCCTGACGCGCTATTCGTCGGCCGATCCCGAGCTTCCCGTGCTGGCCGCGCCCCTCATGGCGGACATCCAGGCTAGGAGGGACGCGGTGCTCGCCTACAGGGCCTCCGGAGCCTCGAGCCCGGCCGGGACGCTGCGAGCCCTTGAATACGGGATCATCGACGAGGCGGCGGCCTCGTCGGAACTGCTTTCCGGTCCAGGTCCCATGGAATTGCGCGACTTGAGCTCCCTGCTCGCGCTCGCCGGCAGCCCGGCGGGCAGGGACGCGGTCGTCTCGGCCCTCTCCTCCTGGTCGGGCGAGGTCGAGTCCGGCTCCGACGGCTTTGCGGAATCGGGCTTCTCCATCGCCCTGGGCCTCGTGCGCGACTGGACTCTCGACTCGATGCGCGAAGGGAGGAAGGATCTGCGAGCCCTCTTCGCCGATGGGCTCCCCGTCTCGCTGGTCCTCTATCGTCCCGGTCTCGAGATCGACATCGCATACTCCTCGTTTCCCGCTGTCGCTTCCGTCGAATTCATCGAGAAGGCCGGGAAGAGACTGTATTGCTTCGCCCCTGAAGCTTTCGCCTTCGCCCCCCTGACGATGCGCCGCTTCGCCGGCGAAGGCCGATCATCCATATCCTTCCCCTACGCCGTCCCCGCCGCCGATCCCAGCGAGCGCTCCTGCGCCGTCGCGGCGCTGAGCGTCACGGTCGACTCCGGTTCGTCCACCAGGGTTACGCAGCTCGATCGCGGGATGCCGCTATCCTCGACTTCCTACGAGGGCGGGAGACTGTATTCGACGACCGCCTACGAGCGGGGGCGGCCGGTTCTCGAGAAGGCGGATCCCGACGGCGAGGGCCGATTCAGGACCGAGCGAGGCTTCTACGTGAGGCCGGACGGATCCTCGGACGTCGCCTGGATCCGCAGCGATTCGGAAGGCGACGGCATATTCGACTATTACGAGCAGACCGTCTTCCCCTTCCGCAAGGAATGGGACTTCGATCGCAAGGGGAGCATAGACGCCGCGCAGTTCCAGCTCGCCGACGGCTCGATCGAGCAGGATTTCTCCTCGCGGCTCGACGGCCGGCTCGACGAGTCGCTGATAGTGAAGTCGGGCAAGATCGTGGCCCTCTCGAGGGACGGAGTCTCCCTGGCCCTGCTGCCCGACGCCAACGCCCAGCTGACCTGGATCGGCAAGAAGAGCTTCGACCTCGGACGTAACCTTCCGGAAGGGGAGGGCTTTTTCTACTATAAGGGCGCGCGGTACAGGCTGACGCGCATCGGAGATCTCGCGTTCGCGGAGCTGATTCCATGATGAAGGTAGCCGGATGGCTCGGTCTCCTGGCGGTCTCGGCCGCCGCGTTGGCATGCTCGTCGAACCCGCCCCCCGCGTCGCGGGAGCCGGTCCCCTCCTACTCGAAGCTGAAGCTCGAGGAGCTCAGGAACCTGTCCAAGGCCGACGCCTCCCATGCCCTCGAGGCGATAGGATCGATCCTGGGCGAGGACGCATCGAAGAGGCCGTCGGAAGGCCCTTCCGACGCGGAGCTCGCCGCGCTCGCCTCCGAGGCCGAGGTCAAGGTCGAGGCCGAGTACCGCGCCGCCCTCGTCGCCAAGGACTATCCTACCGCTCTAGCGCGGCTGGACTCCCTCAAGGCCCTCGGCTCGCAGGACGGCCTATCGGAGCTGCTGCCCCAAGACGCTCGAGCCTTGGCCGCGGCCTGGAGATACAATCGCAGCTCGCTCCTCGCGGCCGAGGCCGAGGATTTCTACTCGAAATCGCAGGAGGCGCCCGCCTTCCTGGTCTATCTATCGGCCTTGGACGCGGGCAGGGCCGACAGCGCCTCCTTTTCCGCGGACGAGCTGACGCGCTGGGCCGGAAGGGCCCTCGGCGCCCATGATAGACGGACTCTGCGGCTTCTCTGCGCGGAGCTCTCGTCCCGCTCCCTCCCGATTCCGGCGGGCGCCGGAGAGTTCCTGGCCTCGCGGGATTCGATGGCCAAGATGAGATCGGGCGTCGTCACGATCTGGGTCGACAAGGGCATCAAGATCGAGCAGGGGCTCGGCATGCCGGACCGCGTCCTCGGCACGGGATTCTATATCGACCGCGCGGGCTACGCGCTCACCAACTACCACGTCATCGAGAGCGAGGTCGATCCCAAGTATAAAGGTTATTCGCACATGTCGGTCCGGCCCGCCGACGCCCCGGAACAGCGGATCGGGGCCAAGGTGGTCGGCTATGACCGGCTCCTCGACCTGGCCATCATAAAGGTCGACGCGGTCCCCGAGTACGTATTCTCGCTTTCGGACGGCTCGGACCTCCTCCCCGGGCAGAAGATATACGCCATCGGCTCGCCTGCCGGTCTCGAAGACACGGTCACCTCGGGCATCGTGAGCGCGGTCGGGCGCAAGATCCTGCAGATCGGAGACGCGATGCAGGTGGACGCCTCCCTCAATCCCGGCAACTCCGGCGGGCCTCTCCTGGACGAGTCGGGCGGGGCGGTCGGAGTCGTCTTCGCGGGAATGCCCCAATTCCAGAACCTCAATTTCGCGATACCCTCGTTCTGGATCATCAAGGTGCTCCCGGAGCTCTTCAGGGGAGGAGAGCTGAAGCGGGCGTGGCTGGGTATCTCCTTAGCGGAAAAGGAGTCGGGTCCCGCGACCGGGGGCATGGAAGTGACCTATCGGCATCCTTCGGCCGCCACCGGAGTGGAAGAGGGAGATCGCCTCGTCGACATCGACGGCGAGAGGCCGAAGGATATCCCCGCCGCGCAGGCGATCATGCTTCAACACGAATCCGGAAGCCTGGTGCGCGTTCGAGTGGTCAGCGCGGGCAAGGAGAAGGTGGAGATTCGCTACCTCGGCCAGCGTCCCTTCTCCCCTCTGGAGTCCGCCGCCAGGATCGACAGGCAGGATCGGCTATTCCCGGCGCTCTACGGCATGTCGCTCCTCCCAATGCCGGGGAATTTGTTCGAATCCGCCAATTTCAGCGTTGCCAAGGTGTGGCCCGGCTCGATCGCCGACGAATCGGGGCTCTCCGAGAACGACCCGATCTCGCTCAAGCGCTTCTTCGTCGACCGCGACCAGCGCGTGGCCTATGCCCAGATTTACGTGAAGAAGAGGAAGGCCGGCTTTCTGGAGAGCATCATCCAGATCCCGGCCAGCCTGGACATTCCGGATTTCATCTAAGCGGGACAGTCCGACGCGCTCGACTCGCCGGCCTTGCATTTTCGGGGCGGCGCTCTATAGTAAAGAAACCAGGAGCTAAGAATATGCAAGCAGGCCAATCACCCAAGATCATCAACCTCCATGGGCCCCTCACGGTCGACCGGGCGTCGGCGCTCAAAGCCGAGATAGCGGGGGCGCTGGAGGAAAGCGACAATGTCCTCCTCAGTATTTCCCTGGTCGAGGAGCTCGACCTCGCCTGTCTGCAGGTCTTCTACGCGGCCAGGGCCGAGGCCGCGGCCGCGGGCAAGGAGCTGCATTTCCTCGGCTCGGTACCCTCGAAGGTCGCCAAGCGTCTGGCGGCGAGCGGATTCCTGCGGGGCCTATCGGACCACGCCGAGGAATTCGAGTCGGCGCTCGTCGGTTTCTAACCGGAGGAAGCGATGGCGCAAGCCCTGGACAGATTCAAGGCCACCTTCCGCGAGGAGGCCTTCGAGCTCCTGACCCAGCTGGAGGACAAGCTCCTCGAGCTCGAATCGCAGCCGCTCAACGGCGAGCTGATAAATGCCGCCTTCCGCGCTATACACACGGTCAAAGGCTCCGCGGCTATGTTCGGCTTCGATGCCGTCTCCAGGTTCGCCCACGAGATGGAGACCGTCCTCGATCTCTGTCGAGTCGGGACCCTCTCCATAACGAAGGAATTCATCGGCCTGGCTCTCAAGGGGAGGGACCAGCTTCGCCAGCTCATGGAATTCGAGGAGGGCCTTCCCGACGACATCGCCGTGGAGACCGAGTCCCTCCTCAAGCGGTTCAAGGAATTCTACAAGGCGGCCCCGGGCGCCGCCGAGGCTCCCAAGAGGGCTCCCGACAAGGCCGAGGGGGCCGGAGCGCCGGCTGGGGCCGACGCTGGAGGGCCCCGGGCCAGGACCTATCGGATAACCTTCAAGCCCGCGGCCGACGTCTTCAAGAACGGTACCAAGGTCCTCAACCTCATCGAGGAGCTTTCCGCCCTGGGCCAGGCCGATGTCTTCCCGCACATGGAGGGGCTGCCCGCCCTCCGCGAATTGGACCCCGAGGCCTGCTACGCATGGTGGGAGATCCTGCTGACCGCGCCGGTCGACGAGAACGCGATACGGGACATCTTCATCTTCGTCGAGGACCTGTCGGAGCTTCGAGTCGCGCCCCTGGCCGACGAGGAGGGAGCGGAGGCCAGGCGCCTGGGCGACATACTCGTGGACCGGGGAGCGGTATCGACCGGGGCGCTTCGCGAGGCGCTCGGCTCGCAGAAGAGGCTGGGCGAGGTCCTGGTCGAGAAACACGTCGTGTCGAAGCCCCAGGTCGAGTCGGCCCTCGTCGAGCAGGAGCACCTCAAGAAGGTGCACGAGCGGAGCGAGACCGCCGGATCGATCCGGGTCGCGAGCGACAAGCTCGATGCGCTCGTGGACCTGGTCGGGGAGCTGGTCACGCTCCAGGCCAGGCTGGCCCAGACTTCCCTCGACATGAAGGACGGAAGTCTCGCGTCGGTCTCCGAGCAGTTCGAGCGCCTCATCGCCCAGCTTCGCGACAACACCATGAGCATACGCATGCTGCCCATCGGCAGCACCTTCAACAAGTTCAGGCGGGTCGTCCGCGACCTGTCCATCGAGCTCGGCAAGGAAGCCGAGCTGATCACGGAGGGCGCCGAGACCGAGCTCGACAAGACGGTCATCGAGAAGCTCGGCGACCCGCTCGTCCATATCATCCGCAATTCGGTGGATCACGGCATCGAGAGGCCCGACGCCCGCGAGCGCGCGGGCAAGCCCAAGGCCGGCGTCATCAAGCTCAGCGCGCGCCACTCCGGCGCCTACGTCCTCATCCAGGTATCCGACGACGGCAAGGGACTCGACCGCGAGGCCATCCGCTCCAAGGCCATAGAGCGAGGACTCCTGTCGCCCGCGCAGGACGTGGCGGATCAGGAACTCTACCAGCTGATATTCGAGCCGGGCTTCTCCACCGCGAAGACCGTCACTACGGTCTCGGGACGGGGAGTGGGCATGGACGTGGTCAAGCGGGAGATCGATTCCCTCGGGGGAAGCGCCCATTTGGCGACCGAGCAGGGCGCCGGCATGACGGTCACGCTCAAGATCCCGCTGACCCTCGCCATCATCGACGGCCTTCTCGTCCGCGTCGGCGGGGAGTTCTTCGTCGTACCGCTGTCCTCGGTCGACGGCTGCGTGGAGATCCTCCGCGACGAGCTCGCGACCTTGGGGCGGCGGCGCATAATCAGCTATCGCGACGAGCTCGTGCCCTTCGTGCAGCTCAGGACCTTCTTCGCGCGCGAGGAGGCCGGGGAGGAGGAGGAAGGGGAGCCCGCGATCGAGCAGATCGTGATCGTCTCCGCTCAGGAATACAGGATCGGCCTCGTGGTCGACCAGGTCATCGGCGACTACCAGATCGTGATCAAGCCTCTGGGACGGCTGTATCGGGACGTCGACGGAGTGTCGGGAGCGACCATACTGGGCGACGGCACCGTCGCCCTCATCCTCGACGTGAATCGGCTCGCCTTCGTCGTGCAGAGGGAAAGCGGTCCCAGGGCCGCTGCGGGAGAGGCCTGAGCGTCCATGAATCCGCGAATGACGGCGCGCGACCCGGCCTCCCCCGACATCGCCTCCGCCGGTCCCGCGATCCTCTCCGAGGCGGATTTCCGCAGGCTCGCGGACTTCATAGAGAGCGAGCTCGGCATCCGGATGCCCGACGCCAAGCGCATCATGCTCGAATCGCGGCTACAGAAGCGCCTGAGGCGCTTCGGCTTCGATTCGTTCCGGAAGTACGTCGACTTCGTCTTCTCCGGCGAGGGACGCGAGACCGAGCTCATAAACATGATCGACGCCGTGACGACCAACAAGACGGACTTCTTCCGGGAGGCGGAGCATTTCGATTACCTGGTGGGCAAGATCGTCCCGTCGGCCGCGGCCCGCGACGGCGCCGGTCTGTCCAGGCCCCTCATGGTATGGTCCGCCGGCTGCTCCACCGGGGAAGAGCCGTATACCATCGCGATGGTCCTCGAGGAGCGGCGGGTCGCGCAGCCGCGGTTCGACTACCGCATCTTCGCGAGCGACCTCTCGTCCCAGGTCCTCGACAAGGCGAGGGAGGCGGTCTACGACGAATCCAAGACCGAGATAGTGCCCCTGAGCTTCAAGAAGAAGTACATGCTGAGGAGCAAGGATAGGGCGAGCGGCCTCGTCAGGATGAAGCCGGAAATCCGCTCGCGCGTCAGCTTCGATCGGATCAATTTCATGGACGACGCCTATCCGACCGCGGATATCTTCGACGTGGTGTTCTGCAGGAACGTCATCATCTATTTCGAGCGGCGCGTGCAGGAATCCATCATCCGCAAGCTCTGCGAGCACCTCCGCCCCGGGGGATCGCTCATCCTCGGGCATTCCGAGACCCTCACGGGGATGGAAATGCCGCTCAGGGGAGTGGCTCCGACGATCTACGAGAGAAACTGAGGCAGGAGGGAGAGATGGCAGCCGTGATCAGGGTGATGGTCGTGGACGATTCCGCCGTGGTGAGGCAGACTCTGAAGGAGATACTCGAGTCCGATCCCGGCATCGAAGTCATGGCCGTCGCCGCCGATCCGATATTCGCCCTCAAGCGCATGGAGGCCGAGAGGCCGGACGTGATAATCACCGACGTCGAGATGCCGAGGATGGACGGCATCACCTTCCTCAGGACGATAATGGAGAAGGACCCCATCCCTATCGTGGTCTGCTCGAGCAAGACCGAGGAAGGATCCGGCAATGCGATACGAGCCCTCGAGTACGGCGCCGTCGAGATAATCCAGAAGCCCAAGCTCGGCACCAAGCAATTCCTGGAGGAGTCCAGGATGCGGATCTGCGACGCGGTGAGGGCCGCCGATATGAGCAAGGGCAGGCTCGGCAGGATCCAGGCCCGTCCGGCGGCCGCGTCGGAAATCGCTCCCAAGCTCACCGCCGACGTGATGCTCCCGAAGCCCGAGAAGGCGATCGTGGAGACGACAGAGAAAGTCGTGGTGGTGGGCGCCTCTACCGGCGGCACGGAGGCGTTGAGGGAATTCCTCGAGGCCTTCCCCGAGGACGCGCCGGGGATCGTCATAGTCCAGCACATGCCCGAGCACTTCACCGCGGCCTTCGCGAAGCGGCTGGACGGTATCTGCCGGGTCAACGTCAAAGAGGCGGAGGACAACGATACGGTGCTGCGCGGCCGCGCCCTCGTCGCCCCGGGCAACAGGCACACCCTCCTCAAGCGCTCGGGAACGCGATACTATGTCGAGGTGAAGGAAGGGCCCTTGGTATGCAGGCATAGGCCCAGCGTGGACGTGCTCTTCCGCTCGGCCGCGAGGTATGCCGGCAAGAATTCGATCGGAGTGATCATGACCGGGATGGGGGACGACGGAGCGCGCGGGATGCGGGAGATGCGGGACGGCGGCGCCTATACGATAGCCCAGGACGAAGCCTCGTGCGTCGTCTTCGGGATGCCGAACGAGGCGATCAAGCTCGGCGGCGTCGATACCGTTCTCGGTCTCGGAAGCATCGCGCAGGAAGTCCAGCGCCGAGCGCGCTAGCCCTGGCCCGGCGGCGCGTCGTGGCGCGGGCAAAGAAGCGAACAAGGAGAATCATATGTCCAAGAAGATCCTGATCGTCGACGATTCGGCAGCGATACGCCAGAGCATCACCTTCATCCTCTCGCAGGAGGGCTACGAGACCATCGAGGCCACGGACGGCCTGGAGGCGCTCAAGACGCTGAATTCGGTCGACGGCGTGGACCTCATCATCACCGACGTCAATATGCCCAACCTCGACGGCATCGGCCTGATCCGCAAGACGAGGGAGCTGGGCAAGTACAAGTTCACCCCGATACTCGTGCTGACGACGGAATCGCAGGGCTCGAAGATGAACGAAGGCAAGGAAGCGGGCGCGACCGGCTGGATCGTCAAGCCTTTCAACGCGGACAAGCTTCTCGGGATCGTCAAGAAAGTCGCGGAATGAGCGGGAAGATATGAGCGAAGCGTCGACCGGAAGGTACCTGGCCTTCGAGCTGGGCGGGCAGTGCTTCGCCGTGGAAGTATCCAGGGTCGAAGTCGTACTCGAGACGGTGCCCATCACGCGCGTACCGAAGGCTTCCCCCCACCTGCGCGGCGTCATCAATTACCGCGGATCGGTCATACCCGTAGCCGACCTCCGCATCCGATTCGGCGAGGGGCCCACCGGCGCGGGGCCGGGTTCCAGCATCATAGTGCTCCGAATCCGCTACGGGCGCGACGAGGTCACGATCGGCGTGCTGGCCGACGCGGTCCGCGAGGTCATCGACCTCGACCCGTCGCGGATCGAGCGCCCTCCCCAGATCGGGTCCCGGATCGAGGACGCACTGATCAAGGGAATCGGGGAGAAGGGCGGGGAGTTCATAGTAGTCCTCGACATCGACGTCGCCTTCGCCGCCGCGGCGGAGCGGGGGATGGAGGCCACGTGAAGGGCGGCCGGGACATACTCATCGTCGAGGACGAGAACATCGTCGCCCTCGACATGCGCATGCGCCTGGAGGCCATGGGTTATCGCGTAGTCGACGTAGTGGAGACGGGCGGACTCGCCATAGAGCGGGCGGCCGCCCTGACGCCCGATCTCGTCCTCATGGACATCAAACTCAAGGGCGAACAGGACGGGATCGAGGCCGCGGGGCATCTGCGCGAGCGCACGGAAGTGCCCGTCATCTTCGTCACGGCCTTCACCGACGAGCGGACCCTGGAGCGGGCCAAGCACGCGAGTCCCTACGGCTACATCGTCAAGCCCTTCCACGAGCGCGAGCTCAGGATCGCCATCGAGCTCGCCCTGTACAAGCACCAATACGAGCTGTCGATCCGCAGGGCAAGGGACATCGCCGAGGAAGCCAATCGCGTCAAGGGCGAATTCCTGGCGAACATGAGCCACGAGCTCAAGACTCCCCTCAACAGCGTCATAGGCTTCACCGAGCTCGCGATGTCGGTGTCGAAGGAGCCCGAGCAGGGCGAGTACCTCGCCATGGCGCTGTCCTCCGCCAGGTCCCTGCTCACCTTGATCGACTCGATACTCGATTTCGCGCGCATGGAGGCGGGCAAGCTCTCGGTCGTGTCCGCGCCGTTCTCCCTCGACGAAGTGCTCGGGGAATGCGCAGACTCCCTGGCGATGGGAGCCTTCGCGAAGGGGCTCGAAGTCAACCTGCGGCGCGACCCCGCGATACCCGACGCGCTCGTCGGCGACCGTTCCCTGCTCAAGCACATCCTGCTCAACCTGCTGGACAACGCCGTGAAGTTCACCGAGCGCGGGCGAATCCGCCTCGGCGCGGCCCTCTACGAGCAGCCGAGCTGCGCCGGCTGCGGGCCGACGGTCGAGTTCGAGGTCGCGGACACGGGCATCGGGATGCCTCGGGACAAGATAGACTTCGCCTTCGCGCGCTTCACCCAGCTCGACCCTTCCAGGACCCGCAAGGCGGGCGGCACTGGGCTGGGCCTCGCCATCGTCGCCAAGTCGGTCGAGCTCATGCGCGGAGGGCTGTCCGTCGAGAGCGACGAGGGCCGCGGGACGCGCTTTTCCCTGCGGCTGACTTTCGACCTCGGGGTCGAACCAAGCCCGCCGAAGGATCTTCCAGGTTTCGGGAGGGGCGTCGCGGAGGCGACGATAGCCGGCTTCGACGCCGAAGGCTTCGAGGATGCCTCGCTCGTCCTGAAGCGCCTCGGGATCGCGGCGAGGCGTGCGGAGCGCCTGGAGAACGTTGTCGCGCTCAGCGACTCGCTCGTGATTGCGGACGAGCGGGCTGCGGCCGAAGCCGACGACGCCGTCCTTGAGGCGCTCGATTCGAGGCTCGTAGTCGGCACCAGGTTCGGGACAAAGGTCCGCTCGAGGCTGGAAAGCCGCGCGGGGATCGCCTTCACTGTCCTGCCGCTTCGGGCCGACGGCCTGAGGGACGCGATGGTCGCGCTGTCGCGCGCCCCGGCCGAAGGCCGGGGAAGGCGAGTCGCCGCGGGGAGCCCCGACGAGGGAAGCGCGCGGGAGGCGATAATCGCCGACCAACGCAAGATAGCCGACGACGCGAGGATGGCGAGGAGGTTCTCGGCGGCCGAGGCCGCCGGGAACGGCTTCCTGCGGCGCTTGGCGGAAAGCATCGAGGATGCCCTTGCCGCGGGATCCTTCGCCGAGGCCGAGCGAGCGGCGAAGGGAGCGCAGGGCGCCCTGGCCGAGGCCGGCGACGGAACGGGTTCGCGGCTCGCCTTCTCCGCCCTGCTGCTCGCGAGGAAAGGCGATGCCCCGGGCTTGAAGGACGCCGCGTCGAGGATGCGCGCGGCCTCGACGGGGGAGGGGGAGGAAGGATGAAGATGCTCGTGGTCGAGGACGATTTCGGCAGCCGGCGCGTCATGCAGAAGCTCCTCGAGCCCTACGGCGACGTGGACGTGGTGGTCGACGGCGAGGAGGCGGTCGATGCCTTCAAGTTGGCATGGGAGGATTCCCGGCCCTACGACATCATCTTCATGGACATCATGATGCCGAAGATGGACGGGCACGAGGCGCTCAAGCGTCTGCGCGCGATTGAGCGCGAGATGGGAGTCAAGCCGGCCGACGAGGCGAAGGTGATCATGACTTCCGTTCTCGAGGATCCGAAGAACGTGATCGAGGCCTATTATGGCGGATCGGCGACGAGCTACCTGATCAAGCCGATCGACCGCGAGAAGCTCGAGGACGAGCTGGAGCGATTGGGCGTGCGTCCGAAAGCCTGACGCCCGCCTGCGGCGGACCTCGTCCGGCCAAGAGCGTGTTTCGAGCTTGTGTCGAAATGGCTCCGTAGCCATTTCGACACCCTGTCGGGAAGGGAGGAGACGTGCCCGGGATAGCGATCGTCGAGGACGAGTACATCGTCGCGCTCGATATCAAGAGCTTTCTCGTGCGCTCGGGCTACTCTATCGCAGGCATGTACCCCTCGGGGGAGGACCTGCTCGAGAGTTTCCCCAGGCTCCGGCCCGACCTCATACTCATGGATATCAAGCTCAGGGGCCAGCTCGACGGCGTCGAGACCGCGCGCCTGGTCCACGAGCGCTACAGGACGCCCGTGGTCCTCCTCACCGCCTTCGCCGACGACGAGACCATCGCGCGCGCCAAGATCACCCAGCCCTTCGGCTACATAATCAAGCCTTTCGAGGAGAGGGAGCTCAAGATTTCCATCGAGATCGCTCTGTACCGCGCCATGATGGAGAGGCGGCTCATGGAGAGCGAGGAGCGGTACCGCAATCTCTTCCAGGAAGGCATTTCCGGCAATTTCCTGGCGGACCGGGACGGCCTGGTCATGGAGGCGAACCCGGCCTTTCGCGCCCTGGTCGGTCTGGGCCCCGAGGCCCCGCTGCCGCGCCTCGAGTCGCTCGTCGCGGACGAGGCCTCTATGACCGCCTTCCGGGAGACCCTCGAGACCGGCCGGAAGCTGGAGCTCTTCGAGCTACCCCTGAAATCGATCGACGGCAAGGCCCTGATCGTGCTTGCCAACGCGGCGGCGGTCTACGATTCGGAGGGAGAGCTCCGCGGCATGAGGGGCGAGCTCATCGACACCACCGAGCGCCGGAGGCTCGAGGAGCGCTTCGCTCAGGCGCAGAAGATGGAAGCCGCCGGCAAGCTCGCGGGAGGCATCGCCCACGATTTCAACAACATCCTCACCGCCATCCTCGGCTACTCGAACCTCCTGGCCGACGAGCTTCCGGCCGATGGCGCCGTCCGCGAGGACATAGAGGGCATCCGCAAAGCGGCGAACAGGGCCTCGAACCTGACGCGCCAGCTCCTCGCCTTCTCGAGGCGCCAGCCCTTCTCCCCGAAGGTCCTCGATCTCAACGCCGCGGTGCAGGACGCCGAGAGGCTCCTGCGCCGCATCCTGCCCGAGGACGTGCTCCTCTCTCTGACGCTAAGCCCGCGGGCCGCCTCGGCCGTAGCCGATCCGGCCCAAATCGAGCAGATCCTCCTCAACCTGGCCTTCAACGCGAGGGACGCGATGCCCGCGGGCGGAGAGCTGCGCATCTCGACGGCCGTCGAGGCGATCGAATCGACGCGCGCCGTCGGCCTCGACAACCTCGCGCCCGGGAGCTATGTCCTGCTCGAAGTAGCGGACACCGGCACGGGCATCGCGCCGGAGATACTCGATAGGATCTTCGAGCCCTTCTTCACGACGAAGCCGAGGGATAGGGGAACGGGGCTCGGCCTCTCGACGGTCTACGGCATAGCGCGGCAGTTGGGCGGGGCCGTGGGCGTGGCATCGAAGCCGGACAAGGGAGCCTCGTTCTCCGTCTGGCTGCCTTCCGCATCCGGCTCCGGGGAGAGCGAGAAGGCCGAGGAGGCGGAATCGGTTTGGCCCGCGATCGACGCCGCCACGATACTCTTCGTGGACGACGACGACGCCGTGAGATCCCTCGCCTCGCGCCTGCTCGCGAAGGGGGGGCATCGCGTGCTCCTGGCGGCCAATGCCGGAGAAGCCTTGCTGCTCGCGGAGAGCTACGGACCCTCGATAGATCTTCTCGTGACGGATATGGTCATGCCCTTCATGGACGGGCGCAGTCTGGCGAGGCGAGTGCGCGCGATCCTTCCCTCCGTCGGCCTGCTGTTCATCTCCGGCCATCCGGGACGAGGCGAGGATCCCGAAGGCGAGGCGCGTTTCCTTCCCAAGCCCTTCAGCGAAGCGGAGCTCGCGCACGCGGTATCGCAAGCCTTGGGAAAGGCGCGCGATACGGCGAAGCGAGCGGAGCTCTAGCGCAGCGTTTTGCGGAGCTCGCGCACGCGGTATCGCAAGCCTTGGGAAAGGCGCGCGATACGGCGA
>CAYOIX010000001.1:151352-289123 GCA_964404145.1 uncultured Treponemataceae bacterium
GTTTTGCGGAGCTCGCGCACGCGGTATCGCAAGCCTTGGGAAAGGCGCGCGATACCTCGAGTCATTCCGGCGCCAGCGCGAGCTCGTAGAGCCGGGATTCCGCCTCCCTCATGGCGGCCGCGCCCAGGTAACGCCGGCTTCGCGGCACATCGACGGCGAAGGAGTCGATGACCCGAGCGGGTCGGGGGGACAGTACGACCGCGCGGTCCGCGATGTAGGCGGCCTCTTCGACGTCGTGGGTCACGCAGACGACCGTTCTCCCTTCCTCGCGCAAGAGGCCGAGGAAGACGTTCATCAGCTCGAGCTTCATCCTGAGGTCCACCGCTTGGAAGGCCTCGTCCAGGATCAGGACGTCGGAGGGATAGGCGAAGGCCCGCGCGAGCGAGAGCCGCTGCCTCATCCCGCCGGAGAGCTGACCAGGCCTCAGGGCGGCGGACTCGGAAAGGCCGGCGGCGGCCAGGAAGCGGTCGACGCGCGCCAGAGCCTCCTCGCGCGGGAGAGAGCCGGTCAGGGCGAAGGCCGCGTTCTCCCGGCAGTCGATCCACGGCAGGAGCCTCGGCTCCTGGAAGGCGTAGGAAAACCTGCAGCCCTCGAATCCCATCACCTCCCCCGAGTCGGCTTCCTTGAGGCCCGCGATGAGGTTGAGCAGAGTGGTCTTCCCGCAGCCCGAGGGGCCGAGGATGACGGTGATCGATTCGGGAGCGAGATCGAACGAGATGCCGTCGAGGACGGGGAGACCGTCGTAGGACGCGCGCAGGTCCCGGAGACTATAGGCCATCGCGCGAAGCCCTCGTCGCCGCTAGCCCCAAGGCCCATTCCGTCAATCCGCAGAGCGCCACGGCGGCCAAGGCCCAGGCGAATACGCTCGCGGATTCCAGGAGGAGGCGGGAATCCTGCATTCCCGTACCCAGGGCACTAGCGGGCTGGCTCAGGATCTCGCCGGCGACGACCACCTTCCACGAGAGACCCAACGCGCTCTTCGCTCCGGATAGCAGATGGGGCGCGGCCGAAGGGAGACGCAGCTTGAGGAACACTTCCCGCCTCGGCACGCGGAAGAGGCGGGCCATCTCGAGAAGCCGAGGGTCCGCGGCTCGAGCCCCCTCGGCCGCGCTCGTCGCCATGATCGGAAAGGCCATGAGAAAGGCCGCGAATATCGGCACGAAGCCCGCGGGGAACCATAGGAGGATGATGAGGACGAGGGCCAGCACAGGGGTCGCCCGGATCGCGGTGAGGATAGGAGCCAGGGTCGCCCCGAACAGCGGCCGCAGGCCCGAGGCCAGGCCCGCCGCGAGCCCGATTCCGGCCGATAGCCCGAAGGCAGCGAGCCCGCGAAGGAAGGTAGCTCCCAGGTCCAGCAGGAATCGCCGCGTCGGATAGAGGGATATCGCGGCTTCGAGGACTCTGGCGGGCGATGGCAGGATCAGCTCCTTGGCCGTCGCGAGCGAGGCGACTTCCCAGCCGGCGAGGAGGAGGGCCAAGCCCGCCGCCGCGGCCAGCGGGCGAGTCTTCCTAGTCGAAGGACGCGTAGAAGCCTTCATCCGGGAGCTTTCCGCCCACCGAAAGGGGAGCCTCCGCGAGGAAGACTCCGAGGAGAGCCTCGATCGCGGGCCTGGCCGCGACGGCGGTAGTGAAGACGTAGGCCGAGCGGGGGATGGCCAGGGCGGCGACGCCCGCCCTGACGCCGAGGCCCTGCCTCTCCGCGAGGGCGCCGGCCTCGACCGGATTGGCGAGGACCCAGGCGATCGAGGCTGAGTAGGCGGCGAGTATGGCCTTGACAGCCCGGGGCCGCTCCGAGGCCAGTCTCGATGATACCATGAAGGCGGTCATCGGATAGTTCCGCTGTCCGGTCTGGGCTGTCCATAGCGCCCCCAGGTCGATCGGCGAACGAAGCGCGGGATTGGCGATCCGGGCCATGGTGGCGAAAGGCTCGGGCAGGATCGCGCTCTCTATCTCGCCGGCGGCGAGGGCGGATGCGACTTCGGGGTAGGGAAGGGAGTAGTCGAGTCGGAGGTCCTTCCCCGGATCGACTCCGGCTCCCTCGAGGAGGCGCCGGAAGAGGAAGTCCGGGGTCGCCCCCTGTCCCGCGACGCTAATCCGCTTGCCCCTCAGGTCGGGGAGGGAGAGGATCGCCGGATCGGCGCTGAGGAAGGCGACCATGCCGTCGCCCACGACGGCGGCGAGTCTCAGGGCTATGCCCGCGTTGTAGAGCTTGGCGGCGACATTGAGCGGGAGCGTCCCGGCGTCGTACTCCCCCGAGACGAGCTTCGCGGTCATGAGGTCCGCGCTCGCCGCGGCCACGAGCATTACCGCGGATCCGTCGTCCGGGCTGGGAGGCGTCTCGAAGAGCTTGACCATGCCGATGCCGGACGGTCCCTTGAGGGCCGCGAGCACTATCGGCTTGGGGGCCGCGTGAGCCGCGAGCGCGCTCAGGGCCGCGGCCGCGATGATCGCGAGCCTGATAGAGGCTCTCTTCATAAGATATCCTCCGTCGCCATGATACCGTCGAACGCTGGTCTTTTTCTATGGCTTCAGCTATATTCGAAAACGTGACGTGCGTCCAATGCGGAGAGCGCGAGGCCCTTGTCTTCATCCGACGTCGAGGAGAAGGAGGCGAGGGCTGCGATATGGCCCTTTGCGAATCCTGCGCGAAGGGCAGGGGCATAAGCGCGGGCAAAGGCAGCCTCGAGCTCGGGATCGACGACCTCATAGGCGTCGGCCTCGCCTCCTCGCCGAGCCTTGGCCAGAGCATCCGCTGCCCGGGCTGCGGGCTCGACGTCGCCACGCTCAAGCGCGAGGGCCGACTAGGCTGCTCGGAATGCGTCGATACCTTTTTCGACGAGGTCTCGGGCGCGGTCGCGCGCGGAACGGCGTTGTCCGGGAGCCGTCCGTCCGCCTCGTCGCTTGCCGCGGCGGGCCCGGAGACTTCGCGGCTCCGGCGCGAATTGGAGGCGGCCGTGGCCGCCGAGGATTACGAAAAGGCGGCTCGCGTGCGCGACGAGCTGTCGCGCAGCGACGAGGACCTCTCGCATGGCGCCGGGTCGCGCCTCGCCGCCGCGAGCTTCCCGTACGACCCGGGGGCCCTGGCGGACGCGGGGGGCGAGGCGGACGATGTCGTGCTCTTCAGCTCGGCGAGGGTCTTTCGGGACATCGCCGGTCTCCCCTTCCCGGGTTCTCCAAGCGGTCCGTCCGCTCCCTCGCGTGCGGCGATCCTCGAGAAGATCCTCCAGCGAGGGCGCTGGCGCTCGGCGTCCATGGCCGCGCTCGGCCCGGTCTCCCGACGCTCCCTCTCCGAGCGCGGGATTGTGCCGCGCGGATACGCGGCCGACGACGGGGCGGTCCTGCTCTCCAGCGACGCGGACGGCGCGTTCGTCCTCCTCGACGAGGGCGACCACCTTCGCGTCAGGAGCGTCCGTCCGGGACTGGACGCGAGGGGTGCCCTGGGCGAGGCCCTGGCCTGCGCCGAGCGCATCGGAGAGGATTTCGACTTCGCCTGGAGGGACGGCATAGGCTGGATCTGCTCGCGGGTCTCGGATTGCGGCCTCGCGTGCTCGGTCTCTGCGACCATCCACATCCCGGCGATCGCGGCGGCGGGCATGCGCGATCGCCTCTTCAGGTCCCTCATGTCCGACGGCGTCGCCGTCCACGGTTCCTACTCCTCGGGAGAGGAATCCGCCGGATCGATCTACGAGCTCCGCATCGATCCGGCGCGGGCGAGCTCGATCGAGGAGCTCGCCGCGGGAATTGACTCGGTCGTCGCGAAGGTAATCGCGGCCGAGCGCCGCGCGAGGGCGGAGATTTCCGACAGAGGGCGCGACGCCCTGGCCGACGCGGAGGGCAGGGCCTTCGGGATAGCCCGCCATTGCCGCCTCCTCGGCGCCGAGGAAGCGGCATCCCTGCTGTCCGTCCTGCGTCTCGCCGCGCTGAGGGCCTCCCTCCTCGGCGCCGATCCTCGCGCAATCGGATCGCTGCTCCCGGCGCTGGGACCGGGATCCGTCGCCCTCGCCTCCGGCCTCTCCGAGATACCGCCCGCGGCGTCGCTGGATCTCCTCAGGGCCCGGCTCGTAAAGGACTCTCTCGCCCACGCCGAATATAGAGTGGAGGAGGGCGTCTGATGTTCAAGGGACTTACCCATCGCGCCCAGCGCGTGCTGACCATCCTCGCGCAGGAAGAGGCGAAGCGGAGCAGGTCGGATCAAGTGATGCCCGAGCATATCCTCCTCGCCATCATCAACGAAGGCGAGGGCATCGGCTTCAAGGCGCTCCGCAGCCTCAAGATAGACACGCTCGAGCTGCGCGACGAGCTCGAGCGCTCGATCGAGAAGCGCCGCTCCGCGGTGATAATCGGGGACTTGCCGCTGGCCCGGAGGTCGCGATCGCTCCTCGAGGGTGCCGCCGAGGAAGCCAACATGTCGGGCTCAGACTACATCGGGACGGAACACTTCGTCGTTGCGGCCGCCCGCGAGCAGGGATCCTCCCTCGAGGCCCACCTCGCGCGCATCGGCGTATATTACGAGCAGCTGCGGGCCGCCGTACGCCTCCTGCGCGAGCCGCAGTCGGAGGAGCGCAAGGAGAGGCCCTCCCCGCGACCCGAAGCCAAGTCGGCACCTGGAGGCCGGACGCCCCTGCTCGACGAGTTTTCGCGCGACCTGACCGCCATGGCCCGGGAGGGCAGGCTCGACCCGGTGGTCGGCCGCGAGAGGGAGATCGGCCGGATCATCCGCATACTCTCGCGCCGGACCAAGAACAACCCGGTGCTCGTAGGGGAGCCTGGGGTCGGCAAAACGGCCATTGTCGAGGCCCTGGCCCAGCGAATCGCCCGCGGCGATGCGCCGGATGCCCTCTCCCGCAGGCGCGTACTCGCCCTGGATCTGGCAGCCGTAGTCGCGGGGACGAAATACCGCGGCGAATTCGAGGAGCGCCTCAAGCGGATCATGAAGGAGATCGCCGTCTCCGGCGGCATCATCCTCTTCATCGACGAAATCCACACGGTGGTCGGCGCGGGCAGCGCCGAAGGCACGATCGACGCGTCCAACATGCTGAAGCCGGCCCTCTCCCGAGGGGAGATCCAGTGCATCGGGGCGACGACCCTCGACGAATACCGCAAGCGCTTCGAGAAGGACGCCGCCCTCGAGAGGCGCTTCCAGTCCGTGCTCATCGAGGAGCCGGGGCCGATCGAATCCATCGAGATCCTCGAGGGCGTCAAGGCGCGGTACGAGGAATTCCACGACGTTTCCTATACCAGGCGGGCTGTCGAGGCCTCCGTCGAGCTCGCCAGGCGATACGTGGCCGACCGCTTCCTCCCGGACAAGGCCATCGACCTCCTCGACGAGGCCGGGGCGCTCAAAAAGGTCGGCGGGCCCACGCGGCCGCCGGAGCTGTCCGAAGTCGAGGCCGAGATCCGCCGCTTGACCGAGGACAAGCTCGCTCTCGTCTCGACGCAGAACTACGAGCGCGCCGCGGAGGTGCGCGACAAAGTCCGAAAGCTCAAGGCGCGGCTCGAGGGACTCAAGTCCGAGTGGGAGGAGGCGAGCCGCGACGAGCGCCCGAGCGTTACCGAGGACGACGTCCGCGAAGTGCTCTCGGAGGCGACGGGGATACCCCTGGCCCGGCTGGCCGAAGGCGACGCCGAGCGCCTGATCCATCTCGAGCGGGAACTCCACAAGCGCGTGATAGGCCAGGACGAGGCCATAGGCGCGATCGCGTCCGCGATCCGCCGATCGCGCTCCGGGGTCTCGGACGGACGCAGGCCCATGGGGTCCTTCATCTTTCTCGGGCCCACGGGAGTCGGCAAGACTCTCGTCGCCAAAAGCCTCGCGGAATACCTCTTCGGCGCCGAGGATGCGCTTATCAGGATCGACATGTCCGATTTCATGGAGAGGCACAACGCGTCGAGGCTCGTCGGATCGCCCCCAGGCTATGTCGGCTACGACGAGGGCGGCATGCTCACCGAGCGCGTCAGGCGACACCCCTACAGCGTCGTCCTGTTCGACGAGATCGAGAAGGCGCATCCCGAGGTGTTCAATCTCCTCCTCCAGCTCCTGGAGGAAGGGGAGCTGCGCGACAACCTCGGACACGCCGTATCCTTCCGGACCAGCGTCGTGATAATGACGAGCAACGCCGGAGCGCGGGAGATATCCTCGAAGGGCCTCGGCTTCAGGCCGGAGGACAGGCTCCTATCCTACGCCGAGATCAAGAGCTCGGCCCTATCCGAGCTGAAGCGCCGCTTCAATCCGGAGTTCGTCAATCGCGTCGACGACATCGTGGTCTTCAAACCACTGGACGCGGGCGAGGCCCGGCAGGTACTCGAGCTGCTGATAGCCGAGCTCTCGAGGCGCCTGGGAGAGAAGGGCATAGCCCTCGACGTGAAGGAGGCGGCAAAGGCCTATCTCGCCGAGAAGGGCTACGATCCCGCCTACGGGGCCAGGCCCATGCGCCGAATCATCCAGTCCGAGGTCGAGGACGCGCTCTCGGCCTTGATCCTCGAAGGCCGGCTTCCCCCGGGCACTTGGGCGGTGGTCGATCGCAATGGCGAGGGAATGAGCGTCAAGGCCAAGAGGGCCAAGGTCTCGAGCCCGCGGCCGCCCGTACCTCAATGAGCCGCTCCCCGACCGTCCTCGCCGGTCAGCCTTTGTCGTCTTCGCCCATGAGGGAGCGAAGCTGCCTGATCCTGGCCTCGTCGAGCCGGACCGAGAGGTTCTTCTCATGGGTGGGGATGACGAGTCCTTTCGGTCCGTCCTTCGCGCGCCTGAGGTATTTCACGAAGGTGTAGTAAAGGTCCCCGCCGCCGTTGGATCTCCCTTTAGAGTAGTACATGGCGAGCATGCCGGCGTCGAGGAGGACCTCGAGCGGCACGCTCTTGTCCCTTCGCGCCTTCACGAAGACGTAGGAGCCCGGCCAATCGCGCGCGTGCATCCACAGATCGGAACCCCGCACGCAGCTGCGCAGCAGCTCGTCGTTCTCCTTAGCCGACCGTCCTATGAGGACCGTCCATCCGGAGACCTCGAGGGATAGTCCCGGAAACGAGCGCTTCCGGGGAGCCCCGCCGGGGGCGGGACGAGACGCTCCGCCCTTCGAGAGAGCGCGCGCGATCAGGAGCGGCTCCTTTTGGCCTTGAAGGTCGGCGAGCTCGAGGGCCAGGCGCTCGAGGGAGGACTTCGCTTCCCGGATTTCCGACTCGAGGCCGGCGAGTCCCGTCTTCGCCTTCCGATGGCGATCGTAGAGGGCGAGCGCGTTCTCGACGATCGAGAGTCGGGGATCCAGGGGAATCCGAACCCGTCCGCCGCCGTAGAAGTCCTCGCATTCGATGTACTTGCCGTCCAGCGGCCGGCCTTGGTTGGCCATCAGGATGTCGCCCAGCTCGCGCAGCCGCTCGTGCTCCCGGAAATCGGCGGCCCTGGCGGCCAGGTCCGCGATGCGGGCCTCGAGCGCTCGGGATCGCCTGCCGTAGAGCTCGCGGGCGGTCTCGATGAGCTTCTCGCGGGAAAGCGCGCCTCCGTGCTCCGAATAATGGGCCTCGATCCTCTCGTTGAAGCTGCCCGTCCCGGGAAGCTCCCGGACGGCGAAATCGCGCGGAGGGAGCGCTTCGGCCTTCGCGGCGAGGCCCTCCTCGATGGCGCAGCGCGCCCCCGAAACCTCGCCCTTCTTGGGCCTGCGCGCCAGGGCGTCGACCACGATCCCCTGGTCGTCGACGAGGACGAGGTTGCCGGCGCCGCTCCATAGCCGTGCGTAAAGGACCATGTCCCTGTACTCGAGGACGGGGCCTCGGTCTTCGTCGCCCTCGGAGGACCGCGGCACGGAGAGCTCGATCTTCACGACGCGCTCACGGCCTATCTGGGCAATGCGCTCGACGCGGCCGCCTCTCACCCGCGAGCGCAGACATTCCATGAATCGCAGAGGCCTGGTGGGCTTCGGCGGAGCCGACGAGAGGGAATGAATCCTGCAAGCGCCCTGCGCGATCGAGAAGAAGAGCTCGGTGGTCCTGCCGGCCTTGTAGAGTCCGAGGGAGAGGGAGTCGAAGGTCGGCTGTATCACCCGCTCGATCTTGGCTCCCGCCACATCGAGCTCGGAGATGACGAGGTCAATCTCCTTCCAGTTCAGCGACACCGGATCTCGGCGCTACCGGCCATGACAATGCTTGTACTTCTTGCCGGAACCGCAGGGGCAGGGGTCGTTGCGACCTACCTTGGCGCCCGCGCGCACCACGGTGGCGCCCTCGGGCCGGGAAGCCTCGGCGACGGCCGAAGCTCCCCCCGAGCTCCCCGTGCCGGTGGCGGCGCCTCCGAACTGCCCCACCTGATCGTGGGACGTCGCCCCCGTCGCGGGGGTCGGCGGCCTCGCCTGCCTCTCCTCGGGCGTCTGGATTCGGACCAGGAAAAGCCGGGTCGCGATCATGCGGCGGATATCCTCGATCATGCGCTCGAATATGTCGAAGCCCTCGAGCTTGTACTCCACCAGGGGGTTCTTCTGGGCGTAGGATCGGAGATATACGGCCTCGCGCAGGGCCTCCATGCCCTCGAGGTGATCGAGCCACTTGTTGTCGATCGCCTGCAGGTATTGGAAACGTATGAAGTGGTTGAGGTTGTCCCGGCCGGCGAAGGCGAGCTTCTGGCCCATGTCCCTCTCCAAGAGCTCGAGGGCATGGGCGCGGATGGCTTCGATGCTCTTGGCCTCCGGGGAGTCGGCGCGGAAGGGAAGCTGGATGTTGAAGGCTTCCTTCAGCCCCGCCTGGAGATCGGAGAAGGCGCGCGCGCCGTCCCTCTTCTGGGTCTCCTCGAAGCCGGCGATCAGCTCGTCGGTCATCTCCTCGGCCGCTCCCTTGACGCGTCCGTCGAGCTCCGAGTCGAGGAGGATCGCGTTGCGCTGGTCGTAGATGAACTTCCGCTGCTCGTTGAGGACATCGTCGTACTCGAGGAGGTGCTTGCGGATCTCGAAGTTCCGCTCCTCCACCTTCTTCTGAGCGTTCTCGATCGTCCGGTTGAGCAGGGGGTGGTAGATGGGCTCGCCCTTCTTCATGCCCACGCGGCTCATTAGGCCCTTGAGGTTCTCGCCTCCGAACAGGCGCATGAGGTCGTCGTCGAGGGAGAGGAAGAACTGGGAACGCCCCGGATCGCCCTGGCGTCCCGAGCGGCCGCGCAGCTGGTTGTCGATGCGCCGCGACTCGTGGCGCTCGGTGCCGAGCACGTACAGTCCGCCCAGTCCCTTGACTTCCTCGTAGTCCCCGCGCCAGGTCTCGTACTCGAGGGCGAGAGCCTTGCCGTAGTCCTCGTCGGAGGCTTCCGTGCCGGCGCGCCTTCGGGCGCGGAACTCGGGATTGCCGCCGAGCTTGATGTCCGTGCCGCGGCCGGCCATGTTGGTGGCTATGGTGACGGAGCCCTTCGCCCCGGCCTCCGCGATGATCAGCGCCTCGCGCGCGTGGTTCTTCGCGTTCAGCACCTCGTGCCTGACGCCCTTGCGCGTGAGGAGGGTCGAGAGCCGCTCGGACTTCTCGATGGACACCGTGCCGACCAGCATCGGCTGGCCCTTCTTGTGGACCTCCGCGATCTCGTCGCAGATGGCCTCGAACTTCTCGGACTCGTCCATGAAGACCAGGTCGTCATCGTCGGATCGCACCACCGTGCGGTTGGTCGGGATGACCACGACGTCGAGGTTGTAGATCTTCATGAATTCCGGCGCCTCGGTATCGGCCGTGCCGGTCATGCCGGATATTTTTTTATACAAGCGGAAGAAGTTCTGGAAGGTGATGGTCGCGAGGGTGCGGTTCCGCCTCGCTATCTTGATGCGCTCCTTGGCCTCGATGGCCTCGTGCAGGCCGTCCGAGTAGCGCCTGCCGTGGAGTATGCGCCCGGTGAACTCGTCGACGATCTGGACCAGCCCCTCCTGGACCACGTAATCCACGTCCTTCTCGAACAGGATGTGGGCCTTCGCCGCCTGCGTGAAGTAGTGGACGAACTCGAAATTGCCTTCGTCGAAGATCGAGCCTTTGATGAGCCCGCGCTTGACGAGGAGCTCCTCGATCCTGTTCATGCCTTCCGAGGTGAAGGAGACGCGCTTGCCCTTCTCGTCGATCTTGTAATCGCCCTCGAGGAGCTCGCCCTCGTCCTCTTTGGGGTATTCCCCGGTCGCCGGGTCCTTCTTGACCTCCGCGAGCTGGGTCACCAGGCGGTTGACCTCGTTGACCTTGAAGGTGTCGTCCTCCGCGGGGCCCGAGATGATGAGGGGAGTGCGCGCCTCGTCGATGAGGATGGAGTCGATCTCGTCGACGATGCAGTAGTTGTGGCCTCGCTGCACTCTGCCCTCGGGGCTCCAGGTCATGTTGTCCCGGAGGTAGTCGAAGCCGAACTCGTTGTTGGTGCCGTAGGTGATGTCGCAGGCGTATTCCTTGCGCCTGGCCTCGTTGTCCATGCTCGAGAGGATGACGCCCACGGTGAGGCCGAGATAGCGGTGCACCCTTCCCATCCACTGCGAGTCGCGCTCGGCGAGGTAGTCGTTCACCGTGACGATATGGACGCCGTCTCCCGAGAGGGCGTTGAGGTAGGCCGCGCCGACGGAGGACAGAGTCTTGCCCTCGCCGGTCTTCATCTCGACTATCTTGCCCTGGTGGAGGACGATGCCGCCGAGGACCTGGACGTCGAAGGGCCGCTCGCCGAGCACCCGCCTCGCGGCCTCGCGGACCAGGGCGAAGGCCTCGGGCAGCAGCTGGTCGAGCGTCTCGCCCGCCTTGTACCGAGCCTTGAGCCGCTCGGTCTCCTCGGGGAACTGCTCGGGCCGAAGCGAGACCGCCCAGGATTCCTTCGCGCTCACGGTGTGGAGGACGGGGAGAAGGGCCTTTACGTCGCGTTCCTTCTTCGTGCCGAAAAGCAAGGCGAGAATATTAAAACCCATGGCGATTAGAATACCTATATCGAAGAATGGGGGTCAAGGCTACTCCCCGAAACCGCCTCCCGTGATGACGGGAAAGGAGTGGGCGCCGGACCAGAGGTAATCCGTCGGATCCAGGTATCGCCTGCCCATTATCACTTCGTAGTGGGTGTGCGGCGCCGTCGATACGCCGGAGTTCCCGAGGATGCCGATCCCCTGCCCCTGCTTCACGGTTTGGCCGCTGTGGACGATGATCCGGTCCATATGCCCGTAGCGCGTCATATAGCCGTAGGCGTGCGCGATGACGACGCAGCGGCCGTAGCCGCCCTCGATGCCGGCGAAGACGACTTTGCCGTCGCCGGTCGCCACCAGGAGGTCCCCCGACCGGTAGGTGGAGCAGTCGATGCCGGTATGGAAGTAGCTTTGGCCGGTAAAGGGGTTGGGATTCGTGCCGAAGGTGGTCGAGATGTGGCCGATGCCGCCGGCGATCGGCCATATGGCGGGGACGGTCTCCTTGATCGAGCTCATCTGGCCGAGCATCGAGCCGTACTCGGCGATCACGGGCGTCGATTGGTCGAGCCTGGCCCTGATTTCCGCCAGGGACCGAGCCTCGGCCTGGCGCCGCGGGAACAAGAGGGAGATGGCCGGCGGCTTGGTGGCCTGGGCGCCGTCGAGGGAGGCGTCCTTGGCCAGGATCGGTCCGAGGGCGGACTGGAAATCCTGGTAGGCCTCCGCGAGGCGGCCCGTCTGGGCCCGGAGCGCCGCGAGCTCGTCCCGGGCCTTGGCGAGCTCGGCGTTGGAGGCCCTTGCCTTTGCCCTGGCGCCCCCGAGGCTGGTAGTGAAGGCGAAGGCCATCACGACGATCGCCGCGACGAGCATCGCCGCGCCCGCAAGGCCGAACAGCGATATGCGGATTCCCCGCGGCGGCTCCTCGCTGTGGGCCACTACGAGGATGGAGACGCTCTGGCTGCCCGCTCGGATGAAGCGCTTCCAGCCCGCAAGGAAGCGCCCGCTCCCGCGCAGGGCCGCCGCGGAGGCCTTCTTGTAGAGCGCGCGCTCAGCGCTCTTGTATCGTTGAAGCGACGACTGCATATCTGGCATCCATCCGCGGGCTCATCCTCCCCGATTCTAGCCATTACGCGCCGTCCGTGTAAAGGCGGCGGCGTTGACATGACGCGGCCGGGGGCGTAAAACCTTTCTATGATCCGGTCCCTTTCCCGAGCCGCCGCCCTCCTCGCCGCTTGCTGCGCCGTCGCGACGCTCCTTCTCGCTTCCTGCGCCGCGGGGGAGAAGCCCAGCGTGGCCGTGAGGCGGGAGCAGCTCTTCACCCTAGGCTACGGGCCCGCCGAGGATCAGCTCGATCTCTTCCAGATCGACGGAAGCAAGGCTTCGCTCAAGACCTGCCTGACCATGACCGAAGGCATATTCTATATTTCCAACAGCGCCGGCGCGAAGGTGGTCAGGTACTCGTCCTTCGGCGATCCGCTATCGATGATCTACAACCCCGACAAGGCCACCGAGCCCGTCATGCTCAGGGCCGTCCCCGCCGCGACTTGGGCCGGCGGTTCGGCATCCCCCGCCGAGTCCGAGGGGCTCGGGAGGAAGGCTGTCCCCTATCCCTTCAGGGCGGTCGGCGAAATCGCCGTGGACGCCGACCAGACCATCTACGTGGAGGACCGCCTCCCCCCGGCGCGCCGCGTCCAGGACGCGGATTCCGGAGCCTTCCTCGACCACGTCGTGCTGCGCTTCGACAAAGACGGCCGGTTCCTCGACTACCTGGGCCAGGAGGGAATAGGGGGAACCCCCTTTCCCTATATACTAGGTCTCTACTCGATGCCCTCCGACGACTGCGTCGTCGTCTCCATGACCCAGTCCGGCTGGCTCGTCCACTGGTTCGACAAGACCGGCGTCCTCGTGAGTTCCCTCAAGCTCAGGCGCGACGATCTCCCCATGCCCGAAAATGGGGAAGGGCTCGCGGCCTCGCTCGACAAGATCGTGCCCGACCTCAGCGGCAGGGATCTGCTGCTCAAGGTCGACTATTACCGGGAAGCCGTCGATGCCGCGACCAAGACGCCGGCCGGCGTCCAGTTCGCCAGCTCCTGGACCTACCGCATGGACATGAGCGACGGCAAGTACGTCGACCGATGGCAGATCCGCGCGATAGAGAAGACGGTGAAGGGCGCCGACGGCCAAAGCGTCAAGTACGCTCGCGTGCCCGAATTCCTCGGGGCCGCGGGAAGGGACTTCTTCTTCATCTACGCCGACGACGACGGGAGGACCTACATATCCGCCTTCGACAGGTTCACGCGGGATACGGTCAGGTACAGCATCGACATCGCAGCGGACGAGCTGTACTACAACTCCTACTTCCTGTCCCGCGACGGGGTGCTCTGCGCCATTCTCTGCACCAAGTACGAGGCCAGGATAGCGTGGTGGCGCTTCGACAGGCTTATGGGGAGCAAGGGGGGCCTCGTAAAATGAGGGACCTCGTCTCCTGTTCCGAAGCCTCGCGCCTGGACGCGGAGACCTCCGCGCGAGCGGCCCTGCCTTCCCTCCTTCTCATGGAGGATGCCTCGCTCAGGTTGTGGGGCGCCCTCGCGCCCTTGGCCGAGGCCCGCGGGGCGGGACGCTCGGGCGGCCTGGTCGCGATCTGCGGATCGGGCAACAACGGGGGCGACGCGCTGGCCCTGCTCAGACACGCGCGCTTCTCGGGCGCCATGCGGGTCGCCGCCATCCTCGCCGGCCGGCCGGGCGAGCTCGCCTCCCTCCATGCGGCCTCGCTCAAGGCGCTCGGCGTGCCGGTCCTCGATTGGAACGGCGACAGGCTGCTCTGCGAGCGGCAACTCTCCGAGGCCTCCCTCGTCGTCGACGGCCTCTCGGGGACCGGCCTTTCCGGCCGCCTTCGCGAGGAGCTCTCCTCGCTGCTGGACGCGCTGCGCTCGAGCGCGCCGATCGCCTCGCTCGATCTTCCCTCGGGACTGTCGGATTCCTTCGGGGACGGCTTCCCGATAGTGTCCGCCGAATGGACGCTCTCGATCGAGCCGCGCAAGGCCTGTCTGTACTTCCCGGCCGCGCGGGAGTACAGCGGAGAGATTGTGCCGATCGAAGGGGTTTTCCCCGAGG
This sequence comes from uncultured Treponemataceae bacterium, assembly GCA_964404145.1. Classification (GTDB taxonomy): domain Bacteria; phylum Spirochaetota; class Spirochaetia; order Treponematales; family Rectinemataceae; genus UBA1306. The sequence continues at coordinate 165,332 of CAYOIX010000001.1, forward strand.
ACGCCTTGGTCACGGCGAGCGCCGGTCTCCTCGATGCCGGCGACCTGGACCTGCTGGCGCCCCTGCCGCCCGATGCCGCCCATAAAGGAGAGCGGGGCAGGGTGGCGGTCTTCGCGGGCTCGGTGGGCTCGAGCGGAGCGGCCGTCCTCGCCTCGCGGTCCTGTCTCGCCGCGGGCGCCGGCATCGCGGCCCTCTTCGCGTCCGGGGATCTTTATCCTACCGTAGCCTCGATGCTCGATGCGGTCATGGTGAAGCCGGAGCCAGAGGACGGAGGCTTCGACGAGGGAAGATGGCAAGCCCTCCTCGTCGGCCCGGGCTGGGGCAAGGGGCCTCCGCGGCAGAAGCGACTCGCCGCCCTCCTCGGCTCCGGCCTACCCGCCGTCCTCGACGCCGATGCGATAAGCCTGTTCCGCGAGCTCCTCGATTCGGGCTTCTCAGCCCCCGGCACGATCGTCCTCACGCCGCATCCCGGCGAATTCGCCGCATTGACGGGCATCGGGCCCGAGCGCTCGCTCGCCAACCCGGCCGCGGTCCTGCCGGAGGCCGCGAAGGCATTGAAGGCGGTGATAGTCCTCAAATCCCAAGTCACCTGGATAGCCTCGCCGAGCGGCGAGCTCGCGGTCTGGGACGGCATGGAGAGCGGCCTCGGCACGGCCGGATCGGGAGACGTCCTGGCCGGCCTTGTCGCCGGCCTCCTGGCCCGCCTCGCGGCCGGGACCGGGTCTACGAAGGCTCGAGGCCGGAGCGTCGAAGCGGACGCCGTGGCATTTTCGGCGGCCCGCGCCGCGGTGATCGCCCACGGCCTCGCCGGGCGGGCGTCGCGCGAGGCGTACGGCTGGTTCGAGGCCGGGACCCTCGTCACGGAAGCGGCCAGGATCCTCGGTCGAAGGGCGCCGGCATGAGACGCTCCCGCCGGGAGCAGCTTTCTCCTTGACCGCTTCGCCCCCATAATCTACAGTGGCCGCACGACGATGGAACGATCAGTGGCGGGGATATTGCTCCACAGCGGAAAAGCCTTTATCGCGAAAAGGGGCCCTAAAGGCACTTTCAGCGGGTGCTGGGAATTCCCCGGCGGCAAAGTGGAGCCCGGCGAGAGCGACGAGGAGGCTCTCGCCAGGGAATTCGAGGAAGAGTTCGGCATCTCGGTCACCGCGAAGAAGCTCCTCGGCGAGGCCCGCTTCCCGCATCGAGGCAAGGAGCGGATCCTGGCCGCCTGGCTCATCGAGCTTGAGCCCTTCCATAGGCCGAAGCTCCTGGAGCACGAGGAGGTGGCCTGGGCCGGCTCCGCGGAGCTCGAATCCCTGCGGCTGGTAGATTCCGACAGGAAGCTCCTCGAGTACGTGCTGCCGCTCCTGCGGGACTGAGGCATCCCCGGCTCCAGAGACCGGAGAGTTCCGCCGATTATGGAAGATCGACGGAAAATACATAGCGAGAAAGCAGTATCTTCCATTCATCGGTTCAGTTATGGATGACCTCTCTCGCCGAAGCGCGAAGAAAGCCGCGATGAAGCGCCCGACGATCGAAAGGAAGCAGCCCGTGGAGTCAGTCCTTCCCAAGCGAATCGCCTTCCTGGGGGGCTTCGTGCCGCGGCTCTGCGGTATCGCCACCTTCACTCACGACCTGTGCGAGGCGGTGGCGGAGGCGGCTCCCGAATCCGAATGCTACTCGGGCGCGGTCAATGACCGCATCGAGGGATACGACTATCCCGAGCGCGTGCGCTACGAGCTGGAGCAAAAGGACTTGGATTCCTATCGGCGCGCAGCGGATTACCTCAATTTCAACAATGCCGACGTGCTCTGCGTCCAACACGAGTTCGGCATCTACGGAGGCCCGGCCGGCAGCCACCTCCTCGCCCTGCTCAAGGAAGTCCGGATGCCTGTCGTGACGACCCTGCACACCCTGCTGCGCGAGCCGAACGCCGACCAGAGAATGGTCATGGATGAGCTGATCCGGCGCTCCGATCGGGTGGTGGTGATGGCCCGCAAGGGGGCTGATATCCTTCGCGACGCCTACGGCGCGCCGAGCGCCAAGATAGATATCATCCCGCACGGCATTCCCGACATGCCCTTCATGGATTCGAGCTTCTATAAGGCCCAGTTCGGAGTCGCGGGACGGACCGTCCTCCTCACCTTCGGACTCCTCGGTCCGGGCAAGGGCATCGAATACGCCATCGAGGCCCTGCCGGAGATCATGCTGCGCCATCCGAACGTGGTCTATCTCGTGCTCGGCGCGACCCATCCCCATCTGGTAGCCCGCGACGGGGAGAGCTACCGCCTGAGCCTCGAGCGGCTGGCCGAGAGCCGAGGCGTCAAGGATCACGTCATCTTCTACAACCGCTTCGTATCGCTCGAGGACCTGAAGGAGTTCATCGGGGCTACGGATATCTACCTGACTCCCTATCTCAATGAAGAGCAGATCACCTCGGGAACGCTGGCCTACGTCTTCGGCGCCGGCAAGGCGGTCGTCTCCACTCCCTACTGGCATGCGCAGGAATTGCTCGGCGAGGGCCGCGGCATCCTTGCGCCCTTCCGCGACTCGCGGGCCATAGCCCGCGGAGTCTGCGATTTCCTCGACGATCCCTCCCGCCTCTTGGCGACGCGGGAGGAAGCGTACCGCCGCGGGCGCGATATGATCTGGCCCGCCGTCGCCCGACGATATCTCCGGACCTTCCAACGCGCGCGCAGGGACCGCAGCGCGGCTCCTCGCGCGGCTTTCGCCGACTGGACCCTCGCCAGCCGGCCCTACGACCTGCCACCCCTCCGGCTCGATCATATCGTTCGGATGAGCGACGGCACGGGCATCATCCAGCACGCGGTCTTCAACGTGCCCAATCTGCAAGAGGGCTACTGCACCGACGACAACGCCCGCGCCTTCATCCTGTGCAATCTCCTGGACGAGCTCGGGGGCCGGCCCCCGGAAGAGAATCTCGACAGCCTGGCCACCTGCTATCTCGCCTTCCTCCACGCCGCCATGAACCGGGAAACGGGTCGATTCAGGAATTTCATGAGCCACGGGCGCCAGTGGCTGGAGGACTCCGGCAGCGAGGACAGCCACGCCCGGGCGCTCTGGGCCGCGGGCACCGGCGCGGGGCGCTCCCGGAACGAAGGCCACCGAAAGCTGTCCGCGATGCTGTTCGAGCGGGGCTCGAACGTAGTGGAATCCTTTTCCTCGCCGCGCGCCTGGGCCTTCACCCTGCTCGGGGTCGACGAGTACCTGCGCCGATTCCCGGAGAATTCGGGGGCGAAGGCGCTGCGCGAGCGGCTGACGCTGAAGCTCGTCGGTCTGTGGAAGTCCTGCGCGACGGAGAACTGGCCGTGGTTCGAGAGAATAGCCGCCTACGACAACGCGCGCCTATGCCAGGCCCTCATCGTCGCCGGCCAATCCATGCCCTCGGCCGAGGCCTTGGAAATCGGCCTGGAGTCCCTGCGCTGGCTCGCATCCCTGCAGGTGACCCAAGCCGGCGATTTCAGGCCCATCGGGAGCAACGGCTTCTACGAGAGGGGCGGGGCCCGCGCCGACTTCGACCAGCAGCCGGTGGAGGCCCAGGCGATGGTCGCCGCGAGCCTCGAAGCCTTTCGCGCGACGGGGGACGCGTCGTGGTCTCGAGAGGCCAAGCGCGCCTTCGAGTGGTTCCTCGGGCGCAACGACCTCGGCTTGGCCCTGTACGACTCCAGGACGGGAGGGTGCAGCGACGGGCTGCACGAAGACCGCGTCAACGAAAACCAAGGAGCGGAATCGACGCTCGCATTCCACCTTTCCCTGGCCGAGATGAGCTGCGCGGAGCATGCGATCGCGCATCCGCCGAGCCGATGAAGAAGAGGTCCATCAGATGAGCCCGATCCGCCTCCGTCGCCACGACGCGACGCTCTTTCCCGAGAGCGCCCGCGTCATAATCCGCCCTTTCATCCCTTCCAGCCCCCAGCGCGTCACGACCATCCTCGGGCGCGTATTCGCGCTGAGCGAGGAGGAGGTGGAGCGCGACCTCGGGGCCTTGCTCGTCGAATTCGACTCCCGGCACATCGACATCGAATCGAAGCTGCTCGGGAATTTCGAGAGGATCAGCGCCGAGGTCTTCACGCAGCGTCCGATATCGCGCTCCCGAAAGCTCCTCATTGGCGCCCATTTCTCCGGGGAGTACGCCCTCGAATCCGCCGCGCTGTTCAACCCGTCCATCGTCCCCCATCCGAGCCAGGACGGAGTGCCCGACGGGGGGCTGCGCTTCATAATGAGCCTGCGCGCCACCGGGGAAGGGCACGTCTCCTCGATCGAGTTTCGAACCGGCCTCGTCGCGTCCGACGGCGCCATCGCCCTCGATCCCGTTTCCCGCTACGTGAACATGCCCGAGATAGATCCCAATCCCAGCTACGTGAAGCGGCTGTTCACCGTGAAGCTGCACGAGATGGGATTCGACAACGTCCATACCTCCGCCGTCATGGAGACGCTCTCGGAGAGCTTCGCGCGAAGCGACCTCAACAAGAGCCTCCTCCGGATCAGGCGCGAGAACATGCCGGTCGGGCGGGATCTCGAGGTCACCCTTCGCTGCATCCAATGGCTGGCCGACTCGAACTACGAGATCCACTTTCCTCCGGAACTGTCGATGAGCGAGCGTATAATCTTCCCGGTATCGGCCAACGAGAGCAACGGCATCGAGGACGCGCGCTTCGTCCGCCTGATGGAAAGCGACGGGTCGGCGATGTACTACGCCACCTACACCGCCTACGACGGCCACGCCATCCTTCCGCAGCTGATAGAGACGAAGGACTTCCTGCATTTCCGCGTTCTGACCATGAGCGGCAGCGCCGTGCAGAACAAGGGCATGGCCCTGTTCCCGCGGAGGATCGACGGAAGCTACGCGATGCTTTCGCGGCAGGACGACGAGAACCTGTTCATCATGTTCTCGGACAACCCGCATTACTGGAGCGACTCCCGCCTCCTCCTGCGCCCAGCCGAGGCATGGGAGGCGGTCAAGATCGGCAACTGCGGCTCGCCTATCGAGACCGAGGCCGGCTGGCTGGTGTTCACCCACGGCGTCGGGCCGATGCGCAAGTATTGCATCGGCGCCGTCCTCCTCGACCTGAACGACCCCACGAAGGTCATCGGCCGTTTGCGCGAGCCCCTCCTCGCCCCCGAAGGCTCGGGGAGGGAAGGCTACGTGCCCAACGTGGTCTACAGCTGCGGCTCGCTCCTCCACGGTCGCGAGGTGATACTCCCCTACGCCATGAGCGACAGAGCCTCCACCATCGTCAGCCTCTCGCTGGACGATCTGCTCGGCGCCTTGCGGGCCCGGGAGGGCTGAGAAAGCCCTCCCTCCCAGGTCATTCCCCCTCCTCCTCGAACAGCTCCAGCTCCGGCTTCTCCTCTCCCTCGGGTCCGACCGCCGTCCCCAGGAGGATCTCGACCTTGCCCTGTATCCTGTCCAGGTCCCGCTCGAGGCCTTTCGAGAGTTTCACTCCCTCCTCGAACACCGCTATGGCTTCCTCCAGGGGGAGCTCGGGCTCCTTGATCCGCTGGGCGAGCTCCTCGAGCCGCTCGAGCCTCTCCTCGAATTTCCTCATGCGCGTACCTCCAGCGCCTTCGCGACGACTCCGCCTTTGGCGAATTCTATCTCCAGCTCCTCGCCCGCCGCGATGGCGGAAGCGTCGCGGATCGCGGTCCCGCCGGATCGCGGCGACGGGCCTCGCGCTTCGCCGGCGCGGCGGACCACGGCGAATCCACGCGCCATCACCGCCCTCGGGCTGGTCGCGGCGAGGTCGCGCGAAGCCAGCTCGATGCGGCGCGCGCGAAGGTCGATGGCCGACCTCATGCCTCGCCCGAGCTCCTCCTTCGCCTCGTCCAGGCGCCGCGCGGCGGGCATGAAGATGCGCATGAGGCGGGCCTCCACCGCGCCGGGCTCGAAACGGCCGACGAGGAGGCGCGCCCGCTCCAGCCGCGATCGCATCGCCGTCTCGAGCTCCGCGGCGAACTGCGCTACCTCGCGCTTGAGGGCGGCCCGGCTTTCCGATACGAGCTCGGCCGCGGCGCTCGGGGTCGGGGCGCGGAGATCGGCGGCGAAATCGGAGAGGGCCCAGTCGATCTCGTGGCCCACCGCGCTAACCACCGGTATCCGAGATGCGGCTATCGCCCGGACGACAGCCTCGTCGGAGAAGGGGAGGAGGTCCTCGAGCGAGCCGCCGCCCCTGCCGACGATGATGACGTCGCCGAGGGACATGCGGTTGGCCGCCTCAATCTGCCGGGCGATCTGGGAGGCCGCCTCCTCGCCCTGCACCGCCGCGGGTAGGACGATCAGGTCCATCCCGGAGTTGCGCCGACGGAGGACGTTGATGATGTCGCGCACCGCCGCGCCGGTGGGCGACGTGACCACGGCCACCCTGGAGGGGAAGCGCGGCAGGGCGCGCTTCCGCGCCTCGTCGAAGAGCCCCTCCGCCGCGAGGGCGCGCTTGCGCTCCTCGAGCATGGCGAGTATCCCGCCCTCTCCGGCCCGCTCTAGCCTCTCGACGATCATCTGGTACTGACCCCGGGCGGCGTATACGGTGATGCTGCCGCGGGCGCGGACGAGGGCTCCGTCCGCCGGCTCGAAGCCCAGGGTCTTGGATCGGTAGCGGAACATCACCGCCTGGAGCACGGCGCCCCGGTCCTTGAGGCTGAAGTAGAGGTGCCCGGAGCTCGCGGGCCTGCAATTGCTTATCTCGCCCTCCACGAGGATCGGAGGGAGCGAGCCTTCGAGGAGCTCCTTGACGAGGGCCGTGAGCTCGGAGACGCTCAGGGGCCGTTCCAGGACGTCGGTCACGGCGATACGATACGTCAACGCGATGCGGAAGGCAACCGCCTATAGCGCAAGACCGGCGGCGCGGACTACTATGTACCCCATGGATCCACGCGAGCTTCCCGTCTATCAGCAGAAAGGGCGCATCCTGGAGGCCCTGGCGGACCATCAGGTCATCGTCGTGGAGAGCCCCACAGGGTCGGGCAAGACGACCCAGCTCCCCGTCATCCTCCACGAGGCCGGCTATTCCAGGAACGGCCTTATCGGCGTGACCCAGCCCAGGCGCATCGCCGCGCTCTCGGTGTCCGACTTCATCGCGCGGCAGCTCGGCGTCAAGGTCTCGGGCCTGGTCGGCTACAAGATGCGCTTCGAGGACAAGACCTCCGACGCCACCGCCATCAAGATCATGACGGACGGGATCCTCCTCCAGGAGATGAAGCTCGACCCGGCCCTCTCGCGCTACGGAGCGATCATGGTGGACGAGGCCCACGAACGGAGCCTCAACATCGATTTCATCCTCGGCCTCCTGAAGCGGGTACTGGAGGCCAGGTCGGAGTTCAAGGTCATCGTGTCCTCGGCGACGATCAACGCCGAGGTCTTCTCCGAGTACTTCGGGGAGTGCCCCGTGGTCAAGATAGAGACGCCGATGTATCCCGTCACCCTCGTCTACGATCCGCCCCTGGCCGACGGCGAGCAGCCGGATTCCCTCCGCGAGGATACGCGCGGCGCGTATCCTCGCGGCGCGTATCCTCGCGGAGGCGCCGACGACGCGATGCAGGCCAAGATCGAGCAGATCGTGTCGCGCATCGTCTCGGAGAGGAGGGAGGGCGATGTCCTGATCTTCCTTCCGGGCGAGAAGGCGATCAAGGAATGCATGAAGCGCCTCGCCTTCGGCCCGACGGGCGGCAGGCTCCATATAATCCCCCTCTACGCCCGGCTCGGCAAGGACGAGCAGGAGAATGTCTTCGAGAAGGCGCCCCCGTTCAAGACCAAGGTCGTCATCTCGACCAACATAGCGGAGACGAGCGTCACGATCGACGGCATCACCAGCGTGATCGATTCCGGACTGGCTAAGCTCAACTACTACAATCCCAAAACCTTCACCTCGAGCCTCATCGAGACGCCGACGTCCAAGGCCTCGTCCAACCAGCGCAAGGGGAGGGCGGGGCGGACGAGGCCGGGCACCTGCTACCGCCTGTACTCGAGGGCGGATTTCGAGAACAGGCCCCTCTTCACGACCGAGGAGATCCATCGCACGGACCTCACCGAAGTACTGCTCCGCATGGCCGAGCTCGGGATCGCGGAGTTCGAGCGCTTCGAGTTCATCTCGGCTCCCTCGAAGTCAGGCATCGCGGGGGCGATAGACGCCCTGAGCCTCCTGGACGCCCTCAATCCGGACCGCAGTCTCACCAAGGTCGGCGAGATGATGTGCGCCTTCCCCCTCCTCCCGCGCCACTCGCGCATCATCGTCGAGGCGATCCTCTCCTATCCCGACGTGATAGACGAAGTACTGATAGCCGCCGGCTTCCTGTCGACCATGAGCCCCTACATCCTCCCGCCCGGCGAGGAGATGGAGGCGAGGCGCGCCCACCATGCGTTCCGCGACCCCGCGGGGGACTTCATCTCCTACCTGAAGATGTTCGCCGCCTTCAGGGCGGCGCGCGACCCGGGACAATGGTGCGAGCGGAACTACCTCGACGAGCGAACGATGCTCGAGATCGCGAGGATCAAGGAGCAGCTCGAGTTGATCGTATCGGACCTGGGCATGCCGATCTCGGGAGGGGGCAGCGTCGACGACTACCTATGCTGCGTGGGCAGGGGCCTCATCCAGTTCGTCTGCGTCCGGCAGGACAGGGGGCTCTTCCGCTCCCTCACGGCCGAGAAGGTCCAGATACATCCCGGCTCCGTGATGTACAAGGAGAACCCGCAGTACATCGTGGCGGGGGAGATCGTGCGAACGACGCGGATGTACGCGATGTCGGTTTCGCCGCTGCGCAGGGATATGCTCGCGCGGATCTCCCCGCGCCTCGAGGGGCTGGTAGGCAAGGGGATCGCCCGCGGCGAGGCGCGGCCGGATCGGGCCTCCGGCCCCGGCGGCCCCGATCGGGACCGGGGGACCCGAAGGGCCGCGGCCGCGCAGGAACGGGCGGTCCCTGCCTCGGAGGGCTCCCGGCACAGAGAGCGCGACTTCACGAACAAGATCAGGATAGCCTCCGAGGTCTTCGATCTCGGCGCCGACAGGAAGAGGAAGAAACTCGTCGAATTGGATTGGCCGCGCCTCCGCAAGGTACGCGAGGAACTGGATCGCGACTCTCTGACCCTCTACAAAGGCCTGAAGGGGGTCGTACTGCTCGGCAGGCAGAGGCTCCTCGAAGGCGAGAGGCTCGACCTCATCCTGAAGATCGCCCCCTGGCTCGACCTGGAGGCCGACCTCGGCCGCGAATGGCCTCGGAACCGCAACTTCGACGCGCGCGAGGGGCTCGCCGCCCTCGTAGCCGCGCTTGGTCACGTCATGCAGGTCGCGCGGGCGAAGGACAGGACCGGCGAGCTCGGGTTCGTGGCCCTCTTCACCGATTCGGAGGGGACCTACTGGTTCCGCTGCTCGCGCGGCTTCCATACCGCCCTCAACGAGAGCGTCGCGAGCCTCGAGTGCCTGGTCGACGAGCTCGGCGAGGATACGCGCGACGAGGACAGGGAGAAGGTGGGGACCCTCTACCGCAAGCTCTCCTCATTCTTCGAGTAGGACTCGCGCTCGAAGACAAGCTCCCACGAGGCCCTGCCGTCGCGCGAGGCATGGGACTCGAACTTGGTCTGGGGTCTCCAGTCCTGCCGGGGCGCGAAGCCGTCGAAGCGGTTGCGCAGGCCGCTCGTCCGCGAGAGGACGTCGAGGGACCAAAGCGCGTACTCCTCGATGTCGGTGACGAAATAGAGGTAGCCTCCCGGGGAAATGCGCGAAGCCAGGAGCCCCGAGAGGCCGTCGCGGATGAGGCGCCGCTTCCGGTGGCGCTTCTTGGGCCAGGGGTCCGGATAGAAGACATGGAGTCCGGCAAGGGAGTCCGGCGCCATCATCCGCTCGAAGACCTCGACCGCGTCGTGGCGGAATATCCGGACATTCCGTATGCCGCGCGATTCCAGGTCGTAGATCAGTCTCCCCACGCCGGGCGCGTGGACCTCGATGCCGAGGTAATTGGTGTCCGGGCGCTCGGCGGCGATGCGCCACGTGGCCTGCCCCATGCCGAAGCCGATCTCGGCGACCACCGGATTCGAGTTGCCGAAGGCGGCCGGGAAATCCAGCTTCGCGGAGGGATCGAACTCCAGGCCATAGCGGTACCAGAGCGACTCCAGCGCGCGGCGCTGCGAATCGGTCATCCTCCCGGACCTGAGGACGTAGGTCCTGATCCCGCGGTCCCCGTCGTCGATCATCGCGTCCTTACCCTCTCGGAGAAAGCGCCCATCCTGAGCTCGGGATCGTAGCCATAGGCCGCGACCTGGGCCGTCCGGGCGGCGAGGTCCCTACCGAGAGTCTCGGCCAGGGTCGCGGCCCCGGCGGGAGCGCCGGGGGAAGCGAGCAAGGCCCCCGCCCCGTCGAAGGCGAGGACGAGGGTCTCCGGCCAGGAAGAGCCGATAGTCAGCCTCGAGCGGGAATACGAGACCGTGGGCGTCTTCCTGTCGGGAAAGCCGCCGGTCACGCGAAAGGCCTTCTCGGCGCGCTGCCCCGCCGCGTCGATCGCGACGAATCGGTAATCGCCGCGGGGCATGGCCGCCAGCTCGGGAGTCGCCAGGGCGGAGGCGCCTATCCAGGCGTCGCCGCCCTCGGTCGCCTTGACCCAGTCGGCGTCGGTGAGCTTCCAGGCGTAGGCCGAATCGTCGTCGAGGATCCAGATCTCGGCGATGTTGTCGATTCCGTCCTCGTCCTTGACCGAGGCGAAAACCGAGAGGCTCTCGTACGCGGGCCCGCCCGCGGCGGGACGGGTCTCGAGGCGCCATTCCACGGCCTCGACCTCGGGAAGCTTGTTCCCGCACGCTGATGCCACGAGCGCCGCAGCGGCGAAGACGACGGCCAGGGCCGACCGCCTTCGGCCTTCCCCCGAGCCCGCGGCGCCGGAGTTCATGCGGTCGCGAGGGCGTCTTTGGCGCCGTCGGCGCTCCCTCGCCGGCCGAGGGTCCCGGCGGCGGCCTCGACGAGGGCCGAGGCGTCGCCGTCCGCGAAGGGGACGACCCGGCTCTCCCGGGCGCCGAGGTCCCGAACCTGGGCCTTCCCCTCCGACGCCTCCTCGGCGCCGAGGATGACCGCGATGGGTATGCCCTTCCGCTCGGCGTAGGCGAACTGCTGGGCGAGCTTCCGCTTCTCGGGGTAGACCTCGGCGGCGATGCCGGCCGCCCTGAGCGCCCGCGCGATCCTGTGATAGGAGGGCGAGAGGGTATCGTCCATCGCGAGCACGAGGACCTGCGTATAGCCCGAGCGGCGCCGTATCTTGCCCAGGGCGTCGAGGGCGGCGAGCAGGCGGTCGAGCCCAATCGAGGACCCGACTCCGGGAAGGCGCTTGACGGTATAGAGGCTCGCCAGCTCGTCGTAGCGGCCGCCCGAGCAGACCGAGCCGATTTCGGGCATCGCGTCGAGATTGGTCTCGAAGACCACGCCGGTATAGTAATCGAGGCCGCGCGTTATTGAGGGGTCGAGCACCAGGCTGCCCTCGAATCCGGCTTCGCCCGCGTTGCGCCAAATCTCCCGGAGCCGTCCGGTGTCCGGAGCCGGGCCGCCGGCGAGGTCCTCGATCTTCGCCAGGGTGGCCTCGAAGCCATCTTCCTTCGCGACGAAGCGCAGGACCTTCCGGGCGGTCTCGTCCCCGACTTCGACGGCGAGGAGGCTCAGGACCTCGTCGCCGCCGACCTTCTCGATCTTGTCGACGAGGCGGAGCACGGCAAGCGATCTATCCCCGACGCCCGCGGCTTCGAGAAAGCGGTTGAATACGCCGCGGTGGCTCGCCCGGATCGTGAAGCCCCCGACCTCGAGGGCGGACATCGCGTCGGCTATGAGGAGGAGGATGTCGGTGTCGGCCGACGCGGAATCCGCGCCGACGATGTCGAAGTCGCACTGCATGAACTCGCGGTAGCGCCCTCGCTGGGTATTCTCGCCCCGCCATACCTTGGCCATGTGGTATCGCCGGAAGGGCAGGTAGAGCTCGTCGACGTGCTCGGCCATGAAGCGCGCGAAGGGCACGGTGAGATCGAAGCGCAGGGCTACGTCCCTCCCTCCCTTGTCCTGGAAGCGGTATACCTGCTTGTCCGTCTCGCCGCCCCCCTTGCCCAGGAGGACCTCGGCGTATTCCAGGGCCGGCGTGTCGATGGGCACGAAGCCGAAGGAGCGGAATACCTTCTCGAGGGTCTCCATGAGCGCGCGCCTGGCGGTCTCGTCCTGCGGCAGATAGTCGCGGAAGCCCTTCAGTACCTTGGGTTCGATGATCTCGGACATGTTCCCCCCGCCCCATTATGCCGGCCGCCACCTCCAGCTTCAAGCGCTCCCGACCCGGAAGAGCCCGCTCGGGCGGCTTCCGCCCGAGCGGGCGGAACCTTGACGCTCGCCTGCGGCTACTCCATTATCTCTCCATGCTGCTTGTCATCGATGTCGGCAACACGAATATCTGCGGGGGCATCTACGACGACTCGCGCCGTGACGGGCGCGGGCCGACGCTCTCGCACACCCTCCGCATCCATACGGTGCCGAAGAAGACCGAGGACGAGTACTCGACCATCTTCAAGGCCATACTCCTCGACAGGGGCATAGCGCCTTCCTATATCAGCGAAATCGTGCTGAGCTCGGTCGTGCCCTCCCTCACCGAGGCGATCTGCGTCATGTGCGAGCGCCTGTTCGGGACCTCTCCCATCATCTTGGGACCCGGGGTCTACGCCCGCCTCCCGCTTTCCGTCCCCAGCCCCCACGAGATCGGCTCGGACCTCGTGGCCGACGCGCTCGCGGCCTGGCGGAAGACCGGCGGCGGGTCTATCGTAGTCGACTTCGGCACCGCCCTGACCTTCACCTGCGTGGGGCACGAGTCGAACATCCTCGGCGTGGCCATAGCGCCGGGCCTCGGCACCGCGGTCAACGCCCTGTCCCGGGACACCGCCCAGCTTCCCTTCGTGCAGCTGGATGCGCCGCCCTCGGCCATAGGGACCAACACGATCCTGTCGATACAGGCCGGAGTCATCCACGGCTATATCGGCCTCGTCGAGCACATGGTCGGCAAGATGAAGGCAGAGGTGGGCGGCGAGCTTCGCGTCATCGCGACGGGGGGCCTCAGCAAGACCATGGCCAGCCTCACCACCGTCTTCGACGCGATAGATCCCGATCTCACGCTCGACGGACTGGCCTACGTAACGGAGTACGTCTCGGCCTAGCCGGCGGGGCCCAGCCGGATCGCGATCGGCCGCGCGCGATCTCCCGACCCGGAAGCCCGACTTCCCCGAGGCGCGAGAGTACTGCGGCGAAGCCTTCCTCGAGGACCATCCGAAGCCCTGAGAATCTCGGGGCCGGCTATTCCTTCAAGAGCTCGGACATCTCGTCCTGGGAGACGAGGTCGGTCTCCGCGTCCCCGGCGAGAGAGGACCTCAGGAGCTCGCCGAGGCGCCCGAGGAGGGCCTTCTGCTCCGCAGCGGCGGAGCCGACGCGCCGGCCGTCCCCGGCGTACTCGCGGGCGCGGGGATAGCCCGAGCCGGCGAGACGGTCGAGAGTCCCGATGAAGGCCTTCACCGTCCGCTCGAGCAGCTTCAGGTACTCGGCGCGCTCCACCAGGAGGGTATTCTGCTCGAGCAGGTAGCCGAAGGCCCTGAGGCTCCGATCGAGGTAGGCGATGTCGCCGTCCACCCGCTCGACGAAGTAATCGGGATCGGTCTCGGTCGAGAGGATCAGGTCGAGGGACTTCACCAGCACGCTGAGCGAGAAGAGATCGTCCTGGTAATGAATCATCTGGGACATGGCTTTAATGCTATAATCGGTAAAAATCGCCTCGTCGTAAAGCCTTGATGAAGCATGGCCCTCCGTGCTATAAAGGCGAGCCCATCCGCCCCCGGGGCGGACATCCATCCTCGGGATGGAAATCCATCCGTAGGATGGATAATGACCACTGGGAGGAACCATGAGACAGTACGAACTGGTAGCCGTCTTTCCCCCGGAAGAGGAACTCTTCCGGCAGGGCAAGGAGGCGGTCGCCGCGGAGCTGGCCAAACAGGGCGCCGCGGACGTCAAGGAAACGGACATGGGCGACAGACCGCTCGCCTACACCATCAAGAAGAAGGAGAGGGGCCATTACATCCTCTTCACCATGAACCTCGACCCGCAGGGCGTGACTCCCTCCGAGAAGATGTTCAAGCTCAACCCTAATCTCCTCAAGTACCTCTTCGTCAGGGTTGAGGACTGAGGGAGGGAGCGCGACCATGAGCGATCTCGCCGTCGCAGTCGTCGTAGGCAGGCTCACGCGCGACGCGGAGCTGAAGTATACGAATTCCGGGCAGGCCGTCTGCCATTTCTCCGTCGCGACCGGGTCGCGGCGGAAGAAGGGCGACCAGTGGGTGGAGGAATCCAGTTTCTGGGACGTGGACCTCTGGGGCAAGCAAGGCGAGTCCATAAATCAATACTTGACCAAAGGCAAGCTCGTCGCGGTCGAGGGCGCCATGCGCCAGGACCGGTGGGAGCAGGACGGCCAGACGAGGTCGAAGACAATCATCTCGGCCAACAGCGTCCAGCTCCTCGGATCCTCGGGAGGGCAGGGCGGCCCAGCCTCGGGCCAGGGCGCCCCCTCCTACGAGAGGCCGCAGGGCGGCGCGACGAAGTCGGCGACCAGGGACGACGCCCAGGCGCCGAAGCCGGGAATCGGATCCGCCGGCGACGATTTTACCGACGATATCCCGTTCTGATCGGCGAACACAAGGAGAAGATGCTATGTCGGATACACGAGACCAGATGGATTCGAGACCGCCGCGCCAGGACGGCGACGGAGCTCCCGAGCCGAGGAAAGACGGCGAGGATCGCGGACCGGGGGGCCCCCGCCGCGGCAAGGGCTTCTTCAAGAAGAAAGTCTGCAAATTCTGCACCCAGAAGATCAAGGTCGACTACAAGGACATCGACGTCATGCGCCGCTTCGTGACTGAGCGCGGCAAGATCCTGCCGCGGCGGATCACCGGCACCTGCGCCAAGCACCAGCGCGTCCTGGCCATCGGCATCAAGAGGGCGAGGGCGCTGGCCTTCCTCCCCTACGTCGCGAAATAGAGGACTCAGGCTAGAAACGCCCCGCCATGTCCGATCCCGCTACGGCCTTCGGCCGAAAACCCTACGCCGCGCCCCTCGCGGCCGGGTTGGCGTCGAGCCTGCTCTTCCTGTCGGTAATCCTGTCCTTCGCCTTCCTCCTGCCGATCCAAATCGTCTTCGGTCGCCTCGGCAGGCGCTCGGGAGGGGCGGCCGCGGGGATTTCGGCGCTCGGTATCGCGATCGTCCAGGGATGGCGGCTCGCCGCGGCGGGCGCCTCGGGCGCACTCTCGATCTCGGCGGGCATGCTGCCTCCGCTCGCGCTGCTGGGCGCCCTCGTCCTGGTCAACGCGCCGCTCTGGCGGGGCCGGGCCGCGGCTTACAAAGTCCTGGCCGTCACGGCGGCCTGCGCGCTCTGCGCGCTTCCGCTGTTGATCGCGGTAGAGCGGGACGCATCCTTCGCGGGCTTTCTGGAGAAATTGTTCGGCGATTTCCTGACCCCTCTCCGATCCGCCCTGGGCGATGGCTACGAGGCCTCGGCCCTGGCCGCCTCGCTCGACCCCAAGGATCTCGTCGCCACCTTCCTCGCCACGCTGCGCGATTCCTACGCCGCCATCTTGCTCTGCTATATCGGCGGCAGCTGGAGGCTCGGCAACCGCCTGTCGGGACCGGGCAGCCGGGGCAGGGAGGAGACGGGGGCGATCGACGAGCTGCGCCTGCCCTATCCCCTGCTCTGGGCTTTTCTGGCCTCGTGGTCCCTCGTCCTCGCGGCGGTCCTTCTGCGCGCGCCCGAGGCCCTTTCGGCCGTCGCCTGGAATTGCGCCATCTCCCTTTCCCTGGCCTATGCGGCGCAGGGCTTCGGGATAGTCACCCATCTTCTCAAGAGCTGGAAAATGCCGAGATCCCTGCGCATCGTATTCGCCGCCATGGCCGCGCTGGCTCTGGCGACGCCGACGGCGGGCACCGCCGTCGCGATCGCGCTTCCTCTGTTCGGCGTTACCGAAATCTGGATACCCTACCGAAAAGCTAAAGGAGCCGGAGAATGAGAGTCATCCTGAACCAGGACGTTCCGAATCTCGGCGAGCTCGGCGACGTCAAGGACGTCGCCCCGGGCTACGCCCGCAACTTCCTATTCCCCCGCAGCCTCGCCTTCGCGAAGAACGCCAAGAGCGTCGCCCTGTTCGAGAAGCGCAAGGCCGAGATCGAGACCATAAAGGCCTCGAAGCGGTCCGCCTCGGCCAACCTCAAGGAAAAGATCGAGGCAGAGGAGATCGTGCTCGTCCTGCCCGCCGGCGCGAACGGAAAGCTCTACGGAGCCGTCACCGTCCACAATGTCGCCGACGAGCTCCTCAAGAAGGGCATCGACATCGACCGCAAGCGCATCGAGGTTCCGGGCCGCTCGATAAAGAGCGTAGGGAGCTATAAGATCGCCATCCGCCTCTACGAGAAGGACGAGGCGACGCTCCGCATCGCCATCCAGGGACAGGCGGTGAAGGCAGAGACCAAGGAAGAGGCTCCCAAGCCCCGCAGGCGGCGGTACGAGGAGCGCGACGCCGAGGCCCGCGCCGCCGAGACACAGGGCGGGGGCGAGGAGGGGGCCTAGCCTCCCGGCCGAGCCCCCGCAGACCCGCTGCCGCTTTGCCGGGGCTCGGCAGACTGTTGAAATACTCGGAGCATCGCGCTTGCGGTGTTCGCCATCGCGAAGGCCGATTCGACAGTCCGCGGCCATTTTTAAGGCTTTGTCGAGGCGGCGGGAGGTCGCAGAGGCGTGGTTCCGGAGGAACTCAAGGACAAGGTGCCTCCCCATAACGCGGAGGCCGAGCAGGCTTGCATCGGCGCCTTGCTCATCGACCCCGAATCGGTGGCGAACGTGCTCCGCTTCATCAGGCCCGAGGACTTCTACGTCAACGCCAACCGCGAGGTCTTCGCGGGCATCATCTCCCTGGACGGCAAAGGCCAAAAGGCCGACCTCATCACCCTCACGGACGAGCTGAGGCTCCTGGGCACACTTGACAAGGCAGGGGGTCCGGGATATATCGCGAACCTGACTTCCGTGACGCCCTCCTCTGCGAACGTCGAGTACTATGCTCGCATCGTCCAGGAGGCCTCGGTGAGGCGCAGTCTCCTCCGGCTCTCGGCCGATATCGTCGTAAGGGCGCACGACGACTCCACCGAGTCGGCGGTCGTGCTGGACGAGGCGCAGGCGCGCATCTTCGAGATCTGCCAGAACAGACAGGCCGTCTCCTACAAGAGCGTCAAAGAACTCCTGCCCGAGACCATCCAGACTATCGAGAGGCTCTTCAAGAACAAGAGCGCCTACACGGGCGTGCCCTCCGGCCTTCCCGACCTCGATTCGATGACCTCCGGTTTCCAGGATTCCGAGCTCGTGATAATCGGCGCGCGACCCTCCGTCGGCAAGACGGCCCTCGCCATGAGCATGGCCTCCCATATCGCGGTCAAGGAGAGGATCAGCTGCGCCTTCTTCTCCCTCGAGATGGCGGACATGGCGATAATGCAGCGCCTGATCGCGAGCGAAGCGCGGATAGCCAGCGAGAAGATCCGCTCGGGCCTCATCAAGCCCTCCGATTTCAATGCCCTGATGGAGGCGGCGGGCCGGATCTACGAGGCCCCCCTCTATATAATCGACATGCCCAACATCAAGCTCCTCGATCTCAGGACCATGGCGAGGCGCCTGCAGGCCGAGCGGGGCGTGAAGATCATCTTCGTGGACTATCTCACCCTCATCACCCACGAGAACGCCGACCTGCCCCGCTGGGAGCAGATAGCGAGCATCTCGCGCTCGCTGAAGTCCCTGGCGCGGGAGCTGCGCATTCCCGTCGTAGCCCTTTCCCAGCTCAAACGCGAGGCCGAGGGCAAGCAGCCGAACCTGGCGGATCTCCGCGAGTCGGGGTCGATAGAGCAGGACGCCGACCTCATACTCTTCCTCCATCGCGACCGCGAGGCCAACAAGACGCGCGAGGAACGCTCGGAAGTCGTCGAGACCGAGCTCATCATCGCAAAGCAGCGCAACGGTCCGGTCGGGAAGATCGAGATCGCCTTCATCCCGAAGTATACGCGCTTCGAGTCGATTGAAAAAAGGATGGGATAGCGGCTATATTCGAGGGCGGCACATCATGGAGGCCGACGATGGCAATTCGCGACGACTACGACTTCGGCGTCCTCGTAAACGAGGCGGAGCGCATGGTTACCGACGAGCTCGAGCGCGCCCTCGCGGAGCGGGGGGACCCGAGCATCTGCCTCTGCCAGGACTGCGTGCTCGATATGGCCGCCTTCGCGCTGAACTCCCTGCGGCCCGTCTACAGAGTATCGCTCCTGGGCACGATGTACGCCCAGGCCATGGACGAGGGCGGCTACGCCTCGGAAGTCAAGGTGGCGGTCGGCGCGGCCATCGACAAGGTCCACGCCAATCCCGGCCACGATTAGTCCTCCGCGTCCGCCTCGAGAATCCTGATCGAGCGGTAGGGTCCCTTGAGGACTCTGGCCAGAGGAGCCTCGCGCGAGCTGCGGGCCTTCTCGGCGATGGTCTTGTCGTAGGTGCCCTGGTCGACGGGCAGCACGGCCAGCTCGCCCTCCCGGAGCCCCGACAGCTGAAAGCTGAGCCGATCTCCCTTCTTGCCCGCGAAGGCGGCCCGAATATCCGCCTCCGGCGCCTGTTCCTCGGCTTTCTGCACGAGCCAATACTTGATTATCTCTATCGCGCCGGGATCCAGGCCGTCCTCGAGTATCCTGGCCCGCTCGAAGAGCTCGGGATACCCGACCAGCGCCTCCGCGCCCTTGGGCAAGTCTACGGCGCCTCTATACAGGGATATCCTCTCGAGCTCGGGCAGGGCGACGATGTCCATCCCCCGTTTCTTCGAGGTCAGGCGCACTCGCAGCTCGGGCTTGAGCCGTGCGCCGCAGCTCGGGCAGGAGACGGCCAGGAAATCGCCGGCCAAGATCTCGCCGAGGACTCCGGGACTCGAGTCGAGGTCGATTTCCTCCGGGATGTCCGCGTCGAAGGTCGTCTCGCACATGCAGGTCACTATCCTCATGGTCCTCTCCCTCACTTGGCCGCGAAGAATAGAAGGTCGCCGACGGTAGCCACCACGAAGATCGCCAGGATGAAGGTCGCGCCGACGAATTGATAGCGGTAGATCGTGATCGGGCGGAGCGCCCGCTTGCGCAGACCCTCGACGACGAACATGAGGATCTGGCCCCCGTCGAGGGCGGGAATGGGAAGGAGATTCATGATGAAGAGCCCGATCGAGAGGAAGGCCAGGAAATTGAGCGGCAGCGCCAGCCCTCCCGACGCGGAGCGCTGGATGCCCTCGGTGGCCGACTGCCCCACCATGTAGGTGATCCTCGCGGGTCCCGACAGCGCCTTGAGGAGATTCACTCCCTGGAATAGGCTGCCGAGCCCCTTGAGGGTGGCTCGAAAGGTGGTCCAGGTCTGCAGGGCCCCGGCTTCGACCGCCCCCCCCAGGCTCGAGGCGGCCCGCACGATATGGGTCCCCGTCTTGAAGTTCAGGCCGAGGTTCGAGCTGCCCTGGGCCGTCCAATTCAGGACGACGTCGAGCTCGAAGGTCCTTCCGTCGCGCTCGATCCCGATCCTGGTACGCTCGGGCTTGGAGGAATTGAGGTAGGAGAGGGCCTCGACCGCATGTCGGACGGCCTTGCCGTCGATCGAGACCACGCGGTCGCCGGGCGCTATGCCGGCTATCCTGGCCGCGCTTCCCGCGACCACTTCCCCGACGATCGGCTCGGCCCAGTAGGACACGCCTATGAGACCGGCCCCCGTGTTCCTGTCGATCATCGGCGTGACGGTCTTGTCGTAGACGATGCCGTCCCTCTCCACCTTGAGGGCGATCGGCCTGTTGGCCGAGAGGGTGACCTTCTCGAGGAGGTCGCTGAAGTCGCCTATGCTGTGGCCGTCGGCGGCGACGATGCGGTCGCCTGTCTTCAGACCCGCCCTGTCCGCGGGGTAGCTGTCGAGGCGCGGCGCGCCCAGGTCGTACTCGCTCAGGAGCACGATGCGGTTGGGGTAGGTCGGCGAGCTGTAGGCGATCGTCGACGCGGCCACGAAGATGAGGAGGGCCAGGACGACGTTGGCGAGGGGCCCCGAGACGGCGATGACGACTCGCCGCCAGGGAGGGGCGCCATAGTAGGTCCCGCTCTCCCGGGGCAGCTCGGACGCCTTGTCCTCGAGGGCCTTGCGGAAGGATTCCTCGCCCTTCATCTTGCAGTATCCCCCGATGGGGAAGACCGAGAATCGCCATTCGGTCCCGCCCCGCTTGAAGCCGGCGAGGCGCGGCCCCCAACCGACCGAGAAGGCCTCCACTTCCACTCCCATGGAGCGCGCGGCGACGAAGTGCCCCAGCTCGTGGACGATGATCACTATGCCGAGGCCTACGAGACCGAGGACTATCGTTACGATAAGCATTCCAGCTCCCTGACGACGGCATCCGCCTTCTCGCGAGCCTTGCCGTCGATCTCGAATATACTCTCGAGGTCGAGCGCGCGGGAAGGCCAAGCCGCGTCCAGGGTCCGCTCGACGACGCGCGGGATGTCGTTGAAGCCCGCGCGGCCCGCCTCGAAGGCGGCCACCCCGACCTCGTCGGCGGCGTTGTAGGCGATAGCCGCTCCGTCTCCCGCCGCCAGGGCCTCGTAGGCGAGCCCCAGGACGGGATATCGCCCCGGGTCGGGCTCTCGGAACTCCAGGATGCGGCCGGCGAGCTCGAGGCGCCCGAAGGGACAGGGCAGGCACTCGGGCCAGGTGAGGGCGTTCTGGATGGGCACGCGCATATCCGGCGAGGAGAGCTGGGCATAGAGACTGCCGTCGCGCGTCCGCACGAGGGCGTGCACGAGGCTCTGCGGGTGGATGAGCACGCGGACGCAGCCCGGCTCGAAGCCGAAGAGGCGCGAGGCTTCTATCACTTCGAGACCCTTGTTCGCCATGGTCGCCGAGTCGATGGTTATCTTCCGGCCCATGGTCCAATTCGGGTGCGAAGCCGCCTCGTCCGGAGTGACCGAGGAAAGCTCGCCGAGGGGCCTGTCGCGGAAGGCGCCGCCCGAGGCCGTGATCACGAGCTCCTCGACCCTTCGCGAGAGCCGGCTCGCGTCGCCGCCGATCGCGGCAAGAAGCTGGAAGAGGGCCGCGTGCTCCGAGTCGACCGGCAGGATCCGGGAGCCCCGGGAGCGCGCCTTCGACTCGAGGAGGGACCAGGCCATGACCACGCTTTCCTTGTTCGCGAGCGCGAGGTCCTTGCCGCTCGAGACGGCCGCGAGCGAAGGTCGGAGCCCGCCGGAGCCCGAGGCCCCGTTCACGACGATGTCCGCCTCGAGGCCCGCGACGAGCTCGTCGAGTCCGGAGGGCCCGACGAGGTTAATGCCCCCGGAGGGCGAGGAGGCTCCGCTCAGACAGAGCGCCGCGCGGGGATGGCGCGCGGCGGCCGCCAGGAGGCCGGCCTCGTCCCGATGCGCGGAGAGCCCCGCGGCCTCGAAGAGGTCGGGCCGGGATTCGATGACGTCCAGGGCCTGTCGCCCGATCGATCCGGTCGCCCCCACGACGATGACCCGCCTGCGCGCGGTTTTCAGCGGAAGTACCCCAGGAGGAGGGAGAGGCCGTAGAAGACCGGCGCGGCGAAAAGGAGGCTGTCGAAGGAGTCGAGGAAGCCGCCGCGCCCGGGGACGGCGCTCCCGGAGTCCTTGATGCCCGCCGAGCGCTTGAGCGAGCTTTCGAACAGGTCCCCCACTATCACCGCGATTCCCACCGCCAGCCCGAAGACGGGGATCGCCCACTGCGCGCCGGTCATGGCCCTCGGGAAGAGGGCGGCGCAGCCGATGGAGGTGCCGACGGATCCGCAGACTCCGCCGATGAACCCGGCGGCGCTCTTGTTGGGCGAGACCGCCACGATGCCGCGCCGGCGGCCGAGGGTCATCCCGACGAGCCAGGCGAGGCTGTCGTTGCTGAAGGCCAGGATGCAGAAGGTGAGGAGGGATTGGGTCGCGTATCGCGGCTCCGAGGCTATGAGGACGACGAAGGCCCCGAGGATGCCCGGATAGACGGCGGCGAAGGCGAAGGCGTTCGCCCGCGGCAGAGCGTCCGGGATCTCCCGGGCGTCGACGAAGGCCAATCTGGCGAAAGCCGCCATCAGGGCCGCCCCGGTCGCCAGGACCAAGGCCAGGCAGGCGCCCGACAGAGCGCAGTCGCCTCCCAAGAGGCCGCCCACGTAGGCGCTTGCCGGCAGCCCGGCGCCCAGGACGATGAGGAAGGCGGGGCTGGCGGCGATGTTCCTGGCCTTGAAGAAACGCGAGA
Organism: uncultured Treponemataceae bacterium; assembly: GCA_964404145.1. GTDB lineage: Bacteria > Spirochaetota > Spirochaetia > Treponematales > Rectinemataceae > UBA1306. The sequence goes on from CAYOIX010000001.1 coordinate 187,649, forward strand.
GCTCGAGGGCGCAGCCCCCCGTGAAGACGAGGATGAGGAGGACGGCGGCGACGTGCTTGAACTGGGGGAGGAGGACGATCAGCGCCACGACCAGGGGCGTCCCGAGGAAGAACAACAGGAGGCGCTGGAGGAGGTTGCTCACGAGACGCCGCCGTATCGGCGCTCGCGGCCCATGTAGGAGTCGACGGCCTTCGCGAGATCTTCCGGACCGAAGTCGGGCCAATACTTCTCGCTGAACCAGAGCTCGGAATAGGCGGATTCCCAGACGAGGAAGTTCGACATGCGCTTTTCGTCGCTCGTGCGTATGATGAGGTCGGGGTAGGGCAGCTCGGGATGGTCCATCGCGCCGCGAAGCGTCTCCTCGCTCGGGGCGAGGCCGCTCGAGGCCAGGCGCCGGACGGCGCGCACGATCTCGTCGCGCCCTCCGTAGTTGATCGCGAGGTTGACGGTCATCCTCTCGAAGGAGGCGGTCTCGGCCTCGACTTCGCGTATCTCCCGCAGGATGTCCTTCGGCAGGCCTTCGGGGTCGCCCGAATGCAGCACCCGGACGCCGTTCGCGCGGTAGAAATCGAGCTCCGCGGCCAGATGCTGTTTGATGAGGGTCATCAGGAAGCCGACCTCGTCGGCGGCCCGCTTCCAATTCTCGGTGGAGAAGACGTAGAGCGACAGGAACCTGATCCCGAGGTCCTCGGCCGCCTTGACGATGACCTTGGCGGTCTTCAGGCCCTCGCGGTGCCCCTCCGTCCGAGGCAGGCCGCGGGATCTCGCCCACCGCCCGTTTCCGTCCATGATCAGGCCGACATGAGCGGGAACCTGGCTCGCCTTCGATGCGCCGGACATGGTCGTGGCTCGAGGTCCTAGACTTCCAGTATCTCTTTTTCTTTTTCCTCGAGGGTCTTGCCGACCTGGGCGATGAAGGAGTCGGTGAGCTTCTGGAGCTCGTCCTCCGCCTTCTTTATCGCGTCCTCGGCTACGCCTCCGGCGGCCAGCTGCTTCTTCAGGTCCTCGAGGCCGTCGCGCCGGATGTTCCGGATCGACACGCGCGCCTGCTCGGCCATGCCCTTGGCGGTCTTCGCGAGCTCCTTGCGGCGCTCCTCGGTCAGGGGCGGAATGGCTATCCGGATTACCTTCCCGTCGTTGGAGGGATTGAGCGAGAGCTCGGACTTCTGTATGGCCTTCTCGATCTCTCCGATGAGGGCGCGGTCCCAGGGCTGGATGACGATGAGCCGCGCCTCGGGGACGGAGACCGTCGAGACCTGGGCGAGCGGAGTCTTCTGGCCATAGTAGTCCACGCGGATCCGATCGAGGAGCGAAGGCGAGGCTCGCCCCGTCCTCACGCCGTTGAACTCGTCCTTGAGGGCGGAAACGGCCTTCTTCATCTTCTCTTCGCAGACGTTCCTTGCGGAATCCATAGAGCCCCCTCTGGTTCCCCGTTCTCGGCTTTCCGATTAAGCCTCTCCCACTTTCATGTACACGAAATCCGCGATTTCCAGCTTGACGCCGGCCTCTTTGGCGACCGAGGCCATGGCCTGCGCGACGGGCGTCTTCTCTTCCTTCACGAAACCCTGGTCGAGGAGGGAAACCTCGGACATTAGCTTCTTGAGCTTTCCGGCCAAGATCCCCTGGATGACCTTGTCGGGCTTCCCTTTCATCTTCTCGTCGAGCTCGACCTGCTTACGGAATATTTCCTTCTGCTCCTCGATCCAAGCCGGCGAGGGCTTGGTCTGATCGAGGAACATCGGATTGAAGGCCGCTATATGGAGCGCGATATCGTGGACGAAAGCCTTGACCGAATCGTTCGAGAAGGCATCCTGACTGTCCGACCTGGCCTTCACGACGACGGCCAGCGAGCCCTCGCCGTGGATATAGGCATGCAGGTACTCGCCGGGGCCGGCCGTCGCGAGCCTCACCCGCTTCAGTCCGATGTTCTCCTTTATCACGGCGGCGACATCCTTGACCATCGCCTCGAGCTCGGCCTCGGGCTTGTCGTAGCCCTTCGCGGAGGCTACGCCGACCACCCTGTTGCCCGCGTCGATGAAGTCCTTGTTGCGGCAGACGAAGTCGGTCTCGCAGGCGATCTCGACGATGGAGATCTTGCCCGGAGCCTCCTTGACGAAGATTCTGCCTTCGTTCGTCGCCCTGCCCGAGCGCTTCTCCACCCCCGCCATGCCCCACTCGCGCAGGATCTTCTCGGCGCCGGCGAAATCGCCCCCGGCCTCGACCAGGGCCTTCTTGCAGTCCATCATGCCCGCGCCGGTCTTCTCGCGCAGGTCCTTTATGTCGCTAGCCTTGATGTCCACATGCGTCTCCTGTATATGTTCGCGCCTATGCGATCACTTGGCCTCGTAGAGCCTGTCGTCGTCGATTATCGGGGCCGGCTCTTCGGCGGCCGGCTCCTCGGCCTTGGGCTTGTCGGCCGCGGCGTAGGTCGCCGGGTCGATCTCGACCTCGTCGTCCTCCGCCGAAGGCGCGGCGTCGGTCTTGACTTCCTCGGTCTCTTCGCCGGAGAGGTTCTCGATGATCTTCAGGCCCTCGGCGGCGCCGGCCTCGACGACCGCGTTCGCGATGATCTGCGTGAAGAGACTGATGGATCGGATCGCGTCGTCGTTCCCGGGGATGGGATAGGTTATGCCCTCGGGATTGCAATTCGTGTCGACCACCGCGACGATCGGGATGCCGAGCTTCTGGGCCTCGGCCACGGCGATGGCTTCCTTGCGCGTGTCGATCACGAAGATCGCGCCGGGCAGGTCCTTCATCTCCTTGATCCCGCCGAGATTCTTCTCGAGCTTGGTCTTCTCCTTCTGGAGGCTCGCGATCTCTTTCTTCGTCAGGCTCTCGAAGGTGCCGTCGACTTCCATCTTCTCGATCTTCTTCAGCCGCTGGATGGACTTCTTGATGGTCGAGAAATTCGTCAGCATGCCGCCCAGCCAGCGGTTGTTCACGTAGAACTGCTCGCAGCGCTCCGCCTCTTTCTGGATCGCCGTCTGCGCCTGCTTCTTGGTTCCGACGAAGAGCACGCTCTTGCCGGTCCCGACCGTCTTCTGGACGGCGTCGTAGGCTTCTTTGATGGCTTGGATGGTCTTCTGGAGATCGATGATGTGGATGCCGTTCCGCTCGGCGAAGATGTATTTCTTCATCCGAGGATCCCAGCGCTTGACCTGGTGCCCGAAGTGGACGCCCGACTCGAGCAGATTCTTCATTGTAACGACTGCCAAGAGTTCCTCCCGCGGCCGGGCGACATGGCCCGACCTCCGTCTCTGATTCTCGCCGGCCCCGCTGGGGCCGACGGAGGATGCCGGCGCTTTCGCGCCGGTCGGCGCCGGCAAACCCGGCGCCTTCATCCCCTCCCGATCGAAACTAGCTCGCGGAGGAGGGGAGGCGGATTCCCGCATCGAGGAGGATGACATAAAGCTCCCGCATTGGCAAGCCCACGACCCCGGTCCAAGAGCCCTCGATGCGCTCGATGAAGCGGGCCGCGAGCCCTTGGATGCGATAGGCCCCTGCGACGCCTTCCCACTCGCCGGAGTCGATATAGGATTCGATCTCGCCCTCGCTCATCTGCGCGAAGGCCACCGAGGAATCGGATCGCGAAATCCTGATCGATCCCCCCGACCGGTCGAGGAGGGCAATCCCCGTGCGGACGGCATGGGTCCGGCCGGCGACCAGGCGCAGCATCCGGCGCGCGTCCTCGGCGTCCTCGGGCTTGCCCAGCGCCAATTCCCCGAAATCCGCGTCCGGACTCGGAAGACAGACCATGGTGTCGGCCGCGAGCGCGAAGCGGAGGGGAGAAGGGAAGGCGGATCCGGCCGCGAGAGCCTTCAGTCTCGCGAGGGCGATCACCCTGTCGGAGGGAGGAAGCCCGTCGCAGCAGGCTTCGTCGATCTCGGGCGCGAAGGGCTCGAAGGGAATGCCCGCGCTTTCCAGGAGCTCTCGCCGCCTCGGGGAGCTCGAGGCGAGAATGATGGGTTCCATGCCGGGTGGATGATCGCCTGCGCCTCGCCGGGAAGTCAAGGAAGGAGATAGGTCCAGCTTGACAGCGTCGAAGGGGCGTACTAGTGTAGCCTGCGACCGAGCGATTAGCTCAGATGGATAGAGCGTCGGCCTCCGAAGCCGAAGGTCGCCCGTTCGAATCGGGTATCGCTCAGTATTCGTAGGCAAAGATGCAATTGAACCTTTCCGGGCGGGCCGTCGTCGTCACCGGCGGCAGCCGGGGCCTCGGCTTGGCCTGCGCCCGGCTCTTCCTCGAGGAAGGCTGCCGCGTCGCCCTCGTCGGGCGGGACGCGGACCGTCTGAAGAGAGCCTGCGCCGAGCTTTCCCGAAGCGGGGATCGCCTCATGTTCCACGCCGCCGACCTCGCCGACCCGGCCGCGGCAGCCGGGTCGATCGCCGCCGCGGAAGAGCGTTTCGGACCGACGGAGGTCCTGGTGAACTCGGCGGGCGCTGCCAGGCGCTGCAGCCCCGAGGAGCTCTCCCCGAGCGCCTACAGGCTGGCCATGGACGCGAAGTACTTCACCTACGTGAATGCCATCGACGCCGCGATCAAGGGCATGGCCTCGCGGGCTCGAGGGGTCATCGTCAATATCATCGGCTCGGGAGGCAAGACCGCCTCGCCTTCCCATATCGCCGGCGGCGCGGCCAACGCCGCGCTGATGCTGGTGACCGCGGGACTGGCGGTGGCTTACGCCCCCCGCGGTCTGCGCGTCGTGGCGATCAATCCGGGCCGCAGCCTGACGACTCGGACGGAGGAAGGCTTGGCTGTCGAGGCCCGCTCGAAAGGCATAAGCGTCGAAGAAGCCGGTCGCCGAGCCTTGGCCGGCATCCCCTTGGGCCGCTTCGCCAAGCCGGAGGAAGTCGCGCGAATGGTCGTCTTCCTGGCTTCAGATGCCGCTTCCTATCTCACTGCCTGCACGATCCCCCTGGACGGAGGAACGGCGCCGACCATATGACAACGCTTCATCTTGGTGCGAAGACTGTCTGCCGATCGGAACCGGAGGCAATAAGCGCCAAGCGGAAAAGCCGGAATATTCAGGCGAATAGATCGATGCTCTTCCCCGCATCCTCGGCGGGCTCTGGGGCCTGCGCCGTTTCGGGCGCCTGCTCCTCCGGCTCCCTGGGAACAGAAGGAAGGGGGGGCGGCGCGACGACGTAATCGCCTGCGGAACCGACGCTGCTCGTGTCCATATCAGCCTCCTATATATATAGTACTGACTTCCGGCAGCCCTATCAAACGCTTCGCCGGGGCCCGAGCCGGGCCCCGGCGAAGCTTACTTCGATCCCGAGCTTTTCGCCTCGTAGGCGGACAGGTCCTTTATCGTGTCCCTGGCCAGCTCCTGGACTTTCCTGATGTAGCTTCCCTTGGTGAACTTCTGCATTGTGCTCGTCACGAGGCTCCAATCGCTGATGCCCGGGCTCTTCTTCGCTAGGTCGGAGATCGCGAAGATGGTATAGACCGCCAACCTGTCCTCGGACATCCCGACGTTGTCGAAGTGGCTCACCGAATCCGCTATCGCCCGCACCACTTCGTCGTTGTCGTTGATCCCGATCTTGCCGAGGGACCGTATAGCCTCGGCGAGGACCATTGGATCCTCGCTCCTGGTGTTGCGAAGCACAGCGACCAGCGTATCCTTGGTATCGGCCGAGGGGAAGTTGCCGAGGAGGATGCAGGCCTGGCGGCGAATGTTCGGGAAATTGTTCGTGACCGGGCCGACTCCGGCCGACCGCGCTACCACCTCGCTGTTCTCCAGCGCGAGGTATTGCAGGGAATTGCGGACCTCCTCGCTGTTCCTGCCCGCGTCCGAGGCCCGAGTCGCCAGATCCAGCGCGAGCTGCTTCCCCTCCAGATCGTCGCCGCGAGCCAGATCGTGCACCATCTGCGCTTCGGCCGATTCCTGCAGGTAGGCCTCTTCCACCGTCTTCTCGCCGCTTTTCGGCTGGGCAGTCGCTGTGGTGGCTTGCGCCGCCGCGCCTATCGTCAACGCGAGCGAGATCGCCGCCGTGGCGGCCGCGCGGATTGCATATTTCATCATTACCTCCCGATTCCTATCTTCCAGGTCTCGCCATGCTTCTCCAGCATGTACAATATATTCCGGTCGCCCTTGGGGCTCACGGTAATAGCCTTGATCAGATTCTCCCCGACGAACTCGATGTCGTCTACTTTATCGTTCTGCCGGGAGGGATACACGACATTGACGAAATAATCCCTGAGGGTCTGTAACTTTATGCCCTTTCCCTTGATTATCGGATACTCAGAGTATTGCTTCAGGATGGCGGGATCCGAATAGTGCCCGATGTAGTCCTCGGTAAGGTTGGAGAGCCACGCGTCGTAGTCCTGGCGACGGATGATCTGATTGAGGGAGTCGATGAAGGAGCGCACGTCGACGAAGGTCGCGTCCTTTACCGCCTTCGTGACCGCGCTCGGATCGAAGGCCGGACTCGCCGGGGCCGGGCCCGCGTCCGGCGCCTTCTCGGGCGCCGGCGCGACAGCTGCCTTCGGCTCGACGCCGGGCTCGACCGCCGGCTTGGGCGCGGCCGCGCAGGAGACTGCGATGAGCGCCGTGGCGAGGGCGATCGTCAGGAGCGAAGCCAGGTTGCTGGACCCAAGCATGGGACTATTCTACAGCCAATGCACGCAAATGTCAAAAGAGCCGATCGGCGGTAACTGATTTTTATTGAACGACATCCCGTTTCGTTGTATTATGGCGCCAATAAATTGGAAAGCGCGGGGGCCTCGCGAGCCGAGGGAGCTCCCGCCTCCTCGATGAGGTATTAATGAAGGACATCGCAGCGCTTCACCGGGCCGAATATGACGTAGCGCCAGATATCATAGCTGCGGCGCCCGGCGTGGTGAAGTTCCTCGGGGAGCATACCGAGGCCTCGGACGGGCTGGTCCTCGCGGCGGCACTTTCCTTCGAGATCCAGGTGGCCATCTCCCTGCGACGCGACGCTTCGCTCCGCTTCTTCGCGGCCGACCTGGGCGAGCGCAAGAGGACGAGCGTGGGGAACCTGAAGTTCAAAAGGGAGGACCGTTGGGCGAACTATCCCAAAGGCGTCCTGGACCTCCTTGTAAAAGAAGGTTTGCCTCCCAGAGGGGTGAATTTCACGATCACCGGGGATATACCCGTGGGCCTCGGCCTCGCCTCGTCCGCGGCCCTCGGGCTCGCGTCCGCGCTAGCGTTCAAGGAGCTGTTCGGCCTCAACAAGAGGGGCGAGGAGCTCGCCGAGCTGGCGCGAAGGGCCGAGATCGATTTCCTCGGGCATCCCGTCCCTTCATACGACCATCTGGCGGGAGCCGCCCCCGCGGGCGGGACAGTGTCGATCGTCGATCTCAGGACCGATCGCCGCAGGGCCGTGCCCTTCCTCGACGGGAACAATATCGTCGTGCTCACGGATTCGAAGGTCCCGCGGGTCAACGTCGACGGCGAGCTCAAGCAGCGCGCCGAGGATTGCATGAAATGCCTCGGCGTGCTCGCCCGCGGATCGCAGAAGACTCTTCGGGAGTTCGGCCCGGAGGAAGTCGACGAGCTCATGGGCAGCCTCCCCGAAAGCGTCCGCAGGCGTTGCCTCCACGTCGTCGAGGAGATCGCCCGGGTAGCCGAGGCCGAGGAGGCCCTCATCAAGGGCGACGCGGCCGCCTTCGGCCGCGCGGTCAACAAGTCGCACGCCTCGCTCCGGAACCTCTACGAGGTGTCCTGTCCCGAGATCGATTGGCTGGCCAAGCGGGCGGTCGAGATCGACGGCGTGCTCTGCTCGCGCCTCACGGGGAAGGGCTTCGGAGGCTGCACGGTCTCGGTCATGTCCGAATCCGCCCTGCCGGAATACCGCAAGAGGCTCGAGGACTACGAGCGCATATTCGGGTTCCGCCCCGCCGTCCACGAGACGAGGCTCGCCGGCGGATTGCGCGTCGTCGGCTAGCGCGATGAGGATACTCGTCACCAACGACGACGGCCTGGAGGCCGAAGGTCTCCAGGCCCTCGCCGAGGTCCTTTCAAGGAAGCACGACGTCCTCGTCATCGCGCCGGACAGGGAGCGCTCCGGAGTGTCTCATGCGCTGACGCTCGGCGCGGCGCAAAAGCTGCGCAAGATAGGGGAGAAGGCGTACACGAGCTCGGGGACTCCCGCCGACTGCGTCATCCTCGCCATGCTCGGGGCCGTCGACTTCGCGCCCGAGATCGTCGTATCGGGGATCAATCGCGGCCCCAACCTGGGCACCGACATCGTCTACTCCGGCACCTGCGCCGCGGCTAGGGAGGCCGCCCTCGGCGGCATTCCGGGAATCGCGGTGTCCTGCGCCTCCCGCGACGAGCGCCTGCGCTACGGCGCCGCCGCCCTCTTCGTGCTCAACAATCTGGAGGCCTTGGCCGCGGCATGCTCGGGCCGCGCCTTCGTCAACGTCAACGCGCCGAGCGCCGATACTGACTCGCAGGGGGCCGAGTGGACCCATCCCTGCGCGCGGGTTTACGGCAACGAGCTCAAGTCCTTCGCCGGCCCGGACGGCTACGATTATTGCTTCATCGCCGGCGAAGACTCGGGCGCCCGGGCCGACCCGGCCAGCGACTACTCCGTCGTGAGCTCGGGCAAAGTCTCCGTCAGTCAGATCCTCGTCCAGCCCCAAGTTCCCTCGGGCTTCCTCTCCGGGCGGGAATTCCGTTAGGATATGCCCATGTCCGAGGCCATTTCCGCGGCTGCGCGATTGGTCGCATCCCGCGATTGGCTCGGCGCGCTCGAGATCCTCCGCGGCGCCGAGCCGGAGGAAGACAGCCGCTTCGAGACGGCCTACCTCTTCGGGATCTGCCACGCGAGGCTCGGCGAATGGGACGACGCCCTGCTCTATCTCGAGCAGGTCGTCACCGGGGGGCTCGACCCCGTCCGCGAGCTCCAATGCAGGACGGCCCTCGCCTATGTCTATATCCTGACGGGCAGGTACAGACTGGCCGAATACGAGCTGGCCAGGCTCCGGGATACGGGCGGGGAGTCGGTCCAGGTCTACTCCATCCTCGGCTACTCTGCCTGGGCCCAGGGCAAGTCCGACGAGGCCCTGGTCATGTACGGGAAGGCCTTGGACCTGGATCCCGAGAACGCCAACGCGCTCAACGGCATGGGCTACATCCTCGCCTGCGAGGGGAAGGACGGAGCGAGGGCCCTGACCTACTGCCGCAAGGCGGTGGACAAGGTCCCCGACAACCCGGCCTACCGCGATTCCCTGGCCTGGGCCTACTTCAGGCTCGGCTTCTTCGACGAGGCGAGGAGCAACATCGATCGGGCCCTGGCCCGCAGGCCGGGTGCGCAGGAGATCCGGGAGCACGCCCGGGCCATCGGGCTCGGGGAGGCCGGCGTCGCGGATGCCGCGGGAAGGGAGCGAGGTACGAAGAGATGAATCGATGGCGGAAAGCTATGCCGGCCCTCCTCGCGCTCGCTCTGGCCTTTTCGCCGCGCGCCGGCGCCGCGTGGGCCCAATTCAATCCCGTCATGGAATCGCCGGGGGCCGCCGAACAGCTCCGCCTCGGCGTCCAGTCCTACCACCGCGGCCGCTACGCCGAATCCATACTCCTCTTCGAAAAGGCCCTCGCCTACACGCCCGGCGAGGCGCTCATCGAGTATTGGCTCGGCCGAGCCTATCTCAAGAACGGCTACGAGGAGACCGCGCTACGAGTCTGGGAGCCCCTCCTCGACGCTCCGGACGCGCCGCTCTTCCTCAAGGCCAAGGCGGATTCCATCCGCGGGTCGAGGGCTATCGCCCCCCCCTCCTCGGGTTACGACTTCGTCGAGGTCCAGCGCTTCGAGGGGAAGGTCGGGCGGCAGACGATCTTCGACAGGCCGTCGGCGGTGATCCCCAGGCCCGACGGCTCCGTCCTCGTCGTGGCCCACGGGAGCAACGAGCTCGTCACCCTCGACGCTTCGGGCGTCGCGCGCCGCCGCGATAGGGGCGGCCTCGCCGGCTTCGACCGGCCCTACGGAGCCGCCTATCTGCCCGACGGGACCCTCTTCGTGACCGAGTTCAACGGCGATCGGGTATCGCGCATCGCGCCGGACGGCGGCTCCAAGACCTTCGGCAAGAAGGGGAGGGCGGGGGAGGGTCTCATCGGCCCCCAATACGCCGCGACGGACGGGGACGGCTACCTCTACGTAGTCGATTTCGGCAACGCCAAGGTGAGCAAGTTCGACGACCAGGGAGCCTTCGTCCTCTCCTTCGGCTCCAAGCCGCAGGAGCCGGGCTTCCCCGGATTCGAGAGCCCCACGGGCATATACGCGGCCGGCGGGATTGTCTACGTGGCCGATTCGATCGCGAAGTCGATATTCAAATTCGACGAGTCGGGCAACTATCTCGGCGCCCTCGCGGAGGGCGCCCTCCACCTGCCCGAGGGCCTCTCCTCCTGGAACGGCGGGCGCTCCCTCCTCGTCGCGGATACCGACCGGATAGCGTCGATCGATCTCGATACGGAGGCGGTCACCGAGCTGTACCGCGCGCCCGACAAGAAGGCGCGCATCGTCTGCGCGGCGCCCGACTCCAACGGCAATCTCGTGGTCTGCGACTTGGACGCCTCGACCGTCTCGGTGCTCTCCGACGCGTCCTCGCTCGCGTCGGGCTACGACGTGGAAATTCAGAGCGTGGACTCGAGCGCCTTCCCCAAGGTCTCCCTGGACGTCATCGTCCGCGACCGGGACGGCTCGCCGGTGGTGGGTCTCAAGGAGGGCAATTTCTATCTCACCGAGACCGTCCGAAGGACCACCCAGGCGGACGAGGGCGGGAAGGCCGTCATCCGAACCGAGGAGACGATAGAGCCGGCCTCGGACGCGGCGTACCTTGGGTCGGGGGACAAGGCCGCAGGATCGCGCTCGGTCCTCGTGCTCGAGCGCTCGGCCTACATGGACTCCCTCCGCGAATCCCAGCGCGCCGCCCTCACCGAGATCTACCGGAGGCTCGCCGGCGGAGACCGCGAAGGCCCCTCCCTCGTCACCGCCGGCCCCTCTCCCGCCCTGCAATCGAAAGGAGATATCCAGGCCGCGCTCCGCGTCGCCCTGTCCCCGGCCTCGGGGCAGGGCCGCTTCGACCTGGCGCTCCGCCTTGGGGCCACCAGCCTGTTGCCCTCCGGCAACAGGGACGCGATCGTCTACCTCGGCACGGGCGCCGTCGACGCGGCCTCGTTCACCGGCGCGACCCTGTCCGACCTGGCGGCGCTCATGCGCAACAACGGCATCCGCTTCTTCGCTGTCGTCCTCGCCGAGCCCGACCAGGCGCTGCGCTACCTCGCGCAGCGGACCGGCGGCGAGGTCTTCTCGGCGGCGAGGCCGCGGGGCCTGGGGGACCTCGCGGCGGAGATATCGTCGTCGGCTACCGGGCGCTACCGCTTCTCCTTCGTCTCGAAGGCCGAGACGAGCTTCGGAAGGGGCTACCTCGACGTCGGAGTGGAGGCCTACCTCTACAAGAGGAGCGGGAAGGACGAGCTCGGCTACTATGCGCCGCTCAAATGAAGGAGCCGGCTCTATTGACTAAGCAGCTGCCCGCGGATATATTGGCGGCCGTCGTCGAAGCCATCTTAGCTCAGTCGGTAGAGCGCGTGACTTGTAATCTCGAGGTCCTCGGTTCGATTCCGGGAGATGGCTCGGGCCGGCCTAAGACGCTTCGATCCCCTGGGGAGATTCCCGAGTGGTCAAAGGGGGCAGACTGTAAATCTGTTGGCTTACGCCTTCGAAGGTTCAAATCCTTCTCTCCCCATCGCCCCTTCTCGCCGAGAGGGGGTTTTTTTTCGCGGGCGCGTCCTCTCGCCGGGGGATGGCCGGCCAGGGAGGGCCGATGATGGTCGATGCGTTCTTCGCCGAGGGAGTCCGCTTCTCGTGCACGCGCTGCTCGGCCTGCTGCAGGGGAGAGCCGGGCTACGTATTCCTGACGAGGGGGGACCTGAAGCGGCTCTTGCCGCGTCTCGGCCTTGATTTCAAGTCCTTTTTTCATGAGTATTGTAGACTAGTCGACGCGGGGAACGGCATGGCCCTAAGCCTCAAGGAGCTCAGGCGGGAGGACGGGTCGAACGATTGCGCGCTTTGGGGCGCCGGAGGATGCGAGGTTTACGAGGATCGACCCGTCCAGTGCTCGACCTATCCGTTCTGGCCGTCGATCGTGGAATCCGAGGCGTCGTGGCTGAGGGAAGCCCGGGCCTGCCCCGGCATCGGTTCGGGGGAGCCGCGGTCGACTTCATACATCGAGGAACGCCTGCTCGAGCGGCGCGGGGCCGGGACCATCGTCCTGAGCTACGGCGCCGATCCGGAGTGCTCTGATGAGGATACGATTTTGGGGAGTGCGGGGCTCGGTGCCGACCCCGCTCATGCCTTCGAGGGTTAAGAGCAAGATCTCCTCGACGGTCCAGAGGATCGCGGCCAAGGACATCGAGAGCCAGGAGGCCCGCGAGCTCTTCCTGGCGTCCCTGCCGGACTACCTCTTCTCGACCGTCGGCGGCAATACGGCCTGCGTCGAGGTGCTCACCAAGGAGCGTTGCCGCTTCATATTCGACGCCGGCACGGGGATCCGCGAGCTCGGCAACGAGATCCTCGCGACGAAGCGGCCTTCCGAATGCCATCTTTTCTTTTCGCACTTCCATTGGGACCATATCCAGGGCCTGCCTTTCTTCGGCCCCGCCTTCGACCAGCGCTACTCGATCACCTTCTACAGCCCGGTGCCGGATTTCAAGTCGATACTGGAGGGCCAGATGAAGCCGCCCTACTTCCCGATCACGATGGACGTGATGTCCGCGGGGAAGCAGTTCCGGATCCTGGGCGGCGAGCCGGTCTCCGTGGGGGGAGTAAAGGTCAGCTATCGCGCGATGAACCACCCCGGGGGCTGTTACAGCTACGCGATAGAGGAAGGAGGCATCCGCGCGATCTACTCGACCGATACCGAGCTCCGCGAAGAGGACTTCCGGCGGACGCCGGAGAACAAGGCCTACTTCCAGGACGCTGACATTCTCGTCCTCGATACGCAGTACACTCTGGGGGAGGCCATCGAGAAATACAATTGGGGCCACTCCTCCTTCAGCCTCGCATCGGACTTCGCGGCGACCTGGGGCATCAAGCGGCTCGTGCTCTTCCATCACGAACCTTCCTACGCCGACCTTAAGGTCGAGTCGATGTTCAAGAGCGCCTCGTGGTACATCGAGCACCTCGAAAGCAAGGGAATCGAGGTCTTCCTCGCGCGCGAGGGCCTCGATATCGAGGTCTAGCGTTGGACGACTTCGTCGCGCGCATGGATCTGCGGGCCGCGCTGGGGCTCTTCGTCTTCCTCGAGGCCAGGGAGGGCGAGCTGGGGCGGGGCGCCGCCGAGCTCTACGCGGCGCTCCGCGCCTATCTCTACGAGCGGCTGTCGATCGAGGACATGGAGTCGCCCGAGACCCTCCTCGCCGAGCTCGACGGCCGCTGAGCCCGAAACGGAGGCCCGATCAGGATGAAAGGAGCGCCGCACCGCATCATGGCACGGACCCTCGGCATCGCGCTGGCGGCCCTCGCGCTCGCCGCGGCCCTCGGCTCGGCGGCGCTCGCCCTCGCCGCGGCGCCGGCCGAGGGCATCGGCGGGGGGGGTATCATCACCGTCGAGAAGGGCGACAGCGCCCAGACAGTCGCCGCCGCCTTGGCGAGGAAAGGCTTCATCAGATCCGCCTTCGCCTTCAGGCTCCTCGCCCGGGCCGAAGGCCTCGGATCCTCGCTGCGGGCCGGCACCTACCGGGTCGGACCGGAGATGGGAGCCAGGCAGATCCTGGACGAGCTCGCATCGGGGAAGCAGGCCCTGTCCCGCGTCACGGTGCCGGAGGGATACACGCTATCGCAGATCGCGAGCCTCCTCGATCGCCAGGGCGTCGTCGCCAAGGACGCCTTCGTCCAGGCCGCCACTTCCTCTTCCCTCCTGGCGGAGCTCGGCATCCTGGCGCCCTCGGCCGAAGGCTACCTCTTCCCCGATACCTACTTCCTTCCCTTGGGCTACTCGGCCGAGAGCATCGTGCGGACCATGGTCAGGGCCTTCCGCGCGCGCGTTTCGGAGATTCCCGAATCGGCCGCCCTGTCCCCGAAGGAGCTCCACGACCGCCTGATACTCGCGTCGATCGTCGAGCGCGAGTACAAATCGCCCGACGAGGCGCCGCTGATAGCGAGCGTCTTCTACAACCGGCTCAAGATCCGGATGGCGCTCCAGTCCTGCGCGACGGTCGTCTATGTCATCACCGAGCGCCTCGACAGGCCCCATCCCGACGTCATCTACGACCGCGACCTCAAGCTCGACGATCCCTACAACACCTATGCGCATCGCGGTCTTCCCCCGGGCCCCATCTCCAACCCCGGGATGACCTCATTGCGCGCCGCGTTCTACCCCGAGGGGAGCCGTTTCCTGTATTTCCGCCTCATCGACCCCGAGGCCGGAACGCACCACTTCTCGACCACCCTCGAAGAGCACCTGGACGCCCGCGCCCTCTTCATCAAGAAGGTCGGTTGATGGGGCGGATACCCGACCGCCTCGTCCAGGAGATCCTGGACAAGACCGACATAGTCGCGGTAATAGGCGAGCACGTCCGCCTCTCGAAGAAGGGCGGCAGGTGGGTCGGGTTGTGCCCCTTCCACGCCGAGAAGAGTCCTTCCTTCAACGTCGATCCGGACAAGGGTCTTTACTACTGCTTCGGATGCCAGAAGGGCGGCTCCCCGGTCCAGTTCCTCATGGAGCTCGAGAAGCTCAGCTTCCCGGAAGCGATGGAGGAGCTGGCGAAGAGGGCCGGGATCGTCCTCGAGCAGGAGGAAGCCCCGAGCGAGGAAGAGCGGGAAAAAAAGGCCCTCTACGAGCTGTACGAGCGCCTGCGGGGGACTTTCCACTGGCTCCTGACCGAGAACCCCTCCGGCTCTCGGGCGATGGAACGCCTTCGAGCCCGCGGCATGCCCGACTCGATCGTCGGGGAGTTCAAGCTCGGATATGCGCCGAGGGACAGGCGCTGGATGTATAATTTCCTTTCGGGGAAAGGATATTCGCCCGCCTTCCTGGCCCGCTCGGGTCTCTTCGCCGGCAGCTCTCGCGATTTTCCTATATTCTCCGATAGGCTCATCTTTCCCATCAGCGATCCGAAAGGCAGAGTGATCGCCTTCGGGGGCCGCCTCCTGGAGGGCGAGGGCCCGAAATACATAAATAGCCCGGATACTCAGCTCTTCCGAAAGCAGGACAATCTCTTCGCGATCGAAAAGGCGCTGCCGACAATAAGGAAGCAGGGCGAGGCGCTCATCTGCGAAGGATACATGGATGCGCTGTCCTTCCACGCGGCGGGCATCCTCGTGGCGGTCGCTCCCCTCGGGACGGCCTTCACGGCCGGTCAGGCGAGGCTGCTGAAGCGCTGGGCGGATCGGCTCCTCCTCTGCTTCGACATGGACGAGGCGGGGAAGAAGGCCGCCGAGCGCGCTTGCGCCATCGCGGCCGGCGCGGGGCTGGACGCGCTCGTCGTGGAGCTGCCGGGGGGAAAGGACGCCTCCGAAATTCTGGAAAAAGAGGGAACGGGGACATTGCAAAAGATGCGGGATTTCACTATAAATGGAGGCGATTTTCTCGTACGGCGAGCCAAGGAGCTTTTCGATACTGGTACGGTTGAAGGCAAAGCGAGGGCGTCGGCGTTCCTGTACCCTTATGCCGACGCGCTGGACTCGGAAGTCAAGCGGTACGCGTTCCTGGATCTCGCGTCCAGGGAGTTCGGGGCCAACCCCGTTTCCATGCGAGCGGATTACGAGGCCGCGAAGAGAGGAGCTCTGTCCCGCGTTTCCAGGGAGTCGCGCAGGGCCCCGGGGAATGCGGGCTCCTCCGTCGATCGCGTCGCTCGGACGGACGAGCTCGTGTTCATGGCCGCGGTAGCGCTGAACGCCGATCGCTTCCCGGGAATCCGATCGGCGATCAAGGCCGAGGACTTCGACGATTTCCGGGCTCGCGACATCTTCATCGCCCTTGAAGAGGGCTTCCGCGCCGACGATACGGGGGTGGAGTCCGTCCTGGCGAGGGTGGAGGACGAGTCGGTGCGCCGTTTCGTCCGCGAAGTGTCGGCTTCCGGAGAGATCGCGGAGAATTCGGAGCGCTTCGTGTCCGACGGCGAGGCGAAGGTCCTGCGCCGCAGCCTCGAGCGGAGGCGGGAACGGCTGCTGTCGAGGATCGCCGACGCCGGCGACTCCGCCCCGGGCGCCGCAGCCGGCGCGCTCAACGATCTTTTGTACGAGAAAAAGCGTATGGATACCGAATGGGAGGCTATGAAGGGTGAGCGCAATGAACGACCTTGAGCTGGACCCGGCGATCGCCAAGCTTCTCGAATACGCCAAGACCAAGAAATCCATCAGCTTCGACGAGCTTTCGGATTTCCTTCCCGAGCACGTCCTGAACTCCGATAAGATCGACGGCATCCTCGCCCTCCTCGAGGCGAACGACATCCGGCTCGAGGAGGAGGACATTCAGGTCGAGGACGAGGTCGCGACCAAGGAAGCGGAAGCCGAGAAGAAGCGCCTCGTCTACAACGACAAGGAATCCTCCGTCGACGACCCGATCCGCCTTTATCTCCGCGAGATCGGCAAGGAGAACCTGCTCACCGCGGAGCAGGAGGTCGAGCTCTCCAAGTCGATGGAGGAGGGCGAGAACATAATAAAGGGCATCATCAAGCGCTCGGGCGTCCTCATCCCGGAATTCTTCCAGATCGGGATCAAGGCGACGCGCCGCGAGGCCAAGGACTCCTCCCTCCAGCGCAAGGAGAACACCGAGAAGATCGCGGAGCGCCGGCGCCTCAACCAGTTCTATCGGGACATCATCCGCGACTGCCTCGCCGCCCTCAGGGAGTACGTCGAGCACAAGCGCCGCATCCTCTCCCGCGGCGGCGACATATTCGGGGACGCGGAGCTCGCGACCGAGCGCGAGGCCCTCCTCGCCCGCCTCAAGGAAGCGGAGATACATCCGGAGGAGATCAACTCCTTCTCCGAGAAGTTCACACTTTCGGCGAAGAAGATCCGCAAATACCGCAAGGAGCAGGAGAGGATCGAGCGCATATTGCGCATTTCGAACATGCGCGAGCTGCGCACCCTCGGCCGCAGCCTCACCGTCAAGGAGAAGCGCGAGACGATAGAGGAGGATCTCGGGCTGTCTTCCGACGAGATCAAGGAGAAGATCCGCCAGATCCAGGTCACCGAGAAGAAGATGCGCGAGCTCGAGACCATGTTCGAGTCCGACGCCGACTCCATCATCGCGATGGCCAAGGAGATCAATCGCGGACGCATAATGATGAAGAACGCGAAGGACCGCCTCATCAAGGCGAACCTCCGCCTCGTGGTCTCCATCGCCAAGAAATACACCAACCGGGGACTCCACTTCTTCGACCTTGTGCAGGAAGGCAATATCGGCCTCATCAAGGCCGTCGAGAAGTTCGAGTACCGGAAGGGGTACAAGTTCTCGACCTACGCGACCTGGTGGATCAGGCAGGCGATCACCCGGTCGATCTCGGACCAGGCGAGGACCATCCGCGTCCCCGTGCACATGATCGAGCAGATAAACAAGGTCGTCCGCGAGTCCCGCCAGCTGATGCAGAAGCTGGGGCGCGAGCCGACCGACGAGGAAATCGCCGAGCAGCTCGGCTGGCCCGTCACCCGGGTCAAGAGCGTCAAGAACGTCGCGAGAGAGCCTATCTCCCTCGAGACGCCGATCGGCGAGGACGAGGATTCCCTCCTCGGCGACTTCATCGAGGACAAGGAGGTTGAGAACCCCTCCGTCCAGACCGACTACAAGCTCCTCCAGGAGCAGATACGGGCGGTGCTGTCGACCCTGCCCCCGCGCGAGCAGGAAGTCCTCCGCATGCGCTTCGGGCTCGACGACGGCTACTCCCTCACCCTCGAGGAGGTCGGCCTCTACTTCAACGTCACCCGGGAGCGGATACGGCAGATCGAGGCCAAGGCGCTCAAGAAGCTGCGCCATTTCAAGCGCAGCCAGAAGCTGCGCGACTACATGGACCATTAGCCGAGAGCCGAAGCGGGCTAGTCCCTTCCCGGCTCCACGGAATCGCGATCTTTTATCGAGAGGTGCCCTATGCTGATGGAAGAGGTTTTCGAGCGTCTCAGGGAATACCAGGACATCCTCACCAAGCGCGTCGGGATCGAGCGCGAGGTCGAGGAGATCCCCAAGGCGCTCGACGCGCAGATGGAGCTGCTGTCGCGCGTGAAGAAGTCCTACCTCGAGAAGAACGAGGCCTTCCAGGCGTCGGAGACCAAGGTCCGCGAGCTCAGGCAGCAGCTCGCGGAGGCCGAGGGCTCGCGGGAAGCGGCGGAGAAGCAGATGGACTCCATCTCTACCCAGCGCGAATACGAGGCGCTCAACAAGGAGATCCGCGACGCCACCGACCGCGAGCACGGGATCCGCAAGGACCTTCAGCGCGAGGAGCGCTCGCTCGCCGAGATCGAGGAGTCGCTTCGCCGGGACGAGTCCATGATCCAGCTCCAGGAGGGCGAGATCACCGAGAAGAGCGCCAAGATCAACGGCGAGAAGGAGCAGAAGCTCGCCGAGATCGGGGGGCTCAAGACGAGCGAGGACAAGGCCTCGGGCGGCATCGACAAGGACGTCCTCTTCAAGTTCGAGCGGATTATCCGGTCCAAGCAGGGTCTCGGCATCGTCCCCGTGAAGGGCTACGTCTGCACCGGATGCTATATGATCCTTCCCGCGCAATTCGTGAACGAGGTGCGTTCCGGGAACCGCATCATCTTCTGCCCCTACTGCTCCCGCGTCCTGTACTACCAGGAGACCGAGGAGCAGACCGAGCAGCTGTTCGCGGATATAGAGTCCGGCTCGCTCTCCGACCTCGAGGATTATTCCGAGGAGGGGGAGGACGACGGCTTCGACGAGGATTCCGACGAAGGGGACAAGGAGTCGTCCATGGAGGATTCCGAGGAGTAATTTCGGGCGGGCCGCGCCGCCGTCGCGGACCGCCTCAGGGCGGCTCGCGGAGGAAAGTCCGGGCTCACGAGAGCGCAGCGCCGGGTAACTCCCGGGCTTTCGCGGAGACCCGAGCGCCCCAGGGCGCGAGGGCCTTCGCGGGGGACAGATAGCGCCACAGAGAACATACCGCCCGGGGCCACGGCCGCGGGTAAGGGTGAAAAGGCGGGGTAAGGGCCCACCGCGCCGTCGGCAACGACGGCGGCACGGCAAGCCTCGCTGCGAGCAAGGCCGAGCAATGGAGAGCAGCTCGCTCTCGCCTTGGTCCTAGGTTTTGGCGCGAGCATCCGCCCGTGAGGGCGACTGCCGCGTCGAGGCCGAAGGCCGAGACGGAATCCATGGGTTGGCCGCGCGGATCCGGCGGGAGACCGCCGGACGAGATGGATGGCGGCGGCCCCGAAAGGGGTACAGAACCCGGCTTACAGGCCCGCCCTTTTTTTCTCCCCGTCGAGTCCCGTCCCGGTCCCTTACCGCGGAGCCGTTCATTGACGCGCTTCGTTCTTTCGTGCTACAAGGGACCGGGGCTGCGACGCCTCAAACCTATGGAATCCTTCTCCCGCACCCTGGAAAACTACACCGGAAGCTACCTCGCGAAGCGCCGGCGCAAGCGGGCGGCGATCGTCCTGGCCCTTGCCGCGTCGGCGGCGCTGCTCGGCGGCATCGGCATCCGGCTGGCGAAATCGGGGGCCTTCGACAGGTTCGCGGCCAATCGACCTATCTCCAAGCAGAGGATCGTCGAGGACTGGAAGGCGAAGAAATGGGACGCGGTCCGCAGCGAGTGCCTCGCCTCGCTCGCGGCGAGGCCGCTCGACGGCTTCTACCTGACCTTCCGGGGCCTGGCTTCGTTCTACAAAGGGATGGACCTGCCCGAAGGCGAGGATAGGGCGGCGCTGATCGACGAGACGATCGCATCGCTCCGAAAGGCCCTCGCCACGGGAGCGCGGCTGCCGAGGGCCCAAATCGAGTACGTCCTCGGGAAGGCGTACTACGATAAAGGGGACTCCTATTACGACGAATCGGTGAAGTACCTGGAGCAGGCCCTCGGCTCGGGCTACTCGGCCGCGGACATCAGGGAATACCTCGCGCTCGCCTACGTCGCGCTCGGGGACAAGGCCGACGCGATCAGGAACTTCGAGGCGGCCATGGAGAAGAGCCGGGCCGATCTCCTCCTCATCTCAGCCGCGAAGGCCTACGTCGACGCGGGAGAGTCCGTGAAGGCCGAGGCCCTCCTCCTCGAGGTCCTGGCGAGGGGGACGGACGACCTGGCCAAGGAGAACAGCCGGTTCATGCTCGGCGACATATACGGCGGTCGGAGCGATCTCGCGAAGGCCGAGGAGCAGTACTCCCTCATCCTCGCGAAGGATCCGGCCTCGCCCGAGGCCCATTACCGCCTGGGACTGGTCTACCAGGCCAGGGGAGACACGATCAAGGCCCGCGCCGAATGGCGAAAGGCGGTATCGCTAGACCCGATGCACGCCGCGTCCCGGCAGAAGCTCTCAGAGAAGCTATAAGTCAAGCCCGGAGGTCCGCAATGGCGTTTCGCAGCATCTTCGATTCCTTCTCACTCGACATCGGCATAGACCTCGGCACCTGCAATACGCTCATCTACGTGAGGGGGAAGGGCATCGTCGTCAACGAGCCCTCCGTCGTCGCGGTCGAGCGCGGGACCAACAAGGTCGTCGCGGTCGGCTCCGAGGCCAAGCGCATGCTCTGGAAGACTCCCGGGGACATCATCGCCAAGCGGCCGCTCCGCGACGGCGTCATCGCCGATCCCGACATGACCGAGAAGATGATCAAGTACTTCGTGCAGAAGGTCATCTCGACCCGCTGGTTCGTCAAGCCCCGGATGGTCATCGGCGTCCCGTCCTGCATAACCAAGGTCGAGGAGAACGCCGTCATGGATTCCGGCTACAAGGCCGGCGCCCGCTTCGTCAAGGTCATACCCGAGTCCCTCGCGGCCGCGATCGGCGCGGACATTCCCATATCCGAGCCCGCCGGGCACATGATCTGCGACATCGGAGGGGGGACCTCCGAGATCTCGGTGATCTCCCTGAAGGGCATGGTCGTGACGAACGCCATCCGGGTCGGCGGCGACGAGTTCGACGAGGCCATCATCAAGCACATCCGCAATGTGCACAATCTCATAATCGGGGAGCAGACGGCCGAGAGGCTCAAGATCGAGATCGGGAACGCGAGTCCCGACAAGGTCATCGAGAAGGTCGAGATCAAGGGCACCGACGCCATCACCGGCCTGCCTCGCCGCCTGGAGATCGACTCCGTCGAGGTTCGCGAGGCCCTGCAGGAGCCGATCACGCAGATCGTAGAGGAGATCAAGAAGACCCTCGGCCAGACCCCGCCCGAGCTCGCCGCCGACATCGTCGAGCGGGGGATCGTCATGGCGGGCGGCGGCTCCCTCCTCAAGGGCCTGCCGAAGCTCGTCGGGAAGGAGACCGGAGTCCCGGTCATCCTCGCCGAGCGCCCACTGGAATGCGTCGCCCTGGGGGCCGGCAAGTACTTCGAGACCATGAGGAGCCAGGACGGCTCCCAGAGCGTCTACGACAGCCTGAACATCTGACGAGCCGTGTCCGATCAACCGCCGAGGGCAGATGTCCGCGGGCGCCGCGCGGTAGCCCCGATCCTACTAGCGGCCAGCCTCCTGTGCCTGACGGTCTCGACGAGGAGCCTCGAGGGGGTCCCCGAGAGCCTGGGCCTCACGGTCCTCGGCTTCTTCCAGCGAGGCTTCTCGGCCGTAGGGGAGTTCGCCTCGGATACGGTCGCCTCGATCGGCGAGCTGCGAAGACTGAGGGCGAATTTCGAGGAGCTCTCGGCGGAGCTCGAGCGCTACACGAACATGGAGCGCGGACTAGCCGATCTTCGCAAGGAGAACCAGAGGCTCAAGGAGCAGCTCGGCTTTTCCCAGGACGCAGCGTACCAGCGCATCGCCGCCAGGATCGTCGCGAAGGATCCCGAGAACCTCTATTCGACGATCACGATCGACAAGGGCTTCGGCGACGGCATCCGCAAGAACATGCCCGTCATAGCTTTCCAGGACGGCATCGAAGGGCTGGTCGGCAGGGTCGTCGAGGTCGGCCGCGGGACGAGCAAGATCGTGCCCATCTACGACTCCAAGTCCTTCGTCGCCTCCCGATTCTCGGGTGGATCCCGGACGGAGGGCCTGGTGGGCGGGCAGGGCTCCCCCGACTACCCCCTCCTCATGCGCTTCGTGAAGAAGCGCGCCAAGGACGAAGTGCAGTTCGGGGACCTCGTCGCGACCACGGGCTACGAGTCCCTGTATCCGCCCGACATCGCGGTCGGGCGGGTCAAGAAGGTCAGGGTGCTGGATTACCAGACATCGATAGACATCGAGCTGGATCCGGCCTTGGACTTCTCCCGGATCGAGTACGTCTTCGTGGTCAAGCCCGAAGCCGGCGCCGGGGAGGGAGATCGATGATCCGAAGCGTGGTGATCTCGACGCTGCTGCTGATCGCGTGCGCCTTCGCCCAATCGGCCTGGCTCGGCGGGGTCGCCGTGCTCGGCGTCACGCCCGATATCGGCCTCATCGTCCTGATATGGCTGAGCTATATGAACGGCCTCGTCGCGGGACCCGTCTCGGGCTTCCTCTCCGGCCTCGCGGAAGACTTCCTCTCGGCCTCGCCGCTGGGATTCCACGCCTTCATCAAGACCGCCGTATCCGCGGCCGCGGCCCTCCTGCACGGATCCTTCTACATCGACAAGCTCCTCCTCCCGGTGATCCTCGGCTTCGCTGGCACGATGGCGAAAGCCATCGCGGCGGGAGCCCTCTTCCTCCTCTTCGGCTCCAAGGTGCACGCCTATTCCCCCTTGGATCGCATCCTGTGGATCGAGGCGGCCTACAATGCGGTTCTCTCCCCCCTCGTGTTCCTCCTCCTGGGCCCCCTCGGCCGCTTCCTCGTCGCGGAGCGCCGAAGGGCATGAGCCGATCGTCCATCCCCGAGCGCTTCGAGGATAGCCGCGGCTCCTCGGCCGGACGGATCCGGAGCCTGTCCGTCCTCTGCTTCGCCGTCTTCGCGCTCTATTCGGGATACCTCTTCTATATGCAGACGATCAGAGGCAGCGAGTTCCGGAGCAAGGCCACGAAGATCTCGCAGCAGAGCAACGTCATCCCCTCCCAGCGCGGCGAGATCTACGACCGGAGCTACACCGTGCCCTTCGTCCTGAATACCGACTCCTTCGCCATCGACCTGGTCCCCGCCGAACTCCCCGACGAGAAACGGGATGCCGTCCTCTCCAGCCTGGCGACGACGATCGGCATGCCCGTCGAGGACATCCGCCGTAAGGTGACGCCCGCGAACTACCATCTCTACCAGCCCATAGAGATCCTCGGCTCGGCCCCCTACTCGATCGTCACCGCCCTCGCCGAGAGGATCGACGAGTTCCCCGGCGTCTCCTGGCACTCGAAGCCCGTCCGCAACTATCTCGAGACGGGCTCGCTCTCGCACGTGATCGGCTACGTCGGCGAGATCACCAAGGACGAGCTGAAGCTCATGTACAACCAAGGCTACAAGTCCGGCGACGTGATCGGCAAGACGGGCATCGAGAAACAGTACGACATGGAGCTGCGAGGGCGCGACGGCCGCGAATTCCGGACGGTCGACGTCAGGGGCAGGAACATCGCCTCTGAGCAGGGCATCGTCGATCCGCCCGTCATGGGCGCGAGCGTCGTGCTGACCATCGACGATACTATCCAGAAGCTCGCCGAGAAGGCCCTCGGCCCGAGGATGGGCTCGGTCATCGTGATGAGACCCGCGACCGGAGAGATCCTGGCGATGGTCTCCTATCCCTGGTTCAATCCCAACCTCTTCACGGGCTCGGACGCGGGAAACGAGTACGCGAAGCTCCTGGCCGACCGCAACAACCCGCTGATCAACAGGGCGGTGCAGTCGAGCTATCCCCCCGCCTCGACCTTCAAGGCCATCATGACGACGGGGATCATCGAGGAGAAGGCCTTCCCGACCGATAAGAAGGTCCTCTGCCCCGGCGAGATATCCTACGGCGATCGAGTGTTCGACTGCTGGACGAAGAAACCGGGGCATGGCTGGCTCGACTTGAAGGGAGGCCTGGAGAATTCCTGCGACGTGTACTTCTGGACCGTCGGGAGGGATTACCTGGGCATCGAGCGGATCGTGTCCTACGCCAAGGATTTCGGCTACGGGAAGGCCGCCGGCATAGACCTCCCTGGCGAGCTCGACGGCCTGGTCCCGACCCCCCAGTGGAAGGAGCGCAGGACGCACGAGAAATGGCTGGGGGGCGATACGATGAACCTCTCGATCGGCCAGGGCGACCTCCTGGTCACGCCCCTCCAGATGGCCGACATGATGGCGATGATCGTCAACGACGGCGTCGTCTACCAGCCCCACGTCCTCAAGGAGATCCGGGATCCGGCCACGGGCGCGGTCGTACAGAGCGCGCTCGGCAAGGAGATACTCCGCTCGCGCACCTCCAAGGAGACCTTCGCGGAGGTGCGCGAGGACCTGCGCGGTGTCATCACCGAGGGTACCGCGAAGTTCCCCGTCAATACCAAGGTCGTGCAGGTGGCCGGCAAGACGGGAACGGCGGAGGTCGGGCTGAAGGACCATTGGCATTCCTGGTTCGTGGCCTTCGGCCCCTACGACGCTCCCGATCCCAAGGACAAAATCGTGGTGGTGGTAATGGTCGAGGCTTCCAACCCCTGGGAGTGGTGGGCGCCCTACGCTACCAATATCATCTTCCAGGGAATGTTCGCCTCCCAGACCTACGATCAGGCGGTCGACGCCCTCGGCCTCCGCTACCTTGTGCCCAGACAGGGGAGGATCGAATGATCTCCTTCCGGAAGACCATAGCGGGGATGGATTTCGCGCTCCTCGGCTCGACCCTGGCCCTCACCACCCTCGGCATCCTGTCGATCTATTCCTCGGGCCTGACCGCCGAGGGAATCCACGTCTCCAACGAGTACTTCAAGCAGATAATATGGGCCGTCTCGGGTCTGGCGATCCTGGTCGTCGTCTCCCTGATCGACTACCAGCGGATGAAGGACTACTCGCCGATCGTCTACGCCTTCTTCCTCCTCCTCATCCTCTACGTGCGCTTCTTCGGGCGCGAGGTCAACGGCGCGAAGTCCTGGATCGGGCTCTTCGGGGAATTCGGCATCCAGCCCTCGGAGTTCATGAAGATCGCGACCATCCTCTTCCTCGCGCAGTACCTCTCCGAATCCGAGCACCAATCCTCCTTCCGCCGCCTCCTCGCGGGCTTCGCGATCATCCTGGTGCCCGTCGTCATAATCATCACCCAGGCCGACATGGGCACCGCCCTGGTCTTCTTCCCCATCTTCCTCTTCATGGCCTACATGGCGGGCATCGATCGCCGCTATATCCTGTTCATCCTGGCGTCGATCCTCGCCACGGTGATCCTGACGATCCTCCCCCTCTGGGAGCAGTACATTCTGAAATCCCCGGCGAGCTCGCTCTTCATCCTGTACAGGTCGCCATACGTCCTCTACCTGATAGGCGCGTCCTCCCTGGTGCTCTGTCTCTCCGCCTGGGGTTGGGTCTCGTTCAAGAAGAAGTACTACTTCTGGATCGCGTACGTCTCCCTCCTCCTCGCGGGCTCCCTGACCGCCTCGGTCCTCGCCCACAAGTCCCTCAAGGAATACCAGATCATGAGGCTCATAGTGTTCCTCGACCCGAGCATCGACCCGAGGGGATCCGGCTGGAACATACTCCAGTCCATCACGGCGATCGGCTCCGGCGGAGTGCTCGGCAAGGGCTTCCTCCAGGGAACGCAGAGCCATTATCGCTACCTGCCGCAGCAGAGCACCGACTTCATCTTCTCCATCATCGCCGAGGAGTGGGGCTTCATCGGCGGTTTCGCCGTGTTCAGCCTGTACTATGTCCTCCTCCGGCGCTGCTCCAATCTCCTGAAGACCGTCAAGGACTCCTACGCGACCTACGTCGTCGCCGGGATAATGGGCATGATCTTCTTCCACTTCATGATCAACGCGGGCATGGCGATGGGAATCATGCCGGTGACGGGCATACCCCTCTTCTTCCTCTCCTACGGCGGCGCATCGCTCTGGGTGATCATGATCGCGATCGGCCTCCTCCTGGGCATTTCCGCCAGACGTTTCAGGGCATGACGTGAGAAGGTCGGGCCAGCGGCGCGTCGATCCCCTGTCGGAGCTCGGCCGGGACCTCATCCGCGTCGAAAGGCCCTCGCGCTACCTCGGAGGCGAGACGGGCGCCTCCCGCAAAAGCGACGATTCCCTGTTGACTATGGCCCTCTGCTTCCCCGACCTCTACGAGATCGGGATGTCCAACAACGCCATCCGCATCCTCTATTCCGGCCTCAACGCGATGCCCGGGGTCAGGGCCGAGAGGGTCTTCGCGCCGGCCCCCGACTTCGAGTCCCTGCTGGAGAGCAGGGGCCTGCCCCTGTACACCCTCGAGACGGGCATCGCGCTCCACGACGTCGACATCCTGGGTATCTCCCTCGGCTACGAGCTCGCGGCCACCAGCGTCATCACGGTGCTCAAGTCCGGTCACGTTCCTGTACGCGCCGCCGATAGAGGGGAGGGCGACCCAATCGTCCTGGCGGGCGGGCCCGCGGCCACCAATCCCCACCCCCTCGCCGCCTTCCTGGACGCGGCCTATATCGGAGAGGCCGAGGCCGGCTTCTTCGACCTGGCCCGGGAGCTGGCCGTCCTCAAGACAAGGGGGATCGGACGGTCCGGGATGATCGATCGTCTGCGGGAAGTCGAAGCGATCTGGATTCCCGAGCGCGGCGGCGCCGGAGCCAAGCGTGCGCGACGGGCGGTTTTCGGCGGCTTCTCCGAAGCCTCGGCGCTGACCGCGCTGCCCCTGCCGACGCTCAAGACTGTCCAGGACCATGGCACGGTCGAAATCATGCGCGGCTGCCCCAACGGCTGCCGTTTCTGCCACGCCGGCTACTTCTATCGCCCCCAACGGGTCAAGACCTACGATGCCATCCGCACCGAGGTGGAAAGCCTGGTCTCGCGGGGCGGCTACCGCGAGATAACCCTCGCCTCCCTTTCCTCGGGCGACTATCCCGGCATCGGGGTCCTGCTCGACAGGCTGAACGCCGAATGGGGGAGGAAGCGGGTATCCTTCCAGCTCCCCTCCCTGAAGATCAACAGCTTCACCTTGCCGATCGTGCGCAAGCTCGCCGAGGTCCGGAAGTCGGGGTTGACATTCGCGGTAGAAACCCCCGTCGACGAGTGGCAGCGCGCGATAAACAAGGACGTGTCCTTCGACAGGACGATAGCCATCCTGGACGAAGCCCGCGCGGCCGGGTTCAAGCAGGCGAAGTTCTATTTCATGATCGGTCTGCCGGTATCCGGTCGGGGAGCCGGCGAAGCGCAGGCCATCCTCGAGTTCCTCTCCCGGATCCGCTCGCGAACCGGCTTCCAGATGAACGTCAACGTCGGAACCTTCGTGCCCAAGCCCCACACGCCTTTCCAATGGTCGGCCCAGCTCGGCGAAGACGAGTCCCTGGAGGCGTTGAACACGCTCCGATCCGGCGCGCGCCACCTCAAGAACGTGAAGCTGTCCTATCATTCCCCCTTCCTGTCTCAGCTCGAGGGTATCCTCGCCCGCGGCGACGAGAGGGTAGGGGAGCTCATCCTCGCCGCCCACGGCAAGGGAGCGAGGCTCGACGCCTGGGAAGAGCATTTCGATCGAGAGTTGTGGCGCTCTGTCCTCGACGAGGCGCTTTGGCCGGTCGTCGAGGAGTGCTGCGGCGCGAGGGAAACCGATAGCCGCTTGCCCTGGGAAGACATCTCCATCAGGGTCTCAAAACCCGCCCTCCTTCGGGAGCTCGAGCGTTCCATCCGCCAGGAAAGCACTTCGGCATGTATGGATGAGTGCACGAATCCCTGCGGGGCCTGCAACGACGAGGTCGGCATTGTAGACGAAAGCATACAGGGCGAAGCGGTCGAGGGCTCCGTCGCCGAGGTCCTGGTGCCGGCCCCACCGGCGGCAGTCTCGGGACGATTGGTCCTTCAATACTCGAAGAAGGGGATAGCGTCCTATATGCAGCATCTGTCCGTCATCGATGCCTTCGACAGGGCGATACTGGTGTCCGACATCGATGTCGCATATTCGGAGGGCTTCAATCCCATGCCTCGATTCGAGGCTGCGCAGCCCCTGCCCATCGCCGTCGAGTCGGATTGCGAGATCGCTTCGATCCTATTATGCTCGGAAGTCGATCCCCGCGAGGCGATTCGCTCGATCGACAAGGCTCTGCCGGAGGGTCTCCGAATCGTTTCAGGCGAGTATTTTCCGGTCCTCATGGGAAAGAAACAGAGGACGATCGGCAGTCTCGAATGGGGATCGGTATACACCATCCGCGACAAACCCCTTGTGTCCGAGTCTAGCGGAACTCTCCTTGTCAAGATTGAATCCGTGATCCATGACCTTTCAATACCCGAGCTTAAACTCGAGCGTAAGGATGATGCCGGCATTCAAATTTCGCTCCCCCTTCCTCGGAAAAAGGAGCATTCGCTGTTGCGCATACTGGAGCATTGCTCCGATACGAGGCCGATTCAATGTGCCTTCGCCATAACTCGGACCCAGCTGATCGCGGATCCAGGCGACGGTAGTCGCGTGTCTTTTTTCCAGGCCTATCGGATGCTGTGTTGACTGGAAAAGCCGAGCTTGCCAACTTCGGTGGGGATGTCATCCAACTTGGTCAGCCGTATTACCCAAGTTTGTGAACCCCGCCGACTAAGTTAGTCAGCTCCCGCGACGAGCTAGGTCAGCATTAAAGACTAAGTTAGTCAGAATGCTACGACTTCTCTTCTATCTTGAAACGACCACTGGTATCGCAAGCCATTTCTTCTGATAAATGATTCGCCATACTACTGATCCGGTATTGTCGAAAAGAGATAGTCGATGTCATGTGCCGGCGAACACCCACGCCGAGCGAACGGTATCTGGTTGTTTGTTGCGAGACTCCTCATTGCCAGTTTTAGTGGGTGGGATTAATCAATTGGTAGACAGAATGTACATTATACGCAGTTGAGGATATATTTTGTATAATGCCTATTGAACAGGCGAAGACAAGGTGTATGGTACTGAAGTAAACAGGCTCGTCGGAAAACTGTATAGAAAACTGAAAGAGCCCGAGCTTGTATCCAAGCCATAGACCACCGCAAAAAAGACGAAATACAAAGTGCTATTGGCCGCCTGCCCGCTTCCATTGTAATCAGCGTCGGTGGGGGAATAATTCGATTCAAAGCTGACGGGTGAATTCGATGTGGATATAGAGCGACTGATCGATACGTGCCGGGTCGTCGGAATTGCGACAGATCGCGTAAAATACCAGGACGAAAAACCGCTAGCGAACAATGGGGAGTTGCTACCGCTCAAAGTCGCCGTGCTATTTGGTGATGAACTGGGAGTGCTATCGAGCTGTATCTGGTAGGTAACAGCGGTCGCTATTTCAGAAGCGGAAACATAGAACAATGGCCTGGTCCCATTGGCGCCATCCAAGCCATTTGCATCGAATATTCGAGTAAATCCCGACGTTTGCAATAACGCTAGGACAGTTTCCGGAGACGCTGTTGATGCAGCTGTCGCCTGTTCGACGGCTTGCCGGGCGGAATCAGCGTTTGCTTGTGTAGCGTACGCGCGATAATAGATATCGTAGCCCTTACAACTGGTACTGTCGCTATTCGCGGTATTGTGTATTAGAGATAGTGAGGCTGCGCCAGTACTTGTGAATATTGGCGGCTGCAGCGTCGCGACCGTCTCGATCCCGCAGGTAGTCAGCGAGACGGTCGCCGCGAGGCCGATAATGCCCAGGACGAGATAGCGAAATCCAAGACGCCGCACGAGTGCCCTACCCTAGCTCTTCCCGCGCCGTCCCGGGCCCGCCTCCAGCTTCGGCGGGGCGATGTCATCGAAGCAGTCGACGAGCTCGTAGATCAGGACGGGTTTGTTCTTGCCCTTGACGCGGATATTGTCGAGCTCGCGCACCAGGAACTGGTCCTTGACCAGTCCGTAGGTGAACTCGCTGATTATGATGTTCGATCCGTACTCTTTGTTCGTGCCCTCGAGCCGGGCGCCGAGGTTGACGTTGTCGCCCATCAGGGTGTAGTTCATCCTCGAGGGGCTGCCCATGTTGCCGACGGTCATGATGCCCGAGTTGAGGCCTATCCCGATGTTGATCCGGATGGGCTCGGGCCACTGGGCGTTGAGCTCCTTGAGCTTCTCCATCTGGCGCAGGGCGCACTTGCAGGCGCGGGCGGCGTGGTCGGGCTGCGGGAGGGGCGCTCCCCAGAAGCACATGACCTCGTCGCCGACGTACTTGTCCAGGTAGCCGCCGTACTCGAGGATGATGTCGGTCATCGCCGTCAGGTAGGTGTTCAGGTGGTTGACGAGCTCCTGGGGCGACATGCTCTCGGAGAGGGTCGTGAAGCTGCGGATGTCCGAGAAGAGGACGGTGAGGTCTTTGTCCACGCCGCCGAGCTCGGGCGGGTTCTCGACCAGCTGGTCGACGACCTTGGGCGACAGGTACTTGCCGAAGGTGTCGCGGATGGCCTTCTTGTCGCGCTCCTCGGTCATGGCCCTGTACACCACGATCGCGAGGAAGGTGAAGATCATGGCTATGGCGGGAGAGCTGAAATTGACGAGGGTCGAGCGGTAGTCGAAAATTATGGAAGTCGCGAAGAAGAAAGCCACGATGATCACTATCGTCCCGAAGAAGGATAGGATGGTCGAGAGCCTCGAGCTCATGAAGGCCACGAGGAAGACCAGGGCCGCGAGGAGGAGGATGTCGGCCCATCTGGGGACGGAGCGGAGGAAATTGTCCATCAGGATGGTATTGAGGGCGTTCGCGTGCATCTCGATGCCGAACATGAGCCCGAAGGGGGTCGTCTTCTGGTCGGCGGCCATGCCGCTCGAGAAGGCGCCCACCATGATGATCTTGTTGCCGGCCGCCATCGTGCGGTGCCAGGTCTTCGGGTTCGGTCCCGGCGCCTTCTCGGAGTAGCCCACATAGGGCCTGACGGTGTAGGTCTGGGCCGCGGGGTCGTCCGAGGGCCAGCCCATGAAGTTGATGATCATCTGCCCGTTCGCGTCCACGGGGATGTCGATGTTGTCGAGCACCCTCCTCTTCCCCGCCTTCACCAGGTTGCCGTCCTTGTCGTACTGGTCGGGCGTCACGACGAGCTCGTAGGGTTTGCGCTCGCCCGAGTCGGGATCGTAGCGGGTCGGCGACGGCAGCCGGATCCGGTCGCCGAGGACGACATCGATGTCGTCCAGCTTGACGCCGAAGTAGTTCGCCGCCAGGGAGAGGGTGATCGCCGGGATGAACTGGTCCCTGTACCTGCGGACGATGTAGTAAGGATCGGCGGCGTCGCCCTTCGGGGGAGCCTCCTGGGTCATCCGGGTCTTGAGGGCGGCGATGGAGCCGGCGGTCAGGGGGGTGTCGATGTCGTGGGAGCCGCCGTTCTTGTCCATCCAGGCCAGGCGCTCGAACTTGGACGAATCGACGCTGTAGCCGGGAGTGAGGGAGTCGAGCCGCGGCGTCTCCTCCAGCGTGCTCAGCCGGGCCAGGAGCGGCTGCCTCCGGAAGATCGTATCGGGATCGGGCAGGTAGTTCGCGTGGCCGTAGCCGGCCGCCGCGCGGGCGTACTCGGCCAGGGGCGACTCGGCGCTGAGGAAGACGCTCGTCTTCCTCCAGTCGCCCTTGACCTTCGTCAGGGTGCCGAGCCGGGTCGCAAGGATCTGAGCCCGCGCGGCGAAGTCCTGGGCCGTATCGGTCTCGTTGGACTCGCCCTTGAGCTGGGTCTCGAGGAAGACCCGGCCCGACTTCTCGATCGTCTGCGCCAGGAGGGCGTCCTCGGCCGGATGGTCCTGGTAGGGCTCGGTGAACAGGATATCGAGGAGGAGGGCGCTCTCGCGCGCGCTCTGGTCCTGGATGCGGGCGAAGGCATTGATGAGATCGGCGTGCCGGCTGCGCGGGAAGGGCCATCGGCCGTACTTCGCCAGCGAGTTCGGATCGATCCCCACGATCATGATGTCGTCGGAGACGCGGGATTCCTGCTCGGTGTAGACCGCGCCTTCCTTGACGGCCGTGCTCCGCTGGGAATGCTTGACCCGGAAGTTGTTGTCGTTGACCTTCAGCTCGAGCACTTGGAGGAGGCCGGTCCCGTAGCCGAGGGCGAGGACAATCGCTATGACGGCGGCCGCTATGACGAAGCCGAAGGTCCGGGTCTCGAAGAACTTCGCGCGCTTCCTGGCCATCTCGGCCTCCTCTATTTCGTTAGGCCCCTCGATTTCAAGGAGATTATACGATCCGTGGCGAGCTTTGTCCAATCGTCGTCGGGCCAGGTCGAGGCAATCTTCTGGTAGGCGGTCATCGCGGCCGCATAGTCCTTGGCCTGCTCGGCGAGGCGCCCGAGGGCGAAATAAGCGTGGGGAATGCCTATGGCCGCGGCGGAGTACTTGTCGATCAGCTTCTTGTAGTCGGCCGTCGCCCGGTCCGTCGAGCCGAGCTCCTCGGCCGCGACCGCCGCGCCCTGGAGCGCCACCGGGGCGAGATAGGAGTCGGGCACGGCCTCGACGATCGCGAGCCAGTCCTTCTCAGCGGCCGCCCAGTCCTTCTTCGACTCCTCGATCCTGGCCTTGTAGATCGAGGCCTTCTGGGCCGCGTAGAGGCGCGGGCCCCTCTTGATTATATCGTCCGCCGAGGCGAAGAGGGCCTTCTCGAGGGTCTCCTTCTTGGCGGCGTCCTGCTCGCTCGAGTAGGCGGCGAAATCCGCGTCGAGCTTCTCGAGGCGGGCGGTCGAGGCCTTGACCGCGGAGTCCCTGACCCCCGTGACCACGGCGAGGACGAGCACAGCGAGGACGACGGCGCCGAAGAAAGACAGGACGATCGCCCGGTACTTCCTCAGGAAATCCGCGAACCTGACGTAGAGGGTCTTCTTCTTCTCCTCGGACCTGGCCTTGGGAGGGCGGGCTGGATTATCCATCTATTACTCCTTGGGATTGGTGATGTCGAGCTCTTTGATGAGGCGGGAAAGGTAGGTTCGCTGGATATCCAGGACCTTGGCGGTCTCGGTCTGATTCCAATG
This sequence comes from uncultured Treponemataceae bacterium, assembly GCA_964404145.1. Lineage (GTDB taxonomy): Bacteria > Spirochaetota > Spirochaetia > Treponematales > Rectinemataceae > UBA1306. The sequence goes on from CAYOIX010000001.1 coordinate 220,714, forward strand.
ATTGTCCTCGAGGGCCTTCATTATGAAATGGCGCTTGAAGATGGCGAGCGCCTCTTTGAGGCTCTTGCCTTTGTACTCGTCGGTGTCGGAGGCCCCGGCGCCGAGGAGGAGGTCGCGGGCGCCGATCCGATTCTCCTTGGCGATGACGACGGCGCGCTCGACCGCGTTCTCCAGCTCCCTGACGTTCCCGGGCCACGAATAGGACAGCATGAGCTCCATCGCCGCCTCCGTGAAGCCGGCGAAGCGCTTGTTGGTCTCGCGCGAGAATTTCCGGAGGAAGAAATCCGCCAGGGCCGGTATGTCCTCCTTGCGCTGCCGCAGCGGCGGCACGTTCAAGGGCAGCACGTTCAGCCTGTAGTACAGGTCGGAGCGGAATTCGCCCTTCTCGACGAGACCCTCGATGTCCTTGTTGGTCGCGGCCACTATCCTGACGTCGACGCTCACCGGCTCGCTGGCCCCCACTTTCTCGAAGGTCCTCTGCTGGAGCACCCGCAGGAGCTTGGCCTGGAGTCTCAGGGGCAGGTCGCCGATCTCGTCCAGGAATATCGTCCCGGTATCGGCCAGCTCGAAGCGGCCCCTCCTATTCTGCACGGCGTCGGTGAAGGCGCCCTTGACGTGGCCGAAGAGCTCGCTCTCGAGCAGGCCCTCGGGCAGGGCGGCGCAATTGACGCGCACGAAGGGCTTCCCCGCCCGGGGGGACCTCAGGTGGACCTGCTCCGCGAACAGCTCCTTGCCGACTCCGCTCTCGCCGAGGATGAGCACGGAGGAGTCGGTCTTCGCGACCCGTTCTATCAGGTCCAGCTTCTCGACTATGAGGGGGGACTCGGCGATCAGGTTGTGCCAGCCCTGCTCCGCCTGGACTTTGTCGCGCAGGTAATGGATCTCGTCCTGGGCCTTCTCGAGGTAGCGGGCGTTCTCGATCGCCAAGGCGGCCTGGACCGCGAAGATCTCGAGCCAGCGAAGGTCGTCCTGGGTGAAGTATTTCTTCTGCTTCTTGTTGAGGATCTCGATGACGCCCACGGTCACTTCGCGCACGCGCATCGGGACCGCGAGGATCGAATAGGTCGGGTAGCCGATCGATTTGGAGATATCGGCGTAGAAGCGCGAGTCGGTATCGGTATCGTTGACGATCAGGGAACGGCCGTGCATCGCTACCCAGCCGGCGATCCCTTCGCCCGGATTGAGGAGGAATTTCTTAACGTCGCGGCCCTTGGGGCCAAGGGCTATCTCGAAGCGGAGCTTGCCCGAGCCCCGGTCCAGGAGGATCAGCGACGAGGCCTCGCCTTCGGTGAGGCGCGTCGCCGACTCCAGGATCTGAGTGAGGAGCGAGGTCGCGTCCGCGTAATTCGAGTTTATGAGGGCGCTGATCTCGATGAGCGTCCCGAATTTCGCGGGATCTATCGCCTCGAACATCGATTTTGCCGCCATATGGATAGGGAGCGATCGCGTCGCGACGGAGGCCTAGACGTTCTTCTTCCCGTCGTCCTTCTCCTTGAGCAGGTCGCCCAGGGTGTAGCCGTCCCTGGTGTCGTCCTGCATGAACCGCGACAGCTCCTCGCGCTGCTGCCTGCGCACGAGATCGCGGATGGAGAGGCCGAGCTTCTGGCGCTCCGGGCTGAGCTCGACGACGAGGGCCTTGACCGCCTGCCCTACCTGGAAGCGCTTGAGCGCGTCGTCGTAGGGCTCGTCCTTGTCCTCGGACAGGTCCTGCTTCTTGATGAGCCCGTCGATGTCGCCCTGGACCTTGACGAAGACGCCGAAATCCACGACCGAGGAGACGACACCGTCGACGGTGGAGCCGACGCGGAAGGCCTTGGAGAAGGAGTGCCAGGGATCCTCGGAAAGCTGCTTTACGCCGAGGCGGATGTTCCTGTCCTGGGAGTCGCTCTCGATCACCATGACCTCTATCTCCTTCCCGACCTCGAGCTCGGAGGAGACGTTCTTGACGTGCTTGGTCCAGGAGAGGTCGTCGGCATGGAGGAAGCCGTCGATCCCCTCTTCCAGCTCCACGAAGGCGCCGGCGGCGGTCAGCTTGACGACCTTCCGGGTCAGGCGCATGCCGACAGGGTACTTCACGGACACCTGGTCCCAGGGATTGTCCTGGACCTGCTTGAGGCCCAGGGAGACCTTGCCCGCCTGGAGATCGTAGTTGAGGATCATGCACTCGACAGGATCGCCGACGTGGAGCATCTCCTCGGGCTTCCGGACCTTGCGCACCCAGGAGAACTCGGAGATGTGGGCGAGACCCTCGATGCCCTCCTCGACCTCGATGAAGGCGCCGTAGTCGGTGAGCTTGGTCACCTTGCCGCTGACGACGTCCCCGATATGGTAGCGCTCCTCGAAGGTCGACCAGGGATCGGGGGTGAAGTGCTTGAGCGAGAGGTTGATGCGCCTCTCCTCGGGCTCCATCCTGATGACCTTGAGCTCGATCTCCTGCCCCTTCTTCACGAAGTCCTTGGGGCGGGTGACGTGGCCCCAGCTCATGTCGTTTATATGGAGGAGACCGTCGAAGCCGCCGAGGTCGATGAAGGCTCCGAAGCTCGTGAAGCTCTTGACCTCGCCCTTGACCGAATCGCCGATCTGGGTCCTCTGGAAGAAATCCTCGCGTCGCTTCTCGATGTCCTCTTCCATCCACTTGCGGCGGTTGAGGACGATATTGACCTTCTTCTCGGAGTAGAGGCGCTCGAGGTAGAACTGGGACTTGAGGCCGATGAGCCTGTCGCCCTTCTCGACGCGCTGGACGTCGGCCTTGGAGGCCGGGAGGAATCCGCGCAGGCCGTGGCCCAGATTGACCTCGAAGCCGCCCTTGATCTCTTTGTCGATCACGCCTTCGACCGCGAGGTGGTCCTTGAAGGCGTTGGAGACCGTCCTCCAATAAATCTTTTCGTCGGCCCGCTTCTTGGACACGACGATCTCGCCGGAGTGCGTCTCTTTCTTGACGAGTATGACGCTCACCACTTCGCCGATCTTGGGAGGATTCTCACCGAACTCGACGATGGGGATCTTGCCTTCTGACTTGTAGCCGACGTCGACGAAAATGAAGTCCTCCGTCACTTGGATGACGTGGCCGTCGACGAGATCTCCCTCCTCCAGGCCCTCAAGACTCTTGAGGTACTGCTCCTGCAATTGTGTCTGGATGTCGTCCTTGGAGGGGACGACGGCACCCATCTCCACTTCCTTACCGCCCATGGTGTTCCCTTAGATGAAGAATTTTCCCGTATACTTTGTCATAAACTTCCTGTATGGTCAAGTGAGAGCTGTCCAAATACTCGGCATCGGGCGAGATTTTAAGGGCTCCGATCGACTTCGACCGATCGATCGCGTCGCGCATCGCGATGTTCTGCCTGATCTCGTCGAGCGACGCGGCGCTCGCGCCTTCCTCGTAGCGCCGCATCGCCCGGGCGTCGGTGCTGGCGTCCAGATAGAACTTGGCCTCAGCGTCCGGGAAGACCACGGTCGTCATATCCCTACCTTCGACCACCGCGTCGGTGGATCCCGCTATCCTCCGCACGATGCCGTTGACGATTTCCCTGAGCTTGGGAATCGCCGACAGCTGGGCCACGAAGGTATCGACCCGCTTCGAGCGGAGCTCGGCCTCCGAGTCGGCGCCGTCGAGATAGAGTCTGCCCTCCCGGTACTCGATCCTCGCCTGACGCGAGCAGGCTATGACGGCCTCGGCATCCTCGGTGTCCGCGCCCTGCCTGAGGGCGCGGAGGGTCATCGCGCGATAGATGCTTCCGGAGTTGACGTAGGTGAAGCCGAGCCCCTGGGCGACCATCCGCGCTATCGTGCTCTTGCCCGAGCCGGCCGGGCCGTCGATCGCGATTATCATCGACCCTTCTTCCCGCAGTCCCGCAGGGACGCTATCTCCTCCTCCCGGAGCTCGCGGTAGGAGCCTTCGGCCAGGCCGTCGATCGTCAGAGTCCCGATCCTGACGCGCCTGAGGACTTTGGCCTTCCGTCCGAAATGCTCCAGGACGCGGCGGATCTCGCGGTTACGGCCCTCGAGGAGGACGACTTTGGCGGAGGCGGGTCCCGTCCTGGCGAGAGAGGCGGCGCGATAGACGACGCCGTCCATCGCGAAGCCCTCCGCGAACGCGGCGAAGAAGTCGTCGCCGAGGGCCGCATCGGCCTGGACCTCGTACTCCTTCTCGATGCCGCCCGAGGGATGGACGAGGAGGGAGGCGAGGTCGCCGTCGTTGGTGAAGACGAGGAGTCCCGAGGACCATTGATCGAGGCGCCCTACGTTGTAGACGCGCTCTTCCACTCCCCGCAGGAGGTCCGCGGCGAGGGGGCGCCCCTCGGGGTCGGACATGGCCGATATGTATCCCGCGGGCTTGTGGAGGAGGAGATAGCGCTTCCGGCCCTCGGGGCCGAGGGTCCGTCCATCGAGCGCGACTTCGTCCCCGGGCATCACCCGGACTCCGAGCTCCGAGGAGACTTTCCCGTTTATCGTGACCCTGCCCTGGAGGATGATACCCTCGCAGGCCCTTCGGGACGCGATGCCCGCATGGGCCAGGAAGGCCTGGAGCCGCGTCCCGGCGCCGCGGGAAGGGGCATCAGGCATCGTGCGGCTCGACGGCGGGAAGCTCGCCCGCGCTCCCGGCGGGGTGTTCGGTACCTGACGCGGCGGGGGTTCCGTCGAGGGCCGGGCCCTCGGTCCCATCCTCGAAGCGCTTCCTCTCGAGGTCGTCGAGGCGCGGCAGGTCCGCGATCGAACCCAGGCGGAAGTACTTCAGGAAATCCTTCGTGGTCCCGTATTGGACGGGCCGGCCGGGCGCTTCCTTCTTCCCCACTTCCTTGATCAGCTCCCTCTCGAGGAGGAAGCGGATCATGCCGTCCGCCGAGACGCCGCGGATGGACTCGACCTCGGCGCGCGTGATGGGCTGGGAATAGGCCACGATCGACAGCGTCTCGATGGCCGCCCGCGACAGTCGATTCTCGTTCTTCTTGCCGTAGCGATCCTTGAGCGACTCCCAGAGCTCCGCCTTCGGGGCTAGGATCCACCCGCCGCCCGCCTTGACGGGCTCGAGGCCGCGGCTCGATGCGGCGCAATCCTCGCGGAGCGCCTCGAGGGCTCCCTCCACCACGTCGCGGGCGAGCCCGGTTATGCGGGAGAGCGAGGCCTCGTCGAGGGGCTCGGACTCCAGGAAGAGGATGGTCTCCACCAGGGCGGCCTCGCGCTCAAGCTTGATTTTCATGCCCCTCCCCCTTCGCGTGAGCGCGAATCTCGATATCGCCGAAGAGCCTGTGCTGGAAGATCGAGACTAGGTGGTACTTCACGGCTTCGAGGACGGCGAGGAAGGCGCAGACGACGTCCATCGTCGAGCGGGGCCGGGTGATGAGGTCGGTGAAGTTGAACGCGCCCTTCGCCTCGAGGAACTCGTGGATGAGGGCGGTCTTCTCGTTGATCGAGACTTCCTCGTACAGGTCCATGATCCTCTCGGACGAGAGGTTGGTCACCAGGGAGGAGAAGGAGCGGAGAAGATCCCACACATCGAGCTGGTCCCACAGGTCCTCCTCCGCGGCGAAGGGAAGGGGGCGCTGGATCCTCTTGCGCTCGACCGACCACTCCACTTCCATCTCCTTGCGCTCCATGAGCTCGGAGAGGCGCTTGAACTTCTGGTACTCGATGAGCTTCTCGATCAGCTCGCGACGGGGATCCTCGAGCTCGTCGTCGAGCTCCGGGTCCACGGGGAGGAGCATCCGCGATTTGATGTAGATGAGCGTCGCGGCCATCAGGTAGAAATCGGTGAGGTCGTCGAGGTCGCAGCCTTCTGCGCCGTCGAGGAAGCCGAGGTATTGCTCGGTGATCGAGGCGATGGGAATATCGTAGACGCTGACCTCGTTCTTCCGTATAAGGAAGAGGAGAAGGTCGAGGGGACCCTCGAAATCCTTGAGGCGGAAGAGTCTACCCTGCCCCGCCTGACCGTCGAGGCTCGGCATGCCCTCCGCCCCGAGCGTTTCTTGTATGGACATCGAATGGCCGATGATAGCCGGCTTATTCCAGAAGGTAAATACCCTGGGGAGGGAGAGCCTCGAGTATCTTCGCGAAGGCTTCGCCGCTCAGGGGGTCGCGCAAGGCTCCATCGAGATCCATGAGGGGCATGAGGGCGAACCTGCGCTCTTTGAGGCCAGGATGGGGTATGGTCAGGTCGGCCTCGCGCAGGACGAGATCGTCGTAGAGGAGGATGTCGATGTCGAGCCTGCGCGGTCCCTTCGGTACTTCGCGGCTGCGGTCGCGCCCGAAATCGGCCTCGAGGGCTTGTACCGCCGCCAGCAGCGCGGCGGGCGAGAGAGCCGTCTCGCCCACCGCCGCCGCGTTGACGAAATCGGGCTGGTCCCGGAAGTACATGGCGCGGGAGCGCCAGAGCCTGGACAGGCGCGCGCCTTCCAGGATCCGAGCGATCTCGATGAAGGCGCCGCGGATGTTCCCGGCCCCGTCCCCAATATTGGAACCGAGCCCGAGGAATACGCGGGCCATCGGCTAGAACAGTCCCTCGTCCTCGGCCGGCGCCGTCGGCTTGGCCGCTGCCTGCTTTGGGGGACGGCCGGGACCTCGCGCGACGGCGGGAATCTCCGCAACCGCTTCCGCCTTCTTGCCCTGCTCGGCCCGAGCTGCGCTTGCCTGGGCCGGCTTGTCCGAGGGCTTCGGCTCGGTCTCGATCGCTTCCGGATGCTGGGCCTCGAAGATAAGGCCGCGCACGCGCTTCTCTATGCCGGCCGCGGCATCGAGGTTCTGCTCGAGGTAGAGCCTGGCGTTGTCCCTGCCCTGCCCTACCTTTTCCTCGCCCCACGTGTACCAGGCGCCCTTCTTGTCGATGACCTCGTACTTCACGGCCGCGTCGAGAAGGGACCCGGCCCAGGAAATGCCCTTCCCGAACATGAGCTCGAGCTCGACCTTCCGGAAGGGAGGGGCGACCTTGTTCTTGACGACCTTGACGCGGACCTTGTTCCCGACCGCTTCCTCCTCCCCTTTCTCGATCGTCTCGATCTTGCGGACCTCGAGGCGCACGGAGGCGTAGAACTTGAGGGCGTTGCCGCCCGTGGTCGTCTCGGGGTTGCCGAACATAACGCCGATCTTCATCCGGATCTGGTTGATGAAGACGAGGATGGTCTTGGACTTGGAAAGGGTCCCCGTGAGCTTGCGGAGCGCCTGGCTCATGAGCCGCGCCTGGAGGCCGACGTGGGCGTCGCCCATGTCGCCCTCTATCTCGGCCTGCGGGGTGAGGGCCGCGACCGAATCGATGACGATGATGTCCACGGCGCCCGATCGGATGAGGGACTCCGTTATATCGAGGGCCTGCTCGCCGGAATCGGGCTGGGAGACCCAGAGCTCGTCGATATTGACACCCAGGTTCTTGGCGTAGACGGGATCGAGGGCGTGCTCGGCGTCGATAAAGGCGGCGATGCCGCCCTTCTTCTGCGCCTCGGCGATGGCATGGAGCGCGAGAGTCGTCTTGCCCGAGGATTCGGGGCCGTAGATCTCGATCACGCGGCCGCGGGGATAGCCGCCAACGCCGAGGGCCTCGTCCAGGAGGATCGAGCCCGAGGGTATGAAATCGATGCCCTTCATCGCGTCGTGGGATCCGAGCTTCATGATGGAGCCCTGGCCGAACTGCTTCTCGATCTGGAGGCGGGCGGCATCGAGAGCCTTGAGCTTCTCCTCCATCTCGACCGGGGCGGCCCCGGCCTGAGCGGCTTCCTTTTTGACCATAGTCCCTCCGCATGAAAACGCCGGCCTTCCGGACGGGCGATTGAAATCCGAAGCACTATACATCCATTCGGCGAAAAAAAGAAGCAGAGGGACGGGGCGGCGATGCGACTAGGTCTTGCGGAATATCTCGAGCGGCGGCAGGCGCGATGCCCTCCCGGCCGGCAGCAGGGAGGCGAGGAGGCAGAGCGCGAGGCTGAGGCCCGCGACCGAGGCCATCTCCCCCCAATTGACGTTCACCGGTATCCTCTCCAGGTAATAGGCGGGATCGAGGAGGCGTATGGGGGCGCGGGGAGGCGCGGCGCCCGTGACCGCGACCCAGAGCCGCGAAGCCTCGTTCACGATCGACTCGATCGCGGAGACGATGTCGTTGATCCTCCAGGCGAGGAGGGTTCCCGCGCAAATCCCGATCAGCGTCCCGACGCCGCCGATGGCGAGACCGGTGAGGACGAAGACCCTGCCGATCAGGGTCGGCGAGGCGCCCGCGCTCTTCAAGATCGCTATGTCCCTCCGGCGCTCGAGCACGAGCATCACCAGGGCCGAAGCGACGTTTATCGCCGCGACCGCCACGGCGAGGGCCATCACCAGGAGAAGGAGGCCCCTGGTGGTCGCGAAGGACCTGTAGACATTGCTCTCGGCCTCGGGCCAGGTCACGACCTCCCAATCGGCGGATAGGGCCGAGCGCGCCGCGGCGCGGGGCGGCTCGAGATCGCCGAAGGGCTTCTCGACCTTGATGCCTATTATCGCTCGCGAGGCCCCGGGCCAGAAGATCCTCGAGCCCGCGCGGAGGGAGATGAAGGCCCAGAGGGCGTCGAGCTCCCGATAGCCCGCCGACACTATCCCGCGTACGCGGAATACCGAAATTTTCGGCATCGAGGCCGCCGCCGTCCCGCCGAATCCCGGCCTTTCGGTCACGATGCTGAGCGTCTCGCCCACCTTGACGCCGAGATCGCGCGCGAGGGGCTCGCCGAGGAGGATCTGGTTGGTGGAATCGAGCTTCATCTCTCCAGCGACGAGCCTGAGGTAGGCGGCCGTTCCCCGATCCTCGAGGAAGCCCGGGTCGACCGCGCGCACCGCCACGCCCGCCGTCCTCGATCCGGCGATCGCGACCCCGTATCCCTGCAGCTCGGGGTAGGCCAAGAGCCCCTTCCGGGCCCTCAAGGCGGCCGAGGAGGCCTCGAGCGCGGTCTCGTCGACCACCGCCAGGGCCTGGGCCTGGAGATGGTAGGTGCCGGTCTCGATGTACCTCGCGGTGATCCCCTCTATCATGCCGTCGGCGACTATGAGGACGACGACCAGGGGGATGATGCTCAGGGCCACACCCAGGACGGCGCCGCGCAGGTATCGGAGGGCCGGGGCTGCCGCGCGCGAGCGCGGTTCCGCGACGCGGCGGACGCGAAGCCCGAGGATCCGCCCGGACAGGAAGAAGGCGGGCCCGGGCTTCACGAGGGACTCAGCTTCCCGGCGCTCAGCTCGTAGCGAATGTCCGCCTCCGACGCGAGGACGGGATCGTGGGTGGCCAGGACGAGGGTCGTGCCGTAGCGTCCGGACAGGCCGAAGAGGAGCTCCTTGACCGACCGGGCGCTGGCGGCGTCCAGGTTCCCGGTCGGTTCGTCGGCGAGCACGAGGCCGGGCTCGTTGATGAGGGCGCGCGCTATGGCCGCCCTCTGGCGCTCGCCGCCCGACAGCTTCGAGGGCACGTGGTCCAAGCGCTCCCCGAGGCCCATGTCCGCCAAGAGGACCGCGGCCCTCTCGTAGGCCGCCTTCTTCCTCTCCCCCCTCATGTAGGCCGGCAGGGCGACGTTCTCGAGGGCGGTGAAATCCTTGAGCAGATAGTGGAATTGGAAGACGAATCCGACCGTCTTCCCCCGGAACTCGGTCAGCTCCCTCTCGGGGATCGACTCGAGGCGCCAGGCGCCGACGCGGACCCTGCCTCCCGTCGCCCTGTCGAGACCGCCCAGGATCGAGAGCAGCGTGCTCTTGCCGCAGCCGCTGGCGCCGGTGATGGCCACGGTGGAGCCGGTCTCGACCCTGAGGTCGAGGCCGTCGAGGACGCGCAGCTCCTCGGCCGCGCTCGCGAAGGTCTTCTCCACCCCGCTGCATTCTACCAGGGGCTCATTCATAGCGCAGCACCTCGGCCGGCGCGAGGCCGGATATTCGCGCCGCGGCCGAGGCGGCGGCTCCGGCCGCCGAAGCGATAGCCGCGGCCGTGACGAAGAAGGTCTCCGGGAAGAGGATGCGCACCGGCACCTCCAGGAGATAGAAGTACTGCGGAGAGAAGACGCGGAAGTCGGAACCGCCCAGGCTTCCGATCAGGCGCGAGGCGAGGCCGGCGATCCCGTTCACCACTGTTTCCACCAGGGAGAAGACCTCGTTGACGTTCACCGCGATCAGGAGGCCGAGGGCGAGGCCCACGACGGCGCCCCCGGCTCCGATGGCGAGTCCGTCGAGGATGAAGACCCGCCTCAAGGCCTCGGGGCCGGCCCCCATCGCCTTGAGCACGGCGATGTCCTCGGTCTTCTCGGCTACGGCTCGACGCATGGAATGGAAGATATTGACGCCGACGACCAGGAAGATCAATCCGATCAGGAGCATCATCACGGTCTTCTCCGTGCGCAGCGCGCCGAAGAAGGCGCGATTGTAATCGCGCCAGCCTTCGACCTTGTCCGGTCCGAGCCCCAGATCGCCTTGCAGCCTCTCGGCGAGGGCGGCGTCGGCATACCTGTCGCGCAGCTTGACGCCATAGACGTAGCGGACGGGCTCGCCGGGGGGGAAGACGGAGGCGCAGGCTCTCGACGAGAAGGGCAGGATCGCCATCCCGAAATCGAAATCGAAATATCCCGAGCGGAATATCCCGTCGATCCGCACCTTCACCGTCCTGGCCTCGACCCCCTCCTCTCCCCCGGCCGAGACGACGAGGAGCTCGGCCTCCGAGCCGGGAGCCAGCCCGAGATAGCGGGCGAGCTCGGCCCCGAGGACGAGGCCGCCCCCGGCGTTCCAGGACCCGGCCGCGAGAGGCTTCTCGATCCCCAGCGCTCCGAGCATCGCCGGATCGCGCCTCTCCGCGTCGTCGGGAAGGGCCCGCAGGGCAAGGGGGAAGGCCCGGCCGTCGCGGGAGGCGATGAGACAGCGCGTCTGGGCGAAGGGAAGGACGCTGTCTACGCCGGGCTCGGCGGCGATGCGCGCAGCGAGGGTCTCGTCGTAGCCGCCCACGCGCTCGTCCTCGACCCGGACGTGGAAGCTCGAGACCTGGAGGATCGAATCGATGAAGCCCAGCTGGAAGCCGTTCATGACGCCGAGGACGACGACCAGGGCCGCGACTCCGACGGCGATGCCCGAGGCGGCGAGGACTGACGAGACCGAGCCCCCGCTCTCCTTCCTCGCCGAGAACCAGCGCCGGGCGACGAAGATCATCCAGCGAGGCGCGATCATCTGTATTCCTTCGTCCGGGACAGGACGCCGTCCGCGTAGAACTCGTCCTTGACCTTCCTGCCGCCGATGAAGGTGGCTTTGACGAAGAGCTCCCCCCCGTCGTAGAGCTCGTCGACGCGGCCGTTCTCGATATACTCGACCGCCAGAACCAGCTCGCCGTCCCTGCGCGTCTCCTCCTTCGAGAGCCGGCCGTCCGCGGTGTAGGAGAGGGTCCTCGAGCTCCGATGCCCGCCGCGGACGAGGAGCTCCTGGACGAGCTTTCCCGAGTCGTCGTAGCGGTACTCGGTCCTGGACTTCTGCCCCTTGGCCGTCTCCTGGGTCCGAAGGGCGATGCGTCCGCGCCCGTCGTAGCTCAGCTCGGTCGCGGCGCCCGTAGCCTCGTCCTCGGTCCTGACCGAGGCCAGGAGGCCGTTTTCGCCGTAGCTCCTGTGCTCGACCGACACGACGGCGCCGTCCTTCATGGTCTGGATTATCGCGGCCCTCGCCGAATCGTCGTAGCCCAGGACCGTCGTGGACTCGCCGGAGACCCAGGAGGCCTGCGGCATCGCGGCCGAGGAGATCAAGCCCGCGGAGCCCTCGCCGAGATCCCCCTCCGAATCGACTCCAAGGAGGCGGCCGTACCGGTCGTAGCGGTAGCTCAGCGAGCCTTTGGTCGCCCGGTCGGCGTCCTCGTACTGGACCCGCTCGAGCCGTCCGGCGCGCCGGATATAGTCGCGAGTCTGGATCGGCAGCGACGAGGAGTCGAAGAACGTATCTTTAAGGAGCGCGCCGTCGGCGCCGTAGGAGATCGCCTCCTCGAGCCGGCCGTCGCGATAGACGAGGTCCTTGACGACTCTCCCCGATCCGGGGTCCTTGGGATCGACTATGCTCTCCCTGCGCTCCTGTCCGCCGGCGAGCCCCGCGGACAGGCAGGCGAGGACGCACAGGGCGAAGACAGGGCGCTTCCTCACGGCCCTATTCCGAGAAAGCCGTCGAGGAATCGCCCGAGGGCGAAAGGCGCGATGTCCCCGTAGCCCTCGCCGGTCCCGACGAAGGCGGTGGGCAGCCCGAGCTCCTTCGCGAGCCGTATCGCCATCCCGCCTTTGGCCGTGGAATCGTGTTTGGCGAGCACGATCCCGTCGATGGCCACGGCCTGCGAGAAGGTCTCGGCCTGCCTGAGTCCGTTCTGCCCCGTCGTGGAATCGATCACGAGAAGTCGGCGATAATCCGCACCTTCGGCCTTGGCGGCGACGATCCTGTCGATCTTGCCGAGCTCCTTCACGAGATCGGCCCTCGTGTGCATCCTGCCCGCGGTATCGGCGAGGACCAGTCCGGCGCCCTCGGCTCGGGCCGCGTCGATGGCATCCCACAGGACCGCCCCGGGGTCGGCTCCCGGTTTCTGCGCCACGACCCGGATCCCGAGCCTTTCGCCATGGATCTTCAGTTGGTCTATGGCCGCGGCCCTGAACGTGTCTCCGGCGGCGAGGACGACGCCCGACGCCGAGCCGTCGCGCCGGAAGAAATCGGCCAGCTTCGCGCAGGTCGTCGTCTTCCCGACGCCGTTGACCCCCAGGACGAGGAAAATGCTCATCACCCCCGCGCGCGGCCTGATGCTCGTCTCCAGTCCGTGCCGCGAGAGGATCGCCTTCAGCTCGAGCTTGATGGCCGCGGGCTCGGCGAGGCGCTTGGCCTTGCAGGCGGCCTTGAGCTCCTCGGAAACCGAGGAAGCGAGGGTCGCGCCGAGATCTCCCTCGACGAGGAGATCCGCGAGCTCCTCGAACAGGGAGTCGTCCGGCGCGCCGCCGCGAAACAAGTTCCTGATCCTGTCGGCGAAGGTCATCCTCGAAGCTCTCCTATCGCCTCAATGAGCAGCGGCGAGATACTTGACGAGCCGCGTGATCATGAAGGTCGCTGTCGCCGCCGTCGCGGCCGCGGCCGCCCAGAGGGCGTAGTTGGAAAATTGACCGGAGTCGGCCAATGAAGGAAGGCCCGAGCGCGCCGAGGCCTCGCTGTATCCGTTGTTCATGCCGTAAGCGATGGCGGTCACGGGTATCGAGAGGACGAACCAGCCGAAGGAACTGTAGAAGCTGTCTTTGGCCGCCAGGATCCTGCCTTTTGGACCCAGTCCGTCCGAGGGTAAGAGGTCGAGTCTCAAAGCTCCCTGACCGGAGTCGGGGAGGATGGTCGTCTGCGGCTCCCGGCCCTCGGCCTGGGCCATGACGACGCGCCTGCTCCCGTCGAGGGCGATCGAAATCGGCGATCGGCCAATCGGCACCGAATCCAGGCTGATCGCGGCGCCGGAGGGGTCGGTCGTCACGTCCAGATTGCCCGTCGCTAGAGGCTCGAGCCTCAGGTCTACGGATCTGTCGTCGCCGAGGGCGAGATCGACCTTCATGGCGCGCGGGGAAAAGCCGGCCGCGGAAGCCGCCAGATGGAGGCTTCCGTCACGGTAGACGTAGATCACCGTGGGCTCGCCGTCGAAAGGCTCGCCGTCGACGGAGAGCTCGGCGGAAGAAGGGCTCAGCTTCACCTCCAGCCGCGCGAAATTCCTCCCCGCCGTCCAACGCTCCAGGCGCCGCGCGATATCGGCGGCGAGCGGCGCGGGATCGTCCACCGAGCAGAAGTTTTTCCACGAGAAGACCTCTCGATCCAGGGCAGCATCGTAGCCGTGGACCCGAACGGCGGCGTAGCCGGACTGGACGTCGACGCTTCCCGTCACCAACAGGTCGACCTTGGCGGCCTTGGCTGCCTGGGCGGGTCCGAGAGAGGGCGAATCGATGAGCTGCCCCTTCGCGTAGCCGTCCCAGAGCTTCGCTTCCTGCTCCGTCGGCGGCTTGGGCGCGGCGGGGACAAGGTCGGTCTCGGCTTCCTTCAGCTTGTCCGCCGCGGCGGAAACCTGCTTCTCGGCGGAAGATATCCCGTCCTTCCACGCATCGACATCGAGGATCGGATCGAAGAAGCGAAGGGCGCGCGCGTCGAGCTTGGTCGCCAGGTCGGCCCCAAGGCCGAAGCGGGAGCGGAGCGTCGAAAGGGCGGCGGCCTCGGCGGCGTCTTCCTCGGGCACGCGCCGGGCAGGCAGGGACTTCAGATCGGATGCTATGAGGAGGGGAATGGTATCCTGCAGTGGGGAAATCGGATCGTCGGACTTCTCGACGCCGAAACGGGCGATGCCGAGCACCCAAGGCGAGGGTCCGCTCGTCGTGGCGGCAGGGGCTGCCGCGGGAGCCGCGGCGCCGGGCGAGACGGCAGCGGGGACGGAAGTGTCGGCTAGAAGGCCCGGGCCCGTCGCGAAGGCGGCTAAAGCCATAATGCAGGCCGCGCGGGCCGGATAGCTCAGCATCGCTCCGCTTCGCCTAGAGGTCCTCGTCGTCGGCATCGATCTCGGCATCGGCTCCGGACGCCCCGCCCTGCCAGCGCCAGCGCATGAAGGATTCGATGAAGGGGTCGATGTCGCCGTCCATTACGGATTGGACGTTCCCGACCGAGAATTTGTTCCTATGGTCCTTCACCATCGTATAAGGCTGAAAGACATAGGATCTGATCTGCGAGCCCCAGGCTATCTCCTTCTTCTCGGAGGCGAATTTGGCGTTCTCCTTCTCCTTTTCCAGTTTGTAGAACTCGTAGAGGCGCGATCGCAGGACGCTCATCGCGACGTCCTTGTTCTTGTACTGGCTGCGCTCGTTCTGGCAGGTTACGACGATGCCGGTGGGAAGGTGGGTCAGGCGGACCGCGGAATCCGTCTTGTTGACCTTCTGGCCGCCGGCCCCGCCGGACCTGTAGGTGTCGATGCGAAGGTCCTCCGGCTTGATGTCCACCTGGATCGACTCGTCGAGGACGGGGAAGATATAGACCGAGGCGAAGGAGGTGTGTCGGCGCGCGTTCGCGTCGAAAGGCGAAATCCGGACGAGACGATGCACTCCCGATTCACCCTTGAGATAGCCGTAGGCGTAATCGCCCTCGATCTGGATGGTGGCCGACTTGACCCCGCCCTCCGCCTCGAGGAGGTCGATGACCTCGGCCTTGAACTTCCTGCGCTCGGCCCAGCGCGTGTACATGCGCAGGAGCATCGAGGCCCAATCGCAGGCCTCGGTCCCGCCCGTCCCCGCGTGGATCGAGAGGAAGGCTCCCGAGCGATCGGCTTCGCCCGAGAGCAGCTCGAGTATCGTCGCCTTGTCGAAACGATCGGAGACGTCCTTGAAGGAGGCTCGAAGGTCGGCCTCCATCGATTCGTCGCCTTCTTCCCTGGCCATCTTAAGGACATCGTCGAGGGCCTCCGAATCGACCTTCAGCCTCGTCCACGTCCCCAGTCGGTCCTTCAGCTGCTTGATCTCGGTCATGATCCGGCCCGCGCGGGTTCCGTCGTTCCAGAATCCGGGTTCGGAGGTCGTGGCCTCCTTCTCGGCTATTCTCCTCTCGATGGCCGCGGAGTCAAAGACGCCCCCATATGTCGAGGATTTCCCCACGGAGCGAAGAGACGGGGGCAGCGATGTCATCGAGCATGGTTCCCTCCGGGAATGGCCGCGCGTCTACTCCCGCGGCCGCGCTGGGTCGCGAACGATTATCCTCCGCCACTTGTTGTCTTTGAGGACCGTCATGGCGAGAGTCCCGTCGACGGGAAACTGGTAGAGGCGGACCGTATCGTAGGAATCGGTCACCTTGTCGATATCGCGCTTTAGGGCGGATAGCAGCTTGTCCGAGACCGACGCGCACTCGAAGCAGGCTTTTTGGACGCGCTCGAAGCCGTATTGCGGCAGCAGATTATAGAGAGCGGCGCGCGAGTCCTCGCTCCCCATATCGCAGACCACGGATACGAACATGGACCAATGGTATCGGAAATCCGCCCCTCCGTCAATTCGAAGCCGGTATCCGAGGCCGGAGAGGCGAAAGGCTCCTGGAAAACGCCCGTAATATCCGATACTGTTACTACGATGAAGCTCAGTAGAAGAAGCGCGCCTTTCGCCCTGCTGGCGGCCCTCGTCCTCGGCGCCGTCCCTGCGCATTCGCAGACGGCCGACGCCGCGAAGGCGCCCTGCGCGACCATGCTGCGCGCGGCCCCGAGCGAAAACCGCGTCGTCCTCACCTGGATCGACTCCCCCGACTCCAAGGGCGATTACGCCGTCTTCCGCTCGGAATCCCCGCTCGACGCCGAGTCCCTTCCCTCGGCCGCGAGGCTGGGAGAGATAGGCTCCGGCGCTCAGACCTACAAGGACGCCCCCCCCGACGGCAAAGTCTATTATTATGGCGTTTTCGCCCTGGCCGGCGACGGATCCCCCTACGCGGTCTTCCTGCCGGACCAGAATGTCACCTCGAAGGGCGTATCGATCGGCGATGCGGGAGCGGCCGTCGCGGCGCCCGGCGTCCCGAATCCCGCGGTTGCCTCCGATCAGGGCGCTTCGGCCGGGTCCCCGCAGCCCTTCGTCTCGGGCATGGCAGCGAGGGCGAAGGGCGACGCGATCCTCATTTCGTACAAGGCCTCCCCGAAATCCCGGCTCGTCCTCTATCGAGGGGTAGCTCCTATTACGGGGGCCGCGGACCTGCTCGATGCGACCCTGGTCGCGGCCTTCACGGACAAGGACGGAAGCTTCGCCGACTTTCCCGTCCCGGGCGTCGACTACTACTACGCTCTCCTCGGAGAAGAGGACCTGAAAGCCGGCAAGATCAGCATAGCCGCGGGGGTGAACTCTCTGAGCCAGGCGGTGCAGGTACGCAGCGGCTCCGTCTCATCGGGTCTCGCGGAGACGCCCCCCGCCTCCAGGACCCCGCCCCTGCCCTACTTCCTCACCGAAGACGGCTCTCCGGGCGGCGGTCTGCCGGCCGAGGACGAAGGGCTTTTCCCTCCCCAGCCCGTCTCCCCAGATACGGAGAAAGCCATCTCCTCGCTCTTGGCCGCCGCCCCCAAGGTAAAGCCGGCCATGCCCGCCGCGAGCCTGTTGCCGGAAGAGCTTTCCGCTCCGTCGGGCGGCGAGGACTATGCCCTCTCGCTCATCGTCTCGGACAGGATCGCGGCGAAGGACTGGGCCGCGGCCGCGGACCAACTGCGGAAGTATCTCTCGCTCAACCGAGGCCCGAAAGCCTCGGCCCGGGCGCGCTACTACCTCGGCGAGGCGCTCGCTTTCATGGGCTCCGGTCGCGATGCCTTCTTCGAGTTCCTCTCGGCCCAGCAGCTGTATCCCTCGGAGACGAGGCCCTGGATCGAATACGTTCTCTCCACTTTGCGCGGAAGCTCTCAGGGATAGAATCGGTAAACGGTCTCGTGGGCCCAAAGCCCTCCCGGCGACAGCCGCGGCGAGGGGTAGGAGGGCCTGTTGGGAGAGTCCGGGTAAAGCTGCGTCTCGAGGCAGAATCCGCCGTGCTTCTCGTAGACCGAGCCCCTCTTGCCCTGGACCGAGGACAGGAAGTTCCCGGAATACAGCTGGACCCCGGGAAGGGTCGTCGAGGCGGTCATACGCCTGCCGGTCACGGGCTCCCGCACCTCGGCGAAGTCGAAGAGACCCGGCGTCTTCCGGTCGAGCACGAAACAATGGTCGTAGCCCCCCGCCGCCCCTATATCCTGTCCGATCCGCTTCGCCTTCCTGAAGTCGAAGGGGCCGCCGGCGACAGGAGCGAACTCTCCCGTCGGGATCAAGCCGGGCCCGACGGGGAGGTAGGTCGAGCAGGCCAAGGCGAGCTCGTGGTCCAGGATCGGGCCCGTCCCCTCTCCCCTCAAATTGAAGTATGCGTGGTTGGTGAGATTGACCACCGTCTCGGCGCTCGCGCGGGCCTCGTACTCGATCGAAAGCGCTCCGCCCTTTCGGAGGGTGAAGGTCACGCCGACGGTCAGGATCCCCGGATATCCCTCCTCGCCGTCGGGACTGATCCTCGAGAACCTGACCGCGGGGCCGGAGGGACCTTCCGAGCCCTCGCCCTGCCACACGTAGGTATTGAAGCCCTTGAGACCGCCGTGCAGATGATTGACGCCGTCGTTGGCGGCGAGGGTATAGTCCTTTGAGCCCAGGGAGAACCGGCTCCCGGCGATCCGATTCGCGTAGCGCCCGACCGTCACGCCGAAGAAAGGATGTTTGGCCGCGTAGCCGCTCAAGGTGGAAGAGCCCAGGAGGATATCGTCGCTGGCTCCCCTGCCCGAAGGAAGCAGTATCGAGACCAGCGTCGCCCCGTAGTCCGAGAGGGTCACGGTGATGTCGTCCGCTCTCAAAATGTAGAGAAAGCATTCCTCGCCGCTGGCGAGGAGACCGAAAGACTTCCGCTCGATGGACATCGGACGCTCCTTGCTAATCGATTCTATAGTACCTGCGCAACCTGCCCTCGAACGCGCCGGGGGGAAGCCAATGCCGGGAAAACGCCAGGATGCGCCGCTCGATCGGCCCCGCGGACCTCCTGGGGGCCATGCGCTTCGCCTCGAGGACGGCGTAAATGGTCCTCGCCGCGAGGAGGGGATCGGCGCCCCCGGCCTCCTCTCTCGAGAGGACTCCCGAAGCCGACTCGAGCATCGGCTTGTACTGACTGGTCTCGGAGCCCGCGGCTGCCAGCTTCCGGTTCTGCCCGAAGGCCGTCCGGAAGGAGCCGAGGGCGACGAAGCCCGCCTCGACCCCGAAGCTCGCCATCTCCAGGCGGAGCGATTGGGCGAGGCCCTGCAGAGCGAACTCGCTGGCGGAGTAGAGCCCCTGGTAGGGGGTGGCGACGACGCCTTCCAATCCGCCGACGATGACGATGCGCCCCTTCCCCGCCTCGCGCATCCCGGGGAGGAAGGCCTTTATCGTCCGGAGGGTCCCGAAGTAATTGACGTCCATCACGGATTGGGCTTCTTCGATGCTCGTGTCCTCAATCGATCCTAGGAGGCCCGAGCCCGCGCAGCAGACGAGGGCGTCCACCCTGCCTTCCGCGGCGAGGACCTTTTCCGCCGCCTTCGCGACGGAGGCGGCGTCAGTGAGCTCGAGGGGAAGCAGCTCGAAGAATTCGTCGGCCTTTCGGGAATAGGAAGCCGTATTGCGGCAGGTTCCGTAGACTCTGTTTCCCTTTTTCGCGAGGAAGGTGGCGCAGGCGTTGCCGATGCCGCTCGACGCCCCGGTTACCACTATGACGCTCTCGCGATGCTCCATCGGCATTGGCTCCTTGCTCTGCAATCCTACCTCGATTGCCTCTGGCGGGCAAGGACCTTCGTTTTGCGACCGATACTTTGCCGGGGTTTGGTGCGCATGGTATGATATTTCATAAATAATCGAGCGCAGTTCCTTGTGCGGTATGATTCACGCCGGCGCGTTCTTCCGCCGGAGCGCCAGGTCCACGATATCGACGATGGCCTGGGGCTTCCATTTTTCCGTATTTATCACCAGGTCGGCCGCGGCGAGATCGTCGTTGTCGATGCCGTAGATATGCAGGTAGCGCTCGTGATCGCTCTCGTCGCGCTCCCGCGTGAAGGCGAGCTTGTCGGAAAGATCGGCGCCCTCCCGTTCGTGTATCCTCCCCGCGCGCACTTCGAGGCTGCCCGCCAGGAACACCCGGAGGGCCGCGTCGGGAAGGAGCCACATGGCCAACCTCGACCCGATCACGCAATCCCGCTCGCGGGCGAGCTCCACCTGCCTGGCGTCCAGCGCCCTATCGTAGGAATAATCGGGATCCTCGTTGGCCCGTCTGAGCATCTCCTCGAAGCTGATGCCCCTTTCCTCGGCCATCCTGCGGAAGGTGTAGTTGATCAGCTTGAAGCCCAGGCGTTCCGAAAGCAGCCTGCTCACCGTCGAGTTGCCGCAGCCGCTTTTCCCCGATATCGCCACGATGCGCGCCGCCATGTGCCCTCTCCTTCATTCGATGTTCCGAAGCTGCTCCCTGATATTCTCGAGCGCGTCCTTCAGCTCGACCACCGCCCGGCTGACGTCGAGGAGCATGCTCTTCGACCCGATCGTATTCACTTCGCGGTTCATTTCCTGGCAGAGGAAATCGAGCTTCTTGCCGGGAGCGGCCTCGGTCTCCATTATATGCGAGAACGACTCCATATGCGCGGAAAGGCGCATGACTTCCTCGTTTATAGTGTACTTCATGAGCGCGGCGGCTATTTCCGCGAGCACCCTCCCCTCGTCGACCGCGTCGCCCATGACCTCCTTGAATCTCGAGCCGAGCTGGGTCCTGACCGTCCTGTCGATCTCCGGGAGCAGCTCCCTGACCGCGCCGAGCGAGGCCCCGACCCGGGCGAGCTGCCCGGCGATGTCGTCGCGGGTGGAGGAACCCTCGCGAAGGCGGGACGATTCGTAGTCGGCGAAGCATGCCTCAAGCTCCGGACCTATCCTGGCCCAGAGCGCCTCGTCGTCCACTTCCCGATCGAAGGAGACCACTCCGTCGAAGCCGATCACCGAATCGAGGCTCAGGGGCCCTTCGATATCGCAGGCCCGGGCTATCCTGGCGAGGACGGACGCGACCGCGCGGGCGGCGGCCATGTCCGAGTTCGCCTCCACGGGAGCGTCCAGCTCCCGGATGCGCAGGGAGGCCTCGACCTTTCCGTGCACGATCCGCTCGGACAGGTAGCCGCGCAATCGCGGCTCGAGCTTGGAGAGGTAGGGGGGAAGGTAAACCGAGAGATCGAGGTAGCGGTTGTTGTAGGACTTGATCTCGACGCTGCCGCGGAAGCCCGCCTCCGCGAAATCGCGGTGGGCGAAGCCAGTCATGCTCTTTATCATCGATCGGCTCCCCCCTCCCCGAGCCTGGCCATCAAGGCTTCGCCGAGCCGCCAGTTGTCCCCGGCGCCCATGGTGATGAAAAGGTCCCCCGGCCGCAGGGCCGACGCGAGTGGGGCGACGCCGTCCAGCACGCCCTCGAAGAAATAGGAGGGCCTGCCGGGCCTCCGCTTCTCGACCTCGGAGAACAGGAGGCGGCCGCTCACCGCGGGGTCGGGCAGCTCGCGCGCGGAGGCGTAGATCCCGTGCATCACGACGGCGTCGGCCCCGTCGAGGCTCGCGGCGAAATCCCCGAGCAGCGCCTTGGTCCGGGAATAGGTATGGGACATGAAATCCACCACCAACCGCCTGCGCGGCCAAAACTCCTTGATCCCCCTGAGGGTCTCGCGGATCGCCGTGGGGTGATGGCCGTAATCGTCCATGAAGAGGATTCCTCCGGCCTCCCCGAGGACTTCGGAGCGGCGCTTGGAGCCCGTGAAGAGCGCCAGGGCATCGCGCATGGCAGAGAGATCCCCGGGCCCGGGCCCGGGGGATCCGGCCGCCGCCCTCTCCCTGCCGAGAATGGAGAGCGCGAGGGCTATAGCGGCGCAGGCGTCGAGGGCGATGTGCCTGCCCGGCACGCGAAGACCGAACTCGAGATCGAAGCCAGCCAGGCGGAAGGATGCCTCGCCCTCGCCCGGGGCATAGGCGCGGAGCCGATACGGCCCCTCGGCCGATTCGCCGTAGGCGGTCATGGCGATATCGGGACGCTCCGCGGCGATGTCGCGAGCGGCGCGCGAGGCTCCCGGATCGTCGGCGCAGTAGATGAGCTCGCCGCCGGGGGGGAGGAGGCGCAGGTAATCCAGGAAGGCCGCGTAGATATCGGCATAGGTCGGGAAGAAATCCTGATGGTCGCTCTCGATGCTCGTGAGCACGATGCGCGATGGTTTGAACGAAAGGAAGTGCCGCCTGTACTCGCAGGTCTCGGCGATGAAATAGCGATCGCCTCGGATCATCGTCGAGCGGCCGCCGAAGCTCGAGACGGCGGAGCCCGCCAGGACGGTGGCCGGGAGCCGCAAGGCCGCGACGAGGCTGCCGGCCAAGGCGGTCGTCGTGGTCTTGCCGTGCACTCCGGCTATGCCCGAGGAGTCGCAGCGGCGGGATAGCGCCCCGAGCGCCTCGGGGTAGTTCATGATGGGAAGTCCGCGCCTGGCTGCCTCGATCAGCTCCGGATTGAGGTCCCGGGAGTAGGCCGCGGAATGGACGACGAGTCGGGTTTCCGCCGGGACATGCCAGGGCTCGAAGCCCGAGCTGAGGGACAAGCCGAGGGCCCTGAGTATCGCGTCGGTATAGAAGACTTCGGAGACGTCGCTGCCCGACAGCCTCGCGCCCCTCGCCGACAGGATCTCCGCCAGGGCCGACATGCCGGTGCCTTTCGCGCCTACCAGGTGCACGGGGAGGCCCTCGAGCGAGTCGAGAAGTCTCGGATCATCGGACATGGAGGCAGTCTAGCGGTTGGGCGACGTAAAGGCAAGCTTGGGGCGGAGTCGGGGCGGGCCTCAGGGTCTCAATTCCAGGGAGATCGAGATCCGCCTGTCGGAATCGACGGGAAAGTCCAGGTCCCAGCCGAGAGAGATATCGCAGCCCTGGTAGGCGGCGGCCGAGATCCCGGCGCCGGCCTCGGGCTGGACGGGCGAGTGCGCGAGCGCGAAGCGGAGGTCGGATCGGACCTCGATCTTCTCGTCCTTGGCCAGGTTGGCGAGCCTGAATCCGTCGAGATCGGACTCGAGGCACTTGCGCCCCGTCTCCAGACCGATCTCCTCCCGGGAGCGGAGACCGACCAGCGCCACGGCCTCGGCGCTCAATCCGGCGGCGAGGTTGAACTCGACGGCGAGCCTCATCTGGAGGGGAGAGGCATCTTTGTTCGTCAGCTCGTAGTCGACGGAAAGGCCCGCCTTGCGGAAGGAATAGGTCTTCTTGATCGAGAGGGATCGTTTCCTGCCGCCGAGCTCGACCTGGCCCTCGCGGAAGAGGGAGGCGACGCTCGCGGGCCTCTCGGCGTCGAGGAGGGAATAGCGCGAGTCCGCGAACCCGCCTCTGTCCTCCCCGAAAGAGCCCTTCTCTGAAAGGCGGTCGCGGAAGCAGAGTCTGCGGGGCCCGGAATCGCCCAGGTCCATCACGTTGACGTAGTTCGTCCTCGTCCTCAGGGAATCCAGCTCGAAGAGACAGGCTCCCCGCAGCTGGACGTAGGCGTTGAGGTCGGCGCCCTGGTACATGATCTCCTTCGCGCCGTTGAAATCGATGTCGGCGGAGATGATGCCCGGAGAGAAGGAGCCGCGCTGCCTGGTGATCTTCTCCGCCTCGATCAGGGCCGAGTAGGCGGCCGCGCGAACGGGCAGCCTGGCCATGCCGCCCTTGGGCTCCGGCCAATACGCGCCGCCGCACTGTCCCTTCCAGAGCTCCTCCTGCGCGGTCTTCTTCCTGGACTTGTCGCCGCGCAGCTGGCCGACGAGGATGCGCACGTAGTGCATCTTCGCGTAGAGCGCGAGGCTCTCCTCGTGGCGCAGGAGGAGGCGACGGGGACTTCCCACGATCGCGGAGGGGCAGTCCTCGCCCTTCGCGGCGTCGCTCTTGGCGGGAGGCTTCCTGGGTCGAAGGGACGAGGTCCGCGCCTCGAGCGGCTTGCTCCGCTCCATGAGGAGGGAGGAGGCGCAGCTGGGGAAGTAGGCGCTGCCGAAATCGCGGGCCCCCTTGAGGAAGCGGGAGGGAGTGGTAGTCTCGAAGCGCAGTCCCTCGCGCTGGATGGCCGCGAAGGAGCGCTCGAAGAAGACGTCGGGAGACTCGAGCTTGGAGGCGATCCAGAGCGCCCTCGCCGCCTCGCCCGGGAAGAGGATCGTGTACAGACGCTGCTCGCCGATCCTCGAGGAGAGGGAGGAGAGGGCCTCGAGGATCGGCATCGCCGAGGGGAAGCTCTCCATGGCGTCGAAGACGGGGAAGACCAGGAGACTCCTGCCCTGGTCCTCGGTCATGACCGGGGCGCCGATGTCGCCGGGGTCGACGCCCGCGATCCGGAAGTGCTTCTCGGTGAGGAAGGTGTAGTCGAAGCCGCAGGACTGGAGCGACGAGGCCAGGCTGGACTCCCAGGCGTAGTCGGGCAGCCAGCAGCCTCTCGGGCGCTTGCCGAAGGATCGCCTGATGTAGGTGGTGAGCATCTCCGCCTGTCCCAGGCGGTCGGGCCCCGTGATGAGGGGCAGGATCGGGGCGTAGAAGCCGCCGCCGAGGAGCTCGACTTGCTTTCGGAGGACCATCTCCTCCAGGAGCATCAGGAATTCGGGATGCCGCGACTCGAGCCAGTGGAGGATGGTACCCGAGTAATGGAGGACGGCGGCCAAGTCGGGGAAGCGGTAGAGCACCGAAAGCAGAGGTCTCCAGCAGACCTGGTATGTCTCCTCGAACGCCTGTTCTTCCGTCCCCTCGGGCAAGAGATTGTATGCGCCGATTATGACACTGCTTCTTTGCATTTATCGATTATCCTCGGGATTACGGACGCGAGTATATCTCAGCCGCATTCCCGGGCAAAGGGGAGCGGCGTTTTTTTTCGGCGCCCGCCAGCGCGATAGCCCTCGTCGGGCAGCGCTCGGCGATCTCCTGCCATTTGCCGCCGATGGCGTCGGGGTTTTCCCTCGCGAGCCTGGCTTCCAGGAAGAACTCCGAGCGCCCGGAATGCGCCGAGCATTCTCCGCAGGCGGTGCACGCGGCCGAGCAGTCAGCCGCTTTGGAGTCGGGCTCGCGCTTCGAGGAGCAGGCGACGTACCAGGACTGCCCTCTCGGTATCATCGAAATCACTCCCTTGGGGCAGATCCTCGCGCACTCTCCGCAGCCGGTGCATATCGCCGGGTCGACTGTCGCGAGGCCCGAGACGACGCGGATCGCCCCCAGGGGGCAGGCCACCGCGCAGGAGCCGTAGCCGACGCATCCTTCCTTGCAGCGCTTGGGCCCGCCATAGAGCTCCACCGCCGACCGGCAATCCGGTCGGCCGTCGTAGGGGAATTCCTCCTCGGCGACTCCGGCTCGACCGCCGCAGCGCACCACAGCGCGAAGGAAGAGACCGCGTCGGTCGCCCGGCCTCTCGGACAGGCTGGATCGAAGCCGCCTCTCGAGCCTATCTCCTCCGGGAAGGCAGCGCGCGGGGTCGGCGCCGTCGAGATCCATCGCAGCGGCGTAGGCGCGGCAGTCCGGGCGTCCGCAGAGCCCGCAGTCGTATCCCGGAAGCATGGCCTCGAGCCTCAGGGTCTGGGGTCCGGCCTTTTTCTTCTTCCTCCACGCAGCGGAGAGGAAGGAGGCGCCGAAGGAGGAGGCCGCGGCGGCGGCGATGACGACGGCGAGCTCGAGCCAGATCATGCCTAGCCCGTCAAGCCCTTCACGAGGGCCGCGTCGATGCCGAGGAAGGCCAAGGCCATGAGACCGGTGGAGATGAGCATCGCGGGGGCCCCTTTGAAGGGGTCGGGGACGTCGCTGAGCTCGAGCCTT
This sequence comes from uncultured Treponemataceae bacterium, assembly GCA_964404145.1. Taxonomy (GTDB): domain Bacteria; phylum Spirochaetota; class Spirochaetia; order Treponematales; family Rectinemataceae; genus UBA1306. Next base: position 246,009 of record CAYOIX010000001.1, read on the forward strand.
TCCCGGATCGATTCGAGGAGCGTCGATACGAGCCAATAGCCGAGACCGGCCGCCGAGCTCGCGGTCAGCGCCTCGGGAAGCGTGTACCCGCCGCGGGAGCTTATGAGGGCGACGCCGAAGACCAGACTGCCGACTATCAGGTCGTCGGCCTGGGCGCCGACGCGCGAGAGCAGGCCGTCCCCCGGGACGGAGGCGGCCCTGGAGAGGAATTTCAGTAGAGGCACCGCCAGGAGCGCGAAGAAGAGGATGTCGAGGGAGCCCAGGCCGAGGGGGGACAGGACGAGAGCGCGGACCGCCCACAGGAAGAAGGAGGCGAGCGCGTTGACGCAGGTAAGGGCAACCGCGGACGCGAAGGAGCCGGGGCGGTCGCGTCCGCGCCCGGGCACCGGTCCGAGGCCGTAGGTCAACAGGGCGTTCGAGGCGAAGACGGAGGTTACGACGATCCCGAGATAGCTCACGGCAGCTTCCTTCCGCTCACGCGGGCAAGCGTCCTGTACGCGGCGATGACGAACCCGAGGAGGATGAAGCCTCCCGAGGTGGATACGAGGATGCGCAGGGGGGCGAAGTCGGCGACGTACAGGCGCGGGAGGTCCGGGCCCGGGACCGGCAGCGTCAAGGTCCCGAGGCCCACGATCTCCCGAGCGGCGCCGATGAAGGCCGCGGAGAAGAGGAACATCACGGCCTCGAAGGCCACCGCCCCGAGGCGCGACTGGCCGTCGGGGCCGATGCGGCCGGGAAGGGAGGACCGGCGCAGCGTAGAGAGACTGAGCCCGCTCACGGCCAGGAGGGGCGAGTATATCCAGAGTCCCGCCGCTATGGTCGGCGAGTAGATGCGCGTCAAGAAGCCGTAGACCAGGGCCAGCGCGGAGGATAGCGCGAGCATGGCCGGAGCCTGGAGCCGGTCGGCGATCACGGAACGCAGCGGCGGGGCGACGGCGCCGAGCACGATCGAGCAGAGAGCCGCGCCGAGACCGTATACCGTGGCCTCGGCGAGGCTCCTCGATACCGCGATCAGAGGGCAGATGCCCACCAGTCCCGCGAGGACGGGGTTGGGGACGAAGCCATCCTTGCCTTCGCTCATGATCCAGCCTCCGGGGAAGCCTTCGAGATCGCGCGCACCTTTTCGGCTGCCCGGGCGAGGGCTTCGCCGGCGCCCGGGAACTCGCCGATCATGTCCTGAGGCCTTTCCGGCAGGCGGGAGGCGCAGCTGCCCAGGAGGCGGAGCTCCAGCAACTCCCCGTCGGAAGAGAAGGAGGCCCCGACCAGGGCCGAGCCCCGGGACGAGCGGAGAGTCATGACCGCCCCGAAGGAGAGGCCCGAAGCGCTCCGCATCCGGAAGACGCGATCGAATGATGGATCGTCGGCTCGGCCGGCGAGGGCGACGACCGAGCCATCCCGGGCGAAGGCCGAGCGCTCCGCCGCGACGGAGTTCGAGTCCGCCGCGAGGGAGAAGGCGCCGACGATGAGCGCGAGGAGTCCCAGGACCGCGGCCACGGCCAGATTCTCCATTATCCTCTCGCGTTTGTCTTGGGCCACGGCCTCCGACTCCTTAATAGATAGTTCCCGCCGACTTGAAGGCGCGGCGGCGGAACGCTATGTCCAATTTCGCTATCGAGGGCACCGCGCAGTTCATGACGATCACGGCGAACGCGCTCCCCTCGGCCGACGAGCCGAAGGCGCGCAAGAGGAAGGCCAGGGAGCCGATGCCGACGCCGTAGATCAGCATGCCCGCGCGGGACGAAGGAGAGGTGACGGGATCGGGGGCCATGAAGAAGGACACGATGAGGAAGGAGCCGCCGAGGACGGAGAACAGCACGTCGCCGCCGAAGAAGCCTTTCCCGAGGGGGAGCCCGCCGAAGGCCCAGGTGAGGAGGGCGAAGGAGGCCACGATCGAAGCCGGTATCTCCCACCTTATCATCTTCCGCGAGATAAGGACGATCGAGCCGGCTAGGACGAGGATGGCCGAGAGCTCGCCCAGGGCTCCGGCTTTGTTCCCGACGAAGAGATCGATGTACCCGCCCGGAAGCTCGGCTCCGAGAGGGACGAAGACGAGACGGTTGAGCGCTTCGGTGACCGAGGCGTCGAAGCCGCTCGGCCTCATGCCCCCGACCCCGAGGATGCCCGTCGGATCCGGGCCCGACAGCGCGGCCGCGGCGTGAAAGCGCGCGAAGCCGAGCGGAGTCGCTCCGCTCACCCCCGCCGGACCCGCGAGGCCGTGGGGCATGGTCCAGGCTTTCATCTCGCCCGGCCAATTGACCAGAGCGAACGCTATTCCCGCGAGGGCCGGATTCATCCAATTGGAGCCCAGGCCGCCGAAGGCTCCCTTGACGACGGCTACCGCGAACAGCGAGGCGACGGCAGGGATGAAAGGGGATATGCCCGCGGGCATGGCCATACCGACGAGGAGGCCGGTAAGGAAGGCTGATCCGTCCCAGAGGGTGAAGCGGCGCCTGAGGCCTCCCGCGATCGCCTCGCCCGCCAGGGCGCCTGCGATCGCGGCGGCGACCGGCGCGGCGGCGGCGGCCCCGAAGCAAAGGAGGCCCCAGGCCAGGGCGGGCATCAGCGCGGCGGCGGTCCCCCACGTCAGCGAGGCGGTGGTGCGCTTGTTGAATATGTAGGGCGCGTCGCCCATCGACAATGACTTGGCCCGCCTCATCTGTCCGATCCCTCCGGCGAGGCCGCCGCGATCGCCTTCTCGGAGGAGAAGGCCGCCACGAGCGGAACGCGCGACGGGCATATGAAGCCGCAGGAACCGCAGACGGTGCAGGCGTCGAGGCCGAGCTCCATCGCGCGCCCGCGCAGGCCGCGTCCGATCAGGCGGAAGAGGAGGTCGGGATCGAGCCTCTCGGGGCATACCTCGGAGCATCGACCGCATCGGATGCAGGGGGTCCTCGACTGGGATCCGATTTCGTCCGCGTCGAGCGCGATCACGGCGGAGGTGGTCTTCGTGACGGGCGTATCGAGATCGTACACCGATTCGCCGCGCAGGGCCCCGCGGAGCACCAGCCTGGCGGGCGGGTCCCGGAAGCCGCCGCATTCTTCGATCAGGTCGCCGATGGGCGTGCCTATCCGCGCCTTCAGCACCGTAGGCCGCTTGAGCGCGCCCCCGCCTACGGATATATAGCGCTCGACCATGGGCTTGGCCAGCACGATCGCCTCGTAGACGGCGAAGGCCGTGGACGGCCTCAGGATGATCGCGTCGCCCTCCCCCGGCTTCCGCGACTCGTCGATGGCCTCGAGCAGCTGCCGGGGCATGTCCTGCGGATAGCGCGAATCGAGGACGACGAGATCGACCGGACCGCCATCGCCGGAAGGCTCGGGCGCAAGCGGAGCTCCCGCCCGGTTGGTCGCGACGACTGTCCGCCTCGGCGAGAGCATGCCGCGGAGGATAGCCAGGCCTTCCATGACCTCCGCGCCCTTGTCCTCGAGCAGGCGGGTCTCGGCGCGGAGATAGGGCTCGCACTCGACCGCGTTGATCACGAGAAGCTCGATGTCGCGCCGATCGCCCAGCAGGTCGAAGAGCGGCATGCCCGGAGCCTCGGTATCCACGACGCCCCGGTCCCTCAGGCTCATGAGTATCTCGGTGCGGCCCATGCTCTTCCACAGGTAGCGCTCGCCTCTCCTGCCGAGGCGGTCGAAGGAGCCTTCGAGAGCCACCACCACGGCCTCGGCGTGACCGCCCTCGGGGAGGGCGGCTATGCGGATATCGCGGACGACCCCCGGGATCGAGGAATGCACGTTGGCCGAAAGAGCGCCGTCGGCCCTGCCGATCACCATGCCCTCCCGGACGTACTCGCCGCGCCTCACGACGCAGCGGGCCTGGGGGCCCGCATGCTGCTTGAGGAGTATCACCGCGCCGTTGGGGAGGAAGGCGTTCCGGGCCGGGCCGGGACTTTCCCATTCGAGGCCCGCTTCGATCCGTATGCCGCCGTGCCGGAATGTCCGTGAAGGTCTCATGCTTCCTGCCGTAGTTCGCCGGATGCGGCATCCCTGGCGAAGGGAACGCCGGCCAATATTCTTCCGCTTAGGGGAATCAAGAGGAATATATACAGCAGGACCAGGATCGGCGCAAGCGGTCGGCCGCTTCGGCCCTCGCCGGGGCCGTCGCGGCCGAGGGTCGCGGCGCCTTGGGAGAGGAGCATGCCTTCTATGCTCAGGCTAGGCACCTCCCGATACGCGGCCCTGGCCCAGTCGTCGGTGAATGCGATTCCCTGCCGGCTCCCGGCCTTCTTTTCCCCCGGGCCCTCCGAAGGCATCGGCAGGCGCGCCTCCGCGAAGGGATCGGGGCGGCTCTCCCCTACCCTGATAAAGGGCAAGGCTTCCTGGATCGCCCTATGCTCGAGATAGGACGCGAGGCCCGGCAGGACGTCGCCGCTCTCGGAGGCCGTCTCCCCCCTCGCCTCGGAGATGAGGGGCCGAAGACTCCCGCGAGCGGCAAAGGGGGACGGGAACGCCATGCCGGCGCTCGGAACGGGCGCCGTCGATGGAGCCAATACCCGAAAGAGGCCCCAGACGAGGATGCTCGCGCATGCCAAGGCCGCCCTGATCCTGCCGGACACCGAGGCGGCGCGGCCGAGGCCGCGCCGCCGGCCGCCGATGGGTAGGGGGATGAAGCGTCCCCCGAGGGACAGGCGCGCGCTCGCGAGAGCGTAGCCGGGGAGGGCGACCAGGGAGCCGAGGAGGGCGATCCCCGCCGCCGGCGCCAAGGCAGGCGCCGCGATCAGGGCGAGGCAGGCGATGACGGGCAGGATCGGCGAGGGCAGGCCTCGGAGGGCGAGGCTCTCGAGGAGCTTGCCGGCCCCGCGCCCGCGGCGGAATTCCTCCAGCGGAATCTCCAGGTGATCCGCGGTATCGGCTATCGCCAGTCCCCAGAGCGTCGCAATTGCGGCCGCGGATGGTCCCCGGCCCGCGAGAGCCGCCCAGGGAAGGATCAGGGAAAGCCTGAATGCCACCCTATCGAGGGCGAGCGCTCCGGGCCTGCGCAGCGAGAGTCCCCGAAACGGGGCCGGAGCCCTCCCTGCCAGAGGGAGGGCGACGCAGGAAATCAGGAGGAATACGAGGGAGCAGGCCAGGAACAGGGAGTCGACCTCGCCGGATCTCGCCGGGCCCGCGAGGTCCGGAAGGACGAATCGCCCCCGATAGCGCTCCAGGCCCCGGGCGATGGCCGCCCCCGAATCGAAGGGCGAATCCGACTTGACGTATATCGCGCGGTAGGGAAGTCCGCCGACGCTCGCCCGGAACCATAGGGGGAGCCGCTGCATGTATCCGTCCAGCCGCGGATCGCCCGCGACGAGACTCGTCTCGGCCTCGGCCAAGGTCCTGGTCTCGAGCCCCGACCAATCCGAGACGAGAACGGGCTCGGTCGACTCGGAGACCGCGGCCTTGACGCCGGCGCCGCCAAGCCCGGCGAGCACCTCGGCTTCGGGCAAGGACGCATCGACGAGGAGGACCCGATATCCCCTCCACCGAGTTCCGCCTCTCTCGGTCCTCGCCGCTCCCCACGCAAGCGCTCCGATACCCAGCGCCGCGACGAGGAGGCACGCGCCCGCCGCCGCTCTCGCGGTGCTCGACTCAGGCGCGCGAGGAAGCATCGCCCGGCCTCACAGCGTGCAGAACGCCAGGGCGATGAAGAAACCGAGGAGGCTCCCGACGATCACCTCCGCCGGGCTGTGGCCGTGCACTTCCTTGACGGGGCGATAAGGGAAGCCGTCGCGGGCATTGAGTTCCTTGCCGAGGAGGTTCAGGGTCCTGGCCTGGAGGCCCGCCGCCCGGCGCACGCCCATCGCGTCGCGCACGACCACCAGGGCGAAGAAGGCGGCCAGTATGAAGATGCTGGTATTGGGTCCCTGGCGGAAGGCGATGGCAGTCGCAATGGACACCGCCAGCGCGGAATGGCTCGATGGCATGCCGCCCGTCTTCCAGAAGAAGGACAGGAGGACCTCGCGAAAATTGCGCGCCCTGGACCGAAAAATATTTACAACCGCTTTAAGGAATTGCGCGGTCAGCAAGCTGAAGATGGCCGACAGGAACACCGGGTTTGTAAAAAAATCCGTTCCCTCTGGATTCGCTGCGGCGCTCACGGCATCAGTTTCCGCGCTAGCCCGAGCCTTGTCAAGGCGCGGCACCGGGTCGGTCGTATTGACCACGGGCGGGTGCGCGCTTAGATTCGTTTCCATGAGCGAGAGCGCCGACGGACGCGAACTGACAGCCGGGCCTGACGACGCGGGCAGGCGGCTGGACAAGGTCTTGCGAGCAGTCCTGAAGGACAGCTCGCTATCGGGGATCTACGCCGCGTTGCGGAAAGGCCGGATCCGGGTCAACGGTTCGAAGGCCGAGCCCGAGCTCAGGCTAAGCGAAGGCGACAGGATCTTCCTGGAGGCTCCGCTGGGGATCGCCGGCGGGGAGCCGTCCCCCGTCCGCGACGACGCGATCGGAGAGATCGACGACATACTCATCCTCGCGACCGACGATCTCATCTTCGTGAACAAGCCGAGGGGCGAGCTCTCGCAGGGTGCGGTGGGCCTCGAGCCGAGGATCCGGAAGGCCCTCGCCGGGCGCGCAGCCTCGTCTCTTTCCTTCTTCCCGGGCCCCCTCCATCGTCTCGACAGGAACACGACGGGTATCCTTACCTTCCCGCGGAGCGCGGCTGGGGCCCGAGCCTTCACCTCGCTCATCCGCGAACGCCGGATCGTGAAGCGCTATCTCGCCCTCGTGGACGGGGAAGTCTCAGAGGCCGGCGAGTGGCGGGACAGGATATCCAGGAACGGCGCCTCGAAGACGAGCGCCGTAACCGAGGACGGGGACGAGGCCAGCGCGGCGATGCATCCCCTCCTCGTCTACGGCGGCAGGAGCCTCATCCTCGTCGAGCTCCGCTCGGGCCTTACCCATCAGATCCGGGTGCAGGCTTCCGCGCGGGGCTTCCCCCTTTCCGGCGACTCGAAATACGGCGGCGAGCCCTTCCCCGGCGGCTACATACTCCATGCGCTGTCGCTGGAGTTCCCGGAGCCTCCCTTCGCCGACCTGCCGCGCCTCGTGACCGCCGGGCTGCCCGGAAGCGCCTATGCCCGCCTCGCGGCCTTGTTCGGCGAAGGCGCCCTTCGCTCCGCCGCGGGAGGGGCGCCGGGGCGATGACCGCGCGGGTAGTTCTTTTTTCTTCCTGCATGGATTACCATAGGAAGATCGGAGGCTCCAATGGGAGATAACATATCTCAGAGGATGCGGAGCGTGAATCGCAGGATACCGGCGAACCTCACGCCGGGAATCGTGCTTCTCGTCCTCGCCGCGATCGTCCTGCTCATCATATTCTCGACCAGCTTCATCGTCGTCGACCAGACCGAGAGGGCCGTGATCACCACCTTCGGGAAGTTCACGTCGATCGCCCAGCCGGGACTGGCGTTCAAATGGCCCTTCGGCATCCAGAAGGCCTACCACGTCAAGACCGAGATCGTCCAGACCGAGCAGTTCGGCTTCCGCACAGACAAGGCCGGCGTGGTCACTCAGTACTCCCAGAAGGAGTACCCGGAGGAATCGACCATGCTCACCGGCGACCTCAACATCATCAGCGTCGAGTGGATAATCCAATACAAGATCACCGATCCCAAGGCCTGGCTCTTCAACGTGAGCGACCGGGAGAAGACGATACGCGACATATCCCAGTCGGTCGTCAACCTCCTCGTCGGCGACAGGACCATCCTAGGGGTCATCGGGCCGGAGCGAACCGCGATCCAGGAGGCCTCCGTCCAGATGATGAACGAGAAGTTCACGGAATTCGGCCTCGGCATCAGGGTCACCCAGGTGCAGCTCCAGAACATCGTGCCGCCTAAGGGCGTCCAGGACGCCTTCGAGGACGTCAACAAGGCCATCCAGGACATGAACCGCCTGGTGAACGAGGGGAAGGAAGCCTACAACTCCGAGATCCCCAAGGCTCAGGGACAGGCCGAGCAGATGCGGGAAGTGGCCAAGGGCTACGCCGCCGAGCGCGTCAACGAGGCGAAGGGCGATGTCGCCCGCTTCAATTCCGTATACTCGGAGTACCGCAAGGCCCCCGACGTGACCAAGCAGCGGCTGTATTACGAGATGATGGAAGACGTGTTCAAGGGTGAGAAGAATATCGAGCTCATCGACAAGCACTTCACCAACTTCCTTCCCCTCAAGAACCTCGTTTCGTCGTCCACGCCCGTTCCCATGCCGGCTTCCGAGCCGGCCCCTGCCCCGGCTCCGGCTCCGGCCGCAGCTCCGGCCCAGACCACGGAGGCCGCCCAATGAAGCGAATGCTCGTAATCGGAGGCATCATCGTCGCGGCGGCGCTGCTCGTGCTCCTGCTCGGGCCCTTCTATATAGTCAACGAAGGCGAACAGGCGCTGGTCGTCCGCTTCGGCCAGATAATCGGCACCCAGAAGACGGCCGGCCTCAAGCTGCGCTCCCCCTTCATCGACGTCGTGGTCATCTACCCGAAGAAGGTGATGCCCTGGGACGGCGAGCCCCAGCGGATTCAGACCAAGGAGAATCAATTCATCTGGGTGGACACCACGGCGCGATGGCGCATCGCGGACCCGGTGAAGTTCTACGAGTCCATCGGCACGCTCGAAAGCGCCTACGGCAAGCTCGACGACGTGCTCGACAGCGCGGTCAGGACGGTAATCGCGGGCAATTTCCTGCGGGAGGCCGTGCGCGATTCGAACCGCATTCTGTCGAGCGACGTCAAGGAGACCTTCCAGACGGGCGACGCGGCCGGCTCCGAGAACTTGTCGAACCTTACGCAAAATCAAATCACCTACGAAAAGATCGACAAGGGGAGGAGCGTCCTCTTCGCCGAGATGCTCGAGGCGGTCAAGCCCATCGTGCCCCAATACGGCATCGAGGTCATCGATATCATACCCCGCCAGATCAAGTACTCCGACGAGCTCACCGAGAGCGTCTACAACAGGATGATCAAGGAGCGCAACCAGATCGCCCAGGCCTTCCGGAGCTACGGCGAGGGGCAGAAGGCCAATATCCTCGGCAAGCTCGAGAACGACAAGCGCAGGTACCTCTCCGAGGGCTACGCGGACGCGGAAACGACGAAGGGCACGGCCGACGCCGAGGCCGCCCGGACCTACGCGAACGCCTATGGCCGCGATCCCGCCTTCTTCGATTTCTGGAGGGCGATCGAATCGTACCGGCAGACGCTGCCCAACTTCTCGAAGACGCTGTCGACCGATATGGACTATTTCAAATACCTCTACGGCACGCGAGGGCGCTGAGGCGCCGCGCGGGAAAGGATTCGCGGCCTTTCCCGCGCCCCGAGCGGCATCCGCGCCGTTGACCCTCCATTCGGACCCTCGATACTATGCCGACGGAGGTCTTCGTGCGACACATCAGCAATCCCTTCCTGAAGAGGCCCGGCTACTCCTGCTTCGGCTGCTCGCCCGATAACGAGGGAGGGCTCAGGATGAGCTTCTCCGAGGAGGGAGAGGAAATTGTATCCTCCTGGAAGGCCGAAGCGAGATTCGCCGGCTACGGAGGCATCGTGCACGGGGGGGTCCAGGCGACGCTGCACGACGAGATAGCGTCCTGGGTCGTATTCGTCAAGCTATCCACGGCCGGCTTCACCGAGCGGATCGAGATCAACTACCGAAACCCGGTGCGCGTCGAGGCGAGTCCCCTCCTCCTCCGCTCGCGCCTCGAAGGCATGGAAGGCAATCGGGCGCGCATCCGGACCAGTCTCTTCGACTCGGAGGGCAAGCTGGGCTCGGAGTCCCTGGCGGTCTATTTCACCCTTCCCCAACGCATCGCCCGAAGGAAGATGGCCTTCCCGGAGGACGAGTCCCAATTCTTCGCGTGAGGCCTTCAACCCCGATCGACTCGACTGACCGCGCGCGCTTCGTCGTCGAGGGCGAAGGCGCTTCCCTCGCCCTCGATGCCCCGCGCCGGGCCATAGCCCGACGCGAGCTCCTCCGGGGCGAGCCGCTGTCCCTCGTGCTCGGGGTAGAGCCCCCAGCGGAGCGCGAACTCCGGTCCGTGCGGCATCCCGTCCGAGCCGAAGAGCAGGTCCTGACCCGGGACGAAGCCCGCCTCGTCGATCAGCATCCTGAAAGGATCGTTCTCCTTCCGATGCCGCCGGATCAGCCGATCCGCATAGTCGCTCGAATCCGAATTGAAGTTGGGCTGCATGGAGAGGACGACGCCGAAAGCCTTGCAGCGCCGCGCCTGGTCGGGGCTCATGAATTGGACGTGCTCGAGCCGGGCCGATGGGAAACGAAGGCCGTCCTCCTCCAGGGCGGCGAGGACGCGCAGCGCCTGGGCGATGGCGAGGTGCCCGAGCGCATGCATGGAAATTGCCGCGCGATAGGAGGCGAGCTCGGCGAGGAGAATGGACAGCTCCTCGTCGCCGTAGAGGAGGCCGCCCTCCTTCCCGTCCGAGAAGGGGGCATCGAGGGCCGCGCTCCTCGCCCCGAGCGAGCCGTCCAGGAATATCTTGATGCCGGCGCACTTCCTCCTCGAGTCGCCCGAAAGCGAGCGATAGACTTCGGGCGTCGCCCACGACAGTATCCGCCCGCCGAAAGGCGAACCCGACTCGATCGCCAGGGCCTCTTCGCCTGCGAGCGTCATGTCCTCCAGTGACCCGAGCCCGAGCGCTTCCATCTTGGTCATGAAGGCCGCGAGCTTTCCCGCGTCCAATCCGGCCGCCCGGCCGTAGAACGAGAAGAGCCGAGGCAGATTCCGCTCGCCCCAGGCGGGATCGGAGGCATTCTCGGCGAACTCCGGCCAAAGCTCGGCGACGAAGGGGAGCGCCGCGGGGGAAAGGGCGTAGCCGTGGAGGCTCGCGTTCACGACGATCACTGGAGGCAGACCCGCGAAATCGGCCGAGGCCTCCCGCGAGACCAGGGGTAGCCTGTCGGTCCTCCAGCCTTTGACGAGATTGAGTCTATCGCCCGGCAGCCCGCCGAGGAGCCGCATCGCGCCCGTCCGATCCAGTCCGGTCAGGTCCGGCAAGCCTTCGAAGGAAGCGTAGAGGCTCACGTGGGAATGGTGGTCGTGGAGATAGGGCAGCCGGACGATCCTCTTCGCCTTCATGCGTCGTCGCCTCTTTCCCCCGCGATCCTGAACAGAGTCGTCACGCAATCCTCGACGATCGCTCGGTAGCGCCGACCGCGGTCGTCGAGTACCGCCGACCAGGACTTCCCGCAGGGATTCGGGCATACCCCATCGGAAACATGGTGCTTGAGCAGGCATCCCAGGCTTTGGAAAAGCGGCGGCTCGAAGCCTCGGCCGCAGGGCGCGGCTCGAATGTCGTCGAAGTCGGCCCTCCCCTCGGCCTCGATGTAGCGATAGGCGAATTCGATGCCGGGCAGAAGCTCCGAGAGGCTGGCGAAGGAGAGCTCGTTCGCGACATAGAGATTGAAGTCGATGAAGAATGCCAGTCTGTCGCCGGCCTCTGGGAAGCCCGCCCGAAGCTGTCTGGCGATAGGTAGATGATGCAGGGCGCCGAGCCCCAGCGCGAGGCTGGCTCCGGCTCCCAATTCGGCCGACGCGCGCTCCGTCGCGAGTCGGGCGTAGCGATCCCGATCCGCGACGAGGGGTGCGAGGGGAAGCCAGGATCGGCCGCCCCAGAAAGGCAGCGCTTGGCCTTCCGCGAGATCGCGCGCGGTCGCGAAAGGCATGCCGGAGGGCAGACCGGGCCGCCGGAAGACTATCGCGGCCCGAGGCGGCCGGGCGGGGAGATCGGCCCGGCCGACGATCGGCGCTTCCTTCGCCCTTCCTCGCGTCGCCAAGGAGCCTTCGGCGTAGCTGAGCTGGGCCGCGGCGATGAGCTCGGCGGCGCGGGCGTATATCCGCTTCTTCTCCCTTTTCAGGACCGAGGGCGGCACGAACAGCTCGGGGACGGCGCAGGACCGAGGCGCGCCGCCGGAGCCGGGAGCCAGGTCGACGCGGGCCCCGGCATCGATCTCGGGATGGAGGCGGAAATCGGCATCCCCCGATTCGAGGAAAACCGCGAGAGCCTTCTCGAGGCCACCCTTCGATTTGGCCGCGTCCAGCGGCAGCGCGCCGCCCGGCTCGATCGTCGCCCGCTCGGTACCTGGGGCCGCGGCTCCGCTATAGCCGTCGAAGCGCGGGAGCCCGAGCTCCGCCGAGAGGCCCGACTCGCCGAAGGCGAGTCGAAGGGGCAGCTCCTCCCTCTCGGCCTCGTATTCCTCCGGGCTGGGAGGTCCGCGGTCGAAATCGCGCGCGGAGACCCGAAAGAGCTCGTCCCCCGGGCGCAGCCCCTCGCAGGGGCGCCCGTCGGACCTGGCGAAGAGCTCGACGCGCGAGCCCGCCTTCGCCCGAAGGAGCTCCCGCCCCGTGCGCTCGTCGCGGAGCTCCAGCGCCGAGAATCCGACGGGGCGCGACCTGTCGCCGCGCTCGAATCCGAGAAGGCCGTCCCGGAGACCGAGGGTCCCCGCGAGAGCCAGGACCAGGCGTCCTCGATCGTTGGACAAAATGCGCCCCGCCGGGACTCCGATGTGGCCGGGGTAGGTCGCGTCCAGGAGGGAAGCGCCGCCACGCTCCGACAACCAACCTTCGGTGCGCGACCGCGAGAAGGCGACGCGGGCGGCCTCGCGCCTCGCGGCGATTTCGTCTTCGCTCGGTCCGCGCCCGGCGCCGATTCCATCGAGCAGGCTCCGGTAGAGAGAAGCCACCGCATAGCAGTACTCCGGGGACTTCATCCTTCCCTCGACCTTCAGGCTCGAGACGCCGGCCGCCGCGAGCTCGCCTACCCGGGCGCTCAAGTCGAGGTCGCGGCACGAGAACCAGCAGCCCTCGCGCCCGGAGAGGGGCCCTCCTTCGACGGCGTAGCGCGACCGGCACAGCTGGGCGCACTCGCCCCTGTTCCCGGATCTGCCGAGGACGAGGCCCGAGGCCAGGCAGAGCCCGGAAAAGGAATAGCAGAGGGCGCCGTGGACGAAGGCCTCGTACTCGAGCCCGGGTTCCTCCTCGCGGATACGCGCTATCTCCGCCAGGCTCGTCTCGCGCGGCAGGACGATCCTGGACGCGCCCAGCTCGCGCGCGACCCCCGCCGCCGCGCTTCCCTGGACGGCCGCCTGGGTCGACGCGTGGATCGCGATGCCCGGATGCCTCTCCTTTACGATCCGCGCGAGTCCCCAGTCCTGGACGATGACGGCGTCGGGAGGGAAGCGGCCCAGGAAGGCGAGGAGCCTCGACGCTCCCTCGAGCTCATCCTGCAGGATGACGGTGTTCAACGCCGCGTAGAGCTTTACGCCTTTGCGTCGGGCGAAGCCATGGAGCCGCCTATACTCGATCGCGTCGAAATTCCTCGCCTGTCTGCGAGCGGAGAAATCGGCGAAGCCCAGGTAGAGGGCGTCGGCTCCGCCTTCGACGGCCGCGATGGCCTGATCGAAGCCTCCGGCGGGGAGGAGGAGCTCGGGAAGGACCAGGGGAATCGGCATCATTCCTCGATACCACGTAAGCGGGGGAGCGTCTAGCGGGGGGGCGCGGGGAAGACGAGGACGACGCGGAGTCCGGGATGTCCCTCGCCCGGCCGGACCGGGCCGATCGAGAGCCGTCCTCCTATCTGCTCCGCGAGGGAGCGTACCAGGGTGAAACCCAGCGAAGCGGCTTCCGCGGGATCGAGCCCGGGGGGCAGTCCCAGACCCGAGTCGCGTACCTCGAGCTTCCTCTCCGTCTCCGTTCGGGCGTAGGAGACGAAAACCTCGCCTGCCCCATCCGGCGGGTAAGCGTACTTGAGGGCGTTGGTCAAGAGCTCGGTCGCTATGAGGCCGAAGGGCATGGCGTCGTCTATGGGCATGACGTCGGATAGGGCCTCCACTCGGATGCGGCTCTTCCCGAAGCTCAGCGAGACCTCGCCCGCGATGGCTTCGAGGTATTCCGCCGGGTCGATCGACGAGAGATCCTTCGCGCCATAGAGCAGCTCGTGGAGCTGGGCCATGGATCGTATGCGGGCTTTCGTGTCGCCGACCATCGCCTTGTCGGCGTCGTCCCTGAACGACGCTTCCTGGAGGGATACTATGCTCGAGATCACCTGCATGTTGTTCTTCACCCGGTGATGGATCTCGCGGAGGAGCACTTCCTTCTCGGCCAGGGAGGACCGCAGGAGCTCCTCGGCCCGCTTGCGCTCGGTGATGTCGCGCGCGATGGCCTGCTGCGTCCCGCCCGCGAGCCTCCCGGCGCTCATCTCGACGGGGAAGCAGGACCCGTCCTTCCTCTTCATCATCCGCTCGAAGCGCAGCTTCTCGCCCGATTCGACCCGCTCGATGCGCGATCTGCCCTCGTCCCGAGACTCGCTCGGATAGGTGTCCAGGATGCTCATGCGGAGCATCTCCTCGCGCGCGTAGCCGAGCATCTCGCAAATCTCCGTGTTCACCATCAGGAAATTCCCCTTCTCGTCCAGGAGGAAGATGCCGTCCGCCGCCTTTTCCTGGAGATCGCGGTAACGCTGCTCGCTCATGCTCAGTCTTTCCTCCATCTCCTCGGCCTGCCTGCGGGCGGCCACTTCGGCGCGCAGGCCCGCGTTAGCCGCGACGAGATCGCCCTGCTCCCTGACGAGAGTCGAGAAGATCGCCACCACGACCGCCAGGTAGCCGTAGGCGGTGAACCACGCATAGGGCAGGACCGCCCTATCCAGGTGGGCGACGTCGCTGCCGGCGGCGGCGATGACCACGGCGAAGGCTCCCAGCAGCGGAATGACGCCGCGATCGCCTTTCTTGACGAGCGCGTAGGCGAGAATTCCGATGTCCACGGCGATCTGGGGAACGATGAGGCCGTTCATGGCGTAGCCGAACCAGACGAGGACCGCCTCCTTCGACGGCCGCGTCATAACCGCGACCGCGACGGAGAGGCCGAGGGCCATCGACGCGAGGGGAAAGATCCGCCTCTTGTTCAGGACGGCGGTCGCTTCGCAGCAGTAGAGCACCATCAGCGACGACAGCAGCACGAGGCCGCCCTTGGACAGGGCCTCGAGAAGGACCTCGTCGTTCGCGTCGTAATGGAAGGTCACGTTGAAGTAGGCGAGACAGAAGGACGCGCACATCAGGCTGAAGATCAGGTGCTTGCCGTAGGCGCGCCCCTCGGCGAAGAAGAGCGCGACGAAGTACAAGCCCAGGATCAGGACGAGGACGAAGGCTCCCTGGATCAGGTTTATCCCGACGAAGTTTCGGAGGAAGACCGAAGCGTCGACGGCCGCCCTCCGGTCGATATAGATCCGATCGAGGCCCCAATCCTCGTACAGAGGGTAGGCTTCCAGCGCGAGGGCGTTCTCATCGCTCCCGTAGCGAAGCAGGTCCGGGGACAGGTAGACCGCGTCGGCCGCACGGAGACTCGAGTTGTAATGGCCTTCGTCGTAGCGTCCCTTGGAGAAGATCTCGACGCCATTCAGATAGAGGCGGTAGGGATACTCGGAGAGGCCCATGCGGAGGGAAAGGTCGACGCCCCTGCAGGAGGGATCGATCCGGAACGCCGCCTTGAAAGTGTACATCCTCGGCGAGGCGGCGGGCTCGGTCGGGAGCTTGCCGCCCGAGTAGCGGCGGACGCCGGGGGTGGCTTCGCCGAGGTCGAGGTGGCTTCGCTCGGCTCGGGGCGATTCCAGGAAGAGGTAGTCCCGAATCTCGAGAGGCCCGTCGCGGCCAGTGAAGGGCGCTTCCTCCGCCGGGCTCCCGGCGGGCGCGAGAGCGGACAGGGCCGCCGCGGCCGCGAGGAGGCGGAAGACGCGCGCGAACCTGGCTGCGGGAAGCGCTCGGCATCCCGGTCCGGCGGAAGGCTTCGAGTCGAGATACTTCACTATCTCAAATTATAGAGCCAAGATCCCCGAACCCACAAGAAACCGAGCGCGAGGATGGAGGCCCGGGGAGCAGGATCGGCCGAGAGGAGTCGCAGGCTCGCGGGGCTGCGCGGGCTCCCCTTGAATACTATGCCGTTCGCGTGCGAGAAATGCAGTATCGTGATAAGCGTAACGGACCTCGCGCTCGCCTTCGGCGAGCGCTTCCTCTTCAAGGACGTCAACCTCAAGTTCACACCGGGTAACTGCTACGGCATCATCGGGGCGAACGGAGCGGGCAAATCCACCTTCCTCAAGCTCCTCGCGGGCGAGCTATCGCCGGACAAGGGCGAGATCTCCATCGGCGCAGGCAAGCGCATGGCGGTCCTCGCCCAGGACCATTTCGCCTTCGAGGAGCATGGGGTACTCGACACCGTGATCATGGGATGGGCGAGGCTCCAGGATGTCCGAGCCGAGCGCGCGGCGCTCTACGAGAAGGCCGATTTCAGCGAGGCCGACGGGATACGGGCAGCCGAGCTGGAGGCCGAGTTCGCCGAGCTCGGCGGCTGGGAGGCCGAGGCCCAGGCCGCCGTCCTCCTCTCGGGGCTCGGCGTGGCGGAGAGCTACCAGGGCAGGCTGATGCGCGAAGTCGACGAGGGTATCAAGGTTCGCGTCCTCCTCGCCCAGGCCATCTTCGGCACGCCGGACATGCTCCTGCTCGACGAGCCGACCAACGGCCTCGACCTCGACTCGATATCATGGCTCGAGGAGTACCTCATCGAATTCCCGAATATCGTGATCGTCGTCTCGCACGACCGTCATTTCCTGAACGCGGTCTGCACCCATACGGTCGATATCGACTACGGGAAGATGCGGATGTATTCCGGCAACTACGATTTCTGGAGCAAGATGACCCGCATCCTCGTCCAGCAGCAGAAGGATCTCAAGAAGCGGAACGAGGACAAGGCCAAGGACCTCAGAGAATTCATCCAGCGATTCTCGGCGAACGCATCGAAGAGCAGGCAGGCCACCTCGCGCAAGAAGATACTCGAGAAGCTCGAGCTCGACGACTTCGTGCCCTCGTCCAGGCGCTTCCCCTTCGTCGGGTTCAAGCCCGATCGCGACGTCGGGAACAACGTCCTCAGGATGGCCGGCGTCTCCAAGTCCGTCGAGGGCATGGGCGTACTCGCGAAGTTCGACTTGGTAGTCAACCGCGGGGACAAGATCGCCTTCGTGGGCAAGGAACACATCGCCAAAACCGCGCTCTTCCGCGTCCTCGCCGGCGAGGACGCGCCCGAAGCGGGCGAGGTCGTCTGGGGGCAGACGATCTCGAAGTCCTATTTCCCGAAGGACAACGCGAGGCTCTTCGACTCCGACCTGTCCATCGCGGGATGGCTCGGACAATACACGAACTCCGACGACGAGACTTACATCCGCTCGTTCCTGGGGCGCATGCTCTTCTCGGGCGACGAGGCGGTTAAGCCCGTGCGCGTGCTCTCGGGCGGCGAGAAGGTGCGCTGCCTCCTCTCGAAGCTGATGCTCTCGGGAGCCAACTGCCTGATCCTAGACGAGCCCACCAACCACCTCGATCTCGAGTCGATCACGGCGCTGAACGACGGTCTCATCGAGTTCGACGGCGTCCTCCTCTTCGCGAGCCACGACCACGAGTTCGTCGCGTCGATCGCCAACCGGATCGTGGAGATCTGTCCGGGCGGCACGATTGACCGCTGCGCGGGCTTCGAGGACTATCTCGCGGACAAGCAGGTGGCGGCCCTGCGCGATCAGTACTACCACGGGCACGTGGTGGCCGAAATATAGCTCAGCCTTGACTCCCCCATCCTCCGAGCCTATGATTGCGGCGCGCCCGAGCCGGTATGCGGCAATCGCCAAGCGGAGGTAATCGGATGAAGAAGGCAGCCCTCGCGACCCTCGTCCTATCCCTGCTCTCGGCCGCCGCGGCCTTCGCCGCGGATCCCAGCGTCCGGCTCCTCACCGACGCTTCCGGGATCGACGACAGGGCCTTCAATGCGGCCGCGTGGCGGGGCATCCTGAAATTCTACGGCGACACCCTCTCCAGGCAGCCGAGAAGAGGCTCGGCCTACGACGTCGTGACCGCCAAGACGCCGGACATGTACATCCCGAACATCAAGCAAGTCTCGGACGAGAAGTACGATCTTGTCGTCGCGACGGGCTTCGCCTTCGCCGACGCCTTCGCCGAAGTCGCGCCGCAGTACCCGGGCCAGAGATACCTCATAATTGACGTCGACTCGGTAAACCTGCCCAATGTCATGCAGGCCACCTTCGCCGAGCAGGAGGGCTCCTACCTGGTCGGCGCGGCCGCGGCCCTCAAGGCCAGGGCGGACGGCGTCAAAGATCCGCGCTTCGGGTTCATCGGGGGCATACCGGGCTCGGCGATGACCAGATTCGAAGTCGGCTACGCTCAAGGCATCGTCTCGGTGCTCCCCGGGGCCGCGGTCGTGGACTACTACGCGAACGATTGGGCCAAGCCCGAGCTCGCGAAAGCCCGGGCGAGGACCTGGTACGACTCCGGCGTCTACTGCGTATTCTCCGCGGCAGGCATGACCGGCACGGGGGCTATCGCGATGGCCAGGGAATACCGCGCGGCAGGCAGGAACGTGTGGGCCGTCGGGGCCGACTCGGATCAGTACGATGAGGGCATCTACGATTCGGCCAAGGGCAGGTCCGCGGTCCTCACTTCCATGATCAAGCGGGTCGACACGGCGACCGTCTACGCTCTCAAGGCCTTGAAGGCCGGCACCTTCAGGGGCGGAGCGGTCGTCTTCGACGCCAAGTCCGACGGAGTGGCCTTCTCCGACCGCAACGTCGAGCTGGGGAAGGACATCGTCGCCAAGGTGAACGCCATCAAGAGGGACATCGTCGCGGGGAAGGTGAAGGTCTACTCGAAGTACGCGGACGCCAGGGCGGCCCGGGCCGTCCCCTCCGGCCTGCAGGCGAAGGACGACTGAAGCCCGCCCCCGCAGGAGGGCAAGTGAGAGGGGGAGGTCGGCAGGCGATGGGGCGGCTCAATGCTCCGCGTCCGGCTCGCCGAGCTTGACCCAGGCCTTTTCCCAGACGGCGGCGCACTTCGAGTAGTAGTCCCGGTCGAGACCCGTCGCCTTCCTGGCCAGGGCGCGCGTCCTCTTGGCCGCCCGCTCGGCCATGGACCTGCCCGCGGCGTAGCTGGGATCCCTGACGGATTCGATCGGCACCGTGCCAGGCAGGGCCCTGACGGGCAGGCCGGTCTTCCTGAAGACGAGGTAGGCGAACTGCTCGGCGCAGGTCCGAACCTTCCGCTCGTATTCGGCGCGCCCCGAGGGCGAGTATTGCAGGTACTGATGCTCGCGCAGGAGCATCTGGATGCCGCCGAGCTCGGCGGAGAACTCGCCGCGGGTCATCGGCCGGGCCTCGCCGCGGGAATCCCGGCTCCCGCGCCCCGGGCGGGGCGGAAGCGTCGAGGCGGACTCATCGCGAGGCGACTATCCTGAACACCCGCTTCTTGCCCGCGCGAAGCATCAGCGCGCCCTCGGAGTCGAGCCAGGGAGCGTCGATGACCGCCTTCTCGTCCTCGACCTTCCTCTCGTTCACGATCGCCCCGCCCTGCTGGACGAGCCGGCGCGCCTCGCTCTTCGACGAGGCCAGGCCGGCGAGGACGAAGAGATCGAGCACGCCGATCCCGGCAGCGATGTCCGAGAGCGGCAGCGACTTGGAGGGGATCTGTCCCAAGTCTCCGCCGCCTCCCCCGAAGGCCGCCGCGGCGGCGGCTCGAGCCTTGTCGGCCTCGGCCCGGCCATGGATGAGGGCGGTGACTTCCCAGGCGAGCCGGGCCTTGGCCTCGTTGAGTCCCGAGTCCTTCCTGGAGCCCAGCTCGCGGCACTCCGCGACGGTGAGGAACGTGAACATGAGGAGAAAGCGCTCGACGTCCGCATCGGCGACATTGCGCCAATACTGGAAGAAATCATAGGGGCTGACCATCGCCGGGTCGAGGAAGAGAGCGCCCTTTTCGGTCTTGCCCATCTTCTTGCCGTCGCTCGTCGTCACGAGCGGGAAGGTGAGCCCGAAGCACTCGGCTCCTTCCACTCGGCGGATGAGCTCGATGCCGGCCACGATATTGCCCCACTGGTCGTCGCCGCCGATCTGCAGGCGGCACCCGTGGCGCTTGTAGAGCTGCAGGAAGTCGTAGCTCTGCAGCAGTTGGTAGTTGAACTCGATGAAGGACAGGCCGGTCTCCATCCGCATCTTGTAGGCCTCGAAGGACAGCATGCGATTCACCGAGAAGTGCCGCCCGATATCCCTGAGGAAGTCGATGTAGTTGAGATCGGCGAGCCAGTCCTTGTTGTTCGCGGAGTAGAGCGTCTCGCCGTCGAACTTCAGGAACCTGTCTATCTGCCCCAGGAAGAGCCCGGCATTGGCGTCGATCTCGTCGTAGGAGATGATCTGCCGCATCGTCGACTTGCCCGAAGGGTCGCCGATGCGGGCAGTGCCTCCTCCCATGAGGACAATGCCGCGATGCCCGGCCTCGTGCAGATGCCGGATCGCGAAATAGGGTACCATGTGGCCGATATGCAGCGAGGGCCCCGTCGGGTCGCATCCTTCGTAGAAGGTGATCGGACCCTCGTCCATCGCCTTGGAGAGCCCCTCCAAATCGGTGCATTGCTGGATGAATCCCCGTTCCTGGAGCGTCACGAGAGCAGAGTTCATTGGTCCTCCGGATCGGGGGATTATAGCCGTCAACTTGACAGGCCCGCAAGGGCGGTATAGATTCCGTCGCGGGAGGGCGCCAGTGAACGCCTTGATCTCGGTACTTCCTAGCTTCGTGACGCTCCATCCTCTCCCCTACGCTTTCTTCTTCCTCCTTCTCTTCGGCTTCACGCTCCCGATCTGCGAGGAGATAGCGGTCGCCCTGGTCGGAGTCACCATGCACGCGACCGATACCTCCTTTCTCCTGGCGACGGCGATAGCATTGACCGCCATCCTGATCCAGGACACCGCGTATTTTTTCATCGCGCGAGTCTTCGGCCCCAAGATCATCCGCCACAAGCTCCTGGCGAGGCTCATCAAGCCGAGCAGCATCGATGGAGGGGAGCGCTATTTCCTGCGACGCGGTCCCTTCATAGTCTTCTCCTCGCGCTTCGTCGTCGGGCTCAGGGCGCCGGTCATCATGGGCGCCGGCTTCCTCAGGATGCGGCTGCATCGCTTCATCCTCTACGATTTCCTCGCCGCCGCGATAATGACTCCGGCCTGGCTCTTCGTCGGCTTCTCGCTCGGCGCGCAGTTCGATAGCAGGGTGGGCTTCCTCTCCAAGTTCTTCGCGATTGTGGGTCCCCTCGCCGTCATAGCCGGGGCGTTCCTGATCTATAGGAGCGTCAGGGCCGACAAGGCCAAGGCGGACGCCGAAACGACCCGGGAGGCAAGCGATGGCAAGTGATGGTCGCCGAGACCCCAACCGCCCGCCCCTCGCCGGCCCCGCGAGGCGATTGCTGAGCGCCCTCGCCGTGGGCGCGGTCCTCGCCGCGCCCGCTCTCGCCGAGGGCGTCCGGGGACAGACGAGCATCGAGGTGGAGGGCGACTATCAATTCCCCTACCACGAAGGCGTCGACGCGAACGGCCTCGTGCCAGTAGTCTACGGCCTCGCCACGGATCCGGCGTTCGGATCGCGCCAGGCCGGTTCCACATGGGGTGGAGGGGACCTGAAGGGCATAATCGACCGCAAGCTCACCTTCCCTTTCCTCGCCGGAGGGGGCGATCTCACCAAGGACAACGAACTCGCCCTCGACTTCTCGGGCGAAATCTCCCCCGTCTCGCTCAACGCGAATTTCCAGGCGACGCTCACGCCCGTCGCCTTCCTCAAGCTCGACGCAGGAGGGGGCCTGGGGACGGGCTGGGATATCGGCTTCGTGGGAATGGGCATCAACGACAAGGGGACCATCGAGCCGCAGAATTTCGGGGGCCTCATCTATCGGGCCTGGGTCGAAGCCACCTTCCAGTTCGACCTCGCGGCCGTCCTGCCCGGCGAGTGGAACCATATCGTGGTCCTCGCCTCCGACAAGGCCGAGTACCAGGCATACACCGGCGCCGACGCGAGCACTCCCTGGATTTGGGAAGACGACGACGCGATGGATTTCAACGGCTGGCAGCTCTACGGGAACTATTTCCTCGGCTATCGGATGCCGATCGTCCTGGATACGGTCGGGTTCCTCCTCCAGACGCAGGGTTGGCTCGGTTCGGTCCGAGAAATGTCGACGGAGGCCTCGGGCGGCTGGGGCTCGGACTTCACCTACCTGAGCTTCGGGCCCCTCTTCGATTTCAAGATCGACGACCAATCGACAATAGCGATACTGCCGCAGTTCAAGACGGGGATACAGTGGACGGCCTCGACCCAATGGGCGCCGAGCTTCGAGGATCGCGCGTTCGGCGGCTCCTATCTGTACTTCTATCGCGTGGCATTCGATTATAACCTGAAATTATAGGCGCAAAACGCCCTCCGACGCGAAATTCGCTTGCGCCTAGGGGCTTTGCGGTATTATAGTAGACGAAACTTTCGAAGGAGACGTAGATGGCTACAGCAAAAGAAAGCGCTCCCAAAGCCCTCACGAAGGCTCAGATCATTACCCAGCTCGCCGAGAAGAACGCCCTGACCAAGAAGCAGGTCGCGGCCTTCCTCGAAGCCTTCGTCGAGCTCGCCTATCGGGAGACCAAGAAAAACAAAAAGTTCGCGATCCCCGGCCTCGGCATCCTCAAGCTCAACAAGCGCAAGGCCCGGCTCGGCCGCAACCCGGCGACCGGCGAGCAGATCAAGATCCCCGCCAAGACCGCCGTCAAGCTCACGGTATCCAAGGCCTGTAAAGACGCCATCCTCGGCGCATCCAAATAATGCGGCCGGGGCGCCCGGCTGGGCGCCCCGGGCCCCCTTCCCTCCCGCCTCGCCACTTGATGCGAGCCGCTCGCGGCGGCTAACATTCGGTCGTGAAAGAAGCGGAGACACAGCTCGCCAAGCTTACGGACTCGGCCCTCAGGCGCTACTCGATGATCGAGGAGGGCGACTCCGTACTCGTAGCCGTATCGGGAGGCAAGGACTCGTCGAGCCTCGCCTACGACCTCGCCATGAAGCGCCGATGGTGGCCCGGGCGATACCGGCTGCGCGCGATCCACGTCGCGACCGACTTCTGCTCCTGCTGCAAGAAATCCGCCCTGTTCGAGATGCTCGAGTCCTGGGGCATCGAGTCCGTGTCGATCGACGTGCCCGTCATCGGGCGGCTCAAGCCCGGCCGAAGCATGAATTGCTACTGGTGCTCGACCCAGAGGCGGACGGAGCTCATACGCTACGCGATGGCCGAAGGCTTCAACAAGATCGCCCTCGGCCACCATCTCGACGATATCGTAGAGACCCTCATGATGAACATGCTCTACAAAGGCCAGATCTCGGGGATGCTGCCGAACCTGCGCTACCGTAAGTACCCGATATCCATCATTCGCCCGCTCGCCCTGTGCGAGGAGAGGCAGGTCATCGCCTTTGCCCAGGAGAAGGGCTTCCGCTCGGCCGCCTGCACCTGCCCCTACGGGCGCGACTCCAAGCGCCGCGAGGCGCGCGCGCGCATCGCCGAGCTCACGGGCGGCTCGAGCCGCCTGAAGCGCAATCTGTTCGATTCGATGTCGAAGGTCAATGACGAGTATCTGCCTTAGGGCGCTAGGAGATGGACATGGAAGACTCGACGACCTGGTGGGCGTTCGACGAGGTGGAAGGATTCATGCGGTCCGGCTTCGAGGCGATTGGCGTCCCCCCGGAGGAGGCCGCGGTCTGCGCCGACGTCCTGGTCTCGGCCGACAAGCGCGGCGTCGACTCGCACGGCGTCGGCCGCTTCAAGCCGATCTACCTGGACCGGATATGGGCCGGCACGCAGAGCCCCCTCACCCGCTTCGAGGTGGTCCGCGAGACGCCGACGACCGCCGTCATAGACGGACACAACGGAATGGGCCATTACATCGCGAAGCGCGCCATGCAGATGGCGGTGGATAAGGCCGACGAGAACGGCCTCGGCATGACCGTCGTCCGCAACTCGACGCACTACGGCGCGGCGTTCTACTACGCGCGGATGGCCGTCGATCGCGGGATGATCGGCTTCACCGGCACGAGCGCGAGGCCGTCCATCGCGCCGACCTGGGGCGTCGAGCCGATGCTCGGCACCAACCCCCTGACCTGGGGCATGCCCTCGGACGAGGATTTTCCCTTCATGCTCGACTGCGCGACGAGCACGACGCAGCGGGGCAAGATCGAGCTCTACGACCGACTCGGCAAGGACCTGCCCGACGGCTGGGTCATCGGGCAGGACGGCGAGTACCGCCACGATACGCATCAGGTCCTGGCCGACCTCACGAAGGACAGGGCCGCGCTCACTCCGCTGGGCGGGCTCGGCGAGGCCTTCTCGGGCTACAAGGGCTACGGCTACTCGATGGTGTGCGAGATACTCTCTTCGGCCCTGTCCCAGGCCAATTTCATGAAAGCCCTCCTCGGCGTCGACGCGTCGGGCAAGAGCGCGCCTATCGAGCTCGGCCATTTCTTCATGGCCGTCAAAGTCGAGGCCTTCGTCGAGCTGGCGGCCTTCAAGCGGCAGGTCGGCGAGATATGCCGACAGCTTCGAGCCTCCCGGAAGGCTCCGGGCGCCTCGAGGATCTACACGCCCGGCGAGAAGGAGCACGAGGTCTGGCTGTATCGCAAGGACAAGGGAGTTCCCTTCAACGACCCGCTCAAGGACTCCTTCCGCTCGGTCAAGGAAAGGCTAGCTCTCGCGCAGAGTCTTCCTTTCTGAACCCTCCTCGATCCGCTCAAAAGGCTTCGAAATCGGCGTCCCTGCCGTCAGGGACAGGCGCTATGGCCGTCTTGGCCGCGGGCTTCGCGGAGGCCGGACTTCCGGATCGCGGGGCGGGGCCCTTCGATTCGGAGGTCTTCGCCTCGCGGCGCCCCGTATCGGCCGCGGCCGCGCTGTCCTTCTCCAGGCCCTTCAGTCTGAAGAAGGACACCGCTTCGGAGAGTTGCTCCGACTGTCCCGAGAGCTCCTCCGCCATCGACGCCAGCTCTTCGCTCGCCGAGGCGTTCTGCTGGATTACGCTGTCCAGCTGCATCATGGCCTTTGCGATCTGCTCCGCTCCGGAGCTCTGCTCCCTCGACGAGGCGGATATCTCCTGGACCAGCTCCGCCGTCTTCCTTATATCGGGAACGATCGACTGGATGATCTCGCCGGCGCTCGTCGCCGTCTCGACGGTGGCCTTCGAGAGCTTGGTGATCTCGCCTGCGGCCTGCTGGCTGTGCTCGGCGAGCTTGCGCACCTCGCTTGCCACCACGGCGAAGCCCTTGCCGGCCTCGCCTGCCCTGGCGGCCTCGATGGCCGCATTAAGCGCGAGAAGGTTGGTCTGCCGGGCTATCTCCTCGATTACCCCGATCTTCCCGGCGATTTCCTTCATGGCGGTCACCGAGGCGACGACGATCTTGCCGCCTTCCTCGCCGTCCTCGGCAGCCTTCTTGGCCATCTTCTCCGTGGAAAGCGAGCTGTCGGTGTTTTGACGGATCGTGGCGCTCATTTCCTCGATCGAGCTCGAGACCTCCTCGGCTCCCGAGGCCTGCTCGGAGGATCCCTGACTCACCTGCTGCGCCGTCGAGCTGATCTGCTCGCTTCCTGCCGCCAGCTGCGCGGCCGTACGCTGCACATCGCCGACGATCTCGCGAAGCTTGCGAGTCATGTCGAGCAGGGCGCGATGGATCCCCGTCGCGTCGTCCGCGCGGGAATCGTCGATGTCGAGGTCGCCTGCCGCCACGCGGTCAGCGATGCCGGCTATCTGCGAAGGCTCTCCACCCACGGTCCTGCGGACCGAGGACGAGAGCAGGATGCCGACGAGGAGGCCGACGAGCATGGCGCAGGCGATGACCAAGACCATCAGAAGCGCGCTCTCCGAATAGCGCCTCTGGTTCTCCGCCTCCGCCGACTGCGCGTTGTCCCTTTTGAGCTCCGTGAGCTCGCCCATGACCTTATTGAGGACGTTGACCTTATCCCGAGCCCCGTACATGGAGAGATTCCCCGCCTCCGTCTGCCGGCTGAGTCCTTCCTTGTCGCCGAGCTGGAGGACGCTCGCCGTCAAAGGCTCCCACTCTTCGTAGGCCGCCTTCACTTCGGCCAGTTTCGCCTTTCCCTTTTCGGTGACGAACAGGGGCTCGGCCTTCTCCATCATGGCCTTCGCATCCGCGAGGAAACCATCCCATTGCTTCCTGTACCTGGATCGCTCCTCCAGAGTGGTCGAGATGACGTAATTCTTCTCGGCGCGGGCCACGTTGATATAATCGGCGTTGGCCTCCTCGGTGTAGAAGAGACCCATGAATTCCCGTTGATACATCGAATCGGCCCTGGCGTTGATGGCGCCCATGTTCACGAGACCGATGACGCCTACGGCGAGCGAGAAGAGAGCGATGACCGCGAAGCCCGACAGCAATTTGGCGCGCAGCGACATGGATTCCCCCCTGGGACGCGAAGACCCGGAATGCGGATGCTCGGGAGGCTGCGTGAAAGCGGACGCCGAATCGAGACGTCTACGCTCGGGCTATTGCGTCTACAAGTCAAGTCTGTCCGCGATATCCAGTCTGTCAATGCCGGGGTCGCGGATAATTATCGTCTCGAAGCGTAATGGGATGATACCGCGAAGGGCGAGCGGGCTGGGGACAGAGCCATGGGCGCAAGAAGACGCGATACCGCTTATAGAATGGTTACGTTGAAGCGAGTCCGCCCGGCGGCCCAGAAGGCCGGCCGGGTGGAAGTTCGGCATCCGACATCGGGCCCTAGGCCTTGACCCCTCGCTCGATCTTCTTGTACGCGCTCTTGCCGAAACCGAGGATGAGATAGCCTATGATGCTCAGGACGAGAAGGAGGAAGAAGCTGAAAGCTCCGCCTTTCCCGAAAGATTTACCGAGGTTGAAGATGACTATGAACAGGAAAACGATATTTGCGACGGGAATCAGGAACAGGAAAATCCACCACCATGGCCGATTGACCACCCTGAGAAAGACGATCACGTTGAAGACGGGTATGATCGCGGCCCACCCAGGCTGTCCCGCCTTCCAGAAAATCCTCCACATCGCGACGATCCCGACGATGGCGAGCAGCCCGGTGATCGGGTACATCGCCGTAATGAAGCCTCGTGCTTGACTCAGAGAATCCATTCAATCACCCCCCGATTTTAGACTTTCGCGCCGGTCCCGTCGACAGGCGCCATAAAGATTGTATTAGAAGTATAGCACTCAATCCCGGGAAGGCAAGGTCGCCGGCCGCTGTTGATGCCGGCCCCTCGCGCGGCTATACTGGCGCCTGCGCCGGAGGTTCCGATGATTCCGAAAATGCGAGGCAGCCATACGCTCGGAGATTTCCTCAACGATACCTTCTCCCTCGTCCCCCTCATCTGGAAAAGGGCGCTTCCCGTCTCGCTGGTCTCGATCGTCCCGGGCGCGGTCCTTTGGACCATTGCGATGCGAAGCCTCGGCTCATGGATCAGGACCGCGGCAGGAGAGGGGTCATCGATCGGCCGCGACCCCTCCCGGGCCCTCTCCGGCATCGGCCCCGCCCTCGTCTTCGGTATCCTAGCGAGCATCCTTCTCTTCGTCGGCCAGGCCTATCAGAAGGCTTTCGTCTGCGCCCAGTCGGGCGCGGCGCTGGAAGGCCGCTCCACGAGCTTCGCCAAGCTCGCATTGGCGGCTCTTCGGCCGGCTTGGCTGCGGCTAGCCGTGCAGGAGGCGGTCATCGGCATACTCGCGGGCTTTCTCGTTTTCGCCGTCATCGGCGCGATACTCTTCCCTTTCATCGCCGCCAAATTGGGCGACTTCGTCGGTCAACGGAAGGAGGGATTCTCCCAGACCGCCTTTTTCTTGCAATTCCTGGCCCTGTATTTCGCATCCATCGTCATCGCCCTGGCGGCAGACTGGTGGCTCAAGGTAAAGACCTGCGTATCCGCGCCCGCGTCGGTCCTCGAAGATAGGAATTCCTTCGCGGGCATCGGCCGATCCCTCGCGCTCGTACGCGGCCGCGGCTGGCGCGTCTTCGGCGCGATGTTCATAGTCTCGCTGGTGATATCCTTCGGCCTCGGCATCCTCACCGGGCCGATAACATTCGGCGTGGCGATGCCCGGCTATTTCGCCTTCCTTCGGGATTCTATAGGAGGGAAGACTCCTTCCGCCGAATCCCTACTCTCACTCTTCTCTTCATTAAGCTGGGCTATCGGCGTCTCGCTGCTGATCTCGGGCACGATCAAGGGCACGCTCTGGCCCGCCTTCCTTACCCTCCTCCATGCCGACCTTCGCGCGCGGTCCGGAGAGCTTAGAGGCGCAGGCTCGAGACGGACGCGCCTCTCCGGCGCGCGCCGCCTTCGCGCCCTCGGCGCGCTCTCTCCCGTCCGCGAGGATCGCTAGGAATGGCGGAACTCGGATTCTGGGAACGCAAAGGCAAGAGTCCGGCCCTCGGCGCCCTCATAGGCGTGACCCTCATCGCGGCCCTCTATTCCCTGGCGGGCAATGTCCTGATATCGGCGTATATGCTGGGCGACATGGGGAGACTCGGCCAGGCGGATTGGAACGAGCTCAGGCACGGGATCATGAATCGATACCGAGATCCCATCCTGGTCTTGACCACTGTCTTCGA
Organism: uncultured Treponemataceae bacterium; assembly: GCA_964404145.1. Taxonomy (GTDB): domain Bacteria; phylum Spirochaetota; class Spirochaetia; order Treponematales; family Rectinemataceae; genus UBA1306. Next base: position 274,449 of record CAYOIX010000001.1, read on the forward strand.
ATTCCTTTTCTTCGGGGCGGGCACCTACCTGCTGTTCCGCCGCTGGCACGCCCGGCCGCTGCGCAAGAGCTTTCGTCTCGCCCTGCCCTCGCCGGCAGCCCTACCCTCCGCGCTCATCGGGGCAGCCGGCCTCTTTCCCCTAGCGCTGCTGGCGGGCGAAATCTTCGAGCGGGCCTTCCCCTTCCTCCGCGAGCTCGAAGGTCAGGGTTCCAGCCTCCTGACCGCGTCGAGCCCCGGCTCCTGGGCCCTCCTCGTCGCGTCCATATGCGTCACTCCCGCCCTCTGCGAGGAATTTCTGTTCAGGGGCTACTTCCAGGGTACGCTCGGGCGCGTCGTGAGGAGCCCTTGGTCATGGCTCATCACCGGGACCTTCTTCGCGCTCGTGCACCAGAACTACATCGGCCTCGGGGCCCTGCTCGTCATCGGCATCTATCTTGCCTATGTCTTCGACTCGGGGGGCAGCATATGGCCCGGCATGCTCGTGCACTTCCTCTACAACGGTGGCGTGCTGCTCCTCGCCAACGGGAGACTCCGCATGCCTTGGGCCTTCGAAGCGGACGGCCTAGTCCGCCCGATCATTGCGGTCGCGGCCCTTCCCCTCGCCGCGGCGGGGGTCGTCTCGCTGGCGATCATCAAGCGTAGGCGGCTTTCTGCGGAAGCCAGGGAAGACCCGAGGCTTCACGCCCTTTTGTAGCCCCTGATGGCCTCTTTTATCTGGGCCTCAAGCTCCTCGCGCTTTACGCGGATCTGCTCCATCGAGTCCCTGAAGCGCACAGTGACGGTGCCGTCCTCTTTGGTCTGGTAGTCGACGGTCACGCAGAATGGCGTCCCGACCTCGTCCTGGCGGCGATAGCGGCGGCCGATGGCGCCGCCCTGGTCGTAGTCGGTGGAAAACTCTTCCTTGAGGCCCTGCCTGATCTCCTGCGCGATCTCGGCGAGCCCGTCCTTCTTCATGAGGGGTAGGACGGCGACGGTGATCGGCGCGAGGATGGGATGGAAGCGGAGGACCGTACGCCAGTCGTCCTCGTTGCCCTTGTCCGCTACCTTCTGCTCTTCGTAGGCGTCGCAGAGGACCATGAGGAGCTGCCTGGTGAGGCCGGCCGAGGTCTCGATGATAAAGGGGATGTAGCGCTCGTTGCCGTTCTCCTGGTCGATGTACTGGAGATCCTTGCCCGAGAACTGCTGATGGCGCGTGAGGTCGTAGTTCGTGCGGTTGTGGACGCCCTCGAGCTCCTTGAATCCCATCGGGAACTCGTACTCGATGTCGTAGGCGTCCTTGGCGTAGTGGGCGAGCTCGTCCGGCCCGTGCTGGTGCCACCTTAGCTTGTCCATGCGGACTCCGAGCTTGGCGTAATAGGCCCAGCGCTGCTCGCGCCAATAGTTGAAGAATTTCTCGTCGTCCCCGGGCTTGACGAAGTACTGCATTTCCATCTGCTCGAACTCGCAGGTGCGGAAGATGAAGTTCTTGGTGACTATCTCGTTGCGGAAGGCCTTGCCCACCTGGGCGATGCCGAAAGGCACCTTCATGCGGTTGGACTGGATTATGTTCTTGTAATTGACATAGATGCCCTGCGCCGTCTCCGGTCGGAGGTAGATGAGGCCGGAGCCGTCGTCCACTGGGCCGATGTTGGTCTTGAACATGAGGTTGAACTTGCGTGTATCGGTGAGCTCTCCCCCGCATTCGGGGCATTCCTTCCTGGCGAGCTTGGCCGGATCGATCTGGTCGGCCCTGAAGCGCTGCTTGCATTTCTTGCAGTCGACGAGCGGATCGGTGAAATTCTCGACATGGCCCGAGGCTTCCCAGGTCTTGGGGTGCATGAGGATGGCGGCGTCGAGGCCGACTATGTCGTCGTGGAGCTGGGTCATCTCCTTCCACCAGAAGCGCTGAATGCGGTTCTTCAGCTCGACGCCCATGGGGCCGTAGTCCCAGGCTCCCGACTGGCCTCCGTAGATCTCCGAGGACTGGAAGACGAAGCCCCTCCGCTTTGCGAGGGAAACGATCTTCTCCATGGTGGCTTCGCTGCGATCCACGACGCTGCTTTCCGACATGCTGTAACTCCTGTAGCGAAGCGCGAGGCGAGCGAAGCTCGCGTCGCGCTTCGCTTCCGCCGGCGGGCGCAGCCCGCCGGCGAAGGCTCTGATTTCGCCCCGCCGACGGTTACGGCAGCGCGCCTTGACGGGCTTGGCGCCTTCTCCGGCCATCTATGGGCGGAAGTCGCGTCCCGAAGGTGTCCGCGGATGGCCGAACCGCTACTGGGTGCGGACGCCTTGCGCGAAGTTGCTGGATTATAGGGTAAATCGCGCGAGCGAGGCTACCGCCGACCCCGGGATCGGCCCCACGTCCTCAATTCCGTGATATAATTCCGATGGGAAAGGTCGGCGCGGTCGAGGTGCGGAGCGTGGAAAAGATCACCAAGAAGGAAAAAAAGGAAATACTCCGCTTCGTAGTATTGCTAGTGGCGATCGGCGGAATCCTCGTAATCATGTGTCTGATTCTCGGCTATTTCGCCTCGAGGCTGCCGGCGGGCCCCGGGGGCGATCGATAGCTCGCGGGGTTCATCGGTAAACCGTCTCTCGGTTGTACCTTACGAAAAAGCCGATGGCGAGCCCCGATGCCGCGAGGATGAGACCCGTGACGGTGAATATCGAGCCGTAGCCCAAAGTGGCCGCGAGCGAGGCACCGAGCACGGGCCCGAAGGCGTTGGACGCCGAGGAGATCGAGCTCGTCAGACCGTATACGCTCCCCTGCTTCCCCGGCTCGATCTGGAGGGCGATGAGCGCGTTCGCCGCCGGCATATCCCCGCCTATGAAGAAACAGCTCAGGATCCTCAGGATGAGAAGCTGGAGGGTCGAGTGGACGAAGGCCTGGGGTATGGTGAATACCGCGGCCGTGACCATGCAGACGACGAGAGTCCTGCGATAGCCGATGCGATAGCTCAGCTTGCCGAGGCTGGCGGCCGCGACGGCGCTCGCGAGCGCGCTGACGCCGAGGATGATGCCGGTCGTCGTGCTCACCATGCCGCTTCGGGGCGAGATGCTCTGGATGAAGAGCGGGAGGAAGGGCGCGACTATGGATCCGGCGATCTGGTCGGCGGCGACGACGGCCATGAGCGACCAAAGAGCCTTGGAATGCATCAGGGGGCTGAAGTCCGGCACCAGGCTCCTCAGGATGGACTTGCGGTTCAGGGGCGGGACGAAATCGTCCTCCGCGTACTTCGTGACGATGATCCCGGCCGATAGTAGGAGGATCGACGTGGCGAAGAAGGTGACCCGGTGGCTGAACAAGTCCGAGACTAGACCTCCGAACATCGGTCCCAGCGAGGCACCCAGGAAGACCGCCATCTGCAGGAGGCCCAGCGCGTAGCCGGTCTCTTCGGGCGGCGCGACGGATGCCACGAGGACGGTGGCCGCGGCGATGGTACCGGTGATGCAGCCTTGGATCGTCCTCAGAGCGAGGAGCTGCCAGGGATCCTTGACGAAGCCCTGCAGCACGAGAATGGCCGCGCCGCCGAACATGGCGCGCAGCAGCATTGGCTTGCGCCCGTAATTGTCGGCCAGGCTTCCCCACATCGGCGACACTACGGCGAAACTGAAGGAGGGCAGCGCATTGATCAGCCCGGTCAGGAACTTGATCCGCAAGGGATCGCTCACTCCGAGGTCTTGCAGGTAGAAAGGTATGATGGGCCCCGAGGTCGAGAAGCCGGCGATGGCTAGCATCTCGCCGGCCCACACGGCGTAGAGCGTCATCTTCCATCTGGGTCGAGCGGTTAAGCTTTGCATAAGTCCGATCGGCATTGGCGGCGACGAGCGCGTCGAGACCGCTCCCGAGGCGCGGGAAAGCGGATCTCACGAGGCGTGGCGAAACTTCGAATTGCCGGATATCTATGCAGAATGCCAGTACTATGCCGCGTTCGGCCGCCGAATGTCAAAGGGCGGCGGGCCGCAAGCCCGGAATCCCGGTACCGACCGGGGCGATCAGAACTCGAAGGCGCTCAACAGGTCGCCGGCACGGGCATCGCGGTCGTTCAGCGGCTCGAGGTCCCAGCGGATTTCGATAAGCCGCAGGATGGCCGTGGTATCGAGGACCGCGTGATCGACGTAGCCTGGTCTGGCGTAGGGCGAGACGAGAATGGCGGAAACGCGGGTCCCCGGCCCCCAGCGGTCGCCTATTGTTGGATTGGTCTGATCGGGATCGACGGTCTTGCCGATGAGCGGCAGCGGGGTCGCGGACAGGGCGCTGCCGTCCTTGCCCTTCTGGATCAGACTTTCTAGGCTCGCCGCGGGTAAGTCAAGCTATTAATCCCTTAACGCCATCGTCGGGGCCATGCCCCGCGCCGTCGCCCCGTCAGCCGATCGGCGCCGGCAGATCCCCTAGCGCGAGCTCCGCCTGGTCGCGCAGGTCCTCGAGCTCGGTTTCCCAGAAAGCCTTGCCGCCCCAATCCGGGAAGCTCTCCCGAAACCATAGGTCGTCGCGCTGTTTCGAGCGCCAGGCGAGGAAGTAGACCATTCGCATGAATCGGAGTCCTTCGACCAGAGGGAGCTCGCGGCGGTCGAAAGGAAGGAAGGCTTCATAGCCCTCGACGAGCAAGCCGAGCTCGCGACGGCACTTCTCGGCGTGGTCGGGCAGGAGAAGCCAGAGGTCCTGGACGGCCGGACCGGTCATCATGTCGTCGAAGTCGATCATCAGCAGTCCGGATGCCGAGCCCTGCGTCGTTCCGCGCCGGTCGAGGATATTGCCGCGATGGCAATCGCCGTGGATGCGCCGGAAGGCCAGACCCTCGAATCGAGGGACGAGACGCTCGAGGACCCGCTCGCAGAGCTCCTCGAACTCGCCGGCCAGCTCGGGATGGACGAGTCCTTCGTCGAGCAGACCTTTCAGGAGCGGCCGGGTGAGGTTGGCGGGGTCGCAGCGCGAGCGAGCGAGCGCGTCGCGGATGCCGCCGACGGCGTGGAGCCGCCCCAGCGCGGCTCCCAGGCGCAGCCAATCCTCGTCCGCCTCGGCGTCGAAATTGCGGCCGCCCATCTTCGGGAAGAGGGCGAAGGAGAAAGCGGCCTCCCCGGAGTCCTCCTCGAGGATCAGCTCTCCGAGGCTTTCGCCGCCGGCGAGGACGAGGGGTGCCGCCACGGGCAGCTCGGCCTCGGAGCAGTCCAGGAGAAAGCGGTGCTCGTCGAGGATGCACTCCCGCGACCAGCGGCCCGGCCTGTAGAATTTGGCGATGATCTCCCTCTCGTCGTCGAGCCTCAGGCCGTAGACGCGGTTGACGTAGCTGGGGTAGACGCTGATCGTCCCGTCGCTCCCGACGCCGAGGCTTCCCTCGACGGCGGCCGCTATCGAGTCGGGCGAGAGAAGATCGAAGGAGCCATGCCGCGGCCCGCTAGCGGGGGGCATCGTCGCCGCTGTCGCCTTCGGATCCGCCTTCAGCGGAGCTCGCCGCCTCGCTCTCCTCGGCGGCGGCCTCCCTCTCGAGGCGCTTGCGCTCGGCCTCGGCTTTCGCCGCCTCGCCGCGCAGCTTTCTGTTCCACAGGAGGATGGCGATGGCTCCGACCATGACCGCGTTGGGAATGTTCTGATCGATCTTCGCCGGCAGGAAGGCTCCGAACTTCATTCTCAGCAATCCATAGGCCAGGAGGATAAAGGCGAGGATACCCAGGCAGATCGTGAAAAACCTTCTATTCGGCTTCATGAGGCGCTCCTTCATTCTTTTGCGGCAAGCGATTCCCAGCGAGCGGTGCGAGCCTCGACCAGGGCCGACAGCTCGGCGTAGCGGCGCTTCGAACGTTCCATTTCCCCGGAACTGGGAGAGGACGAGGCGAAAAAGCGCTCGAGGACCGCCTTCTCGGCTTCCATGGCCGATATCTCCTCCAACAGGCCGTCGAGCTCCCTTCGCTCGGCGTAGGATAGGCCTTTCCTCGCGCGCGTCGCCTGGGCAGCCTTCGGCTTCCTCGCGGAAGGCGCCTCGGGGGCCTCGGCCGCGAACTCGCGATAGTCGGCGTAGCCCCCGACGTACTCGCGGGCGCCGCCCTTTCCGTCCAGCACGATGAGAGAATCGGCGAGACCGTCCAGGAAGGCGCGGTCGTGCGAGACTGCCAGGACGCAGCCGGGGAAGTCCGATAGGAAGTCCTCGAGGAGCTCGATCGTGCCTATATCGAGGTCGTTGGTCGGTTCGTCCAGAAGCAGGAAATTCGGAGAGTCCGCGAGCAGCCTGACCAGCTGGACCCGGCGCAGCTCTCCGCCGGACAGGCGCGAGAGACTCAGCTCGTGCATGGCTCGCGGAAAGAGGAAGCGCTCGAGGAACTGCTCCGGCCCGAGCACCGAGCCGTCCGCCATGGCTATTCGCTCCGCCTTCTCGCGGATGTAGGCGACGAGGGTCAGGCTCGGGTCGATCGTCGCGGCGGTCTGGTCGAAGTAGGCGAAGTGCGTGTTCTCGCCCCGGTCCACGGCGCCCGAATCCGGGGCCACCCTGCCGGCTACGATATCGAGGAAGGTCGTCTTTCCGGCGCCGTTGGGACCGAGGATCCCTATCCTCTCTCCTGCCTTGAAATCGCGGGAGAAAGGCGATAGGACGCGTCGACTCCCGTAGGCTTTCGACACGCCCTCCATCACGAGTATCTTCTTGCCGAGCCGCCTCGCCGAGGCAGAGAAGCCATCCATCCCGACCTCGCGGACCAGGGCCCGGGATTGCATGTCCCGGATCGAATCCTTGCGCCTCTCGCTCTTGGTGGCCCTGGCTCTGGCGCCTCGATTGAGCCAGGCGATCTCGCGCTTCAAGACCGCGATCCTGCGCGATTCGGCCTTCTCGAGGACGGCTTCCCGTTCCATCCTCCTCCGCAGGTAGTCGGAGAACGATCCTTCGTACTTGTAGACCGCTCCCCTGTCGATCTCCATGATCGACGCGCAGGCCGCGTCGAGGAACCATCGGTCGTGAGTCACGAGGACGAAGGCCCCCGGGTACTGGAGAAGCCGTTTCTCGAGCCACTCGATGGTCGCGATATCGAGATGGTTGGTCGGTTCGTCGAGGAGGAGGAGCTCCGCTCCCGGCGCCAAGGCCCGGGCGATGGCGGCCTTCTTCACCATGCCGCCCGACATATCGGACATCGGAGCCGACGGGTCGCCGAGCCCGAGCTCCGTGCACAGCGACTCGTAGGCGCGCTCCAGCTCCCCGGCTCCGATCTCGTCGATCCCTGCCTCGGGGTCCGCCGCGACGCGCCCGCGCGGACGGCCCGCGAGGGTGGATCGGCCGCCGTACAGGAATGCCGAGAGGCTCTGGCCGGGACTGAACGCGGGTCTCTGCTCGAGGAGGCTCACGCTGAGCAGGCGCTTGCGCGCCACGGTTCCCGAATCCGGGTCGAGGGACCCTTCGAGGATGCGCAGCAAGGTCGACTTGCCTCGGCCGTTCTGCCCCACGAATCCGATCCGCTCTCCGGATTCGATGCCGAGGCCGACCCCCTCGAACAATGGCGCTTCCCCCAGGGTCTTGGAGATTCCGTCGACTGCGATGAGATTCACGTAGCACGGACTATACTCCGTGGAAGGCTTCCTGGGCAATTGAGCGGAGGGGGTCTTTATCACGGAAGTAATCCGGAGTATCCTATATTGGAGAGCCGGATCGAGGAGGGAAGGACGGCACATGAGCTATAGAAGCAGGCTAGGCGCGATCCTCATCATTCTCGGCCTGGTCTCGGTGTTCCTGCCGTTCACGAGGGAGTTTGCCCTCATCAGCGTATTCCTCGTAGCTTTCGGAGCCACGTCGATCGTCCGTGAAGTCCGCGGCAAGGACCGGCTTCGCGATTTCATCGGCTCGCTGCGCCGCCCTTCCGAGCCCCAGGCGAAGTCGCAGCCCCGGATCGATCCTCTCCTTCCCGTGCGCGTACTCAAGCTCGCCGAATCCCGAGCGGGAATCGTCACGGTAAGCTCGGTCGCCATGGCCCTGAACGTCGGCCTCGATGAGTGCCAGCTCGCCCTGGACGAGCTCGTTCGCAAGGGGGCTGCGAACGTCGACGTAGACTACGCCACGGGCGTTGCCAGCTACAGCTTCCCCGAATTCCTCCCGCGCAAGATCGAAGAGACGGGGCCTTCGTGACGCGTGCGCGACCGCCCGCCCGATAAGTCGCTTCGAGACGCCCCGCAGTCCGGCGGTCTGATCGCTCTGGAAGGCGCCTTCCTGGTCGAGCGGGCCCTCGGGGCCGGTCTGGCGATCGAGACGCTGTATTGCGTGCCTGCGCGCGAGGCTTGGGCGCGCGCGCTCCTCGGCGATGCCCTCGCTCCGACAGTCCTTCCCCGAGAGTATATCTCCGACCTCGCGGGCTTCCCCTTCCATCGCGGCGCGCTGGCGCTCGCGCGGCGCCCTCGGGAGCTTCGGCCCGCCGAGGCCCTGCCCGCGAGCGGGGGGAGGTCGACGATCCTCGTCCTCCCCGAGGTCGGCGACCCGGAGAACCTCGGCGCGGCCTTCAGGAATGCCGCCGCCTTCGGATGCTCCGCCCTCCTGCTCGGCCCCTCGGGGCCCGATCCTCTCTGCCGGCGCGTCCTGCGCGTATCCATGGGAGCGTCCTTGAGTCTCGGATGGGCGAGGCTGCGCGGCCCCGAGGAGCTCAGGGCCATCTCCGAAGAGTCCTACGTGACGGCGGCCTGCGTCCTCGATCCGGAAGCGATCGACCTTCGGTCCTGGACGAGACCGGAACGCCTCGCTCTCGTCCTGGGCAACGAGGCCTTCGGTCTCTCGGAGTCCTGGCTCGTAGGCTGTCGGAAGCGGATTACGATGCCCATGAGGGGAGGGACCGATTCCCTCAATGTCGCGACCGCCGCGGCTGTATTCCTCTACGCCTTGACTTGACAGGCCCGGGGATGCCGCCTATCGTCTAGCGGATCGCCGGGAAAGGAAGGTCGATTGCGCAAGCTATTCGAGGCGCTCAAGTCGGTCAGGCTCGCCCTGGTCCTCATCTCCTACATCGCCGCGACCGGAGTCTTGGCCTCCCTCGTTCCTCAAGGTCGCGACTCGTCCTATTATCGTTCCTCCTTGCCCGAGCCCCTCGCTTCCGTCGTCGTGAAGACGGGGTTCAGCGATTTCTACGGCTCCCCGCTGTTCCTCGTCCCGGCCTTCCTCTTCTTCGCCAATCTCTCGGCCTGCTCGGCGGACCGCCTGGCGCGCGAGCTCAGGAAGGGCAGGGCGGGAAGGCACGGACCGGATATCCTCCACCTGGGCCTGATCGTCCTCCTCATAGGCGCCGTCCTCGGGCAGGCGGCCAAGCAGAGCCACCCGACGTGGCAGGGCTTCGCGCGTCTCGGCAAGGGCGAGGCGGTGGAGCTCCCCGACGGCAGGCTCCTGGTCCTCAGGTCCCTCCGAAGCGAGAAGTACCCCGACGGCCGCGCCAAGGACTGGATCAGCACCGTCGAAGTGAGCGAGGCCGGCAAGACGGTCCTTCCTTCCTACGATATACGCGTGAATCATCCGCTCAGGCTGGGGCCTCTTTCCATATTGCAGGTCAGCTACGGCTCCGAGCGCGTGCTCGAGCTAGAGGGACCTTCCGAGACTAGCCGGAGCCTCGCGGCGGGGGAGTATATCGACGCCGGCGATGCGAGGCTCACGCTGATGTCCGTCGACCCTGACAGCGGCGATGCCATCGCCCGGGAGGAGGGCCCGGGGGGGACGAAAGTGGTCAGCCTCGGGAAGGGATCGAAGATCGGGGCCTATGTGGTCCTGGGCGCCGGGGAAGCGGAGCTATCGGGCCTGCAGGCCGCCTACGATCCCTTCTATCCGGTCGTGATCGCGGCCTTCGCCGTGATCGGGCTCGGCTCGATCATCACCTTCGCCGGCAAGCTCGGAGAGCTCAGAGCATGAGCGCCCTGCCTACGATAGCCTTCGCCCTGATTCTCGTCTCGGCCGCCATCCAGGCACCCTCCCTTTTCCGCAAGGACGGAGGAGCCGACCCCGTCTCCCATTGGGTCCTCGCGGCAGCCTTCCTCGCCCTCGCGGCGGCGACGATCGATAGGAGCCTTTCCATTGGCTTTCCGGCCCTGACCGGGACCTTCGAGTCCCTGGTCTTCTTCGCGGGCATGATCTGCCTCGTCGCGTTCGCCTACAGGATGCAGGGAAGGATGACCTTCCTCCCCCTCGTGCAATTCGGCGCGACGATCGCCGCGGCGGCCTTCCTGGCTTTGGCGAGCTCGCCCATCGCGCCCCGCGAATTGCTCGCTCCGATACCCGCCCTCCGATCGGGCTGGCTGGTCCTTCACGTTTCCCTCAGCTTCATCGGAGAGGCGTTCTTCGTAGCCTCCTTCGTCGCCTCGATCGCCTTCCTGGCGACCAAGGACGAGAAGAGGAGGCGCGACTACGATAGAGTCGCCTATACCTCGATCGGGGCGGGCTATCCCATCTTCACCGCGGGCGCGCTCGTCTTCGGCGCAGTCTGGGCCGAGCGGGCCTGGGGCTCCTGGTGGTCCTGGGATCCCAAGGAAATCTGGGCCCTGACGACCTGGCTCGCGTATACGATATACCTGCATCTGCGCTTCCTGAGGAAGAGGAAGGACGCCCTGCCGTCGCTAGTCGCCGTCCTCGGCTTCCTCTGCGCCCTCTTCACCTTCTTCGGCGTAAACTTCCTATTGACGGGGCTCCACAGCTATTGAAGGGCGCGCGCGGCGAGCATCGCCAGCAAGAGGATCGTCGCTCCCCAGGACAGGAGCTCGATGAAGAGCAGGCATCGGGTTAGGCCTTCCCCCGACGAGGCTTTCCAGAAATCGATCTCCAGCAGGGACTCGTTCGCCTTTCCGAGACGGCGCACCACGAAGCGCTTCATCGCCGCCCGGGAAGCCAGGGCGAAGACTACGGCGGAGAAAAGCAGCGCGATATCGAGAGGTTCCATAATGGCACAATGATAGCGCGAGATCGGTCAACGCGCCAGCCTCGCTCATTGACCATCCTCGGGCGGCGAATTAGTCTTGTCGGCGCGTGAGATCCGAATGGGCAGCGGGGAGGGGCGAGTGAGCGTCGCAATAGAGATAGAGGGCGCGACGGTGATCCGCGGAGGAAGCGCCGTCCTTCGCGGAATCAGCCTGACGCTCGAGGAAGGGGAGCACGCCTGCATACTCGGCCCGAACGGCTCAGGGAAGTCTACGATCGTCAAGATGATATCGGGCGACGTCTCGCCCCTCTATCGCGAGCCGGCCGCGATCAGGCTCTTCGGCCAGGAGCGCTGGGACCTCTTCTCGCTCCGCTCGAGGCTGGGCATCGTGTCGGGCGACCTGCAATCCGCGCAAGCCGGGGACGAGAGCGTCATCGACACGATACTCTCGGGATTCTTCGGCGGAATCGGGCTCCCCCTGCGAGTCGAGGCCTCTCCGGCGATGGTGGAGAAGGCGGAGGAAGCCGCCGAGCTTCTCGGCATCCGGAATCTCCTCGCGCGGAAGGCGCGCGAGCTATCGTCCGGCGAGATGCGACGCGTCCTCGTCGCGCGCGCCCTCGTGCACGATCCCGAGATGCTCCTCCTGGATGAACCCTACGGCTCTCTCGACATCGCCGCACGGCACAATTTCGCGGACCGCGTCCGGAATCTGGCCGCGAGGGGCCATGCGATCGTCCTCGTGACACACGAGCTCTCGGAGATTCCTCCCGAGATCGACCGAATCATCATGGTGAAGGAAGGCCGCATAGCCGCGGACGGGCCCAAGCGCGAGTTGCTGCGCTCAGATACGATATCCGAGCTGTTCGGCCTCGATCTGCGAGTGGAGGTGGAAAACGAAAGCTACCACGCGCGGTTTTCGAGCCGATGAGGCGTCGAATCATCGTTGCGGCGACGGGCTTCAGGCAAATCCGCGCTGAGCCCTATGCGTTGGCCCAGTCCGCGATCCCTCTGATCACCTCGGCGAGGGATCTCCCGCTCTCGGTCAGGCCGTAGCTCACGCGCACAGGGGAAGTCGAACTGATCTTTCTCGAAACGAGCCCGGCGATCTCGAGCTCGCGGATTCGCTGGGTCAAGACGCGCGCGCTCAGGGCCGGGATAGCCTTTTCAAGATCCCGGAAATGGAGCTCGCCGTCGCCGAGGGAGTATATTACGAGTCCCATCCATTTTTTCGCCAGCAGGCCGAAAGCGGCCTCGACCTTGGGACAGAGCGCGTTCCCCTCCTTAGCTTCCATATATGGTAATATATATTATTTATTGACTATATACAATAATATTACTAAGTTACTTATAGTAACCCACCCTGTGAGGGGAATAAACAAGATGAAGCGGCCATCGGCCGCGCTAGGAGACGATCGTGAGCGCTAGGGTAGGAGTCTATTTCTATTCGACCTTCGGACACATGTATAAGATGGCCAAAGCGGCGGCGGAAGGGATAAAGGAAGCCGGAGCGGAGGCCCAGCTTCTGCGAATAGCCGAGACGCTTCCGGCGGAGGTCTTGAAGGCGATGCATGCCGACGAGGCCCAGAAGGCCTTCGCCGCGGAGAAGCCGGCGAAGTTCGAGGAGTTCGGGGATTACGACGGCTACGTCTTCGCCATGCCGACCAGGCACGGCGTCGTCCCGGCCCAGTTCAAGGCATTCCTCGACGCTTCGGGGCAGGTCTGGATGAAGGGTGGCCTGGTCGACAAGCCGGTAGGAATCATGACCTCGAGCAACATGCAGCACGGCGGGCAAGAGGCGACGATACTGGGCCTTATCCCCTTCATCCTCCACCACGGCGGTCTCTATGTCGGCCTGCCGCTGGCCTCCGGCGTCCTCGGCATTGTGGACGAGGTGAGCGGCAACAGCTTCTACGGCGCCAGCACCATCGCCGGTCCCGACGGCTCGAGACAGCCGAGCGCGAACGAGCTCGCCGGCGCGAAATTCCAGGGCAGGCGAGTCGCCGAGCTGGCCGCGAAGCTCAAGGCTTGAGCCGGTCGCTCAGCCGCCTTTCTTCTCGATCTTCGCCCATGTGTCGCGCAGCGATACCGTACGGTTGAATACCAAGGCACCGGCCTTCGAGTCCTGATCGCAGCAGAAATATCCAAGGCGCTCGAATTGGAATCGCTCTCCCGGCCTCGCCTCGGCGAGGCCGGGTTCGGCGACGGCCTCTTGGACTCTATCGAGAGAGCCCGGATTCACGGTCGCGACCCAATCTATGCCGGGAGCGACGTCCATTGGCCGCTCCGCGAGGAAAAGGTGATCGTAGAGACGGGCCTCGATCGCCACCGCGTGGGCCGCCGACACCCAATGGATCGTTCCCTTTACCTTCCGATTGTCGGGAGCGTCGCCGCCCCTGGTCGCCGGATCGTAGCTGCAGCGCACTTCGGCGACCTCGCCGGTGACGGGATCCTTCGTGAAGCCGGTGCAAGTGACGATGTAGCCGTAGCGGAGTCGCACCATGTTGCCGGGAAAGAGGCGGAAGTACTTGGAAGGCGGATTCTCCGAGAAATCGTCCCGCTCGATATATAGGACTCTCGAGAACGGGATGCTCCTCGTGCCCCTGCCCGGATCCTCGGGATTGTTCACGGCCTCGAGCTCCTCTACCCGGTCCGCGGGCCAGTTCTCCACGACCAGCCTGAGCGGTCTGAGCACGGCCATGGCCCTGTCCGCGGTCTTGTTGAGCTCCTCGCGGATGCAGTGCTCCAGGAGCTGGACGTCGACGAGAGAGTCGGTCTTGGCGACGCCGATGCGGGACATGAAGTCGCGGATCGAGGCGGCCGTGTATCCCCGCCGCCTGAGCCCCGAAAGGGTGGGCATGCGCGGGTCGTCCCAGCCGGAGACGTGGCCTTCGAGCACGAGCCGGAGGAGCCAGCGCTTGGACAGGACGAAGTGAGAGATATTGAGCCGGGCGAATTCGATCTGCCTCGACGGGAATACCTCGGCCTCGCGGATGAACCAATCGTAGAGGGGCCTGTGTATCTCGTACTCGAGCGAGCACAGCGAGTGGGTCACACCCTCGATCGCGTCCGACAGAGGATGCTGGAAATCGTACATCGGGTAGATGCACCACGTGGTCCCCGTGCGGTAGTGCGGCTCGCGGCGGATGCGGTACATGACGGGATCGCGCATGAGAAGATTGGGATGGGCCATGTCGATCTTGGCGCGGAGCGTCTTGGAGCCGTCGGCGAATTCCCCGGCTCGCATCCTGAGCAGCAGATCGAGGTTCTCCGCGACGCCGCGGTCGCGCCACGGACTGTTCCTGCCCGGCGGAGTCAGGGTGATGTTGTTCTTGTCGGGTACGTTGGTGCCTCTGTACTCGCGTATCTCCTCGTCGTTCAGATCGTCGACGTAGGCGTGTCCCTTCTCGACTATCTTGACGGCCAGGTCGAACAGCCTTTCGTAGTAGTCCGATGCGTAGTATTCCCGGTCCTCCCAGTCGTAACCGAGCCAGGCTATATCCTTCTTGATCGCCTCGACATAGGACATGTCCTCCTTCTCGGGGTTGGTGTCGTCGAAGCGGAGGTTGCATTTCCCGCCGAAGCGGTCGGCGACGCCGAAATCGATGCTCAGGGCCTTTGCATGGCCGATATGGAGCCAACCATTGGGCTCGGGCGGATATCGCGTCATCACGTATTTCGCGCGGCCGCTCGCGAGATCCGCGGCAACGGCGTCGCGGATGAAATCGCTCGTCTCGGAAACCGGGGCGGAGGGGGGATCGTAGCTCATTTCGCGCTCCTTGACCGCGCTTCAGGGGCGCGGCGCCGCAACTATGCCCCGAAGCCGAAGGAGAGGTCAAGCT
>CAYOIX010000002.1:0-261746 GCA_964404145.1 uncultured Treponemataceae bacterium
ACGGTTCCGAGAGAGACTGGGGGTGAAACTCCCCCGGTCTACTCGACCCGCGCTTGGCCCCTTGGAATCCTGTGGGGCTCGGGCCTCGTTCCGCTCGTATGCGCTCGCTCCGCTTCGGCCAGATTTGGGCACGCCTATGCTCGCCCAAACCTCGCAGGTAGGGACCGTTATATGCAATACTAATTTTGCGCTTCTGCTAAAACAAGGACTCGCCCGGGCCTTCAGTCGTCGGGCGCGGGCAACTTAATGAATTTACTATTTCAATATGGGAGAGAATAATGGAATTATCAATTACTGAACAATTATCGTATTCAACAATGCGAATAGAATGTAAATATAATGATGGAAGCTCTGCCACGGGTACTGGTTATTACTTTCGTTTTAAAGATGATAAAGTAAATAATCGATTTATACCAGTCATTATTACTAATAAGCATGTCATAGATGACTCAATAAATGGGAAACTTACATTTACAAAAGCAAATGATAATGGTGAACCAATAGATAATGAACATTTCGATATTTCAATTGATAATTTTGAAGCCTTTTGGCGTAAACATCCAGATAAAGATGTTGATCTATGTGCCATGCCTTTTCAACCATTCATAAGTAAAGCCGAGGAAGTATCTTTAAAGCCGTTCTACATAGGACTGGAAACATCACTAATACCAAAGGAAGAACAATTAAAGGAGTTATCTGCAATGGAAGAAATTGTAATGGTCGGATATCCAAATGGTATCTGGGATCAACTAAATAATAAACCAATATTTCGTAAAGGAATAACTGCTACTCATCGAGCAGTTGATTACAATGGGAGAAAAGAATTTTTAATAGATGCTGCATGTTTCCCTGGATCTAGTGGATCCCCTGTTTTTTTACTCAATGAAGGTGGCTATAGAGATAAGAAAGGAAACACATATATGGGAACAACATGGTTATATTTATTAGGAACATTATATGCAGGTCCACAACAGACTGTCGAAGGTAATATTCAAATTGTTGATGTTCCCGTAGTAAATAAACCAATAGCACTATCAAATATTCCTATTAATTTAGGAATAATAATTAAAGCATCAAGAATATTTGAGTTAGAAGGATTGTTTTAATTTATTATTTTCATGTCTGCGACTCACCCTCCGAGCGTTAGGCGCTCCTAAATTTAAGAAGCGCGCTTAGTACCGCACCTAACAATCCCACCCATGCTACTCGCTATGTATCCTGTGGCTCGTCGGGCTTCGCTCAGCTCGCATTCGCTCATCCCGCTTCAGCCTGCTTTGGCTCGCCTATGCTCATCAAAACGTCATAGGTGCCGACCGTTATGTGCGATTTTTTTCTTGCATCTATTTATTAGATTTTGCGCCATCCATGGCGCAAAAAATATATGCATTTTGGGAGACAAATAATGATTAGCAAGATGTCGCTTTATAAGTTCAAGGCAATATCAAGTGCTGAAGATATCGAAATTAAACCTATCACTATTATTTGTGGAAAGAACTCATGTGGGAAATCGTCCATTATTCAAAGTCTTCTTCTACTAAAGCAAACTCTAGATAAACCTAGTATCAATGAAGCGGAAATAGCTTTGGAAGGTGATTATCTTCATTATTCGCATCTTTCTGATATATCTTTTAAGCTACCTCAACCCAATACTGCTAAAATTGAATATAGATTTGAATTAATGCAAGATGATAAAATAATTGGATATTATGGTTTTGTAGTTAGGCAATCATCAACAGTTAAAAAATCAAAAATGGGACCATATATTTCTGAAATAAAATGGAAAATAAGTAGTGGAAATGAAGAGAATATCCATTTGGAAAAGGAACAATTGAAGATAAAAAAGAAAATGCTGCCAGATGTTGTAAGAAGCAAAGAAGATGCTGAGAAAATTGAATATGGTGTTCTGCGATTGTTTCATTACTTGCCAAATGAGTTAACAGGATATAAAAAAAATACTAATGAACTTGAAAAAATAAACCTAGGAATCTCAACAGAATTAATGAAAATCTGTCAAAATTTGTATAACGATATATATAATATAAAATATTTGAGTCCACTAAGAGCAATACCTCAGAGAGCATATCTGCAATTCTCGGTTCAGGAAAATGATATTGCAATTGATGGTTCTAATGCTGCTCAGTATTTATGGCTTAATAAGGATAGAAAAATTCCATCGGGAGGACAAAATGTATCTTTGTTGTCTGGCGTTAATGAATGTTTACAACTCATTGGTCTGGATCAAGAAATCGCAGTAAAGAGAACAAACAGAATTTTATATCAATTAACTGCCAAATTGAAGGGTGATTCAACAAAAGAAGTTCCTATTTCAGATATTGGATTTGGATATTCGCAAATAATACCAATAATTATTAGGGGTTTAATAGCAAAAAAAAATTCTCTTACTATATATGAACAACCTGAAATTCATTTGCATCCTTCAAGTGCCGGGAATATAGCCGACTTACTAATAAAATTTGCAAAAGACAATAAAAGAAGTATCGTAGAAACGCATAGCGCTGATTTGATAAATAAATTACGACTAAGGATTGTTCAAAGTCCAGAATTAAAAAATATGGTAAATATTATTTTTGTTGAGCAAAATTCAAATAGTGAAACTTCAGTCCGGCAATTCCAATTTAATGAAAACGGATTACCACCTGAATGGCCTGAAGGCTTTATTGATGAATCTCAACAAATCGCGGAAGCAATAATAAATGCAAGGATAAATAAATGAATAGTACAGTTTTCGCATGTCCGTCATTTTTTGAAAACTGTTGTTGTGCATCACCTGAGGAATTTGAAAGTACCTATATTAAGAAAGTGCTAGAGATAATTAAGAAATGTAGTTCTGCGAAAATTGCAATAAGGGCCATTGAAGAAACAATAGAGAGATATAAAGCAAATGCACCATGGGATAAAATGTCAGACCAAGTATGGAAGAGTTATATTCTTGATTGGAAACAGACGATATTTCCATTTTTTGAAAGAATGATGCTAAGGGTAAATGGAGAGAGTGATAATCCAAAAAAATGCTTGGAAAATGGTAGTATATTGCTAATAGAAATGAAAAAATGGGGTTATCTTCTGAATAATATTGATCTTGTAATTGATGTTGATAGTAATTATTTGGTAATCACAAATGATTCATGTTCTGACGATTCTTGTGTTAGCATAGTTCGATTAAAATCAGATTTTAAGGTTATCTATCTACTGTATCCCTGGCTAAATAGATATGATCCAAATTTACCTGTTGCAGGAGAATATCCATTCATTCCTCCAGATAATTGGATGAAAGTAGGCACAATAAAAAAGGGAAAACAAAACGGCTATATAGATAAAGTAAAAAATGAATGGGTTCCGGACAAAGAAAGAAAAAATCATTGGGATGTGCAATTACACGATGGCACTCATGTGAATGTGTCATATGAAGGTAGAATTATATAGTGTAATCTCTCCCTCGCCATCCTTGGTGTTCCTCGCCCGCTTCGCCTTCCACCCCTTGACCGTCCATGTTTCCTCTTCATGCCAGGTATTTTTTCCAGCTCTTGCCAGGCAGTAATGCCGGACGTCGCTGCCCGGCATGTCGCCTAGCCTGAATACCGGATTACGCTTCGTCGGAAAGGACGTCAGCATCGTCGATGATAGTCCGTGCCTGGGCCGCGCCCTCGAAAAGCGTGCGAAGACAAACGCGGTTGATCCGGCGCGGAATGCCGAGCGATCGCTTGTGGATTTCCGCCTTGGCGTTATCGGAAAAGATTGGCGATGGCCTTCCTGCGCGAGCAACAGCATGGTCGATGTACTCGCAGGTATCCTTGAGCGACAGCCCCGAGAACTCGACCCAGTGGCGGATTCTCTGATGGACTGACGCAAGACGGGAATACCGCAGGGTCTCTTTGAGTTCGGGCTGACCGCAGAGGACGAAGGTGACCTTCGATTTCGAATCCGAGTTGAAGTTGACGAGGTTTTTGACGGACAAGAGAGCCGACTCCTTCATGTCCTGTGCGTCATCGATAACGACGACGGGTTTACGGGGCTGCTCAGCGACGGACTTGAAGTACAGAGCACGAGCCTTTGCATAGTTGAAGGGAGGTTCGACGAGGAGGGAGAGAAGGACCGATTTAACGAGGTCGGAGGCGGAAAGGCCGAGGCCGCGCAGGTAGATCGGGGAAAAGCGATTGGGGTCGAGAGCGGCGATAAAGGACCGTAGCGCGACTGATTTGCCCGAACCTATGGGCCCCGAGACGAGGAGGATATCCTCCGACTCGACACCGAGGGCGAGCATGGCGACCGCGTTAGCGAGCGAAGGAGAGGCGAACGCCTCCTGGGTCTCGAAATCCTTGTCGAAGGGCATACGGACAAAGCCGTAGAAGTTCATGACGGGATGAGCGCTGGTGGTGGTCATGGGGCATCCTTGGGAGCGAGCTTTGAGTAGGAAACTGGCGAGGGATTGTCGGTGAGCACCTTCAGGTGCTGCTCGCGAAGGGCCTGGAAATAGGCCTGCGCATGCGAGCTGACTTTGTGGCCGGGATCCCTCGACTCCTCGGGAAGGGTGGCTATCCTGTTAATGAGTTTCGAGACGCTGGTTGTCTCGATGCACGCGCCGTTCTTGAAAACGAATACTTTCCCGAGGTCGAAGGGATCGTAGCGGGCTTCGACGACGGATCCGTGGGGCGCGCTTGTAACGGGGTACTCATTTGATTCAAGCTTGATCTTACCGTACTTGGTGACGGTGCGGCTGACACGCAAAAGGAAAAGGGCTTCGAACCAGGCGATGTCTGCGACACGGCGGATGTCCTTATGGACTGCGTCGGCGAAGCGCCTGTCGGGAGCCTGTCCGGTCTGGGAATGGACGCGGACATTGTACTCGAGGTCTACCCAGGCCACGAAGGCCGAGTTGAGCTCTTCGAGGGTCTGGAAGCCGGCGCGCTGGGCTTCGCCTTGGAAGTCGTTTTTGATGATCTTGTTGACGGCTTCGACCTTGCCCTTGCAGTAGGCTTGATAGGGTTTATGGTGGAGTTTGACCGTCCTCAGCTGGGAAAGTATCCAGGCAAACTGCTTGGCGATGTAGACCGATCCATTGTCCAGATACACCTTCTGAGGGATGCCCCAGCGGAGCACGAGGCGCTTGAAGGTATCCTCATGTCAAAGGCCGGCGAAGCGTGGCAACCGCTCGTCGACTCTTTATTTTATCTCTAGCTGGGATTCCTGAGCCGCTACGTGGTTGGAAGCCTGGAAGCAGTATTATTGCCTTCCCCCCAGTCTCGCGAGTGATACGGCAGCACCTCTCCCCAGTCTTGACGAAGGTTGTGAGTGTAGTAGAATCAGCATAGAACACGAGGGCATCCCTGACTGACAAGAATCGTAAAGCATTGGGAAATCTCGGCCTGAATTTTCGGAGGTTCCTATGCGCTTCTTTCACTATCCACTTAGCAAGACCCTTGTTATACCTCTAGTCGCTTTCCTTTTATTCACAGTGTCCCCCATCGCAGCGCAGACCGTGGGTAAAAAGGTTGCCCTCATAATTGGCAACGGCGATTATAGCGATATGCCCCAGCTCAAGAACCCCGTGAACGATGCAACGGATGTGGCGGCCTCGCTCAAAAGCCTAGGCTTCGACGTAACCTCCATCTACAATGCGAGCAGAAAGCAAATCGATAAGGCGATCTCCACTTTCCGAGAAGTCTTATCCCAAGACCGTCAAAGCGAGGGCTTCTTCTACTACGCTGGGCACGGCGTCCAGTCTAAGGGAGTGAACTACCTCATCCCGGTCGGAGCTGACATCGGTACCGAAGCGGATCTCGATGACGAGGCTGTCAGCCTCCAGCGGGTCTTGGGGAACATCGAGGACGCAGGCAACCTAGTCAACATCGTCGTCCTTGACGCATGCCGGAATAACCCGCTTCCCGCCAAGGCGAGAAGCGTAGAGCGCGGTCTCGCCGTCGTCGCCTCCGCCCCACCCGAGAGCATCGTCCTGTTCTCGACAGCGGCAAACGAGACGGCGGAGGACGGAGCGGGCCGGAACAGTCCTTTCGCGAAGGCACTCCTTGACCACTTGGCCGATCCCGGCGACATCACTACGACGATTAAGGCGGTGACCGCGGAAGTAAAGAGTCTTACGGGAGGAAGGCAGACGCCTTTCCAGTATACGAGTCTTGATCTTGCCGTCTCGTTGAACCCAAAATCCGTTACCAATACAACAACCGGAAGCCCTGTCTCTGCCACTCAATCGATAACGGTATCTCGTAACTACGGAAGTCTTTTGATTCGGACTCTGACCGCCGGAAGTTTATATATCGATGGGATAGCCGTAGGCGATTTCTCCGCAGGAGCGGAGGCGAAGCTCGACAATGTAGAGGCGGGGAACCATGCACTTGAACTTCGCTACACGAACGGCGTTAAAGAAACAAAAAACGTCTCTGTCAAAAAGGGGCAGCTCTACACAGCTTCGTTTAATTGGAAAGACACACCACTGAAGATAGACCGAGCATCTTCCTCATCGTCCGACATGGGGAGAAGCGCAAACTGGGCCGATCTCCGCGATTTCTACTATGTCCCTGGACAGTGGACCAGCAGCAACAACGCCCTCTCCTCTGCCAAAGAGGGTATAGATTCCTACGCGTGGTCGAATATGGAACTCGTGGGGGATTACGAAATAGCTTTCAACTTCATATGCGCTCAAGAAACGGGCGAAGCGATAGTCATCCTCAACGGGAATGGGATGGGTTTTGATAAAGGCTGTGTCATTGTGAATTTCAAGAATGGGTTCCAAGCGGTTCGATTGAACACTGTCTACGATGGCACCGAGTATCTCGCGAATACTAACTATCCTTTGAGAAATTTTACCCAGCAGAATTCGGTCGATATTCGAAAGAAGGGAACTCTTCTTGAAATATACTTTAATGGAGAACTCTTCTCCGAGACTAAGATACCCGGAAACGCGAAGGAGAATGGAAAATTCGGCCTATTTAAGTACAATGGATCGGCCGGCGAGGTAGTGTACACCAATCTGAAATATCGAAAACTTAATTGAAAATACAATAACTAATGGCTAACGTAAAAACAAAAACAATCAAAAAATCAAAAACGTTGTGAATAATAGTAAGGCCGGCGAAAAACGATACAAATTCGAACCTACTTTACGTAAAAAGCTAGAAGATTTATAATATATTCATGCGTAAACCAAAAAAATCTGCCGGAAATGATGATGGATACAATGCCAGAATTGATATTGATGAAGCAAAAAAGTTCCTCAGTAATTCTTAAAACATCTCTGCATATCGCCCTGCAAAACATGAAAACTGGCTTGACTTATGGCGAGTGAACTTTACGAATGCATTTCCAACGTACACGATGTACGGGGGGTCACGATAATTTTATCGCAGGGTCATGGTAATTGCCCAATGGTTTTTGAACTTGAGCGCCGGGTTCTGGACACGGTCAAGCCGAAATCGGCTAGGATTCTGGCCCTGCCACCACCCTTCTTCATCACTCAATTCGTTTAATGCCCCTCACTCGAAGAAATTGTCTAAGTCAGAATCACCGAAGTGAGATGTTCCCAAATATCCTTTTCGAGATTGGATAGAATTCGATCTTTGGCTGCCTGATTTGCATAGGCGGCGGTTTTCGCAGCGCCAATAACATTGGATAAGTGGAATGTGACGGTAATCGACGCGGCTATGCCAGTGTATACATAGTCTTTGGAATACTTGGAATCGTACAGGTACGTACCATACGTAAGAAAGCCAAAGGCGCCAACGAAAACCGCGGCCTGCAACCCGTCTACCCAGTGGCCGTTCAGACACTGCCCAAGACCCGGAAGCAAAAAGCTGGCGCTACCTGAAATCAGCGCGTTGTAACGCGGCCGAACGTCCAGCGAATCCGCGCTCAACTTCGCTCGCAGGCAGAGAGGGTCCCATGATGTTCCTGAAGATACGCTGGCTAAATACTCCCGAGCGGAGACAGTTCGGTCCAAGGACAGCATATACAAAGCCCTAAAAATCCTAGCACCCATTTCGAATTCAGGATTGGAAAACTCCGTATGCCCCCAGACCGCCTCACCTTGAGAGAAATTCCGTTCGGCAATATAGCAAAGTCCCATGAGGAAACGGCCTGCTTCTTCTTTCTCAGCAGTCGCCGATAGCGGAGCCAAGGCAAGTTCGGATTTCCCCATTAGAATATAGGCCAGGCCCTGTCCGATTCTCGCCCGATCCCTTTCTTGGTCGTTTTTGGCGAAATATTCCAGTTCCTTGAACACGGTCACTGCGCGAAAATAATCCGTATCTTTCACGAGCGAAGAAGCGAAGCCCCAGCGATCTTGCGAAGCTGCACCGAGGCCAACAGAGAGGCAAATGACGATTAGGGCATTAGTTTTCCACATAGAAGTTATCATCTAGCTTGTATATCCCTTCCGAGTTTTGCTTCATAGGATAGATTGCGAAGGCATCGAAGTTCTCCCTGTAATAATGCCGGTCGATGAAATATAACGTTCCCAAAAGCAAGCCGCGTTTTTCAATCTGCATATACGCGAAATTGGAACAAGTGATCAGGAAGGGGCAACGACGAATTGTGTTGTATTCAAGCTTGGTATGGTAAAAATCCAGTGCTTTGCCCAAGAATGAACGCCGGGCCGGCGGTTGCGCGACCATAACGGGCAAAGAACCCGATGGCTCGAAGGGCTCTTCTGCAAAAACCGAACAACCGAGAAAAAAGCAAAAAAGGAGGCCGAAGCCTCCCTTGCATCGATTCATTAAACTTAGGCTTTGGCTTTGATCAGAGGAATGACGATATACCGAAGCTGACCGTCATCGTCTCGGGTGTAGAATGCCATGCCGGGTCCACTGATGCTGTTGGTCATGACAACGGCGAGCTTTACATCTATATGGGAAGGATTCAAATCCCACATGCCACCCGTCGCATAATCGATCACCATGCCAACGACGCCGCCAAGGCAAAGGTTACCCCAGAACCAACCGGTAACGCTTCTGGTGATACCTATAGTCTGGGTCTTATACCCATCAAGCGAGATTGCGACTGTATACTCACTGTTCTTGGAAAGCTTGACGAGAGCCGGAGCCTCGCCATCATAAACCACTATACCATTTTGATTCTTGATTGAAACCATCGCTTTCGGTTGATTCGCGCTGACCTTGAGGTTCGAACTCGTGCCTTTAAAAATGGTGGCACAACTGCTCATCATAATTAAAACAGCGATAAAAAGAAGATAAAATTTTTTCACAAGATTCCCCCTACCCGATTTTAAAACGTTTTACTACGAGATTGTCCAGAAAGTCAGCCAATTTTGTCATTTGCATTGGGCCCAACAATGCCCGCCTAGTCTTACATCGTTATACATGTATGTCAAGGCAGAATTCCTCAAATCGTCATCCAGTTTCGGTTTCCGCAGGGGTACTCACCATCTGCAATCTCAATTTTAATGGTGAATTACCTTGACTCGAAGAAGAGATGATGTAATATGGGACCATAATAAGGAGCTCAGGTCATTATTTGTGCTGCCATCTACCAGGTGACTGTCGGTAAAAATACATTAGATGAGGTAATGAAATGCAAAATATCTTCCGCCTTAGTGGAATTATTCTTGTCGCAATAGTATTGCTTGCTTCGTGCTCTTCGACTTCAAACAACACTCCAGCGACGGAAACAATCGCATGGCAGGTAGATGGTAACGGCTTTATCCAATACAGGACTAACGACACGGCAGAATATGGATATGGTTATTATATCTCGGTAAGTACCTCATCCCAGGGCATCCCTGCGTCATATCCAGGCGGGACAGTGACTGCTATTGTCGAGAAAATGAGCGGATCCGCAAATTATGGATATGGAATCATTTTTTGCTATCAGGATACCAATAATTATTATCGATTTCTTATCTCTGAGAACGGAGGATTTCAATTCGATAAGAAAGTTGCCGGTACCTATACGATTCTGTCGGACTGGGCATCTTCATCGAATATAAATCAGGGATATGGTATTCAAAATACAATTAGCGTAAATCAAACTGCTGCAGGCACGTTCGCCTTTTATATAAATAATATGACGGTTCCGGTTTTGACCTGCAGCGATTCCTCTTTCAATTCAGGATATGCTGGATACTATATTGCAATCGGGCCTTCAACGTCCGAGAATTTTCCTACTGTCGCCGCGGATGTACGGTTTAAATTGACTGCTCCCGTAATATCACCGGGCGCCGCATATATGCGCGGAGAAGCAGAAAAGAGAGAAGAGCGACCTTCCGTAAGATAGAAAGACCTTCGACCCATCTTCGCCACCGTGGCTCGCGAGCTATACTACTGTAGGGTAGGCGCATCCGGACAAACCAAGCACCTGCGTGATAATCCTAGAGCGCGAAGGTTTCGAGCGAGACCTATTTTAGTAGATTATTGAAGTCGTCGTCATCTATCTGCTCTAAACAGGCGAATTGTTCACCCGAAGCGTTCAGCCCGGCGTTTATGAAAAAACTTTCGAACTCCCCGTTTTCATCCTCGACGATGCATTCCAGGTCCTCCGAGAGTCCTTCAGATTTTTCCGACTCCATAGCTTAGGCCCCTGGCCAAAAGAGTAGTACAATATTCCTAAGAAATCTGGCTTGGACCTGCGATTTCATAGTATTTCAAAAAGACCCTTATATGCCTATCATGGATAGAATTAAACGAATTTCAGGGTGAAAACGGGGAGAGTCGCCATACCGACGGACACCCATCCCAAACAGGCGCTCCCTTATGGCCCTACTCGACGAGCCATTCTCGCGCTTCCTTCTCCGACGTGAACAATTTCCATAAGGGTTCGGCGGATAGGAAGCCATTGATCTTTTTGAGAAGCAACTCGGCGCTACTGCTCATCCCGAGGAAGGCCCCTTTGGAAGGGCTGATGTTATTGGCCTTCGTAAACGCGGTTATCGTCTCCAGTATGCCCGGCGGGAGCACGACCCCCCGTACATTGTACAAAGCCAGGTAATTCCCCCCGCGCTCCTTAATCATTTTGAGAGCCTGATGTATGAATGATACATACGCTTCTTTGTTTTCCGCTCCCCGGAAATCCGCGTAGAGAATACTTTTGCCTTCGTGGACTATCCATTCCAGCTTCATTCCTCCCCCGTCGGCATCAAGACCTCCACGATGTCGTCATTCTCCTGGCGCTTCGCCAGCGATAGGGCCGTGTCCCCGTCCTTGTTCTTGACCATCCTCTTCGCCTTGGCCCCGATCAGGAGCTTCGCGACCTCGATTTGATCGTTGTATGCGGCCAGCATCAGCGGCGTCCAGCCATCCGTGGTCTGCGCGTTCATGTCTGCCCTAGCCCCGAGAAGGATCCGCGCGACCTCGGACTTGCCCTCCCTGGCCGCCAGCATGAGAGCGCCGAAGCCTTGGTGATCCTTTATATTGACGGAAGCCCCGGCATCGATGAGCGCCTGCGCGACCTCAGCCTGCCCCTTCAATGCGGCGAAGGAGAGAGCGGTCTCTCCATTGCCGTCCGTGGCGGCGATATCGGCCTTTGCCTCGATCAATAGCTTAACGATGTCGACCTGCCCGAAGAGCGCGGCGTCCATCAAGGCAGTATTCTTGTCCTTGCTGACCGCGTTTATGTCGCCGCCGCGCTTCAGGTAGGAAGCTATATAGTCCGAATCGCCGATGCCGGCGGCCACATGGAGATCGATTACCGCGCCCGCCCTCTTCAGCGTGTCGACGATGTCCGAATGATGCTGAGCGGCGGCGAGCACCAGGGCCGAACCGTCGTTCCCATCCGTCTTGTCGAGCTCGGCCTTGGCCTTGACGAGGAGATCGACGATGTCGGCGTTGTCGTTATTGGCGGCGAGCATGAGCGGCGTCCAGCCGTCGCTACCTTGCGCATTGACATCGGCCTTCGCGCCGATGAGAAGCTCGGCCACCTCGGCCTTGTCGTCGCGCGCAGCGTACATGAGCGCCGACCACGCGTCCTTGTCTTTCGCGTCGACGTCGACCTTGAGCCCGATCAACAGCTTCACCCCTTCGGATTGCCCCTGGCGGGCCGCGGCCATGAGCGCGGTATCGCCATTGACCCCCGTGGCCGCCGGATCGGCGCCGGCTTTCATCAGAAGCCGAACCACGTCCTGTCGGCCGTCCTGGGCCGCTATCATCAAGGCCGTCGAGCCGTCGCAATATACCGGAATGCCCCCTTCCTCGAATCCTATGGCGAGCGCAGGAGCCAGCACGACGCCGCCCTGCACCGACTTCGTCTGTATCGAGGTCCCTCCGGTCTTGTTTTTCGCGTTGACGTCGGCTTTTGCGTCGATGAGGAGCTGTACCGCCTCCGGAGCGCCCGCCTGCGCCGCGAACATCAGGGCCGTCCATCCATCCTGGTTACTCGCGTTCACCCTGGCCTTCGAAGCGATCAGAAGACGCGCGAAATCCAAATGGCCCTGGAAGATCGAGGTGATCAAGGCCGTCTGGCCCTGTTTATTCGCGATATCGACGTCGGCCTTGGCTTGAATCAAAAGCCTCCCCACCTCCGTCTTCCCTTCTTGCGCCGCGAACAGAAGTATGGGGATCCCGCTGTCGTCCTTCGCGTCGACGTCGCCGCCGTTCTTGATGTAGGCGGCGGTAGCGGCTGTATCGCCACTTCGGGCCGCGCCGAAAATGTCGATGGCAAAGGCGTGGAACGAGACCAGGAAGAAGAACGCGAAGGCCGCCGATACCGAGCCAGATTTTTTCATGTCATCGTCCCCCATGGATCCGGGTTTCCCCATCATCAGCGGTCGCATCACGACCCGGCCCCATTTTTACCGCGTCAGTGCAGTGCGTCAAGACACTAATGCCCTGCTTCGCCGAATGTCCAGGATCGCGTGCCCCGAGGGCGAAGATTCAGGAGCCTTGAGCGATTGCGAACTCGATGGCTCGGCTCAATCGAACCCTTCCCGTTGTTCTCGTCTCGAATCCGTTTCGCATAAACAGGTCCACTGTAGCCTCGAAATCCTTTTTTGCAACATGGACGATGGGCTCGACGAGAAGTATTCTGGTTTTGCTCGTGCTCACGGCCTTCAGTTCCTTCAAGAAACCGTCTTTGTTCCTCACCTCGTGGAACATCCAGAACATCAGGATGAAAGCGAATTTTTCCTCGAGACCAAAATGCGTGCCGTCGTATAGCTGAGTCGCGATGTTGGTGCATTTTGCCTCGAGCGCCCTTTTCTTCAGCAATTCTAGCATTTTCGCTTGTATGTCCAGCGCGACGACTTTCCCGTTTTCCGCTGTCCTCTTCGCCATAGGCAAGGTGAAGTATCCCTGCCCCGGGCCGATATCCAACACCGCATCCCCTGGCTTCACGAAACCGGCTATCAGTTTCTCCGGGTCCTGAATCCAGGTCCTTATCGGATTATCGAAGGTGAAGCATATCCACCACGGGCATGTATGCCCTCCCCCGAAAATCGCCTTGTCCACGACCTTGCTCATGCTCATCCCCGTCCTTCCCAAGCTCGATTCTACATCGTCCGGAAGAGCGGAGGAATAGCATCTCGCAGCCAGGGGAATTTTGCTGCAATACAAATTGATATAGAATGGGTTCAGTACGCCACGTATCATATTTTGTGGATTCAATTCTGAATTTTAAAATAGGTTCTACAAGGTAGTAATGTTGACATTCTTTTTCAGGATTCTCAAGCGCAATTCGGTGCTGGATTTTATGCTTGCCTATTGCAAAGGCCTAATTTATGCTGCATAAAAATATTAAACGGGAGGGTCTATGAGCAAGCACAGGATCGTAGGGCAAATTTTGGGATTTATCGGCGTAGTACTGCTCTGTTTCGTCGGGATATGTTGTACTAATCCAAGTTCCTCCAACACTACAATAGAAGGAACGTGGGAACATTCAGTTTCGCAGACTGTAGTTGGTGTCAATGTAACCGTGACGACTATCATTGTAATTGCATCAAATGGAACTTACACAGATACCGTAAGTTCTTCGGTTGCAGGGACTACCGGGAGTTCATCGGGAACTTGGACGGGGAGTGGGTCGACCTATACGCTAACCGACTCAAATAGTGGCTCGAGCACAACGGCAACTCTTTCCGGTTCAACTTTGAGTTCAGGCGGGATTGTTTATACAAAAATTAATTAAAGGCAGGCTGCGCCAAGTGCAAAACACGTTTGATTCGGAGGAGGGACTCATACCCCGCATCTCGCTGCGTACTTAGCTTCCAGGGACGGGGTATGAGTCCCTCATGCGATAAATTTCCTTACCGAGCGGACGATACCTTGCAGCGAGCTGCGAGGCATCGTTCAGTGTGCACTTGGCTTGGTTCTCCTGAAATTGTAACAGAGCTTTTCTGGCAGTTCGCACCTACTCAAAGGCTGCTATCGATGCCTCACGCAGACATGACTGCCTTCGGGTAAGCGCTTATTTCTCCGTGTAGTCCGAAGTCGAGAGCCGATACGGTAGCAGCGCTTCCCGTTCCTTAGCAGTTGCGCAGAGAGGTAAATTCTCGAAGAGATACGCAAGATACTTGAACGGCTCGTGACCGTGAATGATATCCTGTGGCGGGAGATTGAATCGCTCATGACCCGCCCGGTGGGTCGGCCTACGAAGGCGCCGATAATCCGATACCACTATTTCAGGTACCGGGCCGCGGGATGGAACCATGCGCGACGAGTGATCGCGATAATCGAATGGCACCGAGGCGAGCTTTTCCCCCGTATCGGGTTCATCGTCACGAACCTCGGCATGCGGGCAAAGAATGTCGTCCATTTCTACAACCAGCGCGGGACGGCGGAGCAGTGGATCAAGCAAGGCAAAAACGCCGTGAAGTGGACGCGACTTTCCTGCCACGACTTCGCCGACAATGCGGTGCGGCTCCGGCTCTTCGCCCTGGCCTACAACTTCGGGAACTTCCTTCGCCAGTTGGCACTGCCCGAACCGATACGGCACTGGTCAATGACGACGCTCCGGGAGCAGCTCATCAAGATCGGAGCGAAGGTGGTGCACCATGCGCGGTACACGATTTTTCAGATGGCCGAGGTTGCCATGCCGCGAGAACTCTTCTCGGCCATCATCGTCAGGATCCGACAGATTGGCGGGATGGTTTCGAATACGGCGTAGGAAGACTGGTCGGGAAATCATGAACGAAGGGATACCTGTCGGACTTTCGGCTTCGGGTCGTCAGAATGGCTGCATTTCGATGGATTCCAGAGTTTTACGGCCAGTTCCGCCTCGTGCTCATGCCCTTGACGGGAAGAATGGAGGCGCTACTATGATTATGGAAAAGGGTAGGATACGAGATTCAGTTCGATTTCGAAGTCCACCTCGGAAATCTCGATTCAGATCGGAAACCGAAATGGCTTTGAGGTCATCTGGGAAACGTCGATTCAGACGGGAATGTACCGTCAGAGGCTCAATATGGAAAAAGCGGAAGCGGATAGGCGACAAGCCACCATCATCTTCGCCGACATCTCGGGCTTCACCGAGATGTCCGAAAAGCTCGATCCCGAAGAGGTCACGACGATAATGGGCGACTGCTACGCCGTCCTCGGAGCGGTGGTATCCGACTACGGCGGGATCGTCGACAAGTACATCGGCGATTGCGTGATGGCCCTTTTCGGGGCGCCTCGGGCTCTCGAGAACGGCCCCCAGAAGGCCATTGCGGCCGGCCTCAAGATGCTCGCTGAGATCGAGACCTTCAACCAGCGCCATAAACTGGCCAAGCCCCTTGGCCTGCACATCGGAGTGAACACGGGTGAAGTGCTGTCCGGCGAGCTCGGGTCGAAGGAGAAACGCGATTTTACCGTCATGGGGGACGCCGTCAACCTCGCGTCGCGGCTCAAGGACATCTCCGGCCCGGGGCGTATCCTCGTGGGCCCGCAGACCTGGCGCTACGCACGCGAGTCCTTTCGGTTCAAGCAAATGCGGCCGATCGGCGTCAAGGGGAAGGAAGATCTGGTGCAGGCCTACGAAGTCGTCGGGCCGATGGCGTGCGAAGCCGGAACGTCTGCGAGCCGGATGATCCAATCCACCCTCGTGGGGAGGGAGCGCGAACTCGCTACGATCGTGGCGCGGGTTTCTGAGCTCCTAGGCGGCGCGGGTTCGGTTATCACCATCGTCGGCGAGGCCGGTATCGGCAAGTCCAGGCTGACCGCCGAACTGCGCGCGCAGGATTGCATGAAGGGGCTCACGTTCCTGGAAGGGCATGCGATCGGCGTCGGCCGAAACCTCTGTTATCATCCGATCATCGACATACTGAAATCCTGGTCCGGCATCACGGAGGACGACCCGGAGGGGGTCGCGTTCGAAAAGCTCGATTCGGCCATCCACGCCATCGATCCCGAGGACGCCGACGAGGCGGTGCCCTTTGTCGGCGCCCTCATGGGTTATCGGCCCTCGGCGCGTTACGCGGGCTTCCTCGATGGGGTCAAGGAGGAGTCCATCGGGAAACTCATAGTCAAGCACTCGAGGGACATCATCGCGAGGGCGAGCTCGTTTCGCCCTATCCTGTTCGTGCTCGAGGACATGCATTGGGCCGATGATAGCAGCTTCGAGTTTTTAAGGGGAATAATAGGTCTCTCTTCGACTCATCCCGTCATGTTCCTCTGCACGTGGCGCCCGGGCTACGCCGAAACGACCGAGCGTTTCAGGACCTTCCTCGCCGAGAGCATGGATGGGAGGCTCCTCGACATCGAGCTCCATCCGCTCGAGGAAAGGCGCTCCGTCGAGCTCACCCGCAATCTCTTGCGGGAAGCGGAGGTGCCGCAAAAGGTGATCGCGAAAATCGTCGAGAAATCGGGGGGCAACCCCTTCTTCATCGAGGAGACCATTCGCTCCTTCATCGACATGGGCACGATGGACCCGGAGAAGAGCGGACCCTCGGTCGCGCAGCAACTCGAGTCGATCGAGATACCGAATAGCATCGACGCGGTGATCATGGCGCGAATCGACAGGCTCGACGAGGCGATGCGACAGCTCCTGCGCATCGCCGCGGTCATCGGGAGGAGCTTCTTCTTCCGCGTACTCGCGCGGGTGTGCAGCGACGAGTTCGAGCTCGGGACCTGCATCGAGCATCTCGAGGAGCTGCAAATTCTCAGGCATCGGGTACGGCTGGACGAGATCGAGTTCCTCTTCAAGCACGTGCTGGTCCAGGAGACGATCTATCGCTCGATCCTTCTTAGGAATCGCAAGGAGATCCACCTAAGCGTAGCCGAAGCGATCGAGGAGCTGTTCGCGGGGCGGATCGGCGAGTTCTGCGGGGTACTGGCCTACCACTACATGCAGGCGGAGGAGTTCGACAAGGCCGAGAAATTCCTCGAAATGGCGGGCAAGGCCGCGATGGACTCGGCCGCCTCCTCCGAAGCCCTCGTCTTCTTCCAGCAAGCGCTCGACGTCTACACGCGGAAGAACGGGAAGGATGCCGCGCCCGAGAAGCTCGCCCAGTTCGAGAGGATCATCGGGAAGGCATACCAGAACAAGGGCCTCATGCAAAAAGCGATCGAGCATTACGATGCCGCGCTCGACCACTATGGCATCAGGCGGAGGAATCGAGTAGCCAAGGCGGTCGCGGCCGCTGTCGGCTTTCTCGCGATCCTGAGGTTCCTGTATCTCCCCGCCTTGCGGTCGAAAAAGAGATCGACCGAGAGGGAAATCGAGATAATCGGGATTATGAACGATCGGGAGTGGGCCGTCGCGAACGTCGACTCAACCGATTTTTTCCTGAGCGGCTTCAACGCAGCGCGTTGGCTGCTCTTACGGGACCCGTTCAACATTCCGTCCGGAACGGACTTGCTCTGTATTATCAGCCAGTTGCTGTCGGTGACGGGACTGTCCTTTCCGCTCGCGAACAAGATCATAGATCTCGTCGGCCCGAATTTGAAGTCCGATTCCGACCGCTCCGTTTTCATGGACGCCGAGAATTTCCTCAACCTCCTGTCGGGGAGGTTGGAGTGTCGATACGACGAGGAGCTCGTGGATGCATTCGTACGCCGAGGCGATTTCTCTCGATGCAGCCTCTATTTGACATTCCGGGGGATTTGCGCGATTTGCGGAGGGGACTTCGCTGAGGCTAGGACTATCGCCGCCAAGACGCGGGTCATCGCCGAGGCATATGAAGACGAAGGATCCTTGACCAAATACCTGGAAAACCTCGTGCTGTGCGATCATGTCAGGGGGATCGGTTCGCCTACGCTGGAGAACGAGGAGTCCCTCATCGCCGCGGCGACCAGGATCGGGGAGGAGGCCGTCCTAAAGATCTTCCTCGCCTACAAGGCGGATGCCATCATGGCGCGAGGCGACATACGAGATGCAAAGCCGGTCATCGACGAGTTGGCCACGCTCATGGCCAAGGACAGGATTCCGCTTCCGCTGCAGGCGCTGCCGCCTCTCATGAGCATGCTTTCGTACAACATCTACCGCTATGTGCGCGCCCAGAGCGCGGACGAACGCTCGAAGCTGCTGAAAGAGACTCGTCCGATCCTAAAAGGCATACGCAGGTATGGGCCCAAGTACGCGTTTCGCTATCCAGAGGCCCTGAGACTCGCAGGGATCTTCGAATGGCTGACCGGTAGGCAAAGGAAGGCATTCGCGCTCTGGAACGAAGGGCTCCGGATCGGTAGGGAGCTCGATCTCAAGCCCGAGCTTGGCCGCATCGGGTTCGAAGTGGCCAAGCGGCTCTCCAGCCCCGAGTGCAGGCGTACAATTCATGGGATGTTGCCTGCGGAATCTTATGCGAAGGCGTCACGCGACCTGTTCTCCGAAATCGGCCTCGATGACGATCTGAGGGAGCTAGAGGCATGGGAAAGCGTCTATAATACTCCGGCAAAGCCGGCGGGTCGTAGTCGCGCCCGACCTTGATCCCCACGAGATGGACGAAGTCCTTCGGCACCCTCGCCATGATGGCCTCGACGCTGGTCTCGACGTCGCTCTCGAAGGCCGCGACCTTGAACTCCCCCGACTCCTCGAAGTAGGGCGCGAGGACCGCGACGTGATAGTGGCGCGAAAGCCCTGGTATGGACCCGCCGGACTTGCGCGAGAGGCTGGCCAGGTAGATCGTGCCCGGCTCGCTGATCGCGAGGACGTAGAGCAGTGCCTTGAGCCCCGCGCTTTCGTAGCCGAGGTCGAGCTGGTAGGCGGGGTAGGGCAGGTAGGCGGAGCTTCCCGCGTCGAGGGCCCCTCCGGGCGCGATCTGGGCGAAGGCCGTTGATAAGGCATGACATGGCATGAGGTTAGGCGGAACCGTTTCGCAATCTATAGGGCACTTCAGAAAACTCATTTTTGCGTTGCGAAAATGGGTTTTACCTTATTATATAGCGTCAACGACGGAGATCTAACTATTCCGGATGCCTACACTATTCAAGCTGCTCAGGGAAATGATCTTCAGGTGGAGCCGTATTCGGTCGGTCTGCCTATTGGTTCGCCTACTTCATTGATAGTTTTTGACTTCAAGGCAGAGAACGGCAACGTATTTATTCCTTGGAGCAAAATCTACGATATGGCTTTCAAGGTAGTCATATTCAAATTGGGCGGCAATGCCGGCGGCTCTCCTCCCGATGTTCCATTGCAACTATTGGGCAAAAAAAACACGGTTCCGGGTGTTGACGCGAAATATACCGTAAGCGTCAACATCCTCCGCGACATGCTCAAGGCGTCTCCTGGTGACGTTATCGCCGTCGAATACCAGACATCCGGCAGTGAAAATGTCATCTTCAAAGATCGATTGGCCTATTTTCGGTATTCACCTTGGTATGAACTCTACAATAATTACCTTAATTTGGGGGTTCCGGGATTGCATATCGCGTTGGCGAACTCATTCAGCATAAATCCGGCATCCGGAGAGTTGGACGCCAATCCATTGATGCTTGCATGGGGCGTGAAGTTTTATCCGGACCCTATTAACACTCCGACTTTTTATGTAGGTATTTCCCTGGCTGGGTTCGCCTCGATAGCGACGAATTCGTCAAGCAGCGGAGTCTCCAATTTTTCCCAGGCGACGGGTTGTCCCCTCTTGATCGATCTGTCCAACATTATTTCCGTCGGTCCAGCGTGGCAATATAATTGGACATCTCACGCCTTCGCATTTACGATTATCGGAAGCATCGACGCGAGCGTCTTAACTGCCCTGAAGAAGTAGATTCGAGTCGAAGTTCCGTCTTGGGTCATCCAAGCGTTATTCGTGATTTATCGCAAGATACAGTAGGACTCAAGAAACAAAGCCTCGCGCTCGCGAGGCTTTGTCTTTTTATCGGCCTATGGCTGGAAACGCATAATCATTCCTGGCACGACATTCCCTTATGATGAATCAGCTCTACTAAATCGGCAAAATGCCTTCATACCGTATAAAATTGGCCTCTCGAACCGCCTTGACATAAGCCCCGGACCTTGTAAAATTAATAGTGAAAGTGACGGAATCCCCATGACTGGCAAGCCTGGCAGGTCATTTTGGAGTCCTTGGCTTAAATCCACGAGAGGTAGTTCATGGCTGCGATCTGCCCCGGAATGAATCCGGCGTATTGGAAGATCGAGGATATCTTCGAGAGTCCCTGCATCGCCTGCGGGAAACCCATCGAATTTTGGAAAGACGACGTCAAGCGTGTCTGTTCCTGCGGCCAGGTCAGTTTCAATCCCCGACTGGGTAATCTCTGCCTGGTCACTTGCAAGAAAGCCGAAGAATGTCTCGGCAACCAGGATATCGGCGAATGGAAACGGAAGAACGATGTCGTTCTGCTTCCTCCATCCTGCTGATACCCGGCCGAGTTCGGCGAAATATGCACGGTATATCGCGACCCCCGACACGGGGAAAAGGGAATGGCTTCTGTGACGACGAATGACGGCACGATGTGTACGCTTATCGGCGCGGCAAGGGATGCGGGCTTTACCCACACGGCGGCGCTCGATGTGAAGACGCTGAGATTTTTGCCAGAAGTTCGCGAGATGTGCAATAAAGACCGTTGTCCCAACTTCGGTACGAATTGGATGTGCCCGCCCGCCTGCGGTACCCTCGAGGAATGCGCCGCCAAGGCTGCAGGCTTCGAAGAGGGAATCATCGTTCAAAGCGTGGGAGATCTGGAAGACTCTTTTGATTTCGAAGCCATGCAGCGGATCGAAGAAGAACACAAAATGCGTTTTCAGAACCTCGCCGCCGCTCTTGGCGCCGCTTACCCTCGCATGTTGGCCCTCGGCGCTGGTGCCTGCAATCTCTGCGAGTCGTGCAGCTATCCCGATGCCCCCTGCCGTTTCCCCGACAGGGCCCTCTCGTCGATGGAAGCCAACGGCCTGTGGGTGAGCGACGTATGCGAGAAAAACGGCCTGCCCTACAACTACGGCCCGAACAAGATGGCCTTCACGAGTTGCATCCTCGTGCAAGAGTAGTGTGTCGCTTCGATGCCGGCGGCGACTAGCACGCCGACCTAGCGCGGCGAGAGATTCATATCGATGAGTACCTTCAAGCGGTGCCCAAGAGGACCTCTCGTTCTTCGGATCGCCATGCGGCATAGCGAAGAGCCTGCATAATGTCCTCGCGCTCAAGGTAGGGGTAGTCGACGAGGAGCTCTTCGAAGCTGCGCTCCGCGCCAATTTGGTTCACGATCATGCCGACCGTGACACGCATTCCACGGATACACGCCCTACCGCCCATAACATCAGGTTTTTGGGTAATGCGATCAAATTGGCCCATGCTCGCTCCTTAGAGAAAATATAATTTCTGGAACTGTTTTCGAGTATGGGGAAACCGTTTTTTGGGGCGCTTCCAGGCGCTACAACGACCCTTATCGAAAACCAACCTTGTCCCCTATGACACCAGGCTAATAATTTATTATTGATCGCCGCTCCTGCGGTCCATCCTTGGCGGACAACAAATATTACTTATGTAATAAACAATTAAAGTTATTGACACCAGGGAAAATTGGTCCAATGATGAAAGATAGATATATGAGTCTCTGAAACCGCCCGCACTCATGCAAGGTGCGGGTTTCGAGTCTCGCACGCCTCGGCAGTCGAACCGTCCCTCGCCCGACGGCGAAGAATACTTATATTATGGAGGAGAATGTGAAAAGGCTCATCGTCTTCATGCTCCTTGCCTCGGCTGCTGCCCTGGCCTTCGCGGCCGACCCCGCTCCGACCCGCGACGACGTCAAAGCCCTTGTAAGCCAGGCCGTGGCCTTCTACAAGGCGAACGGACAGGAGAAGTTCCTGAGCGAAGTGCGCAACCCCAGCGGCCAGTTCCATTTCAAGCAGGGCACCAAGAAAGGCCTCTACATATTCGTATACGACGAGAAAGGTGTAGTCCTGGCCCACGGCGTCCGCCTCGAGCTGACAGGGAAGAACCGCTGGAACGACAAGGACCCCGACGGCAAGTATTGGATCAGGGATTGGACCGACCTCGTCCACAAGAGCGGGAGCGGATGGATCAGCTACAAGGAATTCAACCCCGCCGACAACAACAAGATCATGAAGAAGAGCTCCTTCGTGGAGCTGGTGGACGGGCTCATCATCGGAGCCGGCCTCTACGAATAAGCCCGGGGCGAGATGAAAAAATGAGAATCTGGAGCGATCTGAAAGTCCGCGGCAAGCTCCTCGTCCTGATCCCCTCCGTCGCCCTCGTCCTGACCGTATCCCTGGTCTGGGTGTCGGCTTCGTCCCTCAAGACCCTCGGCGTCGGGATCCTCAAGACCAACGCCTCCTACCTGGCCACCTTGGCCGCCGAGACGATAAAGGCCGCGGTCCAGTACAACGTCGAGGACGACATCGATCGGGTCATCGGGGGCTTGGTCGGCGACGGCGCCGACGTGAGCGTCGCCGCCGTCATACTGCAGGATCCCAAGGAGCTCTACTCGATCAAGAAGGCCTCCACATCCCCCGAGCTGGCGGGCCTGGACCTCGGTTCGCCCGTGAAGGAGCTGTCCTCTTCTCCGCCTCAGCTCGAGCGCCCGACCATCCTGCGGGGCGGGTCGAGCCTGATGGCGGCGGCGAGGATCGACCTGACCGCGAACGACGTGATCAACAAAGGATACGTCCTGGTCGGCATGAACGAGAGGAAGCTCGATAGCGAGCTCCTGAAGACCACCACGATCATGGCCGTGATCGGCCTGGCGATCCTGACCCTGGGGATCGTCCTGACCTTCTTCATGGCCACCGGCCTGACCAAGCCCCTGGAATCGGCCGCGGCTACCGCGGTCGAGCTGGCCAAGGGGGACCTCACCTCCTCCTTCGACCCGCGGGCCCTCCTTCCCAAAGACGAGATCGGAGGCCTCCTGCGCGCCATGAAGCGCATGCAGGAGGACCTCACCGTCTCGGTGGGCCGCATCGACGCGGTGTCCGGAAGCCTGGGCAAGGTCGGCGGTAAGCTCGACCTGGCCATAGCCGAGACCTCGGAGACGGCCAAGATGATCGGCGAGGCCATCGGCCAGGTGAACTCCAAGGTCGAGAACCAGTCGGCCAGCGTCACCGAGACCAGCGCCACCATCCAGGAGATAGTGAAGAACATCGAGGGCCTGCGCCAGGAGATCGACGACCAGGCCGCCGCCGTGAGCCAATCCTCCTCGTCCATCGAGCAGATGCTGTCGAACGTCCAATCGGTGACCAGGAACGTC
This sequence comes from uncultured Treponemataceae bacterium, assembly GCA_964404145.1. Taxonomy (GTDB): domain Bacteria; phylum Spirochaetota; class Spirochaetia; order Treponematales; family Rectinemataceae; genus UBA1306. The sequence goes on from CAYOIX010000002.1 coordinate 23,550, forward strand.
GAGCAGATGGGCGAAGAGTTCGCCAAGCTCTTGGGCGCTTCCGACGAGGGCAAGTCGACGCTGGCCGTGGTGATCGAGAGGATCCGGGCCGTGAGCGAGCAGAGCCGGAAACTCGTCGAGGCTAACGGGGTCGTCCAGAGCATAGCCAGCCAGACCAACCTTCTGGCCATGAACGCCGAGATCGAGGCGGCGCACGCGGGGACGGCCGGGCGCGGATTCTCGGTCGTGGCCGACGAGATCCGCAAGCTCGCCGAGCAGTCGGCGCAGCAGTCCGCGGAGATCGGCCGGGACATCGGCCTCATCATGGACGACATAGGCATGGTGGTCGCGGCCGCGGGGGATTCCGAGCGGGCCTTCAAGGCCATATTCGAGGAGATCGCGGTCCTCAGCCGCCACGAGGAGGAGATCAAGCATTCGATGGTCGAGCAGGGCGAGGGCTCGCGGCTCATCCTGGAGGCCATAGCCCAGATCAACGACATTACCGGCAACGTGAAGAACAACGCCGGCGAGATCACGGAGGGCAGCCGGTCGATCAGCGCTGAGATGGTCAACCTCGCCGCGGTGAGCGAGGAGCTCAACGCGAGCATGCGCCTGATCGGAGACGGCACCCAGCGCATCCAGCGGACCTCCACCCAGCTGGAGCAGATCGGCCACCAGACCGCGGAGCAGATCACCACCCTGGCCGGCGTGGTCTATCAGTTCAAGCTCCAGCCTTCATCCTGAAACCGACCGGGGCCCTTGCTCGGAGCGCCTTGCCCTCCGTATCTTCCTTCCCATGACACTAAGCGCCGAACGACGCGACAGGGCCTTCCGCGAGGCCCTGTCCTGGCGAGACTTCCTCGAGGCGATGCAGACGAACAGACCAGCCACCGAGGCCAACTTCGCCGCCTACGCGCTCGAGCCGGCGGATCGCGCCATCACCGACCGCTGGCCGGAGTTCGAGGTCCTCGCGGTAACCATGGATTGGTGCGGCGACTCCGTGGCAAACCTCCCCCTCTTCGCCAAGCTCGAGCGCCTCACCGGTCGGATCAGGCTGCGCATACTGCTCCGCGACCCGGCCAACCGGGACCTCGCGGCCCTCTACCCGCACGCGGACGGAGACGTGCACATCCCGATCTACATCTTCTTCGATCGCGAGGGGCGCGAGCTGGGGCATTTTATCGAGCGGAGCCCCGAACTCGATGTCGAACTCGAAGGCATGGTGGCCCGATACAGGGCGGCTCATCCCGAGCTCCCCGGCAAGGGATTCGAAATCTCGGCCCTCGGTCCCGAAGCCCGGACGGCCTTCTTCGCATATCTCGGGGTCGAGCGCCCGAAGTTCCGCGAGCTCGAGAAGCGAAGCATCCTTCGCGTGGTGGACGGCATCGTAGGTGGGAGCTCCGGCTCGGGCGAATGACGAGGAGGACTTCGACGCCTCCTTCCGAACCTGAGTCGGGCCAGCCCTTCAGTCCGGTCTGGCGCCTCGAGATATGAAGGCCGAGATCTTCCTCTCCGCGCCGGAAAGCGCCTCTTCGGGCGAAATTTGCTTGGCCGCGCAGGCGTGTATCGCCTCGCCGAGCAGTTTTTCGAGAATATGCTCGGAGACTATTCGGCCGCCGTCCAGGACGAGCGAAGTCCTCCTGCGGCTGATCTCGAAGCTTTCGAGGGCCTTCGGCAGCCAGGGGTAGATCCCCACGAGCTCGGAGCTCTTGTAGAGGTCCACGGAGGGGCTGGCCCCTCCCAATATCGTGTGGGGTACCGCGACGCCGCTCCGGGTGATCCAGCGCAGGAAATCGAAGGCCTCCTCCTTGCGGGCGCTGGCCCGGTTGATGCCGAGCGACCACCCGCCCAGGACCGGGTTGTTGCCCGGGACCGGGGAGAAATCGATCTTGCCGATCACCTTCGAGAAGCGGCGATTCGCGAGCTTCGTGGCGTGGGCGACGAACATGATCATCATGGCCGCGTCGCCCGCGGCGAAGATGTCCACCTGCTCGTTCCACCAGCTGTCCGCGGAGCCCGGGGGCGCGTAGTCGAAACTCTCGAGGTAGTTCTTCAGCGCGAGAAGGGTTTCGTAGTTGTCGAGCGGGTAGAGCGAGCCGTCGGGACCGTTCAAATTCTCGTAAGACCATTTCCGCGGGAGGAACTCGCATACCGCGCCGCTGAAATCGTGCGCTCCGAGGGTAGTCCCCCAGGACAGGGGAGACTCGGGCGTGCAGGACCGCGTGAAAAAGCGTGCGACGGTGTTGTACTCCTTCCAGCTGCGCGGCGGCCTGAGCTCGGCCTTGTAGATGTCGTAGAAGCGTCGCTTGATGACCGGGTCCTCGAAGAGGTCCTTGCGATAGAAGAGAATCTGGGACCCGAATTTGTAGGGGAAGGCCCAATGCGCCCCGTCGACGATGGACCAGGTCTCCGCTATCCCCGGGATGAAATGGCTGAATGAATCGGGATATGCCCGGATCATGTCGTCGAGGGGCTCGAGATAGCCCGACCTGGCGAACTCTTCGAGCCAGGGAATATCGATCTCGAAGACGTCGTATTCCTTCCGCGCCTTCTCGTCGTAGATCGCGTCCCAAAGCTCGGCGTACTCGAGACCCTCGATCTCGAGCTCGACCCCGGAGGCTCGCTGAAAATCCCCCGCGAGCTGGCGAGTGGCATCCAGGGCTTCGCCGTTGAGCATCAGGACCCGGAGGCCGGTTCGCCGCCCCTTCGCCTCGCGCGAGTACAGATAGGGAGACGCTGCCTCGTTGTTTTTCAGGAAGCTGCGTTTGGGCTCGGAGAAGGCGGGATTCTCGATCTCTTCCAAGAGCTGCTCGGCCGCGATTTCCCCGAGGCGGATCGCCTGCCGGTCGATCCGCCCGATGTGGGGATAGCTGTGATCGGACCACGAGGCTTCGCCGAGGCTGATCATCTCGGGCTCGAGGGCCTGGGGAAAGACCGTGTACTCGATCGCCTTCAACAGGCCCTCGAGGATCTGGGTCGAGGTCGCGATGATGACCTCCGGCAGGTTGGCGGATTGGAAGAGCCGAATCGCTGCCTGAAAGGCGCTCTCCTTGTCGAAGTTCGTGATCGCGAGGAAATGGCGATCGAGCTCGATCCCATGCCTGGCGAGGGTGACGCGCCAGACCTCGATGCATTCCGCCTCGCTCGAGTAGGACTCCGGGCCGGTGAAGAGCCCGATATTCCGGCAGCCTCCCGCGATTCGGTCCTCGAGGATTCGGCCAAGCGAGGAGGCGGTGTTGTAGCCGACGAAGCCGAACTCCTTCTCCACGGGCTCCCGCTCGACGAACACGAGCCGCATGCCCGCGTCCCTGAGCCGCCGGAACTGGTCGATCGCCTCGGGCTGGCAGGTCGCCAGGATGACTCCGTCCATTTTTTGCTGGATCACCTGCTCGAGGATGCGGTTCTCCTTGGGCCCGATTTCGGCGCTGGTGTACAGGCTCGCCGTGTAGTCGTGCTCGTTGAGGACGCGCTCCACGCCGGTGAAGATATGGGCGAAATTGGTATCCAGGATATTGGGAAGCACCACCGCGACCTTGTTGGTCTTGCTGGTCTTGAGCGTGCGGGCGGAGGCGTCGGGAACGTAGCGAAGGCTCTCGATGGCCGCGTTGACTCTGGCGATCTTGTCGGAACTGACTCCGGACCTGCCGTTTATGATATTCGAAACAGTGCCGCGCGAAACTCCCGCCAGCCGTGCGACATCATTGATCGTTGCCATTACGCGCCTTTATCGACCGATCGGAACGTTCCAATGGCCTCTTCGACATTATGAAAATCCGCTTCCCGCGTGTCAACCGAGCTTCCCTCCGACCGGGACCTGGCGCTCGTCAATTCCGATCGATCCCGAGGAGTTCCTTTATCGAGTGGTTGTAGAGCGTCAGCACCACGAGGATGACGAGTCCGAAGATGATCATGCGGCCGCCCGCTCCCATGTGGAGGATGACGAGGAGGCTGTCGAGGGTCGTCAGGACGATAGCCCCCACTACGACGCCGAGGTAGCTGCCGCTGCCGCCGGCCATGGATATGCCGCCGATGACGACGGCGACCACCGAGGGCATCACGTAAATGGAGCCGACGTCCAGGTAGGGGGTTCCGGTGTAGCCGAGGAGGAGGAGACCGGCGAACGAGGAGCATAGGCCGCTGATCGCGTAGGCCGTGGCGATGACCGCCCGCGTGCGGACCCCCGACAGACGGGCGGTCACTTCGTTGGCTCCCACGCCATACAGTTTGCGCCCCGCCTTGGATTTCTCCAGGAAGAGGACGCTCGCGGCGATGAAGAGGATCCACAGCGCTATCACGAAGGGGAAGAACCCCAGCCTGCCCGTCACGAGGGTCTTGATGAAGGGCGAAGCCATGCCGCTCGGCTGCCCGTTCGTGTAGACGATCGAGAAACCGCCGACCACCGAGGCCATGGCCAGGGTCATGACGAGGGGAGGTATCCGGAAGAAGGCTATGCCCAGGCCGTTTATCCCGCCGACGACGAGGCCGGCGAGGAAGATGGCGCCCAGGGCGAGGGCCAGGCCGGGAAAGGAGTTCTTGCCCTGGAGGATGCCTGCCGCCATGACCGAGCTGAGCGAGACCATGGCCCCCACCGACAGGTCGAGGCCCTCCCCTCCGGCGAGGACCGCCAGGGTCTGACCGAAGGCGACTATTCCCAGGAAGGCGGCGAGCCCGAGGATGGTCATGATGTGATTGACGTGGAGGAAGCCCGAGGAGATGCTGCCGCCCGCCAAAAAGAGGACGAGCACCACGACGCAGTTGACGTAGATCTTGTTGTTCGCCGCGCTCCGCATCCGTCCGAGGAGCGTACTCGCCTTCGCATCGCTCATTTCGATCCTCCTTGGCCCGTGGTCGCGACGCTCGCGCTCTTCAGGCCGGGCGCAAGCGAGATCATCAGCGCCATGATGATGATCACTCCGCGAATGAGGTCCTGGTAAAAGGACGATACCTTGGCGAAGTAGATGACGTTGGTCAGGAGGCCGAAGACGCAGGCGCCCATGATGGCCCCTATCATCCTGCCCCGGCCGCCCTTGAGCGAAATGCCTCCGATCACGACCACGGCGATGGAGGGCAAGGTGAAGGACTGTCCGATGTTCGGGTCCCCGGAGGCGGATTGGGCGGTGACGAGACAGGCCGCGATGGCGCAGAAGACACCGCTGATCATATGGGCCTTGATCCTGACGCTCGCCGTATGAATCCCGCTCGCGAAGGCCGCCGTTTCCTCGCCGCCGACCGCGTAGATGTGCCGGCGCAGCGGACGCAGCGCGACGATGAACCAGATCCCGAGCGCGATCAGGAAGAGCGCTATCGGCATGGGTAGGAATCCGCCCAGGTCGGTTTGGTAGGAGGAATAGAAGAACTTGGGCACCGTGCCGCCCGGCTGGGGCATGACGAGCAAGGCTATGCCGGAAAAGATGGAGCCGGTGGCGAAGGTGGCCACGATGGGGGGCAGCCGGATCTTGGCGGTTATGAAGCCGTTGAGCGCGCCGATGACGAGGCCGAGGAGGAGGGTGACGGCGATGGCCAGGGCGACGCTCGAGGGGCTGTCGCGCATCAGCGAAGCCATAACCACGTTCATCAGGGTTATGGCGGCGCCGACTGACAGATCGATGCTTCCGGCCAGGACTATCAAACCCTGGGCCATGGCCACGATTGCCAGCGGGACGAAGGTGCAGGAATTGGACCGCAGGACCTCCAGGGCGAAGAAGTTCCGCTGGAGCAGCGCGTTGATCAGCAAGAGCGCCACCAGGACGAGCCCCGCCGAGAAGGCGGTGCTCTGCCGCCTCGCCCTCAAGAAAGCGTTAATTCCCGTCATCGCAGCCCTCTTCGGTCGTCCGCGTCCGCGCGCCGGCGTCTTTGCCGGCCAAGGAACGCGCGGTCAGATCCTCGCCGCAGACGGTCCGGCCGTCGAACTCTTCGATGATCTTTCCCTCGAACATCACGTATATCCGATCGCAAATCGTCACCAACTCGCTGTTGTCGCTGGCGTACAGGATCACCGAGACTCCTTCGGCAGTCATCTCCTTGATCACTTCGTAGAGCTGGCGCTTCGCCTCCACGTCGATGCCCTTGGCGGGATCGCTGAGGAGGAGCACGCTCGGTCTGCGGTCCAGCCATTTGCCCAGGACCACCTTCTGCTGGTTCCCGCCGCTCAGGTTCCTGATCGGCGTCGTTTCGGACTCGGCCTTTATCGAGAGGCGGGCCATGATGCGCAAGGCCTCGCGGCGGATGGCTTTGTCGTCGACTAGGGCGCTTCGGGATTTCGAAGCCAGTTTGGGGTAGGCGAGATTGAAGGCGATGCTGTGCTGATCGAAGAGTCCTTCGCGATTCCGGTCTCCCGGGATGAGGAATATTCCCAGCCGAATCGCGTCGCGGGGACCGCGTATCCGCCGAGGCGCTCCCTGCCAATCCATGGTGAAGTCGCTCCGGGATTCCATGCCCGCCATCGCCCAGAGGAAGGCCTCCTGTCCCTGCCCCTGGAGCCCGGACAGGCCGACGATCTCGCCTTTGTTCAGGGTCAGGTCGATGGCCTGACCGTCGGCGTACTCGAATCCGGGAAGACGGACGCCGCGCACCCGGGCCAAGGGCTTCCCGCTCTTCGATCCCGAATCCTTCCGGTCGGAGGGAGCCATGAGCTCCTTCCCCGCGATGAGCGAAACGATGTACTGGGGGTCGCGCTCCCGACCCCGCAAATCGATATCCTCGATGAAGTCGCCGTTGCGGAACACGGTCGCGGAATCGCAGATCTCCATGACCTCCCACATGCGATGTGAGGTGAAGACCATTGAGACGCCCTCGCCGGAGATCCTGCGCAGGACGGTGAAGAGTTTGTCGACCTCGGCCATGTCCAAGGACGCCGTCGGCTCGTCGAGGAGCAAGATGCGCGGTCTGCGGTAGAGGGCCTTGAGTATCTCCACCAGTTGCCGATGGCCCGGCGAGAGATCCTTCACTGGCGCGTCGACCGCCAGCGCGACACCGAAGCCGGAGCAGAAATCCGATACGCCGTCCCGCTCGGATCGGGCGAAGCCGAACGCGCCTTTCTTCTCGACGCCCAGGGCGATGTTCTGCCAGACGGGCATTCCCTCGACCAGGCTCAGGTGCTGATGGACCATTCCTAGGCCCAGTCTCGCCGCGTGGGCGGGGGAGTCGATGTGGACCGGGCTTTGGTCCATGAGTATTTCCCCGGCGTTGGGCCGGTGAATGCCCGACAGTATCTTGAGCAGCGTGGTCTTGCCCGAGCCGTTGGCGCCCAGGAGTCCGGTGATGGCCGACAGCCGGATATCCAGCCGCCCGCTGCGCAGAGCGGTGACTCCTCCGAATTTTTTCACTATCCCACGCGCCGAAAGTATGACTGCGGCGTCTTGCATCATCGCGCTCCATGCTGGAGGGGCGGCGTGAAGGCCGCCCCTCCGATATCGTTCTCGCCGCTTATTTGAAGAGCGCGTCGAGTTCCTTCTCGGACAGGTACTCGTCGGGGAAATAGGTCGGCGCCTTGTCCTTGTTCTTCTGGTAGTACGCGTCGAAGCCGTCGTTGGCGATCTTGTCCTTGACCTCGTAGTAGAAGACCCGCGGATAGACGCTCGTCTTCTGCACGACGCCGTCCTTGAGCTTCAGGCCCTGCACGAGTCTTACGGCTATGCCGAGGCCGGTGGCGCCGATCCCGGGGGGATTGTTCTCGGCGAAGGTCGAGAACTTCCCGGCTTTCTTGAGCTCGTCCCACTTCTGGAGGAAGGCGACCTGGGTCTCGCCGGTCACGATGGGCAGCGGCTTGCCGGCCGCCTCGAAGGCGTTGATGACGCCGAGGGACATTCCGTCCTGGGCCAGCACTCCGTCTATCGAAGGATATCCCGCGATGAGGCCGGACATCGCCTGCTGCGCGCTCGCCTGGACCCAGTTGCCGTTGACGCTGGAGAGAAGCTTGATGTTCGGGTACTTGGCGAGGGTCGCGTCGATGCCGCGCACGCGTCCCACGTTGGCGGGATGGCCCGCGATTCCCTCGATGCGGACGATGTTGCCCTTGCCGTTGAGGCTCTTGGCCAGCCACTCGGTGAGGGTGGCTCCCCACTTCTCCTGGTCGATGGAGACGCTCACCACGTCGCTCGAGGTGACGGGCTGGTCGATGCAGACTACGGTGATCCCCTTCTTGACCGCCTCTTCCATGACCGGGTTCAGCGCGGTCTCCGAGTTGGGATCGACCAGGAGGATGTCTACGCCGCCGTTGATCATGTTGCGGATCTGGGCGATCTGGTTGTTGGTGTCGAGGCCTGCGTTCTGGACGATGATCTCCTTGATCCAGCCCTTCCCCTTGTAGAACTCGCCGAGCTTCTCGATGGAATCGATCATCTGTGTGCGCCAGCTGTTGCCGATATAGCCGTTGCTCACGCCCACTACGTAGCCGCCCGCCTTGGGCTTCGCGGAAAGCGCTGTTAGCGATAGCGCGCCGACGCAGACGGCAACCAGTAATGCCTTTGCTTTGAAGGATCGCATCATGATCTGTCCCTTCCTCTTCGCTGTCGATGATATCCCCGCGTACGCGGGGGAATTTCCGATTTGCCGCTCCCGGGCGGCCGCCCGGGAGCGATCGAGCTCAGTAGCGGGAATTGGCCTCGAAAGCCTCGAACATGGCGACCAGGTTCTCGGGAGGGACGTCGGCCTGGATGTTGTGGACGGTGTTGAAGACGAAGCCGCCTCCGGGCGCCAGAATGTCCATCTGCCTGGCCACGTCGTCGCGGACCTCCTGCGGCGTGCCGGTGGGGAGGATGCGCTGGGTGTCCACTCCGCCGCCCCAGAACACGAGGTCCTTCCCGAACTCGCGCTTGAGCACCCGCGCATCCATGCCCTGGGCCTTGTATTGGACCGGATTGAGGATGTCGAGCCCGACTTCGATGAGGTCCGGCAGGACTTCGATGAAGCTGCCGCAGGAGTGCAGGAAGATTTTTGCCTTGGTCTTGGCGTGGATGAAGGCGAAGAGCCGCGCGTGTATGGGCTTCACGATCCGCCGGTAGGTATCCGGCGATATCAGCATGGAGTTCTGGCTGCCGAGGTCGTCGGCCTCCTGGACGACGTCGATGAGGTCGCCCGCGGCGCCGAGCACGCGGTCCCAGTAGCGGAGCTTCACCTCGAGCACGCGGTCGAGATAGGCCCGCGCCACGTCTTCGTTGAGCAGGAGGTCAGAGTAGAAATTCTCGTAGCCGCGAAGCCAACCGCCGAGCTCGAGGACGCCGGCGCCGACGCTGGACATCACGACGCCGTAGCCCTGGTCCCGCACTCGCTGCGCGTCCGCGCGGATCGTCGCGTACCGGCTGGGATTGTCGATGTCGGGCAGCGGAAAGCTCCGGGCTTCCTCCATGCTGAAATCTTCGTTCTTGAGGGGATGCTCGACCATGTCGTAGTAGAATCCGCCCTCGACGGGCATGCGCCATTTGATGCCCCACTGGTCCACGAAGGTCAGGTACTCTCCCTCCTTCTCGATGGAGAGGGACCAGGAGCCGTTCGACGAGGGAGAGACGTTGCGCACGTCGATGTCGAAGCGCCGGAGGAAGGACTCGCTCGGCGTCGCCAGCTGCTGCACGATATCGAAGAACGGCGGATCCTCGGGAGGCAGGCCGACTTTCTCCAACAGGCGGAGGTAGGCGCGCCGATTGATGCCGGTGATCAGGCTGGCGCCGATATCCAGGGGGACGCGGTCGGGCTCTTCGTGGTTCAGGCTGGCAAGTAGTCGTTCACGATGATTCATTAGGACACTCCATGGACCCTGGGCTTGGGGCCTTTTCATGAGGACGATGTAGACTGGAATTATGGGCGGCATTGCCCGTCGGGGCGGAGCGTCCCGACGGGCAGTGCCTCACGCAGCGGCCGCTACACTCCGAGCTTCAATAGCTTCCCATCGACGAACTTCTTGGCGCGGGGAACGTCGTCCTCTTCGAGGTGCTCGATGATGAGGGGAATATTCGGATGCATGACCGACAGGCGCTTCAGGTAAAGATCGTAGTTGAGGATGCCGAGCCCCGGGGCGGGGAGCTCGACCGCTCCGGCGCCTCTGAATGAATGCGCCTCGGAAGCGTCGATGTGCGCGTGCTTCTCGCCGGTATCCTGCGCGAGTTTTATGTCCTTCGCGTGGGCGATCTTCACCCGGTCGCCGAGCGCATTGAATATCCTGTTCAATTCGCCGTCGACGTCTCCGATATTCTGGCCCGTGAAGTAGTTCGTGGGATCGAGGAGGAGGCCGAGTCCCTGGCTCTTCACGTCGGCGAAAAGCCGCAGGACCTGATCCACCGAGCCGACGATGTTCTGGATGTAGTTCTCGACCAGGAAGACCGCGCCGTGGGCCTCGGCGTAGGAGGCCAGATCTGCGATCGTGGTCCTGATCTCCTGATAGGCTTCCTCGCTGGCGTTCTTGGGGTCGAAGACCCAGTCGCTCTCGGTGTTGTAGGTGCCGGTCTCGCTGACGACATAGGGCGATCCCAGATCCCGGGCGAAGCGGAGGAGGGTCTTCAGGTAATCGATATTGGCCTTTCTCTTCGCGGCGTCGGGATGCGCCAAATTTGTGTAGCCGGAGATGCAGACGATCGGGAGATTCGCCTGGCGGAAGGCGTCCCGGATCCTGTGGCACTTCTGGCTGTCGAGTTTCTGCCAGTCCAGGTCGAAGTCCTTGAAGCAGAGATCCAGCTGAACGCAGCTGAAGCCCTGATCCTTGATCCGCTTGATGCTCTCCTCGAGGGAATGGGGGAAGTAGCCGTTGAAGATTCCGACCGATATCATAACCGCTCCTTTGTTCGGAAACCCTTAGAGCTTCCGTAGTTTCTTGGTGAAGTCGACGCTGCGTCCGGTCGCGATCGACTCGTAGCACGCGTCGATCGCGGCCATCGTGCGCAGGTTGTCCTGACCCGATATCTCGGGGACCTTGTCCTCTTCGACGGCGACCAGGAGTTGGGCCATGGTGCCCAGGAAGGCGTCCGGGAACCACACCTTGTCCCACTTGGGCCTGATCCACTGGTTGGGAATCTTGCGGCTGGTGAACTCGAGGGTGCTGGGCTCTCTGGTGGGGTAGCTCGGCCAGCCGATGCTTCCCTGGGCCATGCCTTCGGTGCCTTCGACTCGCCACTTGATGTAAATGTCCTTCTCCGTGCCTTCGCCCTGCCAGGCCCAGACATCGTCCAGGCTGGTGGCCATCAGGTCGCTCTCGTACTGGAAGGAATATTGCGAGATTCCGTCTATGTGCTTGAATTTCGTCCTCGGATCCTGGCGAGTGATTGCCGTGATCGTCCGGGGATCCCCGAAGAGGTGCCGCATGATATCGACATGGTGGATACCCATGTTCAATATCTCGACGCGATCGTATTTCTTGAGGAATTCCTGCCAATGGGGTATCGCCCTCATGTCGATGGTGGCCAGGACGGGATCGCCGAGGTAGCCCATGCCCAGAATCGTCTTCAGGGCGCGCATCGATTGATCGTAGCGCATGTTGGAATTGACGCCCAGCTTGATACCGGCGTCCGCGGCGAGCTTGACGATCTGCTTGGCCTCGGCCAGGTTCATCGCGAGCGGCTTCTGACAGAGCATTCCCTTGATGTGGCTCTTCTGTTTGACGGCTTCCCTCACGACTTCGAGTTGCTTGTCCGGCGGGATCGCGATGTCGAGGATCTCGATCTGCGGGTCGGCCAGCAATTCCTGCCATGTTCCGTACACTTGAGGAATACCGGCCTGCGACGCGACCTTGCGAGATTCTTCGAGCGATAGCGAGGTGATGGCCCGAGGTACGATGCCGGCCGACTTGTAGGCGACCAGCTGGCAATCTCGCATGATGAACCCGGCTCCGATGCAGCCGATGCGGAAGTCTTTCCGCTTCGGCAGGACTGGATCGATTTTCAGGGTTTGCGCGTTGAAATCCATGTGCCTCTCCTTATGCTCCATATGATGTTCTTAAAAATGGAAGCTGGTCCATACGGTTCTTCATGTACTGGACTGTTTCTTGGATCGTTCCATTAACGACCATGCAGAACTATTGCACCCCTTCCTCCATCTGTCAACAATTTTTTGAGAAATCGCCGGTTGTGGCTTTCTGTACTTCGCAGTTACTGATCTGACAAGGGAATAGCTTACGGTAGCATGGATCCGCAGTCGAGGCGCCTAGGGGCACTCCTGCGGCGCGGGCCGCTGGAGGGCATGACTCAGGCCGACTCGAGCTAGTCCAGCGGGAAGGAGTCGAGCGTATCCGGTCTATCGTTCCACAGGGTCCTGAAGGAAACGAGCCACGCGCCGAGCTCCTCGAAAGGCTGGGACCTCAGCGAATAGATGCGAAGCTGAGCCTTGGGGTGCTTTTCGACGATGCCGGCTTCGCCGAGCACATGGAGATGTTTGGAGACTTGCGGCTGCGGGAGATGGAGCTCCTGGACGATATCGGTGACGGAGCGCGGCCCGGCCTTCAAGAGCTCGACGATCTCGAAACGGGTCGGCTCGGCTATGGCCGTCAGGCTTGCCAGCATGATAGTCAACATACTTATATGGATATATATTCGTCAAGGAATGTAATTCGTCCGGGAAAATCCGGGCTTTCCTTCGGTTCCTGACGCGGGACGATGGCATTGGCTATATTTGACGCGTGATCATAGTCGGGCTGATGGCAACTTTGGCGGTCCTCGTCCTGGCCGCATCGGCGACCAGTCTCTGCCTATTCTACTTCGAGACCTATCGCCACAGGGCCGCCATGTGGATGGCCTTCACGCTCGCGAGCTCCGTATGCTTCGTCTTCGCCCTGCTCTGCGCGCAGATCGGCGAGTTCGCGGTGGAAGGGGAAGTCTCGCGGGAGCTGAGGATAGCGCGGCTCCTCTTGACTTCCCTCGGCTCGGTCGCCCTGGTGCTTACTCTGCCGCGCTTTCTCCTCGCGGCCTTCGGCTCGCGACCGCGCAGAGGAGTGCCCATCCTCCTGGATGTCGCGACCGCAGTCTTGGCGGCTCTCTGCATCGCGCATATCGTAACGGGCTGGTCCGACGAATCGGCCGTCCCGCCGGCGATCGAGGTCGTCTTGCGGGTCTTCGTCTATTCCTTCCTCATCCTCTCCTTCGCCCTCGTCGTCCTGTTCCGGTCCCGCCTCCCCGATCGCGGTCTCTACAAGACGGTCCTCACCCAGCTCGGTACCCTCCTCTTCCTGATCCCCATAGTCATCCTGGAAGACCTTCGGATGATCGCGGTCCCCGGCTTTCCCAGTGTCGCGGGGCTGGCTCTGCTGGCGGCCGTTTCGATCATCGCCATCCTCCACGCGAGGCGGAATTTCGCCCGGCCCAAGTACGTCGAAGGCCGGGCGCTGTCGGAGTACTTCGTGGAGCGCTTCCGGATAAGCGAGCGGGAACGCGAGGTCGCCGGCGCGCTGCTCGAGGGTCTCGGCAACGCGCAGATCGCCGAGAGGCTGTTCATTTCCGTCAGGACAGTGGAGAACCACCTCCACAATATCTACCAGAAGACCGGCATGAAAAATCGTCTCCAGCTCTACAACCTGTTCCGGGTCGACTCGATGTAGCGCGTCGCGCCGCGGATAAGTGGTTATACGCATCGCTTTGAGTGGATGTCCGGATGCCTTCGGGGAGCTTCGCGCGATATCTTCTCTCTCGGACAGAGGGGGAGGGGCGGATGCGAAAATGGATCGCGAACATGATCAGCCTGTCGAGGCTGGCCATCATCGTTCCCTGGGCCTTATGCATCGGGCCGAGGCCGCTCGCGGCCTTCCTTCTCATTTGCATCGTCATCGCGACCGACCTGCTGGACGGCCCTCTGGCTCGAAGGCTCGCGACGACGAGCGAGCTGGGGGCGCGCATCGATGCCTATAGCGATGTGGTCGTCTGTCTGACGGCGATGATCATCCTCGGCGTCGGCGATCCGCGGTACTTTCTCGTCGCCTGCGCCATGATCGCCGCCTTCGCGTCGTGGATGCTCTACCGCGGACTGTACGGCTCCGTCGCATTTACCAGGCTCGGGAAATACAACGGGTCCCTGTGCTACGGGCTTGCGGTTTTCGCGAGCCTCGGCGCTTGGCTCGAGAGACGAGGAGTGCTAGATTTGCGAGGTATCGCGACCTTCCTGATCGGAGGGGTCGCGATCTATCTGGCGGCCTCGATCTGCGAGAACTTCATCGCCATCGCGCGGATGAGGAGATGGATCGGCGCTTGGCCGGGCGCGAGACTTGGCAAGAGAGAGCGATAGGAAGGGGGACCATGAACATTCTCGACGCGATCGGAAATACCTCGATGGTGAGCCTGGGGCGCGTCGCGCCGAGCCCGGGGGCCGAGATCATGGTCAAGCTCGAGTGGGAGAACCCCACTGGCAGCGTCAAGGACAGGATGGCGCGGGCCGTGATCGAGCGGGCCGAGGCGGACGGGCGGCTAGGCCCGGGAGGGTCGGTCCTCGAGTACACGGGAGGAAGCACCGGCGCGTCCCTGGCCCTGGTCTGCGCGGCGAAGGGCTACCGGCTCCGGATAGTCAGCTCGGACGCCTTCAGCCGCGACAAGCTCGATCAGATGGCCGCCCTCGGCGCCGAGCTCACCCTCGTCCCGAGCGAGGGCGGGCACACGACCAAGAAGCTGATACTCGAGATGGTCGAGACGGCCCGCGCCCTGAGCGGCGAGCCGGGCAGCTACTGGACCGATCAGCTCAACAACCTCGACAGCATCGAGGGCTATCGCGGCCTGGGCGAGGAGATCTGGGAGCAGACTGGAGGTCGGATCGACGCCTTCGTCCACTGCGTGGGCACGGCCGCCTGTCTGCGCGGCGTCGCGCGGACGCTCAAGGCTCATAGGCCCGACATCAGGATAGTCGCCGTCGAGCCCGCGGAATCGGCGGTGCTGCAGGGAGGGCAGCCGATGGCTCACGGCATCGAGGGTGTCGGCGTGGGCTTCATCCCTCCGCTCTGGGAGCCCTCTCTCGTCGACGAGGTCCTGTCGGTCGGGACCGAGGAGGCGAAGGCTATGGCCCGCCGCCTGGCGCGGGAGGAAGGCCTCTTCGCTGGCATCTCGGGCGGGGCGAACATCGTCGCGGCGGCGCGGCTCTCGGCGCGGCTCGGACCCGGCGCCCGAATCGCCACGCTCTTCGCCGACTCGGGCCTTAAGTACCTCGACACCGATCTCTTTCGCCGCGGATAGCCTGGGGTTCTCTTTCAGCGAGCGGGGAGTTTGTATTCGGTCGTCGCGGTCTTCGACGCGCGATCACCGGCTTCGCCGGGTCCCTCGGCGAGGAGCATGCAATGGGGAGGGCCCCAGGTCAGGTGCTCGCACTCGACATTGTTGCAGCCCGTCTCGAGACAGCCGAACGAATCGCTCGCTTCTTTGCTTCCTTCTTTCATCTTCGCCCCCCGCTATACGAGCCAGGGCAGCATTGTGTCACCAGTTTCGCGACCTGTCCATAGAAAATCCGTCATGGCACAGGCCGCGGTTTCAGGCGTATTCCCGCGGCAGGGTGCCCTTCTTGCCCTTGCGCGGGACCTTGATCGCGCGCTTGTTCATGAAATCGAGGATGATCCACTCGTAGTGGTCGTTCCATCCCTCTTTGTTCCCATCCCAGTGCGACTGGCAGACGTCGAATTCGTAACCGAGGACATGAACCGGGCCGACGCGAGGAAAGCCGTCAGCCTGGCAAAGCAAGCAGCTAGGGTCGCTCATCATCCCTCCGATAGAGCATTCTCTTGTGCCAATATACTTCTTATTGCCTTGCCTCGAGCCGACTATCGCGGAGGCCTGTTTCCTCGGCTCCGAAGATGATAATCCTTGACGCGGCGCTCCAGTGGTGTAAATCTATGCAGGATCTAAGAAAGGATGTGAAAATGCGCAAGACCGCATCCCTGGTCGTCTGGGCCCTGATCCTCCTCTTCGGGTCGACATCCCTTATGCGGGCGCAGGTCCGCGATGAATCGCGGAGCACCGGTTTCTGGGGCTCCGCGGGCGCGGGCTATATCCATGCCATGGGCGGCATCACGACGGTGTGGACCGATGGCGGCGAGGTGGAGCTCTCGGGCATCTATCATTTCAAGCGTCATTTCGGCGTGGAGGGCACAGGTATCTGCGGCTTTACGGGGATGACGGATGCCATGAAGCTCCCGGTCCTCGTGGAGGACAGCTACGGCAACGTCAGTACCGAGACCCCGACGGGAGGATTATATCTCGCCTTCCTCCTGGGGCCGAGCGCCATCTGGTCCATCCGGTCGAGCCCGGGCAGAGCCTTGCTGTTCAACCTCGGATGCGGCGGGTTCCGACAAGGGGAAATGGAGACGGGCATCGACGCCGAGGGATACGAAGCGCGCTGGACCTTCGGATGGGGCGTCTACGCGAGCGCGGGAGTGCATTTCCAAAAAGACTTTTCGGATCTGTCGTGGGGCATTCAGCTACGCTACTTGTATTCCATGGCGAACGTCGACGATTTCAACAGCCCGAATCCTCCCGCGACTACGGACGATCAGCGGCTCATGATAGTGGTCGATATCAGGGGGAAGGTATAGCGCCCCTACGGGGCGCAAAGCGGCGCGCGGGGAATCGCGTCGATGCGGGTCCCCCCGCTCAAAGCTTGAGTCCGAGCGAGAACTCGAGGCCGCGTTCGCTCTTCACCGCGACCTCGGCCGACAACTGCTTGCTCAGGATGTCGATGAACTTGAAGCCAAGGCCCCCGTCCTTTCGCCAATCGAATCCCGATCGCAAACCCTGGCCGTCGTCCGCGATCGACAGCTTGAGATGGCCTTCGGCTTTCTCGGCCTTTACCCAAACCCTCCCCGAGCTGCGCGACGCGAAGGCGTGCTTCAAGGCGTTCGTGATGAGCTCGTTCACGATCAGCCCGAGGGAGGACGCGCGCTTCGCGTCGAGCTCGAGATCGGGATCGACGATGCTGGTGTCGATGACTATGGGCGCATTTCCGTCGAGGCAGGTGCTTTCGATGCTTCGCACGATATCCTCCAGGAATGCGCCGATCTTCAGGGTGAAGTTCCCGCCCTGGGCGGTCGCCATGTGATCGTGGAAGAGGGCGATCGCCTGGATCCGCATCTGCGCCTCGAGGAGCTTGTCCGCGCAGATCCGGTCGGAAAGCCCGCCCCGTTGGAGCGATATCATGCTCGCGAGGAGGCTGAGGTTGTTCTTGATGCGGTGATGCGATTCCTTGAACAGAAAGGCACCGTCCTTCAGCGTGGCTATTATTTCATTCTTCGCCGAAACTTCCTCGGTGACGTCGCAGAGCGACAGGAGGGCCCGGTCTCCCGCTTCCGCGCCCCGGCCGATCCGCGTCATCCGCGACTTGAGATGGCGCTCCGGTCCATCGCCCGAGCGGATCGTCCAGGTATTCTCGTAGGCCGCCGCCCGATCCGAGCGCAGCCATTCCTCGAGGCCGAGGACATCGCGATCCCTCAGGTTCAGCAGCTGGGACAGCCTTCTGCCTCGGCAATCCGCGGCGCCGGTGCTGCCGCACAACGACTGCGCCTGTCCGTTCAAATTCCTGACGACGAGGCCGTCCGAGCCGCAGTCGAGCTCGATGAGGGGAAAGGGCGCCGAATCGAAGATCGTCTGCCCGGTGGATTCGCGCTCCTGTGACGGCCCCAGGACGAATTGATAGGAGCCGTCCCCCATGGCGGCCGTGTGGAACACCGCTTTGAGCGTATTCCCGTCCTTGCTGACGAGGGAACCTTCGGCCTTTACGCGTCCGATTTTCCGGAATTCGGGAAAACTGTCGCGTATCGCGCCGGCGCCGATCGAATCGAGATACAGTTCGCCGATCTCCTCTCTCGAATAGCCCAGCATTCTCCTGGCCGAAGCGTTCATCGCGATGAACCTGCCCGAGCCTTCGACGATCATCATGGAATCGGGGGAGCTCTCGGAGAAGGTATGAAATCGGGTAGCTCCTCGTTCGTTGGAGGCCATCGGTTCCTCCGAAAAGACCGGCAGCACGTCACTGTTGGTTTACTTTTTGCTAATATATTAAGACCTATACTTAAGTGACAAGTGAATAATTTCGCCTCGGCTAGCCGGATGGATGCGGGAGAAAAAAGGGCATCGCTCCCGAAGGGGCGACGCCGCGAACCGGCGAGCCGAAAGCCTTAAACAGCCGGGTCCTCGCCGGGCTACTTCAGATATTTGTCGAAGTTGCTCGCGTAGTCTCCCGACGCCCTGAGCTGTTTGAGCCCCGCGAGGCGGGGCTACTCCGCCAAGGGGAGGATCAGTCTGGTGCGATAGCTCTTCGGGGAGCGCGGAAGGATGGCTCCCGGTCCCCTGCAGTAGACTTCCCTGATCGGAGCGACGACCCGCAGGGCCTTCGCGGCGACGAAACCGAATATCCTGCGATACGAGTCGCCTATTGTCTCGTAGGGTCCCCTATGGACGAGGCAGAGGGCCCTGCAGCCGGGCAGGGCGCCGACCGATCCCCCCGTGGCCCTCCTCGCGGCTTCCTGGGCGTCCACGCGGAGGGGGAGGCAGACCTCGATCTCGGCATCTTCCGAATACTCGAGCTCGCGGTAGAGGGCGAAGCAGGGTCCCCCCGCCCAGGCGCCGAACTCGCGATAGAGCGAGCCTATCGAGGCGCCGATCTCGGAGTACCTTCCGCGATAGCCCCTCCTCGCGACGAGGAGCTCTTCGATCTCGGCCGTCTCGATCTCCTCGCGGTCGGCTTCGGACGCGGTTTCCCTCTCGCCGGAGACGAAGCTCTCGATCTCGGCCTGGATGCGCCGGTAGCGCTCGATGCGCGCGCCGAGCTCGCGGGCCTTGCGCTCGAGCCGGGCCAGACCCTCTCGCGCCCGGCCTTCTTCCTCGTCGCGGATTATCTCGGCGATCTCCTCCAGGCCGAAATCGAGCTCTCGCAGCCGCCTCACGAGACCGGCCTTGCGGAACGAGGAGTCGTCGTACCAGCGGTAGCCGGTCGCCGCGTCGACGCGAGAGGGCTCGAGTAGGCCGATCTCGTGGTAGTAGCGCAGGGTCTTCACGGGGAGGCGGGTCACGAGGGAGAAGTCCCCGATGCGGTATTCCATGGCTCGGGAATGGTAGCATCGTTTGCCGCTCGGCGCTATTCGAAGAAGGAGGATGCGGCCCTCGGGAAGAGCTCGGCGTCGTCGGCTATGAAATGGTCGCCTCCCGGGATGGGTACTTCCTTCAGACCGGGGATGACGCGGTATTGATCGAACATGGCCGCCCCTCCCGTATCTCCCGTCCCGAAGACCATGGTCGCCGGCGCGGAGATACGCGACAGGGCGGCCGAGTAATCGTGGCTCCGGCCCATAGAGAAGAAGATCGCCTCCATCATCCAGCCGCCTATGAGGGCGGGATCCGTCGCGCCGATGGTCTCGTTCGGGGTTCCCCGGGCGGCGCATGCGGCCTGGTAGAAGGGAATGAAGCCGGCGTTGATCTTCCGCATCTCCTCCTCGCCGCGCGAGAAGATCCTGCCGTAATCGAAGAACTCCCCGAGCCAGGCTCGGTAGGAAGCCCTCCGGGATTCGGGAAGGAGGCGTCTCACCTGTTCGTAGAGACCGCCGTCCTTCTGCGGCAGCGCGACAAGCTCGGCCGGCGCGACGAGGAGGAGCTTGCCCGTGTGCTCGGGAAACTCGATGGCGTACAGGGCCGCGATGAAGCCGCCGAAGGAGTGCCCCACCAGGTCGATCGTCTCGACATCGATCGCCCGCCTCAGGCGCTCCACGTCGGCGATCTGCTGGGCCAAACCCAGCCTGGCCTCGAGGGCAGCGACTTTCGCCGGGTAGCTGCCGGCCCCGAAGCGGTCGAAGGGCCTGGTCGACAGACCCGATCCCCTCTGATGGTAGTAATAGAAGCTCCTCCTGGCCTCGAAGGCGCCGAGGCCGCGCCAAGCCTCGTTCGAGGGGTAGCCGGGCCCGCCGAAGATGACGATCGCGGGTCTGCCTTCGCCGCGGCGAAAGCCCGCCAGCGCGATGCCGCGCTCGACCTCGATGCGGAACTCCTCGGTTCCGTCGGCCCGCCTCGTCCCCCACACCAGCTTTCCGTAGGGCTCGAGATCGACGAGCCCCTTGGCGGCCTTCGTCCTCAGATCGCCCGGTCTGTACATGGCCTTGCCCCAGCTCTGGAAAGTGAACAGGGCCGCGACGGCGGCGAGCGCCACCAGGGCCGCGAGAGCTCCGAAGAGCATCGCTCTTGTATTCATATAGTTCCTCCTGGGCCCAGGCTCGACCCTCCAGCGACTGGAGAGTCAAGTGTCATGTCGCTGTCCGGGTGCTTTTTTTGTTGACAGGGCAGACAAAGTGTCTCATTGTTCGTGTCGAGTGATTGCTCACTCGTAACGTTCTTTCTCGAGAGGCTCCTATGGGATACGCCATTTCCACCTACCACGATGTCGACGATATCTATCGTCGCCTCCATCTTCTCGTACAGGAACCCGCTCGCCCGATAGCCCGCGAGGCGATGGCCGCCTATCTCGAGCGCCTCGACGAGGAGTGCCCCAAGTCCCTCGCCGTGGTCGCCGAGGCCAAGAAATACATACCGGGCGGCGTCCAGCACAACCTCGCCTTCAACTACCCCTTTCCCCTGGTGATCGACCGGTCGGAGGGCTCCTGGCTCTACGACATAGACGGCCGTCGCTATACCGACTTCCTCCAGGCTGGCGGCCCGACGATTCTCGGGGGCAACGATCCCGCGGTGCGGAAGCAGGTCATCGAGGTGATCGAGCACGTCGGCCCCTCGACGGGTCTCTTCCACGAGTACGAGCTCGCCCTGGCCAAGGAGATCAACCGCCACATGCCGGCGGTGGAGATGTTCCGCATGCTCGGCTCGGGCACCGAGTCAGTGCTCGCCGCGATCCGGGTCGCGCGGCTCGCGACGAGGAAAAAGCGGGTCGTCAAGATCGGCGGCGCCTATCACGGCTGGTCGGATCAGCTCGTCTACAGCCTCAAGGTGCCGAACACGAAGCGCTACGAGGCCCACGGCATACCCGCCGCCTGCTTCAGGTACACCGACGAGGCCCGGCCGAACGATCTCGCCTCGCTGGAGCGCGTCCTCGCGCGGAACCGCCTCCGCGGCGGCACGGCCTGCGTCCTCATCGAGCCCGTGGGGCCCGAGAGCGGGACGAGGCCGGTGGCGATGGACTACAACAAGGGAGTGCGCGCGCTGTGCGACAAGTACGGCGCCCTCCTCGTCTTCGACGAGGTAGTCACCGCCTTCCGCATCGGCCTGGGAGGGGCCCAGGGTTTCTTCGGCGTGAAGCCCGACCTCACGACCTTCGGCAAGATCGTCGCGGGCGGCTACCCCTCCGCGGGAGGCCTCGGGGGGAGGAGGGATCTCGTGATGCTCATGGCCGCCGGGCTCGAGACGGGCAAGAAGCGCGCCTACGTAGGGGGCACGATGGCCGCCAACCCGCTTTCCTCTGCGGCAGGCTACTTCTCGCTGCGCGAGATCGAGAAGCGCGACGCCTGCGCGGTCGCGGGCAGGGCGGGGGACCGCCTCACGGGGGGGCTCCAGAGGAAGATCGCCGAGCTGGGCCTACCTTTCGTGGCCTACAACCAGGGATCGATCGTCCATCTCGAGACCGTGGGAGCCATGTTCTTCGACCTCGACCTCCTCCACATCCGGCGCTTCCTGGTCGAGACCAAGGCGAGGAAGCACTATATGGAAGAATACGGCGCGGCCTATGCCGCCGAGGGCCTCGTGACCCTCGCGGGGAGCCGCATGTACACGAACGCCGCCCAGACGGACGAGGTCATCGACGATGCTATCGAGCGTTTCGCGAGAGTCTTCGCGAAGGTCGCCCCCGCGGGCACTGAGGCGGCGAAGTGACCGAGGCCGAGGCGAGGGAGACGGTCAGGGCGGCCGGCGTCGAGCTGGTCGAATCGGGTCTCGTCGACGGCACCTGGGGCAACATCTCGGTCCGCTTCTCCCCTGAGCGCCTGGCGATCACCCCGACAGGCCGGGACTACAGGAGCCTGGGGGCCGAGGACATCGTGCTGGTGGATATCGCCACCGGCGAGAGCGAGGGGGGCAGGCCCTCGACGGAGACGCCCCTCCACCTGGCGCTCTACCGCGAGAGGCCCGAGATCGGAGCCGTCGTCCACACGCACTCGATGAGCGCGTCGACCGTGGCCGCGGCGCGGCGCGAAGTGCCGCCCATCCTCGACGACTTCGCGCAGATCGTCGGTCCGAGTCTGCGCACGGCCGACTACGCCATTCCCGGCTCCGGCAGGATGGCGAAGGTCGTGGTGAAGGCCATGAGGGGGAGGATGGCGGCCCTCCTGGCGAACCACGGGGCGGTGGCCGTGGGGCGCGGCATGAAGGAGGCACTCCTCTGCGCCCGCATGGTGGAAAAAGGCTGCCGCGTCTTCATCGAGGCGGAATTCCTCGGAGGCGCGAAACCCCTCGCCCCGGTCGAGGCCTGGGCCATGCACAAGGTGTTCCTCGCCAAGTACTCGAAGATCGAGCAGGCCAGGCCGCGATGAGCGAAACCGTCTGCGTCCTCGCTGTCGACGTCGGCACTACGGGGGCGAAGACCTGCGTCTATCGCCTCGGCCCGCGAATCGAGCTCGTCGCGAGCGCCCAGTTCGAGTACCCGATCCGCTTCACCGAGGGCGGAGGGGCCGAGCAGGATCCCGAGGACTGGTGGAAGGGCGTCTGCAAGGGCGCGAGGTCCAGCCTCGCGCTCTCGGGCCTCGAGGCCAAGGACATCCGCGGCATCGCCTTCTGCTGCCAGATGCAGAGCCTCGTCCTCGTCGACTCGGGGGGCCGGGCCCTGAGGCCTGCCATGAGCTACATGGATCAGCGCGCGGTCGAGGAGAAGCGCCGCGGCATCGAGCGCGGTCTCAAGGTCGCGGGGATGAGTCTCGCGAAGCTCCTGCCCTCGCTCCTCGTCGCGGGCGGCGTCTCGGCGAGCGTGAAGGACCCGGTCTGGAAGTATCACTGGGTCCGCGAGCACGAGCCCGAGGTCTTCGAGAAGGTCTCGAAATGGCTGGACGTGAAGGAGTATCTTGTGGCCCGCGCTACCGGGCGCTTCGCCATGACGCCGGACTCGGCCAACGCCACCTTCCTTTACGACACGCGGCCGGGCCGCAATCGCTGGAGTCCGGCGCTCTGCGGCCTCTTCGAGGTCGATCCGGCCCACCTGCCCGAGGTGATCGGGCCCTCCGAAGTCGCGGGCCCGCTCAAGGCCGGGGCTGCCTCGGAGCTCGGGCTCGAGCCGGGCACGCCCGTCTTCGGGGGCGGGGGCGACCTCTCCCTCATAGCCCTCGGCTCGGGCGCGGCCGAGCTCAACCAGGCCCACGTCTACATGGGCACTTCGGGCTGGGTCGCCGCGTCGGTAGACCGCAGGGCCGTCGATACCGAGGCTATGGCCGCCTCCGTCCTCGGAGCCATCCCGGGGCGCTACAACTACATCTCGGAGCAGGAGACCTCGGGAAAGTGCATGGAATGGATGCGCGACCACCTCGCCCTCGACGAGATCGGGCTTTACCTCGGGGCGCGGCACGCCGCCGAGGATCCGGAGAAGCGCTACGCGTCGATCTTCGATTTCCTGGACCAGACCATCGAGAGCGTGCCGCCCGGTTCGGGCGGAGTCGTCTTCGCCCCTTGGCTCCGCGGCTCGAGAAGCCCCTTCGAGGATCCCAACGTCCGGGGCATCTTCTTCAACATCGGGATCGATACGGGGAAGCGCTGCCTGGTCCGGGCGGTCGCGGAGGGGCTCGCCCTCCAGTGCCGCTGGCAGTACGACGCGATCAGGCGCAAGGTGCCGGCCCGCGGCCCCCTGCGCTTCGTGGGCGGCGGCGCCCGATCCGGGAGCATAGGAGCGATGATAGCCGACGCCACGGGCGAGCTCGTCGAGGTCCCCAAGGATCCGCAGAACTCGGGCGCCCTGGGGGCGGCCATGCTCTGCGCCGCGGGCCTCGGCCTCGCTTCGACGATCGAGGACGCGGCCAGCCTCGTCCCGGTCGAGAGGACCATCGAGCCGAAGCCGGGCAACAGGGGCGTCTACGACGAGCACTATCGCGTCCTGAAGAGGCTCTACTACTCCAACAAGCGGAGCTTCAAGGCGCTGAACGAGGTCGAGGCCCCGGAGGCGAGTCGAAATGGAAGGGAATAGCTATCGAGTCTACGGCTACAGGTGGGTGGTACTCGGCGTCAGCATGCTCGTGAACCTCACGATCCAGGTCCTCTGGATCGCCTACGCGCCGATCACGACGCAGTCGGCCGCGTTCTACGGGGTCTCAGAGCTGCTGATCGGCTTCTTCGCCATGATCTTCATGATCGCCTTCGTCCCTCTTTCCATCCCGATCTCGTGGCTCATCGACCGCTTCGGCTTCTACCCGACGGTCGCCTTCGGCTCGGTCGTGACCGGCGCCTGCGGGATACTGCGCGGGATGGCGGGCTCGAACTTCGCGCTCGCCTTCGCGGCGACGGTCGGCATCGCCGCGGCCCAGCCCTTCCTCCTCAATTCCTGGACCAAGCTATCCGCCCTCTGGTTCCCCTCGGGGGAGAGGGCCACCGCCGTGGGCCTCGTCACTCTCGCCAACCTCGTCGGCACTGCCGTGGGCACGGCGCTCACGCCCGTCCTCGCCGCTTCGATGCGGATCCCGACGGTGCAGCTCTACTACGGGATCGCGGCTTCCGCGACCGCGCTCCTGTTCCTCTTCCTCGCCCGCGAGCGCCCGGCGAGCCCGCCCGACGCGCTGGCCGCCGAGAAGAGGGCCCTCATGCTCGAGGGGCTCAAGCGCGCCCTCGCCATGAAGCCCTTCCGGCGCTACCTCATCATCGCCTTCATCGGGCTCGGCATCTTCAACGGCATCACGACCTGGATCGAAGGCATCGTAAAGCCGAGGGGCTTCGGCTCGGAGCAGGCGGGAATCGTCGTCGCGATCATGCTCGTCGCCGGAGTCATCGGAGCCGTGGCGCTGCCCGCCCTCTCCGACCGCAGGGGCAAGCGACGGCCCTTCATCCTCCTCGGCATCATCGTCGCCATTCCCGGCCTCGTCGGCCTCGCGATCGCGCCGAGCTTCCCCCTCCTCGCGGCCTCGAGCTTCGTCCTGGGCTTCTTCCTCGTATCGGTGAACCCGACCGGCACCCAATACGCGTCCGAGATCGCGCTGCCGACGCCCGAAGGCACGTCGAACGGGCTCATCTCGCTCGCGGGGCAGATATCGGTCGTCCTGGTGTACGCCATGGAGCCCCTGCAGAGGGCCACGGGATCCTACACCCTGCCCCTGCTTCTCTTCGCGCTCCTCCTCGTGGCGAGCGTAGCGCTCGCCGCGACCCTCAAGGAGCCGGCCACGCTGCGCGAGGAGGCGTCGGAGAGGGACAGGCAGGGGACCGCTATCGCGAATCCCCGAGGCTCCCCGGCCCGAGGGCGCGCATGATGAAGGCCAGCGATCGCGCGACGAGCTCGTCGGGCGTCCAGGCTTCGCGCCCGGCCTCGCCGGAGACTCCGAGGAAGAGCCACAGCCGCGCCCGGTAGTAGACCGACCCGACGGAGAACTGGGTCATGAGGAGGATGTCGTCGAGGAAGAAGGCGGCCCAGCCGGGGTCGAGGCTCGCCTCGACTTCGCCCCGGCCCTGGGCCTCGGCGATGAGGGCGCGGTAGCGCGAGGCCGAGACGGCCTCGATACTGTCGGAGAGCGGGGAGGCGAGGCGCGAAAGCTCCTCGGTGGTACAGGCAATATAGAGGCGCACGGCCTCGGGGTCGGCGAGCGAGGTGTCGACGCAGGCGCGGAGGAGGGATTCGACCCGGCCCGCGAAGCTCGACTCGCGGGCCAGGACCGCGTCGATAGAGTCGGCGATGACCTTGTGGTACTCTTCGATTAGGGTGAGGAAGAGGTCTTCCTTGGTCCGGAAGTACTTGTACATCGAGCCGACGCTGATGCCGGCCTCTTCGGCGATCTTGTTGATATTGGCTCCCGCGAAGCCCGACGCGGCGAAGCCGCGCTTCGCAGCGTCGAGGACCCTCGCCCTCTTGTCCTCGGGGAGTCGCTCGAAGGTGGCGGTCCACCTCCGGTCCATCGCATTTTCCATCGTTCTTCCCTCTCGCGGCGCTCGGCCCGGATTCTACCGCAAATCTCCGAAAGGGATAAGGGCGAGCGGCATCCTTCCCGATCCGCCCGGCGAAAATCGGCGCTCGCCAAATGCCGCGCGAGGGTTTATCATGCAATATGAAAGAATTGCGCGAGTCGAAGCGAGTCCCCTTTTCGGCTCAGATCGAGCAGCTCGTGGTGCACGCCTCGGACTATCCTAGGCTGGGCGCCGACGACGAGTTCCTTGAAGCCAAGGCCCTCAACATCTCGTCGGGCGGCATCGCATGCGAGTCGCGGACGACGATCGATCCCCTGTCCCGGGTCTACTTCATCTTCTCGGTTCCGACGCCCGGAGGCAGCCGCCGCATACGCTCCGACGGCTACGTTGCCCACGCCACGTCCGAGGGCGGGCGCTACGTCCTGGGGCTGCGCTTCGTCGACCTGTCGCCGGAGGATCAGGCGGCGATCGACGCCTACATCGATTCCGCAGGATAGGGCGGAGTCGACAATCCGATCTCGCTGGACCGGGGGGACATCGGATCACCTCCCCGGCGCGCCCGCGCCTTGACACGTGCCATCCAATATGGAAGATTGGCAGATGAAAAACAGAGGAGTCATAATGAAAAGGCTTTGCGCTTTGATCGGGTTCGTGGCAGTCCTGGGACTTATCGTGTCCTGCGGCGGCAAGGCGCCGGCCAAGGTCCAAGCCGCGGCTCCTCCCCAAGCCCCGGCGGCCCCCCTCCCGGCCGACGGAGTGATAGCAGCCCTGCCCGTTCACATCAGCTTCGCGGATAAGGACGGCATGGTCCCCAAGCTCAGCCCAAAAGGGCTCTCGACTCCGGAATCCTGGGGGACATGGTCTTCCGCCAAAGAGGCGACCTTGCAGTTCAACTTTGCCGAGCCGGTTCCGGCCGCGGCGATCGCCACCCTCGAGTATCACGCTCTCGCCAATCCCCAGCATCCACAGAACTTCACCTTCTCCTGGAACGGCAAGAGTCTGGGCAGTCAGACCTTTAAAGACGGAAGCACAAACCATACTGCCTTCGATCTCTCGGGCCAGATCGCGAAAACCAACACTTTGACGATCGAAGTACCGGATGCGGTCACGCCTAAGGCCTTAGGGATGGGAGCCGACGCGCGCGAGCTCGGGATCGCGCTCCAGTCGATTGAGTTCACCGCGAAATAACCAGCTGATCGCCTACTTCTAGACCTCTTCGAGCTTCGGATAGGCGGGGAGCTGTTCTCTCTTCCCCGGCCTCGCTATCATGGGCTCTGCCGCGCTCTGCGGTAATGGAGAGGAGAGCAGCCTTTGGAAGAAGGACGAAGCGGGACCGGGACGGGCGGGGCGGCGATACGGGCCGCCGGGACGACGGTCTTTCCGGTATTGATAGCGATGAGCGTCTCGCACCTCCTGAACGATTCCATGCAATCCCTCATTCCGGCGATCTACCCCATCGTCAAGGACTCCTTCCATCTGAACTTCGCCCAAATAGGACTCATCACCCTGACGAACCAGGTGACGGCGTCGCTGTTCCAGCCGGTCGTGGGCTCGATAACGGATCGAAGGCCACAGCCCTACTCGCTGGCCTGCGGCATGGTCTTCACCCTCGTCGGGCTCGCGGCACTGTCCTTGGCGCGGAGCTTCGAAGTGCTCCTGGTCTCCGTGTGCCTCGTCGGCCTGGGCTCCTCCGTCTTCCACCCCGAGGCCTCGCGGGTCTCCAACATGGCAGCGGGCAGGCGGCGCGGCCTCGCGCAGTCGGTTTTCCAGGTGGGGGGCAACGCCGGCTCGGCCCTGGGGCCCCTCTTCGCGGCCACGATAATCTCGGTGCGAGGGCGCTCGAGCGTGATCTGGTTCACCTCCCTGGCCCTGATAGGCATAGTCGTGCTCGCCAGGGTGGGAAAATGGTACGCATTAACGATCGCATCGAGAAGGAAGGCCGCAGGCCGGGAGCCCCAGGAGTTCCGCCCGCCCGTGGCGCGCGGCAGGGCCGCCGTCTCGGTCCTCATCCTCCTCGCCCTCATCTTCTCGAAGTACTTTTACCTGGCGGGGATGAACAGCTACTTCACCTTCTTCCTGATCGACCGCTTCGCGCTGTCCGTACGATCGGCGCAGCTCCACCTCTTCCTCTTCCAGCTCTCGGTCGCTGCCGGGACCCTGATCGGCGGCCCGGTCGGCGACCGCTTCGGGCGCAAGTACGTGATTTGGGGCTCGATCCTCGGCGTGGCCCCCTTCACCCTCGTCCTACCCTACGCGAGTCTCCTGTGGACCACCATCCTCTCGGTCCTGATAGGGATGATACTGGCCTCGGCCTTCTCCGCGATCCTGGTCTACGCCCAGGAACTGCTGCCGGGAAGGCTGGGGCTGATCTCGGGGCTCTTCTTCGGCTTCGCCTTCGGCATGGGCGGCATAGGCTCGGCGGTGCTGGGAGGGATGGCGGACCGGGGAGGCATCCAGCACGTCTACCGCCTCTGCGCCTTCCTCCCCCTCCTCGGCCTCATCACCGGGCTCCTGCCCGATATCGAGCAGAGGCGGAGGAAGGCGGGCCGGGGCTGACCGCCCGGCCCGTCCGCCGCGCGCTCCGGGCTAGGAGCCGTCCGCCCGCCTTCTAAGCTTAGGCCTGGCCTTCCTGAAGCTGACGAGGGTGCCGATCTCTTCGTCGTAGATGTTGAGGCGCAGGGACTCGAAGCCGGAGCGAAGCGTTATCGGCTTGACCCCCTGGACCTCGGGCACCGTCTCCTGCGCCTCCTTGAGCATGTAGTTGGGGATGCGGGGCAGGAGGTGGTGGATGTGGTGGAAGCCGATGTTGCCGGAGAACCAGCGGAGGATGGCCGGCAGGTCGTAGTACGAGGCGCCGAAGAGGGAGGCCTTCACCTGGTCCCACTCGGCGTCGCGGATCCAGTACACGCCCTTGAACTGGTGCTGGATGTAGAAGAGCCAGGTCCCGACGACGGTCGAGACGTAGGTGATAGGCAGCTGTATCGCGATATAGGGGACGATGCCCATGGTGGCCGCGGCCAGGGCCACGAGGCCGGCGAGGACCGCGTCGGTGGCCAGGGTCCCGATGACATCGTACTTCTTGGTGTAGTTCTGGGGGAAGCGCGCGACGACCACGAAGCTGATCGGGGCGAAGATGAGGAAGAGGAAGATCGGATTGCGCAGGGTCCGGTAGACGATGCGGCGCGGCAGGCTCGCCGCGCGGTACTCCTGCACGGTCATCGTGGGGACGTCGCCGACGCCGCGCTTGTCCAGGTTCGCGACCGTGGCGTGGTGGATAGCGTGGGAGCGGCGGAAATCGGGGAAGGAGGAGAAGGTGAGGACTCCGCAGATGTAGCCGAAGATGGAATTCATCCTCGAGTCGTTCGAGAAGGAGTAGTGGCCGCAGTCGTGGAGGATGATGAAGGTCCGGACGAGGAAGCCCGCCGCCGGTATCGACATGACCAGGACGATCCAGTAGGGAAGTCCGAGATGGTAGGCGATGTACATGGCGGCGAAGACGGCCGCGTAGGGCAGGATGGAATTGAGGAGCTCCTTCAGGGACCTGCGGGTGTCGATCTTCTCGAAACGCTTCATCGCCACGAGCCAATCGGGCTTTTCCATGGGATCCTCCTCGGCGCTAGGCCTCGTGGATATACCTCCCGCCGCGCAGGTAGGAGACGATCGAGGCGATCAGGGACAGTCCCGCGGCGCCGTAGAAAGTCAGCCTCAGGCTGTCCATGAAGGCCGGAGCCATCAGGGAGGGGAAGAAGCGCTTGCCGAGCACGAGGCTCCGCGCGGTCTCGGGCAGGCCGGACAGGACTTGGGGCGAGAGAATCTGCCGCATCGGATTGTAGCCGAGGAAGGCGGCGAAGAGGGCCCCGGTGGGCGGGAGGGTGGCCGCCTGGGAGGCCGCGCCGGACGGGATGCCCGCCGCGACCAGGCCCGAGTAGAGGGCTCCCGGCAGGCTGCGGGCTAGGCCGACGATGACCAGGCTGAAGAAGAGGGACATGCTCACGAGGGTCCCGGCGTTCTGGATCGTCGCCCTCATGCCGGAGGCCGCGCCGCGGTACTCGGGCGGGACCGCGTTCATGATGGCCGTCATGTTGGGGGAGCTGAACAGGCCCATGCCCAGGCCTACCAGGACGAGGATGAGCATGAAGGGCAGGTAGGAGAAGTCGGCCGGCAGGGCGACGAGGAGGAGGAAGCCCGCCATGAGGACGACCAGGCCCAGGGTGGCGAGGGCTCGCGAGCCGTGGCGGTCGGAGAGCCAGCCGGAGAGAGGACCCATGATGAAGAAGCCGACCAGCATGGGGGCCATGTAGATGCCGGCCCAGAGCGGGGTGTCCTCGTAGGCGTAGCCGTGGAGCGGCAGCCAGATTCCCTGCAGCCAGATGATGAGCATGAATTGCAGCCCGCCCTGGGCTACGGCGTAGAGGAAGCCGCTCAGGTTGCCGGCCGCGAACATCCGGATGCGGAAGAAGCTCAGGCGGAACATCGGGAAGCGGGCCCGGCGCTCGATGAGGACGAAGACCGCGAGTAGGACCAGCCCGGCGGCGATGCCGGCCAGGACCAGCGGATTCTCCCATCCCATGACGGAGCGCCCGTAGGGCATGATGCCGTAGTTCAGGGCCACGAGGAGGACGATGAGTCCCGCGCCGAAGGTCAGGACGCCGGGCAGGTCGAGCTTCTGGTTCCGGGCTATGGCTCCGGTCTCCTTGAGCTTCAGGTAGGCCCAGATCGTCCCGGCGATGCCGACCGGCACGCTGACGAGGAAGACGAGGCGCCAGTTCAGCGCGGCCAGGAAGCCCCCGAGGATGAGCCCGATCAGGGAGCCGCTGATGAAGGCGATCTGGTTCAGCCCCAGGGCCATGCCCCGCTCGAGCGGCGGGAAGGCGTCGGTCAGGATGGCCGCGCTGTTCGCGAGGAGGAAGCCGCCGCCGATGGCCTGGACCATGCGGAAGACGACCACCTCCATCGCGCCCGCGTCGCCCTTCCCCGGGGTGAAGAAGAGGAGGATCGAGGCGGCCGTGAAGACGGCGAAGCCGAGGTTGTAGAGGCGCACGCGGCCGAACATGTCCGACAGTCTCCCGAAGGAGACGAGGAGGGTGGCCACGACCACCGAGTAGCCCATGAGGATCCAAAGAAGATAGAAGGTCTCGTTCGGGGCCAGGGGATCGATACCGAGGCCGTTGAAGATGCTCGGGAGCGAGATGAGCACTATGTTGTTGTTGATGGAAGCCATCAGCGTGCCGAGCGTCGTGTTCGACAGGGCTATCCATTTGTAACCCTCGTCCGGCTCCCTCGCCGCCGTCATCCCCCGCGATCCGTCGGACTTCATACTTCGTACTCCCGCGCCA
Source organism: uncultured Treponemataceae bacterium (assembly GCA_964404145.1). GTDB lineage: Bacteria > Spirochaetota > Spirochaetia > Treponematales > Rectinemataceae > UBA1306. The sequence continues at coordinate 54,817 of CAYOIX010000002.1, forward strand.
GATGCATTCCGCTCTCGACCCCGCGGACGCCGGGAACCGATCGGGCCGCGGCGGCGGCGAGCTCGACGGCCGCCTTCGTGCTCGAGACCCCGCCGAGGGTCACGAGCCCGGCCTCGGCCACCGCCGTCAGGCCGGATATGCGCACTCTCTTCACGCAGGCGATCTCGATCAGGACCTTCTGGCCCAGGAGGAGATCCGGGATCATGCGTCTACCGGCGGTCTCGTCGTCCTCCCCTATCGTCAGGGCCAGGAAGCCCTGGATGGTCCGGGCCGCCCGGGGGGCGTCCAGCCTCCTCGTATTCAAGGTGAGGTCGTATTCTCTGGGGTCCGCCCAGCCGCTCTCGAAGTAGATCCTGCTGAAGCCGACCCGGTCGTGATCGCACTGCTCCACCATCTGCCTGGCCTGGCGCTCGTCGCAGGCAAAGCGCTCCATGGTCCTCGCCACGCGCAGGTCGAGCGGCGCGGCGACGCGGACGGCCAGGTGGCTCGGGAGCTTCCTGAAGATCACGGAGCCGCCCCTCCCCACCACGATGCAGTCGCCTTCCGAGGCCTCCTCGTACAGCGCGAGCTTCAGGTACTGGAGGTAGTCGGCCCAGTCCTCCGAGATGGAGGACCAGAGGCGCGGCCTTCTCTCGTCGAACTTCTGCTGGCGCTCCGGCCGGAATCCGTGCTCGACCAGGCGCTTCTCGATATAGTCGCGATCGACGATCCGGAAGCCGGTCAGCCGGCCGAGCTCCGCGGCCGTCTCCTCGCCGAGGGCTGCCATCTCCCGGGCGATAGTGACGATTGGCATTGCCGGTTCTCCTTCGGCCTCATCATAAACCCTAGCCCCTCGCCCGGCCAAGCGCCAGGGATTTGAGCATCCAGCTCGGCAGGGGCTCCTCGTGGTCCCGGCCGCGGAGATTCAGGTACCATCCGAGCTTCGCGAGCACCGGGATGCGATGAGTCTCGACGAACTCGATCAGGGTGCCGTCCGGGTCCTCGATGTAGGCGAAGCGTCCCGAGGCCTCCCCCATGCCGAAGCTCTCGGCCCCGCCCGAGTCGGCGCCGGGAGAGCTGTCGGCCGTGAAGGGATGCCCCGCCGCGGCGCAGTCCCGCTTGTACTCGGCCATGCCCCCTATGTCGAAGCAGAGGTGGATGAATCCGAGGTCGCCCCAGAGCCGGCCTTCGAAGAGTCGGCGCGGAGCGCCGTCCAGGGCCTGGAGGAGCTCGAGCTCCCCCGGACCGAGAAGCTTGGAAAAGGGACCTGCCGGAGGGGCCGATCTGGCGAGCAGGACCCTGCGGAATCGTCCTTCGCCGCCCGGCAGACCTTTCAGGTCCTCGAAGGAGCCCTCGCCTCGGTAGAGCGGAGTATCGTAGCCGAGGACTTCCCCGTAGAACCGAGCGGCGGCGTCCAGGTCGGAGACGCCCAGCATCGCGCCGAGAGTCCCCCCCACCGGGGACCGGGTCCTGCCGAAGCGAGGGAGGCCGGAGACTATCTGGAAGGTATTGCCGAAGGGATCGCGGACGAAGGAGTGCTCGACCCCGCGCGGGTCCCGGAGGATTCGCGACGCCTCCTTGCCGAGGCTTCGGACGGCGGCGCCGAGATCCGCGGCCCGGAGCTTGGCGGCGAAGATGCCCAGGTCCCCGAGACGAGGTTCGAAGGGGCAGGGCAGGGGTTTGCGGTCGACATACTGCCATATTTCCAGGCCGCCTCCGCCCTGGAGGTTGAGGGCCAGGATAGCGCGCCTGCTATGCGGCTCGTTCCCCGTATAGGGGAGCATATCGGCAGCGATGCCCGAATCGTCGATGAGAGGGATATCGAAGCCGAGCTTCCGGCGGTACCAATCCCAGGCCTTCCCGGCATCGGCCACGCCGACTCCGACCTGCTGAACGCCACCGAAGACCTTCATGGCGACCGCTCTCCTATGCCCTTCCGTAGAGCTTGTCGATGCCGCTCCAATCTATGGCGAGATCGAGCCTCTTCTCGTCGCGGAGCGCCTCGAAGGCCCTGAGGGTGAGCTCGATGTCCTCGTCCTCGTGGCTCGCGGTGGGCACCATGCGGAACTCGACATAGTTCTTGGGGATGACGGGATACATGATGCCCGTCACGAAGACTCCATGGTCGCGGAGAAAGCGGATCCAGTCCATCGCCACGGCCGGGTCGCCGCCACCGGGGAGGAATACCGGCACGATGGGCGACTCGACCTCGCCGACTCGGAAGCCGAGATCGCGCAGGCCGGCGGAGAGACGGCGGGCTACCTCGAAGAGTCGCTTGCGCCTCGCCGCTCCGTCCCGGACGAGCTCGAGGGTCTTCTGGAGGCTCTTGACGTAGACCATGGGGAGAGCCTTGGCGAAGACCTGGGAGCGCGCGTTGTACTTGATCCACTCCACGACGTCCTTCCGCGCCGCAGACACTCCGCCGATCGAGGCGAAGGCCTTGGCGAAGGTGCCGAAGTAGATGTCGACCCTGTCCGCCACGCCGAAGTGCTCGGCCGTGCCTCGGCCCGTCGGACCCATGACGCCGAAGCCGTGGGCGTCGTCTATCATGAGACGGGCTTCGTACTTGTCCTTGAGCTCGCAGATCGCGTCGAGCTTCGCGAGGTCGCCGGTCATGCCGTAGACGCCCTCGGTGATCACGAGCACGCCCTTCTTCCTGGTCTTGTTGATGTCCGCAAGCAGCTTCTCGAGACTCTCCATGTCGTTGTGGCGGAAGACCCGCAGGTTGCGTCTCGCCTGGGCCGCGCCGACCGCAGCGTCGATGATCGAGGCGTGGTCGAGCTTGTCCACGACGATGACGTCGTCGGGGCCGACGAGGGCGCCGACCGTGCCGATGACGCCCAGGTAGCCGTAATTGAAGAGGATCGAGGCTTCCTTGCCGGCGAAGCCGGCGAGGGACTCCTCGAGGGCCAGGTGCTCGACGGTGTTGCCGCTCATCATGCGGGCGCCCATCGGAGCGCTCGTGCCCCAGGCCTCCAGCGCCTCGCGGGCGGCCGCTTTGACCTCCCCGCTCTCCGCGAGGCCGAGGTAGTTGTTGATCGACCACATGACGCAGTCCTTGCCGGCGAAGCGCATTTTCCTGCCCGGCAAGGATTCCATGATCGGTTGGGTGAAGTAACCGTCGCCCGAGTGCCTGAACTGGCCGAAGTAGCCCCCGTCGGTGCCGCATTTGGCGAATAGGTCGTCGAAGCCCACGAAACCCTCCTAATTACAGGCGCGCCATCGCGTCGAGGAAGCGATCGGGATCGAACTCGTCCTTCTCGACCACGAGATCGGGCCGCAGCATCGCCGCGGAAGGATCGTTCCGCAGGCGCTCGTAGCCGCCCCCCGTGATATTGAGCATGACCAGCGCGTCTCCGGAGATCTCGCCGGCGGCCGCCTTCTTCGCCAGGGAGGCGACGGCGACGCCCGCCTCGGGCGAGATGTCGCAGCCCTCGACCTCGCGGAAGAGGGACTGGGCGGCCCGCGCCTCGGCGTTGGTCGCGGCGACAACCTCTCCGCGCGAGGCCTCGAGACAGTCGAAGAGGCCTCCGACGAGGCCGTAGGGCGGATTCCGGTTGGAGAGGGTCTTCGCGTCGATCTCCTCAATCTTCGCCCTGGCCTCCGCTTCCGCGGTCGCGACCAAGGCTCGGCTGCCCGAGCTCCAGGCATCGAGTATGGGCGTGAAGGGCGCGTTCTGCGAGATCACCAGGCGCATCGTCTTAGGAGAGAAGGACCCGCTTTCGTTGAGGCGGAGGTTCGCCTCGTGGGCGGCGATGGCGCCGGTCCCGCTGCCGACGGCCTGGAAATAATAGTCGGGGATCTCGCCGGCTTCCTCGGCGGCCGAAAGGACGCCGACTCCGAGACCGTCCCGGCGCGCCACGTTCTTGGCCCCGCCCTCGCTGTGGAAGCCCGGGATCCCGCAGATGAGCTCCGCGAGGCGGATCGTCTCGAGGTAGTCGGCCCCGCCCGAGGCGGCGACGATGAAGATGCCGCTTCCCTTCCCGCCGATCGTCCACAGCTCGCCGAGGCAGGACTCCGGGACGACGGCGACTAGGGGCAGGCCGTTGTCGGACGCGGCCTTGACGAAGGCCTTGGCGGTGTTGCCCGCCGAGGCTACCACGAGGGTCCTGCCGTCCTTCGCGGGGAAGCGCGCCAGGACCGCGGCGGCCTCGTAGTCTTTGAAGGTCCCCGTTTCCGTCCGGGCGCCGATCTCGTCCCAGCGGCCGTTGAAGGTCACGTAGAGGCGCGAGAGCCCGAGGCGGGAACCGAGGCGCGCGCTTCTGTACGTGACCGGGACGGCCGAGCCCTCGAGCGGCCCCGCTATCGGCAGCCAGTCGGAGTAGCGGTAAATGCCGTGGAGGGAATCGTCGGGCTTGAATTCCTTGCGGGGATAGAGACTGCGCAGAAGGGAATCCCGACTGCTTCCCGGATTGCGGAGGAGGAGGCCGTCGTCCTCGAGCTCCGACCCGGTTCCCAGGCAGAGGAGGCGATGCTTGAATGTAGTTCGCGAGCCGACGCCGTATTCTGTGGTAGCAACGGGCGATTCGATGATTCGTCCTCTCTTTCAACCGAGCGGATGGGCTAGGATACCTCCGAAGAAGAGATTAGCCAATACGCAGCCGACGACCAGGTTCACGAGGACGATGAGGGCGAAGGCGACGATGGGCTTGGCCCCGATGGAGCGCATCTCGCCGAATCGGGCGTTGAGCCCTATGCAGAGGAAGGTGAGGGTGAAGAACCAGGTCCGCAGGGCGTTGAGGACCCCGATGACGTGGGCATCGACCGCCGGCTTCCCCATCGAGCCGGTGAGCTCCGTCACGAGGATCGAGGCGAGGAGAAAGGCCAGCACGAACTTGGGGAACCTCTCCCAGATCATCCCGGGGCTCGGCCTCGCCCGGCCTTTCGCCGCGCCTCCGGCGGCGCCCGAGGCGCCGGAGGCGACATCCCAGCGCGTGATCGCGAGGGTGGCGAATATAAAGGACAGGAAGCCGATGAAAACGTCGCGGTTGAGCTTGACGAGGGAGAAGGCGCGCACCGCCTTCTCTCCCACCATGGAGGCCGCGGCCAGCCCCGCCGCGTCGGCGAGCTCCGAGCCCCCTATCCAGGCCCCGGTGACGATCTCGCCGAATCCGAGAAGCCGCGCGAGGAGGGGGATGAGGAATACCAGGACGAGGGCGAAGATCACGACGAGGCTGACGACGTAGCCTACCTTCTTCTTGTCCTCGTCGACGCTCGAGCCTATCGCTATCGCCGCGGAGACTCCGCACACCGAGCCGCCGGCGCCGAGGACGGCGATGAAGCGCTTGTCGAAGCCCATCGCGCGGCCCACCAGGAAGGCGACCGTGAAGCCGGCGGCCACTATGGCCAAGGCCTCGAGGAAGCCCCAGCCGCCGCCCTGGACGATGGTCGAGAAGGGGAAACTGGCCCCCAGCAGCACGACGCCGGTCTTGATGAAGAACTCGGTCCGCCCCGAGGCCTCGCGGAACCACTGGGGCAAATGGAAGAGATTGCCTACGACGAGCCCGATCAGGAGGGCCCAGAAGGTGGACTCGAGGCCGTAGAGTTTGAGTGTTTGTTGGCTCCCCAGGACGAGGACGAGGGCGGAGGCGAGGAAGAGGATGGTGAAGGAGGCCGCGTAGCTCCCGAGCTTCCCTCCCATCGCCTTGACCCCCAGCCCGGTCGCGGCCAGGAAGAGGACGAAGACGGCCGCGTAGGCCGGCCACGCGGCGCCGAGACCCGGCAGGAGGGGTTTCGAGGGCCAGGCCGCGGGTATGGCGCCCTTCACGAAATCGAAGACCGGGCCCTTCGCCGCGCCGATCGCCGCGGCAGCCACGAAGGCCAAGCCCAGGTATACGGCCCACCAGTCCTCGCTCGTCAGCATTTTGCTCTTCGCTGCCATGTCCTCGTCTCCGATCGGGCTCGAGCGCTCGAAATGATCATCAATAGTATCGCGGCGAAGGCGCTCTTGGTTTTTCCCGTGTGTGTTTTCGATAAATTATCGGTTAGCGGGCGGGGCCACGGCCCTCCGCGACTTCCTGGTCCTGAAAAAGGACACGGTATCCGAGAGCCGATCGGCCTGCGCCGCGAGCTCCTCGGCCGTGCTTGCGAGCTCCTCGCTCGAGGCCGCGTTGCCTTGGACGACGGTATCGAGCTGCTCGAGAGCCGCCGCGATCTGGTCGATGCCGGCGCTCTGCTCTTTGCAGGAGGCGCTGATCTCGCGGACGAGGGCCGCCGTGCGGCGTATGCCGGGAACCGTCTCGCCGATCCTGGTCCCGGCGCCTTCCGCCACGGAGAGCGAGCGGGCGGAGAGCTCGGTTATCTCGGAGGCCGATCCCCGGCTCCGCTCCGCGAGATCGCGGACTTCGGTCGCGACGACGGCGAAGCCCTTCCCGACCTCGCCGGCGCGGGCGGCCTCGATCGCGGCGTTCAGGGCGAGGAGGTTGGTCCGGCGCGCTATCTCGTCGATGACGCCGATCTTCGAGCCGATCTCCTTCATCGCGGCCGCGGTCGTGGCCACCAGGGCGGCTCCCGCCTCGGCGTCGCCGGCCGACCGGACGGCTATCGCCTCGGTGGCGGCCGCGCTATCCGCGTTCTGCCGGATCGCGGCCGACATCTGCTCGACGGAGGCCGAGACTTCCTCGCCGCTCGCGGCCTGTTCCGCCGCTCCCTGGCTCACGGCCTGGGCCGCGGCGCTGACCTGGCCGCTGCCTTCGGCGACCTGGCGGGCCGATTCCTGGACCGCGACCACGATCTCGCCGATCCTCTCGGCCATGTCGGTCAGGGCCTCGAGGATGCCCGTCCTCCTCCCGTCGCCCGAAGCCGCGGTGTCCAGGTCGCCTTCCGCCACGCGGCGGGCGATGGCCGCGACGACGGCCGGCTCGCCGCCGACCGAGAGCATCACCGAGCGGACGACCGCGAGGCCGATCCCGACGGCGCAGAGGATCCCGAAGCCGAGCGCGACCAGGGCCCCGAGGGTCGACGCGGCCGAGAGAGCCCCGTTCGAGGCCGCGATCGACTTGGCCTGGGACAGCTTCCGGTCGACGAGGCCGTCGATGCCCGCCTGGACGGCGTCGGCCACGGCCTTCGTCTTCCCGAGGCCCTCGCGATAGGCTCCGCCCGGCGCCCCGCCGCGCACCAGGGCGAGGAGCGAGGCGACCTCGGTCTTGAACTCCGCGTAGGGAAGGGCGAAGGCGGTGAAGAGCCTGCGCCCTTCGTCGGTCAGGATCGAGGACTCGTAATCCCTCGAGTTGTCGTCCACCGCGCGGAGGAAGCCGGCGATGTCGAGCGCGTCCGCGGCCAGGTCCCGGGCGCCGTCGAAGGCTTCGATCTTGAAGAGAGCGACCCGGGACTTCTGGAATCCGTCCGAGATCTTCTCGAGGTTCATCAGGGGTATCGTGTAGTTCGTGTAGAGCCGCCGGTCCGCCGCCGCGATGCTCCGCATGCCGTAGACGCCGATCGCGCCCATAGCCGAGCCCAGGAGGATCATCGCGCCGAAGGCGGCCAGGAGGGTTCCTCGAAGGGAGAGGGATATTTTTCCAATCATCGCGGCTCCTTTTTATATCTGGGGAAATGGCGGCTATCCTCTATCCCAGGCGCCCGAGGACCTGGTCGAACCAGGCGGGATCGGGACGCCGCGGAGGCAGGTGGCGGAACATGGCGAGAATGCGCTCCCGGTTCCGGGGCCCCTCGAGCGGCGGCAGATTCCGGTCCCCGAAATCGGCTTCCAGACCGCGGCGCCGGGCTTCCTCCCGGAGGAGGGCGCGATCGTTGACGAGGCTCTTCCAGATCAGGCATTCGCAGGGCTTGCCCGCGACCATGAGACTGCAGTTCGCGTCGAAGTAGCCGATCACGTGACGCCTGGCCCGGCCGAGGAGGGCCTTGGCCGCGGACAGGGAGATCCCGATCGTCGCGCCCGCCTCCCCGACGGAGAGGCCGAAGGTCTCGACGAGGGCGAAGACGACGCGCTGGTAGAGGGTCAGGCGCTCCACCATCGCCGCGAAGCAGGCGTCGCGGATCTCGCGTACGCTCTCGTCGACCTCGGCGAGCTCGGGAGGGAGGGGGCCGAGGTCGGGGATCGCGAGCGACCGGCCTTCCTCCTCCAACTCCTCCAGCTCCTCGATCGAGAGGGACGGGGTCCCGGAGGAGCGACGCTCTTCCTGGAGGAAGAGGTTGACGCAGATCCTCCGTGCCCAGGGGAAGAGGAGCTCGGGCTCCCGCAGCTGCTCCCGCTTCTCCCAGGCGACGAGGACGGAGTCCTGCATGAGGTCGCGCGCCCGCTCGCGGTCGTTCGTCAGTCTGAAGGCGATCGCGAAGAGCCGCTGGGACAGCTCGGCGAGCCTTCGCCCGAAGTCGGAGTCGAGTGGGGCTGGCCCTGCTTCCATAGCCCTTATTATATACATTCCGCGGACGGGATGGCGAGGCAAAATGAAATCCATCGGACGGCCGCGCCTTTCGCCGCCGAGAATGCATCATGTATAGGTATGAGTATATATATGAGGACGATGCTTTGCTGTCTTCTCTTTGCGACGCTCGGGGAGGCCGCCTTCGCCCAGCCGGAAGGCTGGGCGGCGATCGATTGGAGAAGCGTCACGGTCGACCGGGTAAAGAGCCTCCTCGGGGCCGACGCCGGAGGCCGTGAAAGCGTGGAGCTCGGCCCGGCGAACGACCCGGATGGCCGCTTCCCGCCGGGAAGGGCGAGCGCCCTCCTCCTCGCGTCCTGCTATGCGCGGGACGCCGAGGCGGTCCGGCTCCTCGTCGCGGCCGGCGCCCGGGCCGACGATACGGGAGGTCTTTCGCCGCTGATGTACGCCGCCGAGTACAATCCCGAGCCCGCCGTGTCCGAGGCCCTGATAGCCGCGGGCGCGGACGTGAAGGCGAACCTGGGCTACGCGATGCTGGCCCGGCCGGCCTTGACCTACGCCGCCCAATACAACGAGAACCCGGCCGTGATAGCGATTCTGGTGGCGAAGGGCGCGAAGGTCGACGCGAAGGTGAGCGTCCTGGACAACATGGGCTTCACTCCCCTTATGTACGCCGCCCAGTACAACCGGAACCCTAGAGTGGTCGAGGAGCTCGTCAAGGAAGGTGCGACCGTGAATCTCGCCGACGCCATGGGAAGGACGGCCCTCGTCTTCGCGGCCCAATACAATCCGGAGCCCCGCGTGCTCGCGGCCCTCCTGGCCGCGGGAGCCTCGGTCGACTTCGTCGGGCGCGACTACTACAACGTCGGCTTCAGCCCTCTCATGTACGCGGCCATTTCCGAGGGCGCCCCGCTGGAGAAGATCCGCCTCCTCCTCGACGCGGGCGCGGACGCTCGCGTCAGGAGCGGAGAGGGGAAGACCGCCCTCGATTACGCCTCGGCCAACGATGCAGTCCCGAAAGGGGATGGAGTCTATCTGAGGCTGGAGGGCGCGACCCGGTGACCGCGAGGTCACATCTGCAGGATCTCGACGCGCTGGACCTCGCCGTCCTGGGAGACGAATACTCTGACCCGCTTGCTGCTCAGCAGGAGGGAGAGCGGCTCTCTCTGGGACCCGCGCAGGACGACGGTGTACCTGCCGACGTTCCAGTTGCCGGTCGACCCGTCGTCGATGTTGATGATGATTTTGCCGTCCCGCTCGTTGAGCATGTTGACTCGGCCGTTGTAGTCCCGGACCTGCTTCCCGTTCATGACCATGGGGGCGGGAGCCGGTCCGTTGGCGGGAGCCGGGCCCTGCCCCGCCATCTCGATGATCTCGACGCGCTGGACGTCGCCGTCCTGCGACACGAATGCCCTCACCTTCTTGGTTCTGAGGAGGAGGGAGAGCGGCTCTCTCTCGGACCCGCGCAGGACGACGGTGTACCTGCCGACGTTCCAGTTGCCGGTCGACCCGTCGTCGATGTTGATGATGATCTTGCCGTCCACCTCGTTGAGCATGTTGACCCTGCCGGTGTAGTCCCTGACTTGCTTCCCGTTCATCATCTGGGACACGACGCTCTTCGGGGCCATGAGGGTCAAGGCGGCGAGCATGATCGCCGCCTTGATGTACGCGCGAGTCCTTTGCTTCATTACATTCTCCTTGCGCCCGGTCCGATTGCCGATCCGGGCTGTCCGTACATTCCGACTATAAGCTTATCGCATGGAGATTTCGAATCAAGAATGAAATCGTCCTATAACGGCGAGGCCACGTCGATTCCGCCGCCATAAGGGGATCGAAGCTCAGCAGATAGAGATTTTACTAGATATAAAACTTGACATGTTGGAGGTATTGGCTTAAAATGGCAGTCCATGAAACGAGAGGGGCGCACCGGCATCAAGGCTCTGGCGTGGGCGGCTGCGGCTTGCGCGGCTGTCATGTCCGTCCTGTGCTGCAGCAGCATGGCGGTCGCCCGAGTTCCTTCGTCAGCGACCTCGCTCGGCATCGTGTCGATCTTCAACGACTACCTGCCGCCGCAATCGGCGGAATCGCTGACCCATCTCTCGATCGGCGTGCGCGACTTCGCCGATGCCGTCGGCTCCGCGCGGATAAAGGACGCGCGGCTGGCCACGGTCGAAGGCGCGCTCGCCACCAAGGACGATCTGATCCGAGCGGTCGCGCGATTCGACGGAGCCGATACGCTCACCGTCGCGTACGTCGCCTCCCACGGCTCTCCGGAAGGCCTGGTCCTGAGCGATCCCCTCTCCTTCGACGAGCTCTACCGGGGGCTCGAGGCCGGGACGAAGGGCACCGTCGTCCTCATCCTCGACTCCTGCTACGCCGGCGTCTTCGCCGAAGTCCTCGCCTCGCACCGGAGCGCGCGGATCTTCGCGATCACCGGCACGAAGGGTCCCACGCTCGAGCGCTGGTATTCGAAGAGCGGCAGCTTCAGCGAGGCCCTCTGCCGCACCATCCGCGCGCGCTACGACCCCGGCCGGAAGGGGAAGCTCACCCTGGGACAGCTCTACGACGCCATCGCGGCGGACATCGGGGAATGGAACGCGCGCTATACTCACCGCGCCGGCCCCATCACCGAGCCCGGCATATACGGCCCCCGGAGCCTCGTCGTATTCGATTTCGGCTCGGAGTAGGCCTCCGTCCGCGGGATCAGCGGTACTTCACGTCGAGTCTCAGCGCGCCGACGCCCTGGTTGAAGCTATAGTCGATGCCGCGGAAGGGCGCCTTCGATTCGGCGGCGGAAATGGCGCTCCGGAGCTCGGCGCCGAAGCTCGCGGGATCGAAGCTCCGAAGCCTCCTATATATGGGCGTCTCCCGGCGCGCGAAGGCAGTCTCGAGGCTCGCCCGCAGGGCCGCGAAATCCTCGACGACCAACTTCCCCGCTTCGAACCAGTTCGCCTCGGTGCTGGAACAGACCGGGACCGAGCCTCGGTCCCAGCTATGGTTCGCGGCGATCAGGCCGTCGGGAAGATTGAAGTAGTCGTGGCTGAGGACCTTCACCGGGCCTACGGGGTCGTCGTAGGTCACGTCCAGGTGGTACCAGGAGCCGCCGATCTTCACGAGATTCCACGAGTGGCTGCCCTCCTCCGCGCTGCCCTGGACGATGAGGCACTCGAGCCCGGCCTTGGCGGCGAGCATGAAGAAGGCCTTGGAATAGGAGTCGCAGACCCCCTTTCCCTCGAAGAGCACTCCGTAGGGCGTGTGCGTGCCCGGGCCGTCCCTCCCCGTGGCCAGGGCGACGCTGTCGTAGCTCGCGGCCTCCACGAGGGCGTCGTGGAGGGCGAGCTCCTTCTCGTAGTCGCCCATGCCGGGCCTGACGAGGGCCGCGACCATCGCGTCGGCCTTCCGCCCGGTCTGGTCCACGATGGAGGCTATGATCGAGCGCGGGAAGGTGTAGGAGATGGTCATGGACACGGAGACGAGGTCCGATCCGGACCGGGAGGTCGTCGAGTAGGAGCAGTGCGTGTAGAAGAGGCCGCCGGAAGGCGAGGACCAGGCGGCTTTCGAGATCTCCGCGTCCATCAAAGCCGAGTCGAACCAGGGCCGGCTCCCGTCGACGGTGAAGTAGAGCTCGGAGCTGACCGACTCGAAGGCGGTCCCCAGGAGCCCGGAGAGCTCCTGTGCCGAGCCGATGGGCCCGTCGACGCGCAGGACGTCCTGGTAGGCGAAGAGCGGCGCCGCGAAGAGGAGCAGCGCCGCCAGCAGGGAGAGGACCTTCCGTCTCATCGTTCCTCCGGCGCTTTCCCCTTATTCTCGGCCGGACCCGAAGGAGGAGTCAAGTCGCCCCGCCGCCGTGCGGGTCGCGGTCCTCCTCGCAGGCCGGCCGGCGGGAGGTGCGCGATGCGCGAAAGAGGATGACCCGGATCGCTAGAGAGACCGCGAGGATGGCGAGCGTGACCGCGAGCGAGATCCTGAGCTGGACGCGCACCTGGCGGATCACGCTGCGGTTGGCGCTCCGCTTGATGTCGTTCAGGGTGAGGAGGTCGCTGCGGAGCGAGGCCAGGCTGAGCCTCAGGTCGGCGAGGAGGGCCTTCCCCTCCTCCGAGGTCGGGGCCCTGCCCACCGAGGCGCCGAGCTCCTTCCGGAGGATCCCGATGAAGGAGGAGGCGTCGGTCTTCGACTTCGCGATCAGGGTCCTGTACTTGGCGGAGTCGATGGTCGGCGTGGCCTTGAGCACGAGGGAGGCGAGCGAGGCGCTCTGCGTCCGGAGGGCCTCGGCCGCGGCCCTGCGCGCCTCCTCCTCCTCGGAGATGATGAGATCCTTGACCGCGGATTCCATGCCGAGGAGGGAGACGTAGGCGTTCTGGGCGTAGGTCTGTCCCTTGATGTCGTTCTCGTAGAGCTCGCCGATGTCGCTCTCGAGCCCGCTCAGGTAGCGCACGGAGAAGAAGCTCGAACCGAGGGAGAGGACCATGACGATGACGAAGACCCAATTGGCGTCGGTAGCTATCCGGAGCGCCGTCCGGGCGAGCCGCTCGCGCATAGATTCCATCGACGGGAAGACTACTTGAGCGCCGCGTCCAGGAGGGCGAGAGCGGCGGCCTTGCCCTTGTCGTCCATGAAGGTGGCGCGCACGCCGTTGCGGAGCAGGGCGACGGCGCCTTCCCGGCCGAGGCCGATCCTTTCGGAGGCGCGGCGGTACTCCTCCTCGAGCTCCACGTCGAAGAGGACGGGATCGTCGGTATTGAGGGTGGCGAGGATGCCGCGACTCAGGAACTCCTTGATCGGGTGATCCTCGTAGCGGCGGACGTACTTGCCGGTCACCACATTGCTGGTCGGGCAGATCTCGAGGGGGACGGCGCGCTCCTCGAGCAGGTCCATCAGCGAGGGATCCTGGATCGCCGAGGTGCCGTGGCCGATGCGCTCGGCCCCGAGCTCGAGGATCGCGTCGCGGATGGACTCGGGGCCGACCTCCTCGCCCGCGTGGGCGACGGTGTGGAGTCCCGCCTCGTGCGCGGCGGCGAAGACGCTCTTGTAGGCGACGCAGGGATTGCCGATCTCCTGCCCCCCGAGCCCGATGCCGATGATGCGGTCGTTGGGCCTCTTCGAGAGGTAGCCCAGGAGGTAGGCGAGGTTGCGCGCGGCGTTGTCGGGCCCGAAGCTGCGGGACACGTCGATGAGGAGCCGGACGTCGGGGCCGCCCCGGGCGGCGATGGCCGAGAAGCCCTCGATGAGGGGATCCATGATGCCCTCGAAATCGACCCCGCCCTGCTTGAGCACCATGGACGGGGCGACGAAGAGCTCCATGTAGCGGATCCGATTGCGGCGGGCGTATGAGTCCACGTCGGCCACGACGTACTGGAAGTCCTCGGAGGAGCGGAACAGGGACTGAAGGTAGAAGAAGTTCTTGATCATGACCCCGAGGCTATCCATGTCGAGGAGCTTCCGGAAATCCGCGGGGCTTTTGAGCGAGGAATCGGCCTTGTATTTCTGATTGAGTCTGAAATAGCTGTCGAAACTGACGGTAGCCTCAGCATGGATGTGTATCTCGGTCTTCGGGAGGGAGGCCAGGAAGTCCGAGACCCGCTGCGATGCCATATACGACGCCCCCGGATGTTTGTTCTTTGCCTTTTTTATTATCGGCATACATCCTAACGCACGCCGGCCAAAAAGGCAAAAACGAGTCCGATTAGGGCGGGTCGGAGACCCTATTCTATGGAAAAATCGGAGAAATGGCCGGTCGCAGCCCGCTTTTCGACCTCGACGCGGAGCACCGAGGCGCCGGGCGGGCCCTCTTCTAGCCATTCCCTGAACGCGACCAGGGCCCCGGCCTCGCCCTCGGCCACCAGCTCGACCGAGCCGTCGGCGAGGTTGCGGATCCAGCCTACGAGGCCGAGGCTCTTCGCCTCGCGGCGCGTGTAGTATCGGAAGCCCACCCCCTGGACGCTGCCCAGGACCGTGGCGCGGAAGGCCGCGCGCCTTCCCTCAGGCTCGCCCGCCAGGGGGCGCCTCCATGACGACGGCGATGCGCGCTTCCAGGTCCTGGTAGTCGAAGGGCTTGTAGACGACGTCGAAGGGGATCTCGAAGTCGGGCCGGAGGAAGCCGGAGGTGATGATGACGCGTTTGCCCGGGCAGTATTTCCGGAGGAACTTTATCCAATAATCCCCGCCGAAGATGTCCATCCGGTAGTCGGAGACGATGAGGTCGATCTCGAAGTCCAGAAGCTGCTTGATGGCGCCCACGCCGTCGGAGGCCACGAGGACCCCGTAGCCTTTCTTGAGGAGGTAGTCGCGAAGGCTCAGGCGTATCGAGTCCTCGTCCTCCACGATGAGCACGAGTCCCTTGCTAGGCATCCTTAGCCTTGGCCTTCGCGGCGAAATCGGCCACGGTCGCAGCCACCGCGTCGAAGTCGAGCGGCTTGGCGAAGAAGGCGTCCGCCCCTTCGGCGAGCATCGCCTGGGCCTCCTCGGGCCTGTCGAGTCCCGTCATCGCGATGATGAAGGGCTTGCCGAAGCCGGGATCCTCCTTGATCTTGCGGCAGAGGGCGTGGCCGTTGACCCCGGGCAGGTCGATGTCGAGGACGACGAAGCCGGGGCGCTTCTCGGCGATGAGCCGCCCGGCCTCGAAGCCGTCGAAGGCTTGGTGCACCGCGAAATCCGCGAGCTTGCGCGCGAACCAGCGCTTGAGGAGGTCGTTCAGCTCGGCATCGTCGTCGACGACGAGGACGGCGTTCCAATCGACGTCCTCCTTGAACCTGTCCTCCAGCCCGACAGGGACCCGCATGCCGCGCGAGTCGAGGAAGCTGATGAGGTCCTCGGCGTAGATCCGGTACTGCCCGCCCGGAGTGGTGAAGGCTTTGAGGTAGCCGTTGCGAATCCAGTTGATGGCGGTCTGATTCACGACGCCGCAGAGGTTCGCCACTTCGAGGGCGGAGAAGATGCGGATTTTCTTGATGCTCTTTGCCATAAGCCTTCCTGCGTAAGTGTGGAAATATTATAGCTATTATATCCATAATGTCAAAGACTACTTTTCGTCTATTGATTTTTTATGCGCGAGCCCGTACCGTACGGAAATGGAACCGACCGAAAGCGCGATCGCCGATCTCAAGATCGACGAGATCGCCATCATGGACAAGATCGCCTCCGAGCTCGGCGTCAAGACGGCTCAGGTGTCGGCCGTCGTCTCGCTCGTGGGCGAGGGATGCACGATCCCCTTCATCAGCCGCTACCGCAAAGAGCGCACGGGCAGCCTCGACGAAGTCCAGGTGCGCGAGTCGGCCCACAGGTTCGAGACGGGCAAGGCCCTCGAGGAGCGCAGGCTCGAGGTCATCCGCGGGATCTTCGCCCTGGGCAAGCTCGACGAGGAGCTCTACGCCAGCCTCCGCAAGGCCGCGACTCTCTCGGAGATCGAGGACATTTGGACGCCCTTCAAGAAGAAGAAGAAGACCAGGGGCATGCTCGCCCTCGAGAGGGGCCTCGGTCCGCTGGCCGAGATCATGGCGAGCTCCGACGAGGCCGCGGTGGACGAGGCTGCGCCGCGCTTCGTCAGGAAGGCCGGCGCAGAGGCCGGCGTCGAGACGCCCGAGCTCGCGGTGCCCACGGCGCGCGACGCCGTCCAGGGCGCCATGGACATCATCGCCGAGCGGCTCTCCCAGGACCCGGACAACAGAGCCGCGGTGAGGCGGCACTACGTCTCGGGCGGGTCGCTCGTGGTCAAGGGCGTCGGCGACGAGGCGAAGAAGGCCCTGTCGACCTACCAAATCTACTGGGACTATTCGGAGCCCCTCTCCTCCCTCAAGCCCCACCGCGTGCTGGCGATCAACCGGGGCGAGCGCGAGGGCGAGCTCGACGTCGGCCTCTCCGTCGACGAGGAGGGCGCCGTCGCCCTCCTCCAGTCGCTCACCCGGACCTTCAACCGCTACCACCGCGAGGCCATCGACGACGGCCTGAGGCGTCTCCTGGGGCCGGCGGTATTGCGGGAGATCCGAGCCCAGGCGAGCGAGCTCGCGGACGGGCACGGCATCGACGTCTTCTCCGAGAATCTGCGCAACCTTCTCATGCAGCCGCCCATCAAGGGCACGCGCGTCCTCGGCGTCGACCCAGGCATCCGGACCGGTACCAAGTGCGCGGCCCTCGACGAGACGGGGAAGTTCCTCGACTACTTCCTGATCTACCAGGAGCGCGACGCCGAGGCCGCGAAGAAGGCCATCGCCGACTCGGTGCGCAAGCACTCGCTCAAGCTCATCGCGGTGGGAAACGGCACGGCGAGCCGCGAGACCCAGGAAGTGGTGGCCGCGGCCATCGCCGAGGGCGGCCTCGATTGCGAATTCACAGTCGTCGACGAGGACGGGGCCTCGGTGTACTCGGCGAGCGACGCGGCGCGCGACGAGTTCCCCGAGCTCGACCTCACGGTCCGCGGGGCCATCTCGATCGGCCGCCGGCTCCAGGACCCCCTCGCCGAGCTCGTGAAGATCGATCCCAAGTCCATAGGCGTGGGGCTGTACCAGCACGACGTCAACCAGAAGCGCCTCTCCGACAGCCTGGACGAGGTCGTCGGCTCGGTGGTGAACCAAGTCGGGGTCAACCTCAACACGGCCAGCGCCTTCCTGCTCAAGTACGTATCGGGGATCAACGCGGGCACCGCGAAGAAGATCGTGAAGTACCGCGAGTCGAACGGCCGGATCACCGGCCGCGACCAGCTCATGCGCATCCCCGGCATGGGCGAGAAGACCTTCGAGCAGTGCGCGGGCTTCCTCAAGATACCCGAGAGCGGCAACGTCCTCGACAACACCTGGGTCCATCCCGAGAACTATGGCCTCGCCGAGGAGATACTGGAGCTCGTGCGCTCCGGAAGCGAGCCGACGAGCGAGGCCCGGGCCGCCCTGAAGGCCAAGCACGGCGTGGGCGACACCACGCTGAGCGACATCATCGCCGAGATCCGCAAGCCCAACCGCGACCCCCGCGAGGGCTTCCCGAAGCCCATCCTGCAGAAGGGCGTGATCAGGCTCGAGGACCTGGCGGAGGGCATGACGGTGACCGGGAAGGTCAAGAACGTCGTCGACTTCGGGGCCTTCGTCGAGATAGGCATCAAGGAGAGCGCCCTCATCCACGTCTCCGAGATGTCCGATCGCTTCGTCAAGGATCCGATGGAGGTGCTCAAGGTGGGGGACGTCCGCGAGTTCCGCATCATCTCGATCGACGCCGCGCGCAAGCGCATTGGCCTTTCGCTTAAAAGCGCGCCAAAAAACGCGCTCAAGAGCGAGCCTAAAGGCGCGACCGGGGGCGAGCGCGCAGCGGCCCAGCCGCGCCGAGAGGCGACGCCCGCGATGGCCGGCGCCGCACCGCGTGCGGCGAGCGTCGCGTCCCGCGCGGCGAGCGCTATGCGACCGGGGGCGAGCGTCGCGTCCCGCGCGACGAACGAGCCCAGACCCCCGGTTCCGCCTCGCCGCGAGAAGGAGGACGACGGCATGACCTACAATCCCTTCGCCGACCTCCTCAAGAACAGGAAAAAGTAGCCCCCGGCGGGGGCGTCGGGGGTTTCGGGCTTGACAAGCCGCCCAAAACCATCAATAAAACCTCACATGAAGAAAATGATTTCGCGCAATGTAAGTCTTCAGAGGGGTTTCGGCTTCATCGGCGCCCTGATCCAGGCGGGCCTCGTGATCGCCGATTGCGCGGAGCCCGACGAGACCTTCTTCAGCCCCATCTACCTCCTCTTCGCCATCCTCTTCGTGGCGACCGCCTTCCTATCCTTCCTGGGCCCGCTGCAGGCGGCGCTCTTTCTCGGCCTGTCGGCGGTGGAGACCGTGTCGAGCCTCAACAGCCTCTACGGTCTCGGCTTCGCCTCGGTGGGGGCTATCATCCTCTTCCGGCGGGGCTGGTTCTTCCGGAGGCCGATGGCCAAGGCGTCGGCGATAGCGGCCGTCGGCTGCGCATCCCTGGTCCTCCCCGTCCTCTTCTCGGGCAAGCCGCCCGTGGCCCGGGCGCCCGCCTTCATCTACGCCGCCGTCTACGCGATTCTCGTGTTCGGCCTGGCCAGGAGGCGCTTCCTCTCGGCCCTGGCGCCCAAGAAGCCCGTACTGAGGCTCTCGAGCCACGGGCTGGGCGCGCGGGAGAGGCAGGTGGTCCTGGCGCGGATCCGGGGGAAGACGGTGAAGGAGCTGGCCGCGGAGAACGGCCTGGCCGTCTCGACGGTGCGCAACGCCCTCGCCTCCGCCTGCCGCAAGCTCGGCATAAGGGGCCGCGAGGACCTCCTCGCCCTCGGCGAGCGCTACCGCATCGAGTGAGGCCCGGCCGGCCGGCTCGCCTTGCCCCGTTCGACAGTACGTGGTATCGTCGCTGGATTTCCGTCGCGCGCGGCGAAAGAAGGCATTCCTCATGCAAGCGATGATCCTGGCCGCCGGCATGGGCAAGCGGCTCGGCAAGTACACCGAAGACGGCACCAAGTGCATGGTGCGGGTGAACGGCAAATCCCTCATCGAGCGGGCGCTCGAGGCCCTCTCGCGCGTCGGCATCAAGCGCGTCGTGCTCGTGGTCGGCTACAGGGCCGACCGCCTGCGCCTCTTCCTCGAAGGGAAGTACCCCGAGCTCGACCTCGTCTACGTCCTCAACGAGATCTACGAGAAGACGAACAACATCTACTCGCTCTGGCTGGCCCGCGAGTACCTCGCGGCCGACGACACCCTCCTCCTCGAGAGCGACCTGATCTTCCAGTACCAGATCCTCGAGAGGCTCTTGGCCGACCCCGAGCCCAACCTCGCCGTCGTCTCCAAGTTCGAGGCATGGATGGACGGCACCGTGACCATGGTGGACGAGGAGCGCAACATCGTCAGCGTCATCGACAAGAGCGCCTTCAAGTGGAAGCGGGTGGAGGAGTACTACAAGACCGTCAACATCTACAAATTCTCGCGGAAGTTCTCGGTCTCCTATTACCTGCCCTTCCTCGAGGCCTACCTGACCGCCTTCGGCCACAACCGCTACTACGAACAGGTCCTGAAGGTCCTGGCCCTCCTCGAGGACGTGCGCTTCAAGGCTCTCCCCGTGAGCGGGAAGAGATGGTACGAGATCGACGACCCCAACGACCTCTCGGTCGCCGAGACCATCTTCGCCGAGCACGAGGGGAAGCTGGAGCGGATGCAGGCGCGGTACGGAGGCTACTGGCGTTTTCCCGGCCTCCTCGACTACTGCTACCTCGTGAACCCCTACTTCCCGCCCAAGCGCCTCGTGAAGGAGATGACCACGAGTTTCCGGGAGCTCCTCACCCAGTACCCCTCCGGGGCAGCGATCCAGGGGAGCCTCGCCGGCAAGGTCTTCGGGCTCGAGCCCGACCGCGCCGCCGTCGGCAACGGCGCCGCCGAGCTCATCGACGCGGCCGCGAGGCTCATGCCCGGCAGGGTCGCGATGGCGAGCCCGGCCTTCAACGAGTACCCCGCCCGCTTCGGGCGCGAGCGGACGAGCGTCTTCCCGACCGCGCCCAAGGGCTTCTCCTACCGCCCAGACGAGCTAGAAGCGGCCGCGCGGGACGCCGACATCCTCATCCTCGTCAACCCGGACAACCCGAGCGGCCATTTCCTGGACGGGACCCAGACCAAGGGCCTCGTCGACCGGGTCCTGGCCGCGGGCAAGCGCGTCATCGTCGACGAGTCCTTCGCCGACTTCGCCGAGCCCGATCGGCGCTTCACCCTCCTCGACGACGCCTTCCTCGCGGCCAGGCCCGGCCTGGTCGTCATCAAGAGCATTTCCAAGAGCTACGGAGTGCCGGGCATAAGGCTCGGGGTCATGGCCTCGGGCGACGCCGCCCTGATCGCCGCGGTGCGCCGGCTCCTCCCCGTCTGGAACGTCAATTCGCTCGGGGAGTTCTTTCTCCAGATAGCCGACAAGTACAAAGCCGACTACATTGCCGCCTGCGACAGGCTCGCCGCCGAGCGCTCGCGCTTCGCCGCCGCCCTCGAGGCGACGGGCCGCTTCGCCGTCTACCCCTCCCAGGCCAACTATCTCCTCTGCCGGCTCACGGACGGAGGGAGCTCGCGCGATCTTTCGACGAAACTTCTGGACGAAGAGCGCATTTTCATAAAGGACCTCGCGGGCAAGGAGGGTTTCCCCGCCGGAGGCCAGTTCATCCGCCTGGCGGTGCGCAGGACCGAGGAGAACGACCGGCTGGTCGCCGCGATCGCGGGACCTCGATGAATTCGGATGGATGACTTGATTTCGAAATAGACGCGTGCTAAAGTTTTGTTCATAATTTGAACGGTTCTGACAAGTCGATACGCCATAGAGCGCAGTTGGATGGGGGAGCGCGTTTCGGCCGCCTCCCGGAGGGCCGCGCCACATCCCGCCCGACCGACTCGAGGCCCCCCAGGCCGCGGGCGGCCCCGCATTACCCGAGAAGCATGCCCGACCAGATACTACCCGACTTCAACGACAACGAGCTCGCCTTCCTCAGCGCCATCGGCGAGGCCGAGACGGGCGGAGCCCGTCTCACCCAGCGCGAGCTCGCCGGCAGGGCAGGCATATCCCTGGGCCTGGCCAACATACTCCTCAGGCGTCTCGCGGAGCGCGGCTGGGTGCGCCTCACCCGGCTGTCCACGAGGAGCGTGCGCTACGCCCTTACGCCCTCGGGCCTGGGCGAGCTGGCCAGGCGCACTGCGGGCTACTTCAACCGCGCCTCGAGGAGCGCCGAGCTGTATCGCGACAGGATCGAGGCGCTCGCCCTGGGCGCCAAGCGGGACGGCGCGGGAACGATCGTCCTCTTCGGCGCGAGCGAGGTCGAGTTCCTCCTCGCCTACGTGTGCGAGCGCCACGGCATCGTCTTCGTCAAGAGCTCCGACCTCGACAAGGCCCGGCAGCTCGCGCGCCGGAGCGGCGGCCTCCTCCTCATAGCGGAGAAGGAGACGGTCCGCCGCGAGTCCGCGCCGGCGGAAGGCATGGCGGAAGAGAGCCTGGCCCTGGTGCTGGCCGGCATAGCGAAGGAAGGCTGATCGGCCGCACCTGACAGAGTCGACGATCCCGTGCTACACTCGGCCAGACTAATGCTGATCTTCAAGCTCGCCCTTAGGAATCTCGGGCGCAATGCCCGCAGGACCAGGGCCATAGGCATCATCATCGCGGGCATCCTCTGCCTCATGACCATCGGGAACGCCGTGCTCGACGGGACGGACCGGGGTGTGCGGCGCGCCTTCGTGCAGAGCTTCACCGGCGACCTCTCCGTCAGCGCGGCCACCGGCTCGGAGTTCAGCCTCTTCGGGGACGACAGCCCGGTCGTCGGGGGCTTCTCGTCGATCCCCGCGATCCCCGATGGCGGCGAGATAGCGAAGGCCCTGGCGGCCCGGCCCGAGGTCGCGGCAGCCGTGCCACTCGTCTGCGGTCAGGCCGCCCTGGAGTTCGGTGGCTATCGCCAGCCTGTCAACGCCTTCGGCGTCGACGGGCCCGGCTACTTCGCGGCCTTCGGCGCGCTGGAGATAGCCAAGGGACTCCCGATAGACGGCCGGGGCCCCGGCATCATGATCACCGAGGCGCGGGCGGCCGAGATCGCCAAGGCCACGGGCAAGGCCCCTGCGCTCGGGGACCCGATCCAGCTGACGGAAGTCAGCTCCGAGGGTTTCCAGATCAGGCGGGCGCCGCTCGTCGGGCTCATCCGCTACCAGGTCGCCAACGAGACCCTCGACTCCCTCGTCCTGGTCGACGCGGCGACCCTGCGCTCGCTCCTGGGCATGTCGCTCGGAGTGGAGCGGGGCCGGGCCTCGGAGGCGAAGGACGAGCCGATGAACGCGGCCTCGCTCGACTCGCTCTTCTCGGACGCCAAGGACAAGGTGGCCGCGCCCCAGGCGGGGATCGAGCTCTCGCAGGTGGAGAAGCAGCTCCGACAGAAGATCGCGAAGGACGATCCGCTCCGCCTGGAGTCCTCGGCGGTGAACTTCGTCCTCCTCGCGCTCCGCCCGGGCTTCGAGCCCGCCAAGCTCTCGAAGGAGCTGCGCGAGAAGTACGAAGGGGACGGTTCCAAGCTCCGCGTCATGGACTGGCGCCACACTGCGGGCTTCTCGGCCCTCTACGTCTACTGGATCCGCGTGATCTTCAACTTCGGGTTCTTCATCGCGATCTTCGGGGGCATGCTCATCATCATCAACGCCCTGGTGATCTCCGTGATCGAGCGCACGGGCGAGATCGGGACGATGCGGGCGCTGGGCGCGACGAAGGGCTTCGTGCGCAAGCTCTTCTTCGCGGAGACCATGACGCTCATGCTCACCTGGGGCCTGGCCGGGATAGCCGTCGGCGGCGCGGCGAGCTTCGTCCTCGGCCTGACCGGCATAAGGATAGGAAACCAGTTCATGGCGACGCTCTTCGGCTCCCATACGCTCCAGCCGGTCTTCACGGCCGGCGGCGCGCTCTACCACGTGGCGATCGCCGCCCTCATCGGGGCCCTCGGCTGGATCTATCCCGTGCGGCTCGCGCTCAGGATCCAGCCCATCCGGGCCATCGCGGCGGAGTAGGCGGCCATGGACAGCGGCTTCCGCATCGCGCTGCGCAATCTCCTCAGGCAGAAGGCGAGGTACCGTCTCCTGGGCCTGGCCATAGTCTTCGGCTGCGCGATCATCACCGTCGTGTACGGCGCGCTCGGCGGGATGCGCCAAAGCCTAGAGGACAAGGCCAAGATCTACTACGGCGGGGACTTCTCCATCCTGGGCAACGTCAAGGGCCGGGACCTGATCATCGAGAATCCCCCCGAGCTCATCGGCGCGCTCGAGGCCCTGCCAGGGAAGCCCGTGCGGGTGTCGCCGCGCATCGACTACCGCTCCAACGTTTTCGTCTGCTTCGGCGGCAACTCGGTCCATCTCCGGATGGTGACGGGCGTGGCCTGGGACCGCGAGGAGAGGAACTTCGGCACCTTCGACTACGTCGCGGGGGGGCCCGAGGGGATGAAGGGGAGCAACGGGATACTCATCTCCGCCCCGGTGGCCAAGATGCTGGGCGCGCGGGTGGGCGACGACCTCCTCCTCCTGGTGGACACCACGACGGGCCAGCGCAACAGCGCCAACCTGGCCCTGCGCGGGATCTACAAGGACTCGAGCCTCTTCGGCTACTACACCTCCTACATGGACATCGATTCCCTCCGCGACGCGGTGCGCGCCGAGCCCGGCTCCGCGACCTACGTGGGCGGCTACTTCCAGGGCACCGGGAAGTCGGCCTTCCCGCTGCGGAAGATCCAGGCGGCCCTCGAGAAGAAGCTGCCCATGTTCCCCCTCGTCGCGGCCAAGTCCGACCTGAGCGGGATCAGGGACGCGTCGGACTGGACCGGGGTCAAGTACTCGCTCATCGGGCTGGGCTCCCACATCGCGCAGATCAACCAGGTCGTCGAGGTCCTGACCATCCTCCTCCTCGCGCTCGCCGGCCTCCTCATGGGGACCGTGGTGCTGGGCGTCGTCAACACCTACCGGGTGATCGTCTTCGAGCGCACCAAGGAGATAGGCACGATGCGCGCGATCGGGATGCAGAGGCCGGAGGTGGTCCGCATCTTCCTCACCGAGGCCGGTCTCCTCGCGGTCGCGGCCTCGGTCCTCGGCGTGGCGCTCGGGATAGGGGCGCTCGGGCTCCTGTCGATCGCGAACCTGTCCTGGCTGCCGGGCTTCGACGTCTTCCTGTCCAACGGGCACATCGCGTGGGCGATGGCCCCGGGCGAGATGCTCGCCGTCGCCGCCGTCATGCTCGCCGCCGTGCTGGCCGCCGCCGCCGGCCCTTCCGCCCGCGCCGCATCCATCGAACCCGTCCAAGCATGCTCAACGGAGTCTTAACATGAAACGCATCCTCCTCATGGCGCTGTGCGCGCTCGCGTCCCTCCAGGCCTTCGCCGATCCCGACTTCGTCGCCATGCTCCGCAAGGTCGACTCGCTCGTGAGCTTCAAGGACTCCGACTTCTCGGCGGAGTACACGATCGACCACATCAGCTCGGGGGCGGGCAAGGACCAGACCCTGGCCGCGATCTTCCGTCGGGACAAGGACCAGAAGTTCCTCATCCTCATCCTCGAGCCCCAGTCCGACCGGGGCAAGGGCTACCTGAAGATCGACGACAATTTCTGGCTCTACGACCCGATCAGCCGGGCCTTCAGCTTCACGAGCACCAAGGAGCGCTTCCAGAACTCCAACGCCCGTAACTCGGACTTCACGCAGTCGTCCTTCGCGACCGACTACAGGGTGACCGGGACCGCCCGGCAGAAGCTGGGCAAGTTCGACTGCTGGGTCCTCGACCTCCGGGCGGTCAACGACTCGGTCACCTTCGCTATCACCAAGCTGTGGATCAGCGACGACAACCTGGTGCGCAAGAAGGAGGACTACAGCCTCTCGGGGCAGATCCTCAGGACCACGGCCCTCCCCGCCTACCAGCAGGTGGGTCCCCATTACATACCGATCACCATGGTGATCCTTGACAACCTCCAGGGCCGGACGGTCAACGGCACCTTCGTCAACGACCGCACGGTCGTCACCATCACGAAGCCCTCGCTCGAGCACCTGCCGGATGCCTTGTTCTCGAAGGCCTACCTCGAGAAATTCGCGAAATGAGACGGCGCGCCATGCCGCGGGTCCGCCGCCGCGGCGCGCTCGCGGCGGCGTTCGCCCTGGGCCTCTCCTTCGCCGCGGCCGGGGGCCTCGCGGCGCAGGCCGCGCCGGCTCCCGACGCTCCGGCCGATACCGGAGCCGCCGCGACTCCGGCTGCGGCGCCTAGCGACGCCAACTCGCTCGACAACCTGTTTTCGGGAAGCGGCGAGAACGCCGCGGCTCCGGCCGGCTCAGCGGCGAGCGGCGCGACCGGGGCTGCCGACGCGACGACCCCGGCCGCGGCACCGAGCAACCCGAACTCGCTCGACGATCTGTTCTCGGGCGCGACCACCGCGCCCTCGTCCGCCGGGGCGACCGCCCCCGCTGGCGCCGCGGCGTCGGCTCCCGCGGCCGCCGCGCCGGCTACTGCGTCCGGGGCCGGGGGCAGCATCGCCCTGGCCGCTCTCCAGACTAACCAGCCGCTCACCTTCACTGGCAATATCTATTCGATGGCGGGGGGGGCCCTGGGCTACGCCAACGCGCCGGACTGGTCCAATCCGCTCACCGGGCTCGCTCCGCTCGGAGGCGGCTCGGTCACCAACTACATCTACTTCGACGCCCGGCCCGATCCGACGGTGCGCTTCCACGGGGCCCTCGAGATGGCCTTCCCAGGCTTCGCCCTCACGATGTACGAGCTCTGGTTCGACTACTCGGTGCTGGACAAGGTGTTCTTCAGGGGCGGTAGACAGGTAATCGGCTGGGGGAACACGCGCATCTTCACGGTGGGCGACGTCATGGACAACAGCCCCACCGCGCTCTCGCTCAAGACCTACCTGCCCTTCGGCGCCGACGGGCTCAGCCTCGTCACCCTCGTGCAGGACCCCGGCGCCGGGGCGAGTCTCGTTGGGCTCAAGCCCGAGATCGCCCCGCGCCTCGATCTCGTCTTCGGGTCCTTCGAGTTCTCGGAGGCAGGGGCATTCCAGCACCAAATCCCGGCCCGTCTGGCCTCGATGCTCAAGACCTCGCACTTCGGGATCGACTTCTTCGCCGAGGTCTTCGGGAACTGGCAGACCGGCAGCCCGCCTGTGCTCTCGACCTTCGAGAGCGCCTTCTGGCAGGCTCCCGGCCAGAAGTTCTCGCTCTACGCCGAGCACTACTACAACGGGTCGAGCACCAACGCGGCCGACGGATGGTACGGGACGCCCCCGAGCCCGCCCAACCTGGAGGGCAGCAAGATCGCCATCCTCGGATCCTACAAGATAGGCGGCTACACGGTGGGATTGCAGTGGAACCACGCCTTCGCGGACGGCTCGGGACAGCTCATGCCCGCGTTGACCTTCTCGCCCTTCAACCACATCACCGTGACCTTCGGCTTCCCGATCACCTACGGCCCGGACGGCTCGACCTACGCGGGACAGGCACCGGCGGACTTCAACTCGCCGATCTACAATCCCTCGAACCTCACCAACCCGAACCTCGCCTCGCCCATACCTTCCTGGAACCAGCGCTACTCCGTCTTCCTCAAGGTCGAACTTGCAACGACGTACTAGCCGATCCACGGAGAGGACGCTCGTCCTCCTCCTTGCCCTGGCCATGGCGCGAGCTGCCGGCGCCGAGGCGGCCCGAGACGCGGGGAGCCAGACCGGACCCTACGTGATAAGGAGCGTGGACTTCAAGATCCAGGGGAGGACCAAGGACTTCGTCCTCATGGCCATTATCGATCCCTACGGAAAGATGCCGGGGTCGAGCTTCCCGGACCGCGCGAGCCTCGACGCCTTCGTGGCCGACAAGACGCAGTTCCTCCTGAGCCAGCGCGTCCTCGCTTCGGCGACGGCGAGCTACGAGCTCGCGGACGCGCCGGGGGGCGGCTACGACGTGGCGCTCAGCTTCGCCACGACGGACAGCTACAACATCATCGGCCTGCCCTACGGCACCTACAGCTCGAGCGAAGGACTCTTGTTGAGCCTGCGCGGGCGGGACTACGATTTCCTGGGCTCTGCCCTCCCTTTGGAGCTCAATCTCAATTACCAGAAGAGCCCCGGGGGAGTGAGCTCCTACGGGGGGCAGTTCGACTTCACGGCGCCCTTCCAGGCCCTGGGCGCGGTCTGGGACTTGGCCTTCGCCGAAGAGGGGCAGTTTTGGACCGACGGAACGGGGAGCTCGATCACGGCGGCGACCATCACGTACAACCTCCCCGGACTGGGCTTTCCCGCGTCGGTCACCGCTGGCCAGAGCTTCTCCTACGACGCCGCGGCCCCGGCGGCTGACCCCGATGCCTGGTACCTCGGGGAGACCGCATCCGCGACCGCCCAGATCCCGATAAGCGGGAGCCTCGGGACCTGGCTCGGCGTGGATCTCGGCCCCATAGCCTACGAGCCGGCGCTCGAGCTGGACTACGCGTGGAAGCCCAGCTCGACGCTCCAGTACTACGGCAACGGGACCGCCCCGAGCGACTTCGATCCGACGATAGCCCAGAACCTGCAGAACTCGCCCCAGTTTTACGGGCGGGGCGGGGCCCTGAGCACGGTCACCAACTCCCTGGCCTTCGGGAGGATCGACTGGGCGGGCAACATGAGAGAGGGCCTGAGCGTCGCCCTCACCAGCAGGGAAGCCTTAGACGCGCAGTACGAGGATCTCATGAGCGACCTCGAGCTGAACGCCGAGCTCTTCGCGCAGTGGAACGGAAAGGTCGGCGTGGGGGCGCGGCTCCTGGGCATAGGGCGCTTCTCCGGCCACTTCCCGGCGGACGATCTCACCATGCTCGGCGAGTACATGAGGGGGATCATCGACGCGAGGATTACGGGCGTGCAGGCCCTGATCCTCAACGGCAACCTGCCGGTGAAGCTCTTCGATTTCCCGACCCACGTCATCATCGGGACCCACGCGCTGGACTTCGAGGCCCAGGCCCAGCCCTTCCTCGACCTCGCGTTGGCGCGACCCGACTATTCGTCCGGCTTCTCGAGCGATTGGCTCTGGTACTCGGGCGGGCTGGAGTTCCTCTTCTTCCCCCAAGGCTTCCGAAGCTTCACGGTGAGGGCGAGCGTGGGCTGGGACCTGAAGAATGTGCTGGCGACGCGTTCGCTGACGGCGACGACGCCCGACGGCTACAGTCCTTACGAGATATACCTGGGGTTGACGCTGCTGTTCTGATATACGGATAGAAAACACGGATTAACATTGATCGAGGACGGGGCTTCAATTCCGCCTGGACGCTCGGTAAGGAATATAATGAGTCGACGATTTCGCTCGATGTGGCTGATCGTATCGGCATTGGCTTTGACGGATCTCTCCGGCTTCGCTGCCGCGGAGGGCGCGGGAGCCGCGGGCTTCTTCGCGAACCGGAGCGCAGAGGAGCTGGCGGCGCTCGATCGCGGGGAGTTCATCGTCGGGAAGCTCTCGGATTGGAAGAAGATGGGGCTTGGCGCCCCCGGCGCCGAGGCGGACAGCCTGCGCTCGAGGATAGCCGGCCTCAGGCCGAACTACATTACCGAGTTCCTGGCGGAGATCCCGGCGAAGGGCGGCGAGCTCGAGCGCCTCGCCGCTGCCTTGGGCAAGGTCCAGGACTTCAAGGCGATGGTCTACCACTCCAAACGCTACGACAAGGATTTCCCCCTCTTCGACAAGATGATCGTGGAGTCGCGCGCGAGCGGTCCCGGCGGGGAGGTCATCGTGTCGAGCCAGCACATGCAGCCCTTCGAGGACTTCGAGGCCCGCTACGAGTACAGGCTCTCGGGCGACATTCTCTCCTTCGAGAGCGGGAACACGAGCGAGCTGCGCTATTTCGGAATCTCGGCGGTGAGGCCCGGCGAGATGACCTGGAGCATCCTGGCCCTGAGGTCGGAGGGCAGGCTCTACTTCTACGGCGTCGGGGCCATGCAGGCCTTCGACGCCTTCGGGGCGGCGCGGGAGAGGCTCGAGCCCTCCTTCATGGGCAGGGTGGAAGCCTTCATGGGCTACATGTGGGGCAAGACGAAGGGCTGATCCCGAGGACGGAGAGCGCATCGAGGCAGGGGCTCTGGACACGGCGGAGAGTTCCGCGTTCGACATAGATCTATTGGATCTACGACTCGTGCCGGAGCATGTGCGTGCTCGGATACCGCGGACGAGGGGATAGTCCTGGCATCGTCCGATTAACCCTGACGACGGGTTTCGCCGAATATCCGGATAATCTCTAGGAAACGGGAGGTGAAACATGACAAACGTATATACCGCGATAATTGGACGGGAAGACGACATTTATGTCGCGTTCTGTCCTGAATTGGATATAGCGAGCCAGGGGGCGACCGTTGAGAAAGCCAAGGAAAACTTAACTGAAGCAGTCGAACTTTTTCTCGAAACCGCCGATGAATCTGAAATTCTGCATCGTACGCGTCCAGAGTCATACGTGACGAGCTTCGAGGTATCGGTTGGCTAAACGAAAGGTCCTTTCAGGCAAGGATGTCTGCGCGATCCTGGAACGGTTTGGATTCCGCGAGGTACGGCGGAGAGGAAGCCACATTGTCATGCAGAAGCGTATTGAAACCAGTACAATTACCGTGCCTGTACCGGACCATGTCGAGTTAAAACCCGGAACGATGGCTTCTATCATCAGACAAAGCGGTCTCGACAAACAAGATTTTCAATAAGGGCTGCCCCTTTTCGACAGGATGACCTTGGAATCAGGCGTGGGCAGGGTGGAAGCCTTCATGGGCTAGTGGACCTACGACTCGTGCCGGAGCATATGCGTGCCCGGATACTGGACGAGGGAATAGTCCTGGCATCGTCCGATTGACCCTGACGAGGCGCCGGTATGGGATACATGCATGGGCAATTTCAAGAACGGCTCCGATATAGATCTCGCGCTCTTCGGGCAGGAGCTCGACGAGTAGATATTCTCATGAGTCTCGAAAAATACCGGGTCGTGGAGGATGCGGGTTTGCGGCAGGAATTGCGCGCACTCCCTAGCGCGGTCGACGCATCGAGTCGAACGAGGCTCGTTGAGGGACGATCGTGAAAAATATCCGGATATTATTCACGGAACCGTGAATAATATCCGGATAATCCTCTCGGAATCCTATAGTCTTGTTCCATGATACTACGGACGAAAGCGTCCAACTGCTCAAGCAGGCGAAAAACCATGCGGTCAGCATCCTGACCGGAAGTCGCCAAGTCGGTAAATCGACTCTGATGCGGATGCTGCGCGACGAACTCGCGCTTCCGTCCGAATACTACGATCTCGAGAATCCGCGGCACCTGGCCCTTTTCGAGGAAGGCTATAGCTCGTTCAAGCGGCAAAACAAGGAAAAGCTCGTTTTCATAGACGAGTTTCAATACTGCGAAGGCATCTTTTCGGTCTTCAAGGCGGTGTATGATCTCGCCTGTTCAAGGCGTGCAGGGTTCCCAGCCTGCTGTAGGCGGCCGCTGCTCCAGGCAGGCGGCTCTCAGTCGTCGTTTTAGATGTTTTCAATCGTCGCGACAAAAAAACTCAGTCATCGCGCAAGATGTTTTCTGTCGTCGCTACAAATGTTTCCAGCCGTCGCCAGGAATGTTTTCAGTCTATGAATAAAATGTTTTCAATCGTCGTTTGAGAATTTCTCAGTCGTCGCGCAAAAGATTTTCAATCGTCGCCGCTTTTTCCCGCAGGGCGGAGTCTAAAGGGGCGGTGAGAGAGGCGGATGATGGCGTATGGCGAGCTGGACGATCTGGTCGACGAGAGCATCATGATTCTGAGGGATGCCGTCGCGGAGGCGAGGAATCCAGTCATGCTGTACTCGATCGGCAAGGACTCGACGGTCATCCTGGACCTGGCCCTCAAGGCCTTCTACCCCATGAAGCCGCCCTTCCCCCTGTTGCACATCGATACGGGCTGGAAATTCAAGGAAATGATCCGCTTCAGGGACGAGACGGCCAGGAGGCTCGGGATCGACCTGATCGTCCACACGAACAAGGAAGGCGCCGAGGCGGGGGTCACTCCCTTCACGCACGGGAGCGCCCGCTACACGGACATCATGAAGACCGAGGCCCTGGTCCAGGCCCTCGACAAGTTCGGCTTCGACATGATTTTCGGGGGGGCGCGGCGCGACGAGGAGAAGAGCCGGGCCAAGGAGAGGGTCTTCTCGTTCCGGGACGACAGGCACCGCTGGGACCCCAGGAATCAGCGCCCCGAGCTCTGGTGGCTCTACAACGTCCAAAGGAAGGAGGGCGAGAGCATCAGGGTATTCCCGATCTCGAACTGGACCGAGCTCGACGTCTGGCGCTACATCGGGCGGGAGGGTCTGGAGGTCGTCCCGCTCTACTTCGCGAAGGAGAGGCCCGTGGTGGTCAGGGACGGCCAGCTCTTCCTCTACGACGACGAGCGCTTTCCCCTCGAGCCGGGCGAGAGGCCCCAGGCGAGAAAGCTTCGGTTCCGGACCCTGGGTTGCTATCCGCTGACGGCGGGCGTCGAATCCGAGGCCGAGACCGTGGAGGAGCTCATCGCGGAGCTCGAGAGCTTTCCCGAATCCGAGCGCTCGGGGCGGCTCATCGACTTCGACCAGTCGGGGAGCATGGAGAGGAAGAAGCACGAGGGCTACTTCTGATGGACCTCGGCGTACGGGACTCCAGTCTCCGCTTCATGACCTGCGGCAGCGTCGACGACGGGAAGTCCACCCTCATCGGCCACCTCCTCTACCTGACGGGGAACGTGTTCGACGATCAGTTCAGCGGTCTCGTCGAAGAGAGCAAGCGGGTCGGCAACGCCGGCGACCGCATCGACTTCTCCCTCCTCTTGGACGGTCTCGTCGCCGAGCGCGAGCAGGGAATCACGATCGATGTCGCGTATCGATACTTCAAGTCCAGGACGCGCAGCTTCATAGTGGCAGATACGCCGGGGCACGAAGAATATACCCGCAACATGGCGACCGCGGCCTCCAATTGCTCAGCCGCTATGATCCTGGTGGACGCCCGGCTAGGGGTCCTGAGCCAGACCAGGAGGCACTGCCTGATCTGCGCGCTCTGCGGAATCGACCGGATCGTCTTCGCGGTCAACAAGATGGACGCGGTGCTCTGGTCCTCCGAGCGCTACGGGCAGATCCTGAAGCAGTGCGCGGCGATCGTCGAGGACGCGAAGCGATTCGTCCGCGCTCCCTCCTGGACGGCTATCCCCGTCTCGGCCCTCCTCGGCGACAATCTGACAGCGGCTTCGCCCAACATGGCCTGGTACTCGGGTCCCACGATACTCGACTGGCTCGATACGGTGCCGGTGGACGGGGCGCGCGGCGGGGAGAGCTTCCGCTTCGCGGTCCAGTACGTCGTCAAGCCGGGCACCGCGCGCGAACGATGGCAAAAGGCCGCGCTCGGGGACTTCTCGCCCGAGGCCTCGACGAATTACCGGGGCTACGCGGGGAGGGTCATGGCCGGCGAGATCGAGGAGGGGGACGAGATCGCGGTCACTCCCTCGGGGCAGATTTCGCGGGTGACCGGGGTCTACGGTGCCCGGGGCAGGATCGGGAGGGCGAGCTCGGGCATGTCGATCTCGCTGAGCCTCGCCGATCGGATCGACGTATCGCGGGGGGACGCCTTCTCGCGCCCGAAGGAGGGGCCGGAGGTCTCGGACCAGTTCAAGGCGCGGATCGTCTGGATGCAGGCCGAGCCGCTGTACGCTGGGAGGTCCTACAACCTCAAGAGCGTCTACGGCAACGCTCTGGCGCGGATCACGCGCATAGTGTGCCGGATCGATCCCGAGACCTACCTGCCCCTGGCCGCCGAGGGCCTGGAGATCAACGGGATCGGAGAGGTGGAGCTTGCGCTGAACCATGCCATGCCCTTCGATCCCTATGCTTCGAACAAATGGAGCGGCAGCTTCCTCCTCGTCGACCGCAAGACGAACGCCACGGCGGGATGCGGCATGATCGAGCACGGGCTCAGGCGGGCCGAGAATATCCGCAGGCAGGACTTTTCGGTCGATCAGGCGGCCCGAGCCCGGCTCAAACAGCAGCTGCCCTGCGTGCTGTGGTTCACGGGTCTCTCGGGCGCGGGGAAATCGACTATCGCGGACCTCGTCGAGAAGCGGCTCTTCTATCGGGGCCGGCATACCGTGCTCCTCGACGGGGACAACCTGCGCTTCGGCCTCTGCAGGGACCTGGGCTTCACCGAGCAGGACAGGGCCGAGAACATCCGCCGCGCCGGCGAAGTCGCGAAGCTCATGACCCAGGCCGGGCTCGTCGTCCTGGCCTGCTTCATCTCGCCCTATCGGAGCGATCGGGACTCGGCGCGGGCCCTCTTCGGGCCCGGGGAGTTCCACGAGATCTTCGTCGACGCCTCGCTCGAGGCCTGCGAGGGCCGGGATCCCAAGGGCCTCTACAAGAAGGCGCGCTCGGGGGCGATACCCAACTTCACCGGCGTGAACGCTCCCTACGAGCCGCCTGAGTCCCCCGAGCTGCGCGTGGACACGAGCGGGGCGAGCGTTTCCGAAAGCGTCGACGCGGTCATGGACTATCTCGAGAGAAAGGGGATCGCATGAGAGCGGAGGGATGGAAGTCGACGGGGAGGGGCGTCCTCGCCCTGTGCGCGATCGCCGCGATTTCGCTCTCGGCCTGCGGAAGATCGAATCCGAAGCCCCAGGCCGGAGGCGGCCCCGAGGGGACGATCGCGGTCTCGGGCGCCTTCGCGCTCTACCCGATGATGACGGTCTGGGCCCAGGAGTACGGCAAGATCCACCCCAAAGTCAAGTTCGACATCCAGGCGGGGGGAGCCGGCAAGGGCATGACGGACACCCTGGCCGGAGCGGTGGACATCGGCATGGTCTCGCGCGAGATCAAGGCCGAGGAAGAGGCCAAGGGCGCCCGGTGGGTGGCGGTCGCGAAGGACGCGGTCTTCCCCGTGATCAGCGCGAAGAACCCCTTCATGCGCGACATCCTCGCCAAGGGCATCGACAAGGCGAAGTTCCGGAAGATCTTCGTCACGGGCGAGATCGGGACCTGGGGCGAGGCCCTCGGAAAGACCGGGATAGCCGACGCGATCCACGTCTACACCCGCTCCGACTCGGCGGGAGCGGCGGACACCTGGGCCCAGTTCTGCGGCGGCAAGAGCCAGGCCGATATCCTGTCCGGCGCGATCGGCGTCTTCGGCGAGCCCGCCCTGGTCGACACCGTGCAGAAGGACCCCCTGGGTATCGGCTACAGCAACCTGAACAGCGTCTACGACCTCGGCGGCTCCATGGTCGCGGGCGTATTCGTGCCCGCGATCGACGCGAACGGGAACGGGAAGGCCGATCCCGAGGAGAGTTTCGTGAAGAGGGCCGAGGCGGTCAAGGCGGTCGCGGAGGGCGCCTATCCCTCGCCGCCCGCGCGCTTCGAGAACCTGGTCACCAAGGGAAGGGCCGCGGGCGCGACCCGGGACTTCATCGAGTGGATCCTGGGGGCGGGGCAGGGATACCTGAGCCGGGCCGGCTACGTGCCGCTGACGCCGGAGCAGAGGGCCGCCTCGCTGGCCCGGATCGAATGACGGGAGAGCGCCCAAGCCTCGAGGCCGCAAGGGCGCCGCGGTCGGCGCGCCTATGGCGGGACGGTAAAGCCGAGAGGGCCTTCTTCGCGGTATCGCTCCTGCCCGCCGCGCTGATCGCCCTCGTCGCGCTCGCCCTCGCGCTTCGATCCTGGCCCATACTGAGCTCCTATCCCTTGAAGGACCTGGTCTTCGGCGCGACCTGGAAGCCGAGCGAGGGAAAGTTCGGCTTCTGGCCCTTCATCGCGGGCACCTTCTGGGTGACGACGGTCGGGGTCGTCCTGGCGGTCCCGCCCTCCATCCTCGCGGCCCTCTACCTGTCGGAGTACTCGCGGGCCGCGGCGCGCCGGGCGGCCCAGTCGGCGCTCGACCTCCTCGCGGCGATACCTCCCGTCGTCTACGGCGTCTGGGGGCTCCTGGCTATCGTGCCCTTCGTGGAAGGGACCCTCCTGCCCTTCGCCAGGCGATGGCTCGGCTCTGTACCGATCCTCGCCAGCAGGCAGCCGACCGGCTTCAGCGTCGCGGCAGGGGGCATCGTCCTGGCCCTCATGATCTCGCCCCTGGTGATCTCGGTGGCCTACGAGATCCTGCGCACGGTGCCCCAGGAGCTCCGGCTGGCCTCGCTGGCCGTAGGGGCCACGCGATGGCAGACGATCCGGAGGGCCATCCTCCCCACGACGATGCCGGGGCTCCTCGCGGCCGTCGTCCTGGGCGCCTCGCGCGCGCTCGGCGAGACGATAGCCGTGCTCATGGTCGTCGGCAACGTGGCCAAGGCGCCCGTCTCGCTCTTCGACGCGGCCTATCCGCTGCCGGCCCTGATCGCCAACGAGTACGGAGACATGATGTCCATCCGGCTCTACGACGCGGCCCTGCTCTGCTCGGCCCTCATACTGCTCGCCATAGTCCTGGTCTTCAACGTCGCCTCGACCCTCCTCGTCCGGCGCGTGACCGGAAGGAATCGGTCTTGAAGAAGAAGCGCAGAGAGCGGCGACACTACGCGGAAGCCTTAGTCAAGGGCATCATGTTGCTCTCCTTGATCCTGGTCGCCGGAGGGCTGGGCTGGATCCTCTGGACGGTGGTGATCCGGGGCCTCCCCGCGCTGACCTTGGAGATGATCGGCGAAACGCCCAAGGGCGGGTTCTACCTGGGCGGGGGCGGGGGTGTGCTCAACGCGATAGTCGGCTCGCTCTACCTCGCCGGCGGCGGCACGGCGCTGGCGGCTTTCCTGGCGCTGCCGATGGCGCTGTACCTGAAGACCTACCTCGAAGGCTCGAGGTGGGGACGCCTCGCCAGGCTCTCGCTCGACGTCCTCTGGGGGATTCCCTCGATCGTCTACGGCGCCTTCGGCTTCACGGTCATGCTGGCGATCGGCATGCGCGCCTCCCTCCTGGGCGGAATCGTCGTGCTGGCCCTCGTCGAGCTGCCGATCATGGCGCGGGCCATGGACGAGGTGATCCGGCGCACGCCCGCCGAGCTCGAGCAGGCCTCGCTGGCACTGGGCTCGACGAGGCTCGAGACCGCGCTGCGAGTGACGGTCAGGCAGATGCTTCCGGGAATCCTCACCGCAGTCCTCCTCGCCTTCGGGCGGGGCATCGGCGACGCGGCTTCGGTGCTCTTCACGGCGGGCTACAGCGATCGCGTCGCGAGCTCGCTCGCGAGCCCCGCAGCCTCACTGCCGCTCGCGATATTCTACCAGCTCGGGAGCCCCTATCCCGAGGTCAGGCGGCGCGGCTACGCATCGGCGCTGATCCTGACCATCCTCGTGCTCCTGGCCAGCCTTGGGTCGCGGCTGGTCGCGTCCCGGGCCCGAAGGTACACGGTCAAATGAAGGGGGCGCCGAACGAAGCCCATATCCGCGTCCGGAACCTGAACGCCTTCTACGGGAGGCAGCAGGCGCTGAAGGACGTCAACATCGAGATCCCCCGCAGGCGGGTCACGGTTATCCTGGGGCCCTCGGGATGCGGGAAGTCCACCCTACTCAAGAGCCTGAATCGCTTCTTCGAGCTCGGCGAGGGGACCAGGATCTCGGGCCAAGTCCTCTTGGACGAAGAGGACATCTACGCGGGCGACGCGGAGGTCACCGACATCCGCAAAAGGGTGGGGCTCCTCGCCCAGCACCCCTTCCCGCTGCCCATGTCCATCTTCGAGAACGTGGCCTACGGCATGCGGATCAACGGCCTGCGAAAAGGCCAGACCGAGTACCGGGAGGCGGTCAGGCACTACCTCGAAATCGCCGGGCTCTGGGAGGAGGTGAAGGGCCGCCTCCACGAGCCCGCGGCCGGCCTGTCGCTCGGCCAGCAGCAGCGGCTCTGTCTGGCCCGCGGCCTGGCCGTGGAGCCGGAGGTCATACTGGGCGACGAGCCCACCTCCTCGCTGGACCCGATATCCTCGCAGAGCATCGAGAGACGCCTCTTGGACCTGAAAGAGGAATACACGATCGTGATCGTGACCCACATCCTGCGCCAGGCCAGACGCCTGGCCGACTACATAATCTATATGTATCTTGGCGAGGTGGTCGAGGCGGGAGAGGCGAGCGAAGTACTCGAGCATCCGCGGCACGAGCGCACGAGGGAATACCTGGAGGGGAAGTTCTGATCCCGGGTCTCGGCGCCCGAATGGCCCATAAGAATAATAATTCTTACGATAGAGGGGAGAATCATGAAAACAGCGCTCATCACCGGCATCACTGGGCAGGACGGTTCCTACCTCACGGAGCTCCTGATCGAGAAAGGCTACACGGTGCACGGCATCAAGCGCCGCGCTTCGTCGTTCAACACCCAGAGGATCGATCACCTGTACAAGGACACCGAGCACGACGGCGCCCGCTTCCGCCTGCACTACGGCGACCTCACCGATAGTTCCAACCTGATACATCTCGTGAAGGACATCGAGCCCGACGAGATCTACAATCTGGCGGCGCAGAGCCACGTCAAGGTGTCCTTCGACACGCCGGAGTATACGGCCAACGCCGACGGCCTCGGGACGCTCAGGCTCCTCGAGGCTATCCGTATTCTTGGGCTCGAGAAGAAGACAAAGATCTACCAAGCCTCGACTTCGGAACTCTACGGCAAGGTCCATGAGACGCCGCAGAAGGAGACGACACCCTTCTATCCGAGGAGCCCCTACGCCGTCGCCAAGCTCTACGCCTACTGGATCACCGTGAACTACCGAGAGGCATACGGCATCTATGCCTGCAACGGGATTCTCTTCAACCACGAGTCGCCGCGGCGCGGAGAGACCTTTGTCACCCGCAAGATAACCAGGGCGGCGGCGCGGATAAAATACGGATTGGACGACAGGCTCTACCTTGGCAATCTGGACTCGAAGCGTGACTGGGGCCACGCGAAGGACTATGCCGAGGGCATGTGGCGGATCCTCCAGCAGCCCGAGCCCGACGACTATGTGCTGGCTACGGGGAGGACTACGACGATACGGGACTTCGTGGTCATGGCCTTCGCAGAGGCGGGGATCGAAATCCGCTGGTCGGGGTCGGGCGTACGCGAGAAGGGCGCGGATGCCAAGACCGGGAGGGTCCTGGTCGAGGTGGACCCGCGCTACTTCAGGCCGACGGAGGTCGACCTCCTCCTTGGCGATCCGAGCAAGGCCCGCGAGAAGCTCGGCTGGGTGCCGAAATACAGCCTCGAGGACCTCGTGAAGGATATGATGGCCGGCGACCTCGCCGAGGCGGGGCGCAACTCCCACCTGATGAAGAACGGCTTCAAGGTCCATGAGCCGAGGGAATGAGGAAGATCGGCCGGTGGAAACGAAGGACAAGATCTATGTCGCGGGGCACCGAGGCCTCGTGGGCTCGGCCATACTCAGGCGGCTGGAGGCAGGGGGCTACGGCAACATCCTCGTCCGCGGCCACGGCGAGCTCGACCTGACCAGGCAGGCCGAGGTCGAGGCATTCTTCGAGGCCGAGCGACCGAACTATGTTTTTCTCGGCGCCGCCAAGGTGGGCGGCATCGGGGCCAACGCTGCCTATCCCGCCGATTTCATCTATATTAACCTGGCCATCGCGGTGAACGTCATCCAGGCCGCGTACAAGCACAAGGTCAAGAAGCTGCTCAATCTGGGCTCGTCCTGCATCTATCCCAAGCTAGCGGCTCAGCCCCTGCGCGAGGAATACTTCATGACGGGGCCCCTGGAGCCGACGAACGAGGCCTACGCCCTAGCCAAGATAGCCGCGATCAGGCTCTGCAAGCACTACAACGACCAGTACGGGGCGAATTTCATCAGCGTGATGCCGACGAACATGTACGGCCCCGGGGACAACTACGAGCCGGAAGGATCCCACGTGCTGCCCGGCATGATCCGGAAGTTCCACGAGGCCAAAGTAGAGGGGCGCGGCGTGACGCTCTGGGGGGACGGCAGTCCCTATCGCGAGTTTCTCCACGCCGACGACTGCGCCGATGCGCTGGTATTCCTGATGGAGCGTTTCGACTATCCGGAACTTGGCGAATTCATTAACCTTGGCTCGGGATCGGAGCTCTCCATACGAGAGCTCGCCGAGAAAATCGCGCGCGCCGTCGGCTTCGAAGGGCGCATCGAATGGGACGCGACGAAGCCGAACGGCACCCCGCGTAAGCTCCTCGATTGCTCTAGGCTGCGAGGCCTGGGCTGGAAGCCGCGGATCGGGCTGGACGAGGGCATCGAGGCCGCGTACGAAGACTTCGTCCACAGGTTGGGCGAGAGGTAGGATATGGCGATACGAGACAGAAAATGCGAAGACTGGGACCTCATAATCACGCCCAAGGACAAGGTCCTCTGGATCGACGTAAAGGAACTCGTACAATACAGGGATCTCCTGAGGCTCCTTATCCGGCGGGATTTCGTATCGGTGTACAAGCAGACGATCCTCGGGCCTCTATGGTTCCTGTTCCAGCCCCTGGTATCCACGATTATGTACATGTTTGTCTTCGGGAGCATCGCCCAGATGGGGACCGACGGCATCCCCCAGCCGCTGTTCTACTTCACGGGCACGATGCTCTGGACCTTCTTCTCGAGCACGCTGCTCAAGTGCCAGGACACCTTTAACAGCAACGCGGGCCTGTACAGCAAGGTCTACTTCCCGCGCTTCACGATGCCCATCGCCTATACGGTGAACAGCTTTTTCACCTTCGGCATACAGTTCGTCTTCATGATCGTCTTCTACGTCTTCTACATCGCGACGGGAACGGCGCTGCAACCGACGATCTGGATACTGCTGACCCCTGTGCTAATCGTCCAGCTGGCCCTCCTCGGCATGGGCATCGGCATCCTTATCTCGGCCCTGACGACGAAATACCGAGACCTCAAGCAGCTCGTCACTTTCGGCATCGGGATCCTCATGTACGCCACCCCGGTGGTCTACCCACTTTCCAAAATCCCCCAGCATTGGAAAATCGTTTTCTACATCAATCCCCTCACCGCGGTCATCGAGATGTTCCGTTTCGCCTTCCTGGGAACGGGGGCCCATGACATGATCGCATGGGGGATCAGCATGGGGGCGACGCTCCTCATCTTCTGGTTCGGCGTTCTGACCTTCAACCACAACGAGAAGACCTTCGTGGACGTAATATAAGGATAATGGCTAGATGGAAACAGCAGTTCGCGTAGAGAACCTGGGCAAGGAATACCGACTCGGAGTGATTGGCAATGGAAGCCTCTACAAGGACTTGCAGAGCTGGACCTCGCGGATCTTCAAGAAGGAGGACCCGTGGAGCGAGATCGGCGGTAAATCCAAGGTGGGGAACCGAGAGCGGTTCTGGGCGCTCCGGGACGTGAGCTTCGAGGTCAAGAAGGGCGAGAGGCTCGGCATTGTCGGACGGAACGGGGCAGGCAAGTCCACACTTCTCAAGATACTCTCCCAGATCACCGCCCCGACCACCGGTAACGTCAAGATCAAGGGCCATATTGCGAGCCTCCTTGAGGTAGGCACGGGCTTCCACCCCGAGTTCACGGGACGGGACAACGTGTACC
This sequence comes from uncultured Treponemataceae bacterium, assembly GCA_964404145.1. Lineage (GTDB taxonomy): Bacteria > Spirochaetota > Spirochaetia > Treponematales > Rectinemataceae > UBA1306. The sequence goes on from CAYOIX010000002.1 coordinate 95,079, forward strand.
TGAACGGCGCCATCCTGGGCATGAAGAAGTCCGAGATCGACAGGAAATTCGACGAAATCGTGGCTTTTTCGGAAATAGAAGGCGCTTTCATCGATACGCCGGTGAAACGCTACTCGAGCGGGATGTTCGTGCGCCTTGCATTCGCCGTGGCCGCGCACCTGGATTCGGAGATACTGATCGCTGACGAGGTACTTGCTGTCGGAGACGTCAAGTTCCAGCAAAAGTGTCTCGGCCTCATGAAGGACGTCAGCACCAACGAGGGCAGGACCATCATCTTCGTGTCGCACATGCCGGGGGCGGTGTTGCAGCTTTGCAATACAGGGATTCTCCTCGACCACGGCCGTGTCATGGAGGCCGGCGATATAAAGACAGTTATGGCCGATTATCAAAAGCTTCTTGATGCATAATGAACTTGGCAAAAATCATACCTTTATATTTCTGCATAAACAAATAGGGGGCGTTATGAACAGAATATTTCTTTTAGTGGGCTTCGTGCTGACACTGAGTCTATTTTCGTCATGCAACGGAAAAGCTCCGGCCAACAACCAGGCTTCGACAAGTCCTCTTCCTGTTGTTGCGAATCTTCCTTCAGACGGCGTGATAGTGTCGCTTCCCATTATTGCGAGCTTTGGAGCCAAGGACGGCATGGTTCCCTTGCTCAAACCTCAAGGTCTTGCGGCCCCGGAAGAATGGGGAAGCTGGTCGTCGGCCAAGGAAGTGACCCTTCAATTCAGCTTCTCAAATCCGATTCCAGGGGCAGCCACAATAACTCTCGAATATCACGCCCTTGCCAATGCTCAACATCCCCAAAATTTCTCGTTTTTGTGGAACGGTAATCGCCTCGGCGATCAGACCGTGAAGGACATGGATGTAATTCGTTCAAGTTACGATATTTCGGGGGAAATCGCAAAGACTAACATCTTGACAATAAAGGTACCGGATGCGATCACGCCAAAAGCGCTTGGAATCGGCGGCGACCTGCGCAATCTAGGGATCGCTCTGCATTCGATTGAATTTATGGCGCGATAACCACCATGCGCGACATATTTCTTTTCCTTTTTGGGTATTCCGCTTATTTGCCTTGAGCACTTGCGCATGATCGAATCAGGAAGACAATATTGATAGAGCGACGATTATTTTTTGACCATATTCCCAAAACAGCCGGAACAAGTTTTTGGAAATTCTTGGCTGAATCTTTCGGAACCGACAACACTTCTCCCCAAATCAAGGGGATGAAGCTGGATTCGGCACTAAGTTTATATAAAGAAAAGCTTGTAATCAGCGGTCATTTTAGTTTTATTCTCGGCGATCGATTGCCGCATGGGTACATCAGCGCTACAGTATTGCGGGACCCCAGGGAACGGACACTTTCGGATTACTTCTTCATCGTTGAGGATATGCCCTTTTCGGGCCTGTCGTCTGAAGAAATAGAGATAAAAAGCAATAGTGCGGAAGATGTTTTCTTTAATCCAAAGCTGTCATGTCGCTTTGCGAATGCTCAAGCATGTCATCTGGCATCTTTTTTTCACGCAGGTCCGTTGTCCCTACCGCCTTCTGAGCTTTTAACCCTCGCGAAGCGGGGTCTCGATCAGTATGACCTGGTCGGCACGACCGAGCATTTATCGGAGTTTGTTGATTATCTGAAAAAACTCTACGAATTCCCCCACGACCTTTCATTAAAGAGACTGAATGTTACTTCCCGCCGGAAAATATTTGGCGAACTTGATCCGACGCTTCGTAAGCGAATCGAAGAAATAAATCTCGTGGACCTCGAACTTTGGCATTATGCGGACACTCTCTTGACAACGAAAACGGTAAAATTTGTCATGCCTGTGCGGGATTCAATCGAAGAAGCCGCCCCCGAGGAAGTCAAGAGCCTGGTAAATTCCATAGAATCCCATATCGGAGATGGCTCCATTGAGCTATTGAATGTTAATTTGACTGGCCAAGCGACTAATGGTTGCGATTTTCTCGCGGGTGAACTTCTCACGCTAAGCATTTCCATTCGCGCCTTAAAAGACATTGACGAGCTCAATTTGGGCTACAGTATTCATCACGATTCCGGTTTACATGTTTTTGGCGTAAATACTCAACTTTTAGGCTACAAGATTAATTGTCGCACTGGAGAGGAGTATAAGGCAGATTTTACTTTCCCGGTTTTACTCGGTCTCGGGAACTATTATGTGAACATCGCCGCCCGATCAGGGCTTTCTGAGCTCGATCACCTCTGCATGTCAATGGAGAAAGTTGCACTATTCAATGTCGCAGGTTTCCTGGATATCGTATTTGAAGGCATGACTCGCTTAATTCCCTCCTGCTTAATAGGAATTATCGGAGACTCGGAATCAGTCGAGGTTCAAAATTCAATATCGCTTGAATCGGGTTTCAAGAGGTTAAACATCTTTACACCCGAGGTTACTGATGCACGCGGCTCTTTAAGTCCAATGGTGGGGGTACTACCTTCCATACGCCCTGGAGAACAGTTCTCCGTTCAGTTGGAAATATACAATGCCAGCGGCATGGATTGGGTCGGGGAGGGACATCGCCCGGTCTATTTAAGCTATCATTGGCGTAACGCCAATGGCGAAATGCTCACTTGGGAGGGCTTCCGGACGCCATTGCCAAGCAGGATAGTGAAATCCGGTGGAAAAACCAGAGCGAGCGCAATGGTTGAGGCACCTATGAAAAACGGGCAGTTCGGATTGGAGTTGACGCTCGTGCAGGAACAGGTATGCTGGTTTGAAGAAAGAGGTTTTGCAACTTCTCTCCTCGAAGCGAATATCAATGAGGCTGGTAGCTAGTATTTTTTCATTCTTGAAGATGCGAGGTAAGGCACAATGTCGTTTATCAGCTACTCCCAAAATTGCGAAGACGTGATGCTTCATCGCGCACTGAGAAACGTAAAAAAGGGCTTTTATATTGATGTAGGTGCCAATGACCCCGTCGCGGATTCGGTTACCAAGGCGCTCTACGACATGGGTTGGCATGGTATCAATATTGAGCCAATCAAGAGGCATTGGGAAGATCTCTGCCGCGATAGGCCACACGACATTAATCTTGCGTTAGCCGTGGGCAAAGAACGAGGCACCGCAGAAATATTCGATGCCGAGATACGGGGTTGGGCGACACTGGCCCCGTCGGTTCGCGAAGAATTGATTAACCAGGGGACAACTGGCGCAACGCATAAAATCGAGACAAGAACGCTCAAGGATATATGCGACGAATTCAATGCAGTTACCATACATTTTCTGAAAGTCGATGTAGAAGGGTATGAAAAGGAAGTATTCGAAGGGGCTGATTTTTCAAAATATCGCCCTTGGATAATAGTGGCCGAGGCCTGCCGACCTAATTCTCAAGAGTTCTCATATCAGGAATGGGAACCGATACTGAGCAAGTCCGGTTACGACTTCGCATACTTCGATGGGCTCAATCGCTACTATGTAGTTCGTGAACATACTGAGATCAGAGCCGCATTCAGCGCGCCACCTAATATTTTCGATGATTTCGTTCGCAACGATTTTCACGATTTGATGAACCGGAGGAATGCGCTTCAGGCCGAACTAGAGACTTTCAGAATTAGAAACGAGTCCATGAAAGTGGAAAATGAGTCAGCGCGACTAGAAGCCAATAAATGGTGGCTATCATCGGGCGAGTTCGAAAGTCGCCTCAAGATCGCCAACGAAAACCTCGAAGGAAAGTCCAACGTTTTGACATCACTAAAGGCCGAGCACGAGGCGAGATATCGCGAACTGGGAGAAAACAAGGGCGAGCTTGCGAAGACGAAGCGAGAGCTCGAGTCCGCGAGAGTCGATTGCGCCGTAAAAGAAAAGGAGGCCGAAAGAGCCAAAGGGGAGCTCGCCTCTCTACAGCGAGCTCACACTATATTGACGGCCGAGGATGAGACGCGAATCCGCGAACTCGAGAGGTCGAGAGACGAGCTCGCACGGACGCAGAAGGTTTTAGAAGCAGTGCAGGTAGAATTTGGCGTCCGGCAGCGAGAGGTGGAAGTTGCGAACGTAAAGCTTGCGTCTTATGAACGCGATTTGCTGACATTGCGGGTCGATCAGGAAGTACTAGGACGCGAACTTCAGAGCACTAAAAGAGATCTAGTGCAAAATGAGCGGACGCTGGAAGCTTTGCAGTTCGAGCATGAAGGACGCGGCAATGAGCTTGAGGGTTCCAAAATCGAGCTGGAGCAGGCAAAGCTGGAACTAGTGACCCTACGGATCGACCACGAAAAACAAAGCCGGGAAATTGTGGTGCTGAATAGTAAGCTGGTTGAAGTGCAACAAAGCGTTTCCTGGAAAATAACGGCCCCGTTTAGGGGAGCCTCTCGAATCTTTCGACAACTGTCCCGAGCTATTAGAGGTAGGTCCGCTTCAATTCCTTAGTCCAAGGTATTGGCATTGATTTCAATATTGCTTCATAAATTCTGTTTCAATAAAAAATGGGAGAAGGAGCTATTGTGGTACTATTCGAGATAGAAACTTTATTGCGCTGGGAAGGTCAACCCACAGGAATTCCACGTGTAATTGTGGAATTAGTTAAGCAATTCATGCATTCCGCAGATGTCCAATTCATAACCTTCGATGGGCAATCGTCCGAATTCTCGGGATTAGATGATAAGCAAATGACATTATTGCTTTCATTCCTCGGAGGAATAACGACGTTGGAAGACGTCGCTCGCCATTCTTTCGATCGACAGGGTGGTTCATTATATAAAAGGCTCTCTCGCAAGGACGTCTTCTTGGGTTGCGGTGCGCCCTGGGGCGATCATAATTACCTGTCTAGTCTGATGAAATTAAAAGATGCCACCGGCTGCGGTGTTTCCTACCTAATATATGATATTATTCCAATACTACTTCCCCAAACTTTTGGGAAGGGATTACCAGAATACTTCACAGCCGCTATCGTAGATCTCCTATGGATATGTGATCATGTTTTTGCCATATCAGAGAACACGAGGCATGACGTCCTAGACTTTATGAAAGAAAATCAAATTAAAGAAAAGGAGGTTTCCACAGTCCGTTTGGGGGATACATATTTTGTGCCATCAGAATCCAGATTACCCTGCGATATTCTGAATATCCCTCCCAATCCCGGATTCGTACTTACTGTGGGGACATTCGAAATACGGAAAAACCATCGCCTACTTTACGAGGTTTGGAGAAGGCTTGCGCTTACTCTCAAGGAAAAGTGCCCGAAATTGCTGATTGTCGGTCAAAAAGGTTGGCTAACGAATGATTTAGCTTTTCAAATCGAAGCCGATCCACTGGTTAATCGCTTGATACTTATACAATCAGATTTTACCGATACAAAGTTGGAGCAGGCATATTCGATGGCATTATTGACCGTCTATCCTTCATTTTATGAAGGATGGGGTTTGCCGATAGCCGAAAGCCTGGCTAGAGGGAAATTATGTCTGTCGTCGAATAGCTCCTCGATGCCGGAAATTGCCGGCCCGTTGATAGAATATTTCGATCCCTATTCCATAGACGATGCTTTCCAGTTGCTATTTAAATATATCAATAACCGCGACCTTATAAAAAAGAAAGAGGATGAGATAAAACTGACGTATCGACCAACGTCCTGGGCGCAGACAGCGATCGATTTTCTAACTCTTCTACACAAAAATGGATGGATGTAATTTATGAAAATTCTCCAGATTAGTGGCTACCCATTTACAAATCCGCTTCATGGCGGACAAAAACGATGCAATGCCGTGCGGAATGGACTCATTAAGAATGGCCATGAGCTAAAGTCTTTATGCGTATCGTATCACAATTCAATCAGCCATTATCAAACAGAAGGCTCTGAGGAAGTCTATTTGCTCCCTTCGAAAGAGCTGAATGCACTTGAATTGCGTTATTCGGTAATGGAAGACATCCTTCCAGGCTTATTATTCTTGTTAGGGGGAATAGATATTTCTACCCTAATTGACCGCTGCAAAGAATTTGGACCGGATGTTGTAATTCTGGAGCAACCTTTTCTCTGGCCAATTTTCCGTGAATACTGCAGCTCAAGAGATATTTTTGTTGTCTACTCAAGCCAGAACGTGGAAGCAAAGATGAAAAGCGCGTTTTATGACAGAGAATTTGACTATCCAATTGCTAAAACCTTGACAAACTATGTCGAAGCCATCGAGAGGCATTTAATTGATGCTGCCGATCTTGTGGTGTGCGTGACTGAAGAAGACAAATTGCACTGGGGTCTGAATGTATCGGGAAAAATCGTCATCGTGCCTAACGCATCCAACCGACCGATCATCGATTCTGAAATGACCAATAAGATTACAAAAGAAATTTCAAGCAAAGGCATAAGGAAATACGCCTTCTTTGTCGGATCGGATCACATTCCTAACGCAGTTGGCTTCATGGAATGCATAGGCAAGAACTTGTCCTTTCTAGCGCCTGACGAAGGGATTGTAGTTATGGGAGGGGTAAATCATGCCCTAGCAAGGGAAGGTTTTTTCGATGGACTATATGGCCAGGTTAATCGCTTGAGGACTATATCGTATGATTTACCTAGCGATTCAGCCGTTGATTCGGCATTGCTCAATGCTAATGTGGTTTTGCTTCCAATTACCAGCGGTGGCGGTAGCAATCTCAAGACGGCACAGGCTATACTTTCCGGCAAGCGTGTACTTGCAACCGAGTTTGCTTTTCGCGGGTATTCCGAGTATTGTAATAATGCCTGTATCGTGAATATTAAAGATTTTAAGAATACAATGAAATTAATGCTAGCCGACGAATCAGTGAACAAGGTTGAAGGCGATAAATGCGATATTGCCTTGACCTGGAATTATCAGATAGATAAATATTCAAAACTACTTCAATCAAGATATGAAAAAAAACAAGCACACACTTCTTTGTCAGTTGTGAACCATCGGGATACTTTTCAGGAATTGAACCTACAGCAATTAGCATCATATTTGGGTCATGTGGGTGAACAAAATTCCGATTTAGGTGAAATGCAAGAAGCAATATCAAATAACTTGGAACGAACTCCTATTATTACTCCCGAACGCCATCGATATGCCGTCATGGATTGGGTGGGTCGTTTCTTCTCCGTATTGGCAAAAGAAGATGATGGAGAGTTTCTTGATTCACTCAATGAAATGCTCTTAAATTACGATAGTGAAGTCCCCAAGCTTTATAAAGTATTCAGGTATACAGATGGTATTTGGGGAAGATTTGCGGCTGTGCAAAAGATTTTATTTAGCAAAGATTTTATTGATAGATATTACGCATGGTCAAAAAAGAAACGATCTCAGCAGATCGCTCTTCGAAAAGCATATTCTGTTATTTTGTCACGAGAGGCTGTTTTATGCTTCGCTTCTGCAAAGCGAGATAAATTCATAATAGCCGGATTTTCTTACCAGGAACCTTGGGGATGCTGGTCAAACGCAAGAAAATCGATGCTTTCCTTGAACCTAAAAGGCGAAGATGATGTTTTCTTGAGCTTCAAGGTGCAGCCCTTTACTGCATCTGAAAGGAAGCCGCTTATCGTTCATCTTAGCGTGAATAAGCATAAGATTGCAACTTGGAAATTTGATTCCAACGTTATGCAAACCGCGGAGGTCGGCGCAACCGTTCCGCGGAAACTAATTTCAAGTGATGGGGAGGTGGTTCTGGAATTTTCGTATAGCGGTACGGTTTCGCCGAAGCAATTGGGAATAAATGAGGATGCTCGGGAACTAGCTCTTGGCTTTATTGAAATAAGGAGGAAGTGATCCGCGAGTTATATCGTTGCACATTGTTTTTTGGTACGGGTCGATTTGATCCTGCAATTGGAATCCTAATGGTGGACGATCCTTTTCAGTTATATATAACGACGGCGCTTCGACAGTTCCACAGGGGCAACTGTCTGGATCATGGTCCAGGTGTTAGAGCGGGTGCAGCCGGCGCCGTAGCTACTGAGTACCAGAAATTGCCCGTCGGCCGTCTGACTTACGTGGCGGGGCATCGATGGGAAGGGTGGCGATAGGATGAAGCCTAAGCGAATTCTCCTCGATTTGACGACTTCCTATAAGTGGAAGGGAAAAAACGCTGTTGGTATCGTACGCACAGAGCGCGAAATTGCCGTGCGCTTGCTTAAGAATGAGGTCCTCAGCGTCGTTCCCGTCCTCTTCTACGACAGGGAGTTCCGAACGATTTCCCGTGAACATGCACTTCGGCTAGTCGGGAGTCCCCCGGTCGAGGTGGCTCCGGCAGTCAATCCGGGTGGGCACAATGAGACTAGCAAGCGCATACTCTACCGAATAATAAAAGGCTTTCTTCCTGCTAGCGTAGTAGATAAATTAAGGGAACTAAGAGATAGTGGAAAAAATATAGGCGAAGATCACAAGACTCCGCCCGAGGTGCTAGGCTTTAGTCGTCCACTCGAGCCGAGGTATGGGGATCTGCTTTTCATTAGCGGTCTAGGTTGGGAGACATTCGAATACGGGATCCTCTCGGCGGTAAAGAAAACATCCGAGCTTCGAATAGCGACTGTCCTGTACGATTTGATTCCGATTCTATTCCCCGAGATGATGGGAGAGGATTATAAGGACTATTTCTCGAACTATTTCCTCGAAATGGCCAGGGTCAACGACATCGTCTTTTGCATCTCGAAATGCACCGAGAAGGATTTCATAGCGTTCTGCGGCAAGAAGGGGAGCAAGTATCCGCAGACGAGAGTGCTTCCCTTAGGTTCAAATGTATCGACGCAATCAGACGATCGCGAATTGCTAAAGGCCGGTACGCTTGAGCGTCATAGAGAAATCAAATTTGCGCTAACAGTCGGCACTTTCGAGGTCCGAAAGAACTATAAGTTGCTTCTCGATGCCTGGAGCGACCTATGCGCGAATGGAGAATTCGAAATGGACCTGGTCATAGTCGGAAGGCGGGGCTGGGGTAACGACGACGTTATTCGAAGATTAAAGCGCTCGAGACTCTACAACAAGCGCATCTATTGGTATGAGGTCCTCTCCGACGGCGGCCTGTCCTGGCTCTATGACGGGTGCCAGGTCTTCGTATACCCGAGCCTCTATGAAGGTTGGGGCTTGCCGGTGGTCGAGGCTCTGATCCATAAAAGACCAGCGATTATTTCAAATCGCGGTGGCGTTCCCGAAGCGGGAATGGGCCTATGCACTATTGTGGATCCAGATAACCTCAACGAATGGAAGCTGCTGCTGAGCGAATACGCATGTAGTGAGAAAAAAGAGAAGCATTGCGAAATATCGTTACCAACCTGGGATAATACGGCTCGGATTGTATCCGAAGAACTGAACAGGATAATGGGTTAGATGGGCGGCGAGGGCGCGTAGAGTATTCCGGGGATCCACGACTCGAGAAATTGAAGGAGGGGCCAGATATCTCGAACGGCTGTACAGAAAATGTAAAAGATATTGTGGCCTTTAAAGGCTCTTCGAGAATTACCATGCATGATAGAAAATGACTGTTGCGACATTGGATTTCGGGAAGAGGTCGAAAAGACCATCGCAAAATGGAAAAATTGAGAATAATACGCCGAAAAAGCGAAATAGTTCAAACAGATAGTGCATTCCTCATTTTGACTGCTGGTCCCTTAACTGGGCACAATTTGCCTATTGATATGGTCTTAATAGATTGACCAACGTTATAGCGTTCTCTGAAGTCGACCGAATTAGAGTCAGCGCATGGAGACATTTAATTAGCCTTCAGTCTTGCCTTCGGATATCCGTTGACAGATACACGTGGATTCGCTGCAGCGAGGATGGAGTTGTCGATGGGTCGTGTTATAAATATAGGCAAAAAAGGGATCAAGAGATTGGTCGTTTTTGCCTATAAGATTGCGTACAAAAAGAAGATGTTCAAATTGTTAGCAAGACCTGTTAAGCGTTATTTCCCGGGGATTAGCATACGGATTCAGAGAATTGTTGCGCTGAGTTCAGGTTTGGATATTGTCAACAGCGAATTACGCCGCGAAAGGTTTTCTAGAACCGGGTGGTCAGTGTATGAAGAATTGGCAGCAGAAATAAAAAAAATAAAGAAGGGGCGATAATGAGGATTGTAATCGATTTACAGGGTGCCCAGGCAGCCGGCCGCGACCGCGGGATCGGTAGGTACTCGCTTTCGCTCGCAAAAGCCATAGCTTCAAATCGCGGGAATCACGAGATATTTGTAGCAATAAACACAATATTTTGTGAAAGTATTGAAAGGATATACGACGAGTTCCGCGACATCTTGCCGAAAGAAAATATCAGGGCATGGGACTCAGTATCGATGATCAGGGAAGCCGATGTTGGCAACGAGTGGCGGCGGGATTGCGCAGAGATTATTCGCGAAACATTCTTGTTGAGCCTAAAACCCGATCTGGTGCTGGTAACCAGCTTGATTGAAGGGTACCTCGATGATGCCGTGACAAGTATTGGGACTGTGCGGGGAGATTACAAAACCGCAGTTGTTCTATACGACCTTATTCCATATATCGAGCAAGGGAAGTATTTAGCAGATGCATTATATAGGAAGTTTTATCTTAGGAAAATCGATTTTTTAAAGCGGTCTGATCTTCTTCTGGGCATTTCCGAATTTTCGACTAGAGAGGCAATCCGACAACTTAAAATTGAACCATATCGAGTGGTCAACATCTCCGCAGCTACTGATGCAATTTTCAGGAAAATAAAGATAAACGAGAAGGAAAGCAATAATTTATTAAAAAGACTCGGTATTTCGAAACCATTCGTGTTCAGTTCGGGGGCAGCCGATGAAAGGAAAAATTTCACTCGATTGATTCGTGCCTACGCATCGCTTAATGAAGAAATTCGTCGAGATTACCAACTTGTCCTGACAGGTCCTATGTCCATAGACCAGCAAAATAATCTTCACGCAAAAGCGATGGCCGAGGGACTCCGCGATAGCGAAATCGTTACGACCGGTTTCCTGAACGATCCGGATCTCGTAGCATTATATAATTTGTGCAAAATTTTTGTATTTCCTTCTCTGTACGAAGGCTTTGGCCTGCCGGTCCTAGAAGCTATACTTTGTGGGGCCCCAACGATCTGCTCGAAAGTGAGCAGCCTTCCGGAGATTCTCGATTACGAAGAAGCCTTGTTCGATCCTCTATCAGAGAAGGATATTGCAGATAAAATGTGTCGAGTGTTGACCGATACTTTATTTCGAAATCGAATCGTCGCGCATTGTTCTGAATATGTAAATAAATTCACGTGGGAAAAGAGCGCAACAAAGACTATATTGGCCTTGGAATCATTGGTAGATCATAAACCTAAAACTCCAATAAAACACGAAGCTTCAGAAATCGTTGTCACTAGTAATCGTCCAAAGCTCGCTTTTGTTTCTCCTTTCCCGCCCGAACGAACCGGAATTGCCGACTATAGTCGCGACCTTATCCCTGAATTGGCTCGATACTACGATATAGATGTGATTGTTGAACAAAAAATAATATCGGATCCATGGATTGTCAGGAATTGCGGTATTCATGGTGCGGACTGGTTGATGGAAAACGCTGATCGATACGATCGAGTAGTATACCAAGTGGGTAATAGCAGCCTTCATATGCATATGTTCAACTTGATTGAGCATATACCTGGAGTAATCGTACTTCATGATTTTTCCCTCACTGATGTACTTGCGTATATGGATAATACTGGGTTCGCCAAGGGAATATTTGGCGAAGCGATGTATCGATCACATGGGTATCCGGCAATCCTAGACTATGTCGATCGAAAAGAATACGGAAATCAAACAAAGGATTACCCTTGTAATTTCCCCGTAGTCCAATCTGCAGTCGGGGTGTTAGTGCATTCTGACTACGCGTTAGCACTTGGCAAGAAATGGTACGGCGAAGCAATAACAGAAAATTGGGAAACGATACCTTTGGTAAAAAAAATAAAAAATAAGTACAAATACCAAGAGGCGCGGAGCAGCCTTGGTTTGGAGGCAGAATGTTTTCTGGTTTGCAGTTTTGGTATGCTTGGAGAAACGAAATTGAACCATCGTCTATTGAACGCCTGGCTAAATTCCAGACTCTTCGGGGAAAAGAACTGCCTCTTAATTTTCGTTGGTGAGAGCGCGGATAGGATATACTATGACGCACTCGTTCAAGCCATACAGAATTCGAATGCACAGGAAAGGATAAAGATAACAGGATGGGTTAGTTCTGAATTGTACGATACTTATCTGTCGGCTGCCAACGCGACGGTGCAACTCCGTTCCCATTCTCGGGGCGAGACTTCTGCCACGGTATATGACAGTATGTGCCATGAGATACCTACTATTATCAATGCGCACGGGAGCATGGCAGAGATCCCTAACGATCTGGTATTTAAAATATCCGATAATTTCTCAGACAGCGAATTGACTCTTCAATTAGAATCGGTATGGAGGAACCGGGAAGCTTCAGCGCGAACAGGAGAAAAAGGTTCGGAATACGTCTCACGTGCCCTTTCGCCGAGTATTTGCTCTATGAGATACTACGAATCATTGGAGAAATTCTATGTGAAAAGACAGGACCAAAGATCTGATCTAATCATGAAAATTGCGACTCTAAACGGGTCGACTGAACAATCGAATTCATCGCTTGCTGACTTGGCCACGGCCATCGCGCGGAATTTTCCGGCCCCCCTTCCTCAAAGGCAATTATTCGTAGATATTTCGGAAATCGTCATTTCCGATTCAAAAACAGGGATCCAGAGGGTCACAAGGAGTATCTTAAAGCAATTGCTGGCATGTCCACCACCCGGGTATCGGGTGGAACCAGTATATGCTATATGCGGAGAGAATGGCTATCGCTATGCCAAGAGTTTTACTACAGTATTTCTCGACCAACAGATAGTCCGTTTGTTTGATGAAGCGATAGAAATCCAGCGCGGTGATATATTCTTAGGGCTCGATTTAAATCAACCCGTCACGATTGCTCAAACGTCGTTCCTACAGCGGATTCAGGCCCATGGCGTAAAGATAATGTTTGTGGTTTATGATATTCTGCCGGTTTCGTTGCCTGATAGATTCCCCTTGGGCATGAATAAGCTGCACGAGGAATGGTTGTTTGCCATCAGCTGTTTTGATGGTGCGATATGCATCTCAAAATCGATCGCTGACGAATTATCCGTTTGGATACATGAGAAAGTCCCAAATAGAAGCAAGAAATTCGAAATTAAATGGTTCCATTTAGGGGCGGATTTGGATAATTCCGTACCTACAAAAGGATTTCCACTAGATGCGAAGACCGTTTTGAGCAGGATATCATCGAGGCCAACGTTTTTGATGGTAGGTACGATCGAACCACGAAAAGGCTATCTGCTAACTCTCAAGGCTTTCGAACAAATATGGCTATATGGTCACAATGTCAATCTCGTAATTGTCGGGAAGGAGGGCTGGAAACAGCTGCCCGAGCATGACCGGAGAACAATCCCACAAACTTTAGAGGCAATTAGGAATTGCAAAGAGTTAGGCAAGCGCTTATTCTGGCTGGACGGTATCAGTGATGAATATCTGGAGAGTGTTTATATGGTATCTGCTTGCCTAATTGCGGCAAGCGAGGGCGAAGGCTTTGGTCTGCCATTGATCGAGGCCGCTAAGCATAATCTCCCCATCATAGCGCGCGATATTCCTGTGTTCCGCGAAGTCGCGGGGAGCCATGCGACCTATTTCCCTAATATTGATACCCCAGAACCGCTTGTGGAATGTATAAAAACCTGGATCGACAGCCATAATATTTCGAATCCTTTTGGCGGAGAGGGAATTAAGGTGCTAACGTGGAAAGAAAGTGCACGACAGTTGGTCAAGAACATTCTTAGCTAAACATGAAGGGAGTTATAAACTAGAACCCACCTTATAATAACGGACCTGAGTTACAAGACGCCCGGATTTGCCGAAGTACCTGTTATATCCGCAATTCTTGATTAATAGATTCCCTGGTTGAGTGTTTTTCGGACAAAAGGCGGAAATGTTGCCATGTTAAGCTCTTGCCTTTAAGCTATGTACGGGAAAAAGCGCACACGATATAATAATACTATAAAAGGGGGGCGCATGAAATTAGAAGGAGTAAATGTCCTAGTAACAGGCGCGGACGGCTTTATCGGAAGTCATCTAGTCGAGGCCCTTTTAAATTCCGGTTGCAATGTGCGGGCAATGGTTTACTATAATTCCTTTAACAGTTGGGGATGGCTGGATACGTTTCCTAAAGAATTACAAGCCAGGATCGAGGTAATTCCTGGAGATATTCGTGATCCCAACGGTGTCTTCGAGATTATGAAGAATTGCCAAGTAGTTTTCCACCTGGCAGCCCTGATTGCTATTCCTTTCTCATACTACTCCCCGGACTCCTACGTAGATACAAATGTAAAAGGCACTCTAAATGTACTACAGGCTGCGCGGAAACTTGGAACACAGAAAGTTTTGATGACGTCAACTTCCGAGGTTTATGGTACTGCCCGCTATGCTCCAATAGATGAAAAACATCCTTTCCAAGGTCAATCACCTTATAGTGCTACTAAAATCGGTGCTGACCGGTTGGCTGAATCGTTTTTTCTATCTTTCCAGACTCCAATAGTCATTGTCCGACCTTTTAATACGTACGGACCTCGACAATCTGCGCGGGCGGTCATCCCGACCATAATCACGCAGCTATTAAACGGGAAGGAGGAGCTGCGACTGGGTAGCCTTAGTCCAACAAGGGACTTTAACTACGTCAAAGATACCGTTGCGGGATTTGTAGCCCTAGCTGAAGCAGATAGCAGTATCGGAAAGGAAATTAATATAGCCACAGGCAAAGAACACTCGATCCAAAGCCTGGCGGAGTATTTAATTGCCCAGATAAATCCAGCAGCAAGGATAATAGCCGACGATCAACGTATCCGTCCCGAAGCTTCCGAGGTGCAACGCTTGATCGGGGATAACAGCTTGATCAAGTCCCTAACGGCTTGGGAACCAAAATACGACATATACGCTGGGTTGCGCGATACGGTCGCATGGTTCCGCCTTCCAGAAAACCTAAGCCGATACAAAGCTTGGCTTTATAACCTCTGAGGAGCTATTCATGCGAGCAATAATAATGGCGGGGGGCAAGGGCGTTCGGCTCCGACCCTATACGACACTGATCCCCAAACCCCTGGTGCCACTCGGGGGCAAGTATTCAATCTTGGAAGCCATACTGATGCAACTCGCGAAGGGTGGATTTACCCACATCACCCTTGCCATTAATCATCTTGCGCAATTGATCCAAGCCTACTTC
Organism: uncultured Treponemataceae bacterium; assembly: GCA_964404145.1. Taxonomy (GTDB): domain Bacteria; phylum Spirochaetota; class Spirochaetia; order Treponematales; family Rectinemataceae; genus UBA1306. The sequence goes on from CAYOIX010000002.1 coordinate 110,292, forward strand.
GGTGACGGTTCACGTTATGGCCTCAAGATAGATTACTCGCTTGAAGAGACCGAGCTTAGTACGATTGGCCCATTGACCCTAATTGAAGATTTGCCTGAAAATTTCCTAGTCATGAATGGAGATATCCTTTGTGATCTCGACTACCGAAGTTTCGTCAATAGTCATATCGATGAAGGTAGTCAGATTTCCGTCTCGGCTTTCAAGCGCGAGGCGAAAATTGACTTCGGGGTGCTTCATTATGACGAATCACGGCAACTGACGGGCTTCGTCGAGAAGCCCGTCTACTCCTTTGATGTAAGCATGGGCATCTATTGCTTGAACCGACGAATCCTCGACCAGATTCCCGTCGGCGCTAAATATGGTTTCGATGACTTGATGCTAGATTGTCTGGCACGCAAGCAGCGCATCGATATCCGGCCTTTTGACGGCTATTGGCTTGACATTGGCCGACCAGAGGACTACGAATATGCCGATCAGCATTTTAGTGAACTGGCGGCAAAACTAGGCCTTTGGAAATGACGCGGATACTAATGACCGGCGGCGCGGGTGCTCTAGGTAAAGCTTTGATTGCTCGAATCAGGGCGAATAAAAATTGTCAGTTACAGGTGAGTGACTTCCGCTCGGGAGATGGAGTCGATCTGATCCTTGACGTCTCCAATCACCTTGAATTGGGGATGGCCATTCAAACTTTCCGCCCCGACCTAGTCATCCATTTGGCAGCTTCCTTTTCCGGAGATTATGACGAGGCTTATGGAATTAACGTCGAGGCCACGAGAGGGCTGTTTGAAGTTGCCTTGCAGGCGGACCCAAGACCGCGCATAGTAATCATCGGATCGGCGGCTGAGTATGGGAAAGTGGATCCCGCGGACAATCCTATATCCGAAAGTCGCCCCCTGCGCCCAGTGTCGATCTATGGACTATCCAAAGCCTGGCAAACGCAATTGGGCTATCTTTACCATGTCAAGGGACTTGATGTAGTAACGTGCCGGATTTTTAACTTAGATGGTCCCGGTATGTCCGAACGTCTTTTCATCGGGCGCATACAACAGCAGATCGCGGCAGTTCTGGCAGGGCGGGAATCCCGAATTCGAATCGGTGCTCTCGACGCGGTCCGGGATTATATCGAAGTGGATACTGCGGCCCATCAAGTATTCGCCATTGCAACGGCTGGCCAGTCTGGTGAGGTCTACCATGTGGCTAGCGGCCAAGCTGTCTCGATGAGGGAGCTTCTGCATCGCTATCTCGAACGGTATGGTCTGGCAATATCCCTAGTCGAAGAAAATCAGGATTTCTCGACTAGGACCGGGTACGATGTACCTGTGATCTATGCCGATATGTCCAAAACAAATCGGTTGTTGGAGCGGGAGAATCTATGACTAATCTGAAACTGGCCATTGTGACGCCCGTCTACAACGAAGAACAGGTGATCGCGCATTTTCACAGCCGAACCAAGGCGGTCCTCGATCAGATGGACGATGTCGAAGGCAAGATAATCTATGTGGTTGACCGATGTCCGGATGAGACTTTAGATATTTTGCGAAAAATCATCGCTGTTGATCCTTTGGCCGAGGCTTTGGCCTTGTCCTCTCGGTTCGGTCACCAGATGTCGCTACTAGCCGGTATCGAGCATGCGCTCGACGCCGATGTCATAGTCATGATGGATTGCGATCTCCAGCATCCGCCTGAGCTAATTCCGGAACTGCTCGCGCGTTTTCGTGAGGGGTATGAAATCGTCTATACAATTCGTCAGGATACCAAGGCGATCAGCCCCTTTCGTAAAGCGGCAGGATCGTTTTTCTACAAGATACTTCGTAAATTGACTCAGGTTCCAATTAACTCCAACGCAGCTGATTTTCGACTTATTTCGCAGCGGGTTGCGATTATTCTTACCAACAATTTCCCCGAACGCAACATGTTCCTGCGCGGTTTATTTTCATGGATTGGGTATCGTCAGACCAGCGTAAATTTTGTGGCTGAAAAGCGCTTCGCAGGCAAATCGAAATATACTCTTTCGAAAATGATCCGGTTGGCGACAACAGGCATGCTCTCTTTTAGTACAAAGCCGTTACAGATTGGGATTTTTATCGGTGTGGCATTTGCCTTCATCGCCATGATCATGATAATTTGGGTCGTGATAGATTTCTTTCTGAAGCATAACATTCCTAGCGGTTGGACCACGCTTGTGGTTTGCCTTCTTCTTTTCAGTGGCGTCCAATTGATCGTTCTTGGAATTCTCGGTGTATATATCGGAAGTATATTCGAGGAAGTGAAGAGGCGTCCACGATACTTAGTGGAGGAAAGGATAGTACATCATGGTTAAAAAAGTAAATTTCGATGATTTTTCCGAGAATTACAACCAGTTGCTCAAAGAGTCGACTGGGTTTTTCACAGCAGATGAAAGCTATTTTGCTGCTCATAAAGTGGCATTGCTAAAAAAGCAAATGATTAGGTACAATATGCGCCATAGCGATATGGTAGTTAAAAGAGTCTTGGAATTTGGATGTGGTATTGGCCGGAACATACCAGCATTGCAATGGTTATTCCCAGAGGCTGAAGTGGTAGGTACCGATATATCTACAGTGAGTCTACAACGAGCAATCCGCGAGAACCCCGGCGCTAAATTTATTTCCGAAGTGGATTATGACGAGGGAACACCGAAATTCGATTTGATATTTATAGCGGGTGTTTTTCATCATATTCCCCTCGAGGCTCGATTGGCAGTAGCTCAAAAAATATATCACCGCTTGCGGCCAAGTGGCCTCCTCTTTGTTTCCGAACATAACCCATATAATCCAGTGACACGCCAAATTGTTAAGCAATGCGCCTTTGACGAAGATGCGGAATTACTTAAAAGGGGCGCATTATTAAGCATTCTCGGACAAGCTGGATTCGAACCTGAGAATAGCGCTTATTATTTGTTTGTACCTCCTAAACTTATTTTCCTACGTTGGTTGGAAGCTACGCTGGAATGGCTACCGCTTGGAGGCCAGTATTGGGTATTGTTAAAACGGCCGATATAGCTCAATTCGCTCGTTATATAGGTGTGGGCATATTTAATTCAATTTTCGGTTTTGCAGTCATATTCACTTTGATGTATTTGCTTCGACTTAGTCCGGAACTTAGCAATCTCATAGGCTACGCATGCGGAATCATTGTTTCCTATGTGCTCAATCGAACATTTACTTTTCGTAGTACCGAAATGCGCAGAATTGAATTGCCCAAATTCGTGATTGTATTCGGGCTCGCTTATGGTCTTAACTTTGTGGTACTCTGGATCAGCTTACAATGCCTTCATATAGCGGGATTTGTTAGTCAGATCATAGCAGGGTTCTTTTATATTATAGCATCATATTCTTTGAACAAGATTTTTGTTTTTCGTAATAAGCGGAAACCACCTTCGGTTGTATCAGGTTCCGACACTGTGGCTTGAACATTTATATATTTCTGGGGGAAATATTCGCAATTGTTAGTACATTAAAATAATACCACAAAAACCCAATTGCGTTTTAACCTTTTATGGCCTATCTACTATCGCCACCTTTCTGTAAATATCTTATAACCCATTGCCGTGAGCCCCAATAACGGCAATAAAGAGGTCCCATGAAAATTTTGCTTACCGGATCTGTTGCATTCGACTATTTAATGAAGTTTCCTGGGAAATTCAGAGAGCAATTGCTTCCGGAATGCCTTGATTCGATAAGTCTTTCCTTTTTGGTCGAATCGATGGTTCGACTTCGTGGAGGGATCGCACCCAATATTGCCTATACAATGGCCTTACTCGGAGAGCGTCCGCAGATCATGGCAACGGTTGGGGAGGATTTCGAACATTACCGGGAATGGCTTGAAGGTAAGGGAATCAATACCAGCACAATGACTGTAATTCCTGGAGAATTCACTGCTTCTTTTTTTGCAACAACAGACCAGGAATCCGCACAACTAGCATCTTTTTACCCCGGCGCGATGGGGAAAGCTTCGACTCAATCAATCCACGATGCAAGTTTTATTCCCGATCTTGTAATCATATCGCCGAATGATCCGACCGCCATGGCCAAATTCGCTGAAGAATGCAAGAAGAGCAATGTTCCCTATCTTTACGATCCTAGCCAGCAAGTGGCTAGACTTTCTGGAGAAGAATTGGCACGGGATTTGGCCGGAGCTAAATTCCTATTTTGCAACGAATATGAGTTCGAACTCATTAAATCAAAGACCGGGTTAGATTTACATAATATTCTAGACCGTATAGAATACCTTATGGTGACCTACGGCAAAAACGGGGCGAAATTTTTTTCGAAAACAGAGGAATTCTACATTCCTACAGTACCTGAAAACTCGATTGTCGACCCGACAGGAGTAGGTGACGCATTCAGAGCCGGGTTCGTAACAGGATACTCACATGGCTGGGATTGGGTTTTGTGCGGGGAAATTGGTGCCCTCGCCGCTGTTTATTGTCTTGAGAATAATGGCCCTCAGGGCCACTCTTTTGACAAACTCGGGTTCATAGAAAGATTCCGCAAGCATTTCAATGACTTGGGGAAACTCGATATCCTATTAGCATGATAAGCAGATTATGGAGGAAGTGATGGACTACTCGATCAGGGATATTTCGCTTGCAGCTTTTGGGAGAAAGGAACTTCAGATAGCCGAAAAGGAAATGCCAGGTCTTATGGCCGCACGTCGGCGATTTTCCGAGACTCAACCGCTTCAGGGTGTTCGCATTACCGGTTCGCTTCATATGACGGTCCAGACGGCGGTTCTAGTAGAAACGCTGAAGACCTTGGGGGCTGATGTGCGTTGGGCGAGTTGTAATATCTTCTCGACGCAGGATCATGCGGCGGCGGCCGTTGTCGTCGGCGCGGGGAGCGCGGAAAAGCCTGACGGTGTACCAGTTTTTGCCTGGAAGGCAGAGACTTTGGATGAGTATTGGGAACTTCTCGATAAGGCATTGTTGTTCCCTGGAGGTAAAGGGCCCCAACTCGTCGTCGATGATGGCGGAGACGCTACGCTGATGATTCATCTTGGATTTAATGTTGAGAACGATCCTTCGATACTGGATAAAAAGTGCGACAGCTCGGATGAAGACTCTCTAATGAAAAGACTAAAAATCATATTCAAGCAAAATCCCGACCGTTGGCACGATACGGTAAAGGATTGGAAGGGTGTCTCTGAAGAGACGACAACGGGAGCACATCGACTCTATAAAATGGCTCAGGCTGGAGAACTACTCGTCCCAGCTATAAATGTCAACGATTCCGTGACCAAAAGCAAGTTTGATAACCTTTATGGATGCAGAGAATCCCTTATCGACGGCATAAAGCGCGGCACAGATGTCATGCTTGCCGGCAAGGTCGCCGTCGTTTGCGGCTATGGCGACGTAGGCAAGGGCTGTTCCCAATCCCTTCGAGGCCAGGGCACTCGGGTAATCGTGACTGAAATAGATCCTATTTGCGCCCTTCAGGCTGCGATGGAAGGCTACGAAGTTACGACGATCGACAATGCGCTTCCTATCGCCGATATTTTCGTGACAGCTACCGGGAATGTTGATGTGGTGACACTTGAACATATGAAAAAGATGCGGGACCAGGCAATCGTTTGCAATATCGGACATTTCGACCATGAGATTCAGGTTGCGGAGCTGAATACTTATCCTGGCATTAAAAAGATCAATGTCAAACCGCAGGTTGATACGTACATATTCCCCGACGGGCACTCTATCATCCTTCTTGCAGAAGGGAGGCTCGTAAATCTAGGCTGCGCCATGGGGCATCCTTCATTCGTGATGTCCACCTCCTTCACGAATCAAGTACTGGCCCAGATCGAGCTCTGGAATACGCGAGAGAGCGGGAAACCCGGCGTCACCGTGCTCTCACGGCAGCTCGACGAGGAAGTAGCGAAGATGCACCTCGGGAAGCTCAATATCATTCTCACGGAGCTTAGTTCCAAGCAATCCGCGTATATAGGCATTGATAAGGCAGGCCCATTTAAATCAGACTCATATAGGTACTAAGGAGAAGGGAGAAATAATGTCGAATTATCTGTTCACATCTGAATCCGTTGGCGAAGGGCATCCCGACAAGCTCTGCGACCAGGTCTCCGATGCCGTCCTGGACGCTTGCCTTAAGGACGATCCCGAAAGCCATGTGGCCTGCGAGTGTTACGCTACTACCGGCATGGTGCTTATCGGCGGAGAGATTACGACAAATACCTATGTGGACATCCAGAAATGCGCACGTGATGTCGTTCACGGAATCGGCTACACCAATCCTGATTACGGTATCGATTACGAGTCGATGGCGGTCCTAGATACAATCCACGCGCAATCCCCAGACATCAACCAGGGTGTGACTGGGAAAGGGCTCGACGAGTTCAAGGGCAGGCAGGGAGCCGGCGACCAGGGGATGATGTTTGGCTTCGCCTGCATAGAGACGCCCGAACTTATGCCAGCCCCAATCATGTACGCACACCAGCTACTTCATCGCGCCTCTGAATTGCGGAAAGCGAGTAAGATACCCTGGCTTCGACCTGATTCGAAGAGCCAAGTCACCCTCGAGTACGAAGGGCATCAGCCAATTCATGTTGATACCGTCGTAGTCTCGCACCAGCATGATCCGGATGTAAGCTATCAGCAGATACACGACACGATTGTCGAGGAGATTATTTGGCCAGTTCTCGCAGGAAGCGGATTAATGGATCAAAAGACTAAATTCTTCATCAATCCGACCGGGCGCTTTGTTATCGGCGGGCCTATGGGCGATACGGGGCTGACCGGCAGAAAGATAATCGTCGACAGCTACGGTGGGATGGGACGGCATGGCGGGGGGGCCTTCTCTGGGAAGGACCCGTCGAAGGTCGATCGGTCGGCAGCCTACATGGCCAGGTACGTGGCAAAAAATATTGTCGCCGCTGGGCTGGCAGAGCGATGCGAAGTGCAGCTCGCCTACGCGATCGGCGTACCCGATCCAGTATCGGTAATGATTGATACTTTTGGTACCGGCAAGGTGCCTGAAACAAAAATATCGGAGGCTGTTCGGCAGGTCTTTGACTTAGATCCGGCTGGGATCATTAGGACCCTGGACCTTAAAAAGCCTATTTATCAAAAAACGGCATCATATGGGCATTTTGGAAGAAATGAGTTTAGTTGGGAAAAAACCGATAAGACATCCGACTTGGTGAAAGTGGTAGGGAAATAGCGACGAGTATGGGCGCAGTTAAATTTATGCTCTTAGGGGTGCTCCAACGGCAGTTTCTTACGAATATTTGGTGCAGTATACGATTGCTAAAGTTGAGTCGAATAAAAGTTTTTGTGGAGTAATATGTCCTGGAGGATCAATGAGAGTAATGATAACAGGGATTGCAGGCTTCGTAGGGCACCACTGCAGTCGATACTTTCCCATAGTCCATCCAGGAATGGAGATTATCGGTTTAGATTCTCTGCAATCGAGCAATCTCGATATCCAAGGTCCTACCTTTAAATATCATTGCGTAGACCTCCTTGATCGGCAAAGAGTGCGGGCATTTATTCAGAATAACCCCGTAGAATACTTGTTGCATTTGGCGTCCTTCAGCAGTGTTTCGTTCAGCTGGGAAAAGCCTGCCGAAAGCTTTTTGAACAATACCATGATCTTCATAAATCTTGTCGAGGCCATAAAGGATTTCTGCCCTTCCTGCCGGATACTGTCCATCGGCTCCTCCGAAGAATACGGCGATATCGCGCCCTCCGAGCTTCCGGTCAACGAAAGCCACCCCTTAAGACCGCGCAGTCCCTACGGTGCGGCGAGGATTTCCCAGGAGTTGCTCTCGGAGGTATTTTGCTCGGGCTACGGCCTCGATATAGTCATGACCAGATCTTTCAACCATATCGGCGCCTTCCAGCGCGAGAGCTTTGTCGTTCCGGCCTTTGTGCGACAATTTGTTCAGGCGGAGCGCGAGGGGAAATCGGTCGTCAGACTGAAAGTCGGGGATATCGACGTCGTTCGGGATTTTACCGACGTAGTAGACGTCGTCAGTGCCTACGATCTTCTGTTGCAGAAGGGCGGGAAGGGCCAAGCCTACAACGTTTGCTCCGGCAAAGGCCACCAATTGAGGGAAATAATCGGCTATATAGAAAAGATCATGAATATCAAGGCGGATATCGAAATTGACCAGGGAATTATGCGTCCTCTTGAAAATCGCGAAATTGTCGGAGATAATTCGAAGATATTCCACGATTGCGGCTGGGTCCCCGAACATGAGATCGAGTCCTCATTGAAAAGTGTCGTCGAGTATTGGCGTAGTCGCTGATCTGACGCGATAGGGAAAGAAATGCCTAAAATATCAATCATAGTCCCGGTATTTAATTCCGCGCCCTTTCTTTTGCGATGCTTGAATTCTCTCGCTGGTCAGAGTCTCGAGGATATCGAAACCATCATCGTGGTGGACGAGGGCAGCAAAGACGATTCTTCGCAGATCGTCGAGTCCTTCGTCGCCAACCACGAGGGGATATTCCGGTCTATCAGGACCCCGCATTCGGGGCCCGGCGAAGCCCGCAACCGAGGGTTCAGCCTCGCGACGAGCGATTATATCGCCTTCGTCGACTCGGACGATTACGTCGACAGAAGGTACTGCGAGAGTCCCCTCCTCATGGCTGAGCGGACGGGCGCCGATATCGTGTGCTTCTCCGCGCGGATGGTCAACGAGTATCGCGGCACCGAGCGGATCATCGATCCGGGAGTCGCTCCCGGGATGGGTCCCCGAAAGGCCATCATGTCGGCTACGGTGATGGTATGGGACAAGCTTTACCGACGCAGCTTTCTGGATCGTTGCCGCCTTCATTATCCACCATTCTTCCACGAAGATCTCGCGGAGACTCCCAGGCTGTTCGCCTTCGAGCCGAAAATCGAGGTGCTTCGGGAAACCTTGTACTATTATGTCAAGCGTTTGGATAGCGCCTCCGGGATATCGATGAACGTGCTCGACATGGACATCTTGCGTGTCGCGCGAATGCTTTTGGACTATACTCTCCAGTACCCGCGCTTTTCTGCAGAATTCGAGTACTTGGCGATCCGGCAGCTGGAGGGATTTTGCGGAGCCTGCGCCGGGAGGACCGAGGACTGGGCGCAGAAAGGCGCAGTGGAAGCGCAGGCTCTCCTCGATTCCCTGCAGGTCGCGCGGCACGACAATCCCTACTTTTTATTGGATGATGCTAAATCGTTCAATGCAAAGAAGATCATCATCACGATCCTGGCGACCTTGCGGAAGCTGATAGTCGGCAGGCTCCGAATCTATCCAAAATTGTTTCTTGCGATAGAGCGTCTCAAATTCGGCAAGAAAAAACCCGCTTGATAGGATACCTGGGGTTCATCGTATGAGAAGCGTAAAAATAAAGTTCATCGATCAGTGGATGGGCTTCGATCCCGAAAGCAATATCTTCGTGGAACTATTGTCCAAAAGATATGATGTCCAGTTTTCCGATGATCCGGAATACCTATTCTATTCGGTGAACGGCTACAAGCACCTTGACTACGCCGTTCCGAGGATCTTTTTCACGCAAGAGAACCTCACGCCGGATTTCAACATCTGCGATTACGCCTTCGCCTTCGACAGATTGAGTTACGGGGACAGGTACTTTCGGCTGCCGCTCTATCTTATCACTCGTCGGAGCGAGCTGCTGGCGCTGGGTTCCGGCCTGAGGCTGAGCCACGACGGCGAGCGCGGTTTTTGCAACTTCGTAGTCTCCAACACGAGCCCGGCTCCCGAGCGGGACGAGTTCTTCTCGCTCCTTTCGCGCTATAAGCGCGTCGACTCCGCCGGCTTCCATTTGAACAACACTGGCTATCTGGTGCGGGACAAAGCGCGTTTCCAATCGGGCTATAAATTCTCCCTCGCCTTCGAGAATTCCTCGGCTCCGGGCTACGTGACCGAGAAGATCGTCGATGCCGCCTACGCCGGGACGATTCCCATCTATTGGGGGGATCCCACTATCGGCCAGGATTTCAATACTGCATCCTTCGTGAACTGCAACGATTACGGTTCGCCGGAAGAGGCCGTCCGAGCCGTCATCGAGCTCGACCAGGATGACGAAAAATACGGGCGAATGGTCGGCCAGAATTTCCTGAAACATCCCCTGGAAGGGTATTCCTTCCAACCGGGCTTCGAGGAGTTCTTTTTCTCCATTTTCGATAGGCCTTGGAAATCCGCGTTCAGGAGGAATCGCTACACATGGGGGACCATATACGAACGCAGGTTGCGTGACTTCGTCGGCGCCTGGGAAAAAAGGAACAGGAGCCCGATTTACAGGATGGCGGCCTTGTATCGACGCCTGCGGCGCCTGACCTTCCGCCAGGCGATCGAGCGGCTCCGGATCAAGCTCGGCAAGATACTGCTCGGGCAGGATCTCGAAAAATTGCAGTGGAGATGATATGGCTTATACGGGCTTCGAGCTTCTGGTCCCGGCGATAGAACGGCATCTTCCCATACTCCGCGTGGCCGCGCCGTACATGAGGCGCTTTTTGCGGCCGCGGAGGATAGTGTACCTCGCCTCGCGGCCCTGCCTCGAGGCGCTGGGGCGAAACGGGATACTCTCCCCGATCGACGTGGCGATGGACGAGGACGAGGTCGCCGAGGGCCTATCGCTGGGCCTGGTGCGCGAAATTCTGCGGCTCCGCGGCTTTGATCCCGCCCGCGGAGGCTGGTACTTCAAGCAGATCGCCATTCTGGCCTACGCGCAGCGCTTCGAGGCCGAGGAACGCTATCTGGCCTGGGACGCAGATACGGTGCCGCTGCGCGAGGCGGATTTCGTCGACGACGAGGGCAGGACCATCCTCGAGCGGAAGATAGAATACAATGCTGCCTACTTCAGGACGATGAAAAGCCTTTTGGGAATCGAGAGGCAGGTCGAGTATTCCTATATCGCCGAGCATATGATGTTCGACAGGGACATCGTCAGGGCCCTCATAGATGCCGCCATGGGCGGCGAAGCCTTCGAGGGCGGCGCCTTCGCGCGGCGGGTCATGGATTCGATTTGCGAGGCTGACTTCCGCGGGTCCTGCGGCTTCTCGGAGTTCGAAACCTACGGGAATTTCGCGAAGCTCCGTTTCCCCGCGCGTATCTCGGTCAGGGACAGTCCTTCCACCAGGGAGGCTCTGAACTATTTCCGATTGCCGCCGGGCGGCGCCCAGCTCTTCGCCATGAGCGGGAGCTACGCGTGGGCGACCTTCGAGGCATGGACGGTCAGCGGCGATTCGCTTCCCGCGCGCCTGAAGCGGTCAATCAGGCGGACGCTCGGCATGCTATGGACGATCGCCGCGGCGATCCTCCATCCGGTCTCCTGCGCCCGTTTCGCGAGGATCGGAAGGGCTGTTTCTTGAGGCCGTCGAGACCATGATCGTCATCAACCCTTCGGGCGGACTCTGCAATCGGATGAGGGCTATGGACTCCGCCTTGGCCCTCGGTCGGGCGGCTTCCGTCCCTGTACGGCTGGTCTGGAGCCTCAACGCCGAACTGGGATGTCCATTTTTGGAACTCTTCGAGCCCATCCCGGGACTCGAATCCGTAGAGGGCAAAATCGAGACTAGCGCTGGCTCCCTGCAGGCGAAGTCAGATTTTCGCGAAATCGCGAAACGGCTCAAGCCCCTCGTCGCCTTCGTCAAAAATGTCCGAAAGACTTTGAAGGCCATTCGAAACTCGGGCTCAACGGGCCGCGAACTCGGACGAGAGGATACCCTGTACTACAGCGACAAGCCCGAGAGACTGATAGCGCTCGCGGGTCGCTACGATCTCCGCATCGAGACCTTCGAGCGCTTTTTTTTCGGGGCCGAGGATTACCAGGGCTTCCGGCCGACTGCCGAAATCACGAGGAGGGTGGATGCCTTCTCGTTGACGACCAGGAATGTGGTCGGCGTTCACATACGGCGGGGCGACTCGCGGGTCGCGATCGCGCATAGCCCGATTCAGTACTTCATCGCCTCCATGCGGGCAAAGTGCAGCGCCGATGCGACGACCGAGTTCTTCGTGGCCAGCGATTCGCCGGCGGTCGAGGCCGAGCTCGAGCGCGAGTTCCCCGGGAGGATCATCAGACAGCCCAAGGGATCCTACTCGCGCGAGGATCCCGCCGGCGTCAAGCACGCCATGGTCGATCTGTATTGCCTCGCTTCGTGCAAGCACCTGATCGGGAGCTATTGGAGCTCCTTTACCGACACGGCCTACGAACTCGGGAAGATGCCTTGGGAGATCGTTTTTCGCTCGACGAAAGGAGCCGAACGGTCATGAAACGAGTCGCCATACTCTATCCCTGGAACGATCCTTCCGGTATGGACAAGGGCTCAGCCCTCCGGGTGGGATTGGTCGCGAAGTACCTCAAGGCCCACTACGAAGAGGTCCGCCTCCTGTCGATAGACAACGCCTGCAACGACTTCGACGGCGTGCGGGCGGACTGCTATTGGCCCAACCCCCGCGCCAACAGAAAAGGCGAGCTGCTGTCGATCCTGTACAGATTCTGGCTCTTGGCGGTGAGCTTGGGGAAGAGCAAGGGCAGGACATTCCACCTGCAACAGTATCGGCGCTTTACGAACGACTCGAGCTTCGGTAAGATCCTGCGCGAGATCGTGCAATGGGCGGACGTCGTCCTCGTGGAATATACCTTCTTCGCCTCGCAGGTAATACGAGAGGCCAAGATGTTCGGGAAGAAGGTGATAGTGACGGATCATGACGTCGTCGCCGACAATCCGGACAATGCCCGGAGCGGGAACTACGCGAAGAAGGCAGTCCTGAAAAAAGAAGTGAAGGCCCTGCGCGGCGCGGATTGCGCCGTCTCGGTTTGCGAGGAGGACAGGGAAGCCTTCCTTCGCTACGGCGTATCGACCGTCTGCATACCCCACGGTATCGAGATACGGCAGGCCGGCACGGGCCAGGACGACGAATGCCTGATGAAGGAATTGTCGGGAAGCTACCATATCGACCTTCCTCCCCGTCCTATATGCCTGTTCGTGGGGAGCGGCATCGAGCCCAACGTCGAGGCCGCGCGATTCGTCGAGGACATGGCCGCGGTCGGAGGCGGGGAGAGTCCCCTCTTCCTCGTCGCCGGCAGGTGCATGGAGGAGAAGCGTTGCTCCAATCTGATCGCCCTCGGCTTCGTCGAGGACAGAGCCCTCGAGATAGTCTACTCCCTGGCCTCAATCATCGTGATCCCCCTGAAGAAGGGAACGGGGGCCTCGCTCAAGACGATCGAGGCCATGTCGCGCGGCAAGGTGGTGGTCGGGACGGAGGTGGCCTTTCGGGGCTACCCGGTCTGCAGCGGGACGAATTGCGTGGTCGAGAACGATGTAGCCCGATACCCCAAGCTCGTTTCGAGACTCCTGGCGGATAGGGAGATCCGCGGGCGGATCGCCGAGGCCGCGACGGCCTTCGCCCTCTCCTACGACTATAGGATCGTCTACAAGCGCTATCTCGATCTAATAGAGGGGATCGCGTGATGGTTCCGCGAGTGTCGGTGGTGATGGCCACGAGGAACGACGATCCGGGCTATCTGGCCCAGGCTATCGAGAGCATCGAGGCGCAGAGCTACAGAAATTGGGAACTGATCGTCGCGGACGACAGCACCGAGATCGCAACGATAAGGCTGCTCGAGTCTGCACGCGAGCGGTTGGGAGCGGAACGCTTCCGGCTCGTCCACCACGATCCCGCTCTGGGGCTCCCGCGCTCGCTCAACGCGGCGCTTGCCATGGTTCGCGGGGAGCTCATCGCCAGGATGGACGGGGACGACGTCTGCATGCCGGATCGACTGGAGGCTCAGGTAGCCTACCTCGATGCCCATCCGGAGGTCGGAATCGCGGGCGGGGACATCGAGGTCGTCGATCGGGATCTCCGGCATCTGTCCGTGCGGCGCTACACGAAGGACGCGAAGCGGCTGGTACGGAGGAGCTTTATCCGGAACCCCCTCGCCCAGCCGACCGTCATGCTGCGGAGCTCCGTCCTGGACAGGATCGGAGGCTACGATCCCAAATGCGAGCGCGCGGAGGACTACGAGCTCTGGCTTCGGGCGATAAAGAAATCGGTGGTCCTCGCTAACATGGACAAGATTCTCATCAAATATCGCGTGCTGGCCGAGTATTCGAAAAAACGCGACAAGAGGAACTGGAACTATTCGATCTACGGGAAGATCAAGAACTTCAACTACCGATACCCGATTTCCTCTCTGCTCGGGATAGGAGTCAGTCTGGCCTTCCGACTGGCCCCGACCTCGATCGTGAATAGGCTGTATCGAATGGACCACGAGTCGCCGATGCTGTACCGAAAATAAGGGACAAGATGGAAGGGTCGAAGCCATATTTACCTCCATATCGGAGCGGATCGCCTCGAGGGTTTCAGGCTTGATATTGAAGAGCGACGCGAAGGGCTCGGCCTTCACGATCTCGGACAGGCTAAAGGTAATGCCAAGAGCCCTGGTGGGTTAGTTGTTGACGTTCACCTTCCCGGAGTTTGACTTCATAGTGAGTTTGCCTATGCTTAGAATCTCCCCGCGGCTACTCGGCTCCACAATAGGTCGCAAGGGCTTCGATAGCTGCGTGTGAGGCGGTCTTTGCGGCGCTGCCGATGGATTATCCTCCGCGTATCGATGGAGTGAAGCATAAGGGCGCTTTCCGGTATTGCGATGGTTGCTGTGGTCTCTCCGAAACGCTGGCCATCTGTGAAATCTTGGTTTACTGGAAGCAGTCGTTCCAAGCGCAAATATATTGATTACGCTCAAATCACAAGAGGCGAGGTGTTTTGATGAAAATATCGGAAAAAGCTAAAAATCCAATCGTTTTTTTCTTACTACTCGTTCTGTCCATCACGTTCTTAGGTTTTGGAATTAGGTATCACTTTATATCGCAATGTCCGCTATCCGGGGATCCCGCATTTTATATGTGGAGCTTTGGATGGATCCCATACGCATTAGGGCATCATCTTAACCCACTTATTACTACTGTAATCTGGGGGAATATCCCTTATAATCTAACCTGGACCACCTTTGTCCCATCTCTCAGCCTTATCCTTTCGCCAATAACCTTATTGCTAGGGCCGATTTTTTCTTACAACCTAGCGAATATTCTTGGACTAACTTTTGGAGCCTATGGTATTTACCTGATTGGGTGTCAATGGGTGGACCGGCGATCAGCTTTATTCGGATGTCTTGTTTTCTTTTTTTCATCCTATGTATGGGGCCAGCTTTTTGGCCATCTAAATCTGTCATTTATCGTCGCCGTACCATTCCTGATCCTTGTCTTTGTTTTGCGGCTAAAGGACAAACTCACGCGTCCTTTGTTTCTTATCGCATCGTCGATACTGCTCGTGTTTCAGTTCGGAGTTTCCAACGAAATCTTTGCAACGTTCATTTTTCTGAGTTTTATAGCAATTATTCTTGCTATTCTATTCTTTTCCCGTCTCCGAACCCTGGTGCAAAAATTGGTTAGAACCGCAATCGAGCTACTAATCTCGATTGCGATGGCAGTGGTGATATTATTCCCATACCTTGTTCTAATGCTCAAGGACGCCCCTGGCGGTACGATAAACTCGGCTTCCGTTTATTCGACCGACGCATTGAATCTCATAATTCCCACGGTTTCAAATTGGTTATTTGGTGAAAAATTTTCTTCTGTAAGTTCGCAATTTACCGGGAATGGGAGCGAACAGGGTGCCTACATTGGGTTGCCAGTTGTAATTCTGTTGTTGATGTATTTTGCAAAACATTTTTATTTCAGACGTTCCGAAAAAAGTAAATATATATTATTTTTGTTTGTTCTAACTGCGATCACTTTCTTGTTGAGTATTGGCCCGAGTATTCATTTTTTACAAACTCAGATTTCGTCGCATTGGTTGTTGTGGAAAGTCGTCGAGCGTCTCCCTCTAATAAGATACGCACTTCCAGTCCGACTGTGTCTCTACACACAGGTGATTTCCAGTGTGATAGTAATGTTTTGGTTTAATGAAGCTCATCGCAAATGGGTGAAATATGGTTATGCGGCCTTAGTTCTCATTTTTATTCTCCCAAATCCCAAAATAATCTATCCACCAAACATCGATATTCCAGAATTTTTCACTGGCAGTGAATATCGGAAGGCCATTAAACAAGGAGAGAATGTACTGATTTTACCTACCTATAGCAATGGTGGGGTAGCAGATTTTTATCAAGCAATAACCAATTTTTATTTCAATATTGCTGAGGAAACAGCTGGACTTCCTCCAGAAGCGATCAGGAAAAATCCCGTATGTTGGCTAGGTAATCAATCGGTTTCGAAATCAGACTTTATTGATTATATGGAAAAGTTGAAAGTCGCGAAGATTATTGCGGTTGGAGATCTGGATAAATATAGTAAAGAATTGTTAGATAGTGTTGGGTTGAATCAACCCGTCAAGTATTCAGGTAATATTTCTGTATATACCGTTGAGTCTGGCCAGTTGGAAAAAGTAAGCAATGAAATATCTAAAATCACCAACAAAGGGATCGATTTTACGGACAAGGGTAACGCTTCGGCTTATCACCTTGTCGGCTTTTCCAACGCCGAAAATTGGGGGACCTGGTCGGAAAACAAAATGTGCTCGCTGACCTTTAGGTTCCCAAAATCAATTCCTAGCAAAGCCGTTATGCACTTGATTTTCCATGGCTTGGTGACACCAGCACATAGTCAGCATTATGTATTTTTTATGAATAGGAAAAAAGTTTTTGAGAATACATATACAACATGGGCAGTTCAAAATATCTCTTTGGATCTTGGCGATGAGCTACAGATAGAGAATACATTCACTATCCAGAGCCCTGACGCAGCATCTCCTGAATCGCTGGAACTAAATGGCGATACGAGGAAATTGGGAATAGGATTGATTTCGCTGAGTATTACCCCCCTATAACTTGATAACGTCTGTCAAGAGGTAAAATGTGGCTATTTGAGGTAATTGGGAAGAACTAATAATGTCGATCGTTTTTTCAGTATTTAATGGAGAGATTATAGAATAAATGTTCTATGAAGCCATAATTAATATTGTTCTCAACGTCATTGGAGTCTAAGATATTTTTTATTGACGATGGGGATACCTTACTTACAATCAGTGGAATCGTCTATTCTATAGCATGAGCGATAGGTATATCTCTCTAGGTGTTCGGCACGGATAACGTCGTTTGCCTTCTTTTTTGGAGTAAAATCCTGCCTGGCATGGGTAATTTGGGATATTTTGGGTTAATGTGTCTCTGATTAGGGGGAAAGCCGCTTTATATTATTTTTCGACCCGAAGGGAGAGATGTAGTATGAATGTAGTTTCCATTTTCCTGATATCTTCGGTTGACGCACTAATTATAACAGCACAACCAATACTAAATATGGGAGCTATGCGGATCCGCTTAATTGGGGGATTCACGTATGTTATTCCAATTTTCCAAAATATCAATCTTTGGCTAGGGCGTGTTTTTAATGATATAAGTTCTTTGTTGAAAATAATAATATACAATAATTTTGCTCTTCCAATAATTGCTCCTACAATGACGACGACGATTGTTATTGGTGGAGTCGCGGGATCAACCATTTTCTTTCGTGAACCCCTTTTGATTCGAGGAATAGCGCGAATTGACGTTCCATGCTTTGGGTTTTATTTGGTAATTGGATGATCAATAAAATGAAAAGATATCTGGTGGTCGGGGGAGCAGGCTTCATTGGCTCCAACCTCGTAGCGGAGCTCGTGAAATCCGAAGACTGCTCGCTGGTGGTCGCGGACGATCTGTCCTTGGGGCGCCTGGATTCGATCCGGCCCCACATGGGGGCCGGAAGGGCGAGCTTCGAGGATTGCGACTGCAGCCGGGCCGATCTAGTCGATTCCGTGTTCTCGAGGCGCGGGCCCTTCGACGCCGTCTTTCACCTGGCCGCCAATTCGGACATCGAGCGGAGCTCGGGGAATCCCGCGATCGAGTACGAGAGGACTTTCATGACGACCTACCGGGTCCTCGAGGCCATGCGGGCCCACGGCGTCGGGGAGATGGTCTTCTGCTCGAGCTCGGCCATCTACGGCGACAAGGACGGCGTCGCGGTAGACGAAACCGAGGGCCCCTACCTCCCCATCTCGTATTACGGAGGCGCCAAACTGGCCTGCGAAGGCTTCATCAGCGCCTATGCGCACATGAACGGCATGAGGGCCGTCATCCTGCGATTCCCCAATGTCGTCGGGGACAATGCGACCCATGGCGTGATCCTGGATTTCATACGACGCCTCAAGGCGGATTCCGGCGAACTGAGGGTGCTCGGGGACGGCAATCAGGAAAAGCCCTTCCTGTACGTCAAGGACCTCGTCGACGCGATACTCTTCGTCCGTCGCTCGGCCCCCGAGCCGGTCGCCGTCTACAATGTCGGCGTCGACAGCCGCACGAAGGTGCGGGACATAGCGCGAATAGTCGTCGAGGAGATGGGGCTGAAGGACGTGAAACTGAGTTATGCCGGCGGCTCGAAGGGCTGGAAGGGCGACGTCCCGAAGTTCGGCTATGACCTCTCCAAGATTCACGCCCTCGGCTGGAAGGCGGCGAAGAGCTCGGACGAGGCGGTCAGGCTCGCGGCGCGCACGATCCTGAAAGAAATGGCATAGGCGGGGCCCGGAATGGTAATAACCCGGACGCCGCTCCGCGTCTCCTTCTTCGGCGGGGGAACCGACCTCGCGGAGTTCTACACCGAGCACGGCGGGGCTGTCCTCAGCACCACGATCGACAAATACATCTACATCATCGTAAAGGAGCGCTTCGACGACCTCATCGTCCTCAACTATTCCGAGCGCGAGAAGGTAGAGCGCGTCGAGGATATCCGCCACAATATCTTCCGCGAGGCGCTCCGCCTCGCCGGTGTGCGCCGCGGAGTCGAGATCACCAGCATTGGCGATATTCCCTCCAGCGGCTCGGGCCTGGGCTCGTCGAGCTCCTTCACGGTAGGCCTTCTCAACGCGCTTTTCGCTTATACGGGAGAGACGAGAAGCCCCCGTGATCTAGCGGAAGCCGCCTGCGCTATCGAGATCGGCATCCTCAAGGAGCCCATAGGCAAGCAAGACCAGTACGCGGCCTCCTTCGGGGGCTTGCGGCGCTACCGTTTCGCCAGGGACGGGAAGGTCGAGGCCGAGCCCATAGTGGTCGGCTACGACGCCTTTCTGACCCTGCAGCGCGCCTGTCTCCTGTACTATACGAACGTCACGAGAAAGGCTTCGTCGGTCCTCAGCGATCAGCGATCGCGGATCCCCTCGACGACCGACTCCCTGCTGCGCCTCGCAGGACTCGCGGAGGGTATGGACGCGGCCTTCGAGGCGGGCGATATCCAGACGATAGGCCAGAGGCTCCACGAGAACTGGGAGGAGAAGAAAAAGCTGTCGGTCAAAGTGAGCAACGGGGAGATAGACGCCATTTACGAGAGGGGCCTCGCCGCCGGGGCCATAGGCGGCAAGCTCCTGGGCGCGGGCGGGGGCGGATTCTTTCTCTTCCTCTGTCCTCCCGAGCGGCAGGGAGCCCTCCGCTCGGCCATGTGCGGTCTGCGCGAGCTGCCCATATCCTTCACGCGCCACGGGAGCAAGGTCATCATGGATTTCGAAGAGCATATCTACCCCTTGGACTGAGGTCGGGAACGATATGGACGCTGTCATAGCGGCGGGGGGCAAGGGAACCAGGCTCGGCGAGCTGACCCGCGAGATTCCCAAATGTCTGATAGAGGTGGCCGGCCGTCCGCTCCTCTCGCTCCAGCTCGAAGAGCTGTCGCGGAGCGGGATTCGGAAGGTCTGGCTGCTCACGGGGCATCTGGGCGAGCAAGTCGAGGGATACGTCCGGAACAACGAGCAGCCGGTCGAGGTGGAAATTATCCGAGAGGAGGCGCCGCTCGGAACGGGCGGCGGTCTCGCCTCGCTCGCGGGGAGGATCGAGGAGCCCTTCGTCTTCCTCTACGGCGACCTCGTCCTTTCTCTCGATCTCGGCAGGATGCGGGCCTTCCACGACCGATCGGGAGCCGAGGTGACGATGCTCGGCCATCCCAGCTCCCATCCCGGGGACAGCGACTTGATCCTCGAGGGAGAGGGGGGGCGGGTCCTCGGAATATCGAGAAAATCCAGGGAGCGCGGCGCTTGGCTGCGGAATCTCGGCAACGCGGGGCTCTATATACTCCCTCCGGATCTGCCGGCCTCGATCGAGCGCGATGCCCGACGGGACTTCGAGAAGGAGGTCCTGCCTCCCTATATCGAAACCGGGAGCGCTTTTGTCTATAGGACCACCGAATACGTGAAGGATATGGGGACGCCCGAGCGCCTGGCCGAGGCCGGCGAGGCTATCGGGACTGGCGCAGCTGAGGCTCGGCGACTGTCGAATCGCCAGCGCGCGATATTCCTCGATCGCGATGGGACGATCAACGAGTTCGTCGGCCTCGTCTCCAGGCCTGAGCAATTGAGGCTCATAAAGGGAGCGGCCGCGGCGATACGGAGGATAAACCGCTCGAGCTATCTCTGTTTCGTCGTGAGCAACCAGCCGGCGGCCGCTCGGAACCTGTGCGACCTGGCGGATATCGAGACGATCAACCGCAAGATGGAGACTCTGCTGGGAGAAGAGGGGGCCTTCATCGATGACATCAGATTCTGCCCGCATCATCCGGACAAAGGCTACCCCGAGGAGAACCCCGCGCTGAAAATCGAGTGCGGCTGTCGAAAGCCCAAGCCGGGCATGCTGCTCGAGCTCGCGGAGCGCTATAACATAGATTTGGGCGAATCCTACTTGATCGGGGATACATCGGTGGACGTCATGACGGCGGCGAACGCCGGGACCAGGTCGATCCTCGTGGCGAGCGGGATGAAAGAGGAGATTCCGAAGTTCGACGCGCGGCCCGGTTTGCGGGCTGCCGATCTCGGCGAGGCCGTCGGCGCGATCCTGGACGAAAGGCCCGTCGCGCTATCATGAAGATCCTCTACGATCACCAGGTATTCGAGGAGCAGGAGTTCGGAGGCATTTCGAGGTACTTCTCCGAGTTGATACGGAGGAATCCGGAGGCTCGGCTCTGCCTGGAGTATTCGGACAATATTCATATTCGCGACCACCCGCGTTTCGAGAAGGAACTTCGAGCGAAGGACTTCCATGTCGATCGCTTCCTGGGCGGGATTCGCTTTCGAGGCAAGAATAGAATCTATTCATACTACAAGAGAATCCCCGGCCTGAGGCCGAGGTCCAACAAGGATGCCTCAGTCGAGGCCTTGAAAAGAGGCGATTTCGACCTATTCCATCCGACCTATTATGATCCCTACTTCCTGGACGTGCTGGGGAATCGGCCTTTCGTCGTCACCATCTACGACATGATCCACGAGAAGTTCCCGGAAAACTTCTGGTCGGAGGACCCGACGGGCGAGCGCAAAAAACGCGTCGCGCTGGAAGCCGCGCTGATTATCGCGATTTCCGAAAATACGAAAAAAGACATATTGAGCGCTTACGAGATCGATCCGGGCAAGATACGTGTCATTTACCTCGGATCCAGCTTGCGTAAGGGCGCAATCGAGGGAATCGATCTTCCCGACAACTACATTCTTTTTACCGGCATGCGGCACGGCCACAAGAATTTCGGGTTTTTCGCGGCTACTATCGCCGAGCTCCTGATCGCGAAGCCCGATCTATACCTCGTATGCACGGGGCCGCAATTCTCGCGGGAGGAGGCGGCGCTGTTCTCCAACCTGGGTATCGCGAAGAAGGTTCTCCATCGCTTCGCGCCGGAAGCGGCTCTCTACAGCATCTATAGTCGCGCGCGCTGCTTCGTTTTCCCGTCCTATTACGAAGGCTTCGGGATTCCAATCCTGGAGGCCTTCGAGGCAGGATGTCCGGTCTTGCTCGCGAGGGCGAGCTGTTTTCCGGAGATCGCCGGGGATGCGGCCCTCTATTTCGACCCGAGGGAGGGGCAGGAGCTTCTCGATTCCTTGAGCGAGCTCTTGAAAAGCGAGTCGCTCCGCGGAGAGCTGATTGCCAAAGGACGGAAGAGACTCCGGGATTTCTCCTGGGACCTCACGTACTCGCGCACCATGGACTGTTACAGGGAAATTTCATAAGAACGAGCGGCAACCCTCATCGCTCCCGAGGAAAGAAAATGGATAGCAAGGATTTCGAAATATTCGTGCCCGGCAGGATCTGCCTCTTCGGCGAGCACTCCGATTGGGCAGGCGGCTACCGCCGGGTCAACAGCTCGATCGAGCCGGGCTATTGCATCATATCGGGAACCAGCCAGGGGCTCCATGCCCGGATCGGTTCGAATCCGGGAAGGTTCGTCTTTCGGTCCGTGGACCCCAGCGGCGCCCGGCAAGTCCTCGATGAACCCATGGACGGCGAAAGGCTCCTGTCCCTCGCAAAGGAGGGCGGCTACTGGAGCTATGCGGCGGGGGTCGCCTACCAGGCCCTGACGCACTACCACGTGGGCGGCATCGAGATCGACAACTACGGCTCGGACTTGCCGGTCAAGAAGGGCCTCTCCTCGAGCGCCGCGACCTGCGTCCTCGTGGCCCGCGCCTTCAACAAGGCCTACGACCTGAAGCTCACGCTCAGGGGGGAGATGGACCTGGCCTACCGGGGCGAGATCACCACGCCCTCCCGATGCGGCAGGATGGACCAGGGCTGCGCCTACGGCAACAAGCCCATCCTCATGCGTTTCGACGGCGACGCGATCGACATAGACGAACTCGTGGTCGGCGCCGATCTCGATATGGTCATCGTCGATCTGCGCGCGCGCAAGAACACGATAAAGATCCTGGCCTCGCTGAACAGGGCCTACCCCTTCGCCCAGACCGAGGAAACCCTCGCGGCTCAAGGCTATCTGGGAAAGGAGAACGCGGCCATCGTCGAGTCCGCGAGGCTCGCGATGGCGGAGGGCGACTCCCGTCGTATCGGCGAGCTCATGCGCGAGGCGCAGAGAAGCTTCGACCGCTGTCTAGCGCCGCTCTGCCCGGACGAGCTGGCCTCGCCGATCCTGCATCGTCTCCTCGACGAGCCGGCCATCCAGGCGCTGATCTGGGGCGGGAAGGGCGTCGGCTCCCAGGGCGACGGCTCGGCGCAATTCGTGGCGCGAGGAGAGTCTGAGCAGAGGGAACTCATCGCGGTCCTCGAGAGCATGGGCTTTGGAGCCCTGCCTTTGACGATCCCCAAGTCGCGGAAAGTCCACAAGGCGGTCATCACCGCGGCGGGCTATGGCACCAGGCTCTTCCCCATGACCTCCATCGTGCGGAAAGAATTCCTGCCCGTCGTCGATCCGCGGGGACGCATGCTCCCCCTTATCCTCGCCAACGTGGAAGAGGCCTTCGACGCGGGCATAGAAGAGGTCGCGATCATTATCCAGGAAGGCGATAAGCAGGTCTTCGAAGATTTCTTCCATCAGAATATCCCGCAGGAGCACTACCGCGCCCTCTCCGGCCCGGCGAGGCAGGAGTCGGAGCGGATCCGCGACTACGGGCGGAGGATCGCGCTGATTGCCCAGAGCGAGCAGCGGGGACTCGGGCACGCTGTCTCGCTGGCGAGGAAGTGGGTGGGCCAGGAGCCGGTCCTCCTGATTCTGGGCGATCATTTGTTCGTCCCAAGGGGCGAGGAGCGCTGCGCGCGGCAGCTGGTGGAGCGATTCTACGAGACGGAGGCGAACCTCATCGGCGTCCAGGCGACGCCGGAGAGCGAGGTGGGTCGTTTCGGCGCGGTCGGGGGGGAATGGGTTTCGGCCGACTCCGGGGAAAGACGCGATCTTCTGACCATAACCCGGTTCAAGGAAAAGCCGGACCTCGAGTACGCGCGGGAATACCTGACGATCGACGGACTCGAGCCCGGGACCTACTTCACCGTGTTCGGCCTCTACATCCTCGGCCCCGGCATCCTCGAGGAGCTGGAGCGGCGCTCGGGCCTCGCGGAAAAGAGCGGCGAGGTCCAGCTCACCGACGCCCTCGAGGACATGAGATCGAAGGAGTCCTTCCTGGGCCTTGTCATCGAGGGCGAGAAGATCGATATCGGCATTCCCCGAGGCTACCTCTCGGGCTTACGGCACTACTCGGAGGCTTCGAGTTCAGGATAGGCCGAAGACGTCCGCGTGCCACGAAGCCCCGATAGCAATTGACCATACGTATTGTTGTCACTATGGTATTACCTATACAGAGTGTATGGAAACAAAACTTATACTCAGGCTCGATGAGTTCATTATCAATTAACGATAAAGAGATCCATTTTACAGCTCGGCCTCAAAAATATTTAGTTTGGCGGTAGATAAAAAATCGAGTTATCTATCAGTCCAGTAAAAGAAAGGTAAGTAGGGGCTCGCCTATCGTATGCTCGCAAAAACGACAAAGGCGGAAAGATGAAAGAGTTCCCGGATTTCGACATCGAAGCCGCGGCTCGGCGGAAAAACGAGGACAACCGCAAAGAGGACGAATTGATCACTGCGCGCAGATTGGCCGCGCAGGAAGAAGCCCGCAGGATAGCCGCCGTATTGCGGGCCAAGGACTCGAGCATTCGCCTCATCTGGGGCTTCGGCTCCGTATTCGAGGTGGATCTCATCGACATCTCTGATTGCGACGACCAATTCGCGCAGGGCGTACGCGAGCGCAGAACGTTGCTATGAGAATAATAACGAGTTGACGCATCAATTATGGTGTCGAAAATCCGTGATCCTGATGACAGCTGGTGGAGAGGCGTTGTGAACATGTCGAAAATAAGTCAGCGAATCGATGCAGATCCTAGGCTGCGATCGATAATCGCAGCTATCGTGAGAGCCGTCGACCCGGACAGGCTTATATTATTCGGATCCAGGGCCCGAGGTGCGAATGATACTCAGAGCGATTACGACATCCTCGTGTTGAAGCGCGGCGTTACGAACGAGAGGATCGTCTCAAGGGCGGCCTATCGCTCGTTATTAGACGAGGACGCCGACGTGGCTGTCGATATTGTCGTTTCCGATGAAGCAAAATTCGAAGCCGCAAAGGGGCGTAGCGGTACCATCCTCTCTGAAATCGCGATGACCGGAATGGCTGTCTATGAGCGAGCATGAGGAATGGCTAGCGAGGGCAAGGAGCTGCTTGGCCTTGGCGGCAATGTCTGCAAAAGGCGATATCAGGGCGGAGGACCTGTGCTTCCAAGCTCAACAGGCGGCCGAAAAGGCGCTAAAAGCTTTGCTTATCGCATCGGGGCGTTCGATACCTCGGAACATGCCGATGCTGTCGCTGTTGTTACCATAAACATATCCCCATAAAGCTATACCGACAATAGAAAAGGAATATCGTGCACATAGTCAAATTGAACGGCGGGCTCGGGAACCAGATGTTCCAGTACGCCTTCGCCCTCGCGCTCGAGCGCCGATACGGCGGCGTCAAGCTCGACCTCGAGTGGATACGCGCCGAGATGGCTCACAACGGCTACGAGCTCGACCGTCATTTTCGCGTCAGTCTCCCCGTCTGCGGCGCCGACGAGCGCGCGGCCCTGGGCGACGTCGACCCGAGCTTCTTCGGCAGGGCGAGGAGGAAGCTCGGCCTCAACCGGAAGTCGCATTATATTTCGCCGTGGGTGAGCTGGGATCCCGAGTACCTGTCGGTCGACGGGGACCGTTACTTCTCGGGCTACTGGCAGAGCCCGAGGTACTATGAAGAGATCGAGGACCTCATCCGCGGCGCCTTCGAGTTCGTCGAGCCGCTGTCGGAGAGGAACAGGGCCTTCCTGGACAAGGCTGCCGGCAGGACCCTGATAGGGATCCACGTCCGCCGCGGCGATTCCCTGCGCAATCCCGATTTCCTCGGCGTCTGCGAAGTCGGGTACTACTCGGCCGCGATGAGGCAGGCCTCCGAGGGGGCCCGATCGCCCCTCTTTGCCTTCTTTTCCGACGATCTGGATTGGTGCAGGGACAAGCTACCCGCCGAGGGCGAGAGGATATTCGTCGACTGGAACAGGAAAGAGGAGAGCTACGCGGACATGCGCCTCATGATCGCCTGCGACGCGCTGGTGATCGCGAACAGCAGTTTCAGCTGGTGGGGGGCCTGGCTCGGGGCGGGTCCCGGGCGCAGGGTCTTCGCTCCCACGCCCTGGTTCCTCCGCCACCGCCGCGACAACCCCTACATCGTCCCGCAGGAGTGGATCAGGGTGCCGGGCGGATGAAGGCTTTCACGCGGCATATCTAAAGTCTGACTGCGTTTTTGCAAGGATACCAGGCCTCTCGCATACTTGATGGGAAATATGAGGGCGACAGGGAGACCATCGTTGAATGCCTACGAGTTCATGTTCAAAGCCGAAAGCTTCGCCGTTCGCGGGCTCAATAAGGCCCTGGGCCTTCGCCCTTCCAGCCGGCCCTACGTCAGCGGGGATTCCTTTCGGGCCCTGGCGCATCGGGTCCTCGACAAGGGTGGAGACCTGGACGGCTCCCGCGTAGGGAGCGGCGAGGTCGTCTTCGTCGACGCCGACGAGATCCCGCGCTTCAAAGAGAGCATCCTGCCCGGGATCCGGGAGCGCTTCGTCCTCGTATCGCACAACGCGGACCGGAACATCGACGAGCGCTATGCCGCCCTGGCCGACGATCCCCGGATACTCGCCTGGTTCGCCCAGAACGCGGTGATGCGGCATCCCAAGGTCCATCCTCTGCCCATCGGTCTCGAGAACAGGCTGAAGCACAACAACGGCATAGTCGGGGATTTCGACCGCCTGCGCGCGCGACCGGCGAAGAAGGCCATGCGGATCATATACGCCTTCTCGGTAGGCACGAACGAGGCCGAGCGCAGGCCCGCTCTGGAGGCGATACGCTCCTCGCCCCTCGCGGACGGGCCGAGCTGGACGGTGAGCCGCGCCTACCGCGAGTGCCTGAGCGGCTACGCCTTCGCGCTCTCTCCCCCGGGCAACGGCTTCGACTGCCACCGCACCTGGGAGGCGCTCTACCTGGGCGTCGTGCCAATAGTCAAGCGCTCCGCCTTCTTCGAGGCCTTTCCCGGCCTTCCCGCCCTCATGATCGACGACTGGGCGGAGGTCGCGCGCTGGGACGAAGGCTTCCTCCGGAGGAGCTACGATGAGCTATCCCCGAAGATCGCGGCCTGTCCCTATCTCTGGATGGACTACTGGATCGAGGCTATCGAAGCGCGGCGGCGGGAAGTCGAGAATGGAGGCATCGCGTGATCTTCATCGTGAACAAGGGCTATCCCCGGCATCTTCGCTACGTCGCCGAGCAGATCGAGATGACGAACGGGAAGGGCTCCCTCGTCCTCGTCCTCGACGAGGCCTATCCCGAGGCCCAGCGATTCAAGACTCTCGTCATGAGGGACTATTCCGCCATGGCGGGGGAGTTCGCGAAGCTCTACAAGCCCTTCTTTATCGAGGGCGACACGCATCACGAGTTCGACCTGATCTGGTTCCAGCGCTATATGTTCGTCCTCGAGTACCTCGAGTCGATCGGGCACGAGGGCGATTTCTGGATCGTCGACTCGGACGTGATGGTGTACAGCGACCTCGGGAAGGCGAAGATCCTCGAGGGCAAGCGCTTTACGAGGAACAAGGTCCAGGACCCCTGCTTCACCTGGTTCGCGGATAGCGCCATCCTGCGGGAGTTCTGCGAGTACATGCTGGACTACTACCGGTATCGGCTGCCCGAGATCGAGGCCTATTTCATCAAGCACTACCTTCCGGGGAAGATGGGGGCGGGGATCTGCGAGATGACCTTCCTCCGTCTCTTCGCCGACGAAAGGCTCTCGATCTGCCAGGATCTCAGCCTACCCGTCGACGGCTGGGCCTTCGACCGGGGCATCCACGAGCCCGACGGGTATCGGCAGAACTCCTTCATCGGGGGAAAGAAGATATACTGGGACGGCAGGACGCCCTACGGAATCCTGAAAGGCGAGCGCGTGAACTTCCACGGCCTCCATTGCCAGGGTTTGTACAAGAACCTGATTCCTCTCTACTTCTCGGGGACGGCCGATCCCGAGGACATCAGGAGGGGGAAGGCCTGGAAGCGCTCCTTCGGAATCATCAAGGCGCCCAAGGTCCTTGTGCGGAAGGTGATCGGCTACGGAATCGAAGAGCACTAGCGGGCGATCCGGCGCGCGAGGGATCGAAGCAGTCTGTAGAAGGCGAAGAGGCCCGGGACGAAGCGCAGCCGTGCCACGAGCTTGCCCCGGGCCGAGACGAAGAAGCGGGTCTTGGGGGCGTAGCCGCCTCGGGCGGGCTCCTCGAAGAAGCGGCGGATCCGGGGCGCGGCCTCGAGCCAGGCCTTCCTCCCCGCCACGCAGGACTCCCTCGCGGCGCGCCCGAGCTCGCGGGCGCGCGAGAAATCCAAGGGTCGCGGATTCTCGGGATCGTAGAGCAGGCCGTTTTCGCCGTCCCTGATATATTCGTTCATGGTGGGACGGTCGGGCGCGACCACGCAGTGCCCCATCGCCATCGCCTCTATGAAGGAAAGCCCGATGCCCTCGAGCGGGCGCGGGGCGAAATAGACGTTGGCCCGCTCGAGGCAGGCGCGGTATTCCGCCTGGTCCGCGAACCAGGAAGAGCGCTCTATCCTCGGGTCGTCCGGCTCCGGGGCTTGGTCCCCGTGGAGCTGCATCCGCTCGAAGACGGTCCCGGCGACGAGCTTTTCGACCAGGCTCCAGTCGATGCTGGGCAGTCGCGGCCAGAAGAATCCCCTCAGGCCTTTCCAATCTATCGCGCAATCGGGCACTTCGGGATAGTATCGGGCTCCCAAGGCCTCGAGGCCGTAGGACGAGAGCGCGGTCCCCAGGGTAGACGAGAAGCAGAGGACCTTGAAGGCGCGGTACCTGCTCCAGTAGGCTTCGTCGACGGGGCAGTCGTCGTACATGGGGACGAGGACCATGCGGTCGGCTCCGAAGGCCTCGAGCTCCTCGGGGCTGTAGCGTTTCTGGTAGTCTATGACCAGGTCCCAGTGGGCTTTGGGCAGGTCGATCCAGGCGCGCTCGTGGGGGATGACCGTGACCTCCCCGAAGAGATCGCGCAGCAGGGCGATGAAGAAATCGGAAGAGTGGGTATGACGGATGTGATTGGACATCGCGAGGAAGGCGACATGCATGGATATCCTCCGGAGAGCAAGGCCCTATTCTACGCGCGGCGGGCGAGACGTCAACCGGGGACAGCGTGAAGGCCTTCGTCATCAGCCTGGCGGAATCCGGAGCGCGCCGGGATTTCATGGCGCGGCAGCTCGAGAGGCTCGGCCTCGATTTCGAGTTCTTCGACGGGGTCAGGGGAAGCGAGCGCGTAGGCGAGAGAGCGAGCTACGACAGGGAAGGCGCCTTGCGCCGCGAGGGGCGCGAGCTCCGGGCCGGGGAGATAGGCGCCGCCCTCAGCCACGGTGCCGTCTACGCCGAGATCGATCGCCGGGCTCTGCCCTGGGCCTTGGTCCTGGAAGACGACGCCGAATTGAGCCCCGACCTGCCCGCCGTGATCGGGGCTCTCGAGGACGGAGTCCTGGAGCAGGGAGACGTCGTCCTCCTCGAGCGCTGCGACCGGGTGGCGCCGCTGTCCGTCCGGAACCTGGTCGGGAGGTACAGGATCGCGAGGCCGGTCCTGCTGCGCGCCGGAGCCGCGGCCCAGGCCGCGGGCTACGTCGTCACGCTCGCCGCCGCGGCCGCGATGAAGGGGGTCAACCTGCCCGTCACCTTCCCGGCGGACAGTTGGGGATACTATCGCGAGCTCGTGCGTTTCCGCGGTATCCTTCCGTCCCGAGCCCTGGTCAGGCAGGTGCTCGAGTTCGGTAGTTACACGCTGGGACGCGAGCGCAGGGCCTTCGGCCGCTCGTCCCTGCTGGGGCTGCTGGCCCATGATTTTTTGACCTACACTCGCGTCGGGCGCTCGATGCTGCCGATCGCGAAGCGTATAGCGGGGCGCTAGAATGTCGGAACATGGACCCGGATACGAGCTCGCGCTTTTCACGATTGCTCGCGATATCCATCTCCTCTCGCTCGGCCTGCCCTATCTCCGCCATTTCCTGGGCCCGGACCGCGTTTCCTGCGTCGCGTCGGCTTCCTGCCTGGAGGAGATCCGGAAGGCGGGGATCGACGCCGGCCTCGACCTCGTCGACGAGGACAGGGTGGTCCCGGGGCTGAGTCTGGCTCTGGTGAAGAAGCTCGTCGAGGAGCGCGGGGGAAAGCCGGCGCGAGCGGGCTGGTACTTCAAGCAGATCGCGCTGCTCGCCTACGCGATGCGCGCCGAGACCGCGAGCCGCTATCTCGTGTGGGATACCGACACGATTCCCATCCGCTCCGTGGCCCTCTTCGACGGGGAAGGCCGCGCCCTCCTCGCGACGAAGCGGGGCTATCACGCGCCGTATTTCGCGACCATGGAGAAGCTCCTCGGATACGGGCGAGCCGGCGGGCATTCCTTC
The DNA here is from genome assembly GCA_964404145.1 of uncultured Treponemataceae bacterium. Classification (GTDB taxonomy): domain Bacteria; phylum Spirochaetota; class Spirochaetia; order Treponematales; family Rectinemataceae; genus UBA1306. The sequence continues at coordinate 140,603 of CAYOIX010000002.1, forward strand.
ATAGCCGAGCACATGATGTTCGACCGGGACTGCGTGCGCCAGCTGGCGAGCAGGATCCTAAGAGGCGGCGAGTTCGACGGAGAGGCCTTCGCGAGGATGATCATGGGGGCGGTTCCCTCGGAGTCGCTGTCGGGCTCGGGCTTTTCCGAGTACGAGACCTACGGCAATTTCATGCTCCGCGAGCGACCCGGATCCGTCGCGATCGGGCGCATAGCCTCGATCAGGCACGGCACGGCCCTCTTCGGAAGCTCGCCTTCCCCGGCCCAGCTCTTCGCCGCAAGCATCCTTGGCTATCGCTGGGTGACCTTCGAGGAGTGGAAGCTCTCGACGGCCCCCAAGCGGGCGATAGGCCTCGTCGCGCGTCTCGCGGGCAGTGTCTGGACGGCCTTGGCCACGCGCCTTTTCCCCGCGGCCTTCGAGCGCTTCGAAGCCATTCCGAGGGGAGCGTAATCCATGCTGATCTCCGTGGTCATGGCCACCTACAATGATAGGCCAGAGCACCTGGACGCGTCCTTGCGGAGCGTAGTCGACCAGAGTTTGAGCGACTGGGAGCTCGTCGTCTGCGATGACAGCACCAAGTCCGAGACGACGGCGGTAATCCAGAAGTACGCTGCACTTCTCGGTCCCAAGTTGGTCCACCTGCGCAATTCCCCGAGGCTCGGCCTGGTGGGATCCCTGAACCGGGCGCTGGCTTCGGCCAAGGGCGAGCTCATCGCGCGGATGGACGGCGACGACATCTGCGAGAGCGAGCGCCTCGCCCACCAGGCAGCCTATCTCGACGCCCACCCGGAGGTCGGTATCCTCGGAGGCGACATACAGGTGATCTCCGACGAGGGCGAGAGCCTCTCGATCCGGCGTTACCGCAAGGGCAGGGACGAGGTCCGGAAGATGAGCTTCATACGCAACCCCCTCGCCCAGCCTACGGTGATGCTGCGCCGCTCCGTGCTCGACGCCATAGGCCTCTACGATCCCCGCTTCGCGAAGGCGGAAGACTACGAGCTCTGGCTTCGCGCCCTCGCGGCCGGGATAGTCATAGAGAACATGGACGAGGTCCTGATCCGCTACCGGGTCCCGAGCGACTACTCGAGGAAGCGGGACAGCTTGAACTGGAAGTTCGCGATCAAGGCCAAGCTTCTCCACTTCCGCTGGAGCAGTCCGCTTCGATCCTGCCTGGGCCTCCTGGTCAGCCTGGGCCTCCTCCTGACTCCCGCCAGGCTCCTGGACGCCCTGTACCGGCGCGATCACCGCGCTCCGATCCTATATCGCTAGGAAAGCCCGGACGATGGAAGCTGTCATCTCGGCGGGCGGAAAGGGAACCAGGCTCGGCGGCCTGGCGCGCGAGACTCCCAAATGCCTCATGCCCATCGCGGGCACGACGATCCTGAGGCTCCAGCTCGAGGAGCTGTCGCGCAACGGCATCGCCAAGGCGACCCTCCTGACCGGGCACCTCGGAGAGGTCGTGGAGGACTACCTGCGCTCGGAGACCCTGCCTCTCGAAGCGGCGGCGATCCGGGAAAGCGTGCCCCTGGGCACAGCTGGGGGCCTGGCCGCCCTCCGCGGGAAGATCGAGGGACCCTTCGTCTTCGTCTACGGCGACCTGGTGCTGCGAGTCGATTTGTCGAAGATGCTCGAGGCCCACCTGGCCTCGAAAGCCGTCGTCACGATGCTCGTCCATCCCAACTCGCATCCCTTCGACAGCGACCTCGTACTGTCCGGGCGCGACGGGAAGGTGCGCGGAATCCTGGGCAAGAAGGCAGAGCGCGCGGGCTATTACGGCAACCTCGTCAACGCGGGTCTCTACATCCTGTCGCCCAAGGTCCTGGAGGGGATCGCCCCCGGCGCGAAGAGCGATTTCGAGAAGGAAGTGCTGCCGCCCCTCATCGCAGATGGCAGGGCCTTCGGGTATCGGACGAGCGAATACGTGAAGGACATGGGCACGGTCGAGAGGCTCGAACAGGTGGGACGGGATCTGGCCAGCGGCAGCGCCGAGGCGAGGCGCCTGTCCAACAGACAGGCGGCGGTGTTCCTCGATCGGGACGGGACCGTCAACCGCTTCGCCGGCCTCGTCTCGCGACCCGAGCAGCTCGAGCTCCTCCCGGGAGCCGCGGAGGCTATACGCATGCTCAACGACTCGGGTACCCTCTGCTTCGTGGTCAGTAACCAGAGCGTGGTGGCGCGCAACCTCTGCACGATGGAAGAGGAAGAGGAGATCAACCGGAAGCTCGAGACCCTGCTGGGGGCCCGGGGCGCCTTCCTCGACGATCTGCGCTTCTGCCCCCACCATCCCGATGCCGGCTATCCGGGAGAGAACGTCGAGCTGAAGATCGATTGCGCCTGCCGAAAGCCGAAGCCTTCCATGGTCCTCGAGCTCGCGGGGCGCTACAACGTCGATCTGTCGCGATCGTGGATGGTCGGGGATACGTCGGTCGACGTGCAGACTGCGAAGAACGCGGGCCTTCGCTCGGTCCTCGTCGGAGGCGGGATGCCCGAGCCGCGACCGAAATACCCTTCCCAGCCCGATCTTCGCGCCGAGAGTCTCCTCGCCGCAGTCGAGAGGATCCTGCGGTGATCATCACGCGGACGCCCTTTCGGATCAGTTTCTTCGGCGGGGGGACCGACATTCCCGGCTTCTACGAGGAGCACGAGGGCGCGGTGCTCAGCACGACGATCGACAAGTACATGTACATCATCCTCAAGCCCCGCTACGACGACCGGATCGTACTCAACTACTCCGAGAAGGAGATCGTCGACCGAGTCGACGACATTCGCCACAACATCTACCGCGAGGCGCTGAAGTTCACCGGCGTGACCAAGGGCGTCGAGATCACGAGCATCGGCGATATCCCCTCCAAAGGGAGCGGCCTGGGCTCCTCGAGCTCTTTCACCGTGGGGCTGCTCAACGCGCTCTACGTCCATAAAGGAGAGGCGAAGGGCCCGCGGGAGCTCGCCGAGGACGCCTGCTCCATCGAGATCGGCATAATGCGCGAGCCCATCGGCAAGCAGGACCAGTACGCGGCCGCCTTCGGCGGACTCAGGCGCTATAGGTTCCGGAAATCGGGGGCGGTGGAGGTCGAGCCGATAGAGGCCGGGCGCGGCGCGCTCTCGGCCCTCCAGCGCTCCTGCCTCCTTTTCTATACCAATATCACCCGCAGGAGCTCCGAGGTCCTGAGCGACCAGTCGAGCAGGATCAGGGAGACGAGGAGCTCACTCGAGTCGCTGCGGGACTACGCCCTCGCCATGGGCGAGGCCTTCGCCGAAGGAGACTGCCGGGCCATCGGGGAGAGGCTTCACGAGAATTGGCTCCTGAAGAAGGGTCTGTCCTCCAAGGTCAGCAGCCCCCACATCGATTCCCTGTACGAGACCGGGCTCGCGGCGGGCGCCTTCGGCGGCAAGCTCCTCGGCGCGGGCGGCGGCGGCTTTTTGTTGTTCGTCTGCCCGCCCGAGCGGCAGGCAGGGCTCCGGGAGGCACTCGGGGGGCTGAAGGAACTTCCCTTCGCCTTCTCGCGCAACGGCAGTCACGTCATCCTGAACTTCGAGGAGGGCGTCTATCAGCTCTGACGCTAGCGCCTCCATCGCCGTGCTGGTCCTGTCCTGCGATCGCTATTCCGATCTCTGGGCTCCCTTCATGGCGCAATTCGCGAGGTACTGGGGCGATTGCCCCTTCCCGCGATACCTGGCCACGAACGAGCTCGCGGCCGATTTCGAGGGATTCCGGACCCTGAGGCTCGGCAAGGACCTATCCTGGTCGGATAACCTCGCGCGCGCCCTGGCCTCGATCGGGGAGGACTACGTCCTCCTCTTCCTCGAGGACCTGATGCTCACCTCGCCCGTGGACCGCGAGCTCCTGGCGTCGGCCTTGGAATGGGCCCGGGCGAACCGTCCCGATCACCTGAGGCTCAACGCGAGCGAGAGGCCGGACGAGCGCGTGAACTCCACGCTCGGGCGCATACGCGAGGGCTCGCACTACAGGACTTCCACCGTCCTCACCCTCTGGAGGAAGGAGGTCCTCCTCGCCCTCCTCGCGCCCGGCGAGAGCGCCTGGCAATTCGAGCTCGTCGGCTCGGCCAGGTCGGACGCCTACCCCCGATTTTATTCTACCTACGCGGACTGCTTTCCCGTGATAAACTGCGTGATCAAGGGGAAGTGGCAACCCCGGGCGGTGCGCGCCCTAGCCGCCCAGGGACTGGCCGTAGACCTGGCGGCTCGGACGGCCATGACGAGGTCGGAAGAATTGGTCTTCATGGCGAAGGAACTTAGAGCCCGGGTCTTCAAGCTCGTGCCGATGCGCTACCGGCGCCGCATCCGCTATTTTTTTTCGCGTCGACAATAAGGAAGGAGGAAGAAAATCGATTTCCTATCGGGCATCGAAAGCTACATTGCGAGGGTGAAGAGCACCCTCGACGCGGTATCCCGGGTCGAGATCGAGGGCTTCATGAAGCTCCTCGTCGAGGCGCTCGAGTCGGGACGGACGATCTTCATCATGGGCAACGGGGGCTCGGGAGCCACTGCCTCCCATTTCGCCGGCGACTTCAACAAGGGGCTGTCCTACGGGAGGGCGAAGCGATTCCGCTTCGTCTGTCTCAACGACAACCTCCCGACCCTGTCGGCCTACGCGAACGACGTGGGCTACGAGGAAGTCTTCGTGGAGCAGCTGCGGAACTTCCTCTCGCCCGGTGACCTGGTGATCGGGATATCGGGATCTGGCAACTCCCCCAACATCCTGAAGGCCATCGAGTACGCCAACGAAAGGGGGGCGAGGACCGTCGGGCTCACCGGCTTCGACGGCGGCAGGCTCAAGATCCTGGCGGGCTCGGGGGTCAATATCCCGATCGACAGCATGCAGGTGGCGGAGGACCTGCACATGATGCTGGACCACCTGATCTACTCGGTCTTCTCCGGCTGCCTGCCGCGCCTATGAAAACCTCCCAGCGCCTGAGGCAGTACTTCCTCCTGGCGGTGGATCTCGTGGTCCTCTTCGCGGCGCTGTTCGCGACGCTCTGGATCAGGCGCGGCCTGGGCGAGGCGGTCGCGACCTACGGCGTCCACGTCCGCTACTTCTCGCTGATCTTCGCCGTCTGGGTATTCATATACTACGTCGCGGGTTTCTACGACCTCGAAACGGACTTCGACGAGCCGAAGTTCCTCGGGAAGATTCTCTGGACATCGTTCCTGGGCGCCCTCCTCGGGGCGCTCTATTTTTATCTGGACGCTCGGGCCCCGATCGGCCCCAAGACCGTCCTCGCGCTCGACGCCTTCGCGACCTCGATCTTAGTCTGGATCTGGCGCTCCTCCTACGCGCGGGTGTCCCGCGTCCTCAACAAGAAGCGCCGGATCGCCTTTATCGGGAAGGATCCGGCCCTGGAGGAGCTCGTCGCCGAGCTCCGGCAGCGCCCGAGCCACGGCTACGAATCGGTGGCCTTCTACGACGACAGCGGCTCGCCCGCGCCCGAGGGCGGCCTGCGCGAGTTCCGCGACGCCGAGACCTTCGTCTGGATGGCCAGGGGGCTCGACATCAGCCTCGTGGTCATATCCGACGAGCGGGCGCTGAGCGAGCAGACGAGGACGGCCCTCATCAGCCTCATGGGGCCCGAGATCAGGTTCATGCGGCTGGACTACTTCTACGAGTACATCCTGCGCAAGATCCCGATCGGCACCATCAGCGACTTCTGGTTCCTCGAGAACATCGATCTGCGGGCGAAGAAGCCCTACGAGACGGCCAAGCGCGGGGCTGACATCGCCCTGGCGGGGCTCGGTCTCGTCGTCTTCCTCCCTATCTGGATCCTCGTCGCCCTCGCCGTCAAGCTCACCAGCAGGGGCCCCGCCTTCTTCACCCAAAAGCGCCTGGGCAAGGGCGGCAACTCCTTCAGGATCGTGAAGTTCCGCACGATGCGCATAGACGGGAACGATTTCGCCCCCACGGGCAAGAAGGATCCGCGCATAACCCCGATCGGGAGCTTCCTGCGCAGGACCAGGCTCGACGAGGTCCCGCAATTCTACAATATCCTGCGGGGCGAGATGAGCTTCATCGGCCCGAGGCCCGAGCGCCCCGAGCTCGCCCTGGACCTCGAGCGCCACGTCCCCTACTATCGGCAGAGGCTCCTCGTCAAGCCGGGCATCACGGGCTGGGATCAGGTCTCGGGCGAGTACCACTCGCCCTCGATCGGAGACACCTACAAGAAGCTGCAGTTCGACCTGTACTACATCAAGAACCTGTCCTTCGTCCTCGATGTCTCGATCGTCGCCAAGACGATCGCCACGGTCTTCGCCCGCAGTGGCCGTTAGGGGCCTAGAGCGATAGGCCGATGCCGGCCATGAGCTCGACCGAATCGTCTTCCTGGCCCAGGAGGTTGTCGGCGTTGACGCGGTGCGTGTAATAGGCAGCCGCGCTGGCGCGCCATCGCGGGCCGAAGGGATAGGCGCCGTCGATGCCTAGGCGCAGCCTGCCCTCCACGATGCCCGTGGGCGCGACCTCGGCGGCGTTCTGGGTCGACCATGCGTAGACCGTGTTGAGGCCGTTCTGGCCTTTCCAGCGATAGGAGGCCGAGAGCCCGAGACTCGCCCGATCCGCGGTCTCGTAGTGGAGACTCCCCGACACGAGGACGCAGTCGGGACCCTCCGAGAAGCCGATCCACTCCTCGATGTCCCGACTCGAGTAGCTCGAGTCCGCCGGCCTGTCGTAGATGTAGCTGATCTTGTTGGTCCCGAGAATCATGTCGAAGGGCTCGGCGTAGACTCCGCAGAGCTCGCCTATCAGATAGCCCCCGCTGTAGGGGGCGCGGAGCTTGGCGCCGATCAGGAAGGCGTCGGAGTTGGGTATCGTGCCGGTAGCTGTCGGCCAGAGCAGGAGCTTGAGCGGGTCCTGGCCGGCGTTGAACTGGTACTGGGCGACCAGGGTCACGTAGCGCGCGGGGTTGTAGTTGATCTCGATGCCCAGCATCGAGCCGATCCCCGAGGGATTGGCGGCCGGGACCGTGCCGTTCCCGGTGACTGCGTCGCCGACCGGCTCGTCGTTCCAGGCCTCGTAGCCGTGGAATATCATCAGGGGGTTGAAGTAGCGCAGCTCGGGCGCGTCGTCGCCGACGAGTATGCCTTCGGTCAGCCCGATGGAGAGCCGGTCGAAGAAGAGGAAATCCGTCCGGTGCATGTAGAGGTTGCGCGAAGGATCGAGCTGGACCATGTAGGCCGAATACTGGAAGTCGCGGAAGAAGAGGGTGAGCCTGGCGTAGTCGTACCACTCGGTCTTGGACGAGACGACGAGATTGTCCTCGCCCATGCTGCCCAGCGAGAGCCTGTCGCGGCCGATGCGGAGGCTCCAGAAATCCCCGCCCGCGACGCCGAAGGCGCGGAAGGGGAAGTTGCTGTCGGCGCCTATGAAGTCGATGGGGACGCTCGTGTAGTTGGGGACCGAAAGCTGGGAGACCGGCAGGTTCACCGAGTAGTAGTCGCGCCGAAGCGCCAATTCGGAGAGGCCGTAGATTCCCCCTCCCGCCCAGGCCTCGAGAGGCAGGGCGAGGAAGGATGGGCGCTCCTGGTAGCCCAGGATCCAGGGGACGTCCTCGTCGGAGCGGTAATTGCCGTCGAGCTCGACCTTGAGCCCGGTCTTGGCCCCCAGCTTGCCCGAGACGTAGGCGGGGTCGGGGCGCAGGGCGGCGAGCGCCGCGTCGTACTTGGCCCTGCCCTGGTCCGAGAGCCTGTCGGGATCGATCCGGTCGAGGGCCGCCCGGAGCTCCCGGTCGGAATAGGGCGCCGCGTAGGAGAGGAAGAGGCTTCCCGACTCGACGAGGATGTCCTCGATGTCGGCGACGACGGGATCGTCCAGGGCGCGGACCCGCTGGCCGTTGGTCTCGAAGCCCTCGGCGCCTGCACCGAGCGCGAAGAGTGTCGAGAGCGCCGCGCACAGGAGCGCAGCGGAGCGCCGCGTCGAGCCCGGCGACCTCATAGGGCGAGTCCTAGGGCGAGCGTGAGGTAGTTCGCGATCTCGGTCGCGCCGGGGACGAAGTTGTCGTTGGCGACATACTCGAAGGTGTAGCCGAAGCTCGCGCCGAGCGTGCCGAGCCTTTCGATGCGTGTGGTGTAGTTGACCGCGATGCCGGCCTGGGTGGTGATCCGAAGGCAGGACTGGGTGAGGAAGCGGAAATATCGCGGCGAAGAGCCCGTGTCGTAGTCCCCCTGGAAGATCCAGGAATAGACCGGAGCCAGAGGGGTCCCAAGTTTGATGAGGCCCGGATCCCCGAGACCGCCGGAGGCGTCGCCGCTTGCGCTCGTGCCGGCGGTGTAGCCGTCGACGCCTTCCGAGGCGTTGCCGTGCCTCGTGAGCCGGAGGATGCCCGAGACCTGGACTCCGCTCATGGTCCTGCTCTTCGCCTGCAAGGTGATCCTGTCGGAGTCGGGATCGAGGTCCGGGCCGATGTTCCGGCCGCCGTTCGTGTAGGCGAGCGCTCCGAAATAGGAGTTGCCCGAAGCGTCGGTGCCGGCCCGGGCCCAGTGAGTGTAGGTATAGGGCCCGACCGCCGTGTAGTCCAGGGAGAGGCGCTGGACAATGGGCGATTCGGGCGCCCAGGACAGACAGGCTTGAGCGGCCATCTTCCATTTGGTGTCCAAGCGGCCTTTGAGCACTCCCGAAAAATCGAGATCGTCGGCGTAGCCCACCAGGTCGAGCTTCATCGAGCCGGGGAGGTAGACGCTCGCCGACAGTCCTACGAAGGCGTTGTCGCCGTAACCCGAGACGGATTGGGACAGGAAGTACTCGGACAGGGGGATGAAGTAGAGGGGCTCGAGGCGGTCCACCCATACCATGGATTCGAAGACGCCGAGCTCGAGGGATCTCGTCGGGGACCAGCTGAGTCCGTGGATGACGAGGTATTTCCCGCTGCCGAGGCCGACGGGACGGCCCTCGGGGCCGGCGAGGCCCATTGAATCGGGCCAGCCCTGACGGAGAATGAAGAAGCCGAAATCCGTGGTGAGCCGGGGCGAGCGCCAGGAGAAGGTGAGTTGCCCCGACTCGGGCGACTGGGGGCCCAGGACGACACCGTCGTCGTAGATCGGGCCCCATGCCCCGTGCATGAAGCCGGCCTGGATGCCCATATCGCGGTTCCCGTAGGACAGAGCGCCTTCGGCGAGCCATTGGTCCATCCTGGCCGAAACGCCGAGATTCTCGCCTACAATGGTGTTGATCGCGAAGCCGGGAGACCCGTCCAGCGCGTAGTCCGTGCCCGACGGCGAGACGGCCGATTCGGCTCGGGCGGCGGCGAGGGGATGGAAAGCGTGGTCGGCGAGTATGTCGAGGTAGCGTCGCGCTTCTTCCGCATCGGCCGGGTCGCCGTCGGCGACGACTTCCTGCAATAGGCCTATGGTCATCGCCATGGTATAGGGGCGCAGCCGGGGAAGGTTCCTGAGGCGTCCCTTCGTTTCCCACTCGTCCAGGTCGGCGTAGATGGCATCGTCTGGGTCGGCGACAGTCGTCTGCGCCCAGAGGGGACAGGCGAGGACGAAGGGCAGGACGGCGAGCGCGCTCCGGCGCGTCATGGCATCGAAAAACATAGCACTAGAATATCGTTGCGACCCGGCTGCGACAAGGAGAGACCACGTCATGAGAGGAATCATCCTGGCCGGCGGCACGGCCGCGAGGCTCTTTCCCGCCACCCTGGCCGTATCCAAGCAGATGCTGCCCGTGTACGACAAGCCCATGATCTACTATCCTCTCTCGACCCTCATGCTCGCCGGCATCCGGGATATCCTGATAATCTCCACCATCCGGGATGTCGGGGGCTTTACGGAACTCCTCGGGGACGGCTCGGACCTCGGCCTTCGGATCGAGTACGCGGTGCAGGAGAAGCCCCGGGGGCTCGCCGACGCCTTCATCGTGGGCGAGCGCTTCATCGGCAAGGAGAGCGTGGCCCTGGTCCTCGGCGACAACGTCTTCTTCGGCCAGGGTTTCACCGCCCTTCTCGAAACGGCCGCCTCCCGAGGACGAGGGGCGACGATATTCGGCTATTACGTGAAAGATCCGGGCGCCTACGGCGTGGTGGAGATCGATGCCCAGGGCAGGGCCCTCTCCATCGAGGAGAAGCCGAAGCTCCCGAGATCGAACTACGCCATCCCCGGGCTCTACTTCTACGACAACGCCGTCGTCGGGATCGCGAAGAAGGTGGAGCCCTCCGCCCGCGGGGAGATCGAGATCGCCTCGGTGAACAGGGACTACCTCTCGCGCGGCGAACTAAGCGTGGAGCTGCTGGGGAGGGGCTTCGCCTGGCTCGACACAGGCAACCCGGCGGATCTCCTGGCGGCGAGCTCCTTCATCGAGGCCATCCAGAAGCGTCAGGGCCTCTATGTCGCCTGCATCGAGGAGATCGCCTTCCATAAAGGCTGGCTCGAGCTCGACGGTCTCATGCGCGCGGCCGACAGGATGAAGAAGACCGAGTACGGCGAGTACTTGAACTATCTGGCCGGCTCCGCGAAACGCTGAGGCCGCCCGATGCCGATAGCCGCCACTCCCCTGTCTATCGGCGGATTGTACCTGATACGTCCGAAAGTCTTCGACGACGAGAGGGGATACTTCTTCGAGTCCTTCAACGAGCGCGATTTCGACGAGGCCGGTATAAACGCACGTTTCGTGCAGGACAACCAGTCCAAGTCCAGGCGCGGCGTCCTGCGCGGTCTGCATTTCCAGAAGAGGCATCCGCAGGGCAAGCTCGTCCGCGTCATCGAGGGCGAAGTCTTCGACGCGGCGGTGGACCTGCGCCCGGGCTCGGCCAGCTTCGGGAAGTGGGAGGGAGTGAGACTCTCCGCCGAGCTTCAGAACCAATTGTACATTCCGCCGGGCTTCGCCCACGGCTCCCTCGTCCTCTCCGAGACCGCCCTGTTCGCCTACAAGTGCACCGATTTTTACGACCCCGCCGACGAAGGCGGCATACGATGGGACGATCCCGCCATCGGCATTGCCTGGCCGGATCCTGGCATCGCGCCCATTCTGTCGGCCAAGGACCTGGCTCTGCCGGGCTTCGACTCGGCGGGCAGGTACTTCGATATGCTATAGTACGAGCCATGTCGCAGACTCCGCTCGCTTCCATCGGCCGACGAAGCCGAGGCGACCCTATCGAGCCTGACGACCTGTGCCGCAACCCGGAGTCGGGATGATCTGGCTCGTCGGGGATAAAGGGATGCTCGGGACCGAGCTTTCCGCGGCACTGGCCGCGTCGGGGCTCGAGTTTTCGGGAACGGACAGGGACGTCGACATACTCGACCCGCGGGCCATCGGCGCCTTCGCGGCGGGAAAGCGGATCGATTGGATAGTGAACTGCGCGGCCTACACGGCGGTGGACAGGGCGGAAGACGAGGTCGATCTCTGTCGCGCCGTAAACGCCGACGGGCCCGAGAACCTCGCGAGGGCCGCGTCGGCGGCGGGCGCCAAGCTTCTCCACCTTTCCACCGACTACGTCTTCGACGGCTCGGGCAGCGAGCCCTATCGCGAGGACGATTCCGTATCGCCCCTCGGATCCTACGGGCGGAGCAAGGCCGAGGGCGAGGATCGTGTCCGGTCCTCCTGTCCCGAGCACCTGATTGTACGGACGGCATGGCTCTACGGCCGGCACGGCCCGAACTTCGTGTACGCGATGCTGAAGCTCATGAGGACCAAGGAGAGGATTGGGGTCGTCGCCGACCAGCGCGGCACGCCGACCAACGCGGCCGACCTGGCGGCCGCCATACTAGCGATGCTCCGCGCACCACGGACGATGTACGGGACCTTCCACTTCGCGAACCTGGGCGAGACGAACCGGCGCGAGTTCGCCGTCGCGATCCTAAGGCTCGGGCGGGAGCATGGCATCCTCGAGCATGACTGCACCGTCGAGGCTCTCGCAACGGCCGAATACCCGACCAAGGCGAAGCGGCCGCCATATTCGGTGCTGAGCAAGGACAAGATCATGGCGGCCTACGGGCTCGAGATCCCCGCCTGGGAGGATTCGCTGTCGGTCTTCATCGGGGACCTGGCTCGATCGGACACGGCCGAAAGGCGTTGGCTATAACGATTTTCCAAAAGACGGAAGGAACGGGAATAGAATGATCAGGGCATTCAAGACGATCCTCGTCACGGGAGGGGCCGGTTTCATCGGCTCGAATTTCATACGCTTCCTCCTCGAGAAGGCCGACTTCGCGGGCAGGATCGTCAATCTCGACGCCCTCACCTACGCGGGCAACCCCGAGAGCCTCGCGGACCTTGCGGAAAAATACGGCGGAACGCGCTACTTTTTCGAGCGCGCGGACATATGCGACCGCGAGGCCGTGGCGCGGGTATTCGAAGGCTACGCGCCCGACGCCCTCGTCCATCTGGCGGCCGAGAGCCACGTGGACCGATCCATCTTGGGCCCCGAAGCCTTCATCAAGACCAACGTGATGGGGACCTTCACCCTCCTCGAGGCCGCGAGGAACGCATGGAAGTTTCGCGAGGACGTCCTCTTCCACCACGTGAGCACCTGCGAGGTCTTCGGCGCTCTCGGCGACTCGGGTTCCTTCACCGAGGAGTCGCCCTACGATCCGCGCTCGCCCTACTCGGCGAGCAAGGCCGGCAGCGACCACCTCGTCAGGGCCTACCACAATACCTATGGGCTTGTCGCGACCCTTTCCAACTGCTCGAACAACTACGGGCCTTATCAGTTCCCCGAGAAGCTCATTCCCTTCATGATCCTCAACATGGTCGAAGGCAGGAGCCTTCCCGTCTACGGCGACGGGAAGAACGTCCGCGACTGGATCCACGTGGAGGACCATGCCGCCGCGGTCTGGGAGATCATGAAGCGGGGCGAGGCGGGGAGGAGTTACAATATCGGCGGCGAGAACGAGTGGGAGAACATCCGCCTTCTCGGCCGCCTCGTCGAGATCGTCGCCGAGGAATCGGGGCAGGAGGTCGGCGGGCTGCGAAAGCTCATCACGTACGTGAAGGACAGGCCGGGCCACGACAGGCGCTACGCGATCGACTGCTCGAGGATCAAGCGGGAGCTCGGATGGGAGCGGGCCTTGAGCTTCGATGAAGGCCTGCGCAAGACGGTGCGCTGGTATCTCGACAACGCCCTCTGGTGCGAGCGCGTGCGGTCCGGGGAGTACAGGACGTGGCTCGACAGGAATTACGCGTCGAGGTGAGAAGGGCGCCGCGGGGCCTAGCGAATGCCGCTCCGCAGCCTGAGGTTCCGGGAGCGTTGGGCCGCGACGATCCTATAAAGCCGGGCGAGACGCTCGGTCGTGGCCTCGATCCTGTATTGCCGCGCCCAGGCGATGGCCTCGGCGGACTTGCTGGCGCGGAGATGGTCGTCGTCGAGGAGGCGCAGGACCGCGTCCGTGAACTCGCCTTTGTCGTCGCCGACCATGAAGCCTCCGTGGTCGCCCCTCATGACGTCGAGGGTGCCCATGGCGCCGATCGCGACCACGGGAAGGCCCGTGCCCATGGCTTCGATCGTGCAGAGCCCGAGAGTCTCGGTCTTGGACGGGAAGACGAAGACCTCGGCCGAGGCGTAGACGAGGGGCAGCTCGGAGCGGTCGACGTAGCCCATGAAGAAGCAGGACTCCGCCAGGCCCGAGCGTCTCGCGGCCGCCTCGAGCTGGGGTCTCGCCGGCCCGTCCCCCGCGAAGAGGAGGACGACGTCGCCTTTGGTGGTGCGCAGCCGCCTGAGCACGGGGATGAGGAACTTGACGTCCTTCTCGACGGTGATGCGTCCGGCGAAGAGGAGGATGCGCTTGCCAGCGAGGCCGGGGAAGCGCGCGTCGAGGCCGGTCCGATAGGCGGCCACCGCGGCCTTTTCCTGAGGGACGAAATCGCAGGTTATGCCCGTGGGGATCACGACGAAGCGCTTGCGGATATGGTAGGCCTTGAGCTTCTGCTCCTGGGTGCGCGAAGGCGTTATGATCACGTCGGCGGTGCGGAAGATCGCGCGCATGAGGAAGCGCACCGTCGCTCGCAGGAGCCGCGCCGGGACGATGGTGATATAGTTGCTGATGTAGTCCTCGTAGTCGGTATGCGAGGTGATGAGGATGGGATAGCCGCGCAGCCTGGCGTAGCTGCGCGCGGCGAGGTAGGCCGTCAGCTCCGTGTTGATGTGGATGACGTCGGGGTTGAAGCGCTCGAGCGCGCGGGCGAAGAGGGGGAAGGCCGAGAGCCTGATGAGTCGGTCTTCCTTGGATATGGAGCTGGCCGCGGACCGAAAGCGCCGCACCGAGGGTTCGCGGGGGACCGCGCCGCGCGAAGGTGGGTAGTCGGGGCAGAGTATCATGACCTCGTGCCCGAGCCTCTCCAGTTCGTCTCGAAAGGTCTGGACGGATACGCTTACGCCGTTCACTCTTGGCCAATAGCAGTCCGATACGAGGGCAATCCTCAAGCTGAGCGCTCCTTCCAAACCAGCTCAGTACTATATCCCGCGACGAGGGGCGAGGCAAGATTGCGATGACCAGCACCGGACGAACTCGCGCCATCTCGTTGCTCTGCATCGCGCTCGTCGCGTCCGCCCTCGCGGCGGAGACGGCCGGCGGACTGCGCGACTCGAGGGCCGTAGGCTTCCAGGTATCGGACTACCGCGACTCGGACGGCAAGCGCTGGATCCGGATGAGCTGCGAATACGAAGGCCGCTACGAGGAGAGCGTCGACGACCTCGTCGCGACGCTCTGGGACTTTCCGCGGTCGCCCCGGGTGTTCTCGCGGATCGAGGCCGTCCGCGTACGGTCGGAGTCGGAGGGAAGGGCCGTCACGGAGCAGAGGAGCGCGGTCCGAGTCCTCGGCTTCGCCTTCATCTCGAACCTGGTCTTCTCCAACCGCGTCGAGCGGACCGGGGATGGGGCGGCGATCGTGAGCTTCGAGTCCATCGAGACCGACGGCTCCTGCCTCTCGACGAAGGGTTCCTGGACTCTCGAGGAGGAGCCGGGCTCCGGGGGCCGGCAGACGCGCGCGCGATATTCGATCGAGAGCTTGGTCGAGCCGCGGTTCCCCGGACAGGAGATCATCATGCGCGCCTTCGGGGCCGCCGACATCGGGCGAGTCATGCGCGAGCTGGGCGCGGCCGCGGCTCGGAGGCGGGGACCCGGCTGACGCGCGCAGTTGACATCAGGGCCGCGAGGCTCCACTATTGTTCTCATGGGCCTGCTACCCCTCGTCGTCATCGTCGTAGTCGTACTCGTCTTCGCGATCGTCCTGATCGTGGCCTTCTCGGCCAGGCGAGGCGAAGTTTCGGTCGGGGGCAAGAAGCACATCAGAGCCAAGGACAAGGCGCAGGTCCTCAAGGAAGCCAACCGGCGGCTCGCCTCTAACCCCAAGGACCTGGAGGCCCTGGCGGCCCTGGGCTCGATGGCCTGGGACGAGCAGGACTGGGAGCGCGCCTGCAAGGCCTACGAGGCCTTGGCGGAGGCCGGGGCGGGCAATCCGGACGTCGACGAGTTCGCGGCCAACGCGCGCTACGGCATAGCCGCGCTCAGGCTGTCGAGGACTGAGGACGCCTACCGCGGCCTCATGGTCGCCCGCACCATCAAGCAGGACGACTTCGACGTCGACTACAATCTGGGCGTCCTCGAGTTCCAGAAGAGGGCCTTCGAGAAAGCGGTGGTCCTGCTCAAGCAGGCGGCGGCGGCCCAGCCCGAGAACGCCCTGGCGCTCCGATACCTCGGCAACGCCTATTTCAAGCTCAAGGCCTACAAGGAGGCGCTCGGCGCCCTGCGCAAGGCCATCGACTTCGAGCCCGACGACAAGGAATCGCTCTTCGCGGCCGCGGAGTGCTACTACGAGCTGGGCAATCTGGAGCAGGCCCTGAAGATTTTCACCCACCTGCGAGCCGATCCGGTCCTGGGCCCCTCGGCCTCGCTGTTCGCGGGCACGGTGCATCTCAACCAGAGGCTCTTCGAGCGCGCGGTGGACGACTTCGAGATTGGGCTCCGGCACCAGAACGCGAGGCTCGAGACCGTCGTGGAGCTCAAGTACCGGCTCGCCGCGGCCTCGCTCAAGATGCAGGACATCGGCAAGGCCGTCTCGCTCCTCAACGAGATCCAAGCCTCCTATCCCAACTTCAAAGACGTCCCAGCCCTCCTCGTCAAGTACCGCGAGCTCAACTCCAACCGCAATCTCCAGACCTTCCTCCTGGGCTCGACGAGCGACTTCGTCACCCTCTGCAGGAAGATCGCCCTCCTGTACTTCCCCAAGGCCAAGGTGAAGATCACCGACATCTCCGTGCAGGGCAACGATTGGGCGGACATCCTCGCGGAGATCGAAACTTCGAAGTGGTCCGACCTCATTCTCTTCCGATTCATCCGCTCGCAGGGCACCGTCGGCGAGCTGGCCGTGCGCGACTTCCACGCGCGCGTCAAGGACCTCAAGGCGGGGAAGGGCTATTGCATCACGGCGGGGGTCTTCAGCGAGGAGGCCAAGCGCTTCGTCGAAGCCCGTCTCATCGACCTCATCGAGAAACAGACACTCATGCAGACCCTCAACTCCATCGACGCGCGCGCCAAGGGAATGCTGGCCGAAGGCTAAAGCGGGAGCGGCGAGGATATGGACAAGGCCCGGGCGGAAGCCCGGGCCTTTTTTTTCGGCCTCGGAGACGGACGGCCCGGGCGGAAACTGCGGACGGCGTAAGGCTCGGCGCTCCAGCAGGCTGTTGAAATACTCGAAGCATTTTCAACAGCCTGCTAGGGCCGCATGATCACGACGCAGCGTTCGTCCTCGAGGAAGGGCACCTTGACCGGGAGGATCTCGGCGCTCGAATAGAGACCCTCGATCAGGGGGAGCTCGGCGCGGGCCCTTTCGGCCTTGCCCTTGTAGGCGAGGACGGCGCCTCCGGGGGCGCACAACGCGAAGACGCGCTTGAAGAGCTTGCGCTCGAATGGGCGGAAGGCGCGGAAGGCGACGAGATCGTAGCCGCCCCGCGCGTGCTCGACCTGGGTCTCGACGACGTCCACGTTCTCCAGGGGGAGGAGATCGCGTATGGACTCGAGGAATCGGATGCGGCGCGTCATGCGATCCATGAGGGCGACGCGGGATCCGGGCAGGACGAGAGCCAGGGGGATGCCGGGGAAGCCTGCCCCGCTGCCCAGGTCGACGATGCGCGGCGTCGGCCGGCCGGCGAGGAGGCCCTGGACGATGGCGATCGGGGCGAGGCTGTCGAGGACGTGCTTGACGACGAGCTCATCGCCCGAGGCTCCCACGAGGCCCAGGCTCGGGTTGAGGCGCTCGATCTCGGCGATGTAGCGGCCCAAGGCGTCCGCGAGGCCGCCTGAGGACTGGAGGCCGAGCGTCTCCAGTCCGCGGCCGAGTATGTCGTCCCGTGACAATCCGTTCCCCTTGTCGGGCTTTCCTGCTATAGAATAGCGGCTATCCTATCCGAAGTTCCAGGTGGTTTCCGTGAGCATTTTCAACGCATGCATCATCACCGCCTCCGACGAGAGCCAGGCCGAGCTGTTCCGGGCCCTCATCGCGCGGCGGATCGAGGCGGGCCTCTATCCTCGCGAGATCGACTTCGCGGTCTGCGCCGATCCACCCGGGGGAAGAGTGGGCTCGGGGGGAGGCAGCCTGTGGGCGCTTCGCGCGGCGATCCGGCGCCTGGGGCTCGACGGCGGGCGCGCGGGTCTGGGAGGCTCCCGAGTACTGGTCGTCCACGCGGGCGGAGAATCGCGGAGACTTCCCGCCTACGTCCCCGAGGGGAAGCTCTTCGCCCCGCTGCCCACGCCGTCCAGCTGTCTCGCGCAACCCGTCATATTCGATCATACGCTCTCGCTCTTCCTTCACTATCCCTGGCGGGACGACGAGCTCTTGATCTGCTCCGGAGACGTCGTCATCGATTTCGACACGGAAATCTTGGATCTGCCCGACGAGCCGCTGTGCGGGTTCGCCGCTCCCGATTCCTTCGAACGCGGCTCCCGGCACGGAGTGTATGCCTTTGATCCCCTGACGGGCGCCGTCGCCGATTATTTCCAGAAGGCCTCGAAGGAGACCCTGGAGCGCGAGGCGAGGATAGACGGCAGGGACGCCTGCGCCCTGGATCTAGGCATCGCCTCGTTCCGGGGGATGGCGCTCGAGTCGCTGATCGAGCTCGCCGAGAGGAAGATCGGGTCGGCGGCCGGTTCGGGCGGCGGAGACTACCGCTTCGACCTCTATCTCGAGCTCATGACGGCCTGCCTCGGCAAGCTCGATCTCGCGTCCTACCTGGGCCGGGTCGGCGGGTCGTCTATGCTGCCGCGCGCCGCGCTGGAGGAGATGTTCGCGCTATTCCATCCCTGCGGCCTCTCGGGGGTACTGGCGCGGAATCCTCTTTTCCTGCATTTCGGGAGCGCCGCGGAGTATCCCGCCGCCTGCGCCGAGCTGCGCGAGAAGGGGCACGCGGCCTTCTACGCCCTGTCAGCCGAGGAGTTCGCGCCCGAGGCGGGGGAATCTCTGGTCCGATTCTGCTGCCTCGATACTCTTATCGAGACGAGGGGCGGCGGCTGCTACGCGGAGAATTGCTCGGGTCTGCGGGTCTCGCTGGCGGGGGGGAACATGCTCGTCGGGATTCGCGACCTCGAGATCCGCGAAACCGTGGAGCGCGGGATCTGCATCGACGAGCGCAGGATCGATCTGGGTAGAGGGCTCGAGGCGTTCAGGCTCGTCTACCACGTCGGCGACAGCTTCAAGCCCGTGAAGTCGGCGGGCGAGGCTCGTTTCTGCGGCGTCGCGATGGATGCCTGGCTCGAGGAGCGTTCGCTGGCGAGAGAGGACATCGGCGCGGGCGACGGGCCCTTCGATCTCTACCGCGCCGAGCTCTTCGCTGCCGGCTCGGACGGCGAGTTCCTGTGCGGGTACTGGCGCCGGCCGGACGATCCCGCGGCGTGGAGGCGGAGGTTCAAGGCCGCGGCGAGGATCTCCATCGCCCGGGCGAACGAGCTCACGGACGCAGTGGGCCGGGATCGGGAACGGTCGAGGATGCGCGAGGCCGAGCTGTCGGCGGTGCTGTCGCGGGGCGGCTTCTTCGCTCTGCCCTCGGAGGACTTCGCGGCCATCGTCGCGGGGGGGCTGGATACGGCGCCCCTCGTACGGCGCTACGCCTCGACAGACGATCCCCTGCTGAAGGCCTATCGGGGGGCGGTCCTCAGGAGGGCGGGCGTCGAGGGGATTCCCTCCGGAGAGCGCATCGAGCTGAATTTCGCGCCGAGGCTGCGCGGCGGTGCCCTGCGGATATCGGTCAAGCAGGACCAGATCGTGTGGGCCCGCTCGCCCGCCCGCTTCGACATCGCCGGGGGTTGGACGGACACTCCTCCCTATACGAATCGCTACGGCGGGGCTGTCGTCAATCTGGCCGTCGACCTGAACGGGCAGAGTCCGATACAGGTCTTCGTCCGCCGGACGCCCGAGCCCTGGGTCCGCGTGCATTCGATCGATCTGGGATCCACCGAGACGATAGGCGACACCGCAGCGCTGCGCGGCTATCGCGATCCGGGCTCGCCATTCGCGCTGCCCAAGGCGGCCCTGGTCCTGCTGGGGCTCGGGGCCGGGCTGCCCGACGGCGCCTCCCTCGCTCCCGAGCTCTCTGCCTCGGGAGGCGGGCTCGAGATCACGCTGCTGTGCGCGATTCCGAAAGGCTCGGGGCTGGGCACTTCCTCGATACTGGCGGGCACGATCCTCGGGGCCCTCGAGCGCTTCTTCGGCATTCCGAGCGCGCCCGATTCCCTCTTCCTCCAGGTGCTCGAGATGGAGCAGATGCTGACCACTGGAGGGGGCTGGCAGGACCAGATAGGCGGGCTGGCGGGAGGCGTCAAGTACGTGGAGTCCCGGCCGGGGCTCAAGCCGAGGCCCGTCATCCACCAACTCGATCCCTGGGCCTTCGAGGACCGCTCGAGCGTCCAGCTGATGACGCTCTTCTACACGGGCGTGACCCGGCTGGCCAAGAATATCCTGGGAGAGGTCGTGGATCGGGTCAACGGCATGGAGAGAGCCTATCTGTTCACGCACGGAAGGCTGGCCGAGCTCGCCCGGGACGCCCGCGACGCCATCTCCCTGAGGGACCTCGCGGGGCTCAGGCGGATCGTCGCGGAGTCCTTCTTCGAGAACAAGCTGATCCATGGAAGCACCAGCAACGCGGAGATCGACGAGATGGTGAGGGTCACGCGTCCCTATCACGAGGGGATGAAGCTCCTGGGGGCGGGGGGCGGCGGGTTCGCGCTGTTCATGTCCTCCGAGCGAGGGAAGGCGGAGGCGCTCAGGGAGACGCTGGCGCGCCGCTTCGAGGACGAGAGGGCGCGGGTCGTGGAGTTCTCGCTGAACAAGATGGGGCTGGAGGTGACGGTCAGCTGAGGCTAGGCCTGCGAAAGCTGTTTGTAGAGCTCGTCGGAAAGGCCGAAGCCCGCGTTCCTGGCCATGGTTTTGGAATACTCGTCGTCGAGCATGTCCGAGTAGATGTCCTCGGCCCAGCCGCCGTTCAGGATGGACGAGGACTTGTCCACGCTGTTGCGCATTTCCTTCAGCATCATTTTGACGAAGATCGCTTCGAATTCCTGGCATTGCTCGTAGAGTTTGGATTTCTTGTCGATGCGGGCCGGGCCTCCTGCGCGAGCGTCCGCGACGCGGGCCCCCGAAGCCTGGACCTGGGGCGCGCCGGAGGGGACGCGAAGGGCTTGATTACGGTAACTAAGCAGAGCCGCGTCGATTTGCACTTCATCCTCCCGACTCTATCTCTTAGCGCTTGAGGCTCGTGGCCGTGCCGAGCATGTTGTCGCTGGTCTGGATGGCCTTGGAGTTGAACTCGTAGGCGCGCTGGGCGACGATCATGTTCACCATCTCGCGGACGACGGACACGTTGGACATCTCGAGGAACTTGTGCACGGTCTTGCCCATGCCGTCGAATCCCGGGCGCCCCGCGATGGGGTTGCCGGAGGCGTTGGAGATCTTGAGGAGGTCGTCGCCAACGGAGGTGAGACCGACGGGGTTGGGGAATCGGTAGAGCTCGAGCTGGCCGACCTGGATCGGGTTGTCCTGGCCGGGCACCTTGACGGTGACGCGGCCGTCCTGGGAGATGGCGAGGGTCTCGGGTATGAAGCCCTGGGGGAGGGTGAGCTCGGGCATGAGTTTGTAGCCGTCGGAGGTCACGAACTGGCCGTTGGAGTCTATCTTGAAAGAGCCGTCGCGGGTGTAGGCGTAGGACCCGTCGTAGGTCATGACGCGGAAGAAGCCGTCGCCCTGGATGGCTATGTCGGAGATGTTCTCGGTATTCTGGAGGGCGCCCTGGCCGAAGTCGCGCTGGGTGGCGGCGAGCTTGACGCCGTGGCCCATCTGTATGGGCACGGGCACGACGGTGTCCTCGGTGGCGGGCGTGCCGGCGACCTGGGTGGTCTGGTAGATGAGGTCCTCGAAATCCGCCCGCATCTTCTTGAAGCCCGAGGTGTTGACGTTGGCGAGGTTGTTGGAGATGGTGTCGATGCTCGCCTGCTGGCCGATCATGCCGCTCGCGGCTGTCCAAAGGCTACGGACCATGTGCTATATCCTCCTGCGCCCGGCGGGACTCACCCGACGCGCGCGGTCTCGTTGATGAGCTTCCCGAGCATCGCGTCCTCGGACTGGATGGTCTTCTGGTTGGCCTCGTAGGCCCGGTTGACTTCTATCATGCGCACCATCTCGAGGACGGGGTTCACGTTGCTCGCCTCGACGAAGCCTTGGGTGATCTTCGGCCGCGATCCCGGCGCGAGGACGGCCGCGTCGCCCGATTCCTCGGTGGAGCGCCAGAGGCTGTCCCCTTGCTTGGCGATGAAGCGGTCCTTCGGGAACCCGACGATCTTCAGCCTGTCGAGCTTCTCGAGGCCGTCCCAGGTGTTCTCTTCCACGGAGACGAGGCGGAAGGGATCGTCCTGGAAGTTCTTGTTGACGTAGACGTTGCCGTCCTTGTCGACCTTGAAGTTGTTGGCCTTGACCTGTAGGGGGCCGCTCTCGCCCAGGACGGGGTAGCCTTCCTTCGTCTCGAGGAGGCCTTCCTTGCCGAGCACGAAGGCGCCGGACCGGGTGTAGCGCTCGCCGTAGGGGGTCTGGACGGCGAAGAAGCCCTTGCCGTCCATCGCCAGGTCGAAGTCGTTCTCGGTCTGCTTGAGGGCGCCCTGCTCGAACTCGGTGTAGAGCTCGTTGTTCTCGACTCCGGTGCCTATCTTGCCGATGACGGGCGCGACGTCGCCGGAGCCGAAGGGGTTCAGGGCGACCCCGTCGTCGCCGGTCCGCCGGAGGAGGAGCTCGGCGAAGGCCTTGTGCACCGCGACGTCCCGCTTAAAGCCGTCGGTGTCGACGTTGGCGAGGTTGTTCGATATCGCGTCGAGCCGCACTTGCTGCGCGCTCATTCCGCTGGCGCCGGTAAACAGGCCTCGGATCACCTTGACTCCTAATAAGGCTTTCTCGAAAGTCGGACGACTTTCGAGAAAGCTGCCATAGCCTTCCTTTGGATTGTCGGACGCTAGGGGGGGAGGGTTGAGCTCATATCGTAGCGCGCGATAGCGCGCACCGGGATCGATACCCTGCGATTCCTTATATCGTGACGAGCTTGCCGGCGTCGATCTCCTTGACGAAGATGCGGTCGAAGCGGCCGGAGGACTCGCCGCCCGCGCCGGCGCGGCTCGACTCGACGAGGAAGTACATGACGTCCGCCATGTCGGCGAAGGACTCGCTGTTGGTCCAGCGGTAGTAGATGCGGTCGCGCCACTTCACGAGCATGGACAGGCGCCAGGGGTCCTTCTCGAGGGAGGCGTCGCAGCGCTCCCGCAGCATCGCCCGGAGGCCGCCGTACCAGGATCGCTGAAGGCAGAAGAGATTGAGCTTGCCCTCCCGGTCCTTGTAGTAGATCTCGGCGATGCCGCCGATCGCGGGCACGGAGCGGGCGATATCGTACTTGTCGGCTCTGGCGAAGGGGGACCAGCGCAGCGTGTAGTAGGCGGTCCTCCCCGCTTCCTCGCGGGTTATGACGTAGTCCACTGGGCGAGGATAGCACGGAGAGTCCCCGCCGCTCAATTGACAGTCCCGGTCCCTTCCGGGATACTGAAGACCCATGAAGAAGCTAATCTTCGTGACGGGGGGCGTGTGCTCCTCCCTGGGCAAGGGAGTTGCGGCCTCCTCGATCGGCGCTCTCATGGAGGCGCGCGGGCTATCCGTGCGCATGGTGAAGATCGACCCCTACCTAAACGTAGACGCCGGCACGATGAGTCCCTACCAGCACGGCGAGGTCTACGTGACCGACGACGGAGCGGAGACGGACCTCGATCTCGGCAACTACGGGCGCTACACCCACTCGCCGCTCTCCAAGGTCAACTCGATAACGACGGGCCAGGTCTACCAGGCCGTCATCAACAAGGAGCGCGAGGGCCGCTACCTCGGGCGGACGGTCCAGGTGATCCCGCACATCACCGACGAGATCAAGAACAGGGTGCTGGCCCCCGGCAAGGATCCGGAGGTCGACATAACCATAGTCGAGGTGGGCGGCACCGTCGGCGACATGGAGTCCATCCCCTTCCTCGAGGCGGCCCGCCAGATAATACACGAGGTCGGGAGGCAGAACGCGCTCTCGGTGCACGTGACCCTGGTGCCGGCGGTCTCGGGAGGCGAGCTCAAGACCAAGCCCACGCAGCACGCCGTCAAGGAGCTGCAGGAGGTCGGCATCCAGCCCGACGCGCTGGTGATCCGCGCGGCCGAGCCGATCGACGAGGGGATGCGCCGCAAGATCGCCGGCTTCACGAACGTGGAGTTCGAGGGCGTCATCTCGGGCCACGACGCGCGGACCACCATATACGAGCTGCCCCTCCTCTACCACTCCCAGGGCTTCGACACCTTCCTCCTCAAGAAGATGGGCATCGAGAGCCGGCACGCCGACCTCCGCGAGTGGACCGAGGTGGTGCGCAAGTACCGGGAGCCCAAGCGCCGCGTGCGCGTGGGCGTGGTCGGCAAGTACATGGACCTCAACGACTCCTACAAATCCGTCTGGGAGGCGCTCTCCCACGGCGGCATAGCCAACGACGCGGCCGTCGACGCGATCAAGATCGACTCGGGCAAGCTGGAGGCCGAGGGCGCCGACATGGCCCAGGTATTCGACGGCATCGACGGCATACTGGTGCCCGGAGGCTACGGCCAGCGCGGGTCGGCGGGCATGGTCTGCGCCGCCAGGTGGGCTCGGGAGAACAGGGTCCCCTACTTCGGGATCTGCCTGGGAATGCAGATGATGGTCATCGAGTGGGCCCGCGACGTCCTCGAGTGGGATGACGCCGATTCCACGGAGTTCAACCAGGACAGCCAGCACGGAGTGATCAGCCTCCTCGAGGACCAGGTGGACATCAAGAGCTACGGGGGCACGCAGCGCCTGGGCAGAAGCGAGAGTTCGCTCAAGGCCGGGACCCTCATCCGGAAAATTTACGGCACGGACTCGATCTGGGAGCGCCACAGACACAGGTACGAGGTCTCCAACGCCTTCAAGGCCGACCTCGAGAGGACCGGGCTCCTCATCACCGCCCTGACGCCGGACGGCAGCCTCGTCGAGGCCGTCGAATGGGCCGACCACCCATGGGGCCTGGGCGTGCAATGCCATCCGGAATTCAAATCGAGGCCCGTCCAGCCGGCGCCGCTCTTCAAGAGCTTCATCGGAGCTTGCATAGCGAATGCCAAATCCTGAGTCCGGGAGGATCGCCGCGGCGATCGCCGCCGCGGCGGCGGCCGTCCTCTTCGCGGCGTGCAGCCTGGCGGGCTACGCGCCGCGGGGGACCGAGGGCGAGCCGGAGCTCCCGACCCTGGTCTTCACCGACTACTCGCACACGGTCGTGGTGAAGGGCAAGAGGAACTTCGAGCTGAAGGCGGCGCGGGCGGAGGTCTACGAGACGAGCAAGAGGACCGTGCTCACGGACGTGATATTCTCGGAGTACGATCCCGACACGGGAGAGCTCCTTTCGCTCGGCAGGGCCGACGGCGCGGTCTACCACACGGACAGCAAGGACGCGGAATTCTCCGGGAACGTGCGGCTCGAGTCGAAGAAGCAGGACGCCGTCCTCCAGGGCGAGTACCTGCGCTGGATCGACAAGGGGAAGAGGCTCGAGGGTCGGCTGGACAGGATAGTGACCATCAGCCGCGCCGACGGCTCTCGGGTGAGCGGGGCGGGCTTCGAGGCCGACGCGCTGCATCGATCCTTCTCCTTCCGCGACGGCGTCGAGGGAAGGATCGAGCCTAAGGCGGACGGGCAGTGAGGCCGTGGACGGGCCCGGCGCGGATAGTCCTGGCCTGCTTCCTCTGCGCCCCGGCCCTCGCGTGGGCAGCGGATCCGATATCCTTCAGCGCCGACAGCGTCCAGGCCAGTCTCGCCAAGGACAAGGAAGATACAGTCCTGACGGGCAAGGCAAGGGTCAAGACCGGATCGATCTCCATCGCGGCCGACCGCATCGAGCTCTTCGGGAAGGACTTCACCTACCTCCAGTGCTCGGGCTCGGTCAAGGTCGAGGATAGCGACAAGAAGATCGCTCTGGAGGCGCCCGACCTCTACTACGACCGGACAAAGAAGCTTCTGCGCGCCCAGGGGCCCTCGATTCTCCAGGACGAGAAGAACAAGCTCGTCCTCAAGGCCGAGTGGATCGAGAGCGACAGCGAGAACGAGGTCACCCTGGCCGAGATCGCCGTTCGCATCGTCAAGGACAAGCTCGCCTGCCGCTCGGAGTACGCGCTCTACCGGCGCAAGGACAATATCCTCGAGCTGACGGGCGCGCCCTCGGCCTCGAAAGACGGGGACGATTACTCGGCGTCGCGGATCGTCGTGAATACCGATACGGACGATATACAGCTGGAGGGCGAGGTCAAGGGCAGCGTGATCGAAAAGGCCAAAGCTTCGCCGGCGCCGCCGGCCCCGGCGTCCCAAGCCCCGGCCACGGCCCCTCCGGCCTCCCCCGACAAGAACGAGCCGGCTCCCGAGGCCGGGGGGCCCAAGTGAACATTGGCGCGGGCGACGGCTCGTCCCATGTCCTGGAGGCGAAGGGCCTGCGCAAGCTCTACCGCAAGAAGATCGCAGTCGGCGAGGTGTCCTTCTCGATGACGACCGGCGAGATCGTGGGACTCCTCGGACCGAACGGCGCCGGGAAGACCACCGTCTTCTATATGGTAGTCGGCTTCATAAGGCCGACGGCGGGCAGAGTCGCCCTGGACCACCAGGAGATAAGCGGCCTTCCCATGTACCTGAGGGCGAGGCTCGGCATAGCCTATCTGCCCCAGGAGCCCTCGATCTTCAGACGCCTCTCGGTCGAGGACAATGTCCGAGCCGTGCTCGAGACAAGGGCGGACATATCGGGGGCGCGCAAGCGCGAGCGCCTCGATGAGCTCCTCGAGGAGTTCGGCATAGCCAGGCTGCGCAGGCAGAAAGCCTACACTCTATCCGGGGGCGAGCGCCGACGCACCGAGATCGCCCGCGCGCTCGCCCTCGACCCGAAATTCCTGCTTTTGGACGAACCCTTCGCCGGAATCGACCCGATCGCCGTGCACGAGATCAAGAGCATCGTGCGCAGGCTCTCGGAGGCCGGCATCGGGGTCCTCATCACCGACCACAATGTCCGGGACACCCTGGATATAACCCATCGGGCGCACATCATAAACTTGGGGAACATCGTCGTTTCGGGCTCGAGGGACGAGGTTTTGGCTTCGGAAATGGCCCGAAAGATCTATCTAGGCGAGGAATTCAGGATGTAGGCCGAATCTGGATCGGATATATTGACGCGCCCGCGGCAGGATTGGTATAGTCCAGCCAAGAAGCCCTCCGGGAGTCTTCCCGACCCACTCCACCAGCCTAGGTGTCGTCGACTATACCGAGTTGACGACGCGCCGGGCTCATGGTACATTTATCCTGCCCCGTTCGGGATCCACATCATCACCAGTTTCTCTACGGAAGACAGATGCAGTATTTCGACACTCACGCCCACATCGGGCTCATCTACGATGACCCGATCGAACAGCTTTTAGTTTGCCAGGAGGCGAAGCAGGCCGGAGTCACCAGGATCGTCAGCATCTGCAACAGTCTGATGGATTTCAAGCAGGTGTACGACAACCTGAAGACCATGGAGCACGTCTTCCATGCCGCTGGCGTCTCGCCCTCTGAAGTCCAGAATCCCGGCAAGGACTGGCACAGGACCATCGAGGAGGCGGCCAAGCTTCCCCGAGTGATCGCCCTCGGCGAGATCGGTCTCGATTACTACCATAAATTCGGCGACCGGAAGAGCCAGATCGAGCTGTTCATCGACCAGCTCGACCTCGCCGCGCGCCTGGATCTCCCCGTGATCATCCATAACCGCGAGGCCGGCAAGGACGTCCTGGATATCCTCAAGGATCGCCTCCCGCCCTCCGGCGGCGTGCTCCACTGCTATTCCGAAGACGCCGATTACGCGCGGCGAGTCCTCGACCTCCAGCTCAATCTCTATTTCTCGTTCGCCGGGAACCTGACCTACCGCAACGCCCGCAACCTCCACGAGACGGTGAGCGTGCTGCCTCTCGATCGCATCCTCATCGAGAGCGAGGCGCCTTTCATGGTGCCCGCCGATTTCCGCGGTAAGCGCAACAAACCGGAATACCTGCCCTCGACCTGCGCCTTCCTGGCCGAGATCGTCGAGACGGATCCCGGGGAGGTTTCGCGGACGGTCTTCGAGAACGCCTGCAGGTTCTTCAAGCTGCCGGTCCCCGTCTGGAGCTGACGGCCTCAGGGGCGGTCGAGCGGGGATCGGCGCGAATCTCATGGGCATGGCCGCGGGCCTTTACCGCCCGGTCGTCGTCGGCGGCGTCGAGATCCCCGGGAACGTCTTCCTCGCTCCCGTGGCGGGCTACTCCGACGCGGCCTTCCGGTCGGTCTGCTTCTCCCTCGGCGCGGATCTCTGCTATACGGAGATGGTCAGCGCCGAGGCCCTGACTCGAGGCCATCCCAAGACCGGCCTCCTCATGGACAGGGCTCCGGACGAAACGCGTTACGCGATCCAGCTCTTCGGCTCGAGGCCCGACGCGCTCGCGGCGGCCGCGCTCGTCGCGGCCGAGCGCGGGCCCGCCCTCATCGACCTCAACTGCGGCTGTCCCGTTCCCAAGATCGTGCGGTCGGGCGCGGGTTCCGCTCTCATGAAGTCTCCTCGTCTCATCCGGGATATCCTCGCGGCGATGCGAGCCGCCCTCGGGTCGGGCGGCCCCCCTCTGACGGCAAAGATCCGCTCGGGCTGGGACGAGGGCTGCGTGAACTACCGCGAGGCCGCCGAGGCGGCCGTCGACGGAGGCGCCTCGGCCGTGACCCTCCACGCCAGGACGCGCGCCCAGGGCTATGCGGGAAAGGCCGACTGGACCCAGATCGCCGATCTGGTCTCGCGGCTCTCCGTGCCGGTCTTCGGCTCGGGGGACGTGCGGACGCCCGGCGACGCCGCGCGCATGGCGGCCGATACGGGCTGCGCGGGAGTAATGATCGCGCGAGGGGCGATGGGCGATCCCTTCGTCTTCCGCGAGGCGAAGGCTGAGATGGAAGGGCGCCCCGCCCCGACCGCGTCGACCGGGGAGCGCGTCGAGGCGGCCCGGAGGCACCTCGACGCGGCCGCGCGCTTCCTGGGGGAGAGGACGGCCTGCGTGGAATTCCGGAAGCAGTTCTGCGCCTACACCCGCGGGGCGCCCGGAGGGGCCGAGCTCCGCGCGGCAGGCGTGAAGGCCATCGCGGTCGAGGATTTCGAGACCCTCTTCGATCGCTGGTTCGCGGCAGCCTCACCAATCCGGGGATAGGGGGCGGCGATGCCGGATTCGCGGATGCGCCGCCATGCCGAAGCCCTGAAGGCCCGCCACGGAGACCGCGTATGGAGGATAGGCCTGGACGGCGGCTTCTCTTGCCCCAACAGGCCGCTCGGGCGGGGAAGCGGGGGCTGCGCGTATTGCGCGCCGGACGCCGGGAGGGCGCCGTACCTGCCCGAGGGCCGGTCCTCGATCGAGGAGCAGGTCGGCGTCGGCATCGCCTTCCTCGAGCGGCGCTACGGCGCTCGGCTCTTCTTTCCGTATTTCCAGGCCTACAGCTCGACCTTCGCCGCGCCGGCAGAGCTGCGCCGGCGCTACGACGAGGCCTTGCGCGTCACCGGCGAGCGCGCCCCCGGAGGGCTGCGGGGCCTCGTGGTATCGACGAGGCCCGACTGCCTCGACGGCGAGAAGGCGGCCCTCCTCGCCTCCTACGCGGCGAGAGGGCTCGAGGTCTGGGTCGAGCTCGGGCTGCAGAGCTCGCACGACGGGACCCTCTCGAGGATCCGCCGCGGCCACGACTATGCCTGCTTCGTCCGCGCGCTGGAGACCCTGCGCGCCGCGGGCTCGCGTGCGGCGCCGCTGCGCGCCGCGGTCCATCTCATCCTGGGGCTTCCCGGAGAGACCGAGGAGGACATGCTGGAGACGGTTTCGCGCATCGCCTCCCTCGGGATCGACGGAGTGAAATTCCACGACCTCCTCCTCCCCGAGGGGAGCGCGCTCGCTTCCGAATACCTGGCGGGGGAACTGACCCTGATGCACCCGTCCAAGCTGCCGAGCCTCCTCGCGGATTGCCTCGAGCTCCTCGATCCGGCCTGCGAGGTGGTGAGGCTCAGGTCGGATGCGCCTTCACGCGGTATCCTTGCTCCGCGGCTGAGGCCCGACAAGGCCCAGCTGTACCGGGCCGTCGAGGATGAGCTCGAATCCCGCGGCTCGAGGCAGGGCCTTCGGCGCGGCTCAGGCTCCGCTTCCTCCGAGACGTAGAGATTTCCCCCGGAATGGGCTATACTGACCCCACATGCAGATCAAGAACCCAGAGATCCTCGCGGCTATCGAGGGTATCGGCGAGCACTTCCGGACGAACATCTCCAACAGATTCACCCGCCGCGGGATTTCCTCCCTGGTATTGGACCCGGGCACCTGGAACCTCATCGAGGAACTCACCGAGAAGCTCGAGAATTACCGCTACCAAGGCTACCACTTCGACGAGATATACGCGCAGATCATCGCGATGTCGCGCTTCGTCTACCAGGCTCGGCGGGATCTCCTGCCGAACCTCCGATTCCTCGCCTCGGGCGGGTCCGATCGCGTCGGAGCCTCGGACAAGGTCTTCCGCGACATGGCCATCACAAACTTCGGCCCGAACCTCAAGATACTCGCCGACAAGATCAACGAGCTCTACGTCAAGGTTGTGGCGATCGACAAGGACAACGCCGGTCCGAAGAACCCCGTCTTCACCCAGATCCCCGAGCTGAAAGAGCTCGGGCGCTACCTCGTGGAGTGATCGCCCGAGCCCCGCTTATTGACAACGCCCCGACAATCGCGTATGTTTTGCTACCGCGTTCCATGGAGCGGTGTCCGAGTGGTCTAAGGAGGCGGTCTTGAAAACCGCTGTGCCGCAAGGCACCGAGGGTTCGAATCCCTCCTGCTCCGCGACGGCGAATGTTTCAAGGGAGAGGTGCGAGAGCGGCCGAATCGGGCTCCCTGCTAAGGAGTTGTACCCCTAAAGGGTACCGGGGGTTCGAATCCCCCCCTCTCCGTCACGAGGCTATAGCTCAGCTGGATAGAGCATCAGATTGCGGATCTGAAGGTCGGTGGTTCGAATCCACTTAGCCTCATCGTCCATTGGAGAGATGCGAGAGCGGTTGAATCGGGCGGTCTCGAAAACCGTTGAACCCGTAAGGGTTCCGGGGGTTCGAATCCCCCTCTCTCCGCGAGAGTAGTTCAGCGCCTGCACGGCGGGGGATTCGAAACGGAGCCAGCGCCGACCGGAGGGAGGAAGAGGCGACACGACGTCGCCGACAGCGGGCGTAGGCGGGTTCGAGGAGCTTTCGGGACGAAAGCGACGAGGACCGAATCCCCCTCTCTCCGCCTAATGCCAGGTAAAAATGTCGCGAACTTTGGAGAGATGACCGAGCGGCCGAAGGTACACGATTGGAAGTCGTGCGTACTCGTAAGGGTACCGAGGGTTCAAATCCCTCTCTCTCCGCATTGGCCCTTGCTTCGAGCGCCCGAAGCCAGGCACTGCGCTCGTGGCCGCCGCCCAACCCCGCCAGGTCCGGAAGGAAGCAACGGTAAGCGGTAGGCGCGGTTCGCAGAGCGCCTGGCTTCGAGCGCTCGAAGTCTTTACCGACCCCCCGCCTTGTGCTATTTTGCTCCCATGCCTTACGAGATCACGGCGACCCGCAGACGTCCGCAGAGCTTCGACGAGCTCGCCGGTCAGGAATTCGTGTCGGCGACGCTGGAAGCCAGCCTGGCCAGCGGGCGGATCGCCCACGCCTACCTGTTCTCGGGGCCGCGCGGCTGCGGGAAGACGAGTACGGCGCGCATCCTCGCGAAGGCCCTGAACTGCGAGAAGGGACCGGGACCTACGGCGAAGCCCTGCGGGCTCTGCCGGTCCTGCGTCGAGATCGCGCGCGGCGCCAGTCTCGACGTCATCGAGATAGACGGCGCGTCCAATACCTCGGTGGACAACGTCCGCCAGATCAAGGACGAGGTCCTCTTCCCGCCCAACGGCGGGCGCTACAAGATATACATAATCGACGAGGTCCACATGCTCTCCAACAGCGCCTTCAACGCGCTGCTCAAGACCATCGAGGAGCCTCCCCCCTACATCGTCTTCATCTTCGCGACGACCGAGCCGCACAAGGTGCCTGCGACCATAAAGAGCCGCTGCCAGCAGTTCGCCTTTCGCCTCCTCCTCCTCGACGCGGTGAAGGCGCTTCTCGCCGCGGCCGCGGCGGAAACGGGCGTCGAGGCGGAGGACGAGGCCCTGCACTGGATCGCGAAGGAGTCGGGAGGCTCGCCGCGCGACGCCTATACGCTCTTCGACCAGGTCGTCTCGTTCTCCGAGGGGAAGATCACCGCCGCCCTCCTCCTCGAGAAGCTGGGACTCACCGGTCTCGACGCGTTGGGCAGGCTCTTCGGCGCGAGCGCGGCCGGGAAGGCGGGGGCCGCCCTCGAAGCGCTGGACGAGATACTCGCCCGGGGAGTCTCGCCGGAGCGCTTCGCGTCGGAGGCGGCGGATTACTGCCGCTCGCTCCTCCTCATGAAGAACGGGATAAGCAAGGCCTCGCTCCTCGGCGCCCCGGCCTCCTCCTACAACGCGGCCGCCCTCGAGGCCTTCACCGCCGAGCGCCTCGAGCGCGCCCTGGCGGGGCTCCTCGACCTGTACCGCAATCTGCGCTACACGGTCGATCCCCGCTTCGAGCTCGAGCTGGCGGTGGCCAAGCTCTGCCGCCTCGCCGACTATGTCTCGCAGTCCGACCTGGCCAAGGCGGTCGCCGCGCTGAGGCGCCGCATCTCCGGGGAGGCGGGCGCCCCCGAGGGCGCGGACGAGGAGCCTCGAGCCGAAAAAAAAAAGCCTGAGCTGCCTCGGCCGCTGATCGCGGCCTTCGACAGCCTCTCCGCGACGGCGGAGGCGGAGCGCTCGGCCCCTCCCCGGCCGCGCGTCATGAGCGACGCCTCCGAGGAGGACGAGGGGCCCGAAGGCGAGGCGGCCGCAGAGGCGGCCGCCGATAGCGCGGATGATTCGCTCCGCGAAGCCGTGATCAGCGCCCTGGGCCGGTCGAGTCCGCTGCTCAAGTCGGGTCTGGGTTCGTCTCTGGCGTGGCGCGTCGAGGAGACCAGGATCGTGATTCCCTTCCGCTCCGGGATGGAGGAGAGCGTGGTGAGGGGCAGCATCTTCGACATAGCCGCGAAGGCTTCGGAGCTGTCCGGCCGGCGACTCAAGGTGGAGCTCAAGGTGGAGCCGAGGCCGGGGTCCCGCGGCGACGAGGCGCCGCCGGGCGCGGCGGATGCCCCGCCCGATCCGGTGGCGATCGTGGAGAGGGTGTTCAGGGGCAAGAGGCTGGCAGACAGACCGCGAGGAGATCCCGATGAACTTCGCTGAGATCATGGAAATGCTGAGGAATCCCCAGGCCATGCAGGCCCGCGTGAACGAGCTCCGCGACAAGACGGAGAGGATACGGGCCACCGGGAGCTCGGGCGGCGGCATGGTGCGCGTGAGCCTGAACGGGGCCATGGAGATGCTCTCCTGCGAGATCTCGCCCGAGCTCGTCGCCGGCGGCGACGCCGCCCTCCTTCAGGACCTGGTGCGGGGGGCCTTCAACGACGCGGCCGCCAAAGTCAAGGAAGCGATCCAGGCGGAGCTGTCCTCGGGGATCGGCGGCATGCCCTTCCCGCCGGGAATGCTGGGGGGCCTCCAGTGAAGGCGCTCGAGGAGCTCGTCGGGCTCCTCACGAGACTGCCGGGCATCGGGCGCAAGAGCGCGCTCAGGGTCGCCTACTACCTGCTCAAGTCCGACGCCTCGTTCTCGGCGGCCCTCGCCGCCAGGATCGGGGAGCTCAAGGGCTCGATCACTTTCTGCTCCGTCTGCGGATCCTACACCGAGACCGATCCCTGTCCTGTCTGCGCCTCGCCCTCGCGCGATCGCAGCATCATCTGCGCGGTGGAGCAGCCGCAGGACGTCGTCACCATCGAGGCGTCCCGCGAGTACGGCGGCCTCTACCACGTGCTCGGCGGGCTAATCTCGCCCCTGGACGGCGTGGGTCCGGAGGACCTGAAGATACGGGAGCTGATCGCGCGGGCCGGCGCCGGAGAGGTGAGAGAGGTCGTGGTCGCGACGAATCCCACCGTGGAGGGCGACACCACGGCCCTCTACCTGAAGCGCCTCCTCGAGCCCACCGGCGTGCCGGTGACGAGGCTGGCGACGGGGATTCCCGTGGGCGGCGACCTCGAATACGCGGATCGCCTGACCCTCGCGCGCTCGTTCCGGGGCAGGACGAGGCTATAAAGGATCGGGCGCTCCTATTTCCCGACGACGATGATAGAGAACGAGCCGGGGAGGATCGGCCCCCGGCGGGGGTAGGGTCCCGTTCCGGCCGTCGGCGGTGGCGGGCCGAACTCGGCGGCCATCAGCAGCACCCTGCCGGTCCGCGGATCCAGGGTCAAGGTCTTCGCTCCGGGCATGGTCGGGACATTCTGCTCGACGATGAATTTCCCCGCGCCTTCCTTTTTGATCACCGTCAGCGTGCCGTCGGCCTGCGAGCTGAAGGCCTCCCCGGTGGCGGGATCGAAGGCCGCTCCGTCCGTCCCCCGTCCGATCGGGAGCGAGGCGACAATCCTGCCGCTGCTCGCGTCCATGACGACCATCGTCGGCGGAACTCGGCATGCGACGAACAATATTCCGTCGGGGACGTCGAGCGCCAGACCCGCGCACGAGCCGCCCGCGCCTGCGAGGCTGTAGCGAGTCCGCACTTTCATCGCGGCGGCATCGATGACCGCGACGCAGTCCTCGTTTTCAATGTCGACGTAGACGCTGCCTCGGCCGTCCGACGCCGCCTGCTCCGGCGCGCCCCCCAGATCGATAGTCCCGAGGATCGACCCGTCCGAAGCATCCAGCACGGTCGCGTTGGGAGGCTTGTGGCTGAACGAATAGACGCGATCGTCGTAGGGATCGTAGAGGATGCCGTCGGGGGAACCTCGGACCTCGATGGTCTTGATCGGCTCGAGCGTCTTCGCGTCCCACATCGCGATGGGGTCGCTGGTCGCGAAGCCGCGATTCGATTTCGCGGAAACGGCGACACCGTGAGCGTCGACATCGGGCAACGTGCCCACCAGTTCGAGCGTATCGAGATCGAAGACCTCGATTCGACCCGGGCCGCCTCGTCGAGGGATATAGAGCTTGCGCCCCTCGGGGTCGGCATAGAGATAGTCGAAGCCTCCCTCTCCCCCTGTCTTGACGATCCTCTGCACCTTATAGGGGCCCTCTTGGGCCGACGCCCCGCCCGCGATGGCTATGCCCAGAGCGCATGCAAGCACTAGATTCTTCGTGACAGACCCCCTGACCGTGTCGGGCTCCGGAACGATATCAGAAATAGACCATCAGCGCGCCCTCGAGCTTGATGCCGTTGACGAGGACGTTCGTGACGAGGGCGTGGTTCGTGTCGGAGAGCTCTCTGGTATAGATGAAATAGCCGGTGCCAATATAGAAGGACACGGGGCTGTTCTCGAGGAAGACAAGATCGAGCCGGAGCTGGGCCGCGGGGCTGGCCCAGACGGAAACCGTGGTAGTGTTGCTGAGGGGGTAACCGTTGTCAGTAACATTAAATGGACCGTATTGCTGGAATGTATTAAGTCCGCCGAGCACCGCCCCTGCGCCGAGGGTCGGCTGAAGCGAGACCGCCTGGCTGACGGGGATTCGATAACCGTATTCCGCGAGGACTACGAAGGTGTTGAGAAGCCTGTATTGATCATCCATGTACGAGCTGCCCGGCCCATTGCCGCTCTGCAGGCTGTCGGAGTAGAAATAATTCCCGAAGAAGAAGACCGTCTCGAAAGAGAGCCACTGCTGGCGCGCGATCTGATAGCTGGCTCCCAGGGCCAGGCCGATCGAGTAGGTGCCGAGGCCGTCCTGGGTCGTGGCGAACCAGCTCATCGAGCTGCCGATGAAGGCGCGGTAGCGGGGGGGCAGGTACTTCTCGGCCGCGCTCTCGAGGAGGGCGGCGTCGAACTCGATCGAATCCGAGAGGATTATCGATCCCGTCCGGATCTCGACGACGCGGACGGAGACGCGGTAGAAGCCGGCCGTCTTGGTGATGGAGCCCACCATGAGATACTGCGCGTTTATGAGCTTCCCGATGGCCACGGCCTTGTCCGAGTCGTACAGGCCGGAGAGCTGGAGCTCCATGGTTTTGAGGATCTGCTGGAGCTGCTTCTTCTCGAGCACGATAAAGTCGCCCGATTTCTGGAAATCCTGGGTGACGATCTCGGAGACGGCGTAGCCTAGATTGGGGTCGCCGACGGCGGCGTCCACATTGTCGAAATCGGCGATCGCGATGGCGCTCCCCTTCGCCGTCTTGGCCGAGAGTTGGGCGACGAGGGACTTGGTGAAGCCGTCCATCTGGGATGCGAAGGCGCTGCGCTGCGCCCAGGCCGCGGCCGGGACGAGGCAGAGGATCAGGGCGGCGGCACGGGCCTTCGCCCGCAGGGACGGGCGACTCGATCGGACGCAGCGATCTTCGATCATTCTTGACACCTCGCGGGCTACAGCCTCTTGAAACAGGCCTCGATGATCGGATCGAGGCTCGGCATGGAGAAGCCCAGCGCCTCGACCGCCTCGCGCTCGACGGAGCGCTCCCAATCCATGAAGGGGTCGTCGTAGTGGGCGGCGATGAAGCCGTAGATGTGGTCCTCCGCGTCGTTGGCCGTGGTATCGAAGATCCCGTGGCTTCTGGTCCGGCTCGCCAGGAGAGCGCGATGGATGTGGTCGCGCACTTTCTCGAGGAAGAGCTCCTTGTAGACGTCGTAGGTCTTGCCGGAGAGCTTCCGGATCGAGTCGGAGATCGAACCGCGCTTGGCCCTGATCTCGCGCAGAGGCTCGGGGCCCGAGGGCGCGCGACCGAGGAGCTTCCCGGCCCTGGCCTTCGGCGCGGGAGTCAGCAGGGGACCGCTTTCGCGCCCTGCGCGGCCGCGATCGTCGCGGGAGGCGGCTCGAGCGATGCCGCCGGCCGGGGCCTTCGCGCTCGGCCGCGGCATCCGCCCCGGTTCGGCCGGAGCGCGGCTCGGCGCCGCGGGAACGGTGCTTATCGGCTTCGCCGCGGCGGGCGCGGGCAGGGTCGGAGGAGAGGGGAGGCGCGACTGCGGCGGCGGTACCGAGGGTACGGAGGGAGCGGGGACGCGGCGCTCCGGGGGGGCGGCGACTCGCGAGGCGGCTCGCAGGCCCAACCCCTCCACACGCGGCTGGGGAGCGCGGGCGTCCCGGATCGGCAGCGCCCGGGGCGCCGACGCGGACTCGGCCGCCGCCTGCGCCCGCTTCGCGCGCACTCTGGACTCGGGCGCGGGCGCCGGTCCGGCCCGGGTAGTCGCGGAGGGGCCGGGGGCCGCCAGACGCTCGGCCACCGTCCGCGCGTCCATGCGGGCTCGCAGGCGACGCCACATGACCTGCATGTAGAGGTCGCCGCTCACCGAATAATTGTAGCTCGTCGTCAGTATCGAGGCGACGGCGCTCAGGATCTCGTCGTCGGTGGAGCCTCGTCCCCGCCCGAGCTTGATGGCGCGGAACACCTCGAAGTGCCTCCCGCCGAACTTCCTCGAGTAGAGGAAGACAATCCTCTCGAAGGCCGGATCGGAGGCCAGGGACCAGTACTTGGCGCAGAGCGCGAGGACCTTGTCCTCGCGCCGCGAGATGGCGGGAGATATCTCGACGCGCGCCCGGTCCGCTTCGGAGAATTTTATGCGAACGGGATCGAAGTAGCTGGGCCGCGCCCGCTCGGCGCTCCTGCGCCTCTGCTCGAGGCTCGCGCTCCTCGACACGAAATCGACGCCCTTCTCGGCCGCGCCGCCGACTCGCGCCCGCGCGGCCGATCGGCGGCGCTCCTCGATCGCGGCGCTGCGGGCGATGAAGTCGTACTCGGCGGGGGAGTCCGCGCGGCTCACGGCATCGTACTCGCGGACCAGGTCGAGGGCGCGCCGGGCCAGGGCCGCGCGATGGCCGAGGACCTGGGCGAAGCGGTCGTAGCGCTCGAGCAGGGCCAGGGCCGCCTCGGTCTCGCCCGGCAGACGCGCCAGGACCGATTCCACCGCCTTCAGGGCGCGCAGCGCGTCCGAGAGGTCGGCCCTCTCGAGCGGGGCGGTGATGAGGTCCAGGTTGGAGCGTATCCTGACGCATAGCCGGGACGCGAGGGCGAGGACGAGGATTTCCTGGTAGCTAGCGTAGCGGGGATCGCTCTCCCGGTAGAGCTTGAGGAGCTGTACCCGCGCCGCGTCGTCGGGGTATCGGACTCGCAGAGCTCCGTTGTAGACGGCCAGGGCCTGAGCGAGCCTCCGCTCCCTGCGGAGCTCGAAGTAGCGCTCGATCCCGGGGTCGCCCCCGTACTGCAGATCGGGGAACACGAGCTTGAGGATCTCGCGCTTGGTCTCTGTCGTCGGCTCGTCCATCGCGGGGATTATAGCCGCGCCCCTCGTCATGGGCAATGCGGAAAAAAAACGGCCAACCCGAGAGGGCTGGCCGTCGCGCCGCGCGCCGCGGGGACTACTGGAGGAGCTGCAGCACTTGCTGGTTCTTCTGGTTGGCCTGAGCGAGCATGGCGTTTCCGGCCTGGGCGAGTATGCGGTTCTTGGTGTAGTTGACCATCTCGTTGGCCATGTCGGTGTCCCTGATCCGGCTTTCCGCGGCCTGGAGGTTCTCCGCCCCCACGTCGATGCCCTTGATGGCGTGCTCGAGACGGTTCTGGTAGGCGCCGAGGTCGGCGCGCTGCTTGTTGACTATCTTGAGCGCCTGATCGAGACTGCCGATGGCGCGGTTGGAACCGTCCGGCGACTCCATCGAGATGATCGTGTTGTCGCCGATGTTCCGCACGCCGAGGGCCTTGGAGGTCATCGTTCCGATGTAGATCTGCACCCGCTGGTCCATGTTGGATCCTATGTGGAACCACATTGAGCCGGTAACGCTGTTCTGCCCGTTGTCCCGGGCGAAGCGCCCGGTCAATAGGTTGAGCCCGTTGAACTGCGCGTGGCTGGCGATCCTGTCTATCTCGTCGACGAGCTGGCTGACCTCGACCTGGATCTGCATCCTGTCCTCGGCGGTGTAGACGCCGTTCGAGGCCTGGACCGCGAGCTCGCGGAGCCGCTGGATGATGTCCTGCGACTCCTGGAGGTAGCCTTCCGTCGTCTGGATGAACGAGATTCCGTCCTGCGCGTTCTTGGAGGCCCGCTCGAGGCCGCGGATCTGGCTGCGCATCTTCTCGGAGACGGCCAGCCCGGAGGCGTCGTCTCCCGCGCGGTTGATCCGCATTCCCGATGAGAGTTTCTCCATCCCCTTTGAGACTTCGTCGTTGACGGTCCGGAGGGAACGGTCGGCGAACATAGCGCTGAGATTGTGATTGATGATCATGCCTTACTCCTTTACTGGCTATACGGCGGCCTTCCAGGGGCCGCCTCGGCGTCCATGCCGGCTTGAAGCGCGCCGGTTCCGCTCGCGTCCTCCGCGATTCCATCCGCGGCGTCGACGCCGGGAAGCCTGACGCCGGGCGAATCGCGCTCGCTCATCGGGCTTCCCTACAATCCGAGTATCGGAATCGCGCGGCCCTCCTTGAGGGAAAAAGGGGAGGCATCGTCTTGGCCCTGAGGCCCCGCCCGTGCTAAGTTGTCGCGAGGCTAACAGCGATGACCGTACGACGAATATCGGAGATACTCGAGGCCAAGGTGGCATCAGGCGACGACCAGCTCGACCTGGAGGTCTGCGCGGCCTGCGGCGCGGACCTCATGAGCGACGTGATGGCCTTCGTGAAGGAGAAGGTCGTGCTGCTCACGGGGCTGGTGAATCCCCAGGTGATCCGCACCGCCGACCTCCTGGATATCAGGGTCGTCGTGCTCGTGCGGGGAAAGAGCCCGACGGAGGATATCGTGGCCATGGCCCGCGAGAACGGCATGGTCCTCCTCTCCACCAGGTATTCCATGTTCCTCGCCTGCGGGAGGCTCTACGAGGCGGGCCTCCGCGGCGGGGGGGTCAGGGATATCGGCTGATGGCCTCGGCCTGACCGGCGCGAGCCCCGTGACCCTCCGATTCGAAGTGGACGACGAGGACTTCTCCCTTGCGGGGAGGGCCTCCTCGGAGCTCAAGCGCGCGCTCGGTCGCCTGGGCATCTGCCCGGAGACGGTCCGAAGGGCCTCCATCGCCATGTACGAGGCCGAGATCAACATGGTGATCCACGCGGGCGGCGGAGTCGCCGAGGCCGTGATAGGGGAAGGCCGCGTGGTCATGACCTTGAGCGACGAGGGGCCCGGCATTCCCGACATGGCTTTGGCGATGACCGAGGGCTGGTCCACCGCCCCCGACCGCTTCCGGGAGCTGGGTTTCGGCGCGGGCATGGGCCTGCCGAACATGAGGCGCAACTGCGACGAGTTCGACATCAGGAGCGAGGTCGGTAAAGGCACATGCGTACGGATGGTCATCAATCTATGAGCGGCGATTCCTTTCCGGCCCCTCATTCCGTGCTGCTCGACCCCGAGAAGTGCGTCGGTTGCACGACCTGCATAAAGCAATGCCCCACCGAGGCGATCCGCGTCCGCAAAGGCCGTGCGAGCATCCAGCCCGAGCGCTGCATCGATTGCGGCGAGTGCATCCGGACCTGCCCCCACGGCGCCAAGAGGGCCGTCTCGGATCCCCTCTCCATGATCGGGGCCTATCGGGTAAAGGTGGCGGTGCCCGCACCCACGCTCTACACCCAATACGACGAGGGGTGCAGCGTGGACCGCGTGCTCTCGGGCCTGTTGGAGCTGGGCTTCGACGAGGTATTCGAGGTGGCCGAGGCGGCCGAGATCGTGACGCAGGCCACTCGGGAGCTGCTCTCGCTCTCCGGGACGGAGGCGGACCTCCCGCGGCCTCTTATCTCGAGCGCCTGTCCCGCCGTAGTGAGGCTCGTCCAGCTTCGCTTCCCAAGCCTCATCCCCAATCTGGCACCGCTCATCCCGCCGATGGAAGCCGCGGCGCGCATCGTCAAGGAGAGGCTCCATCCCGGAGAAGAGGGAGTGGGCGTCTTCTTCATCACTCCCTGCGCGGGGAAGGTCACCGTGACCCGAGCCCCCCTGGGCTACGCGAGGTCGGCGATCGACGGGGTGATCGGTCTGCGCGACATCTATCTACCCCTGCGGTCGGCGATCGCCTCGGCGCCGGAGCGCAGGCTCGCGCGAGCGGGGCGCAAGGGCCTCGAATGGGCGAGGGTCGACGGCGAATGCGACGCGGTGGGCGAGCGCAGGTCCATCTCGGTGGACGGCATCGGGAACGTCATCGGAGTGCTCGAGGCCTTGGAGAACGGAAAGCTCGAGGATCTCGCCTACATAGAGGCCCTCGCCTGTCCCGCCGGCTGCGTCGGCGGTCCCCTCACGGTCGAGAATCCCTATATCGCCAAGACGCGGCTGCGGAACCGCGAGGAGAGCGCCCCTCTCGCTGGCCCGAGCCCGGGAGAGGGGCGCTACGGGCCCGCGATCGACCTTCGCTGGACCGCCGCGGTGAAGCCGCGCTCGGCCCTCGCCCTCGATCCGGACATGCTGAAGGCCCTCGTCATGCTGGAGGAGATCGAGCTTCGCGCCGAGGGGCTGCCCGGGCTCGATTGCGGCTCCTGCGGCGCTCCGAGCTGCCGCGCCCTCGCCGAGGACATCGCCAGGGGGACGGCGATCGAGTCGGATTGCGTGTTCAAGCTGAGGGACAAGGTGCGCGAGCTCGCCAAGGAGCTCATGGCGCTGGAAGAGATACGGCCTCCGGGCCTGGATCGGGAAGCGAAGGGCTGATGCCCGGGTCGGTCCCGGCCGATACGCCGGCCCGGCTGAAGGTGTAGAGGATCCTGTAGCCGTCCCTTATCCGGATGCCGATGAGCCGGCGGATAGTCCTATCCCTCTCGAGGAGGGTCCGGAAGCGATGCAGTCGCTCGCGCTCCTTTCCGAGTCCCACGCGCCAGGAAGCGCAGAGGGTGTAGGGCGCGTCGAGTACCGGCTGGCGATCGTGCACGGTATAGTAATAGGTCCTGCCGTCCGCGCCTGCCTTGTACATGGTGATGATCATCTCGCTATCATATCGGTCCCGGGCGCCTCGGTGTTAACCGCGAAAAAAGGGGTCGACGCCGGACGGCGGGACCCCCGATTCGACGCTTTTGCCGCGTTGAGGACCGAAGTCCATCGCACTTATCCGCGGCGAGCGAATGCTTTAAGAAAAGCATTAAAGGGCCGTCTCGGCCCGGCATTGAAAGCGCGACCGAACGAGAGGACCGAAGCCTGACTGGTCGCGCCGCGCGGACCCGCCGCCTTTTCGGCGGCCGCGCCTACCGCGAATCGCGGACCCCGCCGACGCTTATCGGTCCGGCGCGCCGCGATCGATTCGGCAACAGATCGCAGCCGGCATCCCCGAGGCTTCTATTCGTGCCTCGAGGCCGGCTCGGAACCCTCGGGCGGGGATTCCATGACGGCCCTCCTCTCCGAAGCCCTCCGGTATCCGATTCCCGCAGGGAAGCGGGTCGGACCCTGTAGAAATTTTGAAATCTCCGGGAAAGCCTTAACCTCTCGTAACAAAAAATAATCCTATGGTTGCGGAATGCAATAGTAATAGAATCATCTTTTGCGGATTTTCCCGTCGCTTCGGCGCCTCGCGGGCACGGATGATGCTCATTTAGCATTCCAATCAATTTGACAAAGCTCAAAAAGGACACTATATTGATCCTCTAACCGTAAATTGTCGTTTCTCTGAAAAGCGTAGAAAAGCCTGCGGTCTCTCGCGTACCTCGAGCCGAGGCAGAAGTCGGGTATAAGGGGTTCGTTCTTGAATAAAAGGGATTTTCCGCGGGTTCATTTCTACGATCAAGATTTCGTCGAGGTGTATGATCGCACCTGGGCTTGGATATCGGATTGCTGGGCCTCGGGCGGGGAAGGGACCCCTATCGAGAAGGCGAAATATTTCCAATACGGCGGCCAGGCGATCGTCGACCTGATGGACCAGGTCTTCGCATCCTTCTTCCTCGTCTATTCGAACAGGATCTACGCCGCGTCCAGCGGTCTGGATACCTTGTACGCCCTACAGGAGCCCAGCGGCGCGATCCGCTCCCGGTACGACGCCGCGACGGGCCGCCCCATTTTCCCCAAGGATAATCCCGAGGGTCTCGGGCTGCCGCTCTTTGCCTGGGCGGAATACAATCTCTACCACAAGACCGCGAACAAGAAGCGCGTCAAGGAAGTGATGCCCGTTCTCCAGCGCCATTGGGCCTGGATGGAGGCGACATTCAAGAGAGAGAACGGCCTCTACGGTGTCCCCGTTTCGGCCACCGGCATGGAGAACTCCCCGAGAGCCGGCGCCCTCTACCTCTCGGACTTCAATTCCGCGATGGCCATGAACGCGCTCTACCTATCCGCCCTCGGCGACATCCTCAACGACAAGGAAGCATCCTTCCTGTTCAAGCGGGCGTACTTCTCGCTGAAGACGCGCATCAATTCCCTCATGTGGAACGCGGAGGACGGCTTCTACTACGACCTCGACAAGGCCGAGAAGCAGGTCCCGACGAAGACGATAGGGGGCTATTGGCCCCTGCTCGCCGAGATCCCCAACGAGGAGCGATCCGAGCGCCTCATCGCTCATCTCAAGGACCCGGGGATCTTCGGCACGGAGCATCCCTTCCCGACGCTGGCCGCGGATCAGGCCGCCTACGACAAGCGGGGGATGGGCTACATGGGCTCCGTCGTGCCTCCCTTCACCTACATGGTCATCAAGGGCCTGGAGAAGTACAACCAATACGAGCTCGCCCGCGATTGCGCGATACGCCACCTCTATTTCGTGCTGGATTCGATGCATCAGGGAGGCGAAGAGCGCGAGGAGGAAGGCGACAAGCGGTCGGAGAGGGCATCGCGAGAGCAGAAGCCGACGGTCTGGGAAGCCTACCAGCCCCAGAACGAGGGCAAGGCGATCTGGCCGGAGCGCCCCGATTGGCCCCGCCCGCAGTTCCTCGCCTTCACCGGCCTATCGACCATCGCGCTCATGATCGAGAATATAGTCGGGCTCTATATATCCCTGCCGCGCAAGACAGTGGATTGGATAATCCCCAACCTCGAGATAATGGGAATAGAGAATCTCTCGCTGAAGCGAAATCTGGTCACCATCCTGTCCAACAAGTCGGGCCGCGGGTGGGAGATCCACATGGAGAGCGAGAAGCTCTACTATTTCACGATCAACGTGCTCGGCAAGAAGAAGAAGACCCTGCCCATCCCCTCGGGCAAGTGCTCGATGCTCATCGATAAGATATAGCCGAGCATTCGGGCTCAGGAGGCGGTCGCGGTCCGGGGCTCGAGCTGGGACAGGACGGTCCCGCCGAGCATCAGGACGCCGCCGACCGCGAGGCGGGCCGTCACGGGCTCCCCGAGGAGAGCGATCCCGCCTATCGCGGCGAAGAGAGACTCCATCGAGAGGATTATCGAGGCGTGGGCGGGATGGGCCGTCTTCTGGGCGAATATCTGGAGCGTGAAGGCGACGCCCGTCGAGAATATCCCTCCGTAGAGTATCGGCACGGCCGCCGCCAGCGTCCCCGCGAAGGGACTGGGCTCGAGACCGAGCGCGCCCGCCAGGCTCAGGAGCGAACAGACGACGTATTGCCCTATAGCGAGCTCGAGGCCGTCCATCCGGCCGCCGAAGCGCCCGACGACCAGGATGTGCAGGGTCCAGAACAGGGCCCCCGCCAGCTCGAGGAGATCGCCGCGCTCCATCCTGAAGCCCGAGCCGATGGT
Source organism: uncultured Treponemataceae bacterium (assembly GCA_964404145.1). Lineage (GTDB taxonomy): Bacteria > Spirochaetota > Spirochaetia > Treponematales > Rectinemataceae > UBA1306. Next base: position 184,803 of record CAYOIX010000002.1, read on the forward strand.
CAGGACATAGAGGCCCGCGAGGGCGAGGAGGGCGCCGGCCCATATGCGCGGCCCCGACCTCCTCCCGAAGGCGAAGCCGACCAGGGGAACCAGGACGACATAGAGACAGGTGATGAAGCCCGCGTTGCCCGCCGTCGTCGTGACAAGGCCGACCTGCTGGAGACTAGTGCCGCAGAACAGGACGACTCCCGTTATAGAGACGTAGGCGAGTCTCGTCGCGCGCCCGGGGCGGGGTCCGCTCGACCGGCGGACGTCTCGAGCGCGGCGCCGCGCCGCCAGGATCAGGGGCAGTACGCTCAGCGCGCCCACCGCGAAGCGCACGGCGTTGAAGGCGAAGGGTCCGACGCTTTCCATCCCGCTTCGCTGGGCCGAGAACGCGGTGCCCCAGATGACGGCCGTAAGGAGAAGGAGACCGTCCGCCTCGAGTGTCGCCTTCGCGATTTTCATGGGCCCGAGCCTATCCGGCCCGAGGCGTCCAGAGCAAGCCCCGCGGCTTGCGCCGCGGGCGGGACGCGGCTAAGCTTTCGTATCATGGCGATCGATGCGCTGCGCGGCCTATCCTCAATCGTGCCCTTTCGATATCTCAAGGCCGGGGAGATCGACTCGTTGGAGGCCGATTCCGCCCTGAAGCACTACGCCCGAGGCGACTACTTCGTCCGCCAGGGGGAGGCCGGCTCGGACGAAGTCTTCGTCCTTCTCGACGGATCGGCGGAGTCCGTGGACGAGGGCAGGAGCCCTCCGTTCAGGCTCAACGTCATCGACTCCGGCTCCTACTTCGGAGAGCGATCCTGTCTATTCGGCACGCCGCGGCTGTTCGCGGTGCGGGCCCTCGAAGCCTCGACCTGCCTGGTGATTCCCGGCGGCAGATTCCTCAGGCTCCTGGCGGCCTCGCGGCCTTTCGCCCAGGCCTTCGGCACCAAGCTCAGGGAGGGCCTCGGCCTCTTCGAGGCCTTCGACCGCTTCAATGCCGAGCTCACTCGCGCCGTCGCCCTTGGCCACATCGAGATACGCCGTCTCGTCGAGCTGTACAAGGCCCTCGAGCCCGCCCTGCACCCCCTTGCCTCGGACGAGGCCAGGATCGATTGGGGCGCCCTGGCCTACGCGACGAGGCGCCTGCCCGAGAACGTCACGCGAAGCTTCGTCTTCCTCCTCACCGACAACCTGCCTACCGTCTACGCGAGCCCCGAGCTCCTCTTCCCCTTCGTGCCCACCGAGGCGCGGCACCGGTTCGTATACGAGATGATGCCGGGGAAGGACATAGTCCTCGTGCGCGACGGGCTGTCCGATCTGGCGGACTTCGTGACCTGCCTCTGCGCCTTCTCGGTGGAGGCGCGCAAGATACGCTATCGCCTCAACCATCCCGACCTAATACGCGAGATATCCCGGCTCGAGTCGGGGGCGCCACTCGATCGCCTGCCCTTCGACGCGGCGGAGCGCGCGCAGCTGCGGCGGCTGTGGCCCGCGGGCTCCGAGGACAGAGTCCGCGACATCGTCTTCCACCGCCAGGCGTATTCCGTCGACGTGCGCAAGCAGGTCAACAACTACAACGGCCGGCTTTCCGAGCTCTGGGCCAGCCAAGTGGGCGAGGCCGCCGAGCGGCTCGCCGGAACGCGTCCCAGCGACTTTCCCGAGGCTCTCGAGGTCCATATCGTCTCCTCGAATACCCATTCGGTGAGCAACTGCCTCAATCCTTACTTCTCGCGCCGCAAGGAGGAAATCCTGGGGTGGGCCGAGTCCGCGGGCCTGCGCTCCAGCGACGGCGTCTGGCCGAATCCCTTCGACGAGGTCTATTATCTCGCGAGGCCCTATCTCCAGGCGCACCCGGAGGGGAGGCGCGAGCTCGAGGCGGCCGAGGCCGAACGCGGTATCGCCCGCCTCCCCGAGGCGGTGACGACGGGCATCTCGGTCCAGCTCATCGATGCCGCCCGTATCTGCGAAGGCAGTTGCCCCGAGCATTCCCTCGTCATCAATATCGACTACGCCTTCGGCGAGCAGGCCGAGGAGATCATGCGGACCCTCCTCCTGCTATTCGGGCGCAACGTCCGGAGCATCAACATCCTGGGCAAGGCCGGGGCGCTGATCGGCTCGCGCGGGGACGTCATCGTCCCGACTGCCTTCATCGAGCAGTCGAACGACGCGTTCCAGCCCCTGCCCGGGGAAACCCCCGACGCGATCCTCCGGCTCGAGGCCGCCTTGCCGGGCCGGGGCGTGCGCGCCGGCCCCCTCCTGACCGTAGGCGGCACCCTCCTGCAGAACAGGGCGATGCTGCAATTCTATCGCCGGATCTGGGGCTGCGTCGGACTTGAGATGGAGGGCATCTGGTACCTCCGGGCCGTGCTCGAGGCCGAGGAGCTCGGCGTGCTCAGGAGGGACGCGCGGCGGCGCTTCCTCTACTACGTGAGCGATCTGCCGCTCGAGGCGGGAAGCAGCCTTTCGGAAAGGCTCTCGCCCTCCGAGGGAATACCGCCGCTCTACGCCATTACGAGGGAGATGCTCGACGGTCTTTTCGGCGCCGGATGAATATTCCGACGCTTCGCGCCGATATTGAAATCGATGCTCGACAGGATGGGCCGCGCCGTAATCAAGTGGCTGGACGAATTCCTCTACGCCCTCGGCTTCTTCGCCCAAGTGCTCAAGGAGTCGGCGCTCCTGTTCCGCCGCAGGCAGGTGGGCTTCCGGGTCCTCGTGATGCAGATACTCTTCACGGGGATCGAGGCCCTTGGCATCGCGGCGGCCATGGCCCTCGCGATCGGCGCGGCGATCAACCTGATCGGCTCCTCGCTGCTCGCCGAGTTCGGCCAGGGGAAGCTCATGTACACCATACTCATCGTAGTGATAGCGCGGGAGCTCGGCCCTCTCCTGACCGCCTTCATCGTCATCGCCCGCTCGGGCACGGCCATCGCGACCGAGCTCGGCGGCATGGCGGTGGGACACGAGATCGAGGCCTACGTAGCCGTGGGAGTGAATCCGATCTCCTACCTCGCGGCGCCGCGCTTCCTCGGCGTAGTCGTATCGATGCTCGTCCTCGACGTCTATTTCAACATTTTCGGCCTTATGGGCTCCTTCGTGGTGGTGCAGCTCCTGCGCCCGATCGGATTCGACGAGTACTTCCGCAGTCTCTTCGCCGCGCTCACGCCCGGCGACCTCCTGTCGGGCTTCGTGAAGAGCCTCGTGTTCGGCGTCATCATTTCGGTAGTCTCGCTCTATCGCGGGTTTTCCGTGGAGAGGTCGGTCACCGAGGTGCCCGTCGCCGGCATCAAGGCCGTCGGATCGAGCTTCATGCTCTGCATCCTCGCGGACGTCGTGATGACGGCCATCCAGTACCTGGGATAGGCGGATGGCTCCGGTTCCCGAGATAGAGCTGCGCGGCGTAAGCTCCCTGCGCGGGGGCTTCGAGGCGCTGAGCGACGTTACTCTGTCGCTCCAGCGCGGCGAGACCCTCTTCGCCATGGGCGGCTCGGGCTCGGGCAAGTCGGCCCTCATCAAAACGGCGGCCGGCATCGCGGTGCCGGCGCGGGGCGAGGTCCTCTACAAGGGGAAGTCGCTCGCCCGCCTCTCGGCCCGGGAGGAGGCCGCATTCAGGAAGGCCTCGGGCTTCGTGTTCCAGGATGCGGCGCTCTGGTCCAACCAGAGCATCTACGACAACCTGGCCTTGCCGGTCCGGCTTCACGAGCCGACCTGGGGCAAGGCGGAAGTCGAGCGCGCGGTGCGGCGGTCGGCCGAGCTCGTGGGCTACGGCCAGGACCTTCGGGCCCGGCCCGCCGAGCTCTCGTCGGGGGAGCGCAAGCTCATCGGCCTCGCCCGCGCCCTCGTCCTCGATCCGGAGCTGCTCTTCATGGACGATCCGACCTCGATCCTGGACGAGGCGGCGGCGGCGCGGGTCCCCGAGATCGTCGACTCGCTGAAGGCTCGCGGGCGCAGCATGCTCATCGCGAGCGTCGTCTCGGAATTCGCCTCCGGCTGCGCCGATTTCGTCGCGGTCCTCCTCGAAGGGAGGGTGGCCGCGCTGGGAGCCTACGCCGAGGCGGCCGCGTGGACCGACCCCCTGGTTCGCGGCGTGACGGGTAGGCTGAGACCGCGCGCGGCCGTGCCCGCCTGGGAAGGCGGGCTCGCGGGAGCCTGGGTCAGCGCCGTCGCCGAAAGTCCGGCGCCGGCCGGGGAGAGCGCCGCCTCGGAGGGCGACGAGGACGGAATGTCCGCGCTCGGCGATATCATCAACGACGTGGACGAGGGGAAGGAAAAGCCATGAGATTCAGGATCAAGCACGCCGACAAGATCGTCGGGCTGTTCGTAATCGTCGCAGCGCTTTCCTTCGCGGCCGGGATAATCTTCCTCGGCGCGAATCAGCGGTGGTTCTCGAAGGACATCCGGTTTACGACGCGCTTCCCCTCCGCCGCGGGAGCGTCCCCGGGCACGGCGATCATGATGAGGGGCTTCCAGGTGGGCAAGGTGACCAAGGTGAGGCTCAACGACGAGAACGAGGTGGACGCCGAGTTCGTGATATACGACAACTACTATCCGAAGGTAAAGGCGAACTCGCTGCTCGAGATCGTCACTTCGCCGATCGGCCTCGGCACGCAGCTGCTGTTCCATCCGGGCAAGGGGGATTCCCCCGCGCCCCCCGGAAGCTTCATCCCCCTCGCCGATTCCGAGGCGGGGAAGGACCTTATCGACCAGGGCCTGGTCGACATTCCGCCCAAGGACGACACGATCACGCGCCTCATCGCGGGCGTCGCCCCCATGATCGAGAACGCGAACAAGACGATCGTCACGATCAACCGCACCTTGACCGAGATCAACCGCGCCCTCGCCGGCCAGAGCTCCGGACCGCTCGGATCGATGGTGACGAGCGCCTCCGACGCCGTCGCCCACGTCGACGGAATGGTCTCGAGCGTATCCGCGCAGGCTACCGAGCTCGTCGCCAAGGCCAACGGCCTCGTCGATTCCATGGACGGAATCGCGAAGAACCTCGAGGCGACCACCGCCGCCATCCGCGATCCGACGGGACTGGTACCCAAGCTCCTCGACGCCAAAGGCTCGATCAAGACCATCCTCGACGACAAGAACGTCCTTTATGACAGCATCAACGCCAGCATCGGTGAGCTCCAGAGGACCCTGAAGAACGTCCAGGACATCTCGGCCTCGCTGAACGGCCAGATGCCCTCGATCGCCCTGACGATAGACGAGGGGCGGGCCGCGATAAAGCAGGCCCAGGACGTGCTTATCGGCCTTAAGAACAATCCGCTCCTCCGCGGCGGCATTCCCGAAAGGACGGAGCGGCAGCCGCTGAGCCAGAGCATGAGGGAGGGCAGTTTCCAATGACGCGTTCCCATAGGTTTCCGGCCGTCCTCGCGGCGGCCGCGGCAGCCGCGGCCCTCCTCTCCTGTTCGTCGGCCCCGAAGCCGCCCGACGGCGTGTACGATGAGCGGAACAGGGCGGCGGAGCTCGCCAAGATGGGCGACGGATTCATGGCCAAGGGCCAATACGCCTCGGCTCTGCAGTACTACGGGGACGCGCTCAAGTCCGGATCGTCGGTGGACGACCTGGATGGAGTGGCCGCATCGCACGCTTCCATGGGCAAAGCCTACTTCGCGGCGGGCGAGACGGAAGCGGCGAAGGCCGAGTACGAGGACTCGCTCGACTACGCGAAGATGGCCGACTCGGGAAGCGCCCAAGCCATCGCGACCGAGGGCCTCGGGGAGATCGCCTACGCCGCGGGCGCGAAGGAAGAGGCTCTCGCCTCCTTCGAGGCGGCGGCGGCTCTCGCGGGGGCCGCCAAGGCGGAAAAAGCGGGCTCGGGCAAGGCGCTCGCCGACAGGGCGCTCGCGATCGCCCTCCACGACGGCGCGGTAGCCAAGGCAGCCCTCGGGCGCGGGCCGGAGGCGATAGCGGACTTCGAGACGGCCCAGGCCATGAATCTCAAGGCCAAGCGCTGGACTGAGCTAGGCGCGAACCGCTTCGCCCTCGCATCGGCGCTGTCGGGGCAGGGGAGGGGGGCCGACGCGCTGTCGGCGGCCCTAGGGGCCCTGGACGCGGACAAGCGCGCCGAGAACGCGAGGGCCGTGCCGGGCGACCTCGCGGCCGCGGCCGGCCTCAGCGCGAGGCTGGGAAAGGACGCCCAGGCATGGGGCTATTGGCGCAGGTCCTTCGATTCCGCGTTGTCGGTGGACGACGCCGCCTCGGCGCGGAAGGCCTTGACCGCCTTGGTGGAGCTTGCGCCGAAGCTGAAGAAGGAAGCGGATGGGGCCCGCTACGCCGCTCTGCTCGCCAAGCTCGACGAAGCGGAGGGAAAGGCGCGAGGCGCCGATTCGCCTTGACGCATCTGCCTGCGCCGCCTGTCCGATCAGTCCGGCCCGATAGTCGTTCCCGCGAAGCTTTCGCCCTCCAGGATGCGTCGCAGGTTATCGAGGTCGCGCCCGGCCGCGCAGATCACGGAGAGACCGAGCTCGGCGGCCTTCCGCGTAGCCACGGGATCGAAGGGGACATTCCTGCCGGGGCTCCACTCGTCGCCTACTATGGCCCTGAAATCGGTCCAGGATATGGCATCGATGGGCTTGGCCGCGGGGTTGCTTCGGGGGTCCTCCGTATAGACCTTGGCGATATTGGAAAGGTTGAGTATCCGTCGGGCGTCGAAGCGCTCGGCCAGGAGGACCGCGTCGTAGTCCGTGGAGAAGCCGGGCTTCCAGCCCGCCGCCACGAGGACCCTGCCCATGAAGATGGAGAGCGAGGTCGGGTCGATGGCGACGTCCTGGGGACAGAGGTCGCCTAGCAGCGCCTTCACGAGCTGTGCGTTGAGGCGCGTCGCCATGATGCCGATCCAATCCTGCGCGTCGTGGTCCTCGGGACGGCCGCCGGACTCGCGATAGGCGCGTTGCCAGGCCCTCGCGGGGCCGCCGCCGCCCACCACGAGGATGAGCCTGCGCTGAGGATCGACGGAAAGATGGTCTCGAGCCAGGGCCACGAAGGCGGAGAGGAAGGCCGGGTCGGGACCTTCGGGCGCGACTATGGAGCCTCCGAGGGACAGGACCGTCGTCATGGCCGAATGATAGCCGGGACGGTCGGAATCGTCAACGACGGCCCCCGGAGAGCTTGATGGCGTACATGGCGGAGTCGGCGGCCTTGAGCACCGTCTCGCCGTCGGCTCCGTCATCCGGGAATACGGCTATGCCGACGCTCGCGCCAACGGCGACGCGCGCCCCCGAAGGGATCTCGATGGACTCGGCCAGCGAGGAGCGGATCTTGTCGGCGACGGCCGTGGCGTCCTCGGGTCGCGAGATATTGTCGAGGAGGATCGTGAATTCGTCGCCCCCCATGCGGCCCGCGGTATCCGAATCGCGAATCGCCGCCCGAAGCCGGCGGGCGATCTCGAATAGGAGGTAATCTCCGGCGTCGTGCCCGTAATGGTCGTTGATCGCCTTGAATCCGTCCAGGTCGACGAAGAGGAGCGCGAAGCGCCTCTCTTCCCGCCGGGCCCTGGCGACGGCGCCGTCGAGCCTGTCGAAGAATAGGGCGCGATTGGGCAGGGCCGTCAGCGAATCGTAGTGGGCGAGGCGCTCGAGGCGCTCTTGGAGCCGGCGCCGCTCGGTGACGTCGCGGAGGACCGCGACGAGACGGACGGGCTCGCCGCCCGGACCGCGTACGGGAGCGATGGTGACTTCCTCTACGAGGGCCTCGCCGTCGGCCCTGACGGCGGCGATCTCACCCCGCCAGCCTTCGCCTGCGCCGGCCGTGGCCAGGGCGGCATCCGCCTCGGCTTCCTCGAGGCCGAAGATGGCTTGCCTCGAGCCGATCGCCCGGTCCTTGGACAAGCCCGTCGTCCGCTCGAATGAGGGGTTCACGTACTCGGCCCTGCCGTCGAGGCCGGCGATGACGATCATGTCGGACGTCGATTCCATCGCCACGAGCCTCGCCGCCAGATCGGCGCCTTCCGCGAAGTTCTTGTCCACGAGCCGCGCGAGGAGGATCATCAGCGCCACGATCGCTGCCATGGCCGCCGCGTAGACGGAAAGGCGCCTGTCCCATTCGACCATGATGTCGGCCCTGGCTTCGCCTATCGCGATGAAGAAGGGGAACTCCCCTACGCGGGCATAATAGAAATACGGCCCCTTCTCGGATTTCATCGCTCCCGGCCCGCGTCCGGATTCCTTCAGCGAACGCAAAAGACTGCGCATCGCGGGGTCGGCGACCTCGACGCCGACGGCGTCTTTCATCTCGGGCCTGCGGGCTATCAGCCTGAGATCGGAATCGGTGACGGCGATGATCCTGTGCTCGCCGAGCTCGAGGTCGCCGAGCTCGCTCTGGAGGAAGGAGACGTCGACGCGAGCGGCGGCGACGGCGACGAGGGTGCCGCCCGGGTCGCGGATGGCGCGGACGCGGATGAGGGCCGCTCCGGATCCGCCGAAGGCGGTCAGAGTGGAGAAGTCGAGGCTGCCGTCCGCGGCGAAGGCTCGGACGTAGGGATCGTCGCCTTCGCTGTCCGATCCGGAGGAGTTCGATGCGATCTTCCGGCCCCATGGGTCGAGGATGGCGAGCGAGGAGGCCTGGGGAAGGGTCGCGCGCTTGGCCGAGAGGAGGCGATCCAGGACCGCTTCTCGCGCTGAGCCCGCGACGGGGAGCATGGTCTCGACCCGATCGACGAGGTCCCGGAGAACGAAGTCGGTCTCCCGGATCGAGCCGTCGAGGCGCTCGGTCAGGAGATGGCTCATGTTGTCGGAGACGGCGCGGGCTTTCTCCACTGCCTGCCGCCGGGAATCGCCGAGATCCAGCCCCAGCACTGCGATTATAGCGAGGCTGATCCCCAGGACCGCCGCCACGAGGCGCCGACGCGGTCCTTGGTAAGCGCTTTTACCGGGCATCGAGCCTCCACATCGATTTCTTACATATAAGGCTAGTGTTGCCGGGCGAGTCCGGCAAGTGCGGCCCCCGAGCGGAAGGGCCGCGAGCGTCGGGATCGCTAGAATCCGTCGGGGGAGGCGAAGAAGTCGTCGTCGCTCGAGAAGGCGTCTCCTTCGGGATTCCGCTCCCGGTAGAGGGCTTCGATATATCGGTAGCGCGCGACCTCCGCGGCGAGCTTGTCGCGCTCCGCCTTGACGGTCGCTATGAAATCGCCGGCGGTCTGGCCGGGCCGTATGATCCGCTTCTCGTCGGCCGTCCCCGCGATGGCGTCGGCGATCTCGTCCTCCCGGTAATAGACGCGCTCGAACAGGAAGAGGACTTTCCTCAGGTTGAGGAGGTAGCCGGCGATCTCCTTGTTCTCGCGCAGGGCCGTCGGGTCCAGGGGATCGATCTTGGTCCCGTCGCGGTCCTCGTCGGCCCATTTCTTGGGCGTCGGCGATTTCTGGAAGGCATCGTAGGCCGCCGCGAATTCGGCGGAGAGCTCGTCGTAGCGCTTGGCGTAATCCGCGAGCGCGCGAGGCGCGTCCGCCTTGAAGGCGGTGATCTCGTCGGCGATCCATCTGTCGCCGAATCCCTTGACCGACGAGACGGCTACGGGGATGAAGCGGAGGCGCTCTCCCGGGCGCTTCTCGAGCACCTTGCCCGCCGGTACATCGACTTCCTCCTGGCCGTCGTTCACCGAGACCTTGCTTTCCGTGCAGGTGACCAGCGTGGCCTGTTGGGCGCTCGGGCTCGAATCGTCGGCGTTTATCGAGACCGCCACCTCGTACTCCGTGCCGCGCACCGCCATGACGGCGCTGCTGGTGGTGACCGTGACGGAGGGACTGCCCGCGAGCTTGCTCACCTTCGAGCCGATGGCCCCGGTCAGTATCTGGATCTGGGTGCGCGGCTCTCCTTTGACATCATCCAGGTTGATGTAGAGCGAGGATCTGGCCTTGACGGTGAGCTTGCCGCTCATGCCGGTGTTCTTGTCCATGTCTATCACGACCATTCCGTCGCTCTGGGTCTTGATGAGGTCGCCGGAGAAGACCGGATCGCCGATATTGGGGGCGGAGATGGTCCTTCCGTTGCGGCCTATCGAGATTCCTCCTTCGGCGTAATCGATGCCGCCGACCTTGGCCGCGGACAAGGCCGTAGCCGCGACGGCCGTTGCGACGAGCATTGCGACGATGAGAAGACTTTTCATTTATCGGGCGCTCCTTGGGCGGGCCCCCTCGCTGGGGCCGCCGAAGTCAAATATAGCGCGCCCGACCGGGGCTTTCGAGCAGGTTCCCCGACAGCTTGCCGAAAGCCCCGAGGAAATTGGACGGCCTGCCGGCTATATCTTTACGCCGAAGAACCATTTGGGCCAGACAGTGAAGCCCTCGCCCCAGAGCGTGCCTCGCCAGCTCCAACCCCGCTTGAGCGCCTCGGGGACGCGGTCGCCGAGCGAATCCAGGTCGATATCGGCCTTCAAGCCGCCGACGATCTGGAAGTGCCTGCCCAGCGGCAGCCCCGCCATGAGCCGGACGGAATGATAGGGCCTTATCATGGCCCAGCCTCCCCATGAAGCCCAATCCCCGGACCAATCGAAGCTGCCGTAGGGCAGGTCGCCGATAGCCTGCTCGGCGGATATGTCCAGATCGATGTTGAGGCCGAAGCAGCGCGCCCTCGAGCCGAGGCCCAAACTCGCCACGAAGCCGGAGCCGTCGCGAAACCAATCTCCCGAGGGGGCGCCGATCCCGGCGACCGTGTATAGCGCGGGAGCGCCCGCTTGCCAGTGGACGTAGGCGAAATCGCTTGCCGGCTCATAGGTGACGCCTACGGAATCGACGCCGTTTCCCGCTTTGTTGACGAGACCGATCTGCACTCCATCGATGTAGCCGGCGACATTGACGAGTCCGATCTGCACTCCCGATACGTGGTCCGCCTTGTTGAATAGGCCCGCCGCCTGGCCGCCGTCGACTCGACCCGCGATATTGAATAGGCCCGCTCCCTGGAAGCCCGCGATCCCGCCGCGCGCGATATTGAATACGCCCGCGCCTTGGAGGCCATGGACCTCGCCGTCCGCGATATTGAATACGCCCGCGCCTTGGAGGCCGTGGACTTCGCCGTCCGCGATATTGAATACGCCCGCGCCCTGGAGGCCGTGGACCTCGCCGTCCGCGATATTGAACACGCCCGCGCCCTGGAGGCCATGGAGCTTTCGGGCTATGTTGAAGACGCCTGCCCCTTGGAGGCCCCGGATGTCCCTCGAGAGGTTGAATACGCCTGCGCCTTCGGCGCCCGAGACGTCTCTCGCGAGGTTGCCGATCGCTCCGGCCGCGAGTGACGTGTCGTAATAGCCGAAGGGGAAGGATATTCCCGGAACGAAGGATACCAGGACGGGAGTTTAGGAAACCGAGTCCGGGGCCGCATCGCTCCAGTATTTGGCGCGTGCGGCGTCCAGTGCCGATTGAATGGAAGGCTCGCCCGAGTCCTGGGCGATGGCGATCGCGGCCCGGCAAAGCAGCGCCGCGACGGCGATTATGGAAAAGATACTTTTCATGGCTCTCCCCTTCAGGCGAGATATAGGTCGTGCCTCCGTGACGAAGCGCACGCGGCGTCAAGAATACCGCGACTTCGGCGAAAAGCAACGATCGTGTCCCTTCTGATTCAACCCCGTACCGCAGTTGATCTGTCACCCCGCGAAAGCTATTCTGGAGATATGGGCCTATTCTCGCCATTTCGGGAGGCGCGCAGAAGGCGCATCCTGGAACGCCTTCCCATAGTCGACGAGCTTTGGGCTTGGGCGATCACGGAGCATAAGATATTCAGATGGCTCGGGCAGCCGGATCGCTCGAGGCTGCGCGAGCTCTCCACGGTCTTCCTCGCCGAGAAGCTCTTCGACCCCGTGGGCGGCGTCGAGCTGAGCGAGGAGCTCAAGGTCTCGATCGCGTCCCAGGCCTGCCTCCCTCTGCTGGGACTCGATCTGGATTGGTACTCGGATTGGTCCACGATCATCGTCACGCCGCGCGAGTACGACGTGAGGAAGCGCGATGTCGACGAGGCCGGCGTCGTGCACGAATACGACGACGAATTCTCGGGCGAGGCCTTCGACCTCGGGCCCGTCGCTCTCTCCCGCGTCGACGTGGAAGCCTCGGGCTGGGGAGACGGCTATAACGTAGTCATCCATGAAATGGCGCACAAACTCGACGGAAGGGACGGCTCCTACGACGGATGCCCCCCCCTGCACAGGGGCATGGATTACGGCGCCTGGCGCGACGCCTTTCGCGGGGCCTACGAGTCGCTCCGCTCGTCCCTCGAGCGGCCCGCGCGCCGAAAGGGAGGACCCGCGCGCGCGAGGCGGTCGCCCCGAATCGATTCCTATGCCGCCGAGTCGCCGGACGAGTTCTTCGCGGTCGCCTGCGAGTATTTCTACGAGAAGCCCGCGCTGCTGCGCTCCGAATACCCTCGGGTATTCGAGCAGCTCGCGCTCTTCTTCAGGCGCGATCCCACAGCTGATTGAGGGATCGCGCGCGAACCCCGAGCTTTCCCGGGGATCGCGCGCGATCCACCAGCTTTCCCAGGGATCGCGAACGATCCACCAGCTTTCCCAGGGATCGCGAACGATCTCACCGCCGGTTAGGTCTTGCGGACGTAGAGGGGGGAGGTGAGCGCCTCGCGCCCATCCACGGACAGGGTGATCCCGATGGTGCCCTCGCGGCCTATGGGCGTGCTCACGAAGTTGAAGACGCTGTGGACCACTCGCGACGAGCCCGAGAAGTCGCTGACGGTCAGCTCTCCCTCGATGGGGCGCACGATCTCCGAGCCGTCGGGGCCGGCGAATTCGATCTTCATGGGATGGGAGCCTTCCTCGTGGATGTAGAACCGCAGCCGCATCGCGAGGCACATGAACGGGTGGACGGCGGGAAACTGCCTCGCGAAGACGGTGTCGAAGGCTCCCACCACCGTGAGCTTGCCGCCGCTCTCCTGGGCGAAATCGCACAACGTGAAAATGTCGACATGCATCACGGTTTCCCTTCGTCGTCTATCGCGGCGAGGAGATTCTCGCCGATCGCGAGGGGGCCGACCTTCCTTCGGTAGAGGTCCCTGTCCGACTCCCGGAAGAGCTCGTCGAAGTCGGCCTGTCCCGAGGTGTGGACTCCCAGAGAGACCGCGAAGGGCGGATCGTGGGCCGCCCCCGCTTTCGCGACCACTTCCTGGAGCCTGGCGCGCGCGATCTCCGCGTCCTCGGGGCCCGTGGCCGGCATGAGTATGAGGAATTCATCGCCGCCGTATCGGGCGAGGGAGTCGGCGCCGCGCATCGCCCCCGCGAGCGCCCGGGCGACCGCCTTGAGGACCTCGTCCCCCGCGGCGTGGCCGAAGCCGTCGTTGATCGCCTTGAAGCGGTCGATGTCGGCGAGCACGATCGACAGATCGCCCCCGTACCTAGCCCGCCTGGCAGTCTCCCGGTCGATCGCGCGGTCCAGGCCGCGGCGATTGAGGGCCCCGGTGAGGGGGTCGCGCTCGGAGACCCGACGGGACTCGGCGAGATAATAGGCCTTCTCCACGGCGATCGCGGCGAAGTCGGCGATGGTGGAGAGCACGCGCATATCGTACGCCGAGAAGGCCCGGCCGTCCAGGCGGTTGAGCAGCTCGATCACGCCGAAGACCTTATCCCCCGAGCGCAGGGGCACGGCGACTATGGAATCGGTCTTGAAGCCGGTCAGGAGATCGAGGCGCTTCGACCACCGCGGGTCCTCGGCGGGATTCTCGACGACGGCGCTCACGCCCCGCTGAGCCACCCATCCGGCCACCCCTTCGTCGAGCCGCAGGCGCATGCCGGTCAAGGCCCCGGCCGCGCGTCCCACCACCCGGGCGAACACGAGCTCGCCCTTCCCGGAGTCCACCAGGAGGAGGGACCAGTTGAGGGGGCCGAAGAAGGATCCCACGTGCTCCATGACGCGGTCGAGGACTCCCCGGATGCTGTTCTCCGCGACGATGCTCGTGCCTATCGCCGAGAAGACCGAGAGGCGGATGAGCTCCTCCATGTCCGTTTCGCCTTCTTTGTCGGGCATCTTCCCTCCGCATAAGACTATGCCTCGTCCGGAGCCCGGAGGCAAGGTGCGATCGCCCTTGTCATCCATCGGGGTATCTAGGTATCTTTCGCGCGCGGCGGCGCTGCGAGGAGGGGCGATGACAGGAGGGACGCGGAACCGGCTCGGGAGCATATTCCTCATCGCCGCCCTGGCGGGCTTCATCGCTGTAGAGTTCCAGCCCTGGCTGCCCTTCGCCTCTATCGGCCTCTTCGGGAAGCTCAGCCTCAAGGCCCTGCTGGAAGCCTTCTTCGAGGCATCCCTCGCGGGCGCCTTCGCCGATTGGTTCGCGGTCTCCGCCCTTTTCAAGGATCCCCTCGGCATACGGCTTCCCCACACCAATATCCTCGCCAAGAACAAGGACGCGATAGCCGAGGCGATACCGCGATTCCTGACCGGGTTCGTCAGTATGGACGCGATCAAAGAGGAACTCGGGAAGATCGATTACGCGGCCAAGGCTGCGGAAGCGCTTACGGGGGGCGGGACGCGCGAGGAATTGCATTCCCTCCTGAAGTCCCGGGCGGCCGAGCTCCTCTCCTCGTACGGCGGGGGGGACGATGCGAAGACCGCCGCGCTCCGCCGTTTCGTCGACGATGTCCTCGCCTTCGCAGCGGATCGAATCGACGCGCCCGGGGCCGTCTCGGCCCTCCTCGCCTGGGCGAGGAAGGAGCGCCTCGACCAAAAGGCGCTGGAGGCGATCGCCGAGTACGCCCGCGCTGAGATCGCGCGGAACCGCCGGACTCTGGTCGCCATAATCACTCCGATCGTCAAGCGCAACGCAGGCTGGCAAGGCCTGTTCATCGGGTCGGGGACCATCGAGCGATTCCTCGAGGGCATCCAGGAAGAGCTTTCGGACATCAAGGCGGACAAGACGAACGAGTTCAGGCTCTTCCTCCTATCCTCGCTATCGGCCTACGCGGCCAAGGTCGCCCCCGGGAACCCCGGTCCGGGGCAAGGCGCCGCCCCCGAGCGCAGCGGTCTGGCGATGGCTTTCCGCGGCGCCCTGGCGGGCGGCGAGTTCCGCCGCGGCTTCGCGCTTTTCGCCGCGCAGCTCCTCTCCAGCCTCGGCGAGGACCTCTCGGGAGAGGATGGTCGCCTGATCCCCACGCTCCTGCGGGCCGAGGAGGCCGTGGCCGCCAGGCTCGCGAAGGACGATCCCCTGCGCGCCCGGCTCAATGCCCTGGTCGCCTCATTCATCGCCGGCGTCATCGATCGGGGTCGGATCGTCGAGGGCGTCACCGAGTACCTCGCCGGGCTCCTGAGGTCGACGGACGAGCGCGCTTTCGTGGAGCGGATCGAGGCCTCGGTCTGGAACGACCTTCAATACATACGCGTGAACGGCTCGGTCGTCGGCGGCCTCGTCGGACTGGCCATCGCGACCGTAAAGGCGGCGCTGGGGGGCTGAGGCCGCGGCGCTACGCGCGCTCGAGGATCGATTCCATGGCTGCCTGGTTCAGCCTAAACACGAGGGTCTTGAGCTTGGTCCTGCGCGCGTCGTCCAGCGAATTCGGGTCGAACATGACGACGTGCACACTTTCGGATCCGTCTTCTCCCCCGCGCTTGGCCACGACCACGCCCGAGACCGGGAGGCGCTGGCCCTTTATGGTCAGGGACATGCTGCGCAGCACCGAGCCGACTTTCAGGCTCGCGCCGTCCTCGAGGCGGATCGCCATCCCGGCCGAGCTCAGGTCCGTGAGCTCGGCCCTGAGCGTCGCTCCCTCGTAGCCCACTGCGCATTGGCCCGATCCGGGCGGGCATAGCGCGCGGACGAATTTCCGGCGTCCGCGCGCCTCGTTGGCCTCCAGGGTCTTGGCGATTATCTCGGCCGTTTTGGCCGCCCCGATCTTGAGGACGACGAAGCCGCATTGGACTTCCACGTTCATCAGATAGTGCTCTCGGAGCTCGGGGTCATCGTTGAGAGTGATGACGCCGACGCCCACGGCCGGCGCCTCCGCGCGAATGGACTGCACGAAGGAAAGCCATCCTGCCTCGTCGAGGCCGTCGTCGAGATTGACGAAGAGGATGGCGTCGGGGAATGAGGCGATGGCGCGCCTGAGCTTCTCGTGGTCGCGCGAGAAGTAGACTTCGAACTCCTGCTTCGCGAGCTCGTCCACCACTTCGGTTAGTACCGGCGGAGGATAGAGGAAGAATATTTTCTTGCCGAGGACGCCGCTTTCCATGGTGGTCTTAACCTAACGCCTGCGACGCGAGCCCGCAATACCCTTCGCCTCGTAGGCGCGCCTCACCGGCAGGGCGGCCAGGAAGGCCCTCGCGGTGGTGTACCAAAGGTCCAGGAGGCGCCTGAGGCCGCTCCTCGCGTTGGCGCGCCGGATCTTTCTAAGCCCGAGATCGTAGAAAATCTCGATCAAGAGCCGCATTTCGCGTCGGGCCCTGGGATCCGCGAGGCGCGTTACGGCCTTACGGACCGCGCTCGAGGCGGATAGAGCCAAATTCGCTATGTCTGCGGCCGCCCGCCCGTCGCCGGAGGCGAGCTCGTGATAGGCGGAGAGCCTGGCGCAATCGAGTTCGAGGACGGAGCCGGAGATGGCGTACTCCAGGGCTTCGCCGGCGACGGCCTCCTTGGCCCCCGAGAGCGTCGTCTCGGCCGGCAACTCCCGCTTCCCGGAGAGCCCAGCGGCCGAGAGCTCCGACGCGGCTTCGGCGAGCTTCGCTTCGGCGAGGCGGAGATGATCGAAAAGCTCCTCGCAGAGACTCCGCCTCAGGGCGAGCCGCTCCGGTCCCGCCTTCCAGGGATCGCCCCAATCGGCGGGAGGGTCGGAAGCGCAGCGGGAAAGGGATTCGGGCATATGCACGGCGGTCTCGCCCTCTTCGATGTCGAGATCGATGACCCAGGCCGAATCGAGCTCGCGCCAGTATTCCAGCATCGGGGCGGCGGCAGGTCCATAGCATGCGCCCGCCCAATCGGCGAGGAGGGCCGGCGCGCCGGTCCGCGAGGACGCGGATCGCGAAGCCGCGAGGCGCGGCAAAAGGTAGACGTTCGGCCTCGGCGCTAGAGGGAGGCGGCCGCCGGTGCAGAGGATGCCTACCGCGTCCGCGCACTGGCCGTAGGCCTCGAGATCGCCCTCGATGACAGTGGCCAGGGGCGGTACCGCCGCCTTGAAGAGGAATGCGTCCTCCCAGTACTCGAATACGGCGACCCTGCCCCCGCCCGAGGCGCGCCAGGCCTGGGCCGTCCTGCGGAAGGCGGCTAGGGAGGCCGCGTTCAGGCCATTGCGGGCGTCGTTCAAGGCGGAGCCCCAGGAACGCAGGCGCGGGGCCCAGAGGAGCTCGAGGTTGGGCGGGAGAGCGTTCCCGCCTTCATTCGGCCGCTCGAGGACCGTCTCTATGCCCTCGGTATCGTGATAGGCGAGGAAGGAAATCGCCGCGTCGGGGCGCGCGCCGGCCAGGGCGTCGGCGAGCGCGCGCGCGGCTTTGAGAGACTGGGCCGCTGGAGAGAGGGAGGCGCAAGCGGCGCAGGAACACCATCCTCCTCCGGGGAGGTCGTCGGGCCATGCGTGGAATACCGATATCTCCGGATGGGCCGCCGCGCGGGCGGCGAAGGCCTCCGACGCGATAGCCAGGGCCCTGTCGCTCGAGGGGCAGAAGTTGCGGTCGCTCAGGCGCTCGCCGCCGCGCTCGCGGAAAAGCTCCGGCTCATCCTTGAAAAGCGATCGCGGGACGAGGGCCGAGAGGCCATGCCCCCCCAGCTCGAGGCCGAGGCCGAGGCGGCGCGCGGCCTCGGCGACGGAAGGGCGGAGCGTCTCGTACAGACTCTCGGGCGCGGCGCCCATGGCGAGGGCATCGGAGGTAGTATGGATGAAGACCGAGGCGTAGCCCGCTCGCGCCGCCCAGAGCAGGTAGTCCTCCCAGCGCTCGAGGTATGCGCCATGGCCGAGGATGAGCGTCGCCGGAAGGGCGTCGTCATCGCTGCTGCGGGACGAAAGCCCGGATCCAATCGACATCGGTTCCGCGATGCTCAATTGGGGACCTCGCGGCAGGCGCTCGCCTCCATCGCCCGGCGCTACCCATCTCGCCCCGAGCGCCTCGAGGAAATCATAGACACCTCGGAGGAGCCCTCCCCCTTCCTCGCCGCGAATCTCCACGCGGTCCGCGGTCGCGCTCCACGAAAAGCCGGGAGCGCGGCGCCTGCCTCCGGGGCCCCGGGCGCGGGGCGCCGATCCGGCTTCCAGGATCATGACCTTCGCCGAAGCGCCTCCGTCGCCGGGGACCGGGGCTCTGCAGCCCATCCTTGCGAGGATGGAGGCCAGTTCGGAAGCCGCGAACTCCTCGGGCCCTCCGGGACGAAAGCCGCCACGGGGACGGACGAGGCGCCACTCTACGGATAAATCGAGTTCCATGAACCGAGCCTACGCTCGGGCCATGGTACTTAGCAAGGTGCTTTCAGTCCGCGACGAAGCCCATGGCGGGCTCGACCGCGGCGTCGACGCGGGCGAGGAAATCCGGGGTGAGCTTGGGAAGGAAATCGATGGCCTTCAGGTTCTCCTCGAGCTGCTCGAGCCTGCTCGCTCCCGTGATGACCGTGCTGACGCGCTTGTTGCGCGCGCACCAGGCGATCGCGAGCTGGGATGCCGTGGCGCCGATACCGGCCGCGAGCTCCTTGAGGTCGTTCGCCGCCTTGACGGATTCGGGCTTGAGGACCTTGCCCTTGAGCCCTTCGTAGCCGGGGAGGGAGAGCCGCGTTCGCTCGGGGACGCCTTTCGCGTACTTGCCGGAAAGCACTCCCGAGGCGAGCGGGCTCCAGGTGGTCAGGCCCAGGCCGATACCGTCGTAGAGCCTTTCGAACTCGGCCTCGACCTTGGTCCTGTCGAGGAGATTGTACTGCGGCTGCTCCATCTGCGGCTTGCGGAGGCCTCGCCTGTCCGCGATCTCCCAGGCTTCGCGGATCTGGTCCGCGCTCCACATCGAAGTTCCCCAGTAGAGAGCCTTGCCCGAGGCGACTATGTCGCTCATCGCCCATACCACCTCTTCGACGGGCGTCTCTGGGTCCGGCCTATGGCAGAAAACGAGGTCGATGAAGTCGAAGCCGAAGCGCTTGAGAGAGCCATCGACCGCCTGCATGAGGTACTTGCGGTTGAGGGTGTTCTTCTGGTTCGGGCCGTCGTTGAGGCCCCAGAAGAACTTGCTCGAGACGATGTAGCTTTCCCGCCTGAGACCGAGCCTGCGGAGGGCCGCGCCCATGATCTCCTCCGACTTGCCGGCCGCGTAGGCCTCGGCGTTGTCGAAGAAGTTGACGCCCCTGTCGTAGGCCGCCTTCATCAGCGCGGCGGCCGATTCTGTGTTCACCTGCGGGCCGTAGGTGACCCATGAGCCGAGAGACAATGCGGAGACCTTGAGCCCCGCGCTTCCGAGTCTTCTATATTCCATGGTCAAATAGTACTAAAAACGGAGCCGCGCGGCATCAGGCCTAAAGCGCGAGAGGGGAAGATCCCCGGACGCGCGCGCCGCGGCCGCCCAGGCCCCGCCGGTCGTGAGTCGTCGCCCCTTGAGCTCCCTCGCCTCGTCGGCACGGACAACCTGATCATTCGAGCCCAAATCGAAAATCGGGGAGGAGAAATCGCCGGCGGCGGAGCTTATTTCATCGTTTGTTCATAAGAGCCGGCCGATCCCGGCATAGTTGCGTCGCTTTGCGGGCGGTATACTGAAGTCCCCATGGATAGTACCGAAACGATGGGCACGCGGCCCGTGGGTCGCCTCTTGGCGGAATTCAGCATTCCCGCGATCGGCGGCCTGCTCGTATCCTCGCTTTACAATGTCGTAGACAGGATATTCATCGGCCAAGGCACGGGAGTCAACGGCATCGCGGCGGTGACGGCCGCCTGGCCGATCATGATAGGCAGCCTGGCGATCGGAGTGCTCTTCCAGACGGGCGCGAGGACCCTCGCTTCCGTTACGATAGGCACGGGCGATAGGGCAAAGGCCGAAGAATACGTCTCGCGGGCGATCGGCGCGGCCTTCATCCTCGCGGCCATAGCTTCGGCGGTAATCTGGCTCGCCTCGGAGCCCGTCCTCCGCGCATTCGGGGCGACGGGAGCCACGATGGCGGGAGCGAGGGCCTACACGGGCTGGATCCTGCTCGGCTCGCCCGGCCAGGCCGCCGCGATGGCGGCCGGATCCTCCCTCGCGGCGGGGGGCAGGCCGAAGGCGAGCTTCGTGGTCCAGTTCGCCGGCACCCTGGTAAACGCCGTGCTCGCCCCGATCTTCATCTTCGCCCTGGGACTCGGCGTCGGCGGAGCCGGGCTCGCGGTCGCCATCTCCTGGACTTTCTCGCTGGCGCTCACTCTTGGCTACGTGCTTCAGAAGAAGAGCGTCCTGAGGATCCGGATCCGCTACCTCCTCCCCGAGGCTAGGATGACCGCGAGCCTAATGCGGGTCGGAACTCCCCTCTTCCTCTTTCAGCTCCTTACCTGCGGCACGTTCGTGGTCGCCAACATGGCCGTCCGCCCCTATGGCGGCGAGCTCGGCCTCGCGGTTGTGGGGATCATCGTCACCGTCGCCCAATTCCTCGGATTCCCTCTCTTCGGCATTATCACCGGGGCGCAACCGCTATGGGGCTTCAACTTCGGGGCCGGCAAGTGGCGTCGGATAGGGCGGATCAGCGCCCTGACTTTCGCCTGGACTCTCGCCTTCGCGGCCCTCTCCGAAATCGCGATGGTAGCCGCGCCCGTCTTCTTCGTGCGCCTATTCTCGGGCGACGCGTCGCTTTCCGCGCTCGGGGCGCGATCATTGCGCATATTCGCCTGCGCCTTCATTTTGATTCCGCTCGAGCTCGGGCCCGTCTCCTATTTCCAATCGACCGGCCGGGCCATGCCGGCGGCCACGGCGATGACGCTGCGCTGCTTCAGCTTCATCGCCGGGATGGTCGTCCTGCCTCCGCTTTTCGGATTCGACGGAGTGCTGTGGGCCGGCCCGCTCTCGGACGCCCTGACCGGATTCGTGGGGATCCTCTACGGCAGGCGCATGTTCGTGGAGGTGAGGAGGCAATCGGCCTCCGAGGCCGAGGCCTAGGATTAAGGCTTCCCCGCATGCGAAAGCTGTGGACATATTATGGTAGGTATTCGTATAATCAGGCCAAGAGCCATGTCCGCACTGTACATCGTCATTATCGCCCTCGCCGCGGGGCTAGCGGTCGTATTCTCGGTCCGAGCGCTTCGCGCGGGCTCGAAGCAGGCTTCTCCCTCGCCCGAGGCCTTCCTGCTCGAGGAGGCCATAGTCACCGAGCCCATCGCTCCCGGCATGGAAGGGAAAGCCGAGCTGAGAAGACGGGGGGCGAAGCCCCTGTCGCTCAGGGCGCGGGCGATGGATTCCGCCCAGGCATTCGCGCGCGGCGCCAAGGTGCGCGTGATCGACTACCGCGAGGGCTGCTGCTTCATCGAGAGCGCGGACGAGGTCCATCTGGTCAGGTAGGACGATATCCATGCTCTTCCTCCGGGCCGCCGACCTGCATCTGGTCAAGACCCTCGGCACCCGGATCATGAGCCGCGCGGGGCGATCCGACTCGAGCCTCCGAATCGTTTCCTAGATCCGCGGCCTGGGCGCGGTGGGGAAATCCATTATAATAACCTTATGAGGCTCGGCCTTTCCCTGCATCCGTACGCGGCCGCCATGATCGTGTGCGCAGTCATTTCGCTCCTCCTCGGAGCGCATTCGTGGTTCGGGACCAGGAGGGCCCTGTCTCGCAGCTTCGCCTTCTGCCAGGCGACGATATTCGTCTGGAGTCTCTTCAGGCTGGTCCAATGGGAAGTTACCTCGCCAACGGATCAGCTCGAGGCGCTCAAGCTGCAATACATGGGGATCGCCTTCCTGCCCGCGGCCTATTACATGGTCGCCAGGGCCTTGGCGAAGGCGCCGGTCAAGGGCATCGAGATCCCGCTGCTATTCGTCCCGGGCTTCGCCGTCCTCGGGCTCGTCGCATCCGACGATGTCCATCATTTATTCTGGCTGGGCAACGCGCCCATGTCGCTGCCTATAAACCCGATAGGAGCCTGGGGATTCTGGGCCTTCATCGCGTACGCCTACCTGACCGTATTCGTAGCCCTCGTGATCATCGTCAGGGTCTGTCTCCGCTCTCGCGGAATCGTCGCGCGCGGATTGAGGTACTTGGCCGTACTCCTGATACTGCCTTGCGTGACGAACGCCGTATTCGTCCTCTTCCTCTTCCGAAGGACGGGCTTCGACCCGACTCCGATTGCCTACGCCTTCTCGGGCATCCTCATCGCGATCGCGCTGAGGCGCTTCGATATCCTGGACGCCCTGCCCTATGCCAAGAGCGCGCTCCTCGAGTCGATCGACTCGCCCCTCGTCGTGGTCGATGCCGGCGGCCTGGTCGTCGGCTCGAACGAGGAGACGAAGCGCGTCTCGCCCATGATCGACGCGTTCGAGGGACGGCCCATCGCGGAAGTCTTCCCAGTCCTCGCGGGCGCGGAAAACGAGGGCGACGCGAGGGACTGGAGCTTCGACGGCGTCGATTACCAGATCACCTGCCATGAAGTGAAGCGGAACGGCAAGATATGGAAAGGCAGGGTCTACCTTTTCCGCGACGTCACCGCCCAAGTGAAGGCGAGGCGCGAGATCGAGGAGGCGAGGGCCCGGGCCGACGCTTCCAGCTCCGCCAAGAGCGCCTTCGTCGCGACCGTGAGCCACGAGCTCCGCAATCCCCTGAACGCGATCATCGGTCTCGCCGACCTGGACCTCCGCGCCGGCCCGCCGCCCGACCTGAGGGACGACCTCGAGGTGATCCTCTCTTCGGGCAGGATCCTCCTCGGGCTCGTCAACGACCTGCTCGACTTTTCCAAGATCGAGGCGGGCAGGATGGAGCTCGAGCGCGTCGACTTCGATCTGCACGAGAGGGCCTCGTCCCTCCTCAAGTCGTTCAGGCCGGCAGTCGAGAAGAAGGGGATATTCCTGGATATCGCGGTCGAGGAGGGGACGCCGAGATACGTCAAGGGCGACCCCCTTCGCTACGGTCAAGTCCTCATGAA
This sequence comes from uncultured Treponemataceae bacterium, assembly GCA_964404145.1. Classification (GTDB taxonomy): domain Bacteria; phylum Spirochaetota; class Spirochaetia; order Treponematales; family Rectinemataceae; genus UBA1306. The sequence continues at coordinate 207,754 of CAYOIX010000002.1, forward strand.
CCTCGTCAGCAACGCCGTGAAGTTCACGGAGCGAGGCGCGGTGACGGTGAGCATCTCGGCGCCGGAGCCCCGCGAGGCTGACAACGACCCGCGGCCCATCCGCGTGCTCACGACCGTTCGCGACTCCGGAATGGGCATCGCGCCCGAGCAGATGCCCAGACTATTCCAGGAATTCTCGCAGGCCGACCCGAGCGTGGGGCGGCGATTCGGCGGGACGGGCCTCGGCCTCTCGATCAGCAAGAGGCTCGTCGGCCTGTTCGGAGGCGAGATCGAGGCGAAGTCGATCGTGGGCAAGGGGAGCGTCTTTTCCTTTACCGCGCGCTTCGAGCCGAGCGAGGAATCGAAGCTGCGGTCCGCGCCAAAGGCCGAGACAGAGAGCGGGAAGGCTCTCCGCGTCCTGGTCGTCGACGACGACCCGATCAATGGCGCCGTCGCGAGGCGCTACCTCGAGCGCCAAGGGCACTTCGTAGTCTCCGCCGGCACGGGCGCCGGCGCAATCGATCTGCTCGGCGAGGGCGAGTTCGACCTCGTCCTCCTCGATCTCGGTCTGCCGGACATGGATGGCTTCGAGGCTTGCAGGCTCATGCGGTCACGGGCGTCGGGAAAGCAGGGCGGAGAGCCCCAGATCGCGGCGATGACGGCCCGCGTCGAATCGGGCATCAGGGCCGCCTGCGCTTCCGAGGGGATGGCCGACTGTCTCGCCAAGCCGCTCGACCCCGCAGCCCTCAACAAGCTCCTTCACAGAATCGCGGAGAGCTCCCGCGACTTGGGTCCCCGGGCCGCGGCCTCGGTGCAGGCATCGCGAGTCGACGCGACGGAGAGCCGCGAGCCCCCGCTCGCGCCCGGGACTCCGCTCGTGGACGAGGACGCCCTCCTCGGGCGGCTCGACGGGGATGCCGCCTTCATGCGCGAGCTCCTGGGCTATTTCATCGAAGAGGCCGACGGACGCCGCGACGCGATCGCGAAGGCCATGGCGGAGCGCGATCCGGACTCGCTGCAGCGGCTCTGCCACGGGCTCAAGGGAAGCGCTCTCACCCTGCGGGCGGATCCGATCGCCGCTGCGGCGGCGACAGTGGAGCTCGCCTGCATGAAGGCCGGCCGGGGCGGCCCTGGCCTCGACGGCCCCTTCGCTCAAGTCGCCGCGGCCGCCGAAGGGCTGGACGGCCTCCTTTCCGATACGGTCGCTGCGGCGCGCGCGATCCTCGAGAGGTCCGGCTCCGCGCGGCCCTAAGCCGTACGCGCGACGCCGAGCGCGGTCGGCACACCGTCGCTCGCGGGAGCAGCGGCCGCCTCCGGCTCATTTGAAGTACTTCAGGAAGCTCCCGTAGCCCTCGCGCTCCATGTCCGCCACGGGTATCAGCCGCAGGGCCGCCGAGTCCATGCAGTAGCGGAGTCCCGTCGGAGGGGGACCGTCGTCGAAGACGTGGCCGAGATGCGAGTCGGCGTAGCGGCTGCGCACCTCGTCGCGCACCATGCCGAGGCTCGTATCCGTATTGACAAATACGTTCGAGGGGACGAGGGGTCGCGTGAAGCTGGGCCAGCCGGTACCCGACTCGAATTTGTCGCGGGAGCTGAACAGCGGCTCGCCCGATACCACGTCGACGTAGAGCCCTTCGCGATGATCGTTCCAGTACTCGTTGTGGAAAGGAGGCTCGGTACCGTCAGCCTGGGTGATGTCGAATTGCATCGAGGTCAAAGTCTTCTGAAGCGCGGCCTTGGACGGTTTCGTGTAATGACCGTTGACCGCGGAAGGCGGGGCCCCGGGATCGGCGAGGGCGGCGGCTCCCCATACCCGGGCGAAGAACTGATCGCGGCCCGAATGGACGCGGTAATTCTCGTAGTAGGCCTGGTTCCTGCGCGCGAATTGCTGATGGTACTCCTCGGCGGGCCAGAAGCGGGGAGCCGGACTGATCGGCGCGACGATCGGCTTGCCGAAAACCTTCGATGCCGCGAGGTCGGCCTTGGAGGCCTCCGCGGCCGCCTTTTGGGTCTCGTCCAGATAGAATACGATGGGCCTGTATTGAGGCCCCCGGTCCACGAAGGCGCCGTCCGGATCGGTCGGGTCTGTGTGGTGCCAGTACAGGTCGAGGATCTGCTCGTAGCTGATCCTCGAGGTATCGAAGGTCACGAGGACGGCCTCGACGTAGCCGTTCCGCTCGTAGTCGTCGTAGGTCGGGTTCGGGGTCTTGCCCCCGGTATAGCCCGAGACGGCGGAAATGACCCCGTAGGTCTTGTCGAAGGCCGATTCGAGGCTCCAGAAGCAGCCTCCCGCGAAGAGCGCGGTCTCGACGCCGGTCGGCGCGGCCATGGTCGCCCCGGACGCCCCGATCATGATCGCGGCGGCCAAAGTCGCCGCCATCGCCAAACGCTTTACCATATGCTTACCCTCCGGCGCCTCGGGCGCCCAAGAATCATCCGAACGTGAACGAGAAGAGCCTGATCATTCCTTTTACGTCCAGCTTGAGCACGCGGGCGCCGCCAGCCCCGAGGGCGACCACGTGATAGAGCCTGCTCGAATCCGGTTTGACGATTCCTCCGCGAAGGTCGTTAGTGTCGGCAAGAGGCGCTTCGTCCAATTGGGCGGCGATGCTCCCGCCGCCGCCGGCCGGCTCCGCGACCAGGTAGGCGTTCCATTGCGCGTAATCGTTGTCCTGGACTACCGGCCAGCTGACGCCGAGATCGCGAATCGCTCGGGACAGGTTCGCGGAGACCTTCTCGAAGGCGAACTCGGGCGCGTGCGCGGCGGCATCAGTTCCGGATTCGGGACCATATGAGGATAGCCAGCTTGACGATCACCATCCCGGCCAAGATGTAGAAGAGCCACGGATCGGCGCCCCCCCGAAAGGATTGGACCGCGATCGCCAGGACCAAGAGAGCCACTCCAGCCACATAGGCGAAGCGGCTCGCGCGGTACAGGTGGAGCGCCTCGCGCTCGTCGCGCGCCTTCTGTCGGAATAGGATGCCGGCGTACAGGCCCGCCGCCGCCACGAGGAGGGCTAGGATGCTCATCTGCACTTTATTCGGCATGATGAGGTCCAGGGGATCGAGCTTGAGCGCCAGGAGGATCACGAAGGCGAGCGATACGAGGATCTCAGCGAGGTTCGATAACATAGAACAGCTCCTCCACCGAGCGGCCGAAGAGCTTCGCGGTCATGAGCGCGAGAAGGACGGACGGCACGTAATTGCCCTTCTCCATCGCGATCACGGTCTGCCGCGTCACGCCGATCGACCTGGCGACCTCTTCCTGCGTGAGGCCCGCTCCGAGGCGAAAGCCGCGCAGGTTGTTGCCGACCGTCTTATATTCCACAATTTCAATGTATGGATGACTTGACATGGGAGTCAAGTTAATTTGACATGCTTGATAATGGATCCAGGCGGCGCAGCCCGCTTCTAATTTCCTGTCGTATGAGAGAGAATGCCGCGGAGGGTCAGATGGCAGTGGCTAAGGTACGATTCGAGACGAGCATGGGCGGGATTACCATCGAGCTTTTCGAGGCTGAATGCCCGATAACCGCGAAGAATTTCCTCGCGTACGTGAACTCCGGATTCTACGATGGGACGATCTTCCACCGGATCATACCGGGCTTCGTAGTCCAGGGAGGGGGAATGCTCCCGGGGCTCAAGCAGAAGGAAACGCGGGATCCGATCGTCAACGAGGCGGCCAAAGCGCCTGCCAACAAGCGGGGCACCCTCGCCATGGCGAGGACCTCTGACCCCGACAGCGCGACGAGCCAGTTCTACATCAATCTGTCGGACAATAGGAGCCTCGATTTTACCGGCAGGGGCCCCGCCGGCGCCGGCTATTGCGCATTCGCGCGGGTGGTCGAGGGGATGGATATCGTCGATGGGATGGCGGGCGCGCCCACCGGAAGAAGGCCCCCCCACTCGGACGTACCCAGGGAGGACATCGTGCTCGTCAAGGCCTCGGTCCTGGACTGAGGCGAAGGCTCAGGCGCCGAGCTTTTCCGCCCGCGGTCGGGGAACTGCCCGCCGTCTCTGGATCGTCCCTGGAACGTCTATGCCCGCGAGGCCCAGCATCCTCTTGAACGCGGAGGATTCCTTCTTGAGCTCGCGGGAGCCCCTCGTGATCTTGCAGAGGGACAGGCCGAGATCCTTGGCGATCTCCCGCTGGGGTCTGCCGTTCGCAATCTGCTTGACCAGGGCCCAGCGCTTGGCTATCTCATCCGCCTCGGATGCGGTGAAGAGGCTGTAGAGGAATTCCTCGATGAGCGCGGGATCGGAGTTCGAGAGCGCCCTCGACATCTCCGAGATGTTCGCGGAGACGAGTTCGGTATCGTTGACCATGCGATAAATATACCCTAATTCGCGGAAACCCGCCAGTCGCCTCGGCTATCCCTCCAGGGCTTCAGTCCTTGAATCGTCGCGAGGCGATGAGGGATCGGCCCTCGAAGTCTCCCGCCGCCGAGAAGAGATCGCGGAGACTCGAGGGCACGGCCTTCTCGGCGTCGGAGGAAGAGACGATATAGCCGTCGCCGGCCGCCTTGCCGCCGAGGTGGAACGCGAAATTGACGTCCTCCGAGACTATTTTCCCCGTCGCGCCTGGCCTCTGCCAGGTGGTACGCCCAGCGTGGAAGGCGAAGCGGAAGCTCAGCGGCACCTCGAGCTTGAAGACCTCGTAGCCGATCAGGGCGCGATCGAGGAGGAGGCGGAAGGCCGCCAGCACCGGATTCATTCCTTCGTCCTGGGGCGGGAAGAGAAGGAGGCAGCCGGCGTTATCCCTTATCCAGACGATGCCGCCGCATTCCTTCGACCAAGGCTCGAGGAAGGCGGCGAAGTCCTCGCGGAGCTTGTCCAAACGCTTCTCCCCGATGCGCTCCAGGAGGTTCTTCTGGTTGCCGATTGCCGCGTAGCAGAAGCGGACGGCGATATCCGTCCCTTCCTCCAGGGCCGGCCATCCGGGGAAGGATCCCCGCCCTCCCGGACCGGCAGCGATCGGCTCCGTCTCGCCGCCTCCCTCGGGGACGCCGGCGAACGCGAGGGCATCGTCGAAACGGCCCGGGCCGAAGCCCGATTTGAACAGAGCCGCCCCGACGTAGTCGCAGGCGCCGGCGAAGAAATAGGCCGCGGGATCCGTCGACTCGCCGCGTCGGTCGAGCACGCCCCAACCGCGGCAGTCCAGGCTATCGAGCTTGGAAGCCAGCTCGATCACGCGATCGCTTCCGAGCCCCGCATCGAAGTACACGAAGGCGCCCGGCGCCTTTTTCCTGCAAACCCGCGAGAAGACGGCATCGGCGACGATCTCGCGGGCCGTACCCGACGGGAACGAGCGGGAGGCGAAGGCGGAGAGGGCCTTGTCCGCCGGGTCGGCTGCGCATATGAGGATATTCATCCGGCGCCCAGGCCCACCGAATAGATGAGGGCGCGCGAGCCGGACTCGAGGCTCGGGCTGAAGCGGTCGAGGATGACGCGGTCCAGGGTGCCCGCGACCGCTGGACTGATCGAGAGGCTGTCGGGCGGAGTCCACCGGGACTCGGACTCGAAGACTTCCCGGCAGGTCTCCTGCTTGAGTATCTCCCCAATGTCGGGAAGGTAGCGAATGGGTCCCGTATGCACCGCCGCCCGCACGCGTACCGGCTCGCCGATGCGATTGTAGGCCCTGTTGTAGATGAAGAGCTCGTGGAGGAGGGCCATCCCCGCGAGGACCGACGATGTCGTGGAATGGCCGAAGAGGAAGGCGGCGAGGGCCCCGTCGCCCTCCCAGCTCCATACCCGGCCGGAGCGCCTCTCGGCGCAGCGGGCTATCATGGCTCGCAGGTCGTCGTAGGCTCCCCGAGCCGCGGTCTCGCCGTGCACCTTGACGATATGCGAATTCTTCGCGACGTCGACGCGGAGGAGGGAGAAGCGGAGCTCTTCGCCGTGGAGGATGCGCCCCCAGTTCTGACTGCGCCTTATCCGGGGGTCCTCCATGAATCGGCCGGTCTCGGAGTCCCAGAGAAAGCCCTCGGCCCCGATGGCCTTGAAGATCTCGCGTAGGCCGCCGATTCTGTAGGAGCGGCCCATGAAGCCTTCTTTGTCCAGGATGGCGAGCCGCTCGACGAAGTGGAGCAAGAGATCCTCTTCGACGATATCGTCGACGATGCGGGAGGCCGCGGTCTGTCCCTGCATCGGGATATTCGGCGGGAAGCCCGTCCGGCGGCGGAGGTCGTAGTCGGGGATCACGTCCTGCGCCACCCGCTCGAGCATATCCGCGTTGAGGGATTCGTAGAGGCTTTTTTTCAGCATCTGCGAGAGGGCCCCCCTGACTTTCATCCGGGGACCTCCCGCGCGAAGCCTGTATTTTTCATGCATTTCACTTTAAGGTATGGGACTCGCCGCGTAAAGACCGACGAGGACCCTAAATCCGTTCCGCGTAGGCCTCCATGGCCGACCGCAGATAGTCGGCGAGGCCCGGGGCGATAGCTTCGTAGCGGGCCCTGAATCGCTCGTCCTCGAGGTACATGCGCCCGAGGCCCGCGAACATTTCGGGCGTCGGCTCGTAGAACGATCGCAGGTGCCCGTACTTCCGAGCCATGAGCGCCTGCACCTCGCCCGAGCCCGGCGCTTCCCCCCGAGCCATGGCCGAGGCGACCGCTTCATCTATCGCCTTTCCCTCGGCCGTCACCTTGGACCATTCGGCCTTCGTCATTCGCGCCAGTCTCGCCTGGCTCTGGGCGTAGGCCTCGCTCGCGCCCCAGCGTTCCTGGGCCTCTTTTTTGATCGTCGCGACCTCTTCTTTCGCGAATCCGGCGTAAAGCTCTTCATCTCTCAGCATAGTCTCTCCCTTGAGCCGACCGATCGTCCGGTCGATAGTGTCCATAAGCCGGGCCATGCGCTCCGCGCGGGCCGCCAAGAGGCGCTTTTGCGTCTCGAGCGCTCCGACAGGCTCGAAGCCCGGTTCGTCGAGGATTCGGCCGATCTCCTCCAGGCCCATATCGAGCTCGCGATAGAAGAGGACCTGCTGAAGGCGCAGGAGCTCGCTTTCCCCGTAAAGCCGGTAACCCGAAGCGCTTCGGGTCCCGGGTTTCACGAGGCCGATGGCATCATAGTGATGGAGCGTGCGCACGCTGACCCCCGCCATCTCCGCAAGTTTCTTTATCGTATAGGCCACGATCTCTCTCTCCTCGATGCAAAAGATAAAGTATGACGTAACGTTAGAGTCAAGCGCGAAATCAGGGGGCGCTTTTTAATATTGTTGACATTTTAGTGAACACATAGTAGTTATAATGTGCCCACGTAACTTGGAGGGTACATGCGTGTCCCTATTGTCGATATCGGCAATTCCAAGGGGATCAGGATTCCCCAGGCTATCCTTAAGCAGGTGCGATTCTCGGATGAGGTCGAATTGGATGTCGCCGAGGGGAAGATCACCCTGCGCAGGACCGTCGATCCGGCCTTCGTTCCGGATTTTTCCTCTTTCGCCGAGCTGGACGACGAGTCGATTCAGCGCATTTTGAGGAATATAAGCGGCCGCGATCTGATCACGGCCCTCGTCGGCGCGGATCCAGGGATCAAGAAGGCGATGTACCGAAACTTATCCGCTCGCGTCAAGGCTTACGTCGAGCCTACGGTGGCGAGGCTCGAGAAGGGCGACGCGCGGGATTTGATCATCGAGCGAAGTCGCAATACTCTTTGCGAGGCGCTCATGGAAGTCGTCAAGGACTAGGGGGGAAGATGGCAATCAAAGGTGAATGGATCCGCTACGGGAATGGAACGGGCTACTTCGCGAGGCCCGAGAGGGCTACGGGCCCCCTGCCGGGAGTCCTGGTCATCCAGGAGATCGGCGGCGTCAACCGGCAGATCGAGGACGTGACGCGCCGCATCGCCGCGGCCGGCTACGCGGCCCTGGCGCCCGATCTCTTCGCCGTTGGCGGAGAGCGGCCGCCCGCACTGTCGGCGGACAGGGTCGCCGAGGCCTTCGGATACTCGGCCAAACTGCCGCCGGGTACGATGTTCGATCCCGCGACCAGGGAAGCGGCCTTGGCGAAGCTCCCGGAGCCGGAGAGGCTCAGGATAGGCGAGACCTTCGGTCAAGTCTTTACCTTCGCCGGTCCCGGCCGAGCCGATTCGCTGATGCCCCTCTTGAGATCGGCCTTCCGCCACCTGCGCGACGAGAGGGCCGAAACCAAGGGACAGAAGGTCGCCTGCGTCGGCTTCTGCATGGGCGGGGGGATGTCGGCGCTCCTGGCCTGCGAGGAAGATGAGCTCTCGGCCGCTGCAGTGTTCTACGGCAATGCCCCGGCCGCTGAAAAGATCGCGCGCATCAATTGCCCCGTCATCGCCTTCTACGGCGCCAAGGACCAGCGCGTGAACGCCGGCATCCCCGCGTTCCAGGCCGCGATGAGCGCGGCCGGGAAGTCCTACGAGCACTACGTCTACGAGGGTGCCGGACACGCCTTCTTCAACGACGACGGAGCGTCGTACAACGAGGCGGCGGTCCGCGATTCCTATCAGCGGCTCCTGGCCTTCTTCGCGAAGAACCTGGCCGGATAGGCCGATGGCGCCGGCCGCTTTGGCGCTCCCCCACCTTGCCTAAGGTCGACGGGGCAATTAGTATCCGTCCATGGAGAAGTACTTCTTCACTTACGAGGACATACACAAGACCTCCCTCGCCATCGCGGTGCGAGTCAAGGCCTCGGGCTTCGAGCCCGACGTCATCGTCGCGATCGGATCCGGGGGCTTCATCCCCGCGCGCATCATGCGCACCTTCCTGGGCAAGCCGATCCTGGCCGTCGGGGTAGCCTATTACGACGCCGATGACAAGCCCATCGAGCTCCCGCGAATGGTGCAATGGATCGAGGAGGCCGAGAAGAAGCTCTCGGGGAAGCGCATCCTCCTAGTCGACGAGGTGGACGATTCGAGGACGACCCTCGAGTACTGTATTCGCGAGCTCTTGCGCCACAAGCCGGCGGAGATAGCGGTCGCGGTCCTGCACAACAAGCTCAAGGCCAAGCAGGGCGTGATCCCCGCAGAGGTGAAGCGCTATTTCGCCGGCCAGGAGATCGAGGATCGGTGGGTCTGCTACCCCTGGGACGCGCAGGATATCGAGGCCCATCTCGCCTCCGCAGCGAAGGCGGGCGGGGATTGCCTGTGTCGCGACGAGGCCGCCGGCGACTAGCTCTCGGCGTCGAATCTGATGAGTATCTCGACTCGCCGGTTGTAGGCCCTGCCCTCGGGCGTATCGTTGGGGCGAGCCGGCTTCGTGTCGCCGTAGCCGGTCGCCGACAGGCGCTCCTTGGGGACGTCGAGCAGCTGGAGGGCCTCGGTCACCGATACGGCCCGCGCGGCCGAGAGCATGAGGTTGGAGTCGTACGTACCGCCCCGCGCGAGCGGAGTGTCGTCGGTATAGCCTTCGATCGAGATGGGGTTGGGAAGGCCGCGCAGGAGCTCGGCCACCTTCGAGAGCGTGGCGATCGTCCCTTCCTCCAGGTCGGCCGAGCCCACCTTGAAGAAAGTATCCCCGGCGAGGGCGAGGACGATGCCCCGAGCCTCGGTGTAGACGCGGATGGATCCGGTCTTGATCTCGGTGGACAGGGTCGAGAGCGCCTTCTCCTGGAAGGGGTCGCGTTTGGGCGAGCGCTTCGGCGAGAGGCCCGTGCCGGGCGGGGGCGTGAGCGTCGCCTCGGTCGGGGAGGTCGAATGGCCGCCCTGGCCCTCCTGCGCCTGTACCCCCGGCATGTTGAAGGCGCTCGACAGGGACTCGGCGAGGGCGTTGAACTTGGTCACCTCGACCTTCGACTCGGCGTAGAGGACGACGAAGAGGACCATGAGCAGGGTGATCATGTCGGAGTAGGTGAGGAGCCAGCGCTCCGCGTTCTGCGGCTTCTCCGGCTCTTCTTTCTTTTTCCGAGGCTTCGCCGGTCCTTTCTGCGCCATCCGCTATTCCTCGTTGAAGGACTCGAGGGCGCTGCGCTCGCCCTCGGAGACGAAGGCGGCGAGCTTGTCCCCGACGAGCTTCGGGCTCTCGCCCTGCTGGATCGCCAGGACGCCCGCGATGATCATCTCCTTCGTGTTCTTCTCCTTGGAGAGGACGAGCTTGAGCTTGAGGGCCAGAGGCAGCCAGACGAGGTTGGCCATCGCGATGCCGATGAGGGTGGCGATGAAGGCCACGGCTATGTGGGAACCGAGCTTGTCGGGCTCGGACAGGTTGGATAGGACGATGATCAGGCCGAGGACCGTGCCGATGATGCCCATCGTCGGCGAGAAGCCGCCTGCGGCCTCGAAGAGCTCGGCCTGATGCTTGCGGTGCTTCTCGAATATCGCGACGTCGTTCTCGAGCAGCTCGCGAAGCGCCTCGGAGTCGGTGCCGTCAATGACGTAGCGCAGCCCCTTCTTGAGCAGGGGATCCTCCTTGGCGTCGAGCGACTGCATGTCCTCCTCGAGGGACAACAGGCCGTCGCGGCGCGACTTCTCGGCCAGGGCGACGAAGCGCAGAGCCAGGTCCTTCTCCTTTGTCGGGGGCATTCTCATGGCGTCGCCGATGAGCTTGGGAATGGACAGCACATCGCTAAGGTCGAAGGCGGTCAGCAAGGCGCCGAAGGTGCCGCCGAATATTATGATCAGTGGAGATGGGAGGATGAGGCTCGCCGGGTTGCCGCCCTCGATCATGAAGGCGACGAGGAGAAGTCCCAGCCCGACCGGTATTCCGAGTACGGTTGCGAGATTCATTGAATACTACCTCGGCAGAAAATGGCGCAGGCATTAGGATGGACGCTCGTTCCGCCCGCGGCCGAGGGTCTCCTCCCGCATGCACTTTATCATATATTCCCGGGGTCGCCTATCGACGGCGAGCCGGGGCTCGACGGGCGCGTCGGCTTCCCCCGGCCCGCCGCCGTTATTGACTAAGGGGCCGTTAGCGGCGACGATTGGTCCATGGACAGGGGAGACGCTCCGATCGATCCCGACGAAGCCTTGCTCTTCGCGGCCGACATCGCGCGGGTGATGCTCGAGAGCGGGGGCGAGACCTACCGCTCCGAGGAGGCGGCCGTGGCCGCGGCGGGGGCCCTCGGCGGCGCGGAGGCCGAATGCTACGCGACTCCCACCGGAATCACCGTCTCCTTCGGCGGCCTGGACGGGAGAGTCCATTCGATCGTGCGGCGCATCAAGCGGCGCGCAATGCACCTCGAGCGCGTGGCCCTGGTCGAGGCCCTGGCCCGCTCCCTCGTCGCGGGAGCCCTGGACTTCTCCGCGGCCTCGGAGGAATTGGGCCGCATCGAAGGGCTGCGGGGGCGCGGCCCGGCCTCCTCCTCCGCGGCAGCGGCGGCCGGGGCCGGATTCTTCACCCTCCTGTTCGGCGGCGCCTGGAACGACGCTCTCGTCGCCGCCGCGACAGGGGCGCTGATCTCCCGTCTTCCTCCCGTCATGGCCAGGAGGCAGCTGCCGGACTTCTTCGCGAATCTTGTCGCCGGCGCGGCCGCGACCTTCCTCTGCCTCGTCGCGCGGCGGCTGGGCTTCGCGACGAGCGCCGACGCGACCGTAATCGGCGTCCTGATGCTCCTCGTGCCCGGGATAGCGGTCACCAACGCGATACGCGATACCATAGCCGGGGATCTGGTCTCCGGCGTCGCGAGAGGAGCCGATGCCTTCATGTCGGCCGCCGCGATATCCGTCGGCGCGGGCGCCGCCTACCAGGCCTGGCGCCTCCTGGGCGGGACCATCCCCTCGTGAAGGCCGGGGCCCTTCCCTGATGCGCCTCCTGGAGCCTCTCTGGGCCGGCCTGGCCACTGCGGCCTTCGCGGCCATGTTCAACCTCCGCGGGAAGGATCTGCCCCTCGCGGCGGCGGGCGGCTCGCTCGGCTGGGCGGTGGCCGCGCCGCTCCAGGCCGCGACGGGCTCGCAGGCAGTCGCCTATTGCGCGGCGTCCGTGGTCATCGGCATATGGGCCGAGCTGATCGCCGCGATCAGGAGGAGGCCGGCCGCGGTCTATGCCGCCTGCGGAATAATCCCCTTGGTACCCGGCGGCGGGATGTACTATACGATGCTCTATTACGTCCGGGGCAATGGCTCGAGCGGCCTCGCGACGGCCTTCGCGACCCTCCAGACCGCCGGAGCCATAGCCGTGGGCCTGGCCCTGTCCGGAGCGGCCTCGCGGCTGCTCTCGCTGCGCGCCATCGCGAGGCGGATCGGGAGAAGGCCCGGGGGCGTCGATAAAGCGGGGAGATGAGGCGCCGGCACCCTCGGGTCGCCGCTATTGGCCTCGGAGGCGGCGCAGGAAGCCGCCCGCGTCGATGTAGTTGGACTGGGCGGCCAGCTTGCCGCCGCGATAATAGCGAACGTAGGGGACTTGGTCGTTGCCGAGCGCGGTTTCCTTGAATTCCATGAAGGGCTCGAAGAAATCCTCGAGGTCGTACTCGACCCAGAAGACCTCGGTTTCTCCGTCGGTCTGCATCGAGCCGAGATAGGAGCGCATCCAGGTCCACTGGGGGCACCAGCTCTGCGTGAGCACGACGGCGACGGCATCGGCGGCGCCGGTCACGCCCGGACCGAACTCGCCCGAGCGAATGGCCTCGAGGCAATCCTGCCCGCTCAGCTTCCTCATGCCCCTTCCCGGTCCTGGCAGAGCGAGGATGCGCCACGGGGCGAGAGGGCGAGCGCAATCTTCTCGCCGAGGAGCCTGTCGTTCACCGGCTTGACCAGATAGGCGGCCGGGGACGTGCTCTTCGCCCGATCCTCGCTGCCCTTGCTCGGGTAGGCCGTGAGATAGATCACCGGCACGTCGCATACGAGCTTGAGTCTTCTGGCCGCGTCCACGCCGTCGATGAAGCTGCGCAACTTTATGTCCATGAGAATGAGGTCGGGCTTATGGGCGAGGACGGCTTCGAGGACCTCGTCGCCCGAGTCCACGATGGCGGGGACATGGTGCCCGATGCTCTCGAGGCTTTCCTGAAGCTGCATGCTCACTATGGGCTCGTCCTCGACGATCAATACGCTCGCCATCCCGATTGCTCTCCCATTTACTAATATATACCATGGGAGAAGCGGCCGACTAGCTCGGATTCGGCGGCGGGAGGCGCCATGCGGGACGCGAAGAGGGCTATCGAGAGCTTCATTTTCCCCTTCGACGGCATTACGTCCAAGGTGCACGCGGTCGTCTTCATCCGATACCGGTACGCCAGCACGGCGGTCGTCGTCGTCCTCTACGCCCTGGCCCTCGTCGCCACGGGAAACGCTCTCGGTGTATCCAGCAACTACTTCGTCATCGCGCCGGTCATCGTCGCCGCCCTCGGCTTCGGTACGCGCGGGGGCCTCGTCGCCGGCCTCCTCGGCCTGCCTTCCAATCTCCTGCTCTACGGCCTCTTGGGGCATCCCGAGTTCTCGCCCGCGAGCAAACCCATCGCCGAGCTCTCCGGCTTGGTGGTGGGCCTCGCATTCGGCCGCCTCGCCGACTATTTCCGCATCGTGGAGCGGGAAATCAAGAAGCGCATGGCCACCGAGGAGGCCCTCCGCGCCGCCCTCGCCGAGAAAGGCCTTCTGCTGCGCGAGCTCCACCATCGAGTCAAGAACAATCTCAACGTCATGAAGAGCCTCATCCAGCTTCAGCGGAATCGCTCGGCCAACGCGGAATTCCTCGAGGCGGCCGACGAGCTGACGAGCAGGATATTCGCCATCTCCCTGGTCCACGACCAACTCTACAAAGACCAGGAGTTGTCTGCTATCGACCTCTCGCGATACGTCCAGGCCCTCGTCGCCAATCTCGTCTCGGCGCTCGGCCTCGAGCCTTCGCGCATCGGCCTTTCCCTGGGGGCGGAGGCCGGCCGTCTGGTGCCCGTGGATTCGGCCATATCGCTCGGACTCATAGCCAACGAGGTTCTCATGAACTCGCTGAAGCACGCGTCGCCGGGGAGGGAGGGCAAGCCCCCGATCCGGGTCTCGCTCGACGCGGAAGGAGGGGAGTGCCGCCTTTCGATACGCGACGGCGGTCCCGGGCCGGGGCCCGGTATGGAGGGGGACGCGGCCAAGGGAGGCTTGGGCCTGAAGCTCGTAGGCGCCCTCGCCGCCAGCCTCGGAGGGAAGGCCGGCTTCGTCGCGATCGAGGGAGGCGTCGAAGCCCGCTTCGAGCTGAGCTTCCCGCTGTCGAGGCCGCCCGCCCCCCCGGACTTGAGGCCTCTGGGTCAGGCTTCTCCCATGTACGGATAGCGCCAGTCCCTGGGCGGATCGAGGTTCTCCTTGACCGCCCGCGGGCTCGCCCAGCGCAGCAGGTTCAAGTAGCTTCCCGCCTTGTCGTTGGTGCCCGAGGCTCTGGCGCCGCCGAAGGGCTGGCGGCCGACCACGGCGCCGGTGGGCTTGTCGTTGACGTAGAAGTTGCCGGCCGCGGAGACGAGCGCCGCGGAGGCGGCGTGGATCGCGCCCCGGTCGCGGGCTATCACCGAGCCGGTGAGGCCGTAGGGCGAGGTCGAGTCCACCAGGCGGTAGGCCGCGTCCATGTCCCGGTCGTCGTAGACGTAGGCGCTGAGCACCGGGCCGAAAATTTCGCTCTCCATGGTCTCGTAGCGCGGATCAATGGCCTGGACGAGGGTAGGCTGGATGAAGAAGCCCTTCGATTTGTCGCCCTTGCCTCCGGCGAGGATCCTGGACGCGCCGGAGGAACCGGCCCTAGCGACGTAGGACATGATCGAATCGAAGGCAGCCTCGTCGATCACGGCGCCGAGGAAGTTCCGGAAGTCGGTCACGGGTCCCATGGGCAGGGACCTTGCCATGTCCGAGAGCCTGTCGAGGAAGGCGGAACCCATGGAGGCCGGCACGTAGAGGCGGGAGGCCGCCGAGCACTTCTGTCCCTGGTACTCGTAGGCGCCGCGGACGGCCGCGACGAGGGCGACGTCCTGGTCCGCCGAGGGATCGACGAGGATGAAGTTCTTCCCGCCCGTCTCGCCGACTATGCGCGGATAGCTCCGGTAGGAGGGGAGCCTGTCGGCTATGCCCTTCCACAGCTGCCTGAAGACCTCGGTGGAGCCGGTGAAGTGCAGGCCCGCGAGCTCGGGCCTCGACAGGACCACGCCGCTGATGACCGAGCCCTTCCCGGGCACGAAGTTGATGACCCCGGGCGGCAGGCCGGCTTCCTCGTAGAGTTTCATGAGGAAGTAGTTCGAGAGGACGGAGGCCGACGAGGGCTTCCAGACCACGACGTTGCCCATCATCGCGGGGGCGCTCGCGAGGTTGGCCGCTATCGCGGTGAAGTTGAAGGGAGACACTGCGTAGACGAAGCCCTCGAGGGGACGGTAGCTCATGCGGTTCCACTCGTCGATCAGGCTGTTGGGCTGGCTAGAGTAGATCGATTCCATGAACGACGGATTGACCCTGAAGTAGTCTATCGCCTCGCAGGCTGCGTCGATCTCGGCCTGCTGCGCGGTCTTGGATTGGCCCAGCATGGTCGAGGCGACGAGGAGGGGCCGATACTTGCCGGCCGCGAGGGCGGCGACCCGGCGAAACGCCGCGGCCCTCTCCTCCCATGGCGTCTCCTGCCAGCCGCGCTTCGCGGCCAGGGCCGCCTCCACCGCGGCCTTCGCCTCCGCCTCGCCCGCGAGGTGGTAGTGGCCGAGAGAGGCGGTCCGATCGTCCGGCCGGAGTATCCGGGCCGTCGTGCCGGTACGGACTTCCTTGCCGCCGATGATGAGGGGGATATCGAAATCGCCGCCGAGGAGGCGGTCGATCTCGACTTTGAGCTTCGCGCGGTCCGCGCCGCCCGGCGCGTAGGAGAATGTCGGCTCGTTGTCCGCGGGGGGAGTCTTGAGCAGTGCGTCGTTCATGGCTTCTCCAGATATATCAACTTGATTTCAGATGTACTATCCCAAAAAACCCGGGCTCTGGCAAGCGTCTTCCCGATCCGCGGCCGGGATGGACTCCCAGTCTTGACCCTCTTCGACGCCCGTGGTAACCCTACTCGGTCTCGATTCCGGTCCCGCGATGAGGCTATCAAAGAGGAGTCGATCATGGAAAAGGCGATTTTCGCCGATTGAAGACCTCCGATATGCCCCGCCTTTCCGAGCTTCTCGGTCTTGCGACCATTCCCGCCCGCCGCGGGGCCCTGGTCCTCGCCTTCGTGGGAGCGGGGGGCAAGACGAGCGCGATGTTCGCCCTCGCCCGCGAGCTCCGCGATTCCAGGCTCGTCGCCACGACGACGACGAGGCTGCGCGATCCGCGCTCGGAGACGGGCAGACCCATCGATCGCGTAGTCGTGGATCCTCGCCTCGCCGATGCGGTCGATGAGGACGGAGAGGTCGAGGATTTTGCGCCGCGGCGCGGAGGCGGCGCCCTCGTCCTCGCCTCGGCGGCCGAGCAGGAAGGGCAAAAGCTCATAGGTATTCGTCCCTCGCGAGTAGGGACTCTTCGAGCCGTCGCGGATTTCGTGCTCGTCGAGGCGGACGGCTCGCGCGGGCTTCCGATAAAGGCCCCTGCCGCGTGGGAGCCGGTCGTCCCGGACTGCGCCGACCTGGTCGTCGGCCTCGTCGGCCTCGATTGCCTCGGCGAAGCCCTCGGTCCCGAGATAGCGCATCGCCCGGAGATCCTCGGACCCCTCGTCGGCTGCGCGCCCGGGGAGCCACTGGGTGTCGATCACCTGATCCGCCTCGCGCGAGCGGCCGAGGGTCTCTTCAAAGGCTCCCCGCCTTCCGCCCGCCGCGCGATCCTGCTCAACAAGGCCGACGCCCTTCAGTCCGATGCTGTCCTCGCCCTCGTCGACGCCCTCGTCGAAGGAGGCGTGCCGGCGGAGATCGTGATCGCGTGCTCGCTTCGAGACGGCGACGGTCCGAAGGGGATCGCGTCGCGGTCATCCGCGTCGCGGTCATCCGCGAAGGATCTTGCATGACCGGAGGCGAAGGCGGAATCGTCCTGGTGCGCGGCGCCGGCGACCTGGCCACGGGGACGATAGTGCGACTCTCGCGCTCGGGCTTCCTCGTCGCCGCCCTGGAGACCGAAAGGCCCACTGCCGTCCGAAGGGGGGTGGCCCTCTCGGAGGCGGTCTACGACGGAGAGGCCGAAGTCGAAGGCGTCTCGGCCAGGTCCGTCGAGGATGCGCGAGAGCTTCTAGAGGTCGTCGCGCCGGGCATCGTGCCCGTCCTGGTCGATCCCGGCTGCTCCGCGCTCTCCGAGCTCCGGCCCATCGCCCTGGTCGACGCCATAGTCGCCAAGCGCAGCATCGGGACGAGCGCTGGCATGGCCCCGATAGTCGTCGCCCTTGGGCCCGGCTTCACGGCCGGGGTCGACGCGCACGCCGTCGTCGAGACGAACCGAGGCCACGACCTGGGGCGCGTCCTGTGGAAGGGCGCCGCCGAGCCGGACACCGGAGTGCCGGGCCCGATAGGAGGTTTCGGGGCCGAGCGCGTGCTGCGCGCGGAGATCGCGGGAAAGGTGCGCGCCATGCGCGCGATAGGAGACGTCGTCCAGACCGGCGAGCCAGTCTTCGCCCTCGAAGGCGGGGAGCGCCGCGTCGTCGTCTCGAGGATAGGAGGCGTCGTCCGCGGCATCCTCCGCGACGGCTTCCCGGCCTGGGTCGGCCTGAAGGCGGCCGACGTGGATCCGAGGGCGCGCCGCGAGAACTGCTTCACCGTATCCGACAAGGCGAGGGCGATCGCCGGCGGCGTTCTCGAGGCCATGCTCGCGCTGGGAGCCAGGCCTTCGTGATCTACCTCGACAACGCGGCGACGAGCTTCCCGAAGGCGCCGGGCGTCGCCGAAGCGGTAGCGAGGCAGATAGCCGGGGGCGGCGGCAGCGCAGGGAGGGCGAGCCATGCCCTCGCGCTGGACGCGAGCCGCGTCCTCTTCGAGGCCCGCGAGGAACTCGCGCGGCTCTTCGGCCTCGGCGACGCGCGCAGGCTCGTCTTCTGCAAGAACGCGACCGAGGCCCTCAATCTCGCGATACTCGGAGCCGTGCCGGAGGGAGGCAGGGTGGCGACGAGCGGTCTCGAGCACAACTCGGTCATGCGGCCGCTGCGCCGGCTCGAGTCCGCCCGGGGCGCGCGCATCCGCGTCTTCGGCTGCGACGCGGAGGGAAGGCCCGATCCCTCCGCGTTCGCGGCCGCCCTCGCCGAGAAGCCGGACCTCGTCGTCGTCACGGCGGCGAGCAACGTGACCGGCGCCCTCCTCCCCGTGGGAGAGATCGCCGAGAGCTGCCGGAGGATCGGCGCCGCGATCTGCGTCGACGGCTCGCAGATCGCGGGGCACGCTAGGCTCGACGTCGACGCGCTCGGCCTGGACTATTTCTGCTTCTCGGGACACAAGGGCCTGCTCGGGCCCGGGGGAACGGGGGGCCTCTGCCTCGGGCCGGAGGCCCTTCCCGAGCCCCTCCTTCGAGGAGGGACGGGCAGCGCCTCGGAATCCGAGGACCAGCCCGAGGAGCTTCCCGACCGCTACGAGGCGGGCACGCAGAATGTTCCCGGGATCGCCGGCCTTCTCGCCGCCACGCGCTTCCTGACTGGAACGGGTCTCGAGACCGTCAGGAGTCGCGAGGCCGCCCTCACGGAGCGCCTCCTTCGAGGCCTCGCCGGGCTGCCCGGGGCGACGCTCTACGGGCCGCCTCCGCGAGTCCCGCGAGCGCCGATCGTGAGCCTCGCGGCGGCCGGGATCGATCTCGGCCGGCTCGCGCGCGAGCTGGACCTCCGCGGCATCGCCGTCAGGGCGGGACTGCACTGCGCGCCGGCGGCCCATCGGGCCATCGGCACCTTCGACCGCGGCGGCACGCTCAGGCTCTCGCCGGGCTTCTTTACTACAGAGGGCGAAATCGACCAGACTCTAGGCGCGATGGAGGAATTGCTGCGATGAGCGAAATGCCCGCCCTCACGAAACTGACGCGTTTCTCCGGCTGCGGGGCGAAGCTGGGCCCGGGCCTTCTCGAGAAGGCCCTCTGCGGCCTCTCCCAGCCGGCCTACCCCGACCTGCTCGTCTCCTTCGAGGGCTGCGAGGACGCGGGACTCTATCGCGCGGGGCCGGGACTCGCCCTGGTCCAGACGGTCGATTTCTTCCCGCCCATCGTGGACGACCCCTTCCTCTTCGGCCGGATCTCGGCGGCCAACGCCCTCTCCGACATCTACGCCATGGGCGGCCGACCCGTCACCGCCCTCGCCCTCGTGTGCTACCCGGCGAGCAGTCTCGGCCTCGAGAGCCTCAGGGCGATGATGGAGGGCGGCCTCGACGCCCTCGTCGAGGCGGGCTGCGCCCTCCTCGGCGGGCACAGCATCGAGGATTCCGAGCCCAAGCTGGGCTACTCGGTCACCGGATTCGTCGATCCCGACCGCGCGTGGCGGAACAACAGCCTCGAGCCCGGCCTTGGCATCATCCTCACCAAGCCGCTCGGCACGGGCCTGGTCAACATGGCCCTTCGCGCCGGCTGCGCCTCCGAGGAGGCTGTCGAGGCCTCCCAGGCCTCCATGGCCCGACTCAACAGGACGGCGGCCGAGGTCCTCTCGGCCTACTCGGTCCGCGCCTGCACGGACGTCACGGGCTTCGGGCTCGCGGGGCACGCCGCGGAGATGGCGGCCGGCGTCAGCTGCGGCCTGCGCCTCTTCGGGGGGTCGCTGCCCCTACTGCCCGGAGCGGCCGAGTACGCGGCCATGGGCCTCGTGCCGGGGGGGACCTGGCGCAACAAGGAAGGCAGGCTCCACGCCCTGCCGCGGGCCTCTGAGATCCCGCCCGTCCTCCTCGACCTCCTCTTCGATCCCCAGACCTCGGGAGGGCTTCTGGCGGCCGTTCCCCTGAACCTGGTCCAGGAGGCGCTCTCGGCGCTGCGCGGCGCGGGAGTCGACGCCGCCATCGTGGGGGAGAGCTGGGGCCCGCCGGGCGAGGTGGACGTTGCCCTCTGACGCGAGACCCGTGATCGCGACCTTCCGCACGAGCCACGATGCCCTGCGGGCCGAGCGGAGCCTGCGCTCGCGCGGGATCGAGGTCGAGCTCATACCGGTGCCGCGCGAGATCGCGGGCGATTGCGGATTCTGCCTCCTGTTCCCGACCGGGGAGATTCGCGTCGAGGAAGCGGGCCTTGGCGCCGAGGGGGTCTGGCTCGTGGAGGAGAGAGGCTCCGGCGAGGGCCTCAGGAAGGAGAGAAGATATGAGCGGATCGCGTAAGGTCATCGATGCGCGGGCCCTGCCCTGCCCGGAGCCTGTCGTCCTCACGAAGAAGGCCGTGGAAGAAGGCGGCTTCGAGGTCCTGGAGGTCCGCGTCGGCTGCGAGTCGGCCCGGGAGAATGTGCTTCGCTACGCGGGTTACGCGGGGCTCGAGGCGACGCTTGCGCGCGAGGAGGGCGCCGCCGCGGTTATCGAGATCCGCGCGGCCCCGGCGACCGCTCCTCAAAAAGGCCCGCTCGCCGCGCCCTCGACTACCGCGCCGCCCGCCGTTTCGGCGGAGTCCGCGGCGGGAGCGACGGTCTTCCTGTCGTCGAGCTCCATCGGCCGGGGCGACGATGAGCTCGGCGCCCTCCTGATGCGCGGCTTCACCTACGCGCTCGCGGAGGCCGAGGTCCCGCCGGCGCGGATCATCCTGATGAACTCGGGCGTTCGCCTCGCGATCGAAGGCTCCGAATGCCTCCCGAACCTGCGAAGGCTGGCCGAGAGCGGCATCGATGTCCTCGCCTGCGGGACCTGCCTCGAATACTACGGCCTCAAGGACAAGCTGGCGGTCGGCCGAGTCTCGAACATGTACGAGATCGCCGGCCTTCTGCTGTCGGGCCGCAGCCTCAGCCTTTGACGGGCTCTCAATTCGAGGCGGGCGGAATCGGCGGCGCGACGACCGGCTGGTCGTCGGGAGGGGCGGCCGGCGGCGCCTCGAGCGGCGCGGGCTCGGCCGGAGGAGGGACGGCCGTGCTCGCGCCCCTCCCCCCGCCCAATCTGTAACGGATCGTGAGGTCTATCAGGTACATGCCTTGGTCGAAGAAGCCGAAGCCTTCTCCCGTCCAGAGATTGTAGATCGGCCAGAGCACCCGACCCGTGAACCCGAAGCCTACCCGATCGGTCAGCGCGTATTCGCCGCGGATGAGGGTCGAGGGCGAGATGAAGCGAGCCTGATTCCAAAAGTACCCGTTCATCAGGGGCGTGTTCCCCGCGTTCGCCGGGTCAGTCGTGAAGGCGAGGCGGACGTCCAGGCAAAGGCCGGCGCCGAAGCCGAAGGTCAGCTTTTCCCCCACGGAAAGACTGTATACCACCGGCGCGTCGAGGAGGAGGCCGAGGACGAAGGCCGAGCTGAAGGACTCGTCGGTGGGCAGGGCCTGCCCGTTCAACCACTCGGCGTTGTAGTAGTAGATATCGGCCGAGGGCTCGAAGCTGAAGCGCGAGCCCGGTTCGAAAGGCATGACAACGCCGCAGCCGAAGTTGAAATTGATGCTCGGCGAGGGTACGGCCGAAGAGTTCGCGGGGTCCAGAAGGCTTTCGGCGAGGACTCCCCAGGTCGGCCTTATGGCCGCCGGCGCCTCGAGGGCGGCGGCGCCTTCCACGGGAAGGACCGCCAGGGCGAGCGCCGCGAGAGCCGCGGCCGCGACAGCTGTGTATGTGCGCTTCACGCCCCTATTGTATCGCAAGGCGGCCCCCGAGCAACACCGACGCTGGACTGGGCCTGCGTCAGGGAATCGGGAACATGAGAATTCCCGCGGACGATATATCGGGGAATTCCCCGCTCTCCCATGACGCTGCCGCTATGCCCTCCGTCGCCGCGAGGGCGGTGAATGTCGCGCCCTCCGTGGGAGCGGGCAGAGCCGTCAGCCCGCGCGCCCCGCGGGCGTCGCAGAGGGCGAGCCTTCCGTCCGGAGCCAGGGCGAGCACGGTCGCGCTCCCACCGGCTTTGCCGGCGATGCGCCAGCAGTAGGCATGGGTGGCTTCCTCGGGTTTCCCCGAAGAGAGATACCAGCGATCGTCCCCCGCGCCCGAGCGCAGCCTCGCGAGCCAGGGACCCTTTCCCAGCGCCTCCAGCGCCGATCGCAGCGAGCCGTCCGGCTCCCCGCCCGAGCCGGATAGGGGCAGGGGCGCAAGGGCCGCCTCGAAATCGGCGCGGCCGATCTCGCGGATGGAAGGCGCGGCGGCCAGGGGGTCGTCCATGGCGAAGTATTTCATGTCGACCCGCTCGGCGGCGTCTTTGCGCAGCTGGGCGAACCAGGTCCCCTTCGCCGGCAAGAGGACGAAGGGCTCGAAGCCGGCCTCCGAGTCCCTGGGAAAGGGATCGGGCCTGGCCTGGGTCGCTCCGTCCGCGCCGAGGAAGAGGAGGCGGGAAGGCGAGGCCGCGGCGCCGCCCCCTGCCGGCGCCGCGCTTCCGCCCAAGTCGGCGAAGGGGTCCCGGTACAGCTGGACGAGGAAGCCTCCGCCCATGGGCCAGATCCCTCCCGTCGAGAGACCCGCGAAGGCCGCCGAATCGGGCGCATCGACCAGACGATACGCCCGTCCGTCCGTCGACTCCTCGACCCTCTCTATCCCCCAGCCGTTCAGGGCGATGGCGATCGACTTCCCGTCCCCGCTGAGGACCGAGGCGTTGGGCGCCCTCGAGGCGGGGAGCTCGGCCTCGGCCTCCCCCTCGTATGTCGCTTCCGACAGGCCCGAGCTCGTTGCGTAGAATACCTTCCGGGCATCGGATCTGTAGGGATAGGCGGGCGCGGGGGCCGGCCTTTTCGCGCACCCCGCCAATGCGAGCGCGAGAAGGACCGCGATAAGCGCGGCGGAGAGAGGGAAGAAGGCGGATCGAGGGTAGGGCTTCCCGGAAGGATTCGCCCTCCCCGGCCCCGTGTCCCTCGACCTCGGCACGACGCTCAATAGTTCCTCGCGAATACCGCGCGATGGCGGGCGGGGGCTCCGCAGAGACAGCACTTCCCGCCCACGGCTTCCTGCCGGTCGAGGGGCAGGCAGCGAATCGTCACCTTCGTCTCCGCCTTGAGCTCGGCCTCGCACTCGCGGGAGCCGCACCACGAGCCCTCCGCGAAGCCGCCCGTCGCGCCCGTAGTCCCCGCCGACTCGCCGCGGTCCGCGCCGTAGAAGGCCAGGAGCTCGGCCCTGTCGGCCACGGATATCGTGTTCGCCTCGCGGAAGGAGCGCGCCCTGTCGTAGAGGTTCTTCTGTATCGCGTCCATGAGTTCCCGCGCCTTGACCGCGAGACCGGCGACCTCGAAGGGCGCCTTCTCCCCTGTGTCGCGGCGAACGACCATCGCCTTCCCGGCCTCCATGTCGCGTGGGCCTATCTCGATGCGAAGCGGCACGCCGCGCATCTCCCACTCCGCGAACTTCCAACCCGGCGACTGCGAGTCGTCCGCGTCCATGACCGCGCGGACCCCCGCGGCTTTGAGCTCGGCCAGGATCTTGTCCCCGTAGGCGAGGACGGCCGCCTTCGTGTCGTTGCGGATGATCGGCACGATGACCGCCTGCTCGGGCGCGAGACTCGGAGGCAGCACGAGGCCCTTGTCGTCGGAGTGGGTCATGACGATCGCGCCGATGAGCCGCGTCGAAGTGCCCCAGCTCGTGGCCCACGCGTACTCGAGCTTGCCCTCGCGGCTCTGGAACTGGACGTCGAAGGCTTTGCCGAAGTTCTGCCCTAGGAAGTGGCTCGTGCCCGCCTGCAGGGCCTTCTTGTCCTGCATCATCCCCTCGATGCTGTAGGTGGCCATCGCGCCCGCGAATTTCTCGGCGTCGCTCTTGCGGCCCGCGATGACCGGCAGGCAGAGATGGCGCTCCGCCACGTCCCGGTAGACCTCGAGCATCCTCATCGTCTCCTCGACTGCCTCCCCCTCGGTCTCGTGGGCCGTATGGCCCTCCTGCCAGAGGAACTCCGCCGTGCGCAGGAAGAGCCGCGTTCGCTTTTCCCAGCGCAGGACCGAGCACCATTGATTGTACAACAGGGGCAGGTCGCGCCAGGAATGGACCCAGTCCTTGTACTTGGACCAGATTATCGTCTCGCTCGTCGGCCGTATCACCAGCGGCTCCTCGAGCTCCTCCCCGCCCCCGTGCGTCACTACCGCCAGCTCGGGCGCGAAGCCCTCGACGTGCTCGGCCTCCTTCTTGAGGAAGCTCATCGGGATGAGCATGGGGAAGTAGACGTTCTCGTGCCCGGTCTCCTTGAAGCGCCGATCCATCTCGGCCTGGATGCGCTCCCATATCGCGTAGCCCCGCGGCCTCACCACCATGCAGCCCTTGACCGGGCTGTAGTCCGCGAGCTTCGCGTTGAGGACGATGTCGATGTACCACTGCGAGTAGTCGGCGCCGCGGGGGGTGATCTTCTCTGCCATGCCGGTGACCTCTTCTGTCGACGAAAGTGCGCCATCATAGCTCGGATTCGGGGGATGGTCAAAAGGGGGAGTACATCCTTCATATACCGTTCGCGCACTGATTCTTCATCGCGCAGGCTCGGTGCGCGGGTCCCAGCTTCGATAAAATGGGGGTTCACTTGGTCCTCGGAGAGGAGCCCTCCGGGCCTCCTCTCCTGCGGAATCGTTCACCCCGATTTTATCGGCGTCCCGCGCTCAACGCCTGCGCACCGCATCGAGCAGCGCGAACGGCTTACGATCCGCCACCGGGGCCAATGTTCCCGCTACTCCCCCTCGCTGCACCCTCCTCTGCACACGGCCCCGACGAAGCGCCGGCGCTTCGTCGCCGCGAAGACGCGAAGCGGCTTCGCGAGCTACCCCTACTCGGAATTTAGCGGGTTACTCTAGTGGCTTCGTAGGTAATCATTGAGGGCGCGAAGAGCTTTGTCCAGGCTGGGGCTATATTTCCTGGCCGTTTCCGGATTCCAGCCGCTGCGGACGAATCTCGGCATTGCATCGTTGTAGCCCGGTCCGATGCTGGCCAATCCTTCGGGGATGATGTCTTGCCTCAAACCTCGTGAACGGGACTTTCTCGTCAGTCGAAATATCTCTCCTTTGGGATCGAGCAAAGAATCGGGATCGCGTGGCAGGTTTGCGGCGCTGATACCAAGATAGGCCGCGAATCCTTCGCGATCGGCGAGAAGCCAGGATTCGACTTCCCTTACGGCTATACGGAACAGGAGATGCGGAGCTTTGCTGCCGGGGAGCCATTGCGCGATTAAACCAGGCGCGCACTGTTTTGTATCGAGATCGGTCAGAACGAAAAAGGGCAGGCGTTCCGCGACGGTATTGTATTTGGCGATGTTTGCCTTGATCCTGCCGAACCCTTGTCCGTGATGATGGTCGCCGATAGTGAGTCTATCGCGATGGGCCCCGATCATGCGTTCGATGACAGCGAGGCTCACGGCATCCTCATAGACAATATGCATTCGCAACATCGATCGCTTCCGCTTTAAAACTTGAGCTCAAGATTATCGATCGATTCCGGTCGCGATTTGGGGAACACGATTTCCGCAGGCGAAAAACCGGCACTGAGTAAGGTCGTCGCATCCTCAATGGCCGAACAAGGGATGACACGGGTGCCTTCGTTATTCGGAATCAGGAGCAGTATCTCGTCGAGCTCTATTCCCTTATCCGAGACGAGAATCTCGCTATGCGTGGATATGAAGGACTGCCTATCTTTTTTTTTGCGCATCTCATGTAAGAGGCCGGGGATCCTTTCTACGATGCCATAGTTGAGAGAAAGCTCGGGCTCTTCGAGAAGAAGAGGCCCGCTGCCCTGCAGCATCGACCAGGAAAGCCCGATGAGTCGGAGCGTGCCGTCGGAGAACTGCGTTTCATGTTGGATGCCCGCGTCGGGGCGCCAATGCCGGTACATCGCCTGAAGGTGGGGCTTGCCGCCGTCTTCGACGTATTCGAGAGAGGAGAGCTGGGGCACGGCGAGCCGGAGCATGCTCTCGATGCGTTTGAGGCTTGCATCTCTTTTTTTCGGACCGACGCGAGCGAGGTTATCCAGGAATCCTCGACCGAAGGGGTCGCCCGGAAGGTCGGGGCCGGAAAAGGCCTGAGGATATTTTAGCATCTGGGGAACGAGGTGGAAATATTCTATTTTTTCGAGGAATTTAGCGATATCGCGAAACTCCTTATTGAAAGTCGTTTGTTCGAGCGCCGTCTGGTATTTGCGTTCTTCGTCCGCTTCGTCTGCGGCGTCGGGGCGTTCCAGGAGTCTCTTGTCCCCTCGCGAAACCCGTTCGAATTGAATCCGCGGCCTCCGGTTTCCACGTCGCTCCTGTTCGATGCCGAGCTCATAGCTCCAGGGATTTTCGTCTTTACTGCTCTCGGCGAGCTTGACGCAGAGCTCAATGTGCGAAGGCTGCCGCGCCGCGAGACAACGAATGGCCGACACGCCCCCACGGTCGCCTATCGCTTGTTGGAGTCCTCCGCCTGTCGGCATAGCAACATCGCGCAAGAAGCGAAGGGCATCGAGCAAATTCGATTTCCCCGAAGCGTTCGGGCCGACGATGAAAACGCGCTTGCCCAGGTCGACATCGACGGTTTTGAAATTCTTCCAATTCGTCAACTTGAGATGGGTGATCATCATCGCGCATACCTCTCGGCGATAATTCTACTATAGCCTTCTTCGTATCGTTAAGTCCCAAGAGTTTGATGATGCGTCTCGCCTTTTCGAATCTCTCTAGTTCGGTTCGTCCATCCGCCAGGGGCCGCCGCCGAGGATGACGAGCCGCGCATCGTGGAAGGCGACTAGGCTAGAGCGGTGGCCTACGCTCACGATACCGGTATTCGGCATGAGCTCTATGAGCGACTCGTACAGCGCGCCCTCCGCCGGCTCGTCGACCGAGGAGGTCGCCTCGTCCATGAAGACCCAGGCGGGCTTCTGGAGGAAGATGCGGCCGAAGGCGAGGCGCTGCTGCTCCCCGAGTGAAAGCACCTGGGCCCACATGCGGGTCTCGTCGAGCGAGCCCGAGAGCTCCCCGAGACCGGCCTGTCCGAGGACTTCCAGCAACGGTCCGTCGCCGGTCGTTCGATCCCCGAAGGGGTAGAGCAGGGCGTCACGTAGGGTCCCCAGGGGCAGATAGGGCCTTTGCGGCATGAAGAGCGCCATATCGCGCTCGGGCATCTCGACCGTCCCCTCCCCGAAGGGCCAGATACCCGCGATCGTGCGGATGAGGGTGCTCTTGCCGCTCCCCGAGGCTCCCATGACCAGGAGCCGTCCGCCGGGCGCCAGGTCGAGGTCGAGCTCGCGGACCAGCTCGCGGCCGCCGGGCAATCGGACGTTGACGCCGCGAAGGCGCAGGCGATCGCCGTCCAGGCGGGCGATGCGCGCCTCGGCCTCGCCGAGCGCTTCGATCGCGCGCATCGCGCGGTCGAAGGATCGAAGGCGGTCGACGACCGCGTGCCAGGCTGCCAGGTCGGTGTAGCTGTTCACGATGAAGGAGAGGGCGCCCTGGACCTGGCCGAAGGCGCTCGAGATCTGCATGATGCCGCCGATCTCTATCGCCTTCGCGAAATAGGCCGGCAGGCTGACCAGGATGGGAAATATCACGGCCGCCTGGCCATAGCCGTTGGCCCACCAGTTCAGCTGCCGCGTCGTCAGCATGATCCGCCGGAAGTTTTCGAAGACGCGGGCGAATCGAGCCATGAAGCCCTCGCGCTCTTGCTTCTCGCCGCGATAGACGGCTACGGATTCGCTGTTCTCGCGGAGCCGCACGAGGCTGAAGCGGAAGTCCGCGTTGAAGCGCTCCTGGTCGAAGTTGAGCTTGATCAGGCGGCGCCCGACTACCGCGATCAGGATCGTGCCCGCGATGGAATACAGGAGGGCCGTCCATACCAGATAGCCCGGGATGACGATCTTCGCCCCGCGCCAGGGCAGGGCCGCCTGGCTCGAGAGCTTCCAGAGCATGGCGACGAAGGCGACGAGGGTCGTGATCGAGCTGATCGCGCCGATGAGGATGTTGAGGGTCTGATAGGCAAAGGTCGAAAGGTCCTGGCTGATGCGCTGATCGGGGTTGTCGGTGCCGTCCCCCAGCACCTGCATGCGATAGTAGGTGCTCCGCGACAGCCAGGCATCGATGTAGCGCTTCGTGAGCCATCGTTGCCAGCGGATCTGCAGCATCTGGGTCAGGTAGGTCTGATAGACCGCCGCCGCTATATAGGGAACGACGAGGATCGCGAAGATCAGGATCTGGTGCCAGGCGGCCGGGGCGTCGTACTTCTGGAGGGCGTTCCAGAACGTGTTGTACCATTCGGTGATGCGATACGAGATATAGACCATGAGGAGATTGAGCGCCACGACCGCGAAGAGGAGGCCGCGAGCCGACCAGCGCTCCTCCGAGCCTGCCCAATAGGGCTTGGCGATTCCCCACATGTCGCGGAAGAAGGCGCGGTTAAACTGCTTCAAGGCTGATCCTCCGAGCGGCCGATGCGAAGGCGAGTATCTATCGAAAATACTCCATTTCGCCGAGGATGGCCAAGGAAGCGCCGGCTGGGCCTCGCGAGGACGGGATGCTCGTGGCGATCGGTATCAGGCTTCCGTGGTCTTCGGCAGCTCGGGAAAGCAGAGGACGGCCGGGCGCTGACCGCGGGCTTCGCGAATTTCGCTGAGCAAGCCCGCATCCTTCATCCGGCGTAATAGCTGCGCCGCCTGCGTTGCCTCGATCTTAGAGGAGATGACAGCTTCTTCGTTCATGAGAGGGGGAATAAGCGCTCCCGGGTTGACAATACCCTTGAGGAGTAAGGAATAGGTAGCCAAGGCTCCTAGTAGCCCATGCCCTCGCCCACGACTGTGGTCTAGTCATGCACGAGCTGCCATCGGATGCTGCTGAGCGTGAGAAAATTCCGGACATGTGCACAGGTCTCGGCATAAAAGGCATGAACCCCTACGCGATGCTTAGGCGGGAACGCGCAAGATCATCCTGGGATAGCGGTGGGGACACCTTACTTTCACAATGCTTTTATAAAACCCGAATCCCCGACGCACTTCAAGCATGCAGCATTGGCTTGAAGCGCATCGCCTTGTGAAGAAGCAAGGGGAAAGAAGTCCGATTTCCGCCCGGCGGTCCGAATGTCGGCGTATTCCTTATTTACGGAGCCTGCCCCGAGCCATCGACGAGAAGATGCCCGCCGCGCAGAGGCCGGCGAAGACGAGGAAGGCGACGCGAAAACCGCTCAGGAAGGCCGCGTGGGTTTGAGGGGTGATCTGCCCCTTGCCCACGAAGAGCGCGATGATCATGCCGGAAGTCGCCATGCTGAGCATCTGCCCGATCAGGCGCATCGCCCCTGTGGTGGCCGAGGCGACGCCGTACTGCCGGCGCTCCACGGAGCCCATGATGGCGCTCGTGTTGGGCGACGAGAAGAGCGCGAATCCCAGGCCGCAGGTCATCAGGAGGACGACGATGCGCGCCACGGTCGAGCCGGCGTCGAGGAAGGAGATGAGAACGAGTCCCACCGCGCTTATCGACATGCCGATGGAGGCGACGACGCGGGGCTCGACGCGATCCGAGAGCCGACCCGCCAGCGGCGAAAAGACGGCCATGATGATGGGCTGGGAGAGGAGGACCAATCCGGCCGTGCGCGGATCCATTCCCTTGATGTACTGGAGGTAGAGGCTCAGGAGGAAGATCAGCGCGAAAGTCGCCGCGTAATTGATCAAGGCCGAGAGATTGGAGAGCGCGAAGACGCGGTTGCGGCGGAAGAGGCCCATGTCGAGCACGGGATTGGCCACGCGGCTTTCCCGGAGCACGAAGGCCCCCAGGCCTGTCGCCCCCGCGACCATCAAGGCGAGACCCGCGAGACCCGGCAGCAGCCGGAAGCCGTTCATCACCGCCAGGAGGGTGAAGGCGTAGAGCAACGAGCCGACGACATCCATTTTTTGGTCGGCCGCTTCCGCCCATTCGGCCCTCAATTTCCAGATGGTGAGGGCGATGACCAGAAGGCCCATTCCCGTAGTGACGAAGAATATGCTCCGCCATCCGAGAGACTGCGTAATGAGGCCGCCGATGAAAGGTCCCAGCGCCAGTCCGCCGTAGACAGAGGCCACGTTCACGCCTATCGCGCGTCCCCTCTCGCTCGGAGGGTAGACCGAGGTCACCAGCGCGGTCGCGGTGGCGAACATGAGCGCGTCGGCCGCGCCTTGCATCGCGCGCAAGGCAATCAGCATCGTTGCCGATGTCGCCAAGCCGCAGAGCAAAGACACGATCGTGTAGCCCACCATGCCCGCGAGGAATATCTTCTTCCTCCCGTGGATGTCGGCCAGTCTTCCGACCGGGACCAGGAATACGGCCGCCGCGAGGAGGTAGGCGGTGGATATCCAACTGAGGCCATAGGCGCCGGTGGAGAACTCGCTCCCGATGGAAGGGAGGGCGATAGTGATCGAGGAGGACATGAAGGGGGTCAGGAAGGAGGCCGTGGCCGTCACGAAAAGCACGGCCCCTTTGCTCACGGCCGCCTGTTGCATGAGCGGCCTGTCGTTCGTTTCCGCCGAGCTGGAGTTTATCGCGTTCTTCAATGCGCCCAAGGAGCCATGATCGGATTCCATCTGGACAATATACTGGTTTTTTTACGCCGAATCGTCGGCCTGCGGGGCATCTGGCTCTGCTCTCGCCGAGTGATCTATAGTCGTCGATAGGAGGCGCGTAGAATGAAATACCGTCGGCTCGGCAACACGGGCGTGATAGTGAGCGAAGTTGCGCTGGGTACGATGCAGTTCGGCGGGGCGATGAACATGGGGAACCTGGACCAGGACGCCACGACGAAGATGGTGAAGCTCGCCCTGGACAGGGGCGTCAATTTCATCGACACCGCCGACGTCTACAGCCGGGGCCAGAGCGAGACCCTCCTGGGCAACGCCCTCAAGGGCATCCGGGACGAGATCGTCCTGGCGACCAAGGTCCGGCTCCCGATGAGCGAGAACTTCAACCGCAGCGGGGCGACGCGCGTAAACATCATGCGCGGCGCGGAATCGAGCCTGAAGCGGCTGCAGACCGATCACATCGACCTGTACCAGATACACGGATGGGACAGCAACACGCCGCTCGAGGAGACCCTGCGCAGCCTGGACGATCTGGTCAGGCAGGGGAAGGTGCGCTATATCGGCCTGAGCAATTATCTCTCGTGGCAGGCGGCTACGGCGCTCTCGCTCCAGGAGCGGATGGGGCTGGAGAAGTACGCCACCGCCCAGATGTACTACAGCCTCGTGGGCCGGGGCCTCGAATACGAATTCCAGTCTTTCGCCGATTATGCCCGGCTCGGCATCCTCGTGTGGAGCCCGCTGGCCGGCGGCTTCCTGGCGGGAAAATATGGGAGGAACGAGGTGCCGCAAGGAGGCACGCGCTTCGCCGAGGCCGGCCAGTTCGTCCCCTTCGACAAGGAGCTCGGCTACCGCGTGGTGGACGCGCTCAGGGTGGTGGCCGGACGCCACGGCGTGAGCTGCGCGCGAGTCGCGCTCTCCTGGGTCTTGTCCAGGCCCGCAGTCTCGAGCGCTATAATCGCCGCGCGCAAAGCGGAGAATCTCGAGGACAACATCCAGGCGGTGGATCTCGCCCTGTCGGCGGACGATATTAGGCTCCTCGACGAGGCTTCCGACCCGGGAGTGCCCTATCCGAAGTGGATGGTCCTCCAACTCGACACCGCCGAGGACCCGCGGCCCAAGGTACTGCACCCCGAACGCTACGCAGACGGGGGACCCTGGAAGGATCTGCGCGGAACCAAATGGTCGGGTTGAGAGCCCTAGAGACTGGAGGAATTGGAGAATCCGCCTTCAGTTTTCTTGTAATTATTACTATCACGCTGGGTAAATAATTCGACCAGTTGACAATGGAGGAAATTACCACTGGTCGCGGAGGAATTTACCAGTGGTCCAGGGAGAATTCATCAGTGGTCCAGGCAGGCTGCATCAGTGGTAAATTCCTCCGCGACCACTGAAGAATTCCTCCTCCTTCAACTGGTCCAATAATTCATATAGGAAATTGATCAGCTTAGACCTTCCAGGAGAGGGGTCGTGGGCGGGCGAGGACGCCAAGGGAGAGTATCATGATCACCGGTGCGCACGCTATTATTTACAGCGCAAACCCCGAGGCCGATCGGGCTTTCTTCCGCGATATGCTCAACATGCCGAACGTCGACGTCGGAGACGGATGGCTCATCTTTAAATTGCCTCCCTCCGAGCTGGCCATCCATCCCTTCGAGAAGAACGACGTCCACGAGCTCTACCTGATCTGCGACGACGTCGAGGGCTTTATCGCGGATATGAAGCGACGCAAGGTCCAGTGCGGCCCCGTCCAGGATGAGAGCTGGGGACTGCTTACCCATGTGACCCTGCCCGGAGGAGGCAAGCTCGGGGTATATGAGCCGCGGCACGAGCGTCCCTAGGCAGGCGCGCTTGAGGCTCCCTGGAGGCTCGATATAGGCGGCTGGAAGTCCCTGCTCAAGAAGGACAGGAGCGATTGGCTCCTCTCCCTCCGTCGGCAGCATGGAACGTGGCCCTGTCCTCGAAGGCGGAAAGCTCGAAGGACATCTGGGCCATTCGGGAGTATCTCACCGAACGGCGAAGCGCGATCGATGGAAAGTACGACTACCGCTACTCGCGACTCATTTGCCGGATCAGGAAAGATCCTCTCGCCAGGTAATTCCGTTGCCGCCTCCAGCGCGGCCCGGAAGGAGGAGTAAGGCTCGTCCTCGCCCTTGGCGCCGATCGTAACCTTCGCTATCAGCCTGTCCAGAGCGGCGGTTCCCCGCGTCCTCTTCGGGTGCGGCATCTAGCTCTCAGCCTTCCACCCCGGGCCCCGGCGAGAACCACAACCCTTCGCGGACATAGTGGATCCGTTCCTTCCATGCGTCGGGGCGGGCCGAGGCGAAGAGTACCTCGCCCATGACTATCGCCGACGTTCCTTCGACGACGACGCGCATGAGGCGGCACTCGAGCCAGCCCGCGACCCCGGCCGGTATGCGGACGTCCACCCGCGACGCGCCGAAATAGTCGATGCCGAGGGACGAGTACTTGTCGACGTCCCGGCCCGAGACCGAGCCCGCCTTTTCCACGAGATCGCGCTGGGCGGCCGTGGGCAAGGCGACGGCGAATTCCCCGGCCCGCTCGAGGTCCTCGTAGCTGCGGTGTCCGGTGTCGCAGACCAGGATGAGCCTGGACGCCGGCGCGTAATCGAGGGGGCAGTTCCAGGCGATGGGCGCGATGTCGTAGCGGGCGCCCGGGGACTTCGTGCAGACGAGGACGATGCCCCCGGCGTTGAGCAGCTCGTAGGCCTCGGGGATCGGAACTTCGGCGTAGTCCATGGCGCTTCCTTCTTATTCGTTCGGCCTTCGCGGCCTGAAGTATCGCGATGCCGGGCCCAGGGGTCGGTCGGCTCGGAGGTGCTCCGCCATATGCGCGGCTATCCGCGAGACCGTGTCCGCGTCGAGGCGGACATGGCCCATCCTGACGAGCTCGGAACGGAGGCGCCCGGCCTTGGCGGGCCCGACTGCGCGATAGATCGGATCGCGCTCCTCTTCCTCGAGCGAATAGAGGAGGGCCGCGAGATCGCGATCCGCCGTATTGAGGAGGCGGGCCTGGGCCCTCAGGGCTGGAGTGGTCCTCAGGGCCTCGAGGAAGCCCAGGGCAGCGTCGCGGGCGTGCCCCCTATTCATCGGAATAGTCCCGGAGGGTGGAGCTCAAGACGCCGTCCGCGAAGGCGAAGGGACTTCTGCCCTCGCCATGCCCGGGCTTATTCCGATCGAAGTACTTGTACTGCAAGGTGATCTCTTCGTCCTCCACCAGATCCTGCCTATTGACGATGGGCTTCCTGACCATTCCCGCCGGACTGCCGTGCTTCTCGATGACATGGGCTAGTACCCTCGCGTGGTCCTAGAATACAAGATACCGCCATATCGCGGGTTCGGGTCGCCCGGGTCCGGCTCCCTGGTCCGACCTTCACGGGCCGTCCGGGAAATCCCAGATCGATGCCGGCTGCAGCGCGGGCTCGAAGCCGGTCCCCTCGAAGCCCGCCATGATCGCCGAGAGAAGGCCGGTCTTGAAGGCGCTATAGTCCTGCTTCCTGAACCAGACGCCGAAGGCGAAGCGCAATCCTGCCGCATCCGCGGCTTCGAGCGAGAATGATGGCTCGGGCTTCGACAAGGCCTCGGGAACGGACTTCGCGGCGTCCATGAGGAGCCTCTCGACCTTCGCCGGGTCCGCGCCGAGGGGAAGCGTTATCTTCAGGTCGAGTCGCCGCTCCGGCCAGCGGGTCGCATTGACGATCCTGCTCTTGATCATCATCTCGTTCGGGACTCGGACGAGACGATTGTCGAAGGTCCTGATCTTCACCGAGAGCAGATCCACCGACTCGATGGTGCCCGTCATGTTCTCGATCTGGAGGACGTCCCCGATCTCGAAGGTCTTCTCCGAGAAGAGGAAGAGGCCGGAGATGATATTCGAGACCGAAGTCTGCGCGGCGAAGCCGAGGGCGATCCCCGCGATGCCGGCGGCGCCCAGCGCCGCCGAGAGATCGAGCCCGGCGGCTTCCGCGGCGTTCGCCAGGATGACGACGACGCCGACGTACTTGACCGCCTTCTCGACGACGCCCGCAGCCCGCCGGCTCAGCCTCTTCCTCGCGAGGCGGCGGAAGACGACCAGGACCAAGGCGACGAGGCAGTAACCCGCGACGAGGATGAGGACGACCAGGGCAGCCCGCTCGACGAGGCGCGCGCTGAAGAAGCGCTTGAGCGCGTCGCCGATGACCTGCGCCAGAGCCGACGCCATCTTCATCCCTCCGATGCCCCGCCAGCGGTCTCGGGCGGCATAATCCTAGCATCGCCCCGATGAGCGGTCAATTCGCGCGCCGCCCCCCTTAGGCCCCGATTCAATCTCTACGGCTCGCCGTGCTATCTTCAATGTAGCTCGTCATAAGGAAGGCGTATGAAGAAACTTTGCGTTTTCGCTCTTTGCTTCGGCCTCGGTCTGGTCGTGCCGCTCGCGGCCGAGGACCCGGTCGACATAAGCTACTCGCTCGGGATGCTCATCGGAGCGAACCTGAAGGGCAGCGGTCTCCAGATCAGCCCCGAGACCTTCATGAACGGCCTCGAGGACGCCTTGGGCGGCAAGCCGACGAAATATACGGACGCGCAGGCGCAGGCCGCGGTCCAGGCCTCGCTCCAGGCCGCGGCCGAAAAGAAGGGTGCCGACAATCTCGCGGCGGGGAAGGCCTTCCTGGAGGGGAACCGCTCGAAGGCCGGAATCGTCACCACCGCCTCGGGGCTCCAGTACGAAGTGATCTCCGCGGGCACCGGCCCCAAGCCCAAGGCCACGGACACGGTCAAGGTGAACTACGAGGGAAGGCTCCTCGACGGCACGGTCTTCGACAGCTCCATCGCCAGGAACGAGCCCGTCACCTTCCAGCTCGACGGGGTCATCCCCGGCTGGACCGAGGGCGTGCAGCTGATGCCCGTGGGTAGCAAGTACCGTTTCTTTATTCCCTCGGAGCTCGCCTACGGGGAGAAGGGAGCGGGTAAGGATATCGGCCCGAACGCCGTCCTCGTCTTCGAGATCGAGCTCCTGGACATCGAGACCGGAAAGCAGTAGGCCCAGCCGATAAGATACTTGACTCGGTTCGAGGGCCGCGATAGTCCTGAGCGAGCTTTCCGCCGGCTTCCTGATCGGCGATCGGCCAGAGCGCAACTTGCGCGAACTCGACGCTTTCATCGCCGAGGCCGGCGTAGAAGTCCTGGGAATCGGTCGCCGCGAAGCCGAGCGCTACGGCGCCCGCGTCAAGGCCCTCCGCGAGCGCGGTCGTCGCGTTCCGACGAACGACGTCTGGATCGCAGCGGCCGCCCTCTGCGCCGACGCTCGCCTCCTCACCGCCGATTCGCATTTCGCCGACGTGCCCGGCCTCGTGGCGATGGGCTGGGAGTGATCGTCGGCCAGAACTTGAGAGTGGGGGTGTCTGCGCGAAGCCGCTCCGCGCCTTCGCGGCGACGAAGCCAAGGCTTCGTCAGCCCATCGGGCCATCAAGGCGAGGACTAGCGAGGTCCTGATTTTCTCTGCGTCCCGCGCATCTTATCTGTACGTCTCTGTGGGACATAGCACGTGCGGCTGAGATGGACGGCCACGCTCCCCCTTCTATGCCTTCTCCCTCTTCTTCTTCACGTCCTCGGCCTTGCGCGATATACGGTTCCAAACCGCCGCGAGCCCCATCGCCTTGAGCGCGATGGCCAGCGTGGCGCGGGCCTCCACGCGCATCTTCATGGTGCCGTCGTAGACGACCTCGTCGGCGAGGCCGGATTGGGACTCGTACTTCGCGCGCCGCTCGCGGATGGGATCGAGGAAGGCGTTGAGCGACGCTATCAGCCTCTCCTTGACTTCGACGTCCCCCACCTTGCCCAGTCGGTACCGGGCCTTGAGCTCCTCGACCTCGGCCTTGTCCGCGTTGAAGGCGTCGTGGTAGTCGAAGACGGGGTTGCCCTCAACGGTGCCCGGTATGTCCGCCGAGACCCGCTTGGGATCGGTATACATGCCCATGACCTTCTTGGCCACGGTCTTCTCGTCGTCGGAGAGGTAGATCGCGTTGCCGAGGGACTTGGACATCTTGGCGTTCCCGTCCGTGCCGACCAGGGAGCCGACTTCGCTCACCAGGGCCTCGGGCACGGGGAAGGTGTCGCCGTACAGGAAGTTGAAGCGGCGGGCGATCTCGCGGGTCACCTCGACGTGGGCGACGTTGTCCTTGCCTACGGGGACGAGGTGGGCGCGGGGCATGAGGATGTCGCCGGCCTGGAGGACGGGATAGCCGAGGAGGCCGAAGGGCATCTCCTCGATGCCGGCTCCCTGGGCCATCTCCTTGAGGCTGGGCACGCGCGAGAGGCGGGGGACGGTGATGAGGTTGTCGAAGAGTACGGCGAGCTCGCAGACCTCCGGCACCGCCGACTGCAGGTAGATGACGCTCTTCGCGGGGTCGATGCCGCAGGCGAGGTAGTCGAGAGTCGCGGAGCGCACGTTGTCCGCCAGCGCCTCGATATTCTCCTTCTCGGGCTTGGTGGTGAGGGTGTGGAGGTCGGCGATGATGAAGAAGCACTCGTACTCGTCCTGGAGCCGGACGCGATTCCTGAGCGAGCCGACGTAGTGGCCGAGGTGGAGCTTGCCGGTCGGGCGGTCGCCCGTGAGTATGCGCTTGCGATCCATGGTGGCAGGAGTCTAGCGGGAAGGGCGAGGGCGAGACAAGGTGCGGCTAGGGCGAGGCCAGGATCCCGTCCGCGGCCCGCAGGCCGGAGGCCCAGGCGGCCGTGATCCCGCGGCTCGTGCCGGCGCCGTCGCCGACGAGGTAGAGGCCCGGCTTCGCCCTGAAGCAGTCGTCCTCGAAGGCGGGGCGGTTCGCGTAGAGCTTGATCTCGGGGTAGTACATGATGGTGCTCGGGTGCAGGAGGCCGGGCACGATTGTGTCGAGGAGCTTCATCGCGTTCCAGAGGGCGCGCATGACCTTGGCGGGAGCGCAGAGGCCGATGTCGCCGGGGGTGGCCGTGGGGAGGGTCGGCTCGAAGTCGTAGAGGTCGCCCGAGAACTGCCCCCTGAAGGACCGCTTGCCGAGGCGGAAGTCGCCGATGCGCTGCATGATGGGGCGGCCGCCGCCCAAGAGGGCCGCCTGCACGCCGAGCATGCGCGCGTAGTCCTGGCCCGAGGCGAGGGGCTCGGTGAGGGTGACGGTCTTGAGCATCGCGAAGTTGACGAGGCCGTTGGCGGAGCGGACGGCCGGGCCGGAGGCGCCGGCCGCCAAGCCGGAGGCGCCGGCCGCCAAGCCGGAGGCGCCGGCGACGGACCAGGCGTGGCCGTTGACGCTGTACCAGGCGCTTCCATCCTTCTCTTCGTATTTCTCCTGGACGACGTGGGCCGAGCCCGAGTTGGTGCAGAAGGTGCGGGTCTTCTTGGGGAAGAGGAATTTGGGGTCGTAGTAGTCGGCGACGATCGGGTAGTGCTCCTGTCTCGTCTCGATGCGGACCCCGACGTCGACGGCGTTGTCCGTGAAGGCCACGCCCGCTTCGTTCATGACCCCCTGGAGGAAGGCGAAGCCGCCGCGTCCCGGCGCGACGACGAGGTCGCGATAGGCGATCTCTCGCGACGCGGAGCTTCGCTCTTCGTCGCGCGCCGAGCTCCGCTCGGCGACACGAACTGAGGGTGGCTCGGCGATGCGCGCGGAGCTTCGCTCCGAGACCGGTTCGGTGCGGATCGTCCGAGCCTTGGTGTCGATGGAGACGACCCGTTCGCCGAGGGAGAGCTCCGCCCCGAGGCCGCCGAGCCTCGCGATGAGGCGCTTGATCAGCTCGAGGCCCCCGTCGGTGCCGAGGTGGGACTGGCGGATCTCGACGAGGCGCACGCCGATCTTCTCGGCCCGCTTCGCGTAGACCGAGAGGTTGCGCTTCTCGAGGATACGCGGCTCGAGGAAGGCCTCGACGCGCCGGAGGTAGGCTTCGGCCTGGTCCCTGGTCCAGCAGCGGTCGGGGAAGCCGATGGGCCAGCTGAAGTTCATCTTGCAGTCGTTGCGCAGGCCGCCCGAGGAGTACTCGTTCTTGTCGAGGACCAGGAGGGAGAGGTCGGGTCTGCGGGCGAGGAGCTCGAAGGCCGCGCCCAGTCCCGCGGGACCGGTCCCGATTATCACGACGTCGTAGCTTCGCATGGCGGACACCCAGCATATCCCCCGGGGCTTTCCCTGTCACCCCGGCTGCGATTATCATCCGGCGGTATGGCCGCGATACTTCTCGCCCTGCTCTCGATCCTCGTATGGAGCTCGCTAGCCCTCCTCAACTCCCGGGTCAATTCCCTCCCGCCCTTCCTCGCGGTCGGCGTGGCCCTCTGCGTCGGGGGCCTGGTGGGTATTGTCAGGGCGAGGGAATGGCGCGTGTCCCCCCTCACCTTCGCGGTGGGAGTCGGAGGCATCTTCGGCTACCACGCCCTCCTGTTCGCGGCTTTTCGGATCGCCCCCTCGGTCGAAGTCAATCTCATCAACTATCTCTGGCCACTCCTGATCGTCGTCCTGTCCCCGCTCTACCTCAGGGGCTTTCGGCTCGGTCCGCGCCATCTCGCCGGCGCCGCGCTGGGGCTTTCGGGGGCGGCCCTCATCGTGAGCGGCGGACGCTTCGGCCTGGACGCGGCCTACCTCCCGGGCTACCTCCTCGCCGCGGCGGCGGCCCTCGCCTGGGCGAGCTACTCCCTGCTCACGAAGCGACTGCCTCCCTTCCCGACGGGGGCCGTGGGCGGTTTCTGCCTCGTGTCCGGCCTCCTCTCCCTCGGCGTCTACTTCCTGTCGAGCGCGGCGCCCGGCGGCGCGCGAGCCGCGGCTCCGGCGCCCTTGGACTGGCTCTACCTCGCCCTCCTCGGGATCGGACCGATGGGCGGGGCCTTCTACGCCTGGGACGCGGCGCTCAAGCGCGGCGATCCGCGCGTGATCGGGGCGCTCTCCTACCTCACTCCCCTCCTGTCGACCCTCAACCTCGTGCTGCTGGGCGGCAAGAGGCTGTCCGCGCTCTCGATCGCGGCGATGTCGCTCATCGTGGCGGGCGCCGTGGTCGGCTCGCTCGACGTCCTGAAGGCGGCGGCGAAAGGATCGAGCGGGCGAGGCCGGGCCTGAGGGGTCCCGATCATCTCCGCTGCGCGGAAGGAGGGACGCCCTCGAGCTTTCTGTAGGGCAGCCAGACGTACTTCGCGTCGGTGATGCGCCAGCCGGCCCTGGCGGGGTTCCTTCCGGTCGCGAGGGCGTAGGCCAGGTCGAAGACGGCCTTGCCCTGGCTCGAGGCGTCGCCGACCGCGGCGCCGAGGAGGACGCCCGAGCTCAGGGCCTCCGCGGCTTGAGGGGCGAGCTCGCCCGAGCTGGCGCCGACTATGGGCATGTACCTCCTGCCCTTGAAGTAGCCGGCTGCCTTGAAGGCGTCTATCGCGCCCAGGGTGGACTCCGGATCCGCGCACACCACCGCCTCTATCCTCTCGCCGAACTTCGCGATGAGGGCGGCCGCCGCTTCCCTGGGCGGCGTTCCCGCGGCGACCGCTCCGGAGTCGGAGAGGCGTTCCGTCTTGACGCCGGCGGCGCCCAGGGCCCTGGCGCAGCTCCCCTCGAGGAGGAGGGCGTCGGGCGAGGAGGGGTCCTCGGCCAGGAATATGTACTGGGCCCGGTCGTCGTTGTTCCGGTAGGCTGCCGGGTTGGCCTTCCAGAAAGCGGCGAGGATCTCGCCCAGGGCGGCTCCCGCCTCGGTCCCGCGGGTCCCGACGAAGAAGAGCTTGTCCCAGGAGCGCATCGCCGCCTCGGAGGGCATCCGGTCGAAGAAGACGATGGGCGTCCTCCGGGCCTTGGCCTTGCCGATGATCGGGCCCAGCGCCTTGCCGTCCACGGGATCGATCGCGATCGAGGCGACTTTCCTCTGGAAGAAGGAGTCGACCTGCATGTCCTGGGCGGACTGCTGGTTCTGGCCGTCGATTATGGCGAGCTCGGCCTTGTCCAGGGCCGCGGTCTCGATGGACCGGCGTATCGCGATCGAGGCGGGATCGTCGAAGGAACGCATCGCGAGGCCCATCCTGGGCCTCTCTTTCCCGGCTTGCGAGCACGAGGCGATGATCAGCGCCGCCGCGACAAGTATGGAAGTCAGCCTCTTCATTGAACGATCCTCGATAGGTGATCGTACGCGAGGAACCGGCGCACTCGGGCATTCTAGCCGGATAGCTCCG
Source organism: uncultured Treponemataceae bacterium (assembly GCA_964404145.1). Lineage (GTDB taxonomy): Bacteria > Spirochaetota > Spirochaetia > Treponematales > Rectinemataceae > UBA1306. Next base: position 248,211 of record CAYOIX010000002.1, read on the forward strand.
GGCTGTCCAGTTCGCCCTTGTATGCGGGCATCCCATGCTCGATACTTTCGTCTTGAGGAGGGACCCGTGGGCAGGGGCAAGAAGATCGTCGACGTCAAGCTGGTCGTCGATGAGGCCGTGGCCCTCATCGAAGAAGGGGGGGTCGGGGAATTCTCGACGCGCCGCCTGGCTTCGCGCCTCGGCATCTCGGCGATGACCCTGTACAACTACTACGAGAACCGAGGAGCCATCATCAGGGAGGCCTTGCGCCGGAGCCTCGGCCTGCTCTGGGAGGGGCTCCCCGACGAAGTAGCGGCCTGGCGCGCGAAGGGGGGCAGCCCGCTCGGCGCCTATCGCGTCCTCGCCGACCATCTGCTGTCCTTCGCCGTCGCGCGCCCTTTGCTCTGCCGATTCATCCTGACCGAGGGCGCGGGAGGGGACTGGATCGCGAAGGACGGCCAGATCGAGGAGATCTGCCGTTCGGAGGGACCGGGAGGCGGGGAGCGGCCCGAGACGATCCGCCGCGACATCTATCTCTTCGAGCTCCTCGCTTTCGCGCTGGCCCTCAAGGTGATCGGGGGAGGCGAGACTCCCGAGCGCTTCGCCGAGCTCGTCGGCGAGGGCTTCGAGCGGCTCATCGCCCGGCACGAGGGCGCCGCGCCCTAATCCTCGACGTAGACGCGCGGCACCCTGGAGGCGACCATGCAGGTCAGCTCGTAGGGGATCGTGCCGAGGAGCTCGCAGATGGTCTCGCCCGGAATTCCCTCCCCGTCCTTCGCTCCGAAGAGGATCGCCTCGTCGCCCTCCCGGGCCGTCGCCCCGGGCCCGAGGTCGACCATCGTCTGATCCATGCATATTCTGCCCGCGACGGGCCGCGCGGCCCCGCCCACCCATACCGAGGCCCTGTTCGACAGCGCGCGGCTGTAGCCGTCGCCGTAGCCGATGGGAATAGTCCCGACCATGGTGTCGACGGGCGCCCGCCACGCGAGGCCGTAGCTGACGCCCTCGCCAGCGCGGACTTCCTTCACGAAGGAGAGCCGGGCGCAGAGACGCATCACAGGCTCGACGCCGACCTTCCTCCACGGCGACGGCTCGTAGCCGTAGACCAGTATGCCGGGCCTCACCATGCCGAAGCGCGACTCGGGCATGGCGACCAGGGCGGCCGAGTTCTCGAGGTGGGCGAGGGGAGGCTCGATCCCCCGGCGCTCGAGGACGCGGAGCGAGGAGCGGAAGCGGGCCGCCTGCTCGCGGGCGAAATCGAGGTCCGAGTCCGCGGTCGCGAGATGCGAGAAGGCGCCGATGAGCTCGACGCCAGGCCCGTGGTCCCGAGGGGCCAGGCCGGAGAGCTCCTCGGCGAGGCTCTCGATCCCGTCCCAGCGGACCCCGATGCGTCCCATGCCGGTGTCGATCTTCAGGTGGGCGCGGATGCTCCGGCCCTCGGCGGCGGCCGCCGCGAAGGCCGCGCGGGCCTTGGCCGCGGACACGACGGCGAGGTCGACGCCGTAGCGGGAGTACAGGTGCATCCTGTCGTCGGGAGGGGAGCCGAGGACGAGGATGGGCGCCGCGATGCCCGCCTCCCGGAGCGTCACGGCCTCTTCGATCAGCGCGACGCCGAGGTAGTCGGCTCCTTCCGCGAGGAGCTCGGAAGCCACCCGGAGCATGCCGTGCCCGTAGGCCTCCGCCTTCACTACCGCCATCAGCCGCACGCCCGGGCCGGCCAGCTCCCGCGCCTTGGCGAAGTTGCGCCGCAGCGCGCCGAGCCTGATCTCGGCCCTCGCGGGCCGCGAGACCGCCTCTTCACCGCCTCGGGTCATGGGTCCTGGCGCGTCTTCTTCAGGAGCTGGGCCGCGCGCTCCGCCGCCTTGACGACGGCGTTGATGAGCGTGAGCCTGAGGCCCCCCGCCTCGAGCTCCAGGATGCCGTCTATCGTGACTCCGGCGGGCGTCGTCACCTGGTCCTTGAGCTTGGCCGGGTGCTCTCCCGTGAGGAGCACGTTGCGCGCCGCGCCGAGGACGGTCTGCGCGGCCAGCTCCGTCGCGACGTCCCGGGGCAGGCCGAGCTTGAGGCCGCCGTCGGCGAGGGATTCGATGATGACGTAGACGTAGGCCGGGCCCGAGCCGGAGAGGCCCGTGACGGCGTCCATGTACTGCTCCTCGAGCACGAGGGCCCTGCCCACCGACCGGAAGAGCTCAGTGGCCCAAGCCAGGTCTTCGGGGCCGACGCCCGCGCCCGGGGAGAGGACGGTCATGCCCTCGCCGATGCCGACGGCCATGTTCGGCATCGTCCGGATCACCGGCGTTCCGGGGGGGGCCGCCGATTCCAGGAGCTCGAGGCTGACGCCGGCGGCAGTGGATATGAGGAGCTTGCCCTTCCCGAGCTCGGGGGCGATCTCCTCGATGACATCGACCACCGCCTTGGGCTTGACCGCCACGACCACGGCGTCGGAGAGCCGGGCGAGCTCCCTGTTGTCCAGCACGGTCCTCATTCCGGTCCTCGCCTCGAGCTCGGCCCGGTGCCTTTCGGTGCGGACGGAGAGGATCATGTCCTCCCGTCCGACGAGCCCGCGTTGCGCGACGCCGACGGCGAGGGCCTCGCCCACTTTGCCGGCGCCGATGATGCCCAGCTTCCTGCCCATGCTCCACCTCCGACGCGCGGAGTATAGCGCGAAGACCGGAGCGGCATCTACGTGCTTGCATCTCGGGGCGCAAACGCGGCAGAATCCCCCATGCGCGACGAACGCCCCACGTTGCTCTCTCCCGATCCCTCCGACCTGCCCCTCCTCTTCGAGGCGGGGCGCCTCCTGGTACGGCACGCCAGCCTCGACGAGGCGATGAGCCCCCTCTTGTCGCTGCTCGCGGACAGGGCCGATCTCGCCGGAGGGATCGCGGCGCTCGCGATGACCGACGAAGGCGAGGTCAGGGTGGCCGCGGTGGCCGATCCCGCCGACGCCGCCATGTCCGGCAAGCGGATCGAGCTCGGAGTCGGCCTCCTCGGGAAGACGCTCGCCTCAGCCTCCGCCGCCTTCGAGGGCGAGGGCCTGGCAGTGCCGGTCGTGCTGGGCGGGACGGCGGTAGGCGCCCTCTCCTTCTCGCGCTACGCGGGAGGGCGCGATCACGCCCTGGCGGTCGCGTCCGCGGTCGCGGCCCTCGCGGCCGAGGCCATCGGGCTCAGGCGGCGCCTGGCGCGCGCGGCCGCCCTCGGCGACTCGGGCGCCACCAGCCACGTGGTGCCGCAGGCGGCCGAGCCTCTCGGCGTCGACGACGGATGGGCGCCCTCCGCCATAGTCGGCCGCGCCGCGCCCATGCGGGAGCTCTATTCCATGATGGACCGCGTCGCCGGCACGGAGACGACTGTGCTCGTCTCGGGCGAGAGCGGCACGGGCAAGGAGCTGGTGGCCCGCGCGCTCCACGAGCGCTCCGGCCGCGCCAAGGCAGCCTTCATCGCGGTCAACTGCGCCGCCCTTCCGGAGTCGGTGATCGAGAGCGAGCTCTTCGGCCACGAGCGCGGCTCCTTCACGGGGGCGCAGGAGCAGCGGCGCGGCCGCTTCGAGCTCGCGGACGGCGGGACGCTCTTCCTCGACGAGGTCGGGGAGCTCTCGCAGGCCGTGCAGGCCAAGCTCCTGCGCGTGCTGCAGGAAGGCGAGTTCCAGCGCGTGGGCGGGTCCGTCACGCTCAAGGTGGATGTGCGCGTGATCGCCGCGACGAACAGGGACCTCGAGAAGGAGGTGGCGGAGTCCCGCTTCAGGGCCGACCTCTTCTGGCGCCTGAACGTCTTCCCGCTCCGGGTCCCGCCCCTCCGCGAGCGGCGCAGCGACATCGTCCTCCTGGCGGACTACTTCGCCGAGAAGCACGGCCGGCGGTCGGGCAAGCCCATCCTGCGCATCTCGAGCCCCGCCATCGATCTCCTCATGACCTACCACTGGCCGGGCAACGTACGCGAGCTCGAGAACTGCGTCGAGCGGGCGGTGATCCTCTCCACCGACGCCGTCATCCATGCCTATCACCTGCCGCCGAGTCTGCAATCCGCCGACTCGACGGGCACGGGGCCGGCTTCGACCCTGGACGCCTCCCTGGCGAGACTCGAGCGCGAGCTCCTCGTCGAGGCTCTCAAGATATGCCGGGGCAATGCCGCGGCGGCGGCTCGCCGGCTCGGCGTAACCGAGAGGCGCATGGGGCTCGCTCTGCACCGCTACGGCATCGATTGGCGGCGATTCAGGACATCTATGTAGTTTATTTTCTCGAACCTACGCCAATGTAAGGTATATTGTTATTTTGATATTTGCTAAGTCCATACGGAAGAGAGACATAGTTCTTTGCGGTCTTTGGCACGGTTATTGCGATAAAATGGGTCAGTCCTCATCGGAATAGGAGTGTGTAATGTCCGATTGCATCGAGTCCAAGACCATCGGTCTCGCGGAAGTGTACGGGGCCAACTGCTTTTCCAACGCGGTAATGCGAGAACGCCTTCCCAAGACCATCTTCTCCGAGCTGCTCAAAGTGCAGGCGGGACGGCGCGAGCTCACTCTCGACATCGCCGAGGTCGTGGCGAGCGCGATGCGCGACTGGGCGCTCGAGCGGGGGGCCACGCACTATACGCACTGGTTCCATCCCCTGTCCGGCATTTCCGCCGAGAAGCACGACTCCTTCATTTCGCCGACGGGCGACGGCCGCGTCCTCATCGAATTCTCGGGCAAGGAGCTCGTGAAGGGCGAGCCCGACGCCTCGTCCTTCCCGTCCGGAGGTCTGAGGGCCACCTTCGAGGCGCGGGGCTACACGGCCTGGGACGCGACGAGCCCGGCCTTCCTGAAGAAGTCGCCCTCCGGCACCACGCTCTGCATCCCCACCGCCTTCGTCTCCTACTTCGGGCACGCCCTCGACAAGAAGGTGCCCCTCCTGCGGTCGATCGAGGCCCTCAACAAGCAGGCCCTGAGAGTGCTCAACGCCCTCGGCATCAAGGACGCGTCGCGCGTCACCTCGACCGTCGGTCCCGAGCAGGAGTACTTCCTCGTCAACCGCGAGCTCTACAAGAAGCGTCCCGACCTCGTCCTCACCGGGCGCACCGTCTTCGGCTCCATGCCCGCGAAGGGGCAGGAGATGGAGGACCACTATTTCGGCGCCATAGCCGAGAAGGTCGCGGCCTTCATGCGCGAGCTCAACGACGAGCTCTGGGCGATGGGCGTCAACGCCAAGACCCAGCACAACGAGGTGGCCCCGAACCAGTTCGAGCTGGCCTGCGTGTACTCGAGCTCCAACGTCGCCGCCGACTCGAACCAGCTCGTCATGGAGACCATGAACTCGGTGGCGGCCCGCCACGGCATGGCGGCCCTCCTCCACGAGAAGCCCTTCAACGGCATCAACGGCTCGGGCAAGCACGTCAACTGGTCCATGGGCACCGATACCGGTCTCAACCTCCTCGAGCCCGGCACAGACCCCGCCTCCAACGCGCGCTTCCTGGTCTTCGTCTGCGCCGCCATCGAGGCGGTGGACCGCTACGCGCCCCAGCTCCGCGCCTCGGTGGCCACTTCCGGCAACGACCTCCGTCTCGGCGGCAACGAGGCCCCGCCCGCGATCATCTCGGTCTTCCTAGGCGACGAGCTCTCGGACGTCCTGGGCGCCGCGGCCGAGGGCAAGCCCTACGTCTCCAAGGAGGGCGGCAAGATCGAGATCGGCGCCGCGTCCCTGCCTAAGCTGCCGCAGGACCTCACCGACCGCAACCGCACGAGCCCCTTCGCCTTCACCGGCAACAAGTTCGAGTTCCGCATGGTCGGCTCCTCGCAGTCCGTCGCGACGCCCACCATGGTGCTCAACACGGCCGTCGCCGACGTCCTCTCCCGCTTCGCCGACCGTCTCGAGACGGCCGCGAAGAAAGGCGGCGACATGGCGGCCGAGGAGCGCGCCCTCATCGCCGAGTCCTACAAGGCGCATCGCCGCGTCGTGTTCAACGGCAACGGCTACGCCGAGGAGTGGCACCGCGAGGCCGAGCGCCGCGGCCTGCCCCGATTCAAGGCGGCTGTGGAGGTCATCCCCGAGTTCGCCTCCCCGGCCGGCCTCGAGCTTTTCGCGCGCCAGGGCGTCTTCACCAAGGAGGAGGTCGAGAGCCGCTGCGTGATCTACCTCGAGAAGTACGCCAAACAGGTGAACATCGAGGCGGGCATGATGGTCGAGATGGCCAAGCGCTACATCTTCCCGGCCGCCACCGCCTCGGCCGAGGATTTCGCCCGGGCGGCGAGCGCCCTCGCCGCGGTCGGCGCGCTCTCCTCGCCGCAGGAGCTCAGGGCCCGAAAGCTCGCCGAGCTCGCCGCAGCCGTCGCCGACGAGGCCGACAAGCTCGAGAAGGCCCTCGCCGGCGTGCAGGAAATCGAGGAGCCGCTGGCGGAGGCCCGCGCGTACCGCGAGAGCGTCATCCCGAGGATGACGGCCCTCCGCGACAAGGGCGACGCGGTCGAGAGGCTCGTGGAGGCCTCGCGCTGGCCCTTCCCGACCTACGAGGACCTTCTGTTCTCGCTCTAGCCCCGATGTCGATTCCCGGGGGCCGGCCGCCAATCCTCCTCTGGCGGCCGGCCCCCGTTTTCGTCCCCGTCGCTCAACCGCGCCGCAGGACCTCGCCGGCGTAGGCGAAGAGCGCGGGCGCGCCCCCCGTATGCCAGAAGACGATAGTCTCGCCCCGGTCGATCTCCCCGGTTTCGACCATCGACGAGAGGGCCCCCATCGCCCGCCCCATGTACACCGGATCGAGGAGAATGCCCTCTGTCTCCGCCGCGAGAGCTATGGCCCGCCGCTCGAGCTCGCCTACGACGCCGTAGCCACCGCCGGTGAACTCCCTCCGGAGAGCGACGTCGCCCGCCTCGAAGGCGGAGCCGAGACCGACGAGCTCGGCAGTCGCGTTCGCCAGGGCCAGCACGCGGTCCGCGAAGTCCTGGCCCTCGCCGGCCGCCTTGTCGATGCAGATCCCGCAGATCTCGGGAGCCCGTCCGCCCGCGCCACCGAGGCCGAAGAGGCGCGAGCCCGCCATGAGTCCGGCTTGCGTGCCTCCCGAGCTCGACGCGAACACGATGCGCGACGGCGCGATGCCCGCCTCCGCGAGCTGGGCGCCCAGTTCGCGTACCGCGTCGACGAAGCCGAGCGCGCCCGTCGCGTTGGAGCCTCCGTAGGGAATCACGTAGGGCTCGCGCCCGGCGGAGCGCAGCTCCTCGGCGACGAGGGCTATGTCCTCGCCCCTGCGCCGCGGGCCGGACCAATGGATCTTCGCGCCGAGGAGGATATCGAGGAGGAGGTTGCCTTCGGGACGATCCGGCGGCCCTCCGCCGAGGACGAGGTGGCAGTCGATCCCGCAGGCCGCCGCGGCCGCGGCAGTTTGCCTGCAATGGTTGGATTGCGTCGCCCCTCCGGTCACCAGCGCGTCGCGGCCGCTCGCCAGCGCGTCCCCGATCAGGAACTCCAGCTTGCGCGCCTTGTTGCCGCCGGTCGCGAGCCCGGTCTGGTCGTCGCGCTTCATGAATATCCGCGGGCCGCCCCTCGCCGAGGCCATGGCGGCGGCGAGTCGGGGGAGCTCCACCAGGGGGGTGGGAAGGAAGGCCATCCTCTTCCGTGGGAATTTCGAGAGGTCCATGCGTCGACTCCTTCAAGGTAGTGTTGAAAAAGGCTCCGCAGCCTTCTTCAACACTACGTCAGACTGGTTTCTTCATATAATAATCCGCCGGCCGGTCGGGGGGAGCTCCCTGGCCCGGCTCGACGTCCGTGCTATAATGCCCGCGATGAAGGTCTTGAAACGGATCGCGCCCTTCGTCGTCATCGCGGCGGCGGCCCTCCTCCTCCTCTATTCGCCGGACATCGCCCCCGAGCATTATACCGATCTCGCCACCTTCTTCCGCATCGAGATGATGCGGCAGGGTTATTCCGGTTTCTCCGTGGCCGCGGTCGCCGACGGCTCGGTGCTCTACGTCGACGGATTCGGCAGGGACGGCTGGGGAGGGAAGATCGGCCCCGACACGCGGCTCTTCGCTCCGGCCGCGGCCAAATCCATGACGGCCCTCGCCGCCTACTCCCTTGTCCGCGACCGTCGGCTCTCGCTCGACCTCCTCGTCCGCGACTACCTGCCCTGGTTCGTCCTCGGCGGAGGCAAGGGCGAGGCGACCGTCCGCAACCTGCTGTCCCACACGAGCGGCGTCTCCGACTCGGCCTTCGACGACGCCCACCCGGGCGCGCCCGATCTCGAATCGGCCGCGCTCGCCATGGTCGGCGCGGTCGCGAAGGACGCTCCGGGCGCGCGCTTCCATTATCTCGATACTGACTATCAGGTCCTCGGCCTCGCGATGGAGAGGGCGGCGGGCAAGGATTACGCCTCGATCCTCTCCGAGCGCGTCTTCGCCCCCCTCGGCATGAAATCCAGCTCGGCCCGGCCGGGCGCGCCGCTTCCCAGGGGCTCGGCCTCCTTCTTCTCCCTCGCCCTGCCGCGCGCCGCGCCATCCTCGCCCTTCGGCGCTCCCTCGGGCTACATCGTGTCCACCGCCTCGGATATGGGACAGTACATGGCCTTTCTCCTCGGTCCCGAGAAATTCGCCCGCGCGCCTATGGCTCCTCATGTAGTGGGCGCTCTCTTCAACCCCCTCGTCCCCGGGGCGCCCTACGGCTACGGCCTCTTTATCGGCAGGGATTCGGGCGGTCGTTTCGCGTACCACGACGGAGCGCTCGACGGCTTCTCGTCGCGCATTGTCCTCTGGCCGGACAAGAAGGCCGGTATAGTCGTGCTCGCCGCCCAGAGCTCCCTCATGCAATCCCTGATCTCCCTCCCCGCCCTGACCGAGGGCGCCCGCCGCATCATGCTCGACGGCAGCGCTCCTCGTCCCTTCCCCCTCGGCAGACTCTACATCCTCATGGCCGTCGTCGCCATGGTCCACGTCCTTGCGCTCGCCCTCCAGACGGGAGGCGCCCTTCGCTGGGCCAAGGAAGTCCGGGACAAGTGCGAGGCGAAGGGCACGAAGGGCCCGGCGCGCCTCGCGTCCATCCGTTGCTGGGTCGGCATCGCGATACGGGCGGCCTTCGCCCTCTTCGTCCCCTCCGCGATCGGTACGGCCTTCGGCAGGGCGCTGTCGTGGAAGATCCTCTTCGAGCTCGAGCCCGGACTCGCTACCTGGTTCCTTTCGGCGCTCATGTTCGCCTTCCTGCGCAACGCGGCGAGGCTTGCGTGGATCGGCGGCCCGGCGGGCTTCCGGCGCTCTCGTTGAGGGCCGCGGCCCGGGCCGGACGCGAAGATATTAATAATTTATAAATTACATGCGGCGCCCATAGTGAGCCGGTGATAACCGCTTCCCACGCGGGTCGGGAGTCTGTATATTGCATGCATGATTCCCGAGATATTCGCTTCGGACCCCTCTTGGCCGTATTCGAAGGCCAAGACGGCTGTCATAGCGGCCGCATCGGCCGTCATTCGCGAAGAGGGCCCCCGCGCCGCCACGCTCAAGAACATCGCCACCAGGGCCGGGATAACCGAGCCCGCGATCTTCCGCCATTTCGAGGGCGTGGACGGCCTCTTCGAAGGCCTTTTCAGCGCCTACGAGAGGGTGTACCAGCGCACCGCGTCGGCTTTCTCGGCGGAGGGCAAGGGCATCGCCAAGCTTCGAGCGGCGAGCGTCGCGATGGTAGGCAACATCGCCGCCAGCCAGGACTTCTCCTACATCCTGCTCAACGCCCGTCACGTATTCCGCGGGTACCCGGACCTGAAGGCGAAGGTCGCCGAGAACGACGCCAAGGACCACGGGGCCGTCCTCGCCTGCATAGCCGAGGGGATGAAGTCGGGCGAGATCCGCTCGGACATAGACCCCGTGTCCGCGGCCTCCTCCCTGATCGGCAGCATCTACGTCGCCGCCCTGGTGTGGATCGAATCGGGCTTCGGATTCGACATCCGCGAGGTCTTCGCGGATCGATGGGACGATTTCGAGCGCATGATCGCCGCCAAGCCTGCGCCCAAGTCGCGCGAGGCGAAGGCCGCCGCCAGGGACCGATCCGCCGCGTACTTCCCGCTTCGACCGGCCGCCGTCGCCAAATCGAGGGGCTCCTCGGGCAGGAAGGCCGCGGCCGAGCCGCGGCGAAAGCCCAAGCCGACTGCGAAGGTGGCGAAACGGCCGGCGGCCAAAAAGGCCACCGCGGCCAAGAAGCCATCCTCCAAGTCCAAGTAGAGACCCCGGCCTAGGACTCCCAATCCCGGACGGCGGCCAGCCGCTCCAGCACCGACCTGGGAGCCTTGGAGGCCGCGGCCGCCTCGAAGAGTCTCGCCGCGAGCTCCTTGCCCGCGCCCTGCACGGCGCGCCTGGGCAGGGGATCGGCGTCGTCTATCGCGTCGAGGATCCGGTTGATGTCCTTCTTCGAGAGGGTCTCGAGGATGCGGTCGTGCGCCTCGGGCTCCATGCCCTGCATCGCCGTCGCGACGAGGGTCCCCTCGGCTGCGCGGAAGGCTCCCTTGAGGAGGCTCGAGTCGAGGCTGAGGACGGCCTTGGTCAGGGACGCGACGAAGGCGGGATCCGCGGTGAGCTCGTCCTCCGGCCCCATCCTCAGCTCCCCGCTCTCCTCGAGATTGCGCACGACCTCGAGGAAGGCAGCCTGGGCCTGCGCGATCTCGTCGCCCGAGAGGCGCGAGCGCAGATGGGCGGCGTCGTCCTCGAGGGCGGCGGCGCCGATCCTGGCGTACAGGGGCCTCGCGAGGTCCACGCTCTCCTCGGGGCAGCCGGCCAGGGCCGCCGCGGCGATGTCGCGCCCCGACGCCCGGAGCGCGCGCTCGAGGTTGCGCTTGTCCATGGCGAGCATGCGGATCACGTCGGGCAGCTCGCCCGGCACGACGAGGCTCTCGGAGCGGGCTCGGCGGCGCCTGGCCCGCTCCGAAAGCCAGGCCTCGGCCTTGTCGTAGTATTCCAGGCCGAGGAAGGCGGTCATCCGCCGCATGATCACGCTGTAGTGCTCGTAGGACGCGATGCCGCGAAGGCCCGAGCGCACGAGGAGCCACTCGAGCTCCGCTCCAGGATCGGATCGCGGGCGCGGCGCCGCGGCCGCGAGACCGCGATCCAGCGTCTCCGCGTCGGCGCCCGTCGCCGCGATCTCCAGGCCCGCCTTGAGAGGCTTGCGCCGCTCGGATGCGGCGGCGCGCGCGAGGGCCGCGCGCGCGCCTCGGGCCTGATCGGAGAGGACGCTGACGCGAGCCGCGAGCGCGAAGAGCGCGTCCTTCTTCCTGCGCGATACTGTCCGGATGTCCAATTCGTCGCGGGAGGCCCGGGCGATGGCGTCGATCACGTCGCGATCCCCTCTGCCTGGGCCTTCTCGATCTCCTCCAGGGCGGCGAGGGCCTTGTCCGCCCCGAAGTAGGGCAGGAGCTTGCGCGCCATCAGCGCGGGCTCGTCCGACTCGGCGAGGGCGAGGAGGCCTTCGATGGTGACGCAGGCTTTGAGGAAGGGCCACCCCGAGCGCTCCTCGACGAGGATGTAGGTCGCGAGGATCTCTTCGAGGGCCTGGCCGGAGACGCCTTCCATGACGAGGCGGACGCCCACGGCGAGGAGAGGATCGTCGATCGAGGCGAGCTCGGACTCGAGCGACAGGAAGCCCTCGTCGCGCGCCTTGCGATCCAGGTCCATGAGCCGCCGGATCATCGGCCCGAGCGCCTTCTTCTCTTCGTCGCGGCAGCGCAGCCTGCGGGCGAGATCAGCGTTCCATTGGATCATTTCCCCTCCGTCACGCAGATAATATACGTCGTCCCGGTCCCGCGTTCAAATGAGGGCCGCGGGTTTTCGCCGATAAATGCGCCACGGTATCGACTTATGATTGCCTTGCCACATCCGCCGTGCTATATATTTCCCCATCTCACGTTCGGAGGTGCCCTGATGAAGAAAACGTCCATCGTCCTCGCGACTCTACTCGCCCTCTCGGGCTTCGCCTTCGCGGCCGGCAACGCCGCGTCGTCCGCGACTCCCTGGGTCGACAAAGGGAACCTGCTCGTGAACGTCGGCCTCGGGTGGGGAGGCCTCTCCGCCGGAGCCGAGTACGACTTCGCGCGAATCGACGTGGCCAAAGTCGTCCCGATCACATTCGGCGGCGCAGCCCGCGCCCTCATCGATCCCGGCGTCTTCGACACGACCTACAGCACCTTCGAGATCGGGCTCGGCGCCTTCGTCACCGCGCACGTAGGCTTCAAAGAGCTCAGCCTCTCGTCCGGACTCGGCTGGGTCTCCCACTTCGATCTCTACCTGGGTCTCGGCCTCGGCTTCGCGAGCGGGTCCCTGGCCTCCGCGTACTCGGGCACCGGCTTCGGTCTCCTGCCGGGCGTCGGCATCTCCACCTTCGAGGGAGTGAGCTACTACTTCAACGACAGGATCGCCCTCAACCTCGAGTACGGATACATCGGTCGAATAGGTTACTCCGAGAACTATGGCGTCCTCGGGACATACTCGTACTACTGGCCGCTCTATTACTCGACTATCGGCGTGATCCTCAAGCTCTGATCGCGGCGGCGCGCCCGCGTCTCGCGCTCTTTCGTCGGGCGCGGAATCGCGGGCGCGGAATCGCGGGCGCGGATCGCGAAGGCGAATGAAGCGACGTCGCGGGACGGGAAAGCCGCGCATCCGAATTTTTTTCGATCAAAGCGAAGAAAACTTTTGCCATACTCGATAGATGCCGATATACTATTGAGAACGCATCGCGCGGGACCCGCGAGAATCGCGAGCGATGGGCGATGCGATCGGACGACGGGAGAATGAAGCGAAAGGGGGAACGCCCTACATGGCCGATAGAAGCGCCGCGCAGCTCGTCGAGATACGGCTAGTCGAGCTCAAGCGCGTCGATGCGTCCTACTTCCAGGACTACGCCAAGGTGCACGAGCGCCTCGAGCGATGGCTGGAGAAGGAGCCGCGCCCGCTTTCGCCGCAGACCGTCGCCGACGTCGCCGACGAGCTGGTGGTCTGGCTCTCGTCCCTCGCCGCCAAGAACTATTCCCACGACAAGCTATCCCAGCTGCTCCGCGTCGGGCTCGGCCACCTCTGCGCCGAGCTCATCGTCGTCAACCCGCATCTTCCCCAGGACGAGGTCGCCATCAGGGCCTACGCGGAGCTGCAGCGCCGCGGATGGGATCTGGCCACCTACGATCCCGAAGTCGCCGCCGCGGCCAACAAGCGCGCTCAAGCGATCGAGGCGGCACGAGCGAAGTCGCGCTCCCAATCCAAGAAGCCTTCGTCGGCCGTGAAAGCGTCCGGCGCTAATAAGAAGGTGATAGGTAACCCGAAGGTCGCCGCAGTCAAGGCCGCAAGCAAGGCCGCGCCGGCGAAGAAGGAGGCTCTCATGGCGTTAGAGAAGAAGTCTTCGCCGGCGAAACCGGCGGCGAAGAAACCTGCGGCTAAGAAGCCAGCGGCGAAGAAGGCCGTGGCCAAGAAGCCGGCCGCGAAGAAGGCCGTGGCCAAGAAGCCGGCGGTCAAGAAGGCCGTGGCCAAGAAGCCGGCCGCGAAGAAGGCCGTGGCCAAGAAGCCGGCGGTCAAGAAGGCCGTGGCCAAGAAGCCGGCCGCGAAGAAGGCCGTGGCCAAGAAGC
>CAYOIX010000003.1:0-259927 GCA_964404145.1 uncultured Treponemataceae bacterium
GCTTTCTCATCGTCTTCTACCTGCAGGCCGTCCGCGGCTACGATCCGCTCAGGGCCGCGCTTCTCCTTATCCCGATGCCCTTGGTCATGGCCGTGGTCGCGCCGATGAGCGGCATGGTCGCCGACCGCGTGGGGGCCCGCGCTCCCGCGACGATCGGAGTGCTGATCCAGGGCGGCGCCCTCTTCTGGTTCACCCTGCTCAGGCCCGATACGCCCTACCAGAGCATCGCGCTGGGGCTCGCCCTCATGGGGCTCGGCGGCGGCATGTTCTTTTCGCCGAATACCAGCGCGGCCATGAACGCGGCGCCCAAGAACCGCCTTGGCGTCGCATCCGCGGCTCTCGCGACCCTGCGGCAGACCGGCATGGTCACGAGCCTCGCCTTAGCCATGGCCGTGGCCGCGGGCAGCCTGCCCCGAGAGGACATGATGAAGCTCTTCGTCGGAACCAACATAGCCATGGGCTCCGCCTCGATGCAGTCCTTCGTCGTCGGCATGCGCGGCGCCTTCGTGGTCTCGCTGGCGCTCTCGCTGGTGGCCGCCGTGTTCTCGTTCGTGCGGGGAAGCGAGGATCGAAGCCCGCTCGCCGCGGCGCTCTGCGAAGAGCGGACACCATGAGGGGAGATACGGGCATGAGTCACCTTCTCGAAGCGCTGCGCCGACCCAACTTCGAGTTGGCCAACCGCCTGGTGATGCCGCCCATGGCGACATCCAAGGCCGAGGCCGGCGGGAGCGTAAGCCGGGCGCTCCTCGACTACTATTCCGAGAAGTCCGCGGGCGGCTTCTTCGGGCTCGTCATCACCGAGCACAGCTACGTGAGGCCCGACGGGAAGGCGAGCGCGAATCAGCTTTCGCTCGCAGCCGACGGCATGATCGAGGGGCTCGGCCGTTTGGTCGCTGCCATACACCGCAACGGGTCCAAATGCGCCGCCCAGCTGAACCACGCCGGAAGCGCGACGAGCGAGGGCATAACCGGGGTCGGGCCGGTCGGGCCCTCGGCCATAGCCAATCCGCGCCTGGGAGGACTGCCGCGCGAGCTCGCCCGCGCGGAGATTGGCGGCATCGTCGGCGCGTTCCGCGACGCCGCGCGCCGCGCGAAAGAGGCGGGCTTCGATGCCGTGGAGATCCACTCGGCCCACGGCTACCTCCTCAACCAGTTCCTCTCCCCTCTCGCCAACAGGCGGAGCGACGAGTACGGCGGAAGTCTCGAGCGACGCATCCGCATCCACCTCGAGGTGATCGAGGCGGTGCGCGGGGCCGTTGGTCCCGCCTTCCCCATCCTGCTACGGCTCGGAGCCTCGGACTTCGCCGAGGGCGGCACGACGCCCGAGGACGGCTGCGCTGCCGCCCTCGCGTTCGAGAAGGCCGGCGTCGATGTCATCGATATATCGGGCGGCTTCACGGGCTATGTCGTGCCGGGCCTCGCGGGGCAAGGCTATTTCGCGCCGCTCTCCAGGGCGGTCAGGAGCGCCGTGTCCGTCCCGGTCATCCTTACGGGCGGGATCACCGAAGCCGCGGCGGCCGAGCGTCTCCTCGCCGAAGGCGCGGCCGACCTCATAGGCGTGGGCAGGGCGGTCCTCGCCGACTCCGGCTGGGCGAGGCGGGCGATCGAGAGCCTGCGGGGTTGACCGCCCGGGGGCCGGATTCTTCTCAAAGGGGATGTATGCGGGCATTCGACGGGGCGAGGCGGGGAAGCGATAAGGATATTCCGTTCCGTATCACCCTTCTCCTGGCGGTTTCGTGCGGAATCATCGTCGCCAATATTTACTACGCGCAACCACTGGTGGCGCAGATCGGCGCCTCTGTCGGCCTGCCTCCCCGCGCGTCCGGCCTCATCGTCACTCTGACCCAGATCGGGTACGGCCTCGGCCTGCTTTTCATCGTGCCCCTGGGCGACCTCGTGGAAAATCGCCGCCTCGTGGCGCTGTCTCTTCTCGTCGCCGCTCTCGCCCTGTTCGCCGCGGCGATCGCCCGAAGCGCGACGCTCTTTCTCGGCGCGGCATTGGTCGTCGGGCTCGGATCCGTCGCCGCTCAAGTCCTCGTTCCCTTCGCCGCCCACCTTTCTCTCGAGGCCACCCGAGGCCGCGTCGTCGGCAATGTCATGAGCGGGCTTTTGTTCGGCATAATGCTCGCCCGTCCCGTGTCCAGCATGATGACGCATCTTTTCGGCTGGCACGCCATATTCGCCCTTTCCTCGGCGGTCACAGCAGTCCTCGCCATCCTCCTCGCTCTGGCCCTGCCCTCCCGCCGCCCCCTCGCGACGACGAGTTACTCCTCCCTCGTGGGCTCGCTGTGGGGTCTCCTGAAAACGACACCGATCCTGAGGAGACGCGCGGCGTACCAAGCCTGCGCGTATGGGGCCTACAGCCTGTTTTGGACCGCGGTTCCCCAGCTCCTCGCCGGCCCCGCCTTCCACCTCAGTCAGAAGGGCATCGCCCTGTTCGCCCTAGTGGGAGCCGGGGGAGCCCTCGTGTCTCCGGTGGCGGGTCGCATCGCCGACAGGGGCTTTACCCGCCCGGCCACGGGACTTGCCCTCTCCGTAATGCTCATCGCGCTGCTGCTGTCCTGCTTTGCTCGCGGTCCCTCGCCTGCCGCGCTGGCGACGCTCGTCCTATCCGCGATCCTTCTCGACATGGGCGTCTCCGCGAATCTCGTGCTGGGCCAGCGCTCGATCTACGCTCTCGACCCGGCGATCCGCAGCAGGCTGAACGGCCTCTACCTGGCGATCTTCTTCGCCGGCGGCGCGGTCGGCTCCGCAATCGGGGGTTGGGCCTACGCCTCGGGAGGGGGGACCATGGCCCTGGGAATCGCCGCCGTCTTCCCCGCCGCGGCGCTTCTCTACTTCACGACGGAGAAGGCGGGCCTGTATCGGCACGGATCCGCATGAAGCTCTCTCTTGTGGACAATCGTAACGGAAAAGGAGTCGATTTCTAATCTTCAAGAATCGAGAGCGGCAGTAGGGTAAGGAGCGGAAATTGTCGGAATCGCCGAGTGACGGAGAAGTCCGACCGGGGCGTATCCCGATTCTCTGGAGGCCACCATGATCGACAGGAGACAGTCGCGCTCGGCGAAGCTGATGGTCCTGGTTCTCTTTATCGGATTGGGCGCCCCCGTGGCCATGGCTCAGACACTCACCTGCTGGTTCGCCCCGGATTCGGACAGCGCCGATTGCAAGGTTATAACGGATGCGTTGATGAAAGAGGCGCATGTCGCCATCCGCCCTAGAGTATCCTATACCTATACCGAAGTCATTCAGGCCTTCTCGTCGGACCGGCCCCAACTCGCCTATATCGGGTCCTTCGTTTCCGCGATTCTCCAAGCGCGGGGCTTGGGAGCCCCTCTCGTACAGAAAGTGGACGGCCGGGAACTCTATGCTGGGATCATGATTTACCCGAGAGGACAGGATCCGGCGATGGTCTTGAATACGCAAGGCGACCAAATAGCGTATTCGGCAGGAAGTTCCGCGGGAGAGTCGAGCGCCAAGGCGGCAACTGGCGGCAAAGCCTCGATCCGCGCGCGGAGCAATCTCGCTGCGGCTATAGACGTCGTTACAGGTAAGGCCAAGGCCGCCTTCGTAAAGAGTACATGGTGGACCGACAACCATGATGACTTTCCCGATCTGGAGTCCTTCGCGGTGCCCGGCATCTCCGAACCGAAGAATCCGGACAATATCCTATGGGCATCCAAAACGGTACCGCCCGCAACGCGGGACAATCTGATTCGGGCCGCCAAAGAGGCAAGCGACGCCTTCGGTGCCAAGGAAATGAGAGACTTCGATCCCAAATCCCTGGCCTTCAGCCTCGACTTGATGAAGCGAAGCGGCATCGACGCGCAGACCTATTCGTGGTAGGTTCAGCCTCGCGGCGATGCCGAAGCGAGTCGCGTCGCATGAGTCGACCGACGGCTTGCGTCAGATGAAGCTCCTGACGCTCTTGCGCCTCAACAGCCGCTCGAGCGTTCCCGCCGCATCCTCTGCCTTCCCGAGCAGTATCATCGCCGCGATGATGTAGGGCTTGTAGCTCGCCTCGCGGTATATGAGAAATCTGATCGTGAAGCATTCGAAGGGTGAGAATACCTCGGGACCGGAAGTCTCTGTGGCAAGCCAGTTACCTTCGATCCCTAAAAGGAGCGTCGAATGGCTGAGATCACGCCGATAGAGAATGGCTTCATCGTCGTGGATACTAGTGATAGCCCCCTGGCGAAGATATCTTTTCACAGGGAGTCAGGGTCAGTTATCGTAATAGGCAGCACCGTCGTATCAGAGGCCCTGAGAGGAACCACTGAAGAATTCCTCCCCCGCAAATCGAGCCGCCCCGGGCGCATAGACAATTGCCTATGTCCAGCTGCTCGTGCCACTTCACCCTGCAATCGAACGAGGACTCTGGACAAACTTACTTCCGATCCGTTTTGAGGCAGAGGATGGTCCGTATTCAATTCAGTTTGTTTTGTTTTCAGCCTGGAATTTTTTCGTATTCAGTCTCAATATCTTTCATTTTGAGCCTCAATCGCCGGATCCCACCGCTGGCGTATAAAGCTCGAAGGGCTATCGTGGCTATTAAAGTCGCTTTGGTCGGAAACAATATCCGCAAGGATGGGAAGCTCGCGCCGCGCGCCGTGCAGCGATATACTAGGGCCTGCGATAGTAAGGCGACACGCTTCGCGCGTCACATGATCAAGGAAGGCTTCGTTCCCCGCTGCGCTGGACGATCTTGTGTGGCAAGCGACGCCTTCGGTGCCAAGGAAATGAGAGACTTCGATCCTGCATCCCTGGCCTTCAGCCTCGACTTGATGAAGCGAAGCGGCATCGACGCGCAGACCTATTCGTGGTAGGTTCAGCCTCGCGGCGATGCCGAAGCGAGTCGCGTCGCATGAGTCGACCGACGGCTTGCGTCAGATGAAGCTCCTGACGCTCTTGCGCCTCAACAGCCGCTCGAGCGTTCCCGCCGCATCCTCTGCCTTCCCGAGCAGTATCATGGCCGCGATGATATAGGGCTTGTAGCTCGCCTCGCGGTAGGTGTCGTCGCGGTAGCAGTCGAAGACAGAGGCCGCAACCTCGCCAGCGTCGCAGGAGACGCCGGTTATGTCCGCGGGGAGGCAGTGCATGTAGAGGCCTTTGCCGTCTTTCGTGAGCTTCATCCTGCCTTCAGTGCATTCCCAGTCCTTGAAGCGCGCGTTGTTGGCCAGGCACTGCCGCTCGAGGTCCTTGAGACCGGTCTGGTCGCCCGCATGAAGGAGGGGCACGCGCTTCTGCATCACGTCGTAGGGCGCCCAGCTCTTCGGGTACACGATGTCGGCGCCCTGGAAGGCCGAATCCATCGAGTGCAGGGTCTCGAGAGAGCCGCCGGAAGCCTTCGCCTGCCTCTTCGAGAGCTCGATGACCTCGGGTATCAGGTCATAGCCCTCGGGGTAGGCTAGCCGGATCTCCATGCCAAAGCGGCTCGCGAGGCCGATGATCCCCTGCGGAACGGAGAGGGGCTTGCCGTAAGAGGGAGAGTAAGCCCAGCTCATCGCGATTTTCTTGCCCTTGAGCTTGTCGAGGCCTCCGAAGTAGTGCGCGAGGTGGAGGAAGTCGGCCATCGCCTGGGTGGGGTGGTCGATGTCCGACTGCAGGTTCACCACCGCGGGCCGCGATGGCAGCACCCCGGCGGCCACGCCGGCGTCGAGGGCCGCGCCCACCTCCCGCTGGTACTTGTCGCCCTCGCCGAGGTACATGTCGTCGCGTATGCCTATGGCCTCGGAGAGGAAGCTGATCATGTTCGCCGTCTCGCGCACCGTCTCGCCATGGGCTATCTGGCTCTTGCCCTCGTCGAGGTCCTGGACGTAGAGCCCCAGGAGGTCGCAGGCCGAGGCGAAGGAGAAGCGCGTGCGGGTCGAATTGTCGCGGAAGTTGGACACCGCTATCCCCGAGTCCCACAGCCGCGGCGAGATGCCCGCCTCGCGCATCGCCCTCAGGGCGTCCGCGACGAGGAAAGTCGCCTCGATCTCGTCCCGCGACTTTTCCCAGGTGAGGAGGAAGTCCTTCCCCCGCATCTCTATTTTCTTGCCTTTTAGCTCGTCGATTATCTTCCTTATCTCGCTGGCGCCCATCCCTCGTCCTCCCGTCCTTTATAGTTTTCCCATCGCCCGAAGCACGCGCTCGGGCGTAAATGGCCATTCCCTCACCCATGCCCCGACCGCGTCGTGTATCGCTATGGCGATCGCGGGCGCCGCGCCATTGAGCGATATCTCAGATACGCTCTTGCCCCCGAAGGGCCCGATCTCGTCCGCGACGGGTACGAGCTCTACCCGGAAGTCCTCGGGAATCTCGCGGATCGAGGGTATCTTGTAGTCGAGGAAGCGAGGGTTGACGCAGTGTCCCCCCTCATCGTAGATCATCTCTTCGTAGAGCGAGTGGCCCACCGCCTTCATGACGCCGCCGTAGATCTGTCCCATGGCGAGGGCTGGGTTGATCGGCGTGCCGCAGTCCTGGTAGGCGTGGTATCTCTTGAGCCTCACCTCGCCGGTGCGCGCGTTGACCGCCGCTTCCACGAAGTGCGCTCCGTAGGGAAAGGCGGCATGTTCGGTCTTGAAGCTTCCGAAGCCCACGAGCTCGTGGTGGCCCTCTCCCTGGACGGACATGTGGGCAAGCCTGGCCAGGCTCACCTCGCCCCGCTCGCCCACGATGCGCCCGCGATGGGCGATCTTGAGCCGCGACTTATCCTCGCCCAGGACCTCGGCCGCCACCGTGAGCGCCTTGTCCCGCAGGTCCTCGGCGGCCCGAAGGGCTGCGTTGCCCGAGAAGTAAGTGCCCGAGGAGGCGTAGGCCCCCTTGTCGAAGGGTGTCTCGTCGGTATCGCCCGAGACGACCTCCACGTCCTCCATGTCGAGGCCGAGGGTCTCGGCCGCCGCCTTCGCGGTGACCGTATCGAGACCGGTGCCGAGGTCGGCGCCGCCGGAGAGGAGGAGTATCGTACCGTCGGTCAGGAGGCGGATCTCCGCGTTGGCCGCGTCGAGGCCGGGAAGACCCGAGCCCTGCTGTACGATCACGGCGCCGCGGCCCGTTCGCCAATCGCCCGCGCCCCGATTCCTCGCGGCCCCTTCCTTTTTCCATGAGAAGGCGGCCGCGCCGCGCTCGAGCATCTCCCCGAGTCCGCATTCGCCGAGGGTGACGGCCGACCCGGCCCGGCCCTCGCCGAGGCTGCGGAGGATCTCGATGCGGGCTCCCGAGCGGACGCGGTTGCGCTCTATCATCTCGAGCTGGTCCATGCCGAGCTCCGAGGCCAGCTCGGCGAGGCAGGTCTGGAGCGCGAAGGAGCCTTTTGGCGCGCCGTAGCCCTGATAGGCCCCGGCAGGCGAAAGGTTCGTGTAGTAGGACTTCACCTCGAAACAGGCGTTGTCGCAGAGGAGGAGGGGGAGACTCTTGGAGATTGCGTTCATCGGCACGGTGAGACAATGCTGGCCATAGGGCCCCGTGTCCGCGTCGAGCCGCATGAAGATGGCGGTGAGCCTGCCGTCGCGCTTGGCCCCGAGCTTGACTCGGATCTCCATGGCGTGGCGCGTGCGCGAGGCAACGAATTCCTCCTCGCGCCCGTAGCGGAAGAATACGGGCCTGCCGGTCTTCCAGGCGAGGTAGCCGGCTACGTCTTCGACGACGATGTCCTGCTTGGCGCCGAAGCCGCCGCCCACGCGCTCCTTGATCACGCGCACCTTGTTCTCGCTTATCCCGATCGCGCGGGCGACGATACGCCTGACGTGCCAGGGAACCTGGGTCGATGCCCTGAGCACGAGCCGGCCCGAATCGATGCGGGCGTAGACGACGTGGGGTTCCATCGGCGTGCACTGCACGCGGTTCGCCTTGTAGCTGCGCTCTATCACCACGTCGGCCTCGGCGAAGCCCGCCTCGACGTCGCCGATGCCGTCCGAGGCGCTGGCCGCGAGATTGCGATGCGGGTCCGAGCCGAGGGGGAATTGGTAGACGATCGGATCGTCGCGGCCGTCTCCCTCGACGCTCGTCCCGGGCGGCGGATCGCCGGCCAGGTAGCTCACCTCGCCCGAATGGACGAGGGGCGCGCCCATGGCCTTCGCCTCGGCGATGGAGAGGACGGGCTTCAGGACTTCGTACTCGACCTTGATGGCCTCGAGGGCGGCCCGCGCCTCCTGGGGCGTCTCGGCCAGCACGGCTGCCACGCGGTCCCCGACGTGCCGCACCTTCCTGGAGAACATGCGCTGGTCGTAGGGCGAGGGCTCGGGATAGCCCTGTCCGGCCGTCGTATAGACCTGGTCGGGGCAGTTGAGGTGGGTCAGCACGGCGACGACGCCCGGCATGGCCAGGGCGGCCGACGCGTCGATCGACTTGATCCAGGCGTGGGCGTGGGGGCTCGCGAGCATCTTGAGGTGGCAGGCGTCGGCGTCGACCCGGTCCTCGACGAAGGCCCGCTCGCCCAGGGCGAGGCGGGCGGCGTCGACCTTCTCGCGGTCCTTGCCGATATGGCGCAGGTCCGGGCGGAACTCGGGGGCCGCGGCTTCGGAATATATCGGTTCCGCGAGGCGCTTTGACGCGATGCGCACCGCGTTGAAGAATTGCTCGTAGCCCGTGCACCTGCACATCGTGCTCGACAGGGCGTCGGCTATAGCCTCCCGCGACGGCTCGCGGTCCCTCTCGAGCAGCTCGTGAATCGCGAGGGCGACGGCCGGCGTGCAATAGCCGCACTGGACGCAGGCCGCGTCGACGAGGGCGCGCTGCACGATCGACAGCTCGCGGTCCCTGGAGAGGCCGTCGACTGTCCTGACTTCGCGTCCGTCGGCCTGTACGGCGAGGATCTGGCAGGAATTGACGGAACGGCCGTCGAGGAGGACGGCGCAGAGACCGCAGGAGCCTTCGCCGTCGCAGCCGTTGCGCACCGAGACGACGCCCCTCGCGCGGAGGGCGTCGCGGAGCGAGATCCCCGGATCGAGATCCCAGGCCACGCTCCTGCCGTTGAGCCTGAACGCGGCCCTCATGGGACGGTCCTCACCGGCGCAGCCTCGAGGAGGGCGTCGGCCAGTAGCTGGGCGCCGCGCAGGCGCTTGAAGGCGGCGCTCGCCCTGAGGTCGTCCACGGGTCTCAGCAAGGGAGCGGCCGCGGCCTCGATGTCCTCGCGGGGAGGCAAGGGCTTGCCCTGGAAGAGGGCCTCGAGGGCGGGGAAACGGCGCGCATTGGGGCCGAGACCGCCCAGCGCGATGCGGAGGCGGGTGATCGCCTCGCCCTTTAGCGGGCTTTCGAGCTCATAGGCGGCCGCGGCGCCCAGCACCGAGAGGTCGCAGGATACGCGATTCCAGCGCCGGTAGGCCGCGCGACGACCCTCCTTGATGGGCACCAGGACCCGAAGGAGGATGTCGGAGGCCCGGGCGGTGGCCATGGACTCCGCCCGAGCGCGAAGCCAGGCCTCCAGCTCGATCCGGCGCGGCTGGGGCGAGGAGGTCGAGACGACCTCGACCTCGGCTTCGAGGGCGATGAGGATGGGCAACATGCTCGAGCAGGACTTGTCCGCCCCGAGATTGCCGCCCAGGGTGCCCCTGTTGCGGGTATTGCGGTTGACCATGGAGAGGGCGGCCTCGACGATGCAGCTCGGAGCGTCCTTCGACTCGGCGATCTCCTGGAAGGTCGTCCCGGCGCCGATCGTCAGGACGGCTCCCTCGAGGGCGAGGCCCCGAGGGAGGGCGGCTCCCAGGTCGATGACCGACTCGGGCTTGTCGCGGCCGTCCCCGGCGAGGACGTAGGTCCCGCCCGCGAGATAGGCGGCCGAAGGGTCGGCGCGCTTCGCCTCCAGGGCTTCGGCGGCGCTCGCCGCCTTCACGTATCGAGCGACCTTGGTCATCTTGAGAGGCCTGCCTTTTCCTGGAGCCTGCGCGAGGCGAGCTCGGCGTTGATCCGTATGGCTTCCTCGTCCGTTCCGGCGCGCGCGCCGGGGCCGGCGAGCCTTCCGGACTCGAGGGCGAGCTCCCCGTTCACGACGACGTGGTCGGCGCCGTGGTCATAGCCGCAGAGAAGAAGGGCCGCGACGGGGTCGGCGAGGGCCCCGGCGTACTCGAGCTTCATCACGTCGAAGAGCGCGAGGTCGGCGATCCAGCCTTCTTCTATCCTTCCGAGCTTGCGGTAGCCGAGGAGCTTCGCGCCTCCCTCGGTCGCGACGGACAGGGCCTCGCGCGCGGCGAGGCCGCCAGAGCCGTAGCGGACGCGCTGGAGGAGCATGGCCTGCCTGGCCTCGCCGAGCATGTCTGAGGAGTCGTTGGAGGCCGAGCCGTCGACGCCGAGGCCCACGCCCACCCCGAGGTCGAGCATCTCGCGCACGCGGGCTATTCCCGAGCCGAGCCTCATGTTCGAGGCGGGACAGTGAGCGACGCCCGTGCCCGTGCGGGCCAGGAGCCTGAGTTCCTCGTCGTCGAAATAGATGCCGTGGGCGTACCAGACGTCGGGGCCCACGAAGCCGCAGTCCTCCATGAGCCTGAGCGGCCTCCTGCCGTACCTGGTCACGCAGAACTCATCCTCGTCCGAGGTCTCGGCCAGGTGGGTGTGGAGGCGCACGCCCCGTCGCCGGGCGAGATCGGCGGCGTCCCTCATGGATTTCTCCGAAACCGAGAAGGGCGAGCAGGGCGCGAGCGAGACCTTGCGCATCGCGTCGGGGGCCGGATCGTGGTATTTCGATATCGTGGCCTCGCACTCGGAGAGGATCCTGTCTTCGTCCTGCACCACCGAGTCGGGAGGCAGGCCGCCGTCCTTCTTCGAGAGCGACATGGAGCCGCGGGTCGGGGCGAAGCGGAGTCCGATCTCGGTCGCCGCCGCGAACTGGATGCCCGGCAGATCGTCCTTGAAACCGCGGGGATAGAGATAGTGGTGGTCGGTCGTGAGCGTGCAGCCGGTCTTGAGGAGCTCGGCCATCGCGAGGCGCGAGGACCAGTAGACCGCGTCCTCGTCCACCCCCTTCCAGATTTCATAGAGGTAAAGAAGCCAGTCGAAGAGCTTGGCGTCCTGCACGGCGGGCAGGGCGCGGGTGAGGGTCTGGTAGAAGTGGTGGTGCGTGTTCACCAGGCCCGGCAGAACGACATGCCGCGAAGCGTCGATGACCTTCGCGCCCTCAGGCGCGGCTATACCCGGCGCGATCCGCGCTATGCGATTCTCCTCGATGAGGATGTCGAGGCCCGACCTGTCGGGCGCGGCCACGGCCGAGCCCGAGGCTGGGCCCGATCCCGCGATGCGGAAACAGTCCTTCAGCAGGATCAACGCAAAACCTCGCGGTTGAACTCGTCTATCATCGAGTCGAGTGCGCCTACCTGGGAGCGGAGACCGCCCCAGTAGGCGCGATAGTCGTCCCACTGGGCCCGGAGCTCCGAGACGTCCTTGCCGAGCTGCTCGATCCAGCTGAAGTACTTGAGGTTGTGTACGCGCCTCTTGTCCCCCTGGGAGAGCTCGAGTACGTGGTCCACCGAGACCGCCCCGAGGAGGGCGTAATCGCGGTCAGCCTGGCGCTGGTCGTACTTGCCGCGGGCGGAGTCGAGCTCCTCGATGCGGCTCCCGTACATGGCCATCGAGTCGGTGAACATCGTGAAGACGATGTCGCTCTCGCCCAGCTCGTAGTACTTGGCGAACTTGACCGCGGCCAGCATGTTGGCGACCCCGGATATGCCGAGCCAGTCGAGCTTCGCGATGATCTCGGCGGCGACGCCCGCCTCCGCGAGGACCTTGCGCCCGGCCTCCTCGTTGAAGAGGCGGATGAGGCGGATCGGCAGCTCGTCGTCCACGCCGATCGCGGCGTCGGTGTCGCGGAGGTTGTGGATCCAGGGAATGTGCTTGTCGCCGATTCCCTCGATGCGGTGCTCGCCGAAGCCGTTCTCGAGTATGGTCGGGCACTGGAGGGCTTCGGCCACCGCGACCTTCGCGCCCGGGAAACTGTCGCGCAGATAGGATCCGGCCCCGAGGGTGCCCGCTGAGCCGGACGAGAGGACGGCGCCCGCGACGTGGTCGCCGGGCAGGGCGATGGCCCTGAAGGCCTCCTCCATGGCCGGCCCGGTGACGGCGTAGTGCCAGAGATGGTTCGGCAGCTGGTCGAACTGGTTGAAGATGACCGCCTCGGGCCTCGTTCGCTCGAGCTCGGCGCACTTGTCGAAGATCTCCTTGACGTTCGACTCGGTGCCCGGAGTCGCTATCACTTCCTCGGCCATGGTCCGGAGCCAGTCGAAGCGCTCCCGGGACATCCCCGCGGGCAGGATGGCGATGCTCGGGCAGGACAGGAGGCGCGAGATGTAGGCGCCGCCGCGGCAATAGTTCCCCGTGCTCGGCCACACCGCCTTCTTGGTGGTCGGGTCGAAGCGGCCGGTCACGAGCTCGGGCAGGAGGCAGGAGAGGGCGGCGCCGACCTTGTGCGCGCCCGTGGGGAACCATTTGCCGGAAAGGCCGACGATGCGCGCCTTGGTCCCGGTGATCGAGCCCGGGAGCTCCACGAAATTGACTCCGCCGAAGGCGCCGCCCCTCTCCTTGGGCTCGTTGTGCCAGGTTACGCGAAAGAGATTCCGGCTGTGCACGTCCCAGAGGCCTATGCCCGAGAGTTCCTTTTTGACTGCTTCGGGAACCTTGGATGGATCCCTCATCTGCGCGTAGGTGGGCAGGAGGATGCCCTTCTCCCTGCAGCGCTGAATGTTCCTCTTCCTCTGGGCCTCGTTCACGTTCAGGTCGATCATCGAAAACTCCTTGCTTACCGCGCGGCCGCATGTACGGCGAGCGCGGCGCTCTTGATATCCTTCAAACCCGAGCCGGTGAGCATCACTACGGCGACCTCGTCCCTCCCCAAGGAGGCTCTCGCCTTCATGAAGGCCGCGAAGGCGCAGGCGCTCGACGGCTCCGCGAAGAGCCCCGCGCGCGACGAGGCCAGCCACTGGGCCTCGAGTATCTCCTCGTCCGAGACGACGATGCCGGCGCCGCCGTGGCGCCTGAGCCTTTCGAGCGCAAAGACGCCGTTGCGGGGCGCGTCGACCGATATGGAATCCGCCAGAGTGCTCGATGGGCGGAACTCGAAGGCGCCGGTCTCGAGGGCGCGGGCGATGGCGCTCGAGCCCTCGGCCTGGGCCGCCCATACCTTCGGCATCCGCTCGATCTCGCCGAGGCGCAGGAGATCCTCGAAGCCGCGGATCACGCCGGCGACGATGACTCCGTCGCCGGTCGGCACGAAGACGTGATCGGGACCGCGCGAGCCCGCCGCCTTCAGGGATCGCGCCATTTCGAAGGACGCAGTCTTCTTGCCCTCGATCGTGAGAGGGTTGTAGGCGGTGTTGCGCGAGAGGACGCCCGTCCTATCCGTGTACTCGAGGCAGGCGTCGAAGGCCAGGTCGTAGCTCCCGTCGATCTCGCGCAGCTCGGCGCCGTACTGGAGGACTTGGATGCGCTTCGCGACCGGAGCCGACTTCGGGAGGAAGACCGTGACCTTGAGGCCCGCCGCCGCCCCCACGCAGGCCATGCTGGAGGCCGCGTTGCCCGTGGAGGCGAGGGCGACCTCGCCGATGCCGTGCTTGCGGGCGAAGGCGGCCACGAGGTAGGAGGCCCTATCCTTGTACGATCCCGAAGGTTCGCAGGTGTCGTCCTTGAGCCAAAGCCCAGGGCAGGCCAACTCCTCGCGCAGCCGCTTAGGCGCCCAGAGCGGGGTGTCGCCCACGGGGACGGGAGGGAAGTATTCGGCTTCTACGGGAAGCGGAACGGAGCCTGCACCGATCGAAGAGGCTCCGGCCGCGGCGTCGCTTCCCTCGAAGCGGCACTCGAGGACTCCGCCCAGGGGCAGGCCGGGCGCGTTGCCCGCCGAGCAGGGGCCGCAGAGGTACCTCCCCGGCTCGATCTCGTACTCCGCTCCGCAGCTCGGGCAGCGGTAGCTCCATCTCACGCGCGCTCTCGCGGCGAGTAGCCGCGCTCCAGGGAATAGGGCAGGGCGGCGTAGAAGGCCGAGGCTTTCTCGAGGTCGTCCACGCGGGTGATCTCGTTGGGGGCGTGGGCCTGGGACTCGTCGCCGGGGCCGAAGCCGATCACGGGGATCTTGTGCCGTCCGCAGATGGCGACGCCGTTGGTCGAGAAGGTCCATTTGTCGACGACGGGGGGCGAGCCGAAGAGTCCGGCGTAGGTATCGACCCCCGAGAGCACGAGAGGGTGGTCGGCCGGGATCTTCCAGGTGGGGAAGTAGAGCTCCTGCTTGTAGACCTTGCCGGTATAGGCGGCCTGGGCGTATTCGGGCATTCGCACGGTGAATTTATCGACCCCCGCGGCCACCAGGGCCTTCTCGACCTGGCTTATCGCGAGCTTGTCGTCCTCGCCCCAGGTGAGGCGCCTGTCGCAGTAAAGCATGGCCTGGTCGGGCACCGCGCACTGCGAGGGGCCCTGGACCTTGATCTGCGAGACGACGATGGTGCCTTTGCCGAGGAAGCCGTCGTCGTCGGGCTTCAGTTGCGCGTTGAGCGATTCCAAAGCCAGGGCCGCGCGGGCGGCTTTGTAGGCCGCGCTCTCGCCGCGCTCGGGCGCCGAGCCGTGGGCGGAAATCCCCTTGATGTCGATCTGTATCTCCATGCGGCCGCGGTGGCCGCGGTAGAGGCGGCAGCTCGTCGGCTCGGTGGATACCGCGAAGTCGAGCTTGAAGCCCTCCTCCTCGATGAGGTGCTTCCAGCAGAGGCCGTCGCAGTCCTCCTCGATGACGGTGAAGGCGAACCAGATCGAGTAGTCGCCGGCGTAGGCGGCCTCCTTGAGGATGCGCGCCGCCGTTATCATGGAGGCCGCCCCGCCGAGCTGGTCGGAGGCGCCGCGGCCGTAGACGAGGCCGTCCTTGATCAGCCCCGAGTGGGGCGGGGTCTTCCACTGGCTCGGGTCCCCGACGCCGACCGTATCGATATGGGCGTCGAATACGAGGACTCGCTTGCCTTTGCCGACGCGGCCGAGGAGGCTCCCGAGGCCGTCGGTGTGGATCTCCTCCATCCCCGCCTCCTTGCACATCCTCTTGAGGAGATCGATCCTCTCCTTTTCCGTGCAGCTGAAGCCGGGGACCTTCACGATCTCCGAGAGATTCTTCGCGGAATAGTCCCTGTACTTCCTCGCCTGTCCCAGAATCGCCGCGCTGTCCATGCTCAACCCCTTTCTTCCATTCTCTTCCAAAGCCTCTTCGTCTCGGCCCGGGCCTTGGCCGCTATGCCCTCCGCGTCGAAGGCCGGCACGCGATCCTCGACGACGAAGGCGCCGTTCACCATGACGGACTTCACCGATCGGGACGACAGGCCGAAGGCCATGTGCCCCGCGATGTTGCCGCCTACGAGAGGCGTCGGAGGATCGTAGTCCCAGAGCGCCAGATCGGCGACCGCGCCGGCGACGACCCGCCCGAAGGCCGCTCCTATGTAGCGCTCCATCAGCCTATTTCCGCGGTCGAGACAGCGCAGGAAGTCTCCCGGCCACCAGGGGCCTCCCGCCTCGCGGTGCCTGAAGCAGGCGAAGCGGAACTCCTCGAGCATGTCGGCGCTCATGCCGTCGGTCCCGAGCACCACATTGGCGAATCGGGGGAGGAGGGCGTTGTAGCCGACCGAGTTGTTCATGTTGCTGCGCGCGTTGTGCGCGAGGAAGGAGCCGCGGGCGTTGACCAGCTCGACCTCGGCCTCGGTGAGCCAGACGCCGTGGCCGATGATCGACTTGGGGCCGAGACAGCCCGCCGCGTCGAGGCGCGCCGCGAGGTCGGCGCCGAAGCGGTAGCGCGAATCCACCGCGTCGAACTTGTCCTCGCCCGCGTGGGTGTGGAGCCCCCGCTTGGAGGACCTGACGGCGTCGCCGAGGGCCGCGAGGGTCTCCTCGCCCACCGTGAAGCCCGCGTGTGCGCCTATCGCGCCGTCGACGAGAGGCTTCTTGCCGGCGGCGCGATCCGCGTCGATCTCGCGGGCGAAGCGCAGGTTCTCATCGACTCCCGCTCGCGCGCCGTCCATGCCGTTGCGGTCCGTCGTCTCGTAGCAAAGGAGGCCGCGCACGCCGATCTCCTCGAAGGCGCGGCGGATGACGGAGAGACTGCCGTCGATGGCCTCGGGCCCCGCGTGGTGGTCCACGACGCTCGTCACGCCCGCCATCGCCGCGTCCGCGCAGCCGGCCAAGGCGCTGGCCTCGAGTATGGGAAGGTCGATGGCCCGGTCGAGACGCCACCACAGATTCCTGAGCTGCTGGGCGAAGTCCTTCGAGGGCGCTATGTCGACCATGAGCCCGCGGGCGAGGGCGGAGTACAGGTGGGTGTGGGCGCAGACGAGGCCGGGGCTCAGGTAGGTCCCGCGCGCCCTCTTGGCTCCCGGATACTTGGCCGAGAGACCGGAGCCGGTCTCTACGATAGTGCCGGCGGCGTCGCCTTCGCCGGGGCCCGCCGCGACGACGTCCATCGGCTCGGAAACCGCCGGAGGCTCGAAGGAAAGGACGCGAACGGCTTCGAAGATCGTCATCGCAGGCCTCCGATCAGATAGGGGTGATCGCGGAAGACCGCGCGCGCGAGACTTTCCATGAGCCCGCCCGCGCCATCTTCGGCCCAGTCGGCGTAGCTCAGCTCCTGGACCTCCGCCCCGGCCGTCGCGCGAACGAGGAGGAACGGCCTCTCCCCCGGGCCCGGGCGACCGGCTCCGCCCTTTGCTCGGGCGTCGTCGCCCGACGCGACGTAGCAGAATCCCGCGTTCAGGACGCGGGCCGCCGAGTCGTGGCGAGCCTCCATAGCGGCGCGATCCTCGAAGAGAGTAGGCTTGCCGCGGTAAGGCTCGCCATCGAAGGGACAGAAGGTGCCGCAATTGCCGCACTCGTTGCAGAGGGCGTCGACATGGAGAATCTGTATCGACTGGTCGAATCCGCGGTCCGGCTTCGCCGGAATTCCTCCCGGCGGTAGCGGAAGGGCGAAGTTGGCCCGGTTGGGGCAGACCTCGACGCAGCGCAGACAGGCCGAGTCGCAGCGCAGGCAGCGCTCGGCCTCGCGGGATACGAAGGATGCCGACGCCCGGGGGAGGCTCTCGGCTATCTCGCCTCGGACGGACAGCTTCCCCTCGTCCGGCGCCGAAGGAGCGTAGGTCGATGCCGGTGGCTCCATGCCGGCGGCGCGGAGGATAGCGTAGGCTGCGCGGCGCCCGTCGGCGACGGCCGAGATTATCGACGCCGGACCCTGGGCCGCGTCGCCTCCCACGTAGACGCGCGGTCGCGGGCTCGCCTGGGTCGCCGGGTCGAAGAACGGCGTGCCCTTCGGTCCGCGGGAAAGTCCCATGGCCTCGAGGAGGGAGATGTCGGGCGCTTCGCCCACCGCCGCGACGAGGAGCTCGCAGTCGACGCTCTGCGTCCGGTCGGTCGGCCTGGGGGACCTGCGACCCGAGGCGTCGCGTTCGCCGAGCTCCATGATGCGCAGGGCGAGCCGTGGGCCGTCGGGACCGTAATAGCTTCTCTCGGGGAGGCTCAGCTCCATGAGTTTGCCGCCTTCCTCGAGGGCGCTCTCCAGCTCTTCCCGGTCGGCCGGCATCTCCTCCCTGCTGCGGCGGTACGAAAGGCGGACCTCCTCTATGCCCGGCAGGCGGAGAGCCACGCGCACGGCGTCCATGGCCGTGTTGCCTCCACCGGCCACGACGACGTGCCGCGGCTGGCCGTAGGGCCATTCGGCGGGGGGAGCCCCCGCGGCCAGGCGGGAGGCGGCCGAGAGGAAGGAGAGGGCGTCGACGACGGGTATGGCGCCGCCCTCGAGGGGGAGCTCCTTCGGCACGGGCGCGCCCGTGCACAGGAAGAAGTCGGTGTAGCCCTGGGCCTCGAGACTCTCGAGGCTCTCGATGCGGACGCCGAAGCGGAAATCCGCGCCCAGCGAGCGGATCCTCTCGATGTCGGCCGCTACGTCGGCCCGGGGAATTCGGAAGCGCGGGATGACGTTTGCCGGGATTCCCCCCGGCTCCAGGGCTTCGTCGAATACGGTGACGCCCGCGCCTGCCAGGGCCAGGTGGTGGGCGCAGGAGAGTCCTGCCGGGCCGGCGCCGATGACGGCGACCTTCCCGCGGAAGGAAGGGTCCCGGGGCACCGCCGCGACAGTGATGGAGGCCGCCCTGGCGCAGGCGAGCTTCACGGCGCGAATCTCCACCGGGCCTTCGTAGTCGTTGCGGCAGCATGCCTCCTGGCAGACATGATCGCAGAGTGTGCCGGTGATGAAGGGCAGGGGGTTGTCGGCGAGTATCAGTGCCAGGGCTTCCTCGCGGGAGTCTGCTGCCTCGAGGCGGATGTATTCCGGAACTTTCTGGCCCACGGGACATGCTTCAATGCAGGGAGCCGCGAAGCAGTCGTAGAGGGGGAGGCTCTTGGCGATATGAGCCTTGCCGGCTTTCCACCCCGAGCGGTACTCGGGGAGGGCGAGAGCCGAATCGGCAAGGCGCGCGAGGGCGGCGGCATCGGGGCGGTCGGGGGAGGAGGGGAGGGCGGCGACGGCCGCGCGCGCGGCGGGAAGGAGGCGCTGGTACCCTCCCGGCTTGAGGATATCGGTGGCGACGGTCAGGGGCCCGAGGCCGCAGGCGATGAGCTCTCCCGCGTTCCTCGCCCAGACGCCGCCGCAATAGGAGAAGCGCGAGCCCCACTCGGGCAGGGCCGCGGCGAGGCGGGCAGCCAGCCTGACGGTCAGCGGGAAGAGGGCGCGCCCCGACATATAGCGCTCGCCGCCCGGAAGGAAGGAGCCGTCGTTCGCGTTGGCCAGCGTGTTGGAGAGCTTGATCCCGAATCTCCGGCCGCGGGCCTTCGCCTTGGCGTCGAGGGAGGAGATCAGCCCGAGCGCGTCGGGGAACTGGAGGTCGCGCTCGAAGTTGTCGCGGCGGATCCCTATGTCCTTCCATCCCGTTTCGTCCAGGACCGCCCTCGCCGAGTCGAAGCCGAGGAGGGTCGGGTTGAGCTTCACGAAGGTGTCGAAGCCCTTTTCCTCGATGAGATAGGAGCCGATGCGCTCGATCTCGTCGGGAGGGCAGCCGTGCATCGTCGAGAGCGTCGCCGAGTGGACGGGCGAGGAAGGGAAGTCGGAGATCAGCGCGCGCGCGGCGGGGAGAGGCGCGGAGCCGAAGGCCGAGCGGAAGGACTCGGACTCGACGAAGGTCTCGAGATCGCGCATCGCGCCCTTCCAGAAATCCGTACCGGCGGGCGCGCGCATCCCCTCGATGAACGCGTCCATCTTCGCGCTCATGATCCCCCCGAGGGTGTAGCCCACGGACATGTTGAAGAGGAAAGAGCGCGGCGAGGAGGAGAAAATCGAAGCGAGGAGCTCGATCGCGATCCATCCGCGGAGATATTCTTCGCGGGCCGACTTCAGGGAAAGCTCGGTCGACCATTCGGTATTGTGCCCCTCGTCGAGGGCGTCGATGCAAGGCTTGGCAATATCGAGAGCGTCGTCGTCCTGCACGGTCTTGAGCTCGAAGACCCGTGCGCCGGCAAGATAGGCGGCGACGAGGTTGGGAGCGATCTGGCTGTGAGGGCCCGCGGCGGGGCCGACCGGGAGGGAGGCTCGGCCCCCCATGACTTCGAGGCCGGGACTGCCCGCCTCGAGCTCGAAGGCCTCGCGGAAAGCCCTCTCCGGAATATCGTAGATCCTTCCCTTCGCCCGGAACTCCCCGGCGATGCGCCCCAGCAATCTCCCGAGTCCCGTAGTGTCCATCACCTTGCTCACGTGTACCCCCAGGTCAGGAAGCGGCCGCAGCCGGGCTCGGCCACGATTCCGCGGAGCGATTCGCGGCCGAGCCCGGCCCCCGCGTCGTAGACGACGCGGCCGCGGACGTAGGTCGCGGCTATCGCGCCCGAGAGGACCATGCCCTCGAAGGGCGTGATCTTGCCTTTGGACAGAAGCTTCCCTCCCTCGACTCGGGTCGAGGCCGCGGGATCGACGATAGCCAGGTCGGCGTCCTTGCCGGGGGCTATGGATCCCTTGCGGGCCCG
This sequence comes from uncultured Treponemataceae bacterium, assembly GCA_964404145.1. GTDB lineage: Bacteria > Spirochaetota > Spirochaetia > Treponematales > Rectinemataceae > UBA1306. The sequence continues at coordinate 19,921 of CAYOIX010000003.1, forward strand.
GAGGCCGTAGCGCCTCGCGGCCGCGCCCGAGCTCGCCTCGAGGAAGCGGGGCAGGGTCAGGCGGCCCCGGACGAGGCCCTCCGAGTAGAGGTAGAGGAAGCCCGTGCCGACGCCGGGGATGCCGCCGTAGGCGGTCCAGACGTCGCCCGTCTCCTTCTCCCCGCGGGACGACGGAGCGTGGTCGCTCGCGAGGAAGTCGATGGCTCCCGATCCGAGGAGCCTCCAGAGCCTCTCCCGCTCGGCCCTGCCCTTGACTACGGGAGCCGTCTTCAGGGCCGCACCCCTCTCGGCGAAATCCTCCCGGCCGAAGGCGAGGTAATGCCCGCAGGTCTCGCAGCTGGCGCCGGCCGCATGCGCGAGCTCCGCCGCGGACGCGGTCCCGACGTGGACGATATGGAGGGTCGCCTCGCGGCCTCGGGCCAGGGCCAAGGCCGAGGCGACGGCGGTCAGCTCGGCGGCCTCGGGCCTGGAGTCGGCGTAATCCGACCATTCGGATCCGGCGGCGCCCCGGGCGGCCTTGACTCGCGCCGTCGCGGCCGTCACGTAATCGAGGTCCTCCGCGTGGAGGAGAACGGGTCGGCCGAGCCGCTCGGCCTCCGCCACTATGCGCGCGAAGTCCTCGTGGGTCACGCGCGTGAAGCTTTCCATTCCGGAGATGAAGTAGCACTTGAAGCCGACGACCTTGGGGGCGAGGGCGGCCATGGCGCCGCCGAGGCTCTCCTCGACCCGGTGGCCGGATACGCCCCCGTACAGGGCGAAGTCGACCAGGGCGCTCTTCGCGACCTGGCCGAGCTTGCCTTCGAAGGCGGCGAGATCGATCACGGGAGGGAGGGAGGTGCAGGGCATGTCGATCACGGTGGTGACCCCGCCGCGGGCCGCCTCGGCGCTGCCGTGGAGGAAGTCTTCCCGGGAGGTGAAGCCAGGCTCGTCGAAGTGGACGTGGGGATCGATCGCGCCGGGCAGGACGAGGAGCCCCGACGCGTCGAAGGTCTCCTCTCCGGCGACCGCCTCGAGGGTATCGGCTATCTCAGCTATGCGTTCGCCGCGCACGCGGACCGAGACGCGGCGAAAGTCCTCTTCGCCGGGCAGGGCGACGAGGCCGTTCTTGACGATCATGGTCGGACTCCTTGGAAGGTCACGCTCCGCCCCCGTTCGCCAGGAAGTCGGCCAAGGTCGCCATGGTGCAGCGCTCCCAATGCGCTCCGAGGAGGCGCAGCGCCTTCCGGCGATCCCCTTTCTCCATCGACAGAGCGATGGCCTGGTGCTCGCCGATCGACTCGGCCACCAGATTCTCGTCCTGCATGAAGCTGTATTCGTAGCGCAGGAGAATGCGCTTCAGGTCGGAGAGGATGCGGAGGAGGTGCTGATTGCCGCTCTCCTCGATGAGGGTCCTGTGCCAGGCCGAATCCAGTTCGATTCGGCGAAGCGGATCGGATCCCTCGAGCCTGAGGGAGACTCCGAGCTCCTTTAGCCGCTCGAGCCTTTCGGCGCTCGGGAAGGGAGCGGAATCGAGGGCCGAGCACTCGAGGAGACGCACGAGAGGATAGACCTCGCGGATCTCCGATTCCAGAAGGCGCTTTACCGAGAATCCCAGATGCTTCTGGGAAGAGATGAAGCCTTCCCTTTCGAGCCTCAGCAAGGCTTCGCGGACGGGGGTACGGCTTACGCCGAGATCCTCGGCGAGCTCCGCGTCCTTGAGCCGCTGGCCAGGCTCGATCTCGCCTCGAACGATCCTGGTGAGCAGCTCGTGGTGGACGTCGGTGCTGAGTCTCTCGCGAGTTATCATCGTCGAATACTGTATTCTGTATACAAGATCACGTCAAGTTTTTCTATAAAAATCCCGGTCCGGCCCGTGGCTGCGGCCTTCCAGGCGTACCGAGAAGGCCGCAGAACGGAAAGGATCACTCCAGGGCGCGAACCAGCTCGTCCTCTCCGAGGTCGAAAACCGCCACGAACTGCATCATGACGTTCTCGTAGCCTTTGTCGTCCCAAAGCTTGAGCGCGAACTTCTCCTCGTCAGCTAGGGAGTCGAACTTCGCTATGAACCTATATTCATCTTGACGCCCCGCGATATTGCTCCACACTTCGACGCTTTTCACCGAGGGCTGCTTGGCCCAGTACTCCTTCAAGGCCTTTGCCGCGCCTTCCATCTTCTCCCAGTCCCTGGCTACGCGCACGTTTCGAATGAGGTACACCATCGCGTCACTTCCAGAAGGCCAGGATTATCGCGGCTACGAAGGCGCCGACCACCGCGTAGCCGGCATCGATGAAGAAGAGCTTGGGCTTGCCCTGGAAGAGGATTTTGCCCGAGTTCACCGAGAGAACGAAGAAGACACTCACCGAGGCCCCTACGATGAGGGCCCCTCCGAGACTGTAGAAATTCCCGATCATGAGCAGCATGTAGACGCCTGCGACATAAAGGAAGGAGGAAACGAGCTGTCCGAACATCCCCGCGATGAACTTGCCCCGCGCCGCCCCCATGCCTCCATCCATTGTCATGCCCACCTCTTTCGCCCAGGCTTTACCGAAGAGAGGCGTATACCACAAGGCGCCGATCAGGAAATAGACGATCGAACTTACGATGTAAGGTAGAACCGCGAAGGTCGCATTCGACATAATGCCTCCTGTGAAATAATGTAAATTGAATATACGGAAAAATAGTTATCATAGTATAGGTCAGATACAGTGATATAAAGAGCTTTATTCTGTGGTCTTTGGTCGTTGCTCAAGCCCGTAAGGGTTTGTGACCAAGTTGGCAGGCCATCGAGAGAAAGTTGGTAAAGGTTCGCGACTAAGTTGGGATACGTTCGCGACTAAGTTGGTGGGCGGCGAGTTTCAACTTGCGCGGGATCCCAGTTCTAGTGTGCCGGAGGCGCGTCTCGAAACATCGATCCTGGAGATAAGTATCATCTCAGTTTCTTTTCCATGAATACGCTGCCTGCGATCGGATTGTAGACGTAGGGACCGATTTCGTAAAAGCCGAGCGACTTATAGATTCCCTGCGCTTTCGCCATCGAGGGCAATGTGTCCAGCCGGATGAACCTGTACCCCCTTCCCCTAGCCTCGTCCAAGACTTTATTCGCCAAAGCCTTCCCTGCGCCTCTCCCCTTGGCGAAGTCCCTGACGAAGAGCCTTTTCATTTCGCAACGGTCCCCTTCCAAGGGTCTCAATGCGGCGCAACCGGCGATGGTACCGTCTACGAAGGCCAATACGATGCATCCCTCCGGGGCCTGGTATTTCCCCGGCAAACTCCGGAGCTCATCGTCGAAGCCTTGAAACGAGAGGTCGATTCCAATTTCGCTCGCGTATTCGGCGAAGATCGTCCTAACCGATTCCATGTCCTCGGGTCCGGCGAGTCGGATCCTCACCTCGCTTTGTCCCTTCGGCGCCCGCTCTGGCATACCGGGGAATCCTAGCATAGTCTTCCAGCAGCGCAAAACGAAAAATATTCAATTCGAGCCGCGGATGAACTAGACTTAACCCGGAGGAGGCTCCTATGGCTCGTCGAAATGCCCAGCTGACCTTGAGGATCGCTCTCATCACCAGCGCGATGGTAGTCGCGATTCTGGGTGCCGTGATAGCCGTCATCGGACTCAGGTCCTCGAAATCCGTCGGCGACCTCGTCCGGGACGAGAACGTGCAGATAGCCCGCGCGCGCGCGGCGGAGATCGGGAAGCTACTCGACCAGCACCTCGCGGAGTTGAATGTGATGGTATTGTCGGATCAGATGAGGAGGGGCGAACCCAAGGTCGCCGAAGGCTATGTCGACGGGCTGTTCGGGCATGTCAGCGCGGATATCTCGAGCGTTATGCTCGCCTGGCCCGACGGCAGGGCGACGACCATATCGGGCGCCTACGTCGATGTGAGCGCGCGGCAGTATTTCCAGGCCATCATCAAGGGCGGCAGCGACAGCTTCATCAGCGATCCTCTGATCTCGAAGGGGACGGGGCAGCCGGCGGTGATAATCGCGAGGGCCGTCAAGGGACTGGACGGATCGACGCGCATGCTCGCCGGATTCGAAATGCAGCTGGTCAGCCTTTCCGCCGTCGCAGCCTCGATAAAGGTCGGCGCGACAGGCTATGGGTGGATGATCGACCAGCGTGGAATAGTCATCGCGCATCCGTCCAAGGACCTCGTCCTCAAGCTCGACGTCACGAACGCCGACAAGGACGGCTATCGCGGCCTCGACGCCTTGGGGAAGGGAATGCTTTCGGGCGAGTCGGGGCAGGGGCTCTACTTCCAACCCGACGGCGCCGCAATGATGACCTATTACGCCAAGGTCCCGGACAGCCCGGGCTGGGTCCTCGGGATCGCCGTCCCCAGGAAGGAGAGCGGCGCGACCGTGAGCGATCTCATGGCCCTGTTATGGGGGATTTTGGCCATAGGCATTCTCGTGGCGATCGCCGTGTCGATCCTGATCGCGCGAACGATCGTAAAGCCGATAGCATTCGCGGTCGGCCAAGTCGGAGAAATCGCCGCCGGGAACCTCGAGCCGCGAGGCATGGGCATGGAGGCCGGGGAGAGGCTCCTCGCGCGGGGCGACGAGCTTGGGACGCTCGGTATATCGATAGGCGGGCTCCTGAAGAGCCTGCGCGGCGTAGTCGAGGATATCAAGACCGCCTCGGAGCAGGTATCGTCGGGCTCCGAGCAATTGTCCGTCTCGGCCCAGGGGCTGTCCCGGGGGGCCAACGAGCAGGCCGCGAGCATAGAGGAACTCTCCGCATCAGTCGAGGAACTCGCCGCTACCGTCCACCAGAACGCCGACAATACCCGGCAGGCCGACGCCCTGAGCCGTCGCGTCGCGCAGAACGCCGAAGAGTCCGGGAAAGCAGTAGTCGAGACGGTATCGAGCATGAGGGAAATAGCCGCCAGGATCTCGATAATCGAGGAAATCGCGAGACAGACCAATCTTCTCGCGCTGAACGCGGCGATCGAGGCGGCGCGAGCGGGCGAGGCCGGCAAGGGCTTCGCCGTCGTCGCATCGGAAGTGCGCAAATTGGCGGAGCGCTCCGCTAAGGCTGCGGGCGAGATCAACGAGCTCTCCACGAAGAGCGTGACGGTCGCGGGAGAGGCCGGGAAGCGGCTCGACGATCTCGTCCCGGACATCCGGAGGACCGCGGAGCTGATTCGGGAAATCGCGGCGGCATCGGGAGAGCAATCGAGCGGGGCAGAGCAGATCGCGACGGGCGTCACGCGGATGGACACAGTGGTGCAGCAGAACGCATCGAGCTCCGAGGAGTTGGCGGCCACAGCCGAGGAGCTGGCGGGGCAGGCCGCCAAGCTGGTCGAGACTATCGGGTTCTTCAGATTCGCGGGGTCGGCCGGCTCCCGCGGGAAGGGAGAATCGGGGATCGGCGAGCCCTCCTCGGCCACGCCGTCCGGCCCGAAGACCTTGCCGGCCCCGCTAATCCGGCGAGTACTCCTCGCGGCGGATCAGCCCGCGCACGGGCTCTCCCGATAGGAAGCGCCGTAGACTCTCCAGGGCCATCCGCAAGGCCTCGTCCATCGCGCCCGGCACGATTCCGGAGTTGTGCGGACTGCCCAAGAGGTTGTCGAGCTCGAGGAAGGGATAGTCCACGCTGAACGAGCCGTGGCGTATCGGCTCTTTCCACCACGCATCGATGCCGGCCAGGAAGCGGGGATGGCTCTGCAGGTGCTCGTAGAGATCGCGCTCGACGACGATGTCCCCTCGGGCCACGTTGATCAGGATGGCGTCGGGCTTCATGAGCTCGAGCTCGCGCGACCCGATGAGGCTTCGGGTCTCCGAGGTCAAGGGCAGGGCAATCACGAGGACGTCCGCGCGCGGGAGCATCTCGTCCAGGTCGCGCAGCGTACCGACCCGATCCGCGCATTCATCGCCTTCGGCCGAGCGGTTGATCGCCTCCACGCGCATCCCGAAGGCTTTCAGGAGACGCGCGGTCGCCCGTCCGATCCCGCCATAGCCCACGATGACCGCCGTCAGGCCGGCCACTCGCCGGTTGGCGCTCTTCTGGTCGAAATCGCCCGCCGCGAGCTTCCTATGGCCACCGCGCAGGTCCTTGGCCAGGGCCAGCAACAGGGCCATGACATGCTCGGCCATGGGCTCGGCGTAACCGCCCACGTTGCCGGCGATATCCATCCGAGAGGGGAGCGATCCGAAGGGCAGGTGGTCCACGCCGGCGGAAAGCAGCTCCATGAACTCCGCATTCCCGAGCGCGGCCATCTCTTCCGCTTCGAGCTCGCGAGCCGGGTTCCAGGAAAGGAGGACCTGGGCGCTTCGGAGCGCCCCCATTCGATCTTCGGATGGCGCATCCGCGAGATAGCGCACTTCCGCCAGGCTTCCCAGGGCTCGCTCTATCGCCTGGCGGTCCCGCGACGAAGCGTCGAAGCTCACAAGCAATCGTCTCATTCCGCCCGCTCCCTGCGCTCGCGATCGAGGACTCGGCCTCCGGCCCTTCGCCGGGCCGGCGCCCCCGCCGCGGCGGAGGCGCCCGATGCCCGATCGGGAATCCTAGCGGATCCCCTGGTCTATCAGCGGCTTGATCGAAGCGATGTTGTCCGGAGTCGCGAGACCGATGCCGGTATCGACATGGAGCCCCGGGATCTGGAAGCGCTTGGCCCAGACGATCTGCATGACCGGCATATAGCCCTGCAGGTAGAGCACCTGGTCGAAGCTGGCGCTGAGCCAGCCGTCCTGAAGGGCGCTGACCGTCGCCGGGGAGAGGTCGATGCCCCCGCAGATTATATCGCCGGGCTTCTTACCGGCCGCCTGGAGGACCTTCGGCAGGACCGCGGTGATGCTGCCGTGCTGGGTTCCGATGGCCTTGAGATCGGGATGGGCCTGGAGGTAGGCCGTGAGGATCGGGATGGCCAGGGAAGTATCGCTGTCCACGGCGGCCGAGACATCGAGTTTGTCGACCTTGAGCCCGGCCTTCACGAGCGCATCGTACACCCCTTGGCTGCTCCTGCTCCTGCCTTGCTGGTGCCAAATATCGTAGACCAGGGCCTTGTCGCCCTTCTTCAGGCCGGCCTTGACCATGGCTTGGCCGGTCAGGAATCCGCCCTGGTAGAGGTCGGCGCCGGCATAGCCGAAGCCCTTGGACTGATACTTGGCCTCGATGTTCGGCATGGGGTTGTTGCCGCTGGTGACGACGATGCCCTGGGCCTCCGCCTGGTCGACGAGCGGCGCGAAGGCCGCCTCGCCGGGATGCCCCATGATGGCGATGCCGTCGGGACTGGCCGACATTGCCTGTTTAAACTGATCGATCATCGTCTGCTGATCCCACTTGGAGTACTGCTCGATCAGCTTGACGTTGTTCGCGGCCGCCGCGGCCCGCGCCCCGTTGGTCCGAGCCAAGGTCGCGCCATCGCCCTGCGTGCCCCCCATCTGCATATAGATGACGAGCTGATCGTCGGCGAAGGCTTGGGTCGAGAATAGACACGCGAAGACAGCGACCGCGAAGAAAATCCATTTCAGATTACGCACAGATCCTCCCTTTTTAAGGCAATGATGACTTGCCCATCAAAAGCGTTCTGCCGCCGGAAAGAAGACTCGAAATCGCCACCTCCTTCAATGCTCGAATTTACGCATTCGGCGCGCCGACGGCGCGCGGATTCGCGCTAGGCGCCTCCCGGATCGCCGGGCCTGTCGACCGCGACCGGCGATGGCACGGCCCACTTGCGCGCGGCCCGGGACAAGAGCGAGATCCCTTCCTCTCCCAGGATCACGTTGAGGATGACCGAGGCGGCCATGACCAGCCCCTCCACGAGCTGCACCCAATAGCCTCCGATGCCGGTGGCGACCACGCCAGCCTCCAGGGACCCGATGATGTAGGATCCGAAGAAGGTTCCCGCCATGACCCCCAGCCCTCCCGCGATGGACGTTCCCCCGATAAAGACCGCGGCCATGACGGGTAGGAGCATCCCCTGTCCCTGGGTCGGGAAGAACACGTTGATCTCCAGGGTGAGCAGGAGCCCCGCGAAGGCGGCGATGACGCCGTGCATGGTGAAGAGCTTTATCCGCGTCTTCTCTACGTTGATTCCCATGACTCGCGCCACTTCGGCGTTGTCCCCGATGAAGATGATCGCTTCGCCGAAGGTATGCCTATTGAGAATGAACCAGAAGAAGGCGGTGAGAGCCAGGCTCCAGAGAGCCTGCATCGGGAAGACCCCGAACAGCCTGCCCACGAATATGGTATGGATCGCGGTGGCCGTCACGTTCTGGATGTCGATCTGGAGCCCGCCGGCGATGAGGAGGGTGACTCCGTACCAGAAGAACTGCGTGGCCAAAGTCGCCATAATGGAAGGCACTCTCAGGCGCGCCACGAGGAGGCCGTTCAGGTAACCCACGAGGGCGCCCGACGCCAGCGCGAGAAGGAAGCCGATCCAGGGAGCGTGGAAGGTCTTGAAGACCCAGGTGAAGACGAAGCCGGACAGGGCCACCACCGCGGGGAAGCTCAGATCGATCTCGCCCGCCGTGATGATGAACGTGAGTCCGATGGCCAGCACGAGCATCGGAGGCACCGTCTGAAAGAAGGACATGTAGATCCTGTAGCCGGTGAATACGCGGGGAGCCGTGAAGATGAACACAATATACAGGACGAGGAGGACCATGGCGATCGGAAGGCCCTCGATCCTGCCGAGGAATGCGAAGCGGGTCCTTCCCGTTTTCATGGCTGCACCTTGTCTTTCAGGCCGTGCGAGTACTCGAGCAGGAACTCATCCAGCTCTTTGAGCGAGATCTTCGCCTTGACGATGCTCGCTACGATTTCGCCCCTGTCGATGACTATGAAGCGATCGGATATCTCGTAGACATCGGCGAGATTGTGCGAGATGTAGATGCTCGCCTTCCCGGATTCCTTGATCTTGTGGACGAAGTTCAGCACCTTCCGTACTTCTTTAAGCGAAAGCGCGACAGTAGGTTCGTCGAGGATGATGAGGTCGGCCTCGAAATGCATCGCCCGGCCTATGGCCACGCCCTGACGCTCGCCGCCGGACAGCTTGTTGGCCTTCGAGTCGACGCCGATTCCCTTGCCCCGGAAGCCGATGGTATTGACCATGATATCGGTCGCGATCCGCTTCTCTTCCCTGACTTTGAGGAATCCGAGCGGGTAGGTGATCTCCCGGCCGATGAAGAAGTTCCTCCACATCACCTGTTTTTCCCCGAGGGACTTGTCCTGATAGACGGTCTCGATCCCCAAGGCGTGGGCCTTCTTCACGCTATAGGATCTCGTGTCGACCTTTTTGTCCGCTATATAGAGTTCTCCGCTCGTGGGCGGGAACACTCCGGTGAGGATCTTGACGAGAGTCGATTTGCCGGCGCCGTTATCCCCGATCAGGCCGACGATCTCGTTGTGGCCGACCTCGAAGTTGATGCTGTTCAAGGCGCATACCGATCCGAAGTACTTTTCGATGTTGACCATGCGCAGCGCGGTGCGCTCCGGTTGCGATTCAGGCACGAGGCGATCTCCTTTCATCCCGTCAGTACCGTTTAATGCCATATTGAAGAATGATGTCAAAAACAGTACAACTTATGCCAACTGGGAGAATTAATCGTAGCATGCGAAAAATGACTTTGCAAGTTTTTTTTGATGATCTTTACTTTCATTGGGCAATCCTTTGGCCAAGATCGAGATGCGCGATATCAAAAGCGAAGACTTTGACTTTTCGGCAGAGTTAAGATACAACTTGTTATTTCGGGAACCGCAGGATGAAGAAGCATCAGGTCATCGAGACATGGACAAGGAGCAGGATCGTCGAAGGCGTCCTGATTCCCGGGGAGAAGCTGCCGTCGGAGAGCCAGCTCTGCGCCCAATTCGGCGTCTCGAGGAGCGTCGTCCGCCAGGCGATAAGGAACCTCATCCAGGAAGGGCTCGTCGAGAGCATCAAGGGGGTCGGGACATTCTGTCGGACGCGGCCGCCCGAATCCCAGTCCTCCGCGAACATCGGCTTGGTGGAGTTCTTCATCGGCTCCTATATCTACCCCCGAGTCATCCGCGGCTGCTACAACGCGCTTTCCAGAAAGGGATTCGCCCTGCTGCTCAACCAATCGGAGTACAACCTCGACCAGGAAAGGGCTATTCTCCAGGAGCTCCGAAGGAAGAAAGTGGGGGGCATCATCATCGCCCCGATCTATGGGGCGGGGGATAGATCCAACGCGCTTCTCCTGGAGGAGATCCAGAACGAGGGAATCGCGGTGGTGCTCTGCGACGACTACTACCCTGGGCGGGAATTCAGCAGCGTCACCCTCGACTATCATAGGTGCGGGGAAGCGGCCGCCGCCCATCTGTGGGCCAAAGGGCATCGGAAGATCGGCATCTTCTACCAGAAGGATTTCCTGGTCAAGGCGAACAGGATGAAGGGCGTGCTGGATTATCTCGGTACCCAGGAGGCGCCCGTGAGGGACGGCTGGATCGTGGGGTTCAACGGACAGGGCCCGGCGAGCGGGGCGGCCGACGCGGCCGAGCGTTTCTTCAAGGGAGCCCGGGAAGTCCCCAGCGCCTTCGTCTGCGGAAACGACGAGGATGCCATGAATCTCATCCGCGTGGCCGAAAGCCAGGGCTTTCGCGTGCCAGACGACCTATCCGTGGTCGGCTTCGACAATTCGGATATCGCTCGGCTCGAGAGGATATCGTTGACGTCGGTCGATCACCCCAGCTTCCAGATCGGGGAGAAAGCCGCGAACATCCTGCTCGACAAGATCTTCCATCCGGAGATCCGCTTCGTCACCAGGACGATCATCACGCCGTCCCTCGTGGAACGCGGCTCGGTTCGGACCTTGGAACCGGCGGAAGACATGCCGCCCAGCACCCTGCTTCAGCGCAGCCGGAATTAGGAAGCGGCGAGGTCTCAATATTCCTCGAAGTCCGCGTCTTTCGCGTCCTGCGTCGCGGGCCGGATCGCAAGCGACCGCTCGCGAGCGCGCAGCTGCGGGACCGCGGACCGCGAAGGCGGCCGCCTGCGATCGGCGACGGCCGTCGGACGGCCCGCAGCCGAACTCGACGCCCCCGTCGAAGACGGACGCGAAGCGGCATCTTCGCCGTCGCCGACGCGGAAGAAGGCGACCGCCTCGTTCAGGCCGATGGCGCGGCCGTTGAGCTCCTCGGCGGTGGCCGCGATCTCCTCGGATTGCCCGGCCAGCTCCTCCGACAGGGACGAAAGCTCCTCCGAGGTCGACGCGTTGTTCTGGATCACGGTATCGAGCTGGATGATCGCCTTGTTTATCTGCTCGGCGCCGCTGTTCTGCTCGCGCGAGGCCGCGCTGATCTCGCGCACGAGGTCGGCCGTCCTCCCGATCGTCTCGAGGACTCCGCCGATGAGAGTCCCCGCCTTCTCCGCGACGGCGACGCTATTTTGGGCAGTCTTGTTGATCTCGGAGGACGCGCTCTGGCTCCTCTCCGCCAAACGGCGAACTTCGCTCGCCACGACGGCGAAGCCCTTCCCCGCCTCGCCGGCCCTCGCGGCCTCGATCGCCGCGTTGAGCGCCAGGAGATTCGTCTGGCGGGATATCTCCTCGATGACCCCGATCTTGGAGCAGATGAGCCGCATGGCCTCCACCGTCTCCGCGACCGCCTCTCCACCCTGCTTCGCGTCCTTCGCCGCCTTGTCCGCGATCGTCTCGGTCTGCTCCGAGGATTCGGAGTTCTGACGGATGTTCGCGCTCATCTCCTCCATGGACGAGGAGACTTCCTCGCCCGAGGCAGCCTGCTCGGTCGCGCCCTGCGAGAGCGCCTGGGCCGAGCTCGAGAGATCCTGGACGCCCTTGGACATCTGGGACACCGAATCGCTGAGGGCGGTCGAGCCCCCCGATACGTCGCCGGCGATGGTCTTGATCGACAGGACCGCCTCGCGGGTCTTGGTCGACATGGCGTTGAGGGCGACGGCAAGCACCCCGATCTCGTCCCGGCGGCGGAGGAAGCGCTCGTCGAGATCGTTGCGCAGGTCGCCCTTGGCGATGGCGTCGGCGAAGGCGACGCCGGCAGTCAACGGAATCGTGATGGAGCGCGCGAGTAGCATGCCGAGAAGGATCGAAAGCAGGGCGGCGATGGATAGGACGACGATCATCAGGAGGCTGGTCCGGTTCGCGAGGGTCCTGTTGGCCTCCATCGTCCCCTTCGCGGTCGCCAGATTCTCGGTGATCATCGACTCGAGCGTAGCCTGGAGCGCGACGCCGTCCTTTTGGCCTTCCGCCTGAATTATCGCCTGTTCTTCGGCGTCCTTGTTGGCTTTGTCCAAAATGACCAAGCGATCGACCAAATCGGTAAAGGTCTTCCATTCGGCCGTTAGGTTTCCGAAGTTCTTCTGATCCTCTTGGTCGCCGCCGATGGTTTCCTTATATGCGGCGGCGTTGTCGTCGAAGGTCTTCCTGAGGCCGCCGATCGATTCTCGGGCCTCGTCGCCTGCGGCCCCCTGGAACTGGGACATGTCCTTGATCGCGAGGAAAACGCGAAGCATGGAAGTGCCCATATAGGTCAGGTGGGTGATGGGCACCGTCTCGTTCGCGTACATGTCGTTACTCGCGTTGGCGAGCTGCCTGATGCTGGAAACGCCTACTCCGCCGACCGCCGCACCGAGGAACGCGACGACGAGAAAGCCGATGATGAGCTTCAACCCTATTCTCATGCTATTTCCTCCCCAGGCAGCAGGCTCCGAAGCTCGTATGGAGTTGGAAGAGGAGCGATCCCGGCGGGCGCGAACCAATGGGCGGAGGTCCTATACGGCTTCAGTAAGAAGTCTAGGTGCCTTTGTTGACTTGTCAACCATCGCGAGTCAATCTTAATGAATCCCACATTGACATTACCCTGGATATGGCCTTCGAGCTGCGGCTCGCAGCCGCCCAAGGCAAGGATCATCGAGAAGGTCAAAAGCTCTCGCGTCTTGAGATCGAGTCCCTTTCTCGTGTTGTAATCGCGGAGAATAGGGCAGCGCCCGATATACGAGTTCCTTTGCCTCGGCTGGCTTTATGCCGAGCTTGGGGGCTCCTCCGAGCATCACCTCGAAATCGCTCAGGCATTGGCTCGCGATCGGCGCCGCGAGGATCGCCTTCAGGCGAGTCCTGGCTCGCCTCTTCGGGCCCTTCAGGCCTCGGCGTCGTGCCTCGGCTTTCCGGGCCGGGGGAAGCGCTCTCGCCTCAGTCCTTGGAGGCTCGACCGATCTCCGGCCTCAAATGATCGGCCGAAGATCGGAGCGCTTTCCCGTTCGACTCCCCCACTATGCTGAGACCCGCCTTTCGGCGGGTCTCTTTGGAGGTGGGGGGAGTCGAACCTCCAAGCCTCGGCGTCGTGCCTCGGCTTTCCGGGCCGGGGGAAGCGCTCTCGCCTCCGTCCTTGGAGGCTCGACCGATCTCCGGCCTCAAATGATCGGCCGAAGATCGGAGCGCTTTCCCGTTCGACTCCCCCACTATGCTGAGACCCGCCTTTCGGCGGGTCTCTTTGGAGGTGGGGGGAGTCGAACCCCCGTCCCCGAGCGCGTACCACGAGCGTCTACAGGTTTGTCCGACCTTTTAGGTTGTCGGGGAGGGCGTAGCGGATCGACGCGCCTTCCCTCCCGTATCCCGGTTGTTGTCCACAGGCTCCTTCGGGCAGGAACCTGCGCTAGCCTCGGTTGGTTACGAGCCCTGCGGCCGCTCAAGGCGGCGCGGCCGCGGACCCGTCGCTATCGGCGCTTACGCGGCGAGAGCGAGATTGCCGTTGTTGTTGGCAATTAAGAGTTTGCCGAATCAGGAGATCGGCGGCTCCACCTGCAACCCGCGATCCGGACCGCACGGGTCGAGACCGGTGCACCCCCTAGGGATTGCCGGACAACTTCGAATCGCTATCAGAACTATACCCACTATTCGCGCCATAGGTCAATGAAGGCTCTTGGATCGCCTTTTCGATGATACCGCCGCCCAGGACGAAGCCATCCGCATCGTAGACTACGACCGACTGGCCGGGCGCGAGGGCCCGCTGGCTCTCATCGAAGTAGATTCTGCAGCTCCCCGCCCCGTCGAGCTCGAAGGAGCATGGGACGGCCCTGTGGTTCTGTCGAATTTTGGCGAAGCCCCGGGAGCCGGACTCCCCATCATCGGGGTTCGCGTAAACCAGAAAATCCGAGGCGAGCAAGCCATCGGCGAACAGGCCGCGATTGGGACCGACTACTACGCGGTTCTTCTCGGGATCGAGGGCGATGACGTAGAGGGCCTCGAAGGCTCCCCCCGCGTACGACGCGGCTCCGATCCCGATTCCCCGCCTTTGCCCGATGGTGTAGTAGGGCAGGCCCCGATGGCGGCCGAGAATCCTGCCTTCGGCGTCGACGATGTCTCCGCTCTCGGGGGCTTGACCGGCGAATAGCGGCGAATAATCCCCGCCGGCGATGAAATCCTGGCTTTCGGGCTTTTCCGCGACATCCAGGCCAAATCGTCGCGCCAAGTCTCGGACCTGGCTCTTGTTGAGCTCGCCAAGGGGAAAGAGGATTCGCGAGAGTCTCTCGGCGCCCAGTCGATATAGAAAATAGCTCTGGTCCTTGGATCGGTCGAGGGCCGCGCGAAGCCGGTACGATCCCGCGCTGTCTCTGCAGATCCTGGCGTAATGTCCGGTCGCGAAATACTCGAAATCGAGTCCGAGGGCGTGGGCCCGCTCTGTCAAAAAGCCGAACTTGATTTCATTATTGCATATGATACAAGGATTTGGAGTTCTTCCCGACAAGTATTCCCTTCGAAAATAATCGAGAACTCGCTTTTCGTACTCGTCGGAGAGATCGATAGCCATGTATTCGATGCCAAGGACTCCGCATAGTCTTTCGCAGGCGGCGACATCCTCCGCCTCGCCGGGTCCGAAGCAGGCATCCCTCGATCCTTTCATGACCGATACGGCGCCGCTCCATATTTTCATCGTCAGCCCCAGGACGGAATAACCTCGCTCGACGAGAAGCGCGGCGGAGACGCTCGAATCGACGCCGCCGGAAAGGCCGACCGCGACCTTGATCTTAGGACTCATATACGGCGAATTTAGCATACGAGGCCGGCACCAGGTAATAGATCGAGTAATTTCCTTCGAAATTCTTAATAAGGAATTATAGGGTATCGACATGCTGGTCATTCCGCAAAAACGTGCTATAATCCGGCCTTGGAATGGCTTACACCGTCAGGCAAATATCCCGCCCGCAGGGCGCAGGCTTGGAGACAAAAAATTGCGTAGACCAAACCTTGCCATCATCGCTCTAGCAATATTCGCTTTGTCGGCGGTCTCCACGGTGGCCGAAACCTCCCCCTCCATCGTCAGCTTCGCCGCCAAGGGTTTCCCGGACAACGCTGATCTTCGCGGCAAGCTCTTCGCCTATGTCATCGGGGCGTCGAGGGACGTGGCGCTGGCCTTCGGGGAAAAGCAGCTGCAGTCCGCGGCCGGGCCGGTAACGGTGCGCGTGGAGAAACGGAACTCCGATTTCATCGTCGAGTTCGTCAACGCCAACGGCGCCGACGAAGCGGGGCGCGGCTCCTGTTTCATCCAACGCAGCATGGGGAAGGGAAACTACATACTCCAAGCCAGGATCCTCCTCGAGGACGATCCGAGCTGCTATCTCAGCCTCTATCCCTCGGGCTCCGGCACGCGCGGCGATGTCGTGATGTACGGCGCGGTAGTGAAGAAAGGCCTCTTCTTCTCGGACATGCTCTATAGGATTCTCCTCCTCTCCTTCTCCGATATAGTCGACGCCACCAGCCGATCCTTCGACTGGAGCGGCGTCTTCAAGTTCGGGTCGAAAGGCTCGGGGGATGATTACGCCGCCGAGCTTCGCTCGGCCTTCGCGAGCGCGGCGAGCCAGGGCGAGCAGGCACCCGCCGCCAGCGCGGCGCAGATCGGCCTCGGCTCGGTCTCGGGCAAGGTCGCCCTGGCGGCCGCTCCGGCCCTTTCTTCGACGATGGGCCAGGCCGATGGCTCATCGAGGGGACCGCGCTCGTTCAGGATCGCCTCTTCGATCGATCGCGCGTCTTCGCCCGAAGCCCTCCTCCTCGACTTGGCCTCCTCCGGCGAAGCCGGGGCGCGAGAGCTATCCCTAGCCCCCGACACCGCGCCCGCCTTCGCGGACGATCGGGGCGATACCATGGCCAAGCCAGTCTACGCGGACTTCCCGCGATACGATTCCAGAGGCCTTCCCCTCGAGGCACTCCGCGCCGCCCTCTACCTCGATCTCCAGTCCAATCCCGGCTCGATCTACGCCGTCATGGGCGAAGGCCTTCGCGCGACGATCATCCCTTCCTACGACGAGGCGGGTCGCCTCGTCTTCGCGGTTTTCTCTGGGGGGAAGGAATCGAGCTGGAGCGACCTGTCGGCCGGCAGGGGGGACTTCAAGGCGCGGCTGGTCCGAGTGCCGCCCGCCTCGGCCTCGTAGGCGAGAGAAATGCGCGGTACTCGTCCAGCGCGCGGACGATAGAGGGAAAGGCCAGCTCCTCCTCGGGGACGCGGGCGAGGGCGATCGTCCGGATCAAGAGCGCCTCGCCGTCGTTGGGAGCGAGCGGGGGGAGAAGCGCGTCGGCGCCGAAGCGATAATAGAAGAAGAGATCGCAGGTGTTGTACGAGACGCCGCCGTAGGCGTAAGAGTTCGGGAAGCTTCCGAGGAAGTCGAGGACCGGCGGCGCCCAGCCCACTTCTTCCCGGCATTCGCGGATGGCGGCATCCTCGGCGCGCTCGCCCGGATCCACGAATCCGCCCGGCAGGCCGAGCTTGCCCCGCCGCGGTTCCCTCGCGCGTTCGATGAAGACTATCTCGCCCGACCTGTCGAGGATGATCCCCGCGGCCGTCGCCACGTTGTGGAAGTACTCGAATCCGCAGTACCTGCAATGCCAGCGCTTGCCGTCGAGGAAGGCGGGATCCCCGGCGCCGCAGGAAGGGCAGAAGCGGAAGCTCAACGATACTCTTCCCAGGCCTTCACTTCGACGCCTCGCTCGCGGGCCTGGGCCAGCGCCTCGGTAAAGCGCCGAGCCATCTTTATGTCGGTCACGAGGGGGAGGTCGAAATCGACGGCCATCCTTCGGATGATGTAGTCGTTGCGGAGCTCCTTCTCGCCGTTGTTCTTCGGGATGTTTATGACGAGATCGAAGTCGCGGGCGCGGAGCATGGTGGCGATGTTGGGCTCGGCCTTCTCGAGCGGCCAATGGAGGGCGGTGGCCGCGACGCCGTTGTCCGCGAGGAACTTCGCCGTCCCCTTCGACGCGAAGAGCTCGTAGCCCATCGCGGCCAGGCTCCGGGCGCCTCCGAGGAACTCGACCTTGTCGCTCATCGGTCCCGTCGAGAGCAGTATGCGCCTCCCGGGCACGCGATAGCCGACCGAAAGCAGGGCTTTGAGGAAGGCGTCGTTGAGGTCGCGCCCGATGCAGCCTACCTCTCCCGTGGAGGCCATCTCCACTCCCAGTATCGGATCGGCGCCGTGCAGACGCGAGAAGCTGAACTGGGCGGCCTTCACGCCCACCCACTCGAGATCGAGGGAGGAGGAAGTGGGCTTTTCCAGGGGCAGGTCCAGTATCGCCTTGGTCGCCAGCTCGATCATGTTCACCCGGGCCACCTTGGAGCAGAACGGGAAGCTGCGCGAGGCGCGAAGATTGCACTCGATCACGCTGATACGGTTGTCCTTGGCCAGGAACTGGATGTTGAAGGGCCCCGTTATCCTGAGCTCGCGCGCGATGTCGGCGGCCACTTTCCGGACCTTGCGCACGGTCTCGATGTACAGGCGCTGCGGGGGCAGGACGACGGTCGCGTCGCCCGAGTGGACGCCCGCGTTCTCCACGTGCTCCGTGATCGCCTGATAGAGAATCTCTCCGCGGCGGGCGACGGCGTCGACCTCGACCTCCTTGGCGTCCTCGATGAACTTCGTGAGGACGACGGGGTAGTCGCCGCTTATCAGCGCGGCCTCGCCGAGGGCGGTCTCGAGGCTCTCGCGGTCCCAGGCCACGCGCATCGCGGCGCCGGAGAGCACGTAGCTCGGCCGCACCAGGACAGGATAGCCGACCTCCTCGGCGAAGGCCTGGGCCGAGCCCAGGTCGGTGAGCTCCCTCCAGGCGGGCTGCTCGATGCCCAGCTCTTCCAGGAGAGCCGAGAACTTGTGCCTATCCTCGGCCTTGTCTATGTCGCGAGCGTCGGTTCCGAGGATCACCGCCCCCGCGTCGAAGAGGCTCATGGCCAGATTGTTGGGCGTCTGCCCTCCCATCGAGAGGACGACCCCCGAGGGGCGCTCGAATTCATAGATGTCCAGCACGCGCTCGAGCGAGAGCTCCTCGAAGTAGAGCCTGTCGCAGACGTCATAGTCCGTGCTCACCGTCTCCGGGTTGCAGTTGACCATGATCGAGGTCTTGCCGGAAGCGCGGACCGCTTGAACGGCGTTCACGCAGCACCAATCGAACTCGACGCTGGAGCCTATCCGGTAGGCCCCGGAGCCGAGGACGACCACGCCGCCGTCCGAGGGCTCGATGTCGTCCTCGGTCCCGGAGTAGGTGGCATAGAGATAGTTGGTCTTAGCGGGGTATTCGGCGGCCAGGGTGTCTATGCGCTTGAAGGAAGGGCGTATCCCCTCCGCTTCGCGAAGCGCGCGGACCGCGGCTTCGCCGCAGCCGAGGAGCTCGCCCAGACGCGCGTCGGAGAAGCCGAGGCGCTTGGCTTCGCGCAGGAGCTCCCGGTCCGGGATCGCATCCTTCGCGGAACTCGGCCTCGCGGCCGACGAGGCGGTAGCGGCGCCCGCGGCGACAGCCCTTTCGCAGCGGAGCACGTTGGCCATCTTGCCCAGGTACCATCGGTCGATCTTGGTGAGGGCGTGGATCCTGTCTATGGACCAGCCCTCGGAGAGGGCGCGGTAGACGGCGAAGAGGCGTCGATCGGTCGGCCGCGAGAGTGCGCCTTTAAGCCCCTTCGAGTCCAGCCGGCTGAGTGCGGGATCGGCCGTCAGGCCGGGAGCGCCGATGCCCGTCATCCTGAGGGCCTTCTGCAGGGCCTCCTCGAAGCTGCGGCCTATCGACATGACCTCGCCGACCGACTTCATCTCGCTGCCTATGTTGACGTCGACGTCCTTGAACTTGCCGAGGTCCCATCGAGGGACCTTGACGACGCAGTAGTCGAGGGCCGGCTCGAAGCAGCACATCGTCGCGCGCGTAATGCGGTTCTCGATCTGGCTCATGGTCTGCCCCAGGGCGAGCTTGGCGGCGACGAAGGCGAGCGGGTAGCCGGTGGCCTTCGACGCCAGGGCGGAGCTGCGCGAAAGCCGCGCGTTGACCTCGATGACCCTGTACTCCTCGGAATCGGGATCGAGGGCGTACTGGATGTTGCATTCGCCGACGATGCCGAGGTGCTCGACTACCTTCAGGGCGATGCGCCTCAGCTTGTGGTACTCGGAGTCGTTGAGCGTCTGGGAGGGAGCCACGACGATGCTCTCCCCCGTATGGATGCCCAGCGGGTCCAGGTTCTCCATGTTGCAGACCGTGATGCAGTCGCCCGACTGGTCGCGGACGACCTCGTACTCGATCTCCTTCCATCCGCCGAGCCATTCCTCGACGAGCACCTGAGGGGAGACGGCGAGAGCCTTCTCGCATCGGCCGCGGAGGGCGGCCCGGTCCTCGCAGAGCCCCGAGCCCGAGCCGCCGAGAGCGTAGGCCGCGCGCAGCATCACGGGATAGCCGATGCGCTCGGCGGCCGCGAGCGCGTCGTCGATCCGCTCGGCGGCCGAGTTCTTCGGCGCGCATACGCCGATCTCGGAGAGCTTCTTCGCGAAGAGGTCGCGGTCCTCCGTCTCCACTATCGCCCGCACGGGGCTGCCAAGCACGCGCACTCCGTGCCTCGCGAGGACTCCCGAGCGGTCGAGGGCGACGCCGCAGTTGAGGGCGGTCTGCCCGCCGAAGGACAGGAGTATGCCGTCGGGCCTCTCCTTCTCGATGACGCGCTCGACGTATTCGGGCGTGACCGGAAGGAAGTAGGTCGCGTCGGCCATGCCCTCGCTCGTCTGGATCGTGGCGATATTCGGGTTGATGAGGACGGTCGCGACGCCCTCCTCCCGCAGGGCCTTGAGGGCTTGGGAACCGGAATAGTCGAACTCGCCCGCCTGGCCGATCTTGAGGCCGCCGGAGCCCAGGACCAGGACTCGCTTGACATCGATCATCGCGCCAGCCTCCTCTCGAGACCCCGCGTCCTCTCCGGGCCGGGCGCCTTAGCGAGCCCGGCCACGAGAGCCCGGCCCGCCGCCTTTAGTGCCCGCTCCCGGACCTGGGCGAGGAAGACGTCGAAGAGGAACTCGGTGTCTCTCGGGCCCGGGCAGCCCTCCGGATGGAACTGCACGGCGGAGAAGGGCCCGCGCGTCGAGCGTATTCCCTCGACCGTGCCGTCGTTGCCGTTCTTGAACCACAGCTCCCATCCCGCGGGAAGGCTGTCGGATCGGACAGCGTAGCCGTGGTTTTGGCTCGTGATGTAACAGCGCCCCGTCGAGACGTCGACGCAGGGCTGGTTTTGGCCGCGGTGGCCGTAAGGAAGCTTGTAGGTGTCGCCGCCGGCGGCCAGGGCCATGATCTGGGCGCCCAGGCAGATGCCGAATACGGGCCTATCCTCGGCGAGGGCGCGCCGAACCGTGGCGATGGTCCTCGTGCAGGCTTTCGGGTCTCCGGGCCCGTTCGAAAGTACGACGCCGTCGTATTCCCTGCCCTCCAGGCTCGCGTTCCAGGGGAGGACTTGCAGCTCGACTCCCCTCGAGAGCAGGCAACGCAGGATATTGTTCTTTGCGCCGCAGTCGAGGAGGACTATTCTCGGGTCGCCCCCCTCGCCGTATACGGCCGCCTCGCGGCGCGATACCGAGGCGACGGGGTGGGAAGAAGCCGCGGATTCCTGCTCGGGCGCCGGTCCCGAGGAAGCGCCGTCGACCCGCATTACGCCGCGCATCACGCCCCGCTCGCGGAGCCGCATCGTGAGGGCCCTGGTGTCTATCCCCTCGATCCCGGGAACGCCCTGCGATTCCATCCAATCCGGCAGGCTGCGCACCGATGCGTGATGGCTGGGAAAAGCCGAGACTTCGGAGACGATGAGCCCGGAAGCCCATATCCTGCCGGATTCGAAATACAAGGAGATGCCTTCTCCGTCCGACGCGTCGTCGGGAACGCCGTAGTTGCCGACCAGGGGATAGGTATTCACGAGAATTTGGCCGTAGTAGGAGGGATCGGTGAGAGATTGAGGATAGCCGGACATACCGGTCGTGAAAACGACCTCGCCCTCGATTCCCTTCGCCGCGCCGAAGGCCCAGCCTTCGAACTCCGCGCCGTCCTCGAGCAGGAGGCGCGCCCGCTTTCGCCTGGACATCGAGCTACTCCTTGGCCTCGAGGCTCTATCTTGCCTCCGAGGCGCGCCCACGTGGAGATTCTTAGGCGCCTGCATAAACTAGCTGAAAACTTAGCCGAGATTCAAGGGGGAAATGGGAATATATACTATATTATTGCATAAAAATGCAAACCCTATGGAGCGCGCCTCCGTTTCCTTTCCGCATCGATGCCTGCCAGAGACGGCGCGTTCCTGCGGACGGCGATCATCTCGGCCACTATCGCGACGGCGATTTCCTCCGGCGTCTCGGCGCCGATATCGAGACCTATCGGGGCTCGAAGAGCCTCCGCCTTCTCGCGGTCCACGCCTTCGGCGACGAGCTCTTCGATGAGCATGCGGGACTTTCGTCTCGATCCGATGAAGCCTGCATAGCGATACTCTTTCCGAATGACGGTTCTCGCGCACTCGAGATCGCCGAGATGGCCCGGGCTGACGATTACGACGTAGGTCGCCGGACCGAAGCGAAAGCCCTCGATCGCGTCGGTGAAGCCCGAGGCGATGCATTCGACATCGGGGGGGAAGCGGGTCGGATCGGCGAACTCTGGCCTCGGGTCCGCGACGGTCGTTCGGAACGAGAGAGCGGAGGCCGCTCGAGCCAGGGCGAGGCCGACGTGTCCGCCCCCCAGTATCAGCAGGCTGTCGAGCGGCTCGATCGGGGTATAGAGGAGGCCGTCGGCCCCGATCAGGGCGAGGCCGCTCCCGCGGCCTCGGGACAGAGCATCCTCGTCGAGGCCGAGGGCCGAGCCCGCGATGGGCGATCCGTCGCCGCCGACCACCGCGACGCAACCGGCTTCGGCCGAGCTGGCTATGACGACCGCCTCTCCGCGTTCGATGGCCGCCCCGGCCGCCGCGTAGAGCGAGCGGTCCTCGACGATCTCTATCCACATCTCGGCGACGCCGCCGCAGATGAGGTCCGTCCCCGTCGCCTCGGCGCCGATCATCTCGACGCTGAGAGCGGCGTTTCGGCCGGAGGCGAGACAGGAAAGGGCTTCCTGTCGGGCGCGGAATTCGGGCTTGCCGCCGCCGACGGTGCCCGCAGTGGTCCCATCGGGGCGAACGGCCATCCTCGAGCCTTCGTGGCGCGGGGCCGATCCCGAGACTCTCGCCACGGTGACGAGGGCGACCGGCCCCGATCCGGAGTAAAGGTCGCGAAGCGCCGAGTCTATCGTCATTGCCGCATTCCCCCCGCCTATACGGCGGCCTTGACCTTCCGGGCGAGCTCGCGACCCTTCTCGCGCAAGGCCGAGAGCGTCGCGTCGTCCGGTACGCCGGCCCATTCGAGACTGCCGACAGAATCCCACTTCAGGGCGGCCAGCGCCTCGTCGTATTCCTTCTTGGCGCCTCCGATCCAGCCCCATGAGCCGATGCGGAGCGCCGAGCGGCCGTTGACGTGCTTGCGCGCCAGGAGGTCGAGGACGTAGGCCATCGGCGGGAACATCTTGTACTCGTAGGTCGGCATCGCGACCAGTATGCCTTCGCTCTTGTAGGCGTCGGAGAGGATGTAGGACGCGTCCTCGTTGGGCACTCGGTGCATGGTGAAGCCCAGGCCCTCGTCCTCTATGCCGCGGATGGCCGCCGCGAGGCCCTTTTCGGTATTGCCGTACATCGAGCCCCAGATCACGCAGATTTCCTTCTCGCGCCCTCCGTCGAGGTAGGAAGCGTATTTCCTGTAGCGCTCTATGATCCTGCGGGGGGCCTTCCTCCAGACGATTCCATGGCTGGGCGCCACGACTTTCACGTCGAGGGCGTCCACTTTGTCGATCGCGCGCTTGACGAAGGTCCCGAAGCTCGCGACGATGTTGGAATAGTAGCGGAGTGCTTCGGCTTCGAAGCGCTCGTGCTCACGCGCGTTGAATTCGTCGTCGAAGATGCGGTCGCCGAGCATGCCGAAGCTGCCGAACGCGTCGCAGGAGAACAGGGTTCCCGACGAAGGCTCGAAGGTGACCATCGTCTCCGGCCAGTGCACGTTGGGCGCCTCCAAGAAGGAGAGGACCATGCCCGCCCCGAGATCGAGGCTGTCGCCCGTCTTCACGGCCGTCACACCGTCCTCGACCTTGTAGAAGCTCTTCACGAGCTCGACGCCCTTGGAGGTCGCGAGTATCTTGACTTTGGGATTCATGCGCCGATACTCGGCAAGCCAGCCCGTGTGATCGGGCTCGAGGTGGTTGAGCACGAGGTAGTCCACGTCGGCGAGGCGCAGGCCCGCCTGGGAGAGCCCCGATTCGAGCGCGGCGGGCGCCCCTCCCCAATCGCGGACGAGGTCGACGAGGGCGACCTTTTCCCCTTTGACTAGGAAGGAGTTGAGCGATACGCCGTCCGGTATCGGCCAGATCCCCTCGAAGAGGTCCTCGGTCTTCACGTCCGCGTGCAGGGCGTAGATCCTGTCGCTTATCCTATGGGCCTTCATGGCTCGTCCCCCTTTGGCATGGTCGATGTTAGCCCGCGGCGCGACGGTCTTTCAACCTCGCCCGCGCGGGCCCGGCTCGCGACGGCCCTCTCCTCGAGGTAGGCCTTCGCCGTGCGGGCGAGCCCTTCCTCGTAGAAGACCCGCGGCTCGAAGCCGAGCAGCTCGCGCGCCTTGCCGTTCGAGAAATGGTAGTCCTGCGAGCCCTGCTCGACGCGGTACATCGTGAGGGGGGGGGCCTCAGGCCTGCGCAGGGCCCGCGCCCCCAGGGTCATGAGCCATGCCGCGGCGAAGGCGAGACTCTTCGGCAGTCCCGTCGGTCTCTTCAGGGACCCGACCGCGGCGAACATGGCCCGGACGTAATCCTTCCAGGCGACTTTCTGGCCGTCGGTGATGATGATGGCTTCCCCTGCCGCCTCGGGGCGATCCAGGGCGGCCAGGACCCCCGCGCAGAGGTCGTCGATGTAGACGGGGCAGGTGAGGGCCTCTCCCGCGCCGATGTAGCCGAAGACGCCGTCCAGGATGGCGTCGTACATCCGGTACGTGCTCGTCCGGTCCCCCGGTCCGTAGGCGTTGCAGGGCCGGATCGCCGTCGTCCTGAAGCCGTCGGAGTTCCGCGCCAGCACGTAGTCCTCGGCCATGCGCTTGGTGATCTGATAGGGGTACTTGAGGGCGTAGTAGGGCCCGACTTCGGTAGTGTCGACGTGGGGCCCGAAGCCATGGACGACGGCGGAGCTGACATAGACGAAGGTGCCGCAGCCGGCGTCCCGCGCGGCCCCGAGGAGCCTCGCCGTCGCCTCGTAGTTGGTTTCCATGAATGCCCCGAGCCTTCCCCAGTCGGAGGCGAGGGCCGCGGAGTGGATCACGGCGTCGACTCCGCGGACGGCCTCGCGCCCGAGGGCCTCGTCGGCGAGGTCCGCCTTGAAGAGCTGGACCCTGCCGCCGCCTCGCGGCGCGGCCCCGTCCGCGGCCCCTGCTTCGGCCAGGGCGAGGAGCTCGGGCGGAGGATTGCTGCGGCGGTAGAGGGCCCGTACCGAATCGCCGCGGGCGGCGAGGGCCGCGCAGAGATGCTGGCCGATGAAGCCGGATGCGCCGGTGACGAGGACGAGTCTCGGAGCCGCCGTCATAGGTATCCGGCTCCCCTGAGCACGATGAATCCGTCGGTGCCCAGGCCGATGGCCGCATGGAGGATGAGGCCGGGTACGATCGAGCGCGTCCTCCACGCGAGGAGACCGAAGGCGAGGCCCGCTATCGCCGCGCCCGCGAGTTCCGAGATGGGGTGGCCGAAATGCAGGAGGGTCGACGGTATCGTCTGGAAGAGGACGAGGGCGGCCACGGCGGTCGGACCGCTTCCTTCCCTCTCGGCCGCCAGCGCGAAGGGGAAGAGGAGGAAGCCTCGGAAGAAGAACTCCCAAGGAAGATAGTAGAGGAAGAAGTAGGCCGCGTAATGGCCGAGGAAGGGGGCGACCCCCGCCTCCCGCACGCGACCGATGAGATCCCGCGAATAGGGATAGAAAGATCCCAGATCGGGAGAGGTCGCGCCGAGAGCGCCGATCAGCGTGGCGACGGGCACGAGTATCCAGAAGATCGGGGCGCGCAGGAGGCCCGTCTCGAGGCTGAGTCCGAGGTCGGCGGGTCTTTCGCGGAAGGCCACGGCGAGACCCGCCGGAGCGGCGCCGAGGAGGATGAAGGAGAGGGCGAAGCGAGCCCAATAGCCCGGCAGGTCGCCCTCGAGCCGGCCGAGCACGGGAAGGCGCGCCGCCATGGCCGGGGTGAGGAGGGGAGGCGTGAAGGCCGAGAAGAGGAGGCAGGAGAAGGATGCCAAGGCTATGTACGATGCGCATTTCAACCAAGGCTTGCCGAATCGTGCCGCCAGGCCCCCGAGGATTCCGGCTAAGGGAGATCGTTGCGCTGGCATACGGATTGATAGTATCATGCCCGTCGATTCGAGGGAACGGAGGCTCCATGAGGATAGCGGTGGCGGGCGGTACGGGCTTCGTGGGGAGTCACGTCGTCGAGCTGCTTCTCGAGCGCGGATACGAGGTCAATTGCCTCGTGCTGCCCGACGAGGGGCCGCTTTGGCTCGAGGGGATCCCCGCGGGCGATCGAGTCGCCTTCTTCGAAGGCAGCGTCACGGAGCGCTCGAGCCTCGGGCCCTTCCTCGCCGGCTGCGACGCCATAGTCAACGTCGCCGGACTCACGCGGAGCAAGACCGAGGAGGGCTTCCTGGCGGTCAATGCGGGGGGGGCGGTCAACCTCGTCGAATCGGCCCTCGCCCTTCCCGGCGGTCCGCGTCACATAATTTCTATGAGCTCTCTCGCCGCTTCGGGTCCCTGTCCGGAGGGCCGCTGCCTCGGCGAGGACGAAGAGCAGCGGCCGCTCACGCCCTACGGCAGGAGCAAGGCCGCGCTGGAGGCCGCGCTGCGCGCTTACGACGGCCGAATGAACTCCACCTTCATACGGGCGCCCGGCGTCTACGGGCCCCGGGACCGCGATTTCCTGCAATACTTCAGGATCGTCAAGCGGGGACTTCGCGTCATCGCGGGTCGGCGCTGCGTCATATCCCTTCTCTACGTGAAGACTCTCGCCGCGGCCA
This sequence comes from uncultured Treponemataceae bacterium, assembly GCA_964404145.1. Lineage (GTDB taxonomy): Bacteria > Spirochaetota > Spirochaetia > Treponematales > Rectinemataceae > UBA1306. Next base: position 46,214 of record CAYOIX010000003.1, read on the forward strand.
TCGAGTCCTGCATCCTGAACCCCGCGGCCTACGGCCAGGCCTTCTTCATCGCGGACGATGGCGAGTACGACTGGGACGATTTCTCGGCTATGATCGAAAAGTCCCTGGGGAAGAAGACGCTGAGGATAAAGGTGCCCGAATGGCTCATCGCGGTCGTCGCCTTATTCTCGGAGTCGGCCAAGCGCGTGATGAAGCGGCCCCCGCTCCTGGACAGGTACAAGCTCCTCGAGATGCGCCAATCCCGGTGGGTCGTGTCCACCGCGAAGGCCGAGCGCCTCCTCGGCTTCAAGCCGGCGGCGAGCAGCGCCGACGCGATAGCCGAAACCGCCCGGTGGTACGCGGAGCGAGGCTGGATCTAGGGCCACGCGGCCTCAGGCGGTCGCGCTCCAAGCCTTGTTCAGGAAGGTATCCTCGAAGTACCTGCAGCCGTCGGCTATCGTCTCTTCCAGCGGCCTGTAGGCGATGCCGAGCTCCCTTCTGCTCTTTTCGCCCGAGTAGTAGGCCTTCCATCCGGAGAGCCTCCCGTAGGCCGCGGTGATGAGCGGGCGCCTGCGCGTCGCCCGGGAGACGAGCTCGGCGGCCCAGCCGGCGGCCACGAGGGCGAAGGAAGGGGCGACGAAGGGCACGAAGCGCCTGCCCGCGCCCTTCGCCATGAGCTCGAGGATGCGCGTGTACGGCGCGTTGGCTCCCACGGACAGGTAGGCTTCGCCCTTGCGTCCCCTCTCGGCGGCCGCGAGTATGGTATCGACGAGGTCGCGCACGTCCACGACGGCGAGGCCGCCGCCGAAGCTGCCGAAGAACGCGGGCCTCGCGTACATGGTCGCGTAGAGGCGGTTGTGCGCTGTGTCTCGACCGGGATCGCCCGGCCCCATGACCGAGGCGGGATTGACGATGACGGCGTCGAGGCCCCTGTCTCGAACGGCCTCTCGCACGACCCTCTGCCCATCGCGCTTCGTCGCCATGTAGCCGAAGCTTTCCGGCCAGTTGAAGGGCGTCTCCTCGTCGGCGGGCGTCCCGTCGGGATGGAAGCCGATAGCCCCGACCGAGGAGACGTGGACGAGGCGCTTGACTCCGAACTCGAGACAGGCATCGACGACGGATCGGACGCCGCCGACGTTAACCGCCTCCATGGCGCCCCTGTCGAGGACCCAGTAGGAGATGAGACCCGCGACGTGGAAGACGAGGTCCCTGCCCCGCACGGCCTCCCTGACGGCGCTCGAGTCCCTCAGGTCCCCGCGGAGTATCTCGATCTTGCCGACGAAGGGCGGAGGAACGGCTTCGCCTGGGAGGAGAAAGGCGGCGATCCCGTCCCCGGGCCTCGTCTCGAGCAGTCTCTCCACGAGGCGCCGACCGACGAAGCCGGATGATCCGGTAAGCAGAATATTCACGCGGAGCCTCCGAGTCGTGTATAGTATGTCGGCGGCGGGCTCGTGTTCAATCTCCCGGCGAGGAGTGAAAAATGATGAGGATCGGCGTGACCGGCGCTTTCGGCTTCCTCGGAGCCAATTTCGTCGCCGCCCTTCTCGAAGATCGCGGTCGTCTCGGTTTCGAGAAGGGCGGAATCGAGATAATGGCCTTCGCCTCCCGGACGAGGTCGAATCCGCTCTTCGACGCCTCGAAGGTCGTGATCCAGGGCCTCGACGTCCTCGATCGGGAAGACCTGGTCCGGAAATTCTCCGGCCTCGACGCCGTGGCGCATTTCGCCGGGCGCGTCGACTATCGCCCTGCCGCGATGCGCGCGGTCTGGGACACAGATGTCCTCGGCTCTAAGCGGGTCTTCGACGCCGCTTTGGAGGCCGGCGTCCCGCGGCTCCTCTACGCTTCCTCCGTCTGCGCTCTCGGTGACGGCGCCCGGGACGGCTCCGCCGCTCGGCTCGCCGACGAATCCTCGGCCCCTTACGGAGACGCGCGTTGGCCGATTTCGTTCGCCTCGCCGAGCGAGGCCCTCGCCGCCGTGGAGGATTCCGACGCCGGCGATTACGGTTTCCTCGGGACGGCCCGGGTGGCCTATCTCGACGCCAAGCTGGCTGGCTGGGAGCTTGCGAAGTTCTACGCCAGGGAGAAGGGACTCCCCGTCGTCACCATATTCCCCGGTACGGCCGTGGGTTCGGGGGATCTTCACCACGCCATCTCCAAGCTCATAGACACTGTCTGGGAAGGCAGGCTCCGGCTCTCCTTCGAAGGCGCCTCGTCCTTCGTCGGGGTTCGCGATCTCGCGAAAGGCGCCCTCCTCGCCCTCGCGAGGGGCAGGCCGGGAGAGGGCTACGTCGTCGCGGGCGGGGAGGAGGACAATCTCAGCTACGCCGAGTTCCAGAGCCTCGTCGCCGCCCTGGCCCGCTCGGAGGGAAGCTTCGCCCAGAACAGACCCCTGGTCCCGCCGCGGGGCCTCCTGCTGGGCCTGGCCGCCATCGCCGAGCGGGCCATGCCGGAGGGCAGACTCACGAGGGCCTTCGTCCTTTCAGGGAGCCTCCGCAACGTATGCAGCGCCGCCAAGGCGCGGGCCGAGCTGGGCTACGAGCCGAGCGTGAAGCTCGCTACCGCGATCCTGGAGTGCAGGCGCTTCGGCGAGATCCAGCGGGCCGCGACGGGACCGGCTCGCGGGCAGAGCCTGGCCCCCGTCCTCAGGAGTCCATGAGGGGGCTTCTAGCCTTCTGACCCCGCGGCCCTACCAGGCCACCCTGAGTCGCGAGCCCCCCCTTCGACGCAACAGCGCGAAGCGCTCGCGGTTGTCGGAGAGGAAGGACTCATATCGCTCCCCGACCTCGGCGGCCTTCGCGTCCAAGTCTTTGGCCACGGCGAAGTAGTCCTCGTAGCTCGGCTGGGCCGGAAGCGAGGAGATGTCCACGGGCTCGAGGAACTCGATGAAATAGAAGGCGTCCTTGAAGGTTGTGTAGGAATACTCGGTCCCGTTCACGCCCATGAAGCTCAGTCGGCGGATGCGGTCCTCCTCCACTTTGAGGAAGATAGGATAGAGCTTGGCCCCCGCGAGGTGGGCCAGGCGGACCCCGCCCGTCCTGGGCTTGCCCCAGTCGCCGAGGGTGGAATCGCCTTCGTGGAGGGAGATGAGGAGGGGCCTTCCCTCCTCGAGGGCCTTGCCGCAAGCCTCCACCGCGGGCTTCGAGTCATTCTTGTCGAGCGGGATGAATCCCGCCCCGCGGAGGATGTGGCGGATGATGGGGAAGTTGAAGGCTCCCTTGTCCATCATTATCGCGAACGGCTCCTTGGAGACGTGCATGAGCGCGACGATATCGAAGGTCGTCGAGTGGTTCAGGAGAAGGTAGACCCGCTTCTCTCCGCGCTTGCGCGGGGGGAGCTCGTCGATGCCTTTGACGATCACGCGGGCCTTGGCGCGCATCCAGATCGTGGAGTATATGCTCATGATCTTGAAGGGGATGTTCGACGGCATGGTCACGACCTCGTTCGCGAAGGATGGCGGAGGGACCCGGCGCTTCCGGTCACCGATTTAGAGCGCCGTCGACGGGCCCCGGTTGCGGGGAATCGCCCCCGCGGGAAACCCGAGGCTTTCGCGCCGATCCCGGGGAATTCCCCGATAGCTCAGAAAATTCCCGATCCTATTGTGAGCGTGAGGTTGAGCGCCGCCCCGGGCGTGGTCGGCAAGGCCGCGAAATTGAGCGGCTGCCCGACCCCGTAGGTGATGTACTCCCCGCCCGCTTGGCCGAAGCTGAAGGTCGCGCCGAGCTGGAGGCTCATGTAGTCGAAGAACTTCCAAGAGAGACTCGGAATGATGTAGCCGGACAGGTCGGACAGGTTCGATATTACGATGAGCGAGGCTCCGAGCTTGTCGGCGCCCAGAGCCTGGGAAAAGAGGTCGGTGTCGGAAATGGACGCGAAGGCGTAGTGGGTGCCGAAGTTGATGGTGTCGATCTTGCCGGGGTTGTTGATATAGAAATCAAGAGCGTCCTGCGCGGTCACTCCCGTCTGGCCTTCGCCGTTGTAGTAGTACTGGAGCATGATCGTGACGCGGGAGTCGGCGTCGAAGTAGTAGCCCCCGACCGTCCCGGAGAAATAGAAGTCGCCGGACTCCTGGGTTCCGCCGGTGGCGAGCGGATTGGCGGGTATCGGATCGGAAAGGAAATAGCGCTCGCTCCCGTATTTGAGGATCCCCTCGCCGAAAAAGTTCCAGGACCCGAATCCGGTGGTCCCCATGAGGAGGGCGCGGGGGTGGTCGTTGTAGGAGTAGTACCCTGCGAGGGCGAGCTCGGTGTTGCCGAAGCCGTACTCGCCCTTGACCGCTATCCGGGCGTCGCCGGGGTCCATGCTCACGTCCGTCGCGCCGTTCGCCCCCGTGGTCGTCGGCAGGCCCGTGAATATATAGAGGTTGTTCGTGACGCCGAGCGGGATCGTGGTCTTGATCGAGATGGGGCCCTGGCGCTCCGCTCCCGGATTCGCGGGATCGATTGTGGTCGAGGTTGCGAAGATGTCGTCGGCGGGCTGGAAGTAGCCCTTGCTCACGCCCCAGGACAGGGGCTGCAGACCGGCGCTGAAATAGACTTTGTCCTGCCAGTTGAACTTCGAGTAGAGGGACCAGACGGCGATATTGGGTATGGTCCCCGTGCCGGTACTCGTCAGGGAGGCGGTCGAGATGTTGGGGACGTTCACCGTGTTGTTGTTGGGGTTGTTGATGGTGAAGGGCCAGCTCGTCCGGAAGTCCATGTTCACGCCGAAGTCGGTGAGCGGCTTCGCGACGATCGTCAGGTCCCCCTGGATGTCGGGGGTGATGACGTCGCTCGTGGAAGGCAGGAAGCGCTCGCTCCCGTTCCAGGGCGAGGCCCAGGCGGAGCTGAGGCCGACCTTGCTCGTGAAGGAGCCGCCGACCTTGACCTGGTCGTACTTGAGGAAATCGCTCTGTCCCTGGGCTTCCTTCGAGACGTTGTCGGTCTGAGTCACGGTCTCGGGGCTGCCGAACATGTCGTCCTCGGAGTCGGAGGAAGCGGCGGCCGACGGCGCCTTGACGGGCGCCGGGGATTGGGCCGCGAGCGCCGCGCCGGCGAGGGCAAGGGCGGCCGCGAGGAGTCCGGTCATCGCGGCGCGGCGGCCCTCGGGCCTGCGGCCGGCTTCGTTCGCTGTTCGCATATTAGCCTGGCCTCCTATTGGGCGCTCTCGAGGAAGGTCTTCTGGAAGTATTTGTCGTCCAGCTTGCCGACGTAGACGTTCGAGATCGTGAGCACGCTCTGGGTGCCCTTGTTCACTTCGTCGACCATCTTCAGCTTGGCGGGTATGAGCTTGTCCGCCACCTGGACGTAGGTAGGCAGGTAGTAGGTCGTCCGCATCGGCCTGTCCGAGACGGAGAAATCCTCTTCCTTGAGGGGAAGCGGCTTGTCCTTTCGGACCGTGAGCCTGATCTTCTGGTAAGAGACTTCGTCGTTCTTGGCCTGCAGGGTGAGGATCCAGGTGTCGAAGGCGCCTAGCCTGCCCTCGTCGGTCTTGACGATGTCGAAGTCGTCGGCGAAGGTGTACTTCTTGAAGTCCGAGTTCTTGGCCTGGGAGCCGTTGATGTTCTCCTTCATCGTCGAGTGCGAATAGTTGCCGCTCTCGGGATCGTAGAACCAGACGTTGTCGTCGATCTTCAAGTAGCCCTGGCCCTTCTGCTTCTCCGGCTTCTGGATGAGGATGACGATCTGGTCGTGGTCGTCGCGGCGGAATATCTTCACCTGGGTCGTGCTCGGGTTCTCTCCCGGCTTCTCCGATACGATGTCGTAGACGGCGCTGTAGTCCTGCTTGCTGAAGGTCTGGAGATCGTCTATCGACTTGAGCAGGGCCTTGAAGTCGGTGGTCTCGGCCGTCGCCGACATCGCGAGCGCGAGGCCGACGCATGCCGCGAGCGCCGCGCGCCTTGGGGTCGTGCGCTTCATGCTGATGCTCCTTTACTTGACCGTGCGCAGGGCCACGGCGGGGTCGAGGCGAGCTGCCATTCTCGCGGGGAAGAAGGCGGCGGCCAGGGTCAGGGCCGCGACGATGGCCACGTCGAGTATCGTGCGCCACAGCTGGACCCTGAAGGTCATGTGGCCGTTCTTCAGGATGATGAAGAGAGGACTGTTGAGGCCGAAGTCGTGCAAGGACACCCCGCCCATGATGATGAGGGCGAGCACGATCCCGGCGAGCACGCCGCCTATCGCGAGGAAGGTCGCCTCGAAGAGAAAGAGGCTCCGCACCTCGTCGCGCTGCATCCCGATTGAGCGCATGGTCCCGATCTCGCGAATGCGCTCGTACATGATGATGCGGAAAGTGTTCAGGATTCCCACCATTATTATCAAGAAGAGGATGAGCAATATGACGAGGCTCGCGGAGTTCAGGACGTTGACGATCTGGCGCACTTGCTGAAGATAGTCGTCGAGCGTCAGGACGCGGTATTTGGTGCCCGTCCATGTCTCCTTCCTGGCTTGAGTCATCATGCTGCGCACGAAATTTTCCTGCTGGTTCCCGGTTTCCCGCTCGAACACCTGGGCTTTCTTGCGCAGGCTCTCGTACAGGTCGCTTCCGTACTTGTCCATGCCCTTGAGCGAGGGGAGGTAGAAGCCGAGGCTCTGATAATCCCCTGGCTGGAGATTGAGCAGCTCGTTGACATAGGGCTTGTTGGCGTAGCCGGCCATGGATCCCAGAATTCCGGGGTCGACCGTGATGCCGGCGACGGCGAATTCCCCGACGTTGTTCTGGCCCGTATAGGTCCTCATCTGGACCAGGAGCCGGTCTCCCACCTGCACGTCGAGCCTCTTGGCGACCGGCTCCGAGATGATGAGACCCTGTTTGTACGACATGCCCGCCATGCCCCCCGAGGTGAAGACGAGGCGCTCGGGGAGGAAGGTCTCGCTCGCGAAATCTACGCCGGCGATCGTCAATTGGGCGCTCTTGCCGGCGAAGATCAGCGTGCCCTGGAAGGAGGAGCGCTTGGTCACGTATTTCGCCGGAATTCCGACCTCCTTCGCCGCCGCGAGGAGGGTCGAATCGTCCCTGATGATGTCGAATTCTTTGCCCGAGGCCGATTTCTCGACCCCCTGTATGAAGACGTGGCCGGCCACCAGGTTGGCGAAGTTCTCGCTGATATTGGATACGAAGGCCCCGACGAAGCCGTTGATGACGGTGACGATCATTATGCCGAAGGCGATGGCGCCTCCGAGGAGGATGGTCCTCTTCTTCTGGCGCGAGAGATTGCGAAGGGCCAGCTTGACTAATTCCATTTCTTCCGCCTATTCGGTTTGCATGGCGCGCACGGGCTGCACCTTGAGCGCGAGCGACACCGGGTAGAGGTGCGCCACGATGGCCACGAGGCTGACGAGGACCAGGCTCCAAATCACCGCGGAGGCGCTCAAGGAGGGGTGGAGCACGTTGCCCGCGAAGAGAATCTTGAGAAAGGCGTTGGTGGCGGTGATGTGCGCGGCGTTTATTATCCCGACCGCGCCGAACGCCACGACGGCGCCGATGAGGCCGAAGACGACGGCGATCGTCAGGGTCTCGATGAGGAACATCCGCCGCACGAAGCCCTTGCCGGCGCCCAGGGCGCGCATCGTGCCTATCTCGCCCGTGCGCTCGATGACGGATATGACCAGGGTGTTGGTCATTATGATGACGGCGACGACGGCTACTATTATTATGGCGATATTGAAGACGACGCGGACCACATCGATGCTGGCGGAGAACGGGCCCGCGGCGGCCTTCCAGTCGGCGGCCTGGGCGTCGATGCCTTCCCGGGAGAACCAGAGATTGAGGGAGAGGATCGCCGCGCGCGCGGCGGCCGGGTTCTTCAATCGGGCCATCGCGAAATACCAGGCGCCCGTGTCCACCTGCGGCGCCTTCCTCGCAAGCGGAGGTGCAGCCTTTGGCGCCGCGGCGCCGAGGGCGACCTTGCCCTGGGTGACCACCGTCTCGCCGCCGAAGAGATCGTCGCCCGATGCGGCGAGGAGGCTCTTCTGCTCGTCCGTGACGGGGCTGTCCTCGTCGTTGCCCAGGGTGAGCCCCATGAGGATGCGGACCGTGTTGACGTCGGCGTAGGATATGAAGTCGGTCGCCTCGCTCTCGCTCTTGTATGCGACCACGCCGACCAGGGGTACCGCCCTGATCTTGAAGCCCGACTTGCCTATGCCCGTCAGGAGGATGGTATCGCCGACCTTGGGCTCGACGCCGAGACTCTTCTTGAGTCGATCGACCGTCGCCTGCGAGAATACGAGCCCTTCCTCCCCGGGCTCGAGGAGCCTTCCACGCGCCGCGTGGGCGTTGGAGAATTGCCTGTAATAGCTCGCGGGGTCTATGCCGAATAATAGGACGAAGCCGGGCTCCCCGCTATCCGCGCTCTCGGGCGCGCCCTTTATGGAGGCCATTGCAAAGCCCGTCACCTGGCTGGCGACGCCGGTGACGCCCGGCTCGGACTCGAGCTTGGATACGATCTTGTCGAAGTAGGGGAGGGTCTGGGTGGACTCCGTGCCGCCGAAGGAGGAGGCCCCGAAGAGGCTGACGGGTACCTTGGCCTTGGCCGCGACGAATATGTCCCCCGTGTAGTTCCCGATGAAGGTGTCCTTGACTCCCTGGGCGGCCGTATCCATGAACGCGTTGCCCACGATGAGGATGACGACCCCGAGGGCGAGCAGCACTCCGATGATGAGACTCTTGGCCTTGTGCTCGAGGAGGTTCCGGAGCGCTATCCGCACCAGGACGGGCATGGCTCAGCCCCCCTCGGCGCAGTGCGCCGACGCGTCCTTGCCTTGCCGAACGTTCTCCGTCACGAGCCCGTCCCGCAGGCGGACGATATGGTCGGCGAGCTCGACGATCTTCGCGTCATGGGTCGAGAATATGAAGGTGGTCGCCATCTCGCGGTTGATCTTCTTCATGAGGTCCAGGATCTGCTCGCCGGTGACCGAATCCAGATTGGCGGTGGGCTCGTCGGCGAGGACGATCTGGGGCTTCGTCACGAGGGCGCGGGCGATCGCTACGCGCTGGCGCTGCCCGCCGGAGAGCTCGTTGGGTTTGTGCGTCCGCCATTGCTCGAGCCCCACCTCGCGGATGAGGTACTCAATCCATTCGCTCTTCTCTTTGCCTTTGGGGCCCTGCTTCCCGAGGAGGAGGGGGAACTCGATGTTCTCGTATACGGAGAGCACCGGTATGAGGTTGAAGGACTGGAAGATGAAGCCGAGGGTCTCGTGCCGGAGCGTGGTCAGCTGTCTGTCCGTCAGGTCCTTGGTGGGCCTCCCGTCGATGATGACGGTGCCGGAGCTGGGCCGATCGACGCATCCGAGCATGTTGAGGATGGTGGTCTTCCCGGAGCCCGAGGGCCCCGCGATGGAGATGAAGTCGCCCTTCTCGATGCAGAAGGAGACGCCCTTGACCGCCTCGACTTCGACTTTGCCTAGGGGATAGACTTTCCGGACGTCCTGGAGCTCTACGATCGTCATACGCACTCCTTGACTCGCGCCGACCGGCGCGTTGCCCGCCCTCCGACGAGCGGCGGACCCGCGCGCCGGGCGCCTTTATCGGACGCTCGCGGGCGCGGACATGTGCCACATAAGATATTCACGGAAGCGCCTTCGATTCAAGGACGCTCCGGCCATTATCGGCCGGGTCCCGCCCAAATTCATAGCCCGTTCATCGCGCGCGTATGGAGCCTTCCCGCGCTCGAGGCGTATACTCCTAGCTATGGGAACCGAGTCCGGAGGGGAGGGCGCGCGCATCCTCATCGTAGAGGACGATCGGGAGATAGCCGAGCTCGTCGCGGCCTATCTGGACCGCGAAGGGCTTTCCTCGATCATCGTCGGCTCGGCCGAGGAGGCGATCATCGAATGCTCCGAGCGGCAGCCGGAGCTCCTCCTCCTCGATCTCGGCCTTCCCGGGGCGGACGGCCTCGATCTCTTGAGGAAGTTCCGCGAGCGCAGCGCCGCTCCGGTCATAATAGTATCGGCCCGGGAATCGGACGAGGACAAGATAGCGGGTCTCGGCCTCGGCGCGGACGACTTCGTGTCCAAGCCTTTCTCTCCCAAGGTCCTCGCGGCTCGGGCGAAGGCGCAGCTCCGCCGCTCGGCCTACCTGCGGGACGCCCATGGCGCCGGCGGCGGCCCGCTCGGAGCTCGCCTGGCCTTCGGCCCCTACGTCCTGGATTTCGAGGGCAGACTGCTGGAGAGGATGGGGACGCGGGTTCCCCTCAGCCGCAGGGAGTTCGAGCTTCTCGCCTTCCTCGCCTCCAACGAGGGGAAGACCTACGGCCCCGGGGAGCTCTACAAGGCGGTCTGGGGGCTCGAGCACGGCGACCTCTCGACCGTGGCCGTCCATGTGCAGCGCGTTAGGCGCAAGATCGAGGAGGAGGGAGCTCCGCCGAGGTGGCTCGTGACCGTACCGGGGGCGGGCTATCGCTTCGTCCGCGATGCACATTCGCGCGAGGACGCGCGCCGCGAGGACCGTTGATGCGCAAAGCGGGCATGCGCCGCGAGGAGGCGCGTCGGCGAAGGAGGCCGGCCAGCCTCAAGCTCATACTCGGGGGGCTCGCCGCCGGGGCCCTGGTCCTGCCCTTCGGCCTGGCCGGGATCGTCGCGCTGGTGCTTTCGACCGGCGGTCGCGAGCAGCCCTTCATGCACTACCGCGAGGCGGGCATCGAGCTCCAGAAGGCCGCCCGAGTCGATTCGCGCGGCAGGATAGTCCTGGTTCCCGGCTATGTCCCTCCGCCGGATTTCGAGCTCGTCGTCGCCGGGAGCGGGGGGGAGGTCCTTTACTCGACCTTCAAGGCTTTCGCGTTAGGCGACCGTCCGGGCATCGGCGCGATCGCCGACGCCGCGCGGAGGGAGTTCCCGGCGCCGAACTTCTTTTCCGAGATTCTCTCCTTCAAAGGCAGGCCCGTCGGCTCCTATTGCGCCTGGTTCGCCGAGGCCCCGGCCCGGATCGAGCCTCGAGCCCCGTCGTCGGTCGCCGGCAGCCTCGTGCTCGTGGGCCTGGTGGTGGTGGTCTTCCTCCTCGGGGCCCTCGTCGCCACCCTCCTCGCGCGCGCCGTGCTCAAGCTCGAGGCGGCGGCGGGCCGCATCGCCGCCGGCGATTTCGACACCGTCGTCGACGTGCGGGGCATACGCGAGATCGGGGACCTCGCCTACGCCATGGACGGGATGCGCGCCAAGCTGCGGGAGGATCGCGACCAGCGAGCGCGCTTCCTCGCGGCGGTCTCCCACGACCTCAGGACCCCGCTGACCTCGATCGGCGGCTATCTCGAGGCCGTGGAGGACGGCCTGGCGGAGGATCCCGAGACTCTCGAGCGCTATGTGCGTATAATGCGCGGCAAGACGCGTCTCCTGGAGACCAGGATCGGCGGCCTCATCGCCTTCGCGAGGATGGAGACCGAGGAATGGAGGATGGGCTTCGAGACAGCCGAGCTCCGTCCCTTCCTGGAAGGTCTCGCCCGCGAGGCGCGCGAGGACGCGATCCTGCTGGGACGGCTCTTCGAGGCCTCCCTCGACGCCATGGACGATATCCGGCTGTCGATCGACCGGGGCCTCCTGTCCCGCGCCTTGGAGAACGTGATCTCGAACGCGCTCAGGTATTCGCCCGAGGGAGGGACCGTCCGCCTCTCCGCGGTCTCCGCCGCGGCCGGCATCCGACTCGATATCGACGACGGAGGGCCGGGCATTCCCCCCTCCGAGCGCGAGCGGGTCTTCGAGCCTTTCTACAGGGGCAGTTCGGCTCGGGAGGGCGAAGGCTCGGGCCTCGGCCTATACATCGCCCGCTCCATAGTGCGAGGCCACGGATGGACGATCGAGGCGGGCGAGTCTCCGACCGGGGGCGGAAGGATAAGCGTCCTGATTCCCGGCTCGGGCCGGAAGCCCTGACCTGCGGCCGGCCCCGCCTTACATCGGAGGAATTGATGAAGCATGGTCTCGCGATCGCCCTCTTCGCCCTGCTTCCTTTCGCGTCGGGCGCCGCTCTCGGCGCCGAGAGCGGCGCGACGGATCAGCCGCCGGCGCCGAGCGGCCCCTCCCTCCCGGCGAAGGAGCATTTCATCTACGCGAGGAAGATCGGCGACAAGGTGGACGTGGTGGAGACGAGCTCGCGGCTGGTCGACTCGGAGGGCGGGAGTTGGTACGAGTTTACGAGCCATTCCCCCGAGCAGGACCTGGTCCTCAAGCTGGATCCCGCGACTCTCATCGCGAGCTACTCCGAGGTGACGAGCCGGGCGAAGAACGCGACTCTGCGGCGCGTTACCACGGTGCTCGAGAACCGCAACCCGGCGCAGCCCGACGAGATCGTCGTCTCCGGCATGGATTCGCTGCCCTATACTCTGCGCGCCTTCCCCTGGGGCTCGAGGCAGAGGGCATCGATCTCCTTCCTCGGCACCGGCCTGGGGGGCAGCTTTCGCTTCGACCTCAGCGTCGAAGGCAAGGAGACCATCTCCGTCGCGGGCAGGGACGTTGAGTGCTGGAAGGCCCAGTTGAGCCTCGGCGGGCTCCTGGGAAGCTTTTTCGGGAGGAGCTACCTCTGGTACTCGACCGACCCTCCCCACTATCTGGTCAAGTCGGAGACTGCCTCGGCGGGGCCGGGGTCGCCGACGAGCATTCTCACCCTCCAGAGCTATTCCGCGGAAGGGACTGGCGAGTAGGCTCGAGGCTCGCCCCGACTTGCAGCCCCTCGCGCTGGCCTATCTCGTCCTTGATCGCTTCCGCCAGGCGCCTCACACCCTCGTCTATCTGCTCGAGGGAGGGATAGGAGAAATTGATGCGCATCGCGTTGCGCTCGGGCGAGTCGAAGTAGAAGGCCGAGCCCACGACATAGGCTACTTTTTTTTCGATCGCCGCCAGGAACATCCTCTCCGTATCGATGTACTCGGGCAGGCGGAGCCAGAGGAAGAGGCCACCCTCGGGCCTGGTCCATCTCAGGTCGGGACGCTCGGGCATGAATTCCTCGAGGGCGGCGATCATGCGGTCGCGCTTCGCGCGGTAGAGGGCCCGCGTCTCCTCGATATGGGCGTAGATCGCGCCGGTCTTCAGGTATTCGGCCACCCAAGCCTGCGCGAAGACGTTGGAGCACAGGTCCATGGCCTGCTTGGCGACGACGAATTTCGAGATGAGTTCGGGCCTGGCCGCTATCCATCCCAGTCTTGTCCCCGGCGCGAGGATCTTTGAGAAGGTCTTGAAGGCGATCACGTTGCCTCGCCCCTCCCCGTCGCGGTCCATCTGGAAGATCGACGGCAGGCTCTCGCCCATAAAGCGGATCTCGCGGTAGGGCGCGTCCTCGACCACGAGAAGCTCGTGTCTGTACGAGAAATCGAGGAGCTCCCTCCGCTTCTCGACGCTCCAGCAGATCCCCGTTGGGTTCTGGAAGTCGGGTATCACATAGATGTATTTGATCCTCGCGCCGGCCGCCATGGCCTTCTCGAAGCGCTTGTCCAGCTCGTCCATGTCGAAGCCGTCGTCCTCGGATCCGAAAGGCACGCCGAGGACTTCCGCGCGATAGGACTGGGCCGCCTGGATCTGCCCCAGGTAGGTCGGCCTGCCGGCGACAATTGTATCGCCCGGGTCGAGGAAAACCTTGCAGGCTATGTCCAGAGCCTGCTGGCTCGCCGAGACTATGAGGATTTCGTCTCGCGCCAGAGCGGTCCCCAGTCGCGCCTCGAAGGCTATGAGCTGATCCTTGAGCTCGTCGTCGCCCTCCGTAGTCCCGTACTGGAGCGCCTCGGCCGCCCGCTCGCGGAATACCCTGTCGGCCGCCGCGCGCAGGCCCTCCACAGGGAAGGTCCGGGGAGCGGGTAAGCCGCCGGCGAATGAGATGATGCCCGGTTGGGTCGTGAGCTTCAGAAGCTCGCGAATCACGGATTTCTTCATATTATTCGCATTGGCGGAATACAGGGATTCCAGATCGAGCATGGCTTGTCTCCTCGGGACTATCCTAAGCGGGGTAATTTTGCCTGTAAAGAGCTTTGTATCGAATACTAGCGATTCCGTTTCATTATTCGAAACAATCCTATCGGACTCTTCTCTCTCGTTGACCATGAGGGGGTGCGGCAGGTACAGTGTTCTCTTCGAAGCCATATCCATACCCAGCGAGGCCACACATGCCCCTGAATTGCGGAATCGTCGGCCTGCCGACCGTAGGGAAGAGCACTATCTTCACCGCGCTGACGCGCGTAAAGGCCGAGACCTCGAATTTCTCCTCCTCGGCCAAGAATCCGAACCTGGGAATCATCGCAGTGCCCGATTCCCGGCTCGACAAGCTCACCGCGATGTTCAAGCCTAAGCGCGAAGTGCCCGCGACGGTCGAATTCGTCGACATCGCCGGTTTGGGATCGGTCTCGTCGAAGAAGGAAGGCTCGAACCAGCTTCTGGCCCACGTGCGGGATTCCGCCCTCCTCGTCCACGTCGTCCGCTGCTTCGACGACCCCGAGGTGCCCCACGTCTCCAACAGGGTCAGTCCGCTCGACGATATCGAGCTTCTCCATACCGAGCTCGCCCTGGCCGACCTCGAGACCCTGGACAAGCGCGCGGAAAAGCTCCAGAAGGAGCTCAAGGACCCCGCGAAGAAGAAGGAGGCCGAGCGCGAGCTCGCGGCCTACGCCAAGATCCGGCCCGTCCTCCAGGAAGGCAGGCCGGCCCGCTCGGTGGCGCTCGACGCGGACGAGGCCGAAGCCGTGCGACGCTCCTTCCTCATAACGATGAAGCGCGAGCTCTACGTCTGCAACGCGGACGAGGCCGGGGTCAAATCGGGCAACGCGCATATCGAGGCGGTGAGGGGGATCGCGGCGGCCGAAGGCGTGGATTGCGTGGTCATATGCGGCAAGTTCGAGGCCGAGCTCGCCGATCTCGAGAGCGAAGAGGAGAAGCGGGAGTTCCTATCCGAGCTGGGGCTCGAGGAATCGGGACTCTCGGCCCTCATCCACGCGGCCTATCGCCTCCTCGGCCTGCGGACCTTCTTCACCGCCGGCGAGGACGAGTGCCGCGCCTGGACGATAAAGGCGGGGGACAAGGCCCCCGCGGCGGCGGGGGTCATCCACACGGACTTCGAGAAGGGCTTCATCAAGGCGGAAGTCTACGGCTTCGGGGACCTCGTCGCCCTGGGCTCGGAGAAGGCCCTGCGCGAAGCCGGCAAGCTCCGCCAGGAAGGCCGCGAGTACGTCGTGGCCGACGGCGACGTGATCTTCTTCAAGTTCAACGTATAGGGAACCTCTATTAACCCTTTCAGGGTTGGTTCCCTGAGGGCAAAATCTAAGGGAAAAACTCGTTTTTGTTTCGTAAAAAACGAGTTTTTAGAGATGCCCTATAGCTAGTCGACGCTTTCCTCCGCGACCGCCTTCGCCCCGCCGGGCCCCGCTTCGACCGCCCCGCTTCGCGGGACAGGGGCGGCGAGAGGCGGGTTCTCGCGCATGAGGAGGGTCGCCAGGAGCATCCCCAGGCCGAGCAGGAACAGGACCGCGAAGCCGCGCCTGATGGAGGCGGCCGGGTCGTGCCCGGAGGATCGGGCTCCGTTCACCACCGTCCCGACGATGGCCGCGCCGAGGACCGAGCCGAGCTGTCCGAGGTAGCGAAGCACGCTGGTCCCGATCCCCAGTCTCTCCGCGGGCAGGGAATTCTGGGCGACGACCGTGAGGACCGAGAAGAAGGGCCCGATTCCCAAACCCGCCACGGTCATGAAGAGGATGGCCAGGCCCAGACTCGTGCTCGCCGTCATGGTCGAGATCAGGAAGGCGCCGGCGCAGAGGAGACCCGAGGCGACGAGGGTGATCGGCCGGTGCCTCTTGATCCCCGCGAGCAGACCGCCGCCGATGGCGGCCCCCGCCACCGAGGCGAGGTTCATGGGTGTGAGAGCCGCCCCCGACCCCGTCGCCGAGACGCCGAGGATGGTCTGGAGGAAGAGAGGCAGGTAGATGACGAGACCGATGAGAATCATCATCTGCAGGAGCGAGACGAAGGCAGCTGCCGCGAAGACGCGATTCTTGAGGAGATCGAGGGGAAGTATCGGCTCGAGGGCGGAGCGCTCGGACAGGAAGAAGGCGGAGAAGAGGACTATGGCCCCGGCCAGGGCGAGGAGGACTTCGCTCGATGCCCATGCGTAGATGCGGCCGGAGCCCCAGGTCAGGCCGAGGAGGAGACAGACCGTTCCGCCGGCGGAGAGGATGGCCCCGGCGAAGTCGATTCGCCTCAAGTCCGCCCATCCCCGGAAGCTCCCGCTTTTCGGGGACATCCTGGCCGGCAGGGCCTTCCCGAGCATGGCGATCGCCGCGGCGCCCAGGGGGATGTTCAGGTAGAAGATCCAGCGCCAGCGGGTGCCCTCGGTCACGAGGCGCCCGACGAGGGGGCCATGGTCGGCGAGGAAGCCTCCCAAGGTCGGGCCGACGAGGCTGGATAGGCCGTAGACGACGCCGAAGAGGCTCTGCCACTTGGCGCGCTCGGCCGGCGGGAATATGTCGGCGATGATCACGGGGACGAGGGCGATACCCGTCCCCGCGCCCATGCCCTGGATAGCCCGGGAGAAGATCAGCATGTCCATGCTCCGCGCGGCTCCCGATAGGGCCGATCCCAGGAGGAAGAGGAAGGTTCCCCCCAGGAGGAAGCCCTTGCGCCCGAATTGATCCGAGAGCTTTCCCGCGATAGGTACGGAGACGGCGGCCATGAGGATGTAGGAGGTCACCGTCCAGACATAGCGGTCGAAGCCCCGCAGCGATGCGATGACCTTGGGCAGGGCAGTCCCGACCACAGTCTGGTCGAGGGCCTCGAGGAAAAGGGTCAGAAGGAGTCCCGTTACTACCAGCGCCAGGGAGGCTCCGCCGAGGCGGGGCGAACTCCCTTCCATCTTGTGTTCCATTCAATCTCCTCGAATGGGGGCGCCCGCGAAAGCCTTCCACGTGAGGCCGCCGGCCGCTTCCGTCGCGAGTTCGCCCCTCTCTATATCCGACACGAGGCTGCGCACCCAGTCGAGCTCGGCCCGCATCATGGCGAGCTCGTATTCGATTTCGACCAAGTAGAGCCTTTCAATGCCTTTTTTCAGAAGCGGGTCGAGGATCCCCTCGAGCCCGAGAATGCCCGCCGAGAGGCTTCCGGCCCTCTGGCCGAGGAGGCCCAGGACGGCCGAGGGCTCGAGCTGAGCCAGGAAGGTCAGACCCGCGACGAATCGCGGGTATTCCTTTACCGGGGTGCCGACGAGGTAGCGGAGCCGCTCGAGAAGCTCGGCGACGCCCGCTTCGGTGACCTCGTATACCGTGCGCTCCGGATGGTTCCCCTCCCTCTCGGTGGCTTTGACCGCGATCAGGCCCTTGGCCCTGAGTCCTTCGATTACGGAGTACAGCGAGCCGTA
The DNA here is from genome assembly GCA_964404145.1 of uncultured Treponemataceae bacterium. Lineage (GTDB taxonomy): Bacteria > Spirochaetota > Spirochaetia > Treponematales > Rectinemataceae > UBA1306. Next base: position 63,476 of record CAYOIX010000003.1, read on the forward strand.
GTTGAGCTTTATGCTCGCGGACAGACCTCTCTCCCTCATCAAAGTCGATATCTCGTAAGGATGCATCGGCCGCTCGCGCAGAAGCGACAAAACTGCCAAGCCGAGAAGGTTGCCGACATGATCCACTGCCATGACCGCCTCCGGGCGCATACTAGGATCAGAGTATCCGAACTAGAATATACGTAACCGAGTAGCTTAAGAAAAGGAAAATGGTCATATTCGCGAGTCGGGAAATAAGGCCTCGGATCGGCTGCAGAATCAGTATATTTTTACAGGAAACAATAAACGCGATCGCTGTATGAATCGGAGGTTACATGGCAGATACGCTCTTCGATGAACTACATCTCCGCTCCCTGGGGCTCCGCAACCGCGTCGCTCTCTCGCCCATGTGCCAATATTCAGCGACGGACGGCCTGCCGACAGACTGGCACTTCCGCCACTACCCCGAGCGCGCAATAGGCGGCGCCGGCCTCGTCGTCGTCGAGGCCACTGCCGTCCTGCCCGAGGGGCGCATAACCCCGGGCGACCTAGGCATCTGGGACGCGGCGCACGCGGAGGCTTTGGGCCGCATCGCAGGGGCGATAAAAGCCGGCGGGGCCGCGGCCGGCATACAGATCGCCCACGCCGGGCGTAAAGCCTCCACGGCCGTTCCCTGGGAGGGCGGAGCATGGCTTCCGCCCGAAAAGGGAGGCTGGGCGACCGTCGCTCCGAGCGCCATCGCCTTCGGGCCGGGCTACGCGGCCCCGGAGGCCCTGGACGACGAGAGAATCCGATCGACCGTCGAGGCCTTCGCCGCCGCAGCGCGAAGGGCCGTCGACGCCGGCTTCGATCTCGTCGAGCTGCACTCCGCCCACGGCTACCTCCTCCACCAATTCCTCTCGCCGCTTTCCAATGCCCGGAGGGATCGTTACGGCGGCGACGCGGCCAACAGGATGCGCTTCCCCCTCGAAGTCGCCGCGGCCGTCCGCCGCGCCCTCCCCGAGGCTATGCCCATGCTCGTCCGCGTTTCGGCCACGGATTGGGTCGAGGGCGCTTGGGACCTCGAATCCTCCGTCGATTACGCGCGCGAGCTCAAGGCCATCGGCGTCGACCTCGTCGAGGCGTCATCCGGAGGCATTGTGCCCGACGCGAAGCCGGCGATCGGCCCGATGTACCAGGCGCCCTTCGCGCGGGCGATCAGGGCGAAGGCGGGGATAGCGACGGGAGCGGTCGGGATGATCACCGACATCGGCGAGGCGCGATCGATAGTCGAGGGCGGGACCGCGGACCTGGTATCATTCGGCCGCCTCCTCCTACGCGACCCCTATTGGCCGCTCAGGAACGCGCCCGCCGAGCGCCGCCGGACGCCGAGTCAGTACCTCAGGGCCTTCCCTTCGGCGTGAGCCTGCTTCGGGGTTTCGCCGGGGTCGGCGCCGAGAGCCCTAGGATCCTCATACTGGGATCATTCCCTTCGGAAAAATCCCTCGAGCGGGGCGAGTATTACGGGAACGAGCGCAACCATTTCTGGCCCCTGCTCGGCAGCATCCTCGGCTTCGCCCCGACCGAGCCCTACGCCGAGCGCCTCGCCCGTCTGGAGCGCGCCGGGATCGCCCTGTGGGACGTGATCGCGTCCTGCGAGCGCGAGGGGAGCCTCGACCAAGATATTCGAGAGGAGCTGCCTAATCCCCTTTCGGAGTATGTAGGCTCCAGACCATCGATCGCGCGTCTCGCCTTGAACGGCGGGAAGGCGGCGGCCTCTTTCGTCGCCCACGTCGCTCCTTATCTTCGGCGAGGTACCGGGTCGCGGTCCGCCCTCCGCCTCGCGATAGGCGAGACCGAATCCTGGTCGCCGGACTTCGCGCTCGGGCGCGCCATCCTGGTGGCGCGGCTCCCCTCTTCGAGTCCCGTGCCCAGCGGCAGGTTCCGCGGCGCGGAGGACAAGCTTCCTGCCTGGTCGGCCTTCCTGGCCTCGTCTCCGTAAGCGCGCTGCCGCCAGGTCTTCCGATAGAGAGGCGCCGAAGGCCTAGGGGGAGCCGATCCCCGAATGCGAGAGCCCGAATCGCGTGATCCGCCGCTCGTAGGTCTCGAGGAGCTTCCATTCCACGATGGGCACGTCCTTGATGGTCTCCCTCGGGATCGAGAGGAACTCCCCGGCCTCCACGACGAAGGCGGTCATGAGGGAAGGCCTGCCGAAGAAGACCGACTCTTCGCCGAAGACCCCGCCGGATTCGATCGAGTCGACCTCCGAGCCCTCTATGAGGATGCTCGCCCTGCCCGTGCGGGCGACCACGAGCGAGGCGCCGTCCCCGGTGCTGAGCGAGTCGCCCGCCGACAGGCTCGTCGACGACAGCCCGCGCGACATGACGTTGTGGACGGAGCTCGAGACCATCTCGCCGAACAGCCGCGTGCCCTGGAGGAAATGCTCGATCTCGAGGCGCCTGAGCATCTCCCCGAGGTCGTAGCTGCGCTTGACGAATTCGACGAAGAGGGGACTGGGTATCCTGAGCAGGGTCACGGCGCCCTTGGCGCGGTAGGTGCGCGCGGAGACTTCGCGCGCGAGGGCGTTCACCTCGCCGATCATGGTGCCCGTGGACAGCATGTGCTGGGTCCCGATTCCCGAGTCGATCATCTCGACGACGCCGCAGGCGACGAGATGGACATCGGGCGCCTCGGCTCCCCTTCGCAGGATGACGTGTCCCGTGTTGAGCCTCACCAGCGGGCAGTTCAGCAGCATGCCGAGGTCTTCGGGCGCGGCCTCGGGGAAGTGGGCGGCCAGGTGGCGCTCGGCCGATCGCCGCGTATAGTCGATGCGCGACTCGATGAGGACGTCCTGCAGGCCGAAGGAGGCGTTCGAGCCGATCTCCTTGTCGGCCGCGGACAGGTCGCCGGAAATGTGCGAGAGGACGACCTTCGCGGACTGGTCGCCCGCGAAATCCGCGGCGCGGCCGTGGATGAGTCCTCCCCCCACATCGATCTTCTTGAGGTCGACCGGGAGCCGCAGGCTCTTGACGGAGCTCTCGTAGAGCCTCGAGGAGATCGCCGAGGCGGCGGGATCGTCGATGAGGTAGTCCTTGAGCACGGAGGCCGGCGGAATGTCCGCGAGGTGGGCGTAGGTCCTGTAGCCGTCGGGACCGAGCGCGCGGAAGAAGAGGACCGTCGTCTCGAGGGGGTGCAGGGAGAGGAAGGGCTGCACTTCCAGCCCGTCTATGTCGTTCCACCTGCCGAAGGCGAGGTCGCGGAACTCGAAGGCGCTCTCGAAGCTCTTCTCGGGGAGGGACATCACCGCCGAGAGCTTCTTCATCACCGAGGAGCGCACGAGGGGAGTGGCGAAGTACTTGATGCGGTGGTCCGTGCGCACCAGGGAGGTGAGGCCGGCGAAGTGGTCGTCGTGGGCGTGGGTATGGAATATGCCCTCGAGCTCGTTGACCGAGATGCCGAGGGCGGTGAGGGAATCCAGGACGTAGGGCCCGGTGTCGATGAGGTAGATCTTGCCCTGGAAGACCACGACGCTGGACATGCAGGGACGGTCCTTGTCCCAGCCGTTCCCCTCGCCCGAGTGCACGACGGAGAAATAGTCGCGCTCGATCCGATGCGAGTCGAGGCGGACCGGGCTCTCGTAGGTCTCTCCGGAGGCCAGGTTCATGTCGACCTCGACCTCCTCGTCGCCGAGCCGGAAGGCGTACACATTGAGCGATTTGCGGATGACGGCCACGCCCTCGGGAAGCTCGGCGCGCCCCGAATCGGTGGGGGCGAACTCGGCCGTCTCTCCCAGGCCGCGAGGCTTGCCGCCGGCGAAGCGCGCCTTGTACCGCATGATCTCCCTGGCGAAGTCCGGCCGTATCCCGGCCGCCTCGATCTCCGCTTCGCTCTCGAGGCCGAAGGTCCCCCTCAGGATGTAGGCCGATTGAGCGACCAGTTGGGAGAGCAGGCCGATGAAGATGGGCTTCCGCCCTTTGTTGTTGACGTGCCCGGGTATGGTCAGGCCCTGCCGGTAATACATCTGAAGGAGAGGGAATTCCGCCATGTTGCAGAAGGTCCCGCCCTGGATAGCCACGTCCGAGAGGAGTATGGCGTTGGGGCCGGTCTCGAATACCGTCCCCTTCCGGCTGGTCTCGGCGACCAAGCCCCGGCGCATGAGATGCTTGACGACGTCGGGCGGGCATCCGCATAGCACGGACAGTCCCGCCTCAGGAATGCGGACGAACCAGACTCCGTTCGTGACCTTCGTCGAGTCCATGGGCCACTAGTATGGGGCATGGCGCCCCTAATGTCACTTTTTTTCGTCGTCCCCGGGGGATCAGCCCAGCGGCCCTTCCCCGAGGAGGGACTTCAGTTCCTGGATATCCTTGACGAGCTTGGTCCGGTTGAGGTTCTGCAGCCGTTTCGGGACCATCTCCTTGGACGTGCATTCGACCACGGCCACGAGATTCTGGAGCTCGATCTCGTGGGGATAGGCGGGGGGCACGAAATCGGCCATCGTCTCGTCCATATCCTCCTTCGTGATGAAGGCGCGGCCCTCCATCGCGGCCTTGAACTTCGCCCGGATGAGGACGGCCTCGAGATCGGCCCCGGAGAAGTCGTGCGTGAACTTCTTGAGGATCTCCCCCACCGAGAAGCGCCGGATGGACAGGTCGAGCTTGCGGACGAGGGTCTCGAACAGCGCTATCCTCTCCTCCTCGCTCTCGGGATAGAAGAGGGCCAGGTGCTCCTCGGCCCGGCCCTGCCGCTTCAGGTCGATGGGCAGGAGATCGGGACGGCAGGTTATGAGGAACCAGATGATCTTGCCGCGGTACTCGGTGTTGCCCATGAAGGAGGCGATCTGCGAGAAGACGCGGTTGGAGACGCCCGAGTCCCCGTCCTGGTCCCGATCGCCCAGGAAGGCGTCGGCCTCGTCGATCATCACGGCCACCGGCGACATCGCCTTGAGGATCGAGAGCACGCGCTCGAGGTTGGACTCGGTGACGCCCTGCCACTTCGAGCGGAAGTTCTTGAACTTGACCATGGGGACGCCGATCTCGCCCGCGAAGGCCGAGACCATGAAGCTCTTGCCCGTGCCCACGGGCCCGGCGATGAGGTAGCCCATTGGGAGGACGTCGAGCCTTCCCTGCTTGATGGCGCGAGCCGCGTTCTTGAAGCGGCGCTTGACGAATTCGTGACCCGAGACGAAGGAGAGATCGTGCTCGGTCTCCAGGAACTCGAGGAGCCCGGCGGCCTCGGACTCGATGATCTCCTTCTTCTTCTGGCGCATGTACTCGAGCGAGATCGGCCTGTCCTCCTGCCAGCTCTCGGCCGCGAGGCGGTTCAGGTTCATGAGGTTCAGCCCCGAGGCCAGCGCGGCGAGCTGGGCGCTCCCGAGTCCCCTGTCGAGGAGGAGCTGGCCCTGCGCCGCGAGGAAGCCCAGGAATTGGGCGCGCACCGCCTCGTCGGGTATCGGGATCTCGACCTTGACCGTGCTCGGGCTCGCCGAGATGCGGGGGTTCAGGTCGGCGAGGTTCTCGGTGAGGAGGATGACGGATACGTCGCCCCGCGTGAACACGGGCTCGTGGGACCAGCGGTTGAGGGTCACGAAGCAGTAGCGGTCCTCGTCGGACAGCCGGGCGACGTCGCTCGCCGGAGCCACGGTCTCGGCGTAGTCGACGATGAGGACGATCCGGCGCTTCTGGGGGATCTGCGTGAGGAAGTATTCCTCCAGGTAGGGGAAGGCCTCGCCCGGATCCTTGGCCAGGAAGTCGCCGTCGCCGTCGTCGGGGTGGCGGCCGCGCATCGCGGCGAGGTAGTCGCGCTCCATCTGCTTGTCGCAGAAGGTGACGCCGCTCGAGCGGTCGAAGAAGGCTATCACGTCCTTGTTGCCGAAGAGCACCTCGGAGATGTATTCCTGGATCTTCACGAAGAGGAATTCGCCCTCGTTCATCTTGTGGGGGAGGAAGTCCCGGATGTTGCCGTGGACGATGTAGAGGTTTGCCGTCTGGGAGCAGTACTTGTAGGAGAGCTCCTGCGCCCACGCGGGCAAGATCTTGATGAAGGGGAGGTTCTTGACGATGAGCTGGTCTTTCATGGGCCCTCTTCACGAAGTATGCATCAGCCGAGCCGATAGGACAAGAGTTTTGACAGGATGGCGTTCGCGGCTCATACTAAATAGGCGGCCGCTGCGACGCGGACCGCGGAAACGGAGGACGCGCGATGGCTGACGTAGCGAGGAAGTCCGGGGGGAAGGTCCGCGCCTGGGTGGCGGCGGCCAACATGGGCCTGGGGCACAAGAGGGCGATACGGCCCCTCTGGGACATCGCCGAGGGAGGGCTCATCGTCGTGAACGACGCCTCCGTCGCCGACCCGGAGGAGCTCAAGCTCTGGGAGCAGCTCCTCTCGGTCTACGAGAGGCTCTCGCGCGCGAAGCGCATTCCGCTGATCGGCAACGCCCTGTTCGGGATCATGGACTATTTCCAGCAGATCCAGCCCGCCTATCCCCGAGTGGACCTGTCGAAGCCCTCGATCCAGACGAAGTGGACCGAGAGCATGGTCCGCAAGGGGCTCTGCGCCGGGCTCGTCAAGCGCATCAGGACGAAGCCCCTGCCCCTCATCACCTCGTACTACGCCGCGGCCGTCGCCGCCGACATGGCCGACTACGGCCGCGTCTATTGCATAATCTGCGACGCGGACATAAACCGCGTATGGGTCGCCTCCGATCCCCGCAAGTCCAGGATCGAGTACCTCGTGCCCTGCGGATCGGTGCTCCGCCGCCTCAAGCAGTACGGCGTCCCCGACGAGCGTCTGTTCATGACCGGCTTCCCCCTGCCCGAGGAGCTCCTCGGCGGCCCCGACCTCGGGCTGCTCAAGGCCGATCTCGGCCAGAGGCTGCGCTACCTGGACCCGGGCAGCCGCTTCTGGCCGCTCCACGAGGCGAGCGTCGTGCATTTCCTCGGCGAGGAGAACTGCAAGCCCAGGAGCGCGCGCAGGTTGACGCTGGCCTTCGCCGTCGGCGGCGCCGGGGCCCAGAAGGAGATCGGCGCCCAGGCCCTAGCCAGCCTGAAGGGCAGGATCCTCGCCGGCGATCTCTCGATGAACCTCGTCTGCGGCGTCAGGGCCGAGGTGCGGGACTATTTCGAGGAGGTCGTGAAGGCCCAGGGCCTCGACGGCTGCGCGGACGTGAGGGTCATCGGGGGGCGGGGCGACGAGGAGTACTTCGACTCCTTCAACGCGAGCCTCAGGGAGACCGACATCCTCTGGACCAAGCCCTCGGAGATGTCCTTCTACGTCGGCCTGGGGATCCCGATCATCGTGGCCCCCACGATCGGCGCGCAGGAGACCTTCAACCGGAACTGGCTGGAGGAGATCCAGGCCGGGATCCCGCAGGCCGATCCGCGATACGCGCACGAGTGGCTCTTCGAGCTCCTGGAGCAGGGGCGCTTCGCCGAGGCCGCCTGGAGCGGCTTCCTCAAGGCCCGGAAGTACGGTACCTACAAGATCCACGAGCTGATCGCCACCGGCACGATGGCGCGGTCCGGGGATCCGCTAACGCGCTGAATCCTCGCCGCGCGCGACGGAATCGACGAATGCCGCGATGTCCTGTGCCCCGTTGCGTAGCGCCAGGGCTTCGTAGCGCCTGGCCACTTCCTGCCGGACCTCCTCCTTCAGGAAGTGGCGGGCGGCCATGCCGAAGAGCATCGGGTTCCCGTCCGTGTACTTCGCCACTCCCCTGAACACGGCGTAATTGGCGTGCTCCTGTTCGCAGGGAGTGGCCGCGACGTTGAAGATGATGGGCTTGCGCGAGTGCATGCACTCCATCATGGTCGCCGGTCCCGGCTTGATGAAGCAGACGTCCGAGGCGTCGATGAGCTCGTTCATGTTCCTGACGAAGCCGAGGGGGATTATCCTCAGGTTCTGGAGGAGCTTCCTGTTCATGGACAGCCTCGCGCGGAGGGACTTGTTGAGCCCGGCCACGACGATGACGTTGAGCGGCGAGCCGAGGATGTCGAGGGCGATGAGGTATTGGAGGATCATGCCCGCGCCCTGGTTGCCGAAACTGAAGAGGAAGGTCCTGCGGCCGGCGTCGAGACCGAGCTCGGCGGCCACGACCTCCCTGTCCCTCCTGGATTCGAGGAAGCTCGGGCGGATGGGGTAGGGAAAGGCTTTTATCTTGCTCCAATCGATCCCGTGCCTGGCGGCGTTCCTGGCGGCTCGGTCCGAGGCGGTGAGGTACCAATCGGTCTCGGGGACCCTCCACGCCGCATGGAAGGTGAAGATCTCGGTCTGGTAGGTGATGATCTTGAAGTCCTGCCTCGCCCGCCGCCTGGCCTCGACGAGGGCCATGGTCGCGAAGAAATGCGTGCTGAACACGACGTCTGGCCTCGCCCGCTTCACGAAGCGCACGGCGTCCTTGACCGCGGGCGCGACCATCGTCCTATAGAGGATCGCCCTGGTGACGGGCGCCAGCGTGTTCTGGACCTGGTAGATGAGATGGGTGAGAGTCGGGTATTCGAGGAAGGTCTTCCAGCTCTTCTTGTGCGCCGCGTCGACCTTGACGCTGCCGATATCCTTGATGAAATCCATCATCCCGGTCTCGTAGAGGCCCGGATAATTCCTATCGAGGGCTTCCATGACCGCGCTCGCAGGGGCCTTGTGCCCCCCGCCCGCCTCGATCATGGCGAAGACGATTTTCCTCTTCATGGTCTCTAATCGTATAAGTTAACCGATACCTCGGACTCTAGGCAAGCCTGAGCCGCGCGGGCGGCCCCGTCGCGTCACGGAGCTTGCCACGCTGCTGCGCGCGATGCTATAGTGCCGCCACACTGACTTACAAGAGAGGTACGCCCATGGCCTACAAGGTCACAGACGCATGCGTGAACTGCGGAGCCTGCGAGCCCGAGTGCCCGGTGGAGGCCATCAGCGAGAAGGACGGCATGCGCTGGATAGATCCCGCCAAGTGCATAGACTGCGGCAGCTGCGTCTCGGTCTGTCCGTCCGACGCGATAGTCGCCGGCTGAGGATCGCCGGGGGGCGCCGCGAAGCCCTGTTCGCCCGGCCCGGAGCGTCCCGCGCGCGGGCGGGCGGCCTCTTCCTTCCCTAGGCCGATATCGGGGGAGATGAACGCAGGTGAGTACCGAGATCGTCGTCGGCGACCTAGTCGCCGGCGATATAATCGCCAAGGCCCTTTATGGCGTGAAGCTTCAACTCCTGGCCGAGGGATACGGTGTCCTCAAGACCGCCATCCGCGTCAGCCACGACGAGATGAGGACGATCTTCGCCGAATGGAACAGGGGGGAGCTCGCCGATCCCCTCCTCGGAGCGGCGGCGGACGTCCTCGGGCTCCGCGATTCGGACGGCGTCCCCCTCCTCGAGAAGGTCCTCGACCTGTCCCCGGGCCCGGAACTCTGCGGACCCGCGGCCTCGCTCGCCCTCGAGCTGGGAGTGCCGGCCCCCCTGCTGTCCCAGGCGGCCTTCTCATCCTTCCTCTCGCGCATGAAGGACGAGCGCGTCGATGCGAGCGCCGTGCTGAGCGGCCCCAAGGCCGCGCCGACCGGAGACCGTCACACCATGATCGAGGAGCTCAGGAAGGCGCTTCACGCCGCCTTCATCCTCGCCTATGCCGAGGCCTATTCCCTCCTGTCCGCCGCGGGGAAGGGGAAGGAGACGGCTCTCCCCGAAGCGGGCTCCTCAATAGCCGCCCGGGCCGCCGAGGCCCGATCCCGCTGCGGGCCCAAGGAGAGTCTCCTCCTCGACGCGAAGGTGAAATCCTCGCTCGATCCGACCCTTCATAGCCTCAGGCGCGTCTGCTCGCGCTGCGCCGAAGGCGGCCTCCACGTCCCCTGCCTGGCCGCGGCGCTTGGCTATTACGACGGCCTGCGCAGCACCTGGCTCCCGTCGAACATGGTCGCCGCGCTTCGCGATTCCAGCGAGGGCTCGGGCTACGAGCGCGTCGATAGACCGCGAGGGGAAGTATTTCGCTCGGACTGGAGATAGGCATATCCGCGACTTGACTTAGGGCGCCCACCCTGTCACCCTGCGGCGAACGGGGGGCGGGAAATGGCCGAAACTGAGCAGCAAAGGGGAGCCTCGGATCGAGGTTCTGCCTCGAATCGAGGCTCTGCCTCGATACAGATCAGCGCGCGGGCCTTCATCACGACCATAGCGATCATCCTGGCCCTGATGATCGGATCGGGAGCGCTGACCTATCTGGTACCCGCGGGCAGCTACTCCCACGTCGTCGAGGCAGGCGTGGACCGCGTGGTCCCCGGCACCTTCGCCTACGGCCACAGGCCCGACTATCCGGCGTGGCGCTGGCTCACGGCCCCCGTCGAGGTGCTATGGTCCCCGGGAAACCTCCAGGTCATCACGATCATCATCCTCCTCGTCCTCATCGGCGGATCCTTCACCGTCCTGGACAAGTGCGGCATCCTGAAGGTGGCCCTGTCCATGGTCGTCGGCCGCTTCAAGAAGAACAAGTACGCCCTCATGGCCGCCATCATATTCTTCTTCATGTTCGCCTCCTCCGTCCTTGGCATCTACGAGGAGGCGGCTCCCCTCGTCGTCTTCATCGTCCCCCTCGCCCTCTACCTGGGATGGGACAGCCTCACCGGCCTCGGCATGAGCCTCCTGTCGCTCGGCTTCGGCTTCGCCGCCGCGACGATGGATCCCTTCATGGTGACCATCGCCCAGTCGCTCGCCGGCCTGCCGCTCTATTCCGGTCTCTGGCTCAGGGCGATCTTCTTCGCCACGATGTTCGCCCTCGTGTTCCTCTTCGTCAGGCGACACGCCCGCAAGGTCGAGCGCGACCCCTCATCGTCGATAGTGTACGAAGAGGACCTTCGCCTCCGCTCGTCGATCGACGTCGCCGGCGCGGTGGCGAGCGAGGAGGACGCTTCGGAGCCCCGCATGCGCAGGGCCGTCAGGTGGCTCGGTCTCTGGTTCCTCGCGGCCATCCTCTTCATCCTCGCCGCGACGCGCATCAAGGCGATCTCCGCCTTCGCCTTCCCGATCATGGGCCTCTTCTTCGTAGTCGCCTGCAACGGCGCCGCCCTCGTCGCCGGGGAGAAGGGCGCTTCGCTCGGGAAGTGCTTCCTCCTGGGCATGAAGTCGATCCTGCCCGCCATCGTCATGATCCTCATGGCCATGAGCGTCAAGCTCATCATAACCAAAGGCGGCATCCTCGATACGCTGCTCTTCGCCGTCGCCGGGAAGATAGGCGGCGTCGGTCCCTATGCCGCCGTCGCCTTCGTCTACCTCCTCACCTTGGCCTTCGAGTTCTTCATTCCCTCGGCTTCGGCCAAGGCCTTCCTCATCATTCCGATCCTCGCTCCCCTCGCCGACCTCGTCGGCCTGACCCGGCAGACTGTCGTCCTCGCCTTCGACAACGGCGACGGCTTCGCCAACATCCTCTACCCGACCAATCCCTTCCTTATGATCTGTCTCGGCCTCACCGTCGTCAGCTACCCGAAGTGGCTGCGATGGACGGCGCCGCTCCAGGCCATCACCGTCCTGGTCTGCCTCGCCTTCATGGCCTTCGCGGTGGCGATCCGCTTCGGCCCTTTCTGAGCGTACCGACGCCGAACCGAGGCCCGAAAAGACCGATTTCGGGCCATTTTTCGGGAACTCGCGCACCAGATCGAAAAAAAGCGCGAAAAAAGCTGATTTCCGATATTTATTTTTTTAACCCTGTGATATGATGCCAGACAGAGCAAAGCTACTCAAGGAATCGTACGAAAGACCATTCCGTCTTTGTGCAGGTTAAAACCAGTGCAGGGAAGAAGATACCACACCCGGTACCGTAAGTCGCTCCGCTCCTGCTTCATATTTCGGCGTTGCCGATAGATGGAGCCAGCTTATCATGGATAAGCTACTACAAAGTCCCGGCAAGTTTGCCGGGCAAAGGAAGTCCTGCATGGGCAAGAAAATTTACGTAGGGAATCTCAGCTACAACACGTACGAGGACGGTCTTAGGGCCCTGTTCCAGAACTACGGCACTGTCGCTTCCGCGAAGATCATCACCGATCGCGATTCCGGTCAGTCCAAGGGTTTCGGCTTCGTCGAGATGGGCACCGAAGAGGAAGCCCGCGCCGCCATTTCCGCCCTCAACGGCCAGGATCTCGATGGCCGCGCCCTCAAGGTCAACGAAGCGATGGACAAGCCCCGCCGCGACGACAATCGCTGGTAATCCCTCATTCATTAAACGAGTGTTTTGCGCATAGAGTCTTGAAGGCATCGGCGCCGAATCGAAACGACGCCGAGAACCGCAGAACCGAAAGAGGCCTTTGAGGTCTCTTTTTTTTTTGCGCCATGTATGGGGAAAATGCATGGAAACTATTCTTCGGCTTCAAATTTACGGCCTCTGCCTGATCGTCATCGCGATCTTGCGGTTTTCCGGGGATAGGCGAAAGACCTCGAGGATGGATACGGATGCCCGCCTGTATCGCGCCCTCCTCGCGTCGACTTCCGCGATGCTCTTCCTCGATTCGATCGCCTGGCTTTTCGACGGAAAGACGGGAAGCCTGGGCCGAGATGCCGTTTTCATCGCAAGCGCGCTCTACTACGTAGTGCACACGATCCCGATCGCTTTCTTCATCCTTTATTCGGATTATCAGATATTCAGGGACGAGAGGAGATTCCCGAAGCTCGCGGTCCCCCTCTTGATAATCGAGGTCCTCGTCTCGATCGCCGCCTTCCTCTCTCTCTTTACCGGATCGCTATTTTCCGTCGACGAAGGGAATCATTATTTCCGCGGGCCCCTGTTTCCCGTTTTCGCCGTCGTCCAGTACGGTCTGGTGGCGTTCATACTCGGACACGTCGTCCGCAACGGAAAAATGGTGAACCGAAGAGTGTTCATCAGTCTGCTCGCCTATCCTCTGCCGATGCTGGCGGCCGCCGTACTCCAGATGGCTTTTTACGGCCTCATCCTCATTTGGCCGACAATGACGCTCTTCCTCGTCGTCGCCGCGTTCAACATCGAGAACCGCCGCGCCAAGACCGACTATCTGACCGGAACCGCGAATCGCAGAAGCCTCGACGAGGAACTCGAGCGGAGAATCGAGTTCAGCAGACAGGGAAGGACGCTTTGCGGACTCATGCTCGACATCGACGACTTCAAGGGAATCAACGATCGCTTCGGCCATGAAGCGGGAGATCGCGCGCTCGAGGACGTCGCTAATATCCTCCTCTCTTCCGTCCGCGTAAACGACCACGTTGCCCGCATGGGAGGCGACGAGTTCGTGATCCTGTTCGACACACCGGGGCCGATATCGACGGAAGAGCTGGTGCATCGCATAGAAAGCGCCATCGAGAACCTGAACGCGTCGGGACGGAGATCGTACAGCCTCTCGCTGAGCATCGGACGCGCTCTGTACGATCAAGACAGGGGAGGCGCCGCCTCGGATTTCCTCTCGATTCTCGACTCGGACATGTATGCGCGGAAGAAAAGCAGGAAGCCGATCGGGTGAAAGCCCGCCGGATCATCCCTTTACGGCGCCGACGGTCAGGCCCTTCACGACGTATTTCTGGAATATCATCGTGAGGACGATGGCGGGCGTCATGATGGACACCGCCACGGCCATGACCGCGCCCCAGTCGACCTCCGCGTAGGACAGGAAATTGTAGATCGCTATCGGGAGGGTCTTCGTCCTCTCCATGCTGAGGACCTGGGAGAACATGAAGTTGTTCCACGAGAAGATGAAGCAGAGGGTCGTGGACGTCACGATTCCCGGGCCCGAGAGGGGGAGGACGATCGACCGGAAGGCCCGCTGCCGCGTCGCCCCGTCGATCATCGCGGACTCTTCCATCTCGAGCGGGATCGTCTCGAAGTAGCTCGACATGATCCACACGACCACCGGGAGGGCGATGAGCATGTGCGACAGGACGAGGGCCGCGTAGCTGTCCATGAGGCCGAGCCGCGAGAAGATGATGTACCAGGGCATGAGGAAGGAGATTCCCGGCATCAGCCTGGCCGCCAGGATGAAGATCGCGAGCCTCTTCTGGGCGAAGCGCGCGATGGAGTAGGCGGCGGGCAGGCCGAGGAGGAGGGACAGGGCGACCGACGCCGCGCCGACGATCGAGGAATTCTTGAAGTACTTGAGGAAGTCCTGCTCTCCGAAGGCCCGCGCGTAGTTGGCCAGGGTCGGCTTGAAGAGGATTTTGGGCGGCCAATGGACGATGTCCGCCTGGGTCTTGAGCGAGGACGACAGCATCCAGAAGAAGGGCAGTAGGAGGACGACGGCCACCGCGAGGAGGACCAGGAAGAAGAGGACGCGGAGGGGGGCCCTGCGCCCGGTTTGGCCGGTCACGCCGCGGATCCCGAGCGGAGCCGCATTATTCCCAGGCTCGAGGCCATCACGACGAGGAAGAGGACCACGAGTATCACCGAGGACTGCCCCATCCTGAAGTACTGGAAGCTGTACTTGAAGCCGAGGACGTTGAGAGTCTCGGAAGCGTAGCCCGGCCCGCCCCCCGTCATCGCGAATATGATGTCGAAGGTCTTGAGGGCGTCGATCGTCCTGAGGATGAGGGCCGTCAGGATCGTCGGCATCGCCATGGGGAGAGTCACGCGCCACAGGATCTGGGCCTCGCTCGCTCCGTCCACCCGGGCGGACTCGCGGGGCTCGGGCGAGAGCCCGGCGAGTCCGGCCTGCACGATGAGCGATATCATCGGCGTCCATTGCCACAGGTCCACGAGGACGAGGGAAGGCAGGGCGCTGGCGGCGCCGGACACCCAGGCCCCCTTCGGCAGTCCGACCAGGCTCAGGACCCAGTCGGCCAGACCGATCGTGGGATCGTAGAAGAGGCTGAAGACTATCCCGACCGCGACCGGCGTGGCCACGAGGGGGAGGAGGAGGAGGAGTTTGACGATGCCCTTGCCGGCGAATCGGCGGTCGAGGACGAGGGCGATCGCGATTCCGAAGAGGCCCTCGCCGGCGACGGCCAGCGCCGTGAACAGGAAGGTCCGCCCCATGGCGGCGAGGAAGCGGGACTCGGCGAAGACCCTCGAGTAGCTGCGGAGCCCGACGAAGGCCGGCGGCGCGCCGGAGGTCAGGTTCCAGTTCGTGAAGCTGAGGGCGAGGGTGTAGGCAACCGGGAAGGCCATCATCACCGCGACGAAGAGCGCCGCGGGCAGGGGGAAGAGGATCCTGAGGTTCCTCTCCACGAAGCCGGTCTTGACCATGCTTACTGGACGCCGAGCTCGCCTGTGTCCTCGAGGAGCTCATCCACCTTGGCGGCCATGTCGGCCGCCTTCTTCTCGAGTTTCGCGGATTCGCCTTTGGTGTCGATGGACTCGATGATGACCTCGCCGATGCGGTCGCGCGCTTCCCCGACCGCGCTCATGTAGGGCCGATCGTAGGGCACGCCGTTCTTCGCGGCGAAGGCCCTTGTCGCCACGAGGCTCGGGTTCACCTTGGCGAGGACGGTCTTGTCGAGCCAGGGCGAATCGCGCGCCATCGTGATCTGCGCCGCGAGGCCGCGCTTGGCCATGTCCGCGCTCGTCGCCCAGTCGAGGAACTGCCGGGCCAGGTCCTGCTTCGGGCTCTTCTTGGATATCGCCATCCCCCAGGAGACCGAGATGAAAGGGCTGTTGCCCGCGGGTCCGGCGGGGAAATTGCCGATGCCGACGTCCTCGGCGGGAACCTGCGACTTGGTCGGATCGACGATCTGCCCGTAGAACACCGAGGCGTCGGTCCACATCGCGACCTTGCCGGCCTGGAAGATCGGCATGATGCCGTCCCAGGACATGGCCGTCACCCCGGTGGGGCCGTAGGTCCCGAGAAGCCGGCCGTAGTAGCGGATCGCCTCGACGGCGGGTTTGGAATCGAAGACCGCCCTGCCTTTGTCGAGGTAGGCGCCTCCGAAATTGTAGAGGTAGCTCGACATCTGCGTGACGGCCGCGGCGCCGCTGCCTCGGGAGGCTATGCCGGCGACCTCGGGGGAGTTGAGCTTGCCGGCCGCGGTCTCCAGCTCCGCGAGGGTCCTCGGCACGGCGATGCCGGCCTTCTTCAGGAGGTCCGCGCGATAGTAGAGGACTTCCCACTCCGTGACGAGGGGCACGACGTAGGTCTTGGACCCGAAGGTCACGACGCTGAGGGCGTTCTTCGGAAAGTCCGAGAAATCGTAGGAGCCCAGGCTCTGGTACCAGCCGTTCTTGTAGAACATCTTGGCGTCCTGGAGGGGGCGGGTCATGAAGACGTCCACGGTCGAGGAGCCGGACGCGAACTCGGTCGCGAGCTTTGTCGAGAGCTGGCTCTCCTGGTATTGCTCGATATTCACCTTGATGCCCGAAACCCGCTCGAACTCGGGGAGGGCGGCCTTCAGGAGGTCGCCGTAGGGATGGTTGGCGAGCAGGACGCGCAGTTCCTTGACCTGCGCGCCCACGGTCGCGACGACCGCGAGGGTCAGCAGGATGGCGACGAGCTTCTTCATGTGTCCTCCTTGGAATAGGCCGTCGAGGCCCGATCGCCGATTATCCCACTTCCCCTCCGATCGGTCAAAAGCAAAAACGCGGTTTCGCGCGACCGCCCGGCTGTCTTGATGATTTATCCGCTGTATACTTGCGGAACTATGAAGGCCCTCGTCCTCGTAGCGCGAAGCGAGTTCGCTTTTCGCGAGGTCCCCCGTCCCGAGCTCCGCGCGCCGGACGATGTCGTCGTCCGGGTGCGCGCCGCCGCCATCTGCGGTTCCGACGTCCACGGCATGGACGGCTCCACCGGGAGACGGCGCCCCCCGATCGTCATGGGGCACGAGGCGGCGGGCGAGATCGTCGAGGCGGGATCGGGCGTGCGAGGCTTCGGAGTCGGCGACCGCGTCACCTTCGATTCCACCGAGTACTGCGGATCCTGCTGGCACTGCCGCCGCGGCGAGGTCAATCTCTGCGACGATCGCCGCGTCCTGGGGGTGTCCTGCGCGGAATACCGCCGCGACGGCGCCTTCGCCGAGTACCTGGTCCTGCCCGAGCGCATCCTCTACTCCCTGCCCGAAGGTCTCGACTTCGTGAGCGCCTCCCTCGCCGAGCCCCTCGGCGTCGCGGTCCACGCCGCGGCCCTCGCTCCCCTGGGTCTCCACGAGTCGGTCGCCGTAGTCGGGACGGGGCTCATCGGCCTCCTCCTGATCCAAGTCCTCCGCGGCGCCACCGCGGGGGCGATAGTCGCCTTCGACACCGATCCCTCGCGCCGGGAGGCCGCGCTCCGCTTCGGCGCCGACGCGGCCATCGATCCCGCGTCGCCGGCCGCGATGGAGGAGCTGCGCGGACTCACCGCCGGCCGCGGCGCGGACCGATCCTTCGAGGCAGTCGGCGCGACCGCGCCGATCCGCACGGCTATCGAGGCGACGCGCAAGGGCGGCTCGGTGACCCTGATCGGCAACGCGAGCCCCTCGGTCGAGATCCCGCTGCAAAGCGTCGTCACGAGACAGCTCTCCCTCCTCGGGAGCTGCGCCATAGCCGGGGAATATCCTCTCGCCCTCGACCTGATGGCCAGAGCCAAGGTCGACGTCCGCGCCCTCGTGAGCGCGGTGGCCCCCCTGTCCGAGGGAGCCTCCTGGTTCTCCCGCCTCTACGCGCGGGAAACGGGTCTCCTCAAAGTCGTGCTCGAGCCCTGATGGACAGACTGCGCTTCGGGATCTACGGCTACGGCAAGGTCGCCGAGCTCCACGCCAGGGCGATGGCCTCCCTGCCCGGGCTCGAGCTGGTCGCCGTCTGCGGGAGGGATAAAGCGAGGCGGGACGCCTTCGCCGCGCGCTGGTCGATCGGGTCGCGCGGCTCCGCCGCCGAGATGGCCGACATCGATCGCGTCGCGGCCGTCCTCGTCGCGACGCCCCATCCCCTGCACCGCGCCCACTCGGTCGAATGCTCCGCCGCAGGCCTCCACGTCATCGTCGAGAAGCCCATGGCCCTGAGCGTCGTGGACTGCGACGCGATGATGGCGGCCGCGGCCACAGCGGGGCGCCTCCTCGGCGTGGTGAGCCAGCGCCGCTGGTACCCGTCCGTGCGCCGGGTCCGCGCCGCCATCGACGAGGGTAAGCTCGGCCGCCCCGCCCTGGGCCAGGTCGTGATGCTCGGCTGGCGCGACGAGGCCTATTACCGGAGCGACCCGTGGAGGGGGAGCTGGGCGGGGGAGGGCGGCGGGGTCCTCGTGAACCAGGCGCCCCACCAGCTCGACCTCCTGTCCTGGTTCATGGGATCCGTCGTCGAGGTCTCGGCCTACTGGGCGAACCTCAACCATCCCTACGTCGAGGTCGAGGACACGGCCGTGGCGGCCCTCCGCTTTCCCGACGGAGCCCTCGGCTCCATCCTCGTATCCAACTCGCAGAAGCCCGGCATCTACGCGAAGGTCCACGTCCACGGCTCGAGCGGCGCCTCGGCCGGCGTCCAGACCGACGGCGGCGCGATGTTCGTGGCCGGAATGAGCGGAGTCCTCGAGCCTCCGGTCAACGACCTCTGGACGGTGCCCGGGGAGGAAGGGCGTCTCGCGGAATGGAAGGCGGAGGACGAGACCTTCTTCAAGACCATGGAGCCGACCTGGTTCTTCTTCGCGCGCCAGCTCGAGGATTTCGCCGCCGCGGTCAGCGAGGGCCGCGAACCCGCGGTGTCGGGCCGCGACGGCCGCGAGACGGTGCGGCTCATGGAGGCCATCTACGCCTCGGGCCGCGAAGGCAAACCCGTCAGGCCTAAGCCCTGATGGCCCAACGCAACCTGGCCGAGCCGGAGCGCGGATTCCGGTAGCGCTCTTCCCGCCCGGGGCGGATCGGCTCAGGCGCGATCGACGAATAGACGCCTCCCGCGAGCCCATTCTTGAAAGCGGCCTCGACGCGGCAATCCTCACCCGAGTGGAAGTCGAGGATGGCGACCCTCCCGCCCTGGTTCAGGCAGAAGGGAATGCAGGCGAGGAATGCCTCGAGGGCGGAAAATTCGCCGTTGACCTCGATGCGGATGGCCTGGAAGACGCGCCTTAGAGTCCTCTGCATGATCGGGTCCTTGAAGGCCAGCGCGGGGAAGGCCGAGCAAATAGCCTCGGCGAGGTCGCGGGTCGTGGCGAGCCTGCCGCGCCGCAGGCATATGGCATGCGCGATGCCCGCCGACTCCGCTTCGTCGGCGTTAGCCCGGAGGGCCTCGCATAGCGCCTCCTCCGCGACCGAGGCGAGGTACTCGCGCGCCGACGGGCCCCTCGCGCTGTCCATGCGCATGTCGAGAGGACCCTTGCGCTTGAAGCTGAAACCCCGGACGGGGTCGTCTATCTGCATGGATGATACGCCTAGGTCGGCGAGCAGCATGTCGACCCCGCCGACGCCCGCCTCGGCGAGGACGGCGGGCAATCCGGCGAAATTGGCGTGGACCGGGACAAAGGAGCCTTCCGGAAGCCCGGCGGCCGCGATCCTCCGCGTCGCCCTGGGCAGCTCAAGCGGGTCCAGGTCGAGGCCGTAGAGTCGGCCACCCGGCTGGATGGCCTTGAGGATCTCCAGGGAGTGGCCGCCGTAACCCAGGGTCGCGTCGACCGCCGTCTCGCCCGGCTTGGGCGCCAGGATGGCCAGGACCTCGGCGACGAGAATGGAGCGATGGCTCCCCGCGGGCGTGTCCCCCCGCGCGAGCACGCGCTCGACGTCCTCGCGATACTCCTCGGGATTGTGTTCCTTGTACTTCTCGGAGAAGGAGCGGGGATGGCTGCCCCGGTAGCGCTTGCGGCGAAGGTGTCGTCCTTCGTCGTCGCTCATGGTGGCTCGGCTTTCGTGGGGAAATGCTACTCCGAGCGCCCCGCGCCTGCATAGGCCGCGCCGCCGGGTTCCTTCGCGCGGCGGTAGCGCGGATAGTCCTTCACCAAGAGCCGCTTCGGAGCCTCGTCCTCCTCGATGGAGGGGAAGCGGCCTATCGCCTCGTAGAAGAAATTGTCGGCGTCGTCGTCGTTGCACAGCGAAACCTCGCCGAGGAGCACCGTCGAGCCGAGGCCCCAGAACTTGTGGTACAGGCCTCGATGGATCGTGATGCTGTCCCCCGGGCTCAGGGTGACGATCTCCCCCGCCCGGAAAGTCCTCCTGACGCCGTCGAGACTCGCCGAGACATCGGCATCGCTCAGGGAGCCGTCGTCGGCCTTGCCGTAGAGCTGCACGGCGAGATCGCCGCCCCCGCGGTTCACGATGTCCTCCATCTTGAAGGCGTGGTAATGCATGGGCGTGACCTGGTTAGGCCGCGAGGCCAGGAGCTTCTCGGCATAGAGCTTGCCCTTCCCCGACGCTAGGCCGGCCCGAGTCCCGTTCCTGATGGTGAAGAGCGCGAGCCCGGCGCTGCCGTAGTCGCCGAGACCCCAATCCGTGATGTCCCAACCCAGGCCCGCCTCGTATATCTCCCCTATTTCGTCCCCCTTCCGCTCCCATTCCTCGACTTCCCAAAACGCGAAGCGGGGAAGGAAGAACCTGCGCTCGCGCGCGAAGTCCTCGAACTCCCGGATGATGCGATTTATCTGCGACCGTCTCATGTCTCCCCCTAGCGCTTTATCTTGAGCGTGACGATGGACCAGGGATCGACCTTCAGGCGGACGGCCCCGTCGACGACGGGCAACTCCGCGATCGCGACCTCGTTGAGGCCGGCGAGCTCTACTCTGGAAACCGGGAAGCCGAAGACGACCTTGCCCTCCGCGGCCTTGCCGATGGAATTGTAGAAACGCAGTATCGCGCCATCCTCGAAATCGCAGCTCTTGAAGGCGGTGATGACGAGCGAGCTCGGCTCGATGCCGATGAAGGACTTCTCGGCGGGCAGCTTCCCATCGCGGCCGAAGCCGGCCTGGATGGCCTTGAGCGGGGCCGCGTAGTCCATGGCCCTCAGGTAGGCGCCCTCGCTTTCCCAGGTCCCCCGATGGGGGATGACGCCGTATTCGAAGGAGTAGTCTCCGAGGCACTGGCCGCCGTCCGCGTAGATGGTCCAGCCGCCCATCCCCTTCCTCGTCTTGATGAACTTCTTGCTGATCTCGCCGACACAGCGGAGGAGGGTGATCGCCATCTTCGTCAGGCCGTTTTCGTTGAAGGCCTCGTACTCGGGAAGGCCTCTGTTCATCAGCATGAGGCCGGCCTTGCCGTCGTTGACGTCCGAGAATGCCTTCTGGGGGTGGGTCGATATGAGCTCCTGCCAATTCGGATCCAATGGAGCGTCGATGGGCCGCTCGTCGACCGAGAATATGCCGGAGCCGAAGGAGCTCTTCGCAAGGACATTGGTCGGGAAAATCGCGCGCAGCCTGTGGTACCTCGCCTTGTTGGTCACGCTCGCGCCTATCTCCACTCTCTTGATGCCGGCGTACAGCGAGACCTCGTAGGAGAAGGGGCAGGGTACCCGCGCTTCGCTGCGCCGCTGGTTCTCGTCCAGGACCGTCTCGGGGAGCATGAGGACCCCCTCGATCCTCAGAACGCTCCTGAGGCTGTCGGCCGCCGCGACCGAGGCGCGGATCGACTCCGGCTCCGGCACGACGATCGTGTCCACCTCCGGCGGGCAATAGCTGTACTCGTCCCCGCAATCTCCCGAATCGACCAGACTGTTGCAGCCCTTGTAGACGACGCCGGTATCCTTGTCGAGGAGGTCGAAGCTGCCGTCCTTGTTCGCCGTCGCTCGATAATACGCGTTCTCAATCGTCGCCGGTCCCCGCGGGGCGACGGCGGCCGTTGCGACGTCGTACTTCGCGACCACCGAGAAGGTCTTGTAGCCCGAGGCGGGCACGTCGGTCGCCAGGAACCGTACATGGCAGCGGTTCACCTTGAACTGGGTAGGATAGGATTGCCAATGCAGTTCGAGCTTGCTGTACAGCTCGGCCTTGGTCATGACGCAGGGCACTTCCCTCTCGCCGTCGAAGACGCCGAGGCCAGTCGGGAGCGGCCGGTTCGCGGCGTCCGTGTCGTTCCTCGTCTTGGACGAGAGCCCCCTCTCGACATCGTTGAAATCGAGCTTCGCCATCACGTTGTCGTCGAGGTCGACTACGGCCTCGACGACGTCCGTGCGCTTCGACGAGGACGAGTTGAAGACGGCCACGAATCCGTCGCCCTTGAGGCTCCTGGTATCGATCCCGCCGAAGAAATTCCCGACCTCGTACATGAGATAGTCGGCGATCTCGAAGACCTGGTCGTATCGGTAGAGCATGTCGCGGTGAACCTCGTCCACGCTGCATCCGCAGACGCTGTCGTGCGGCATGTTCTTGAGGAAGTAGCGCCAGGCATTGAGGATCTCCTCCTTGGGGTAGGGATAGCCGAGGAGCTCCGCGAAGGAGTGGATGGGCTCGACGACGCTCTCGAGGAGGGTGTAGGCCCTGTAATTCAGCTGCTTGAGATGCATCCTGGTCGACAGCGTGGAGCCGAGGAGTATGGACTTGTTGACGCCGAGCATCTCTCCCTTGACGGTGTCGAGCGCTCCGATCCGCTTCTTCAGCTCCGCGAAGAAGCGCGGAAGGGTCGTGTGGATGATGCGCCCGCGCTTCATCCGCTTGTTGGCCTCGGCAATGACGGAAGAGAGGTAGGGCACTGGCTCGAGATGGTCTCCCCCGTTGCTCACGTAGAGCATGTCGGTGGTCAGGCGCTTCTCGAAGACTTCGGTGAGCTTGTCGAGCCTGGCCGCTACGACGACGGGATCGTCGGGCAGCTCGGCTCCGGTCGAATAGCCGGCGGGGAGGAGGACGGTGAGCACCTTCGATCCGTCGGGAGCTTCCCAATACAGCTCGGTCTTGTCGGTCTCGGGGCCGCTCCCCCGCCAGAACATCGTGGCCTCCATGCCGAGCTTGGACAGTATCTGGGGCATCTGGGAAGGATGGCCGAAGGAGTCGGGCAGATAGCCGATGTTCATCTTCTTCCCGTAGGCCCGGGACACGCGCTCGCCCATGAGGTAGTTGCGGATATGGGACTCGCCGCTGATGAGGATCTCGTCCGGCAGGATGTACCAGGGGCCGATGACTATCCTCCCCTCCTCGATGTACTTCTTCAGCCTTTCCCGGTTCTGGGGCTTCACCTCCAGGTAGTCCTCGAGGGGTATCGTCTGGCCGTCCAGCATATACGATACGAAGGCGGGGTCGCGGTCGAGTATGTCGAGGACCCCGTCGATCAGGTGCACGAGCCTGATCCTGAAGGCCTGGAAGTCGAGGTACCATTCGCGGTCCCAATGGGACATCGTCACCATATGCAGTTCGTACTTTGCGGCGGGATTCGTCATGTCTTTCCTCCTAATCGATGTTTAGCCCTTGATCGCTCCCGCGGTGAGGGCCGAGACGATGTACTTTTGCAGCACGATGAACAGAAGGATAGTCGGGAATATCGCGACGATGCTGGCGGCGGCCAGATAGTGCGTGGTGACGTTCGTGAGCGTCGACTGCAGGTTCACCAGCTTGACGGCGACCGGCATCTTCGAGGTCGTGTCTATGAGCACGAAAGGAACGACGAATTGCGACCAGCTGGTGATCGCCGTCAGCAGGATGGACGACAAGAGACCCGGGGACATCACGGGCAGGATGATGCGAAGGACCGCCTGGACCCGGTTGCAGCCGTCGATGGTGGCGGCTTCGTCCATCTCCTTCGGGATCGTATCGAGATAGCCCTTCAGGAACCAGACCTGGAAGGGGGCGGATACGGCTATGTATATCAGGATGAGCCCGGAGAGCGTATTCAGGAGGCCCAGCGCGTTGTAGTACTTGTACAGCGGCACCACCAGCACGAGGGGCGAGACCATCTGGAACATGAGTATCCCGAACTGCGTCCGCCTGGCGCCGCGGAACTTGATCCTCGAGAAGGCGTAGGCGGCGGGGACGGAGATCAAGAGGGATCCCGCCAGGGCGCCGAAGGTGATGATGACCGAGTTGCCCAGGCTCCGGAGTATCTCGTAGTGCTGGAAGATATAGACGTAGTTCTGGATCGCGAAAGTGTCGGGGAAGAGCCTCGGCGGCAGGCGATAGAGCTCCGGCACGGTCTTGAGCGAGAGCGAGAGAGTCCAGACGACGGGAAACAGGAAGAATACGACTATCAGGGCGAAGAGGGCGTAGAGGAGGGCCTTCTCGCGCCGGACGGCGCCTTTTTTCGATCGCGCTCTCATGCCGGCTCCTCCCCCCGGTAGATCCTGATGTAGAACAGGGACATGACGATGTTGACGGCGAGGAGGAGGACCGCTATCGCCGATCCCTTGCCGAGGTCCAGGAGCTGGAAGATCGTCGTATACGCCTTGAGGACCAAAACCTCGGTGCTCCTTCCCGGGCCCCCGCCGGTCAGGGACATGATCATGTCGAAGGTGTTGAAGGTATTGATGATGTTGAGAAGTATCGTGATCATGATCACCGGCCTTATCGAGGGGATCGTGATCCTGAAGATCTTCTGCCTCTCGTTGGCCCCGTCGACCTCCGCGGCCTCGAGGGTCTCGACGGGCACCGTCTTCAGGCCGGCGTAGAGGAGGATCATGCTCTGCGCGGTCCCGCGCCAGACATTGGCGAAGGATATCGCGAAGAGGGCGATGGTGGGATTCGACAGGAAGCTTATGGGTCCGATCCCGATCGTCCCGAGGAGGTAGTTCAGGACGCCGGAGGGCGATTCGTTGTACAGGATGTTCCAGATGATGCCGATCGCGACGCCGGGGATCGCCCAGGAGACGAGCGCGACCGACCGGGTGACCACCGACCCTCCGGCTCCGAGGCGCTCCCCCCTGTCGACCGCGAGCGCGATCGCCATCCCCAGGAGGAATTGGAAGAGGACGCTCAACCCGACGAAGACGAAGGTGATGACGAGGGTGCCCAGGAATCCCGAATCCCGGAAGACCCGAGCGTAGGAGCCCAGGGTATAGATGAACCTCGCGCTCGTCATCTTCGAGTTGGTGAGACTCAGCCGTATCACGTCGATCACGGGATAGAGGAAGAAGACGACGAGGAAGACGGCCAGGGGGAGGAGCCATAACGCGGGGCCTCTCGCTATGCCCTTGGCGATCGCGCGCGCTCGGCGGCTCATGGGAGACCGCGCGCCCGGATTGCCGATGTCCCGTCCTTCCACTGCTTCCCTCCTCGCCCATGCCGCGCGGTCCGCCGAACTCTTCCGCGGCGGACCGCGCCGATGCCGGAATCTCCCCTCGCCTACTGGGAGTCGCTCTGGCTATTCACGTTCTTCCACGCCGCGTCCAGGGCCTTGTCGGGGCTCGACGCGCCGGTGATGGTCGAGGACAGCGCGACCTGGAGCTCCTGGGAGATGACATTGTAGACGCGGACGCCCGGCCGGATGGTGGCGAACACGAGCTCGTCCTTGAACTTCTGGTCGATCGGGTCGTTCTTCAGGAAGGCGGCCGAATCGTATATCGTCTTCCGGCAGGGCAGGTTCCCGGAGGCCTCGCAGTATCCCGCGATTCCCTTGTCGTCGGCGAACATCGTGATGGCGAAATCGGCCGCCAGCTTGCGCTTCGCCTCGTCCTTCGCGAAGACGCCGACGGTCCACCCGCCGGAGGTGGTCGTCCGCGCGCCGCCGGCCTTCATCGGAATGGGAGCCAGGGCCCACTTGTCCCTGAACTGCTTCTCTCCCATGACGTCGCCCAGCTGCTTGACGAGCCAGCTGCCGCCGACGAACATCGCTACCTTCCCGGAGGCGATCTCGCTGTTCATGTCGCCGTCGGTGATGTAGGTGCTGATCCGCGTGGGGGTGACGCCCGAATCGACGGCCTGCTTGATGAACTGGAAGACGTTCAGCATGTACGCCTTGTTGGCGCCGTCGTAGAAGGTCGGCTTCGCGGCATCGTCGACCAGCTTCCCGCCCTGCGACCAGAACCAGGGGAGGAAATCGCAGGTGGTCGTCTCGTTCCTGCCGGCCGGGACGAGGAAGCCGATGAGGCCTTTGTCCTTCATCTGCTTCGCGACGGTCATGAGCGCGTCCCAGTCGGCCGGGGGCGTCTTGATGAGATCCTTCCGGTAGTAGAACATCCGCACGTCGGTATCGTACCAGAGGGCGAGCGTCTTATCGTTGGGCTTCATCAGCTTCTGGGCGAAGGGGAACCAGGAATCGAGCGACAGATTCTTCGCCTTCATGACGTCGTCGAGGGGCTGCAGGTACTGCCAGAAATCCGGCAGGATGAAGGAATCGACGGCCGCCACGTCGGGCGCGTTGCCGGCAGCCGCCTGGACGAGCATCTTGGCCATGGCGTTCTGGATATTCACGGACTGCGCCGTGAGCTGGAGCTTCACGTCGGGATGCTTCTCGACCCAGGCGACCGCGGTCTTGGTCAGGTAGTCCACGACGGGCTTGTTCGGCGAGTCGAGGCCCTCCTGGGGGAGCCAGGTAAGCGTGATCTTGGCGTCCGGATAGCCGATCATCTCGCTGTTCACGATCATCTTCTTGGACTGGGAATAACCGCCGGCGACAAATCCGAACAGCGCCAGAGCGGCGAATACGTATACTGACTTGCGTTTCATGGGACGACTCCTTGTGTTCTTGTCTGTCTGTGCGACTCCTCGAGACAGCCGAAGCATTCCCTCCTTCCGATCAGATTTGCGCGCGCGCTGCGGCCGCGAGCCCGCGCGGGAAACGGCCTACGATCATCGCCTGGGCTGGGAGCAACTCTCCCTGACGATCAATTCGGTCTTCAGCACGATCGATCTCGGCGGGGCCGGCTCGACCCCGCTCTGATCCTCCTCCAGCCTCCGATGCAGCAGCCCGAGCGCCTCGTACCCCAGCTGGAAGGTCGGCTGTTTGACGACGGTGATCCGGGGGACGGTCAGGCGGCACCACGTGACGTCATCATAGATCAGCAGGGATATATCCCCGGGGACGGACAGGCGCTCTTCCCGGATCGCCGTCATGGCTCCTTCTCCGAGCACGTTGTTCGCGGCGAAGATCGCGGTGGGGGAGGGTCCTTGGGCGTCGAGGAGCTCCTTGGCGGCCTCGTGCCCGCTGGCTCCCCTGAAGGACATCGATCGGATCAGTCTCGGATCCGCCTCGAGACCCGCCTCTCCATGGGCGCGGAGGTAGCCGGCGAGGCGCTGCTGGCCCGTCGTGAGGTTCGTGGGTCCGTTGATGAAGCCGATCCTGCGGTGGCCGAGCTCCAGAAGATAGCGCGTCGCCGCATAGGCCCCGCCTTCGTTGTCGACGGTGGCGCTGTCGAGGCCAAGCTCGGGAGAGAGCGAACGGTCGATGGCGACGACCGTAGTCCCGAATTCCAGTATCTCCCGCCAATTGTCCTCGCTTTCCGCCGTCGGTATGGCCAAGACGCCCGCGACGCGCTCTTCGATGAAGACTTCGATGCCCTCCTTCTCCATCGCGGCGAGCTCGTTGGCCGACGCCAGGATTATCCTGTAGCCGAGTTCCTTGGCGTGGGCGAGCACTCCCTCGGCCAAGGTCGCGTAAAAGGGATTGACGATATCCGCGATCATGAGCCCGACGGTCTTGGTCTTCATCCTCTTCAGATCGCGGGCGATACCGTGGACCTTGTAGCCGAGGAGGGCTATGGCCTGGTCGACCCTGCGGCGGGATTCCTCGCTCACGTATCCGCGATTGCTGATAACGCGGGAAGCCGTCGCGAGCGAGACCTTCGCCTCGGCCGCCACGTCGCGAAGCGTGGCGGATTTCCTGTCAGCCAAATCTATGTCCTTTAAATATGAGACCGTTTACATACGACCTATAATTTTGTAGCCCTATAGAAACGAATTGATCGAAATACCCAACAAATTGCATGAGGCTTGTCTGGAGGGAATATGTAACCGTTCTCACATTCTTAGGCTAGCACGGGTTTTCGACCCTGTCAATCAAAAAACCACCGCGCGAGAGTTATCACTGCGTCCAGCTTCGAAACGTGGGAGGGCCCGGTCTAAAAGAGCCGAAATGGGGCAGACCTGCGCTCCTCCGCGTTTTTATTACTCGATTGCTGCACTATTAAAAGGCTTTCCTAGGCTGGATACATAAGGTTTTCAGCCTGAGTTCAAAAATTTTCAGGCTGAATATCAAAGGTTTTGAGACTGAATCTTTTTGATTTCCAGTCTGGAAACGAAACGAAACCTTAAAGGAATGAAAATTTTTCGTGATTTCGCAAGGTTTCGGCGAAATAAGCTTTGGATGCATATTCATCCCTCGGCCCGGATTGCGGCTTATTATGCGCGAGCGAAGCCATCGACTCGATTAATATTCATTTCCCCGGCTTAAGGCGGCATCCGCCTGCCATTCGGAGTCCGGCGATCCGCATTGCAGGGCTTCGCGTCGATACTGTACATTCCTGGGGTATGACCGGATTGAACATCACCAGCGAGATCGGCAAGCTCAAGCGCGTCTTGATCCATAGCCCCGGTCCCGAGGTCGAGGCGATGACGCCCAAAGAGGCGGAAGCCGACCTCTACAACGATATCATCCCCCTCTCGGCGATGAGAGCGGAGTTCGACGTCCTCAAAGCCTTCCTCTCGAAGGTGTGCGAGGTCCTCGAGTTCAAGGATGCGCTCGCCCAATCCCTCGCGGACGCGGGGAACCGCTTCGAGTTCCTGGACGGCCTCTCCCAGCTCTGTCCGGTGCGGGGCCGGCTGGAGGAGCTCATGGCGATGAGCCCGACGGAGCTCGCGCGGGTGGTGATCGAGGGCCTTCCCGCCCTTCCCGGCAGCCTCGCCGGGACCTTGAGCCCGAGGAACTTCTCCCTCCGGCCCCTGCCCAATTCCTATTTCATGCGCGACTCGGCGGCCGTGATCCGCGATTGGGCGATCGCGTCCGCCACCGCCTACGACGTGAGGCTCATCGAGTCCATCGTGACCCGCTTCCTCTTCGGCAGGCACCCGGATTTGCGCGCCAGGGGACTCCTCATCGACGGCCCCCGCGAGCGGAGCAGGTTCATCACGATCGAGGGCGGCGACGTCGTCGTGCTTTCGCGCAACGTGCTCGCGGTCGGCGTCTCGGAGCGCACGACCGCCGATTCGGTGGAGAGGCTCGCGGCCAACGCGGCGAGCGCCTTCGACGAGGACATGACCGTCTTCGCGGTCGTGCTGCCGCGCGAGAGGGCCTGCATCCACCTCGACATGGTCTTCACCGCCCTGGATCGGGACGCCGCCCTCGTCTACGCGCCGATCGTGACGGGGCGCAACCGCGCGCGCGTCGTGCGCATCAGCGCCGGAGCCAAGGGCGATCTGCGCTTCGACGAGGAGGAGGGGCTCCTCCAGGGACTCTGGGGGGCGGGCATAGACCTCGAGCCCCTCTCCTGCGGAGGGAGCGACCCCCTCTTCCAGGAGCGCGAGCAGTGGTGGTCCGGCGCCAATTCCTTCGCCTTCGCGCCCGGGAAGATAATCATGTATTCCTGCAACTCGAAGAGCCTCGACGTCCTCTCCGACGCGGGCTTCGCGATCCGGGACGCCTCGGTCTTCATCGAGGGCGCGGAGAAGGTCGAGGACTTCGAGCGCCTCGCCGTGCGCTTCGACGGGATCGAGCTCGCGAGGGGCGGCGGAGGAGCCCGCTGCATGACCATGCCGGTGGAGCGGGAGGATCCGTTTCTATAAGAGGTGAACGGGGGGCATTTTTATCGGAAAATCTCGGTCAATCAGCAGGACGCATGAATAACTTCGTAGGGAAGCTGCCTCTCGTGACGTCGATCCTCCTGATGGGTCTGTCGACGATACTGCTCTTCACGGTCTTCCTGATCGCGCGCAGCAATTATCGCGATCGATTCTCCAGCTACTGGCTCATCGGTTGGGCTTTCTATACCGCGCGATCGGGCTTCGAGGTCCTGGGGGCCCTCGCTCCCGGTCTCCCGGGCCTCACCTCGGGCAATCTCATCTCGCTCTGCGGATCGGCGGTCTTCCTCCTGGTCGCGGCGTCGAGTCTGGGTCGCTCCCGGCGGGGAGGCAGGGTCGCCGCCGTCGCCTTCTTCGCCGCTTCCCTGGTCATCGCCGCATCGGAAGCCGCCGGCTTCGACAGGCCCAGCCTGATCCTCGTCGTATTCCTCGTATGCGGCGCGATCCAGATACTGACGGGCATCCCCTTCTTCCTGTACCGAGCCAAACTGAGGAGCTTCGGCGCCCCCTTGGCGGCGCTTTCCCTCTTCCTGCTGGGATCCCTCAATCTCACCTATTTCTGGGTCCGCCCCGACCCCCTGCTCGCTCCGCTGGCCTATCAACTGGGCACATTCCTCCGCACGGCGCTGGGAATCGCCGTCGCCATCATCCTCTTCGATTCGTCCCGCGAGGAGGCGCGACGTTCCGCCTTCCGCTACCAGGCGCTCTTCAACAGCCTGAACGACGGCGTCTTCATCGTGGACTTCTCGGGAAGGCATCTCGGCAAATTCATCGAGGTCAACGACCAAGCGACCGCCTACCTAGGCTACTCGATGGAAGAATTGCTGGGCATGGGAGCGGGCGACATCGAGGCTCCGGAGGACCCGCTGCGCGGCGACGATTCCCCCCTGCTCGCCGCGGATAAGGCCCTGCTCCACAGGATCCACGTAACCAAGCGCGGCGAGAGGATCCCGGTCGATATAAGCATCCAGGTGTTCGAACTCGACGGTAGACGCCTGGCGATCGGGATCGCCCGCGACGTCCGCGATCGAGAGGCGTCGGAAGCCAGTCTCCGGGAAGCCATCGGGGAGCGGGAGGTCCTGCTCCGCGAGCTGCACCATCGGGTGAAGAACAACCTTCAGATCATCGTGAGCCTGCTCTCGCTGCAGACCGAGACCATGAAGGACCCCTCCTGCATCGAAGCCCTGAAGGACAGCAGGGCGAGGGTGGCCTCGATCGCGCTCGTGCATGAGCTGCTCTACAGCGACAGGAGCCTGGCCACGATCGATCTGAAAGCTTACGCCGAAGAGCTCGCGAAGAGCATCCGCTCGAGCCGCGGCCAGGACGGCGCGATCGCGATAAGGATAGACGGCCAAGACCTGCGCTACGACATCGAGCGCGCGATTCCGGTGGGGCTCATCCTGGTGGAGCTCGTGACCAATGCCTTCAAGTACGCCTTCCAGGGCAGATCGCGGGGGATCGTGCGCATCTCGATCGATCGCGATCCCGACCGAGATTCGATATGCGTCGAAGACGACGGCATCGGCATGCCGACGGACAGCCGCGACGGGAAGACCTTGGGCCTCTCCCTCGTCGACATGCTTTCCAGGCAATTGGGCGGCAGGGTCGAGCTCAGTTCATCCGGCGAGGGAACTTCCTGGCGACTCGTCATTCCGCGTTAGAGGAGGGCTTCTCGTCGGGCACCGGCGATGATACACTTGTGCCCCGAGAAGAATAGCCGGAACGAGGAGTAGTGGTGGTCATGAAGATTCGCGCCAAGCTTACGATGTTGATCCTCGGCACAGTCGCGCTTTTCGCGATAACTATATCCCTTTACTTCGGGTTCCTTGGTCCGGTCGACAAGATGGAGAAGGAAAAGTCATATTTCACCGACCTCGCCTACGCGATGCGGGTACTGCAGGTGAGGATAGACTGTCTCCCCTTCAGGCCGATCCTGCCGTCGTTCGCCGCATTCGAGGACGCGAGCGCCGGCGTGGACACTGCCTTCCTGAACCTGAAGAAAGTCAAGGTGCTGCCGACCGTCAACGCCGATCTGAACAAGGCCACGAAGATCATCGGGAACCTCGGCTCCCTCTACGGCGAGCGGATGCAGAAAGTGAGGAACGACTACGGGCTCGTCCTCGCGGATTTGAAGGTGCTCTTCTCGATCGTCGACAATACGGTGAGTCTGGATCAGATCTATTCGGACAGCTTCAGCATTCAGAAAAGACTCTCGCTCGAAGCCGCCAAGGGCAGCCAAAAGGCCTTCATGACCAGCCTCGACATCATGGACAGCTCGATAGAGGCCTTCGCCGATACGATCGCGGAGCAATACTCGATAATCGATCGCGAGATATCCGCGTTCAGGACGCGCGCGCTCGGAACGTCCGGGATCCTGGTCCTCCTCATCATCGGGACCGCCGTTTTCGGCGCGATGGTCTTCGCCAACAGCATCGCGAAGTCGATCATCCGGATCGAGCGCAACATCGTCCTCCTCAAGGACGGCGATCTCAGCGAGCGCTCCGAGCTCACGACCAAGGACGAGATCGGCGTCCTCTCCAGGAACCTGAACCACTTCCTCGACGGGCTGTCGACCTCGATCGTCAATATCAAGGAGATATCCAAGGCCAACATCGAATCGAAGAACAAGCTCATCGACGCGGCGAGCGAGGCCACGAGCTCGGCGACCCAGATCGGCGCCAGCGCAAGCTCCATCGGGAAGCAGATCCACACCCTGGACGAGCGGATATCGCAGTCCTCCGGCTCGGTCGGCAAGATCGTCGCCAGCATAGCCGACCTCAACGCCCAGATCGAGGGCCAGGGCGCGATGGTGGAGGAGGCGACCGCCTCGGTCACCGAAATGCTCTCCTCGCTCGAGAACATGAGCCGTACTACCGAGAAGAACAAGGGCGCGGCGGACGCGCTCGTCGTGGTGGCCGAGCGCGGCAGGTCCGTGTTCGAGACGGCATCGGCGAAGATCGGCGAGATACCCCAGAACGTCGGCGTAATACGCGAGATGGCCACCGTCATCCAGAATATCGCGTCCCAGACGAACCTCCTGGCGATGAACGCCGCCATCGAGGCGGCCCACGCCGGAGAGGCCGGAAGGGGCTTCGCCGTCGTCGCGGACGAGATACGCAAGCTTTCCGAGGCCTCCACGGGGAGTTCCCGCGACATCACGGAATCGATAAAGGCGATCGTGGCGAACATCGATGAAGCCACGGCGGCCAATGCGGGAACGAACAGCGCCTTTGCCGCCATCGACGGCAGGATCAGGGACGTGTCCAAGTCCATGACCGAGATCTACGCGAGCATCAACGAGATACAGGTAGGCAGCAAGCAGATCCTCGATGCCATGGTCGACCTCCAGGACAGGTCCATGACCGTCAGGTCCGGCTCCAAGTCGATGGAAGAGGGCTCCTCCGAGATCGAGTCGACGATGAAGGACCTCGGCAGGATCTCGAGAGAGGTGGCCACCAACATCAGCGAGATCGCCCAGGGCATCCAGGACATCGGCGCATCCATAGTGAAGGTCGGCGACCTCTCGGAGAATGTCGGCTCCGGCAGCGCCCGCCTCGATTCCGAGGTGAGCCGGTTCAAGACCTCCGCTTGAGCAAAGGAAAGCGGCTTTTCGCGGATCCCGGCTTCCGCTAGGTCCGCCCGGTCCGGCGAATCATAAGTCTCCTCCGGACGCCTCCGCGACAAGGCGGAAGGAGCCGCTCGAACTCCTTCCCGAAGATCTCGTAACGCCCGCGGACCGCTTCGCCGAGCGATGGCGGGACCGGCTCATTGTTTTCCTTGACAACGGAGTTTCCATCCAATATACTCAGCACTGAGTATATGACCGACGCATATAAGGTTCCGTTTTACGCTCTTGGGTTCCTCATACGATCCGGCCCATTGCATGGGTATCAACTCAAAGCGCTGATCGAACATGAGGCAAGCGATTTTGCGCATATCAAGCTGTCCAACCTCTATTACCACTTGGGATCCATAAAGAAAAAAGGTTGGGTCGAATCGAATTTCGAGAAAGACGGAAACCGCCCGGAAAAAGAAATTTTCTCGATCACCAAAGAAGGGAGAAAGGCGTTCAGAACCCTGATGACGCGGTGCCTATCGGAGGAAATCCTCTGGGAGTTCCCGATTGACGGCGCACTCTTCTTTTCCCGAAAGGATTCGCCTGGCTCCCTTCTGGCCGGACTCGCAGAGGAAGAAAATCGCCTCGCGGAAAGACTTTCAAGGATGATGGAACACCGCGAAGAAGTCCTTTCCGAAGTTCCCGAACATTTCCGGTCCGTCGCGGATCTCATCCTTTCCCATCACGAGGATCATTATCGGACAGAAATGAAGTGGCTCCAAAAGGCGATAGGGATACTCCGTGAAAAGGCAGAGGATTAGGAGGTTCGGCGTGGAGAAACTGTATTCGCGAAAATTCGATGTAGACTTCTACGAAAAGGACGAAAAGGCGTGGCTCGTCGTCTGCCATCTTCTCGACAGCGTTCACGACATCACGACCGAAGTGGAAGTCAGGGTGCCGGATATGACGATAATCGACGCCAAAGTCGTCTTCGCGAAATATCCGATGGACGTATGTCCAATGATCGAGAAGAATGTCGGCCGAATTGTCGGGCTCAATCTGCTCAAGAACTACAACATGAAGTCCTTGTTCATTTTCCTCGGCCACAAGGGCTGCGGAAACGTCATGTCGCTACTGGGAACGGGTTTGCAGGCCTTCGTCTACACCTACTACCCGCATCTCGTCAGGACAGGGAAAATGTCGGTGGATGAATGGGAGAAGTTCTCGATAACCCGCCTCAGGAAGGCATGTCTCGGGCATACGCTTCTCGAAAAAGGCAAGGCAAAAATGTTTCACGCCGGGGCATGAATCTTCATATGCCGGGGGAAGCTCTTCCCGTGGCCGCGGCCCGGGAGCCGGCCGCGCTGCTGCGGAAGGCGGCTCGGGGCCATGGCTGTCCCTAAAGCGCGGCCAGCATCCCTCCGTCCACGTAGATTATCTGGCCCGTGACGAAGCTGGACGCTTCGCTTGCCAGGAAGACAGCGGCGCCGACCAATTCTTTGGGATCCCCCCAGCGGCCCGCTGGAGTGCGCGACTTCAGCCAACTGTCAAACTCGACGTTCTCGACCAGGGCTTTGTTCATCTGTGTGGCGAAATATCCTGGGCCGATACCGTTGACTTGCACATTGAATTTCGCCCATTCGACCGCGAGCGCCTTGGTGAGCATTTTTACGCCGCCCTTGGAGGCGGTATACGGGGAGATTGTGGGACGCGCAGCCTCGCTGAGGAGGGAGCAGACATTGATGATTTTTCCCCGTCTCCTCTCGACCATGAATTTACCCACGGCTTTGCTCATGAGGAATACCCCAGTGAGGTTGATATCGATGATTTCCCTCCAGGTCTCCTCGGTCATGTCGAGGATGGGCGCGCGTTTTTGGATTCCGGCGTTGTTCACCAAAATATCGATGGGGCCCAGCTCGCGTTCGATCGAAAGAATTCCGGCCTCGGTCCGTTCGCTATCGATGATATCGAACGCATATCCCGAAGCGTCGAATCCCTCATCGCGCAGTAGCTTCACGGCGCCATCGAGTTTTTCGCGCGCTCTCCCGTTCAGCACGATCTTCGCTCCGGACTGCGCGAGTCCGCGCGCAAGAACCAGACCAAGGCCGCCGCTGGATCCGGTGACTAGGGCGATCTTGCCCCTCAGATCGAATAACGATGTTTCCATGAGCCCTTCTTTCTTCATGCAATGTCGAAGAGCACGCGCATCACGTCCGCGCCCCTTCGGCTGCGTTGGAATGCGGCTTCTCCCTGGTCCAACGAGAAGGGAGCCGATTGGATTTTTCGGAAGAGGGGTCCCGACGATGCGGCGATCGCGATCGCCCTGTCGAAATCGCCGGAAGCGTAGACTCTTACGCCCTTGATAGTTAATTCCTTGAAAGACAAGGCCAGGAGGTCCGTCGGTATCGGCTTTTTGGGATTCGCCACTTGTATCACCGCTCCGCGGATGCGGCATATTCTATAGGCGTCGACGAGAGTCTGGGGAACCCCGGCGGCTTCGAAGACGACATCGACCCCCTCGTTCCCGGTTCTCTCCATGACTTCTTTTTGCGCGTCCGCCTGGGACGTATCGATCGCCTCGAGCCCGAGCGAGCGGGCCAATTCTACCCTGAACGATTGGCGCTCGCATACGATCACGGGGTTCGCGCCCGCGCGCTTCGCGACGAGCGCCACGAGCGCGCCTATCGGGCCTCCGCCCATGACGCATACGGAATCCCCTATGCCCAAGCCTGCCGCGCGCACGCTGTGGACGG
Source organism: uncultured Treponemataceae bacterium (assembly GCA_964404145.1). Taxonomy (GTDB): domain Bacteria; phylum Spirochaetota; class Spirochaetia; order Treponematales; family Rectinemataceae; genus UBA1306. Next base: position 99,184 of record CAYOIX010000003.1, read on the forward strand.
CGACCGCGAGCGGCTCGATGAGGGCGCCGAGCCGATAGTCGATTCCTTCGGCGAGGGGCCTGAGACTGCTTGACGATACCGCGACGTATTCGGCGAAGGCTCCGGGGGCGTCGATCCCATACAGTTTGAGACTCTTGCAGACGTGCGCATTGCCGGACTTGCAGGCCGGGCATACGCCGCATGAGATAAGCGGTTCGATCGTGACGGCGTCGCCCTCGCGCAGCCCCGAAGCGGTGTCCCCGCGCAGTTCCGCCAATTCTCCGGCGCACTCGTGCCCCATGATCAACGGCGCTTTTGCGCGCGGGTGGGTGCCGGCCAGGATCGAATGGTCGGTTCCGCATATACCCGCGGAAAAGACGCGCACCAAGGCCTCCCCCGGGCCCGGAACGGGAATCGGCAGCTCCTGAATTTCAAGTCGCTCTTCGCCCATATACACGAGAGCTTTCATTTTTCGGGTCATTCGCGATTCTCCTTCATTCCCTCGAACGTATAATGATATCAATATCATATGCAATTATCCTTGACAAGCCATACATACCATGATATTTAGATATCGAAAAGGAGCATAGCATTCGTCCATGCATCCGCGCCGTTCGGATGAATTTTCTTCCGTATAAGGAGGTGCTCGTCGATGGTCCTTTGTCCCAGTCCGAGGAATGAAGATCATTTTTGAAGCAAGGAGGAATTAGATGAAGAAGACGATTACCAGTTTCGCGTTCGTACTGGCGGCGGCAATGACGGTCCTTGTCCCGGCGGCATGGGGCCAGCAGGGCATCGCCGCGACCGGGAAGGTGTACAAGATCGCTCTATGCAACTCCTATACCGGCAACGATTGGCGACAGGAGATGGAGAGGACCCTTCAGGCCGTCGCGTCCAAGCCTCCCTACAAAAACCGCTGCGCTCTCGATATCGTCAATACCGAGAATACCGCCGAGGCCCAGGCCGCAGGGATCGATGCCCTCGCCCAGAAGGGATACAATGCGATACTCGTCGATGCGTCATCGGCGACGGCGCTGAATCCGGCGATAGAGCGCGCTGCGAAGGCCGGGATCGTCGTCGTCTCTTTCGACCAGGTCGTCACGAGCGACCAGGCCTGGAAAGTCGATACCAATCTCGATATCGTCGCCAAGGCTTGGGCGACGTTCTTGGCGAAGGCGATCGGCGGGAAAGGCAATATCGCGTTCGACAGAGGGCTTCCGGGAGCGCCGATATCCGAGTACATCAACAAGGTCGCCAAGGGCGTCCTCAAAGGCTATCCCGGAATCAAGATCGTCGGCGAGTTCGATGGCAAGTACGCCGAGGGCGAAGGGCAGCAGGGCATGGCGACAGTCCTGGCCGTCAACCCGAAGATCGACGGCATTTTCTCCCAGAATTTCGCGGAGCCTCTCATCCGAGCCTTCAATGAAGCCAACAGGCCTCTCGTGCCGATGGTCGTTTTCGATACGAATGGCGGCATGGTAGCGATGACCGAAAACAACGTAAAGGGTCTGGTCGCGAATAACATCCCCGGCTTGGGCGCGATCGCGCTGAAGCTCGCAGTGCAAATCCTGGACGGCGCGAACCCGCCCAAGGTATACAAAGTCAGCCCCGGCCTGCTCGCTACCGATACGAGCATCGATCTCGGCGTCGGCATCAAGGCCGAAAAGCTCGTGATAGGCAAGAACTGCTTCAAGGATCTCCCGACTACTATGGACTGGCCCGTCGTTCCGAGCGATTTCGGCGTGACGGTGAGCCCCCAGGAGATCCTCGGGAATTGATCTAGGAATCCATATAGCAGGGACATCCGAGGCGTCAATCGCGTCTCGGATGCCGCCATATATTGCTGCTCCGCGCTTTGTTAGGACGAGGGAATGGCAGATCTTGAGCTGATTAAAGTTTCAAAGTCGTTTAAAGGCACGCGCGCCCTGTTCGAAGCCGACTTCAACGCGAACCGGGGGGAAGTGCATGCTCTGCTCGGAGAGAACGGAGCGGGTAAAAGCACGCTCCTGAAAATCCTGAGCGGAGCGGTACGTCCTGATTCGGGCGAGATCCGGCTTTTTGGGAAGCCCCTTAGATTGCGAAAACCCTACGATGCCATCGAGGCGGGTATAGCGACGGTATATCAAGAGCTCAGCCTCATCCCGGACTTGAGCGTCTCTCAGAATATTTTTTTGGACCGAAATGCCATGACGCGCTTCGGTATATATTCCAAACCCGAATTGCGAAAGCGCTCTCTCGAGCTTTTCGCTCGGGAAGACGTCGACGATTTCGATCCCGACAGCATGGTCCGCGATCTCCCGCTCGCGAAGCGGCAGGTCGTCGAGATACTGAAAGCGGTGTCCAGGAACCCCGAAATTTTGATCCTGGACGAGGCCACTTCGGCTCTCAGCGAACAAAGGGTCAAGTGGCTTCTCAATCTCGCGAGAAAGAAGGCCGATGAAGGGAAAATCGTCATCTTCATCTCGCACAGAATGTCGGAAATCAAGGATGGCTGCGATCGGCTGACGATATTCCGCAATGGCCAAAATGTCGGCGAGATGGGAATGGGCGAATGCGATATGGACGAGATCATTTCCTTGATGCTGGGAAGGGCGATCGCAGGCTACTTTCCCGAGAAGAGCGCATCCATCAGAGAGGAAATAGCCTTCGAGGCGATCAACCTTCGCGTGGGGCGCCAACTCAGGGACATCAGCCTGCGGCTCCGCTCCGGCGAGGTCCTCGGCGTCGGCGGACTCGCCGGACAGGGGCAATTGGCTTTGTTCCTCGGGCTTTTCGGCGTTTATAGAACGGAAGGGGAGATCCGCGTTCGCGGCCAAAAGGTGCGCATACGCAATCCCCGCGACAGCATCAGGCACGGGATAGCGCTGGTTCCGGAAGATCGGGCCACCCAGGGACTCATCCTGCCCTTTTCGATCGCGCACAACCTCACTCTCGCGATGCTGAAAAAGCTTCGATGGGGCTGTTTCCTGAGTAAGCGCATCGAGGGTGAAGTGGTTCGGGAATTCATGAAGAGGCTGGAGATACGCGCTGAGGGTCCGTCCACTATCGCGATGAACCTGAGCGGCGGGAATCAGCAGAAGGTCATTCTGGCCAAGAGCCTCGCGTTTGGACCCAAGGTATTGCTCATGTACGACATAACTCGCGGCGTGGACATAGGGACGAAGAAGGAGATATTCAACCTGATACGGGAACTTGCCAAGGACGGGAACGCGGTGTTGTTTTATTCCACCGACATGGATGAGTTGGTCAATGTCTGCGATGAAGTCCTCGTCATGCACGACGGGAAGATCGGCGCTTTCCTGGAGAAGGACCAACTCACGAAGGAAAACATAATGGTCGCATCGATGGGCGGAAGAAGCATGGCGTAAACCGCATGCGGGATGGAGAAAGGACACAGATTGAGTAGAGCAACGCGAACGCGATCCGCGCGCGGACGGATCATCGGCGCTAAGGTCGGCATCATATCCGTGGTACCGTATGCGGTGCTGCTGGCCATTTACGGGGTGATTCTCTTCCTGCAGCCGAAGCTGTTCAGCTTGGATTGGTTGGGATTGAAGACGAACGATGCGATGGCGCTCATCCTCGTTTCGATCGGCCAGACCGTGGTGATGATACAGGGCGGCATCGACCTTTCGGTCGGAGGGATCGTCTGCGTCACCAACAGCATAGCGGCGCTCTATATGCCGGGCTCCTTGACCGGCATTCTCCTGATGAGTCTGTCGGTCTTGATCCTGGGTACCGCAATCGGATTGTTGAACGGGGTCGTTATCGCCAGGACGCGCCTGCAGCCCTTCATAATCACTCTTGCCAGCTGGTCGATATGGGGCGGGGTGGCATTGTCGATCCTGCCGATCGACGGCGGGGAACCGCCGAAAGATTTCATAAACGGCTTGCTTGCGAGGCCTATGGGAATATCCCTGTCGCTCTTCGCGATATTGGCGCTCATCCTGGTTTGGCTTTACGTGAAGAAGACGCGATTCGGCGTATCGGTCTACGCGGTCGGAAGCAGCGAGAAGGCTGCCAACCTGAACGGTATCGGTGTCGGCAGGACTAAACTCCAAGTATATGCGCTCTCGGGATTCCTTGCGGCCTCCGCCGGGCTATTCAGGACCGCGCAGGTTGCCTCCGGGTCTCCATTGGCGGGGAACAGCTTCATAATGACTTCGATCGTCGCCGCGGTCATCGGGGGGACCAGTCTGTCCGGCGGTAAAGGCGGGATCGTCGGAACCATCGCAGGAGCCTTTATCCTCAAGCTGATCGCGGACATGCTCGTTTTCCTGGGCGTATCGACCTATTGGTCGACACTTTGCCAGGGATCGCTGCTCATCTTTGCGGTGGTGATGAGCTCCGTCGCGGAGATGGCAAAAAGGAAAGGATTCGAGCTGTGAAGAAGCTCAAGGCATTCTTCGAACGCAATCAGCCGGTATTGACAGGCTACGCGACGAGCCTCCTCCTCCTGGTGATCGTATCGCTCGTAAAGCCGGGCTACGCGAGCGCGAACCACTTGAGGATCATCGCCATCGATTGCGCGATACTCGGCATCGTCTCGATAGGCCAGACATTGGTCATCCTCACGGGCGGCCTCGATCTTTCCATCCCCTGGGTGTTCACCAGCGCAGGCTATTTCCTATCCATGCTGAGCCGCGGGAATAGCGAGAATCTCGCCTTCGCGATACCTATCGTCCTCTTGATAAGCGCGGGGATGGGCCTCTTTAACGGCGCCGGCGTCGCGTACCTGGGAATCTCTCCCGTGATCATGACGCTGGGAGCGAATACGGTCTTCCAGGGCGCGCTTCTCGGGATTACGGGGGGGAAGCCGCAAGCGAGGCTTCCCGATTTCATGCAGGTTCTGAGCAAGGGTTCCGTTTCGGGCATCCCCAACCTTCTGGTCATTTGGCTTACCTTATCTGTCGCGATCATGGTCGTCCTGACGAAGACAGCCTTCGGAAGGAAAATCTATGCCGTCGGCAGCAGCGAGACCGTCTCGTTCTTCTCCGGCATCGACGTGAAAAGGACGCGGCTCGCCGTGTACGCCATATCGGGGTTGGCCGCCGGATCGGCGGGGGTGCTTTTCGCGGGGAGACTCGGGCAACTTTATCTGGGGATGGGAGACCAATATCAGCTGACGACCATCGCGGCGGTAGCCATCGGAGGCGCGTCTCTGATTGGAGGAAAGGGGAATTACGCGGGCACGATAGCCGGGACCTTGACCATCGTCGTCCTGTCGGGCCTTCTCTCCGCCTTCAACCTGACGACCAGCGTCCAGCAGATTATCTACGGCTTCGTGCTCTTCGGAGCGGTGTTTCTCGCCAGGGAAAAGGGCCTCGAGCGTTGATGGCGGCGCTTTGCGCCTCGCCGCGGCCCTGATCCTTTCGTTCGAGGCTTGGCTTCGGTCTTTATCGCTCCTGCCGATTGACATAAGTGGAGATATCATGATAAGTATAGAGTCACCTATGACAGACAGACCCGCGCGATTCAACGTATTCGTCACCGACGATCGATACGGAAGCTACGTCGAGGAGACGAACGTGCTCGCCGAAGTCGGCGCCCGCCTCGAGGTCCTGAATCTCAGGTCCGAGGAGGAGGCGATAAAGGCGCTCCGATACGCGGACGGCATCTTGGTAAACATGTTCCAGATGACCAAGGGCGTGATCGATTCGCTCGAGCGCTGCCGGGTGATATCCCGGTACGGGGTCGGGTTCGACAACGTGGATATCGACGCGGCGACGAGGAAAAAAATCCAAGTAGCGAGAGTGCCCGACTATTCCATCGAAGACGTATCCGACCAGGCGCTGGCGCTTCTGCTCGCCTGCGTGCGCAACGTCGCGTTCAAGGACAGGAAAGTCCGCGAGGGTTCATGGAACCTGCAGAAGCTGCAGGCCACCAACCGCATCGCCGGGAGGACCTTGGGGCTGATCGGATTCGGGTCAATCGCGCGCTGTCTGAGGCGAAAGGTCGAAGGGTTCGGCCTGGGAGAGATCCTCGTCTACGACCCCTTCGTTTCGAAAGAGGATATCGAGAAGTCGGGGGCGGTCCAGGCAACGCTCGATACGCTGCTCGTCGAATCCGATTACGTTTCCGTCCATGCGCCGCTTTCCGCCGCGACGAAAGGCCTGCTCAACCGGGATCGGATAGCGCTGATGAAAAAGAAGGCGATACTGGTCAACACTTCCCGCGGCGCGATCATCGAGGAGGCGGCCCTGGCGGCGGCATTGAAGGAAGGCAGAATCGGAAGCGCGGGCCTGGATGTCTTCGAGATCGAACCGCTGCCCGTCGATAGCGAGCTCAAGCGCCTCGACAATGTCGTCCTTGCCGATCATACGGGCTGGTATAGCGAGGAATCCGTCCTGGAGCTGAAGACGAAGGCGGCGCAGAACATAGCGCAGACGCTTCTCGGGGACGCCCCGCGCTATCCGGTGAACACGATACAAAGAGAGGAGCGGTGATGCACGATTCGTTGTTGAAGTTAGGCGAGATTGGAATCGTTCCGGTGATAAAGATCGAGGACGCCGCATCCGCGGTCGATTTGGGGAAGGCGCTCATCGAGGGCGAGCTCCCTCTCGCGGAGATAACCTTCCGCACCGCGGCGGCGGAAGCATCCATTCGCGCCCTGACGCGGGAATTACCGGAACTACTCGTCGGAGCCGGGACCGTGCTTACGGTCGAGCAGGTGAAAAAAGCCGTCGGCGCCGGGGCGAAGTTCATCGTTTCCCCCGGTTTCAATCCAAAGGTCGTGGATTTTTGCATCGAGAAAGCCGTGCCGGTGATTCCGGGCGTTTCTTCGCCGACGGAAATTGAAATGGCCTTGGAGCGCGGGCTCGAAGTGCTGAAGTATTTTCCGGCAGGGGCTTCGGGCGGGATAGGTTTCCTGAAGGCGATAGCCGCACCCTATGCCGGCGTGAAATTCGTTCCCACCGGCGGAGTCGAGCCCGCCAATCTGCGCGAGTATTTCGCGTTTGATCGCGTCTACGCGGTGGGCGGAACCTGGATAGCCAAGGAAGAAGCCATCGTCATGGGTAAATTCGGGGAAATCGCAAGACTGGCCGGAGAAGCCGTGCGGCTATCGCTCGGATTCGAACTCGCCCATGTCGGGCTGAACGAGGAAAATGCCGGGAAAGCGACCGCAGTCGCCGAGACTCTCGGGAGGCTTTTCTTCTTCACGGTAAAAGAAGGCGCCAGTTCAATAATGACCGGAGGCCTCGAAGTCATGAAGTCGCCGTACCTGGGCGCGCACGGGCATCTCGCGATAGCGACGCTCAGCATACAGCGGGCGCTCGCCTACCTCAAGAGGAAGGGCATCGAGACGCGACCCGGGACCGAGAAGACCAAGGACGGCAAGACCATAGCGGTCTACCTCGACCTCGAGATCGCGGGATTCGCGGTTCATCTTTTGCAGAAGTGAGGCTTCTATGGCGCGGATAGTCACGTTCGGAGAAATCATGCTGCGGCTGAAGTCGCCTGGGCAGGAGCGCCTCCTTCAGAGCCCTCGCCTCGAGGCGACTTTTGGCGGCGGCGAGGCGAATGTCGCGGTGGCTCTCGCCCGTTTCGGAAGGGATGTTTCATTCGTTTCCGTCGTCCCGGGAAATCAGATCGGCGATGCCTGTTTGGGCGAGCTGCGGAAGCACGGGGTCGACGTGACCGGAGTCGTCCGCAAGGGGAACAGGCTCGGGATCTACTTCCTCGAGGCCGGCGCGAATCAGAGGCCTTCGGTGGTCGTGTACGATCGAGCCGGATCGGCGATGGGGGAGGCGAAAATCGGCGATATCGATTGGGACTCCGCGTTCGAGGGCGCGAGCTGGTTCCATATCACGGGCATCACTCCGGCGATTTCCCTCGACGCGGCCGCCTTGTCGATCGAATCGGTGAAGGCGGCCAAGGCCCATGGTGTGAAAGTTTCGTGCGATCTGAATTACAGGAAAAATCTCTGGAAATACGGGAAAGAAGCCCCCGAGGTCATGGGGGAGATGATGAACTATGTCGACCTCCTCATTGCGAACGAGGAGGATTGCCAGAAAGCTCTCGGCCTAGGGATGGCGTCTGGAGTCGAGTCGGGCCATTTGGATCCGGCGAGATACGACGACCTCACAAAGGAAGTAATCCTGCGCTATCCGAATCTTTCTGGCGTCGCGATCACCTTGCGAGAGAGCGTTTCCGCGGACGTAAACGGATGGTCGGCGGTGCTTCGCACAAAGGCCGGGTTCCTGCGATCGAAGCGCTACGAAATTCGCGACATCGTCGACAGGGTCGGATCCGGGGACACATTCGCCGCCGGCATACTCTTCGGCTTTTCCGGCTCGGAGAACGACAGAGACGCCTTGGAATTCGCCACCGCCGCCGCTTGCCTGAAGCATTCCATCCCCGGCGACCTGCCTCTTCTGACATGCGCCGAAGTCCGCGCTCTCGCGGGCGGTTCGGACTCGGGCCGAGTCCAGCGATGATCGATGCGCCGAGGGCGCGCCGGCTTCATTGCCGTTTTTTGGTCCGTACGGCGGCGACTTTGGTTTTTAGCTGGCGATGAAGTGCGAGGTCAAGATGGCGGCTCATGCGCTTCGCGGCCTGTTCGGGATTCTTGCTTTTGATCGCCTCTATGATGCCCTTATGCTCCGATACCACTCCTTGGATATCATAGCTGATCGTCTGCTTCATGGACTCGCGCAGGAGTTCCGTCAAGGGGGACAGCATTATCTCGAAGACCGGGTTGCCGGTTGCCCTGGCGAGCAGGTTGTGGAACTCCAGATCCTGCTCGACGCACAGGTCGAGGTCCCCCTCGTTCGAAGCGAGCGCTTGGACCGTCATCTCCAGGGCGCGTATGTCGATGGCGGTCGCTTTCATCGCCGCGACGCGCGCGATGTGGGTTTCCAAGAGGTGCCTCGCGTCCGACAGGTCGACGAGGGTGTTGCTCGACCTCCTGAGCGACAAGGCGATGACTTCGGCCGCCGCGAAGGCCGAAGGCTTTGCGACCTTCGCGCGGCTGCCTCTCGAGATCTCGATCAGGCCTTGGGTCTCGGCGATGCGCAGAGCCTCCCTGAGACTGAATTTGCTGACCCCGAGCTGCTGCGCCAAATCTTTCTCGGAGGGAATTTCGGTGCCGGATGCGAGATTCCCGCCGACTATATGGGCCTTCAGCGCGGCGACAATCCTATCGGTCGTCTTGACGTCTTTAATTGGTCCAAGCATGTTCACATCCTATGATGATATCATATAACAGCTCTTCCTCTCCTGTCTATTCCCTGGCCCCGCGGGGAATTCCACAGGAGATTTTAGCGCTCGAGGCGCGGCTTCAGGGTCGAGCCGCGAATGGTAATGACTCAAGGTACGTGGAAATGAGGGAGGTTGCATCATGCCGGATATCGATCCATTCAAGGGAATGTCCATTGTCGATCTTTCCGCACCGCTAGGCGAAAAATTCCCCTGTACGTGGCCGGGCCACGTTCCCTTCTCCCACAGGACCTGGCGCGATTTCGGGGAACACTCGGTATATAAAACGAACTGCGTCGTTATCGACGAGCATTGCGGGACGCATTTCGACGCCGCGCCGCATTTCATCCCCCCCGAGGGGACTCGATTCCCTCTCGCAGGTCCCTTGGGCTCTCGAGGCGGAGACTTGGTCGACCTGGCATCCCTCTGCGGCCGCGCCCTGGTCATCGACGTCGGGGCCTTGTCCGAATCGGGCCAACCGGGCGAAAGCCCTTGGATTACAAAAAGGCATGTAACACGTTGGGAAGAGGAGCATCGAGCGATGATCGCGGGCGACATAGTTCTCTTCGCCTCGGGCTGGAGCGGGAAATACGCCGAAGACGAGGCCGGGTATTCCTATCTCCAGGGGCCCGTGGTCGACTCGGCTACGCAGGGATGGCCGGCCCCCGACGTGGAGGCTATCCGGTACATCGCGGAGAAAGGAGTGCTGACCGTCGGGACGGAGGCGCCGAGCCTGGGAGCAGTGCAGAACGGCGCTCTCGTCCATCAGGTGGGTCTCGGTCTCGGCATGCATTACGTCGAGGGCCTGTGCAATCTCGGTTTGCTTCCGGCAACCGGAGCCTTTTTCATGTTCCTTCCGTTAAAAATCGTGGATTCGACCGGCTGTCCCGGCCGCGCTATCGCTTTAGTACCCTAGAGCCGCGGGAATGGCATGAATGCGCCGAGGCGGTTGCCTTCCATGAGAAAGGATTCAATGATGAAAATTCGAGTGAAATTGGTCTTTCTGGTCCTCGGTATCGTATTCCTTCTGGCCTCTACCGTCTGCGTATATGTCGCGTTTCTAGGCCCCGTCAACCGGATCGAGCACGAAAGAAACTATCTCGTCGCCCTCGGCGATGCGATCGACAATCAGCTCATCGAGCTCAACAAGCTACCCTATACTCCGATCAAGGCCGCGAGGGAGTCCTTCAACGGGGCGAGCAAAGGGGTCGATGCCGCCTTCAATGATCTCGCGAACATCAAGATCCTGCCCCAGCTCAATAAGGACATAAAGTCCTCTCTCCAGGCGATCACCAATCTCGAGGCTCTCGTGGGCCGCGCCCGGCTCGCCCAACTGAACAAGGACTTCGACGTTCTCGAGAACGACGCGCATGAGATATTCTCCCTGCCCGATTTCGCGAATTTCCTGCAGTTCTTCACCGAGGAAATAAGGCCGGACAGGAAGGCGTTCGCGCAGGGAGCCCTGCCGCACTTCAAGGCTTTCATGTCGGACATCGGCATCATGCAATATTCGCTCGCCAGTTCGGCAAAAGCCATCGGGGAGCAATACTCCATCATCGGCGGGGAGGTCGCGGCGGCGCAAAAGCGGGCCCTGGCGAAAGCCGCGGCCATCGTCCTCGCGATAGTATGCCTCACTGTCTTTCTATCCCTGATGGTCGCCGACGGGATCGCGCGGTCCATTATCGCGATGGAAAGGAACATAGCCATGCTCAAGGAAGGCGATCTCTCGGAGCGGGCCACCGTCAAATCGCGCGACGAGATCGGCATGCTCGCCCGGAACCTCAATCTATTCCTCGATGGTCTCTCTTTGTCATTGTTCCGGATCAAAGGAATATCGAACTCCAACCTCGAGGTGAAGTCCCGACTTATCGACGCCGCCACCGAGGCAACGAGCTCGGCGGCTCAAATCGAGTCGAATACCCGTTCGATCGGCGCGCAAATGAAGAATTTCGATTCGCGGATAGCCGAGTCGGCGAGCTCGGTCGGGAAGATAATCGGCAGCATTGCCCGGCTCAACGAGCAGATCGAGGGACAAAGCTCGATGGTCGAGGAGGCGTCGGCATCCGTCACCGAGATGCTTTCCTCCCTCGAGAACATGAGCCGCGTCACCGAGAGGGACCGCGCCTCGGCCGAAGAGCTCGTGCAGGTGTCGGAGCGCGGCAGGCGAGTATTCGAGACGGCCTTCGCGAAGATCGGAGAGATACCGCAGAACATCGGGACGATTCGCGAAATGGCCGCGGTCATCCAGAACATAGCCTCGCAGACCGATCTCCTGGCCATGAACGCGGCGATCGAGGCCGCGCACGCCGGCGAATCCGGCCGAGGGTTCGCCGTGGTCGCCGACGAAATAAGAAAGCTCGCCGAGGTGTCGACCGCGAGTTCCCGCGATATCTCGGAATCGATCGAGGCCATCGTCTCGAAGATCGACGAGGTCACGGCGGCGAATACGGACACGAGCCGCGCCTTTGCCGCCATCGACGACAAAATCGGGGACGTATCGAAGTCGATCGCCGAGATATTCGCGAGCATCGGCGAAATCCAAATCGGGAGCAAACAGATACTCCAGGCCATGGTCGACCTCCAGGAGCGGTCGCTCCGGGTCAAGGACGGTTCCAGCGCGATGGACCTAGGCTCGACGGAGATCCAAAGGATGATGGATGACCTTACGAGGATCTCGACGGAGATCACGTACAATATCTCCGAAATAACGGCAGGGATCGTGGATATCGGAACCTCGATCCGATCGGTCGCAGAGTTCTCCGAAGCGGTCGGTTCGGGTAGTGGGCGACTCGACGAGGAAATAAGCCGTTTCAAGACGGCGACCGAAGATTCCGCGGAATCGGTCTCCGGCGGCGATTTCGCCGGGCCTCGCTAGGTCCTTCCCTCTCCGTCCGGAGTTCCGCTATATTTTACCCGGAGGCTTGGCGGTTTGGACACGATGGACGGAAAGGGCGCGAGCCTCCGGAGCGGCATCCGAATTGAATGGGCCTCAGTATCCTGGATGATCGTCGAGGCGGCCGCGGCCTTGCTGGCGGGAGCGATGGCTCGTTCCGTCGCCCTCATCGCCTACGGCGCGGACAGTATCATTGAGCTGGTCGCGGGAGCCGCCCTCCTTCGGCGACTGTACGTCGAGGGGAGCGGCGCCGGCATCGAGCGCGTCGAGAAGGCCGAGAAACGGGCCTCGTGGATAGTCGGGATAGGCCTACTCCTCCTCGCTCTCTACATCGTCGTCTCCTCGATCACCTCCCTGGTGGCGCGCGCAGGCCCGGAGGCGGCCCCCCTCGGCATCGGGATCACCGCCGCCTCGAGCGTTCTCATGCCCCTCCTCGCGGCGGGGAAAATGAGAATCGGGCGCCGCATCGGCAGCCGCGCGCTGGAATCCGACGGCTCGTGCAGCATGGTATGCGCCTATATGTCGTGGATCGTGCTGGGCGGTGTCGTGTTGACCGCGCTCTTGGGATGGTGGTGGATCGATGCGGTAGCGGCCTTGGGCCTCGTCTACTTCGTGGTTCACGAAGGCCGGGAAGCCATAGAAGACGCGCGCGACGGACGAAGATAGTGGGCGGTCAAAATAGCGACGATCCAGTCCGCGCGGGTGGCCGATTCTCGAGCTGCGATTGCCATCCCTTCTCGCCGTAGCGCCGGCTCAAGGCTTCGATTTCGCGACTGTGAAGGCCGGTATGCTGCGGGTCGTTCGCCGGCCCAGTCGCGGCCTTGGAGCACGGACCATCCCATTCGGTGGCCGTCCCGATGTAGAATGGGAATCCCCGCGGCGTCCCCGCCCGCGGTACGAAAAACGGGACCCCTCTCTATCTCCTCGACTTAGGACGGCCCGAAGATCTGCACGAGTCTCGTCTCTCCGTCGCCGTAGAGCCGGCGATTGTTCGTGACCCACTCGATGGCCTGCTCCTTGGTATCGACTTGGATGACGACGAAACCCGGCATCAGCTCCTTCGCCTCCATGAAGGGGCCGTCGGTGATCGAGACCTTGCCCTCGGTCAGGCGGATCCTGGTCTCCTTGGGAGGGAGTCCGCCGCCGGTGACGAGGATTCCATTTTTGACGGACTCCTCCATGAACTTCCCCAGCTCGGCGGGGTCCCGAGGCTGCTGCCTTTCCTTCGGGGAACCATAGACGAAGAATTGCATATCCTCCTCCTTTCGAGAGACCTTTAGCCTCACTCCGCGTAGGGCTGGTCCTTTCCCTGGGCGCTGTAGCCGATGCTCCAGACGTAGCCGTCCGGGTCCGCGAAGGAAGCGCCGTAGCCGCCCCACTGCAGGGCGGCCGCGGGCTTGAGGATCGCGGCGCCGGCCTTCTCGGCTTCCGCCATGATCTCGTCGACCCGCGCCTCGCTGCGGACCACGTAGTTGAGGACGAAGCCGCCGAAGCCGCTGCCTTCCGGGCTCGCGCCCACTGAAGCGGCCAGGCCGTCGCGGCCGTAGAAGCCGACGATCGAGCCGCCGTGCGGCACGAAGAATACCGAGATGCGATAGTCCTGCTGGACCTTCCAGCCGAGACCCTCCGTGTAGAAGCGCTTGGACTTTTCCATGTCCCGGACGCCGAGGAGGATCGAGCTCACGTGCGCGTTCATGCCTTGTCTCCTTCGGTGAGGCCTCGGTCCCGGCGATCCTGCCGGGCGCCAGCCTCACCCCATGCGATCTCGTCAAGTAGTCGTAGAAGGACAGGCAAAAGGGACAATTTCAACAAGGCTAACCCGAAATTTCCGCGAGCCGTTTTTTTAGGAAGCGGCGTTCGGGCTCCTGCCGCGCCAGCTCGAGGGCGCGGCGATAGGAGCTCATCGCCTCGGCCCTGCGCCCCAGTCTTCGATTGAGGTCCGCGCGCGCGGCGTGCGCGGGAAGGTAGTCCGCAAGCTCGCCTCGGTCGAGGAGGGCATCGACGAGGACCAGTCCCGCCTCCGGACTGTCCCGCATAGCCACGGCTATCCCTCTGTTGAGCTCCACGACCGGCGTGGGCGCCTTCTGGAGCAGCATGTCGTAGAGACGGACGATCTGGACCCAGTCCGTCGTCTCCACCGACGCCGCCGCGGCATGGACGGCAGCTATCGCCGCCTGGAGGCTGTAGGACCCGAAGCGTCCCGACTGGAGGGCTCGGACCACGAGGCCGACCCCCTCCTCGATCCGCCCCCGGTCCCAGAGCGATCTGTCCTGCTGTTCGAGCGGGACCACGTCGCCGTCGGCGTCGGTGCGCGCGTTCCGACGGGATTCGTGCAACAGGATCAGCGCGAGCAGGCCGATCGCCTCCGGCTCGGGAACCAGGTCCACGAGTAGGCGGCACAGGGACAGGGCCTCTTCGGCGAGGTCATGCCGAAGGAGAGCCTCTCCCGCCGTGGCGACATAGCCCTCGTTGTAGACGAGATACACGACCTGGAGGACCGTCTCCAGGCGCTTCCCGAGCTCGGTACGCGAGGGAATCTCGTAGGGGATTCGCCGGGCGCGGATCCCCTCCTTGGCGCGCGAGATGCGCCGCTTCATGGCCTGCGGAGCGACGAGAAAGGCGCGCGCTATCTCTTCGGTCGTGAGGCCGCAGACCTCGCGGAGCGCGAGGGCGATCCGGGCGTCCTGCGGCAGCAAGGGGTGGCAACAGGTGAAGATGAGGCGAAGCTGGTCGTCCTGGATGCTCTCGTCGTCCGAAGCCTCGCTCTCCGCGGAACGCTCGCCGTAGTCCCGGGCCGCCGCGGCGAGCGCGACACCGTCGCGACCGGCTCGCCTGAGCGCGTCGATGCCCTTGAACCTGCCGACCGACACGAGCCAGGCTCGGGGGTTCCGAGGCAGGCCGTCGCGCGGCCACTGCTCCAAGGCGGCCTGGAAGGCCTCCTGGAGGGCCTCCTCGGCCCTGTCGAAGTCGCCGATAAGGCGTATCAAGGTGGCCAGGACCCTTCGCGACTCGTCGCGATAGAGATCGGCTATCTGGTCGCTCAAAGCCCGCGTCGGATCCACCTGTAGTCCCCGGTTCAATGATACTCATGGCAGGACAGCCGCGTCCATTTCACCGCGGGGCCGCCCCCGAGTAGACGATGGTTCGGGTTCGAACTCGGATTGACGTATGGCCGAGGCTCGGCTAAATTTGGAATCGAGGCTGCAAAGACCCGCAGAGACTTCCGGGATGGGAACATGAAAACGCTCGGCAGAATGCGCAAACTCATCAAGGAAGCGGACCCGGAGGTCGTCGAGGAGTGGAAGTGGACGGGCACTCCGGTGTGGTCGCACGAGGGCATCATCTGCACTGGCGAAACCTACAAGAATGCCGTGAAGCTTACCTTCATCAAGGGCGCGTCGCTGAAAGATCCGGCCCACCTGTTCAACTCGAGTCTCGACGGGAACGCACGCCGCGCGATCGACATCCACGAAGGGGAAGAGGTCGACGGGTCCGCCTTCGAGGCCCTCGTTCGCCAAGCGGTCGCCCTCAACGATGCCGGCCCGTCGAAAGCTTCGAAGAAAGCGAAGTCCCAATAGCCTTATCAGTAGATTGTTTCGAACAAGGAGGATCGACATGGGTAGTAGCGTTGATTGGAAAGTCGCGTTGAAACCCTTGCTCGAAAAATACCGGGGGCGCAAACATCCTCTGGACTACGGGAATACCTATCAGCTCCTTGTGATGGTCGTGCTGTCGGCCAGAGATTCCGACAAACATATCAACCAACTAGCGCCCGCGCTGTTCGCCCAGTTTCCCACGATGGCCGAATTGGCGAAGGCAAGTTTCGATGAGCTCGTTCCCTTGATCGGCAGCGTCAGCAACTTCAAGTCCAAGGCCGAATGGCTGATCGGAATCGCGGGGACGCTGAAAACCGACGAGGCTATTCCCCATACGATGGAAGGGCTCGTCGCCCTCAAAGGCGTGGGGCGAAAATCGGCCAACGTCATCATGAGTCAGTCCGGTGCCCCGGCCGAGGGCGTCATCGTCGACCTGCATACTCTGCGCGTCGCCCCGCGGTTGGGGATAGCGCAGGGAACGACGCCGGAGAAAATCGAAAAACAATTGATGGAAAAAGTCGACGCGCACGACTGGCACGCCCTAGGCCTGGCGCTGAGCTTTCTCGGGAGGGAAACATGCCGGCCCACCGAGCCCCGCTGTCCCGAATGCCCAATGAACGCGGTGTGCGCTTACAGAAAAACGCTTCCTCAGTTTTGAAATTCCGTCCTGATAATGTCGACCTGAACGCGTTTTTCATAGTATGTGCGTCCGGTACTGCGATAGGATGAGCAAATAAGCCAACTCTAGTCGTCGATTAAAAATTTTCCAGTCGTCGAATAAAAGTTTCACAGCCGTCGTTTAAGTATAACGCTGGCATAATAGCATCGTAAACCAGCCAGTCTACAAAAGTTTTACAGTCGTCGAAAATGAATTCCGTAATCGTCGCACAAAATGTTTTCAATCGTCGCAAGAATATTCCTTGTCTCGTGAAAATAAGGACCTCTCTTGGGGATTTTTTCGTTTCGCTGAATTTCTAATGCCCGTCTTCGACATCTATGAGAAAAGTCAAGCGATTCGGGAGTATTTCGCAATTTCTTTTGCCTTCCTCTGGTAAATCGTTGTATTAGCGAAACGATACGTCTCATCATTCTTGAGTATAAGGAAGGTTTCGAGAAGGTGATGATTCCAAACTGGCTTGACGCGGAACACATTCCCATTGGAAAATGGGGCTGGCGCAGAGGAGATTACTATGGAAACCAGTATTGGCCGGCCAGATGGGCAATCTCGGTTAAGGGGGATAGAAGATATTACCTGATGGATAACCAACTTCACGAGCCAGCTGTAAAATCTCGGGTTAGTGAACAAAAATGGAGGTCGTCATGGGCATCTATTCCGTCCGAAAGAAGGCTATTTCCATTCTGGCACTTTCCTTTTTTCTATGCTTTGCGCTCTCATCCCAAGCACAGAATCCACGCTACGCTCTCGTGATTGGGAACGGTAATTACTCCGATTGGGGGAAGCTTAAGAATCCACTAAACGATGCGACCGATATCGCCACAGCCCTAAAGGACCTTGGTTTCCAGGTAAAATTGCTCACTGACGCGAATCGCAAGCAGATGAACCAGGGGTTGAACGACTTTCACGACAAGCTCGCGCAGGAGCCTGCGAGTGAAGGCTTTTTTGGTATGCAGGGCACGGAGTTCAATCAAAGGGAGAAAATTACCTTATCCCAGTGGAGGCTGACATTCAGCGTGAGGCAGACCTCGAAGACGAGGCTGCGAATGCTCGGAAACTCGTCTCGCTACTCAACGACGCGCATAATCGCGTGAATATCGTCGTTCTTGATGCTTGCCGCAGCAACCCTATCCCGAGCCTGGGACGAAGCGGGACAAGAGATTTGACCGTAGTGAGTGCGGCGCCAGCCGAGAGTGTCATTATGTACTCGACAGGGGCGGGACAGGTTGCCGCTGATGGCGATGGTCGCAACAGTCCATTCGCTCAGGCATTTCTTAAATACATGCCCCAACCGGGAGATATAACAGCGACCATTCAAGCCGTGATGGCTGAAACCAAGCGTCTTACTAATGGTGCTCAAGTGCCATACCAATATTCAAGCTTAACAGGGCATTTCGTTTTAAATCCGAAGGCCACAACGGATGCTGCGTCCACCCAGCCTGCGACAGTAGCGATAGCTCCTTCCGCTCCACCTACGATGACGATCGCACGGACTTATGGGAGCTTGGTCGTCAGCGCAACAAAAGCGGGGTCACTTTATCTCGACGGAACCAAGATGGGCGATCTGCCAGCGGGGGCTACGGCAACGTTGAACAACATTGAGCCTGGGAATCGTTCCCTGGAACTGCGCTACGCCGATGGGCCAAACGAAACGCAGACCGCGACAGTGACCGAAAACAAGGCCACGAGGGTGAGCTTCACATACCGAAAAGTCGTACCGAGCGCAATAGGGTTACCAGGCAACTTCGTCCTCGTGCCGGGAGGCGCATTTACAATGGGTAGCCCATCAAGTGAAGGAGGGCGCAATAAGAATGAAATTCAACATAAGGTAATTCTATCACCATATGCAATCTCCAAATTTGACGTGACCTTCGATGAGTTTGACGTATACTGCACAGCGACTGGTGCAGTGGCACCAAAAGATATGGGATGGGGGCGGGGTTCGCGGCCGGTTATCGACGTTAGTTGGCTTGAAGCCGTGGCGTACTGCAACTGGCGTTCGACACAAGAGGGACGGATACCAGCTTACTCAATCAGTGGTACGAACGTTCGCTGGGACCGCACCGCGAATGGCTACCGGCTTCCAACAGAGCCGGAATGGGAATATGCGGGGAAGGGCGGACCGGCTGCATCGAGCCTTACGCATAATGCGGTTTATGCGGGGGGAGCGAACACGGACCAAGTGGCCTGGTATGTCGACAATTCAGACAGTAGGACACATCCAGTCGGGCAGAAAGCGCCGAACAGCCTTGGGTTATACGATATGGCTGGGAATGTGTGGCAATGGTGTTGGGATTGGTATGGTGTTTATCCGAAGTCGATCCAGATCGACCCTTCCGGACCGGCATCGGGCGACACGCATGTAGATCGTGGTGGTAGCTGTAATAACTTCGCGGATGGCCTCCGGTCTGCCGGTAGGGACTTTCATAATCCCATCGCTCTGGCCCTTGATATCGGTTTCCGGCTCGTTGTCTCTCAGATTGGCGAGTAGATATTTAATTGGTTTTTTGCACTTGATATGATACTTGTCTGTATAAGCATAACGACAAATGGAATGAAGGGTATTCCAACTAACATTTTCTATTGGAGGAATAATGACGAAACGCAGCGCGGCAATCCTCTTGAGTGCGATCATCCTCTCGTCCGTTCCAGTCTATGCCATCTCCTATAAAGGACTCTTAGGCGTAGGGGCAGAGTTCGGCGGCGACCGCCTACTTTCGGTCACCTACAGTGATGGCTCAACCTCGGACATTCTCGCCGGTCAGGGATTGACCCTATTTGGCGGAGTCGCGGTTTCGGACCTCCTTGCCTTCGGCCCAATTGCAATCGATCTCCAAGGCACTGTCGGCGTTAAGTACAGCACCATTCAAGAAGCTACCAATGCCAACGCCAATTTCTTCCGTTTCCCTTTGGAGCTACTCGCATATGCCCGCTGGAAGGGACTGAGGATCGGCCTCGGCCCTGCCTATCACTTTGCCAACTCTTTCTCCGGAAGTGGTGCTCTTGCGGGGTACAGTTTCAGTCTCGACAACGCCTTGGGACTGACGGTCCAAATCGATTACCTTTTCCTGAGGCACTGGGGTGTCGGAGCGCGCTACACTTCGATCTCCTACCAGCCGGAGCTCGCAGGGGCAACCCAAAAGAGCGGCAGCAACTTTGGAGGTGAGCTCTCATACTATTTCTGAGCCCAAAGCACGGGCTGTGGCGGGGGAGCAGGCCAAGGAGCCCATTCCCCCGCCGATCCAAAGCTCGGCATGTGGACAGAATATGCGCTTGAACTGATCTTTGCCGAATGCCAGTAAAAGCGGTTATCCGGAATAAATGGCTTTTAGCATTTCTGGATGGTCGAGGATGTCTCCCATTCGATGAAGACCGTTCTTGCGACACCGCTGAATTCCCTTCCTCTAGATCTTCCTTCCGATTCGATACATGGCCAACTCCTGCACATTTCCGCATAAGTGTCCAAAGCTTCTGCGAAGTGGCAGGGGTTAGATATTTTTGGGGCGTCAAGGCTTCCATTAAGTGCTCCAAGGGCAGCTGGCATGAATTGAGAGGGTATTGACTGTCAAGCGGGAGGGCATAGAATGAATATCGTTGGCGCATTTTGGTCGGAGCTGAATCGGCCGTTAGGCAAACAAGGGGATCTCTGGCGATGAAAGCCTGCCATGAAGCGTGCCGTAATCTTGCGACGCGCGAAGAGTATCGCCTTATCCTGAGTATTGCGGGCCTTAGTCGCAATGCTTTCAATTTTGCTTGACGCACACCCAATACCCAGTAAAATCATGGCTGGAGCGGGGGGCCTACCAAAGGCAAAATTGGTTGAATATTAGGAAAATCGGCTAGTAAACCTTGAAGCTAGCGCTGAAAGGGCTTATTCCCCAAGGGCAAAACCTAAGGGGAAAGGCTGCGTTTCGACACTCGAACAATTCAAACATCGGGATCCGACAGGTGGTCCCGGATTAGAGGGCGGCTATGAACGTCTCATACATTAATCCCTTCCTCTCCGCAACCATCGATCTTTTCGAGCATACCTTCGGCTTTTCGCCTACAGCTGGCGAAATCTACGTCGATGAACGCGCGCGCAAGCACCGATGGGACATTTCAGCGGTCATGGTCCTCACGGGCAACGCGATAGGTGTGGTGGCCATACGCCTCACGAAACTTATGGGGGACAAGCTGCTCGAGAAATCCGGTGTGAGGTGGGAATCCGAAGACGAGCGCGAAGACCTTGTCAGCGCCATGGTAGGCGAGCTTGTCAATATAATTGCGGGAAACGCCTCGGGAAAGCTTATTGACTTTAATATCGAGATTTCCGTCCCCATCGTAGTGCAGGGAGAGCATCACACCGTGTCCTGGCCCGACCAGGCTCCCATCATCGCTGTTCCCTTCTCGACACCCTTCGGCCCTTTCCTGGTGGATATTTGCCTCATTGAATTGCCGAAACAATATCAAAAGACGTAATGAGCCACTCTCACTCAATAACTTTATTGATTGAAAGTCAATGCTCACATTGTTTCTTATTTAGAGAAGGCAATTTCATACTTTAATTACCTGAATCGCAACCCGGCGCTATCCGCCTTCTCGATATTTGATCCGTTGAATGCTTGATAATATAAACATCTTTAGATCTGTCAGAGAATTGAACTGCTCAATAAAAATGCCCGCCTCAAATATTCCAGGGCGGGCATATATTCCTCATTGATTGAGCATCTTCAAGATATCTTTCGCGTCCTCAGAATGCCGATACGCATCTTCCATCCGAGCAATGGACTTCGGCCGTCGTCCCGAAATCTTTACCGCCCTGCCTTGCTTTTTCTGCTTGACGAATTCTTTAATTTCACTAAGTGAGAAGGGCCTTAGTCCGACTACCTTGCCAGTGGCCTTTTTCGCTCTTGCGTCCCGGACTTTGGGAGCAGATTCGATGCTCTCATTGAACAGACCCTTATATTGGGCTTTAATAGAATCAGCTTCTTTGACGAGGCTGTCATATTGTTTCTTTAGGTCTGCCTTCGCGCCTTTCTTGATGGCTTCAAGCTCCCCTTGCTTCTTGAGAAGTTCGGCGAAGCTCCCTTTGGCTCTCCGGGTGTAGGCTCGGGTCTTCCTGGCCACAGGAGCCTTGACCTCGGGTGCTTTCGCGGCAGGTTTGGCGGCGGGCTTTACTATTTTTGCTTTTGGCTTCGCAGTAAATCCAGTTTTCACTTTTGCAGCCGATTTAGCTCTGGCTACTTTAGGCTTGGACGGACTCTTTGGACTCGCAACTTTGGCTTTCTTGGGCTCAGGCATCGATACACTCCTTGAAAAGTAATGAATCTGCGATAGAACTAATCTCGTATAAATCTATCTTAGTTTCCCATTTTAGGAAAGAGAGGAATTCATAGCCTTATTTTTTAGCAAGATGGAGAAATAGGTTTGAGTCTCATGAGCGTAGAGGATATGGACTTTTCGATCTACCGAGATTAGAGGTGCTTTTCCGAGATGTGGGCGAGCCGTGAAAAGGCCCGAATCTCGGAGCTGTAGCCTCCCGCTATTTTCCCCAATCCCCTCCCGCGTTTCTTTCCTCACCCGGATCGCCCAATCGTCCTTCCGCGTCGAAACCGAGGGCGGCCTCGTGCTTGCCGTCGATCCGTTAACCCCCTCCGCGGCGTGGACCAGGGTCGATGTGGTGCTGGTCACCCACCCCCATGCCGACCGCTTCAACGCCGCCGTGGTCCGTTCCCTGCTCAAGGAAGGAACGCGGGTCGTCGTCCCCGCGTCGGTCCATGCCTCCGGTGCCGACCGGAGACTGGCCACCGATGCCCTGGCCCCCGGGGAAACCAAGATCGTGGGGCCGATCACGGTGACAGCCGTTCGGGTCTACAACCTGGGCAAGCCCATGCATCCCCGGAACAAGGACTGGTTGGGGTAGGTGTTTACGGTCGATGGTCCGAAGGTCTACCACGCCGGCGACACCGATCTCATCCCCGAAAAGGAGGACCTCACGGTCGATGTCGCCTTGTTGCCCGCCGGGGGACTGGCCACCATGAACGCCACCGCTGCCGTCCAGGCCGCCGGCCTGGTGCACGCCGTCGTGGTGGTGCCCATGCACTATGGCAAGATCCCCTTCTCCGGGGGCGCGGGCCGAAATCCGGTGCGGAGATCTAGTGGGCTGATGAAGTTTGGACAAGCTTCGGGTTCGTCGCAGCGTGGAGGTACGGTCCATTGCGAAAATTACGTAGAATCCACATATCATGACGACGTTAAACCGGTAAACTTTCTCATTGGCCTAACGCATATTAAGATCCTTCACGACTGTGATCGTGCTTGAAACCATTCCCATACTGCAAACATATTTAATAGTCCCTTCTTGAATAGCCGTGAATTCGTTTATGTTGTCCCTGGTTCGAGTTGTTTGCGAATTCCATAAATAGGAATCGTGAGCAAACTATTGCAGCTATTCAGATCATTGATACTCGCCCTGGTAACCCAGTGGACAGGGGTCCCCTTCTGCACAACAAAGGGAAGGTATTTATCTTCTCCAATTGCTGTGATTATTGAATGAACACCATTTTCTATTTTTCGACTCTGACGGAATCGGGTTGCACGAGCGGCGGATTGGCGCAGGCTCCGAATAGGTTTAAGCCGAGTGTGAACATCATGAGGCCGACACGGAATCGCGTTTTCTTACTTTCCTCATTTTCGAGATCATATTCGTCTCCTACTATCTTGACTGGCGAAAAAGCCATTCCCTCATTTCGGCATCCGCGTAGGCAGGGACCCACGCATAATGCTCGTTAGGATAAAAATAGTACTCCGAAGGATACTCGGTGTATTTCGGATTGCCTCCCGCGGCCAGCATGGCAACGAGCGTGTTCGCGGCAAAACTGACTGGAATGCCCCGATCTTTGACAGCGTGGAAAACCCAGACGGGAGTCTTGGCCAAGATCGACAGCTTGTTTGGGTCGCCACCGCCGGCCATGGGTACGAGCGCGGCGAAAGTATCGGGGTGAGCCAGGGCGATGTCCCACGTGGCGAACGCGCCCATGGATAAGCCCGTGCAGTAAATGCGATGTCTGTCGATATTGTATGTCGCGAGCACGTGCTCGAGCAGATCGTAGGCGGCCTTCAGTTGCGGCTGCGGCGCAAATGGAGCCGAAAGCCCGGAGCTCATGAGGGACGTCCAACCCCATCGCCCCCATCTGCCTTTCGCGAAAGCGATCTCCGAGACTGTTGGGTCATGGGGACACTGGGGCGCGAGGACGAATGCCGGATGCTTTGCCTGCTCATCGGGCTTTGCCCAAATCGTCGCTCCTTGGGAGCCGTAGAGCTGGCGGTCGTTGTCGCTGCCCATGTCGAAAGCACCATGGAGGAACAAGACGAGCGGATAGGGCTTGGTCGGATCGCAGCCCTTAGGGACGAAGAGGCGATAGTTGATCGTTAAGTTGGTGGCCGGATCCGCGAAACTCAGCTTGAGGAAGCTATCAGCCACGGGTTGGATGTTCTCGCGCCTCACGTGGATGAGGTAAAGGGTGGAGGCGCCATCCGCGCCGGCGAGCCGCAAGGGGATATCGTTGTTTCCTACCGCGATGCGTACTATGGAAACCGCGCCAGGGCGGGAGGCTCTTCCGTTTACCGTAAGTTTGGCTTTGGACCTAGAGTTGATGATTGGAATAATGCGTATCGTATCGATATCACTTTGAACCGCAAGAGAGTATTCGACGATATCCGGAGAAAAATCGGGAGCAATCGCAGTTCCCCCTCCCGTGGTTACTTTAACCTTGAGGTCCGTTAATTTAGGCGGACCGGGACTCGCCGCAACCGAGGCTTCAGCAAAAGAGAAAAGTGAGGCAAGAAAGACAATTCCAGAGAAAATCCATTTCCTTGATCGTCCGATTACAACCATATCCGTCTCCTTGATGCGGCGAATATGATCATCCTAAGTGGATTGATCCATCGGCCGAGATTCCTGTTTTCATTCTCGATCGAATAGGAAGGGTCTAGGACACCCTTCCTAGGAATTGGATGTGGTTCTTGGCGGTGCGAAGGAAGATGAAGAGCTTCACGGCGATTTCATCGTTCCCAAGGCTTTGAACGATGAGGGGAGCACTGCGTTCTCTTTTTCGACAAAAATAGAGGGGGCGTTATTTCAGGATAGTCTACGCCAAGGCTAGCGCCGCGAGGAGGATCCAGCCTCTTTCATTTCGAAGCGAGCTCGGAGAAGACGGCCACGATAGTGGAGGGAATATTCCTCGTCTTTTCCCGGAGGGACTCTATCGAGGGCATCTCGCCGCGGCAAGGGGCGCTTCCCCCGACCCGGACCTCACCAGCCCATCATACCTTGCCCGTATCCACCCATCATCCCGCGGCCATATCCGCCGCCCATCATGCCGCCGCGGGTTCCCGGCGCCCCGGCGCCGAAGCCCCCGAAGTCGTAGCTCTTGCCGTTGATCGTGGCCCTACTGACGGCGAAGTAAGGCTTGTCGCCGCTCGAGGCGGGCGCGAAGGAGTAGCCTTCGACCTTGAGCGTCGTTCCCTGCTTTATCCCGTCGGTGTAGGCGTAGAAATAGAAATTCGGGAAGCCGAGGATGTAGGTGGCGTCCTTCGTCTCCAAGACGGGATCGGCATCGATGAAGCCGAGTTTCCCTTCGAGGGTCTTGGACCGACTCGCGGCCGGGTTCCCGAGCCTTCCCCATCCGTACATCATCCCGAAGCGGCCCATGCCCCAGGGGCCGCCGAAGCGTACGCCGTTCAGGCCGCCGTTCCTCAAGCCCATCTTCGATAGTTTGAGTTCTGATTGTTATATACCAGAAACACTTATACCCTGTGGATAATTCTTTGGCACTACATACCCTGGATATCAGGGAGCGGAACTGCCAGCATTCCGCGGCACTCAACCGTGTGCCGTTGGGGGGACCGCTACGCCTGCGGCTTTCAGCACCGCGCCACAGGCGCCGCGAACATCGGTCAGTAGGAACCACGGTTCGCCCTCGACTTCTACTTCAACCTCTTCGAGCGCGCACAGATCGCGCTTGATATCGTCCCACGCGCACTTTTGATCTCGCGCCGCGAGCCGCGATTCGAGCTCCTTCAAGAGCACAAGGGCCACGGAGCTGCAGAACACGTGGCCACGGATCGTGTCGTCGACCTTGTGATAGATGGGTCTCGTCGAGAGCACGCTCCTTACCGAGCGGAATAGGTCCTCGACCATCCGCAGTTGCTTGTATTTCAGCGCAACCTCGGCGGCGCCCAGGTCGGTGTTCGTCCTCAAGACCCACATGCCATCGTAACGACTCTCATCCTCGATCCGCTGCCCATCGATCGCGAAGTGCTCGCCGCCTGCGATCTTCAGAAACTTCCGGCTCCGGCCTGGCGGTCGGACAGGAGATCGTGGTGTGGAACGGACATTGAAGCTCTTCGGGGGCAGGACGGTCAGATTATTGCCCTGCTTGCGGGTGCGAAATGTTCGCACTTCGTCATGCAGCTCGAGGTGCAGAGGCCATTCTCCTCGACATGGTCGAATTGGACCTGTTCAGGATTCGGAATCGGCTTCACCATATCCTGCCACTTGCTACAATCGAGTGTCTCCTGTCAATGGCGGCTTTTACAAAGTCGCACAATCGCGCTAAACCACGATCAGGGTACTGGACGGATCTCCGGCCCTATGCCTTCACATTATCGTGCGTGTCGCCGCGCCCCGACAATCTACATTTCCGCTTCTGGGGCGCGCCGGTCCAGCCAGGCTCAATCGCTAGCCCAGACTGCCATGAAGTAACCGATAGGAACTGTCATCCCGGCCTAGGCAGTGGTTTTTGCCGACCGGGGCAAATTTTGCATCGGTCTGGGTAACTTGGCAATGCTGGTTGGACGATGGTTCCTGAAACCTTAGCAACGTCAAAATCAGCCAACGTTAAGCGCGAACAGTGACGGCTGTCAAGCACATACCCGAGTCGGGTCAGATAAGTCCGGATTCATAGCGCCCTTCTTGTCGGAAATCCCATACAGTCCAGCCAAAGCCCGACGCGTCTCCCAAGTAAAACGCCGATCTGCGTATTGGCCTTAGTTACCCGGATTGCTCCATGAGCAGTCTGAGCTTCCCTGCCTTCCTAAGGATGGTCGCGAACAACTACCGCGATACGGCGACTTCAGCTAGCTGGACGATGATACAGCGGGTGAAGTGGGCTCCAAGTGAATGCCAAGTGTTCTTACCAAATGGCCCATCGAGGAGCTTGTTCTCGGCAATTGCGGTTAACCCGAGTGCGTCGTCCAATTCACGATAAGCAAGCAACCCGGTATCGGAGGTAATCGTTTCGTCATAAAACTCAGATCCTACTTTGCCATCAAAATGGACTCGCAAACCATGTTTTTGGCCATCACCCATTTCAAATGGGAAATGTGGGTTAAGATATGCCATTACTATTGGAAACCGGAGTCCGCAGAATAGGAATATCTACCACCAAAGAGAAAGAATCGACAACTTCGTTAGGCAGACGTCATCGTGCGCGAATTTTCTGCTTATTATGGAACAATATATACCCTTCCAATGACATTCGAGACTATTGACTTTATGAATCATATTGAATAATATTGAAGCAAGGAGCTGATTATGGCTAAGACTATTACCGTAAGGCTTGAAGATAGTATTTACGAAATGTTTAAGAAGGCGGCAGAAGGACAAAAGCGGACAATATCAAACTATATCGAATATGCAACCTTAAACTATCTAGTTAGTGAGACCTTTGTCGATGATGCTGAAATGAATGAAATCCTGAACTTCGAAAAGGATATAAAGAAGGGCATAGCCGATATTTCAGCTGGAAGGTATAAAATAATTGGCTAATTACAAAATTGCGGAGACTGGAACATTTGAAAAAAAGATTAAAAATCAAAAATATAAATCGTTATATAAAAGAATATTAGATTACGTATATCCCATTTTGCGAGAAAATCCATTTTATGGACCAAATATCAAAAAACTAAAAGGTGAGTACAAAGAGATTTACCGATATAGGATTGGTGATTTCAGGCTTTTTTATAAGATATCGGAGGAGACCGTAATAGTATTCATCATTGATATTGAACAAAGAAAAGATGCTTATAAATAAAAAATAATGAGGTGAAATTGCCTGACAACAAGAAGCAATACACCACATTTTGTACAAGCTTCTGCTTCATCGTAGCGTGAAGCTACTTAAAATAAAGCAATGGCCTCAAGTCACCGGTCAGGACAAAGATGGTCCTCGAGGATCCTGCGATAAAGTATTCCTCGTAGCAAAGTTGCTTGCCGGTTCGGTAAGCTCGGGGGACGGGATGCCCCCCTTGGATAATTTGGAAATCACAGTTAAATCAGGAGAGTATCCGTGGACAAATCTAGTCAAAGCGCGGTCTCGACGCCGAGACCATCTGCGGCGGTCGTCTAGCGGAATCTGTCAAGATAGATTTCGCCACATGATGAGAAAAAATCATGCGGACTTTGCGATGTGACGATAGAACGCCTTCACCGGCAAAGCTTGATAGTTCATGGTCTTTGAACGACGCCAGCGAAGGGGATTTTGTCGTCGCGCGGCGGCGATGGTCCGGTTTCGCGCTGCGTAAATATGCAGGGCCTCTCCGGTCCTTTTCTGGCGTGGAGTGATATAGCCGATTCCAGAATGCAGATGTTTCGTGTTGTACCAGTTGACGAAGTCAGCGAACCATGACCTTGCGTGCTCGAGGGAGGTGAATGCCTTTGGGTATCCAACTGTGTACTTCAGGGTCTTCTGCCAGGACTCGATGAAGGCATTGTCATTGCTGCAGCGTGGGCGGGAATAGCTGCGAGCGACCAGCAGGGAGTCCAGGAAGACAGCCAGCGTGATCCCACGCATGGGATTGCCGTTATCCGCATGGACGATTTGAGGACATACTCCCAGGTCACGGATGATGCGCTCGAAGAGTCTTCGGGCGTGTTCTTCGGATTCGGTTGTCTCGATGGTCCGGCCGACGATGCTTCGGTCGAACAATTCGATGATCGAGTAGGCGTAGGTGAAGATCCCGTGGACCTCGGTTTTCAGCCAGGTTATGTCCCATAACCAGACCTGGTTGGAAGGTGATAAACTTGCTTCTAGCGAATTTGTTTCTGCGTGAAGTTGGAACTATAAGCTAGACGAGAGTGATATAGCTCATAGACATATCCGAGGTTTCGACAAGGAAACCATTCGAGGAACTTGTGGAGGTCGAGCAGCCGTGCCAAACAAGCGCGATAATTGCAAGTATCTCCTTAGCCAAATGACGATGACAAACCTTTAGAAGAGGCTGCTCACGATGGGCGCAAAAGTAGTGAGCCATGTTCAATTACGGTTTTCCAGTTTTCCAGATTGGGGAGGTGGCGGCCGTGAGCGATGTTTTTAGTAAAATCCTTACCAAGATCATTCCACTGGGAGAGCTTGATTCAAGCATGGCGTAGTGGTTTTTGGGGAGATATTGTACTTGGCGGTCGGAGTAGTGTTAGCAAATCTAAGTCGGGACTGCGATTTCGTCGACCAAGGCCGTCTAGTGCTATTTAGAATAAATCACGGATTTGGGCGGGGCTATTGACGGCCGATTATTGAGGTGTAAAATAAGTGCAGTTTGGAACAGTTGGACGGATGACCGTGTGGCCTTTGGGTCATCCGGGAAACCTCGATACAAAGGAGGAATGATAAAACGTCAACCGGGAGATAGGTAGAGAAAGTAAGCAGTAATGCAAGAAATCCGCTACAGGAAGGCTATCGTGCGTCGTGCTCACACGTCCGCGAAACCCCAAAGGAGAAATTATGAAGAAAACGGTTGTCATTGTATTGTTCCTGGTCATTTGTGGTGCATTTGGTTTCTCAGAAGGGAGACTCTGGCATACTATACGCTATTCAAATAGTTGGCAACCAACATTTGGGGATGTTCAGGGACAAGAACATAACAATCCAGGACCATTCTCTGCCATCAGTAGTGCTGGCGTCGGAAATCAATTACAGGTTGTTGGTATTGTAAACGGGAGACTCTGGCATACTATTCGTGATGCAAATGGCGGTTGGCAACCAACGTTCGGGGATGTTCAGGGACAAGAACATAACAGTCCGGGACCATTCTCTGCCATCAGTTGTGCTCGTGTCGGAAATCAATTGCAGGTTGTTGGTATTGTAAACGGGAGACTCTGGCATACTATTCGTGATGCAAATGGCGGTTGGCAACCAACGTTCGGGGATGTTCAGGGACAAGAACATAACAATCCGGGACCATTCTCTGCCATCAGTTGTGCTGGTGTCGGAAATCAATTGCAGGTTGTTGGTATTGTAATCGGAAGACTCTGGCATACTATTCGTAACGCTGACGGTAGTTGGCAACCAACGTTCGGGGATGTTCAGGGACAAGAACATAACAATCCGGGACCATTCTCTGCCATCAGTTGTGCTGGAGTCGGAAGTCAATTACAGGTTGTTGGTATTGTAATCGGAAGACTCTGGCATACTACTCGTAGCGCCGACGGTAGTTGGCAACCATCGTTCGGGGATGTTCAAGGACAAGAACATAACAATCCGGGACCATTCTCTGCCATCAGCTGTGCTGGAGTCGGAAGTCAATTACAGGTTGTTGGTATTGTAAACGGAAGACTCTGGCATACTATTCGTTACGCTGACGGTAGCTGGCAACCATCGTTCGGGGATGTTCAGGGACAAGAACAAAACAATCCAGGACCATTCTCTGCCATCAGCTGTGCGGGAGTCGGAGATACAATGCAAACGATTGGAATCAGCCAATAACAAGAAAGCCTTAGTGGGGGCCGGAATATGTCAAGATAGATTGCGCCAGGTGTCACGGCGCACATTAATTTGACTTAATTTCGCGCGCTTTCCTGCCTCTCGAATTCCGTTGACAATTAATGCGCGATGCCCGGACCAGGTCCGGGCATCGCGTTTTTCAAAGAGTCTCAGTGGTGACGATGCCGACATGCTCTGCGGTGACGACGGGGCACTTCTCGCCCGCGGCGGCGAACATTGCGCCGCGGGCGAGGATGCCGGCTCTCCTGAGTATCCCTCCCGAGCTTTGGTGAAGCGCCGTAATGGCGTCGTAGGAAAAGAGCTCGGCCTTTCCGCCGGAGATGTCGAGATGATGGGCGACATCGGCGGCAATGTGATCGCGCTGGAGGGAGGCGAGGTGGCTGCGGCCCACGACGCGAGAAGCGAAGGGCCGGGAAGTGTGGAAGAGGAGCTTGTCGATGAGGGCGGTCTGTCCCGAGAGGATCATGGGGAGGAGGGTTCGGGAGTCGGAGTCGACCTGGGCGAGGGTATGGAGCTGGGCGAAGACATCGAGGCGGAGGTGGTGAGCTTCGTCGATGATAAGGACCGGGACCTGCTTCTTGGAGGCGAGGTCGGAGAACACGGAGCGGACTATTGCGAGGGTGCGGTCGATGGAGCTTGACCCATCTTCGTCAGTTTGAGTTCTGATTGTTACATACCAGAACTACGTATACCCTGTGGATAATTCTTTGGCACTACAATACCCTGGATATCAGGGAGCGGAACCGCCAGCATTCCACGGCACTCAGCTGTGTGCCGTTGGGGGGACCGCAACGCCTGCGGCTTTCAGCACCGCGCCACAGGCGCCGCGAACATCGGTCCGGAGGAACCACGGTTCGCCCTCGACTTCTACTTCAACCTCTTCGAGCGCGCACAGGTCGCGCTTGATATCGTCCCACGCGCATTTTTGATCTCGCGCCGCGAGCCGCGATTCGAGCTCCTTCAAGAGCACAAGGGCCAAGAAGCTGCAGAACACGTGGCCACAGTCCCCGCTCAGGACGAAGGCTTCGCCTGCCAGTTCGATGCCGTCCCCGCATGGTGGATGATCTCTACTGTTTGGGGCCTCGTCAACGGTGCGTCACGGCGCTTCGGCACCTTCTCGTTCGGGGCTGCCAAATGCGCTAGTCCAGGCGTCGCGACCGCCGTTAGCGTCCATCGAGATGACCGGATTCCAATACTCGCGATAGCGCCAAAGCTTTCCCGCCTTGGTTTCAAAAAAGGAGACGTACTTTTGGTTGAACGCCGCGCCGCTCGCCGCGATATGACCTTTGACACCCATCTCCATGCAGACCATCTTGGGGTCGAGCATGGGATAGAGCTTGTGGTATACGATTTCATCTACCTTGATTCTCCCTGCTATCGGTTTCATGTAGGCTAGGATGTCGGGCTTGCCGACATAGCGGCTGCGGCGCCCTGGCGGAGCGAAGGGG
Source organism: uncultured Treponemataceae bacterium (assembly GCA_964404145.1). Lineage (GTDB taxonomy): Bacteria > Spirochaetota > Spirochaetia > Treponematales > Rectinemataceae > UBA1306. The sequence goes on from CAYOIX010000003.1 coordinate 130,737, forward strand.
AATTCAAGCACTCCGTCATCCGCGAAAAATCCGATAACTTCCTCCCAACTCTCCTGAGAGAAAAGTGGTAAAGCCATTTCAACGATGCGCAATGTCGCGGCGCGTTCAATGTCGTCGGGTGTCGAGTCCATATTGACCTCCTGGTCATAGAAGACTAGAATCGGAATCATGATTCCGTTTCTACTATACGGAACTGTGATTCCGTTTGTCAAGGTTCTCTTGGGACTCGAGTGGAGCGATCAAAATGAACAGTGCTGATTCTCCGCGTCCTCTACGTTCGGATGCTCGCCGCAACAAACTTCTGGTTTTGGCAACAGCCCAGAAAGTCTTTGCCGAACAAGGACTTTCGGCACCAATGGATGAAATCGCCCGTCAAGCCGGCGTTGGGGTCGGAACGCTGTATCGACACTTCCCGACTAAGGAAGCTCTGTTCAAAGCTATTGTTATCCTGCGAATGGAAGCCATGGTAGAAGAGGCACGAACATTGTCATCTTCTATGGATCCGGGCAAAGCCTTCTTCGACTATTTCTCTCGGATGATTCGAGAAGCCAAAGGCAAGAAAGATCTCTTGGACGCTCTACCCTCCGTTGGAATAGATATCAAATCCTCATTGACCGAAAGCTCTGGTGAATTTTGGAAGGTGATCGAAAAACTCCTCGTCAATGCCCAAAAATGTGGCGCTGTCCGCCGCGATATTGGCATTCAGGAAGTAGAACGTCTCTTGACTGGACTTATTCGGGCCTTTGATTTTCACGCTCCAGGCGAAAAAAAGGTTCGAGAAAATCTTATTTTAGTCGTAATCGACGGCTTGAGAGCGCGATAGGCGACTCATTCCGAAAGAGGTGTCGAATTGAAGGCTCAGATATACTATTTCACCGGTACGGGAAATTCGTTTGTGGTAGCAAGGGGCGTCGCCGAACAGCTTGAAGGCGACCTGATCGCCATACCTTCCGTTGTTGACGAAGAAAGCATTCGGGCCGAAGCCAAAATAATCGGGGTCGTATATCCGGTTTATATGCGGGGAGTGCCCCTTATTGTGAAACGTTTTGTCAAAATACTCAGGAACCTTGAAGGTCGCTATATTTTTACGATTGCCACTTGCGGAGGAAAGGCAGGAGCAACCATAAACATCTTCAAAAAAGAGATAGAAAGGAACAAAGGGAGTCTAGCCGCGGGTTTCGTAGTGCGAATGCCGGGCAATTACATACCCATGTATGGCGCCATCGAGGAAGAAAGACAGCGAAAGATGTTTGAAGATGTCGAGGAAAAAACTCAGTACATCGTCAAGTACGTTTTCGAAGGTCAACGAGGCGTCAGGGAATTCGGGAAAGGATTTTCCAACTCCTTTCTCGCACGTATCGTTTACCATCTTGTCTCACCGAATATTCCTAAGATGGATAAACGGTTTTACGTCGACGACACTTGCAGTCATTGCGGGATCTGCGAGAAGGTCTGTCCGGTAGACAATATCGATTTGGCCTACGGAAAACCCTTCTGGAAAGGACACTGTGAACAATGCCTGGCATGCTTGCAATGGTGTCCGGAAACGGCGATTCAGTTCGGAAAGACCACCGCCGGCAGGACACGGTACCATAATCCGAACGTGAAACTTCCCGATATGATCTCGATACGCGATCGTCGGCTATAGCCGGTCAACTTTCGCCATCTACCTCGCCCCATGCCCCCTCCGTCGAGGACCCTGGGTTACAAAAACACTCGTTTTGCCGCTTCGAGAGCCGCATCCTCGGAAAACGCTCGCGATCGACCACGCGATTATCTTGGAGCTTTGTTTTCCACACCAATCAGCACATAATAATGAATGACGCGCTCGCGCGCGAAAAGGAGTCAAATCCGATGAGAGCGGTGACTTTGGAGCCGGGAGGTGTCCTTGCGATCAAAGAGCACAAAGATCCTGAACCCGGTGTCGGCGAGGTACTTGTGCGCATCCGTGCCGCAGGTTTGAACTATGCGGACTTGGGGCAGAGGATGGGCGCGTATCCCCCGCCTCCCGGCTCGCCTCCGGACATTCCCGGACTGGAACTCGCGGGCGAGGTGGCGGCTGCCGGGCCATCGGCGGGGCGCTTTTCCATAGGGGACCGGGTTATGGGTATTGTGGGAGGTGGTGCCCAGGCGGAACTCCTGGCCGTCCACGAACGCCAGCTGATGCCTGTGCCGGATTCGCTGACCTGGGAGCAGGCAGGCGGATTTCCCGAGGCCTTCATCACCGCCCATGATGCTCTCTTCACTCAAGCGGGGCTGCGGCCCGGGGATCGCTTGCTGATCAATGGTGCGGCCGGTGGCGTCGGAGTCGCGGCGGTTCAGATGGCCGCTCTTGCCGGTGCCGAGGTGATCGCTTCGGTCCGCAACCCTCACAACCGGGACGCGGTCCTTGGCTTGGGCGCCCAAAAGGCCGTCGATCCCGCGGAGGCCGAATCGAACGGCCTCTTTGACGTAATCCTGGAACTGGTCGGCGCGGGCAATTTCGAGTCGGATCTTCGTTCGCTAAACCTTGGGGGACGGATCATAGTCATTGGCGCGAGTTCGGGCGCTGAGGCAAGGCTCGATCTTGGGCTGCTAGGACAAAAGCGAGCCACAATCCGTAGCAGCATGTTGCGAAGCCGACCGCTGGAGGGCAAGGCGGTCGCGAGCCGGGCTGTCGAGCGGGAAGTCCTCCCATTCGTAGCGAGGGGAAAGATCACGGTACCTATCGCGGCGACGTATCCGTTCGAAGAGGTCAACGTCGCCTATGACTCGTTTCGCGGCAAGGGAAAACTTGGGAAAATCGTCCTACTTCCGTCGCCGCTATCGTCTCGCTAGTCGCCGAGCGCGCAGTCCTTCCCGGAGGGGCATAGACTATCGGGCTCCCGGCTTATTTGAAGTCGAAGTCCAGCTCGGTTCCCGGCGTCACGGCCGCGCCCGCCGCCGGGCTCTGCCGTACCACCTAGCCCTCGCCGCTCATCCTGATCCTCAGGTCCCTGCGCGAAAGCAAGGGCATGAGAAGACGCTTCGGCCTGCCCGCGAGGGATCGAGGTGAATCGGGTAGCCGTATTTTGTCTTTTCCCGGAGGGACTCGATCGTGGGCATCTCGGCGCGGCACGGGGCGCTTCCCCCGACCCGGACCTCACCAGCCCATCATGCCTTGCCCCTATCCACCCATCATCCCGCGGCCATATCCGCCGCCCATCATGCCCCATGAATGCCTCCGGTCCCCTGATCATCGTCCGCAGCAACCGCCGCCGCCTCCTCCGGCAGATGCGCGGTAGGCTCCGATCTCGGCCTTGATCCTCCCCATGTCGACTTTGGCGAGGTCGTCGACGGTCTTCACGTAGCCGTGGAGCATCCCCATCGAGCATTGGAAGGTGAAGTCGGCCGTTATCGGAATGGGCGGCGTCTCGAGCTGTCCTCGGGACAGATCGAGACCGCCGTTGTACTCGGGGAAGACGACCTGGCTGGTGCAGGCGGTCAGCCCCTGGACCTTGAACTTGATGATCGCCTTCATGCCTCTCTGGAGAACGAGGGCCGCGGGCGAATAGCCCATTCCGGTTACGTTGACGCTTATCTCCTGGACTCCGTCTCTGATGACGGGAACGCCGATGCTGTCCACGGGAACCCTGCCGCCCGCGAAAGCCGGGTTGCTCGCGCCCGAGCAGCAGCCGCCCAGACCCTGCGCGTTCCCCTGAAGGGGACCCTGGCCGAGGAGATCGCCGCCCTGATCGGGCGGCAGCGAAGCGGCCTTGCCGAGATCCGGCACGACGGTGATCCTGCTCCTGATCATGCCCATCCAGCAGCTGTAGGCGATGACACCTTCCTTCCCCGGCGTGAACTCCACGAGGTTGTCGCCGGGAACCAGCGTCTTCTGGATGCCGTAGGCCGGCACGGTGACCGGGTTGTTGCAGCCGTTGAGGTCATCGGCGGTCACGCGGATGATCCATTTGAGCGGAACGCCCGCCTGGACGACGAAGGGCAGATACTGGCCCGAGGCGAAGACCGTGGTGATGGTCTGCGTGCCGCCGGAGAGTGTCGCCACGAGTGGTGTCTGGGCCTGTCCCGGTGCATCCGAAACGGGACTGGCCTCGGCGAGGGCGCCGCTCGCATCCGCACGCGCGATACCCGAAGAACGGGAAGGCAGCTCCGGTAGGGCGATACCCGCCAGCGACGCCGCCCTCGCGAAGGTCACGACGCCGAGGAACATCACGAGTACGGCACTCGCCCTCACCATGATGGGCACGACCTTCCTGGGAAGGAGGGCGGCGGCCAGGCCGAAGACGAGCATGAGAGGGACGGTGCCGGCGGAGAAGATGAACATCGAGAGGGCCCCGGCAAAGGCGCTGCCGGTCCCGAGGGCATAGAGCTGCATCGTCTGCAGGGGTCCGCAGGGCATGAGGCCGTTGAGGACTCCCACCGCGAATGGGCCGCGCTTACGGAAACCGGCGCCGAAGCGGCCGAAGGCGTCCCGAAGGCCCGCGGGGAGGAGCCGGGAGGCGGAGGGGATCTTCGAGATGATCCCGAGCATCTTGAGCCCCAGGACGACCATGAAGAGGCCGGCCGCGGCGGCGATGATCCCCTTTACGATCGGCGAAAAGCTGAAGGCGGCGCCGAGCGCGCCCACGATCGCGCCGACTATCGTGTACGAAATCACGCGGCCGCCGTTGTACAGGAGGCCGGGGCCGAGGCGCTCGAGCCTCTCGGCCCGCGGCGCCGCGCTCGAGTCAGGTCCCGCGGGCCTGAGGCTCTGCGACAGGGCTATGCCCCCGCACATGGCGACGCAATGGACCGAGGTCAAGAGGCCGATGACGAAGAGCATGCCGTAGCCGATGGACGCGTCGATCTTCGGCAAGGCGCTGAATAGTCCCGCCTGAGTCGCGATCATATAGACCGCGACCAGTACGACGCCGATCCCCAAGGCTATCATCGTCCCCGCGGCGCTCTTCTTACCCTTGACGGCGTAGCCTATCTTCTCGATAGCCGCCTTTAGAGAGTCGATGGAGACCTTGGAATCTTCGTAATCCACCACGGCGGTCCCGCCCTTGAGATTCGCCGTGGCTTCGATCACGCCATCGATTTTACGGAGGGCCGAGGCTATCCTCGCCTCGCAGGAAGAACAGGTCATGCCTTCCACGAACAATGTCGTCTGTCTGCTGGCCATCGCGGCTACCTCGCTCGGATTGATGATTTACCGGATGGAACCATACAGGGCCCTCGTGAACGCTGTATGAACGCCGGACGCTCACTGTATGGAATCGTCTGCCAGAATTGCGGCAATCGCTTCCGTATAGACCAGATCGAGAAGATCAAGGGCGGCTGCAATCCCGTTCCGATACTCAAGGAGGACACGACCGATCTCGAGGCTTCGATAGGGTTATCCAAGCACTACCTCGCGAGCGTCTCCCCCTACTTCAGGATTTGGAAGAAGAACCTAGCCGACTGACGAAGTCGCAGGGTCGGGAAAGCCCGCGCCCGATCAGGGCGCGGGCAATTCGATCCAACTGGAGAGCTCGGCCGAGCGCGTCGTCGCTGGCAACGCCAGGCTGATGGGATGCGCAGAGCTGGTGGAACCATACAGAACACTAGACAGAAGCACTATCATCGACGACCGAGGTCAGGTGCCTGATCTGCGTGCTTAGGTATCGTCTTGGGGAACATCCCAGGACTCTTTTGAAGGCGGCGCTAAAGGCACTCTCGGACTCGTAACCGAGAGACGGCGCAATCTCGGAGATGGGATCATGGAAGTCCATCAACCGTTCCGTTGCCTTGAACATCCGCCATTGGGTCACATATTCTATGGCCGAACTGCCGACTGTCGCCTTGAACCTCTGGGCGAAAAGAGAACGGGACATTCCCGCTATCGCGGCTAATTTCTGAAGAGTCCAGCGTTCAGCCGGGTCACCATGGATGGCGATCAGAGCACGGCTGATTTTTTCGTCGGAAAGAGCGAACAACCACCCGGAAATGCCGTTGGAGCCTTCAGACAAGTAGACTCGTAGAGCCTGAATCAGAATCAGGGAGGCGAGGTGCTGTTCCACAAGGCCACTGCCGGGTCGCGAGGTCCGAAGCTCACGCATCAAAAGATCCAGGGACCAGTGAAAAGCAGGATCGATCGACTCTTTGCGGATGTGAATGACGGGAGGAAGGAGATCGAGGAGGACATTGGCATGGAGGCCCGAGAGGAGAAAGTGTCCGCCGAGGGTCAAGCTATCTCCGCCTCCGTTGAGAGTAACGATGTCACCGTTATGCCGGATCGCCGACTTAAAGACCGCCACGTCGGTGGCCGGCAAGGACGGGTCGGTCGTCAGACAACACGGCTCTCCTCCGGTGAGCAACACACAGTCTCCTGCATCGAGGCGCAGCGCTTCCGGCCTCCCCTCTACCAACAACCAAAACTGACCCGAGACGAGAGCGTAGTACTTGATGCCTTCAAACCGGGGAAACTGCACCGAATGGGCTCCTCCCACATCAAAACCGCTGCAGGTATAGCTGTGAGGCTTGAGAAGCGAAATGACATCGGAAAGCGGATCCACGAGTCCTCCTGGACGATCCCGACGATAATTTGGACTCAAGAATATGGATCGTAAGAAGTCAATGTACTATTTTCCTATTAAAGGAGACAAACACATGCCATTTACCGATTCATATAATTCAAAGCCGCTCACGGGGGTCTCATTGCCCCTGAGTTTCAGTGCCCTCGCGATCCCGCACGAAGGAGAACCCGTGAGTCTGCAACGGAAGACGATTCATTCACTGGCACCCGACGAACTTCTTGTTCGGGTGGACTTTGCCTCGATCAACAATATGGATCCCCTCATCGCGAAGAGGAATATCTTTCAGCTTCCTGCCCCCTACGTTCTGGGTTTCGACTACAGCGGGGTGGTCGTCAAGCTGGGAAGTGAGGGCCCAAAAGGGTTGCGCGTGGGGGATCTGGTTCTCGGCAGCACCCACGGACTCGGAGGCTGTTACGCCGAGTATGCGGTCGTCAAAAACCGTCCCGAAGACATTGTACAACGGGGGCGTGTGCCTGCGACCGAAGCCAGCACCTTCGGGATTGCCTTTCTGACGGCTTACGAGAGCTTGATCCTATCCGGGGACATCCAGCGCCACCACGGCAAGTGGATCTACATTGCCGGAGCTGGTGGTGGCCTTGGGCACTTTGCGGTTCAGATGGCCAAGATCCATGGGCTCAAGGTCATTGGTTCCGCCGGCAAGCCGGCGACGATAGACCTTCTTCGCCGACTTGGGGTTGATCATGTCATCGACTATTCCAAACAGGACGTGTCCGAAGAAATCCTCAAACTGACCAAGGGACAAGGAGTTGATGTGGTCTACGAATCCACAGGTTCACCATCGTCCTTCCAGCAGTCTTCGGCGGTGATTGCCTCGGGCGGGGAGTACATCCGTTTAGGAACCCCGATGCAGCTGAAACAATTCGGGAAGCCGGACCTGTCCTCGGTGGTCGAGGCGCGAGGGGCCAAAATGGTCATCGCCGATCTTGCGAGATATTCAAGGGATCCCGAATTCCAGAGCCAAAAAGCGAAGGTAGCCGAGGGTTTGGAACAGGCCGTGCGATGGACGGAGGAAGGGAAGCTCAAGGCCGAAATCACCAAAATCGTTCCGTTTGATCCTGTGGCCTTGCAGCAGGCCTTCGAGGCCTTTTCCCGGGGCGAGATCAACGTGGGCAAGGTCGTTGTTAAGTGCTCCGAATAAGGAGTGAATTGTCGGACCTCAATGCCGGGCAGACCTAGCAAAGGACGCACCTCCGAGCCCCGAATCGCCGACCTCGATCCGCCCCGCGGGACTCCGCAATCTCGGAGGCTATGGCCAGCTTGACATACAATCCCGACGATGTAAAATCGGGGTTGGCGACGGCCCGTTCAATGCCGATGGCGCTATCGGCCGTCCATCCGGCTCGAAGAAGAGGTTGCCAGATGGCCCAACTCGGAAACAACGAAATCGTTCCGGGCTTCGACGATGGGAGAGACGGCGGGATATCGATCATTCTCGAGCGGACTGAAGTAGAAGCGCGCTGCCTGAAAGTCCATCTCGCCGGGCGCATCGACAACTATAATTCGTCGTATTTCAAAAACTCGGCGGACAAGCTGATCACCTCCGGGTTTCCCTATCTCGTGTTCTGCTGCGCGGGCCTGAGCTACGTATCGTCGGCCGGCATCGGCGCGTTTTCGAAAATACGCGAAGCGGTCAAGGCTCAAGGCGGCGAGATGTTCATGGTCGACCTGCAACCCCAAGTCTACGAAGTGTTCAAAATTCTCGGATACACGAATTTCTTCTCTTTCAGCGATACCGCCGATGACGCCATCGAGCATCTCCGGAAATACGCCGAGCGGCCCCCTTCGGCATCGGGACGGTTCCCCGTCACTTTCCTCTGTCCCAGCTGCTCGACGAAGCTGAAAACGAAGAAGCCGGGGAAGTTCATATGCTCGTCGTGCAAGACTCGCCTCGTCGTGGACGAGAACGGAGGGGTGAGGATATGGTCGGAGGACGACGAGCTCGGCGGAATGTACTCTCCTAGATAGAGGCGCGCCCAATCAAAGCCAACTTGCTAGGCCTCGCTTTGGCGCGTAAGCTCGGGAAGCCCGATTATTTTCCTTCCTGGGCGGCCCAAGGGCAATGCACCACATCGGGAAGTCCTTGTTTCGTATTCTGATACTTGCAATTTATTCTTCCATTCTACATAATCACGTTATCATCTTTTTTTAGCGAGGTTTTTTATGCCTAAAGCCAATCCATTAGCCAAGGCCGCGAAGAAATTGTACTCTCTCCAGACCAAATCGGATAAGCTCAACTCCGAGATTACGGCGCTCGCCGCTTTCGTTGCTGCCGAAGCAAAGAAGGCTTCGCCTACCGCGTCTAGCCCAACCGGCAAGACCCCAGCTAAGGCCAAAGCCCCGACCCGAGCTGCAATTAAGAAAGTCGGTCTTACTAAATCCAAATAGCATCGAGCCCGGCTTCGCGCCGGGTCCGATGCTCCCTATCAGGCTGTTGAATCGGCGTTCGCGATAGCGAACACTACAATCCTTCCCTATCCGATCTACGCAAAGCGCAATGCTTCGAGTATTTCAACAGCCTGCTAGGGATCTGTAACTCTTGTATCTATCGATCCGCTGGTTCGAGCAGAGAGCATCTCGTTGATTCGGAGAAGGGACTCATACCCCGCAGCTCGCTGCGTACGACGCTTCAAAGTACAGGGGTATGAGGCCCTCATACAATAAATTTCCTTACCGAGCGAACGATACCTCGCAGCTCGCTGCGAGGTCGTTCATTCAATGCTGCATAGCGAGCTGATCCCAGTCGGCCTCAATGATAATCGCTGTGTTTATCATCATGCTGATTATCATGCTGCTCTTGTCTCCGGTCATCTCTCGGATGGTCACGGTCCCGCGAGTGTCCGAACATAATGCAGCCGGAGAGAGAAAGTACGATGGCTCCTATAATGAGTAGCTTGCTCATTTTGTCTCCTCTGAATAGAACCTGAACTCTCCACATTCCATTTTACTACACATTACCTATATTTCCGGCAGATATACGGAGAAAACTCATCGGCTTGATTCCCAGGCTTCTTCGGTGGATAACTTAGAGGAGAGGTTCCGGGGATGAAAGACTTGGCAGTACTCCGCCGCCTTTTCGTCGTAGCGAGGGACGAGGCCCGAAGGGCCTTCGATGCCGACAAAAATGCGGGAAAGCCCACGGACTACAACCAGGGCCGCTACGATGGCCTGCAAGAAGCTCTCGAAATCCTCGACGCGTTTGACGAAATGGAGCGCTAGGCGGCCCCATTCGCCTTCGAGTACGGGTTTCGAGGCCTTTGTCCTGCATGATGCGAGGCAGCGCTCTCGGCCCAAGCAACTATGGATTTTCGCGCTTAAATAGGGGCACCACGGCGCCTTTTCGACCCGATGCACGAAAACTTTCCTTGAAACGTCGTTATAGATGCGCAAGTTGCTTCGCGTGCAAGAAACAAAGGAATAGGACTCTCGGTGTTTGCCTGTATCCGGATGCCGCAACCGAATCAAAGGAGTTGGTTCATGAGCCCTGAACCTATTGAGGAGCGTCCAATGGCATTTGCAAACGTCAGAGTCTTCGATGGTCATCAAGTTCTCGAAGATCAGACTGTTGTCATTAAAGGCAAAGGTATTTCTACCGCTAGTAATAATCCAGCCCCGATCGAGGCAAGTGTCATCGACGGACGCGGGAAAACGTTATTGCCGGGACTCATCGATTCCCATGTACATACTGACATGGAAGGACTTGGGGATGCTCTAAAGTTTGGCGTCACCACTGAACTTGAGATGAGCAGAAAGATTCGTTGCCAAGCAAGTGGCACAGGGGGCCGACTACATCAAGATTTTCCTTGAGAACGGCGATTGCATTGGTTTCCCTGGACTTCCGTTGCTTGACGAAGCAACTCTTCGGGCTGCGGTTGTCGAGGCGCATCGAAATGGAAAGCTTGCTATAGTTCACATGACAACCGCTGATGCAACAGAAAAGGCAATCGCGGCGGGAGTCGACTGTCTAGGCCATTTGTTCTTCGACCGATCGGCGACTTCAAAGCTGGTCGCGGACATCAGGTCGTCGGGAATCTTCGTCATCCCGACGCTCGTCACCCTTTCCAGAGCTTTTAAAAATAGTGCCGTCGAACTGGCGAGAGATCGAAGGGTGTCGTCGAAGTTGAGTTCCCAGTGGGTAGAGTCGCTTTCTCGGAGTATGAATGCATATCCCGAAGGAACCATGCGAGATGCATTTGCGACGATTAGGGCGCTTCACGAAGCCGGTGTCGATTTGTTGGCCGGGTCAGACTTGTCTGAACCATTGCCCATTTTGGGTGGACTGGCGCACGGAGCAAGTCTGCATCATGAGCTGCGACTATTCGTTGCCGCCGGTCTTACTCCTATCGATGCGTTACGCAGTGCAACATCCGTTCCCGCTAATCGATTCGGCCTGACCGACAGGGGGAGGATTGTTCCGGGGGCTTTGGCGGACTTGGTTCTCGTCGAGGGGGATCCTACCAAGAATATTTCTGACAGCCTTTCGATCCGTGGAGTTTGGCATCGCGGTGAGCAACTGAGAAAATAAAGCGGCAGACTGCTTGCAATTCGGGAAATGGACAAAGAAGCGTATGGCCATTCAAAGTCGTTTTTTGGCGCCATTCCCCTGTAAGGAAGAAGAAAGCTTTACTATGAAGGCCGCCCCTCCGAGCTCCGAATCGCCGACCTCGATCCGCCCCCCGTGGGCCTTCACGATTTCGGAGGCGATGGCCAGGCCGAGACCGCGGCCTCCCGAATCCTGCGCGCGGGAGCGATCTATCCTATAGAAGCGCTCGAAGATCCGCTCGCGTTCTTCCTTGGGGATGCCGGGGCCCGAGTCGTCGACCGCGATGCATGCGAAGGCGGAATCGGCCCAGACGCTTACCCGGACGCGGCTGCCCGCCGGGCTGTATTTGATGGCGTTCGAGATGAGGTTGTAGACGACCTCGCCGAGGCGCAGGCTATCGGCGACCAGTCTCGGGTTTCCCGAATCGTTCTCTACGACCGTGAGCTCTATCCCCTTGGCGCTTGCCTGCGCCGAGAAGAGCGAGACCGCCTTCCGCGCGATTTCGGGGACACTCACCTCCTTCAAATCCAGCTCGAGCTCTCCGGATTCGATCGTCTCCAGCTCGCGCAGGGAGTCGATGAGGCGGGACAGCCGGATCGTCTCCTCGTGCATCGACCGGAGAGTCGCCGTGTCGAGCGGATAGACGCCGTCGATCATCGCCTCGACGGTGCCCTGGAGGAGGGTGACGGGGGTCCGCAGCTCGTGCGCCGCGTCCGCGATGATCCTCTTCTTGGCCTCCTCGAGCCGCCTTAGCTCCTCGGTCATCGTGTTGAACGAGACCGCGAGCTCCGCCAGCTCGTCCCTGCTCCGTATCTCGACGCGAGTCGACAAGTCGCCCGCGGCCACCCTCCGGGCCGCCGCGTTGAGGGAAGCGAGAGGGCGCGTCACGCGGCGCGTGAAGAGAAGCCCCATGAGGAGGGCGATGAGGCTCGCGCCGAGCGTGGCCCACAGTATGGAGGCCGAGACCGAGTCGAGGAAGCGCTCGTCGACGCCCGTGAGCGAGGAGTCGACCATGGATCCGACCAGGACCGTACCCACTTTTTGGAAGTCGACCCGTATCGAGTAGCCGTGGGCGAGATGCCTGGGCGGGTGGACCGTTCCGAGCAGCTTACCCGAAGTGTCCGCGACGATCACCCCGCGCAGATCGGCCAACGCTACACGGTCGGCTACGAGGCTCCGAATCGTCTCGTAAGGGTAGGCCGCGATCGTCGCGGCTTCGCCTTCGCCGGCGCCGGTTCTGCCGGAGACATCCCCCCTGTCGCCGTGGATGCTCTTGTCGAGGGTCAGGAAGACCTGTTTGGGTATCTCGGAGAGGAAGGTCTGGACATTCTCCCAACCGCCGTTGGCCGCGTAGTACTCGCTCAGGATCGTGGCGTAGGCCTTGGCCTTGGCGGCATCCCCGGAGAAGACGAAGGAACGGAAGAGATTCTCGGTCGTGAGCCGCACGAGCACCAGGGAGGAGAGGGCTCCGACCAGGATGACGGCGAAGAAGAAGAGGGATAGGCGGCGCCTAAGTCTCATCGGGTCGCTCCAGGAAGCGATAGCCGACTCCCCGCATGGTGCCGATGTAGCTCGGGTTCTCGCTGTCGTCCCCGATCGCCTTGCGGATGTTCTTGATGTGGGCGTCGATAGTCCGCTCGTAGCCTTCGTAGCTGGCGCCCACTGCGCGCTCGAGGATCTCGAGGCGGGTCCACACTCTGCCAGGCTCCCGCATGAGGAGGCAGAGGATGTCGAATTGGATCGCGGTCAGGCTCACGCTCCGGCCGGCGACGACCGCGCTTCTCTTTCTCAGGTCCAGTTCCAAATCGCCGCGCCTGAGCGGAGCGGAAGCGGCGGACTGGTCGGGCGCTGCGGAAAGACCCCCGCCCGAGCTCCTCCGGAGGACGGCGCGGACCCGCGCGACGAGTTCCCTGGGGCTGAAGGGCTTGGAGATGTAGTCGTCCGCGCCCAGCTCCAGGCCGATGACCCTGTCTATCTCTTCGCTCCGGGCGGTCAGGAGGATGATGGGGACCGCGGAGCTCTTTCGCACTTCCTTCGCGATCTCGAGACCGTCCGCGACGGGCATGTTGATGTCCAGGACGAGGCAGTCCGGCGACTCGCTCCTGAAAAGCGAGAGAGCCCGACCGCCGTCGAAGGCGAGGAGTGCCTCGAAACCCGCGGCCTCGAGGTAGCTCCCCACCATCCTGGCGATCTTTTCCTCGTCGTCGGCGACGAGGACCTTGGCGGGCATTCGCGCTCCCTGGCTTCGGGCGGCGGCGCCCGGCATTATTCGATCGCGACCACTTCGTAGCCGGCTTCGGCCACTGCGTCCTTGAGCGCCGAGTCCTCGAAGGAACTCCCGGTGACCACGGCTCTATTCTCGAAGAGATCGACCACGGCGCTGTCGACTCCCGATACTCCGGTCAGCGCGTTCCTGACGTGGGCGACGCAATGATCGCAGCTCATGCCCTCGATGGAAAGTGTCTTCTTCATATCATACCTCCCTAAAACTTACTTATAGGGCTTGAAGCCCTTGAGGCGCAGTGCGTTGGACAGGACGGAGACCGAGCTCATGGACATGGCGGCGGCCGCGAGGATCGGGTTCAGGAGGGGGCCGCCGAAGGCGTAGAGGATGCCGGCGGCCACGGGAATGCCGAGGACATTGTAGCCGAAGGCCCAGAAGAGATTCTGCTTTATGTTCCGGATGACGTTCTTGGACAGCTTGATCGCCGTGGGGACGTCCATCAAGTCGGAGCGCATGAGCACGATGTCCGCGCTCTCCATGGCCACGTCCGTGCCCGAGCCGATGGCTATTCCTATGTCGGCCTGGGCCAGGGCCGGCGCGTCGTTGATGCCGTCGCCGACCATGGCGACCCTCTTGCCCTCCGCCTGGAGCTTCTTCACCTCCGCGGCCTTGTCCTGGGGCAGAACCTCCGCGAGGACGGCGTCGATGCCGACCGCTCGCGCGATGGCCTCGGCGGTCCGCCTCGAGTCGCCCGTGATCATCGCGACCGAGATTCCCATCCGATGCAGGGCCGCGATGGCCTTCGCGCTCGAATCCTTCGCGGGATCGGCGACCGCGATGAGGCCCGCGAACTTTCCGTCGACGGCGATATACATGGGAGTCTTGCCCTCGCCGGAAAGGCGATCGGCGTCGGCCGCGCCGCGGGAAGCATCGACGCCCTCGGCGACGAGGTGGCGGGCGTTGCCCAATAGGACTCGCCTGTTCGCGATCCGGGCCACGATGCCATGGCCAGGTACGGCGGCGAACTCCGTAGCGCCGATGATCGGCGCCCGCCGATCATCGGCCGCGCGAACTACTGCCTCGCCGAGCGGGTGCTCGGAAGCCTTTTCCGCGGATGCCGCGAGGGAGAGGAGGCCGAGCTCGTCGAGGCCGAGGGATGCAAGCTCCGCCCCGGGGACGATATCCGTGAGCTCGGGCCTGCCCTTCGTGATGGTGCCTGTCTTGTCGAAGACTATCGTATCGATTTTATGCGCCGTCTCGAGGGCGGCTCCCGACTTGATGAGGACGCCGTACTCGGCGCCCTTGCCGGTGCCGACCATGATGGCCGTAGGCGTGGCGAGGCCGAGGGCGCAGGGGCAGGCGATGGTGAGGACGGCGACGAAGACGGTCAGCGCGAAGACGGCCGTGTGCCCCAGGAGGAGCCAGGCGCCCGCCGTCGCGAGCGCGATCGCGAACACTATGGGCACGAAGATGCCCGAGACGATATCGGCCATCTGGGCGATGGGGGCCTTGGAGCCCTGCGCGTCCTCGACCAGCTTGATGATCCGGGAGAGCATCGTGTCCGCGCCGACCTTGGTGGCCCGGAAGGTGATGCTTCCGTTCTTGTTGACGCTCGCGCCGATGACCTGATCGCCCAGTCCCTTCTCCACGGGGATGCTCTCGCCCGTGATCATGGACTCGTCGATCGCGGTATGGCCGCCGAGGACTTCGCCGTCGACGGGGATCTTCTCGCCGGGGCGGACCATGACCACGTCGCCTGACTCCACTTCGTCGATGGGGATCTCGATCTCGGCGCCGTCGTGGATGACCGTCGCGGTCTTCGGCGCGAGGCCCATCAGCTTCTTGATCGATTCGGAAGTGCGGCCCTTGGTGACGGCCTCGAGGGATTTGCCCAGGAGGATGAGGGTGATGATCACGCCGGCGGTCTCGAAGTATAGGCTTTCGACGGCCTTGAGGTCGCCGGCGCCGATCTGGAACACCGAATAGAGGCTGTAGAGGAAAGCCGCGGAGGTGCCCATCGCGATGAGCGAATCCATGTTGGGCGAGAGCCGGAGTATCGCCTTGAAGCCGACGAGGTAGAAGCGGTAGCCCGCCGCGATCGCGGGCAGGACGAGGGCGATCTCGAGGAGGGCGTAGCGCAGGGGGTAGTCCATCGGCCTTATCGCCCTGGGGAGGGGGAGGCCGAGCATGGCGCCCATGGCGACGTAGAGCAGCGGAATGGAGAAGAACGCGGACACGGCGAACTTGGTCCACAGGACCCGTATCTCGCGCTCCTTGGCCGCCTTGTGCTCGTCCTTCGCGGTACCCGCGGCTCCGGCCTCGGCGATAGCCAGAGGGGTGTAGCCGGCCTTGGCGATCGCGCGCTTGATTTCGGAAAGGCGAACCACTGCCGGGTCGTACTTGATAGAAGCTTTCTCGGTCGCGAAGTTGACCGAGACCGAATCCACGCCGGGCAGCTTGCCGGCGACGCGCTCTATCGTCTTCGCGCAGGCGGCGCAGGTCATCCCGCCTATGGGTATGGCGACCTCCTTCGCCTCGCGATCGTCGACGGCCTCGTAGCCGGCCTTGGCGACGGCGGTCTTTATCTGGTCGATCGTGAGCCTGCCGTCCTCGAACTTGACCAGGAGCTTCTCGGTCGTGAAATTGACCGCCGCCTCCTCGACGCCCGGCAGTTTCTTGACCGCCCGCTCCGAGGCCTGGGCGCAGGCCGCGCAGGTCATGCCTTTTATCTGAAATTGAAGAGCCTGTACCATCCTGAGTCTCCTTAGCCTATGTACTTCTCGAGGATCATCGAGATCTCGTCGATCTTCTCGCTGCCGTCCTTGGCCTTGATCGCGTCCGCGACGCAGGTGTTCATGTGCTGTTTGAGGATGATCAGGTTGGCCTTCTTGAGCAGGGCTATAGCGGCTGAGATCTGGTTCGAGACGTCGATGCAGTAACGATCTTCTTCGATCATGCGGGTGATCCCGTCAATCTGTCCGCGGACGGTCTTGAGATGCCCTAGAGCCTTTGAGCTTTCGTGACTGCAGTGGTCCATAAATGCCTCGCTATACCCCCACCCCGTGGGGGAGGGTATAGACAAAAGATAAGCCCGCGGCGAGGCTCCGTCAAGGCTCGAAGTCCGCGGACTGTGAAGGGGATGTGAACGTTCTATGTTTTTTCGCCATAAGCCACATTTCTCCTATCGCGAGCTTCTATGAAGCTTTGCTTCGCGTTTTTCTCGCCGTCTGCTCGAGAGAGCGCCCAGCCGGCCGTGGAGCTCGACAGAGGCGATGAGATCCTACCGCCGCGCCCTCGAGCTCGCCCGGTAGGAACAGGAACGCCGCCACTTAAGAAGGCGGATTACCGAGATTTCCCGCTGAGTTTTCCGCGCATTGTCCCCTTCGGCGTCCTCGCCGCGACTACATGTCGAAGTCGTGTGCGGCGAAGCGGCGTCCGGCGGGGAAGTCCGGACGATCGAGGCTTCGTCGAAGGAGGCAATGGCATGCAGTTTCTCATCCAAAATCGGGGAGTGGAGGAATGAAGAACTTTCTGGTTCTGGGCCTGAGTCTGCTAGTGGCGGGAGCGATGTCCGCCGAGTCGACGACGGTCGATCAGCTGATGATGCTCACCGTGGGGGTGGGCGATGTCGACAAGTCCAAGGCTTTCTATACGCTGCTGGGGTGCAAGGCAGTCCAGGACTATTCGAAGGACGGCCAGCGCTGGGTCACGCTGCAGCTTCCCGGAGGGGGAACGACGATCACGCTTTCGACGGTGATGGAGAACCTCAAACCCGGCACGATCACACTCTACTTCAAGACCGCGGACGTGGAGGCGGTGTGGAGCGCGGTGAAGGACAAGGAATTGAAGGTCACGCAGGAGCCGACGAAGCAGGCGTGGCCGGGGTCGCCATGGGCCGCTTGGTTCGGCCTGGTCGACCCAGACGGCAACGGGGTCCTCGTCGTGCAATTGAAGGACCAAGCGAACTAGATCCATTCAAGCGCGAGCCCCGCGTCAGCTGCATCGTGTAGTGCTACCGCAGGTCTCTCGCGAGCGCTCGCGCGCTCGCGGCGACGAAGCTCTTCGAGCTTCGTCGGGGCCGTTTCACTTGAAATGCGAAACGCAGCAGCTCGATTAACTACAGCCTGTAGTCGACCCGCATGTTTCGCATTTCAAGCATGTCCCGTTGCGGACTAGGGTCAGGTGGCCGCAGACTGGGCAGGGGTCCCCCTCGTAGCCCTTGAGGCGCGCGACGCGGCTCCCCTCGCGGGCGGCCTTGAACCGCGCCGCCGACTCGGTATCCGTGCGCGCGATGCGAGCGGCCTCTCCCGCATCGGGCGGGCGGTGGGCGGGGGAGGCGCCGGCGTAGGTCGCGGCCGTCCTATGTCCCGCCACGCCGTTGGGCGACCTCGACTCCTGGGCGGAGGTGGCCACGAGGTCCTCAGGCTTGACCTGGCCGAGCTCGTGCCGCTCGAGATAGGCGATCGCCAGGTCCCGGAAGATATAGTCCAGGACGGAGGTGGCCATCTTGATGTAGTCGTGGCCCTGGACCATGCCGTTGGGCTCGAAGCGCGTGAAGGTGAAGGCGTCGACGTACTCCTCCAGGGGTACGCCGTACTGGAGGCCCAGGGAGACGGCGATGGCGAAGGAGTTGAGGATGGAGCGGAAGGCGGCGCCCTCCTTGTGCATGTCCAGGAAGATCTCGCCGAGGCTGCCGTCGTCGTACTCTCCCGTCCGGACGAAGACCGAGTGGCCGCCGATCTTGGCTTTCTGGGTATAGCCCGACCTCCTGTTGGGCAGGGCGCGTCGCACCCCTCGCGGGGCGGCTGGCATGCCGGGCAGTTCCTGGGCATGGGTCCCGGGGGCGTAGGCCGCCTCGCCGGCGAAGGAGGGGACGCCTACGGGCTCGTCGAGGCCCTCGGGCGAGGATTCGTCGAGGACGCTGGCCTCGAGGGCCACGATGGAGTCGGCTATGATATCGGCGCCCGGAGCGAGGGCGGACAATGGCTGGGACAGCTTGGAGCCGTCGCGGTACAGGGCGATGGACTTGAGCATCGAGCGCCAGGCGAGCATGTAGGCGCCCTTGACGTCCTCGTAGGTGGCGGCATTGGGCATATTGATGGTCTTCGAGATGGCGCCGGATACGAAGGGCTGGACCGCGGCCATCATCGAGATGTGGGCCGTCCAGGAGATGGAACGGCTGCCCTTCTTGCCGGATGCCGTCGCAGTATCGAATACGGGGAGCTGGGCGTCCTCGAGGCCGGGGGCGCCTTCGAGGCCCATGGTCCCGCAGGCGAAGAGCTCGGCTTCCTCGATCTCGGCCTCGGAGAAGCCGAGGTGGCGCAGGAGGCTGAAGCCGGGAAGGGAGTAGGTCGCCTCGGGCAGGCCGATGGCCTCGAGGGATTCGGCTCCGATCACGAAGGGGGCGAAGGATGCCTCGAGGGAGATCGCATCCTTGAGCGCGCCCTCGACCTTGCAGAGGGCGGTCCCTGGAAGCCCCTTCGCCTCGAGCGACTCGAAGGACAGCCTGCCCGGAGCTCCCTTCAGCGTCCCGTGGCCGAGAGCGTAGGCCTCTATCTCCCGGATCGCGGTCTCGGAATGGCCCAGGGCCCGCAGGGCGGGGGGCACGGACTGGTTGATGATCTTGAAGTATCCGCCTCCCGCCAGCTTCTTGAACTTGACGAGGGCGAAGTCGGGCTCTACCCCTGTGGTGTCGCAATCCATGAGGAGGCCGATCGTGCCGGTCGGGGCTATCGCGCTCACCTGTGCGTTGCGGTAGCCGTGGCGCTCGCCCAGAGCCAGGGCCTGGTCCCAGGAATCGCGCGCGGCTGCGGCGAGGTTCCCTGGGCAGAGCGAGGCGTCAAGCCCGGCTGGCGTCACGGTCAGTCCCTCGTACTCGGAGGCGGGGGCGCCGTAGGCCGCCCGGCGGTGGTTCCTCATGACTCGGAGCATGTGCGGTCCGTTGGCCTGGTAGCGCGCGAAGGGCCCCCATGCCCCGGCCATGCGGGCCGACTGGGCGTAGGCCTCCCCCGTCAGTATCGCCGTGAGGGCCCCGGCCGTCGCCCGCCCCTCGGGCGAGTCGTAGGCGAGCCCCATCACCATGAGGAGGGAGCCGAGATTGGCGTAGCCGAGGCCGAGGGTGCGGTAGTCGTAGCTCTTCCGCGCGATTTCCTTCGAGGGAAACTGCGCCATGACCACCGATATCTCCAGGACCGTCGTCCATATCCTGACGGCATGGCGGTAGGCCTCGTCGTCGAAGAGCCTCGTCCTCTCGTCGTAGAAGGGGAGGAGGTTGAGCGAGGCGAGGTTGCATGCCGTGTCGTCGAGGAACATGTACTCGGAGCAGGGATTGGAGCCGCGAATCTCCCCGTCGGCGGGGCAGGTGTGCCACTCGTTGACCGTTCCGTGGTATTGCAGGCCGGGGTCGGCGCACTTCCAGGCCGCTCGCGCCATGCTGTCCCAGAGCGACCGCGCCTTCAGCTTCTTCATCACCTTCCCCGTGGTGCGGGCCGTGAGCTCCCAGTCGCCGTCTTCCTGCACGGCGCGCATAAAGCGGTTGTCCAGGCGCACCGAATTGTTGGAGGACTGGCCCGAGACCGAGCTGTAGGCCTCGCCCTCCCAGGCCGTGTCGTACTTCTTCATGGTCTCGACGGCTGAGTAGTCGCCCTGGCGGAACATGGAGAGCAGCTGGTGGACGAAGGGGGCGGGAATGCCCGCGCGGAGCGCCGACTTCGCCTCCCTGCGCAGGGCCGGATTGCGGTCGAAGGAGAAGCGGTCCTCGTCGCCAGCGACGCTCACGTCGCTCGCGACTCCGCCGTCGTCGCGCCCGCCCGAGCGCGCAGCCTTGGCCAGCGCGGCCGCCCTGGCGCGGAGCAGGCCGGAGCCGGCGGCGAGGCAGGCGACCTTGTACTCCTCCTCGGCCTTCCAGTTGGTGTAGGATTCGATGTCGGGATGATCGGCGTCGAGTATGACCATCTTCGCCGCCCGCCGGGTCGTGCCCCCGGACTTTATCGCGCTCGCCGAGCGGTCCGCGATCTTCAGGAAGGACAGGAGCCCGCTCGAGACCCCCCCGCCGGAGAGGGACTCGCGGAGTCCCCGTATCTTGGAGAAATTGGAACCCGTGCCCGAGCCGTACTTGAAGAGCCTGGCCTCGCGGGTGACGAGGTCCATGATGCCGCCCTCGTTCACGAGATCGTCCTCGATATTGAGTATGAAGCAGGCGTGGGGCTGGGGGCGCTCGTAGGCCGAGGCGCTCTTCGTCAGCTCGCCCGTCGAGGGGTCGACGTAATAATGTCCTTGGGACGGACCCTCGATGCCGTATACGGCGTGAAGACCCGTATTGAACCATTGCGGGCTGTTGGGCGCCGCCATCTGCCTGGCGAGCATGTAGAGAAGCTCGTCGTAGAAGGCCGAGGCATCGTCCTCCGAGTCGAAGTAGCCGGCCTTCCTGCCCCAATCTGTCCAGGTATAGGCCAGTCTGTGGAATACCTGCCGCGCGTCGGTCTCGCCGCCGCCGCCCGGCGAGGAGTGGACGCGCTGGGCCTCGGGGACGAAGGCAGTCCAGGCTCCTGCCTTGTCGGCGGGGACGCCGGCCTTCCTGAAATACTTCTGGGCGATGATATCGGTGGCGATTTGACTCCAGGAGGAGGGGACGACCGCACCTTCCATATTGAAGACGGGCTTGCCGTCCGGATTGCGAATTTCGCTCTTTCTTGCGACCCAATCGATGCCTTCGTAGGGGCCTACGCCATTTTTCGTGAATCTGCGATCGAATTTCACCATGAGCCTCCGTCAAATTAATCAATCACTATATGTCATAAACTTAATAATTAAATCGCCGAAGGACACTATATATTGGGGTTATTCCATTTGCAAGCGCAATAGATAGAAATTACGAATATTTCTTCCCGCGACCTAGGCAATGTGCGTTACTCTTATAGACGTACGGATGCTATGTATGAGACGGTCCCCGCTAAGGGGGGCCTCCCCAGTTCCCGATAACTAGAGAGACTATGAAGCTAGCAGCAGTCATATATGCCGGTTCCCTCTCCCCTCACGCGCTCAGACCGATCGGAACGGAGGGCTGCGCCTACGATCGGTGCCAGACATTCGTGAAAAGCCTGCCGGGGCTCGAGAAGGCCGTGGTCGCCGAAGGCTCCTTGTCCCTTCCAGGCGGTGGATTCCCCAGGCATCGCCGCGAATCCTGGACCTTCGACAATGTCCTCGAGGAGATGGCGGCCGTCGGCCAGGACGCGGATGCCGTGCTCCTGGTCTGGGCCGACGAGCCCTTCCTCGATCGGGAGCTCGCCGCGAAGATGATCGAGGACTTCCGGCGGTATCGGGCCGAGTATGGCTTCGCCGACGGCTATCCGAGCGGCCTCGCGACCGAGATTCTCTCGCCGCGGGTGATTCCGGCGGTCCGGAAGCTCGCCTCCGCGCTTCCCACCGAACCCGGACGGGCTTCGCTCTTCGCGGCCATCCAGAAGGACATCAACGCCTTCGACATCGAGACCGACATCTCGCCGGTCGATCTCCGCGACCTGAGATTGAGTCTGGCCTGCGACACCAAGAGGAATTTCCTCCTCGTCGAGAGACTCGCCGCCGCGGGTGTCTCCGACGCCGCGAGCGCGCTGAGACTCATTCCGGAAAGCCTCGGTCTCCTTCGGACCCTGCCCGCCTTCATCCAGGTCCAGATCGCCGCGGGTTGCCCCCAAGCCTGCGCTCTCTGCCCCTATCCCCGGTTCGGGGGCGACATCCTCTCCCTGAAGCGCGACATGCCGCGGGAGAGATTCTCCTTCCTCCTCGACCAGGTCGTCGAACTCTGCGAGGACGCGGTCATCGATATCTCGCTCTGGGGCGAGCCGAGCATGCATTCCGATATAGGAGGAATGATCGCCGAGGTCCTGGAGCGGCCCTCGCTCTCGCTCATCGTCGAGACTTCGGGGCTTGGTTGGGGAGACGCCTTCGCGGCGGGCCTCGCCGCGCGGATCGAGGCCTCGGGGGGCGCGGGGCGCATGGACTGGGTGATCTCGCTGGACGCGGCGAGTCCCGAGCTCTACGCCAGGCTCCGCGGTCCGGGCTTCGAGGAGGCGACGGGCTTCGCCGAGCGCCTTTTCGATATTTTCCCCGGCCGAGCCCATGTCCAGATGGTGCGCGCCCGCGAGAACGAAGCCGAGCTCGAGGCTTTCTGGCGGGGCTGGAAGAAGAAGACGGAAAAAGTCATCGTGCAGAAGTACTCGCGCTTCGCGGGTCTCCTTCCCGACCGGAAGGTCTCGGACCTCTCTCCCCTGGTGCGGAAGCCCTGTTGGCATCTGAAGCGCGACCTCTCCGTCCTTATCGACGGCAGGCTGCCGCTCTGCCGCGAGTTCTCGCACGGCGATATCACCCTCGGCAACGCCTTCGATGCCCCGGGAGGCCTGGCCGCGGCCTGGGCCGCGGGCGGGGCCTATCATGCCGCCCACGTCGAAGCCTGTCGCGCGGGCGACGACTCCCGCCTCCCTTCCCCCTGTGCGGCCTGCGATGAATATTATACCTACAACGCTTGACGCCGGCGCCGTGCCCTACACCGTCGTGGGGGCGCCCAAGTCGGGCCCCGGCGGCGACCCCTACGCCCTCTCGGTCGTCCTCCTCAATCGAGGCTCGAGGCTGTACAGGGGCGACGCCCTCGGGGCGCTCGAGGGCGCGGGCCTCGGGCCCATCGTGTCCGTGGAGCCCAATTCCGATACCCGCGACATAGAGGCGCTGTCCGCCAGCCACGGCGGCACCCGCTTCCTCCTCCTCTCCGAGTCGGCTTCCCCCGGCGTGCAGATCAACCTGGCCATTCGCGAGTCGCCGGGGCCCTATGTCTTCGTGATCTGGAGCGACATGGCGCTCTCGTCGCAGGGACTCTCGAGCCGCTTCTTCGAGCGTCTCTCCGAGCGCAATATCCTCTGCCAGGCCCCCTCTCTCTTCGCGAGAGGGGGCGATCAGGTGCCCGCCGCCGCCTCCCCGGCCTTCAACGGCTCGAGCCTGAAGCTCCTGAGCCTTCCCCCCGCGACGGACGGGACGAGGACCCTCTTTCCTTTCGACTACGCGGGCATCTATTCGCGCGAGAAGTTCGTGCTCACCGGGGGCTTCGACGCCGGGATTCCCAATCCCTATTGGCAGAAGCTCGATTTCGGCTTCAGGTCATGGCTCTGGGGCGAGGAGATCCGCATATCGCAGGCCCTCAAGGTCTCGTACGCGGACGCGCCCACGACCGAGGACGAGACCCCGGACGAATGCTACAAATGGTTCTGGCTCAAGAATCTCGCCCCGAGCTTCAACGGCGACTCCGGGACGGTACCCCCCTACCGCTTCTGGTCATACCTCCGGAGCCGGCGCCGCGGCGCCGTCTCAGCGCTCGGCGAATTCCGCGCCGCGAGGGAATGGGTCAGGATCAACCGGTACCGATTCCGCACCGACGCCGCGAGCCTCGTGGATCTCTGGGACGAATCCGAGCGATGACGGCCGTGGTGCTCCAGGCCCGGATGGGCTCGACGAGGCTTCCCGGCAAGGCCCTCCTCGCCCTAGGCGGCGCCACGGTCGTCGAGCAGGCGATGATGCGCCTGGCCCTGGTGCCCGCCGACGCCCGGGTGCTCGCGACCGACGACTCGAGCGCCTCGGCCCTGGCGCCGGCGGCCCGTCGCCGCGGCTTCGAGCTCCTCGTAGGCCCCGCTGAAGACGTGCTCGCGCGCTATTGTCTCGCGGTCCGCCGATTCGGCATAGACCTCGTGGTCCGCGCCACAGGGGACAACCCCCTCGTCTCGCCCGAGCTCGCCGCCCTCCTCATCGAACGCCGCGCGTCGGTCGCCTCGGATTACTCCGGCTTCGCCGGGATGCCCGTCGGCATGGGCGTCGAGCTCGTTGCGGCCGAGTCTCTTCTCCGGGCCGAAGCCCAGGCTCGAGAAGCCCGGGAGCGCGAGCACGTGTGCCCGTATATATACGACCATCCCGAACTCTTCCGAATCGATCTGCCGAAGGCCCCGGCCGAATACCTGCTGTCCGGGGCGAAGGTCACCGTCGACACCGAAGCCGACTACGAGGCGGTCCTGAAGATCTACGGCGCCCTGTACGACGGGCGGCCCATACCGAGCGCCGCGCTGATGCGCCACCTCAGGGGCTTGGGCCTTCCGGGCGAGAGAGGCGAAGCTTGAGCCGCTCGATACTCCTCGTCCCCTCGACGACGAAAGGCAACGGCTCGGGGCACATCGCGCGCTGTCTCTCCCTCGCCCGATCGCTGGGGAGCGGAGCCTCGATCTTCGTCCCCGAGTCCATGTCCGAAGCCTCTTGGAGCGCGGCCGAGCTCTCCATGGCCTATGCCCGCGAGCTGTCCGGCATCCGCATCGTGTCGCAGCTCCCGACGGTGGCCCGCCGCAGTCCCTGGGACCTCATCGCCCTCGACCGACGCGCGACGAGCGTCGACGAGCTCGCGTCGTGGGAGCGCTTCGCCCCCGTGATCGCGATCGACGAGGGTGGGCCCGCAAGGGACCTGGCCCAGTACGTGGTGGACATTCTCCCGCGCCATCCAAGCGCCGGGGGTGGAGGTCCCAATCGGTCGGGGATCGGCCTCCTTGAGCTGCCGCGCTCCCGACGCAAGCCTCCCAAAGAGTTCCGGCGCATCCTCGTGTCCTTCGGGGGCGAGGACATCGCCGGCCTGACCCTCGGCCTGGCCCGCTTCCTCGTCTCCGAAGGCTTCGTCGAGCCCGCCGATCTCACCGTGGTGTCCGGCGCGCTGAGGCGCGGCGCGCCGCCCATGGGGCTAGACGGCGCTACCATACTGGGACCCGTGCAGGACCTCAAGGAGCACCTGTCCCGCTACGATCTCGTGTTCACGCAATTCGGCCTGACCGCCTTCGAGGCGGCCTGGGCGGGCTGCGGCGTCGTCCTCCTCAACCCCGGCCGCTACCATCGGGAGCTTTCCCGCGCGGCGGGCTTCCCGGAGATCGGAATCCTCCGCCCCGATCGAAGCGCGCTGCGGCGCTACCTGCGCTCGCCGACGGAAGTGCTTTCTGCCCTGGCGCGGCTGTTGCCGGAGGAGAGCCAATCCCTGGCCGATTGCATCGCGGGTCTCGTCCCGGTCGGTAGCCGCGATTGCCCGTCCTGTTCGAGCTCCTCGCGTCTGGCCCTGTACCGCGACGCCTCCAAAAGCTACTTCCGGTGCGAGGCCTGTGGCGCGGTCTATATGATGCGCTTCTCGAAGGGGAGGGAGAATCCCTACAAGGAGGCCTACTTCTTCGAGGAATACCGCCGTCAATACGGGAAGACCTACCTCGAGGATTGGCCTGCCCTGACCGCACTGGCCGATTCCCGCCTCGATCGCATCGAGAGGATAGCCGGCGAGAGCCTCGGCCGGGCCAAGGGGCTCTCGGTGCTCGACGTGGGATGCGCCTACGGTCCCTTCCTCGCGGCCGCTAAGGCCCGCGGCCAGGAGCCCTTCGGCCTGGACGCCGCCGAGGAAGCCGCGGCCTACGTCCGCCGCGAGCTGGGTATAGCGGCGGCCGTGGGCGATTTCCTCGACCCGAAGGCGGCCACGGCCTTCGGCGGCCCTTTCGACGTACTGTCCATGTGGTACGTGATCGAGCACTTCGAGCGCCTGGACAAGGCGCTCCGGAACGCGGCGGCGCTGCTCCGGCCGGGAGGCGTGCTCGCGCTCTCGACTCCATCGCTCGAGGGGGCCTCCGGCCGTTTCGATCGCGAGGCTTTCTTCGCCCGGAGCCCCGAGGACCATTTCACCCTCTGGGAGCCGTCGAAGGCCAGGGGTATTCTCAAGGCCTACGGTTTTCGAGTAGAAAGTATCCGCGTCACGGGCCACCATCCCGAGCGCCTGCCGGGTCTGCGATTCCTGGGCGCGCGCCGGGTCCCGCGACCCCTCGACGGCTTCCTCTCGGCGGCGGGCCGCCTCGTCTCCCGCGCCTTCGGGCTTGGCGACACCTTCGAGGTGTA
This sequence comes from uncultured Treponemataceae bacterium, assembly GCA_964404145.1. GTDB lineage: Bacteria > Spirochaetota > Spirochaetia > Treponematales > Rectinemataceae > UBA1306. Next base: position 157,003 of record CAYOIX010000003.1, read on the forward strand.
CGCGGTCAGGGAGGATGCGCCGAGCTTCGAGGCCCTCCGGGGCGCGGCGCCCGGGACCAGGAAGGGCCGGGGCAGGATACGCGGTCCCAACGGACACTGAACGGAGAGGCCGAGCGATGACCGTTTTCATTCTCGGGGCCGGCGTCATGCAGATACCCGCGATCCGCGCCGCGAAGGAGCTCGGCTGGACCGTCGTCGCCGCCGACGCCGACTCAGGTGCGCCGGGAGTAGGGGAAGCCGATCGCTTCGTCCACGTCGACCTGAAGGACCTCGATGGTTTGGTCGGCGCGGCCCGCGGGATCAGCTCCGCCATCGGCCTCGACGGCGTCTTCACCGCGGGCACCGACTTCTCGACTTCGGTGGCCTGGGTGGCGCAGGAGCTCGGTCTCCCCGGCATCCCCTTCGAGACCGCCCTCAAGGCCTCCGACAAGCTCCGGATGCGCGCGGCGCTGGAAGCCGCCGGCGTGCCCTCTCCCCGCTACGTCGCGGCCGGCCGAGCCGACGATCCCTCGGCCGTCGCCGCGGGGCTCGGCTTTCCCCTGGTGGTGAAGCCGGCCGACAGCATGGGCGCCCGCGGCTGCCGCGCCGCGCGCGATCCTTCCGAGCTGGCCGAGGCGCTGTCCGCCGCTTTGCCGTACAGCCGCTCGGGCATGGCCATCATCGAGGAGTTCGTCGAGGGTCCCGAGTTCTCGATCGACGCCCTGGTCGAGGGAGACGAGATCCGGATACGAGGAGTCGCGGACAGGCATATCGCCTTCCTCCCCTGTTTCGTCGAGCTCGGTCACAGCATGCCGAGCGCCTATCCTCCCGAGGTCGTCGACGAGGTCCTCCGCGTCTTCCGCCTCGGCGTCAAGGCGATAGGCATAGATATCGGCGCGGCCAAGGGCGATATGAAATTCTGCCCTTCCCGCGGCGGCGCCGTGGTAGGCGAGATCGCGGCCCGCCTGTCGGGCGGCTATATGTCGGGCTGGACCTATCCCTACGCCAGCGGCATCGATCCGGCGCGCGAAGCCTTGCGCCTGTCCGTGGGAATGGGTCTCGGCGCAGGGCGCGAGGACAGAGGTTGGGCTTCCGCCGAGCGCGCCTTCATATCCATTCCCGGGAGGATCGCCTCGATCGAAGGTCGTGACGAGGCCGAGCGCACTCCCTACGTAAAGCAACTCTTCCTGCGAGTATCGGTCGGCGACCGGGTCGTCTTCCCGACGAACAATGTCGAGAAGTGCGGCAACGTGATCAGTCAGGCGCCGTCCCGCGAGGAGGCTGTCCGGGCCGCGGTGAGCGCGGCCGGAGCCATGCGCCTTCGTCTCGCTGCCGGCGAGCCCGAGACCGAGTCCTTCCTCGGATCCAACGGCAGTCATGCGGACGGGTGGCCGCCGCCGGCCTTCGTCGTCGAGGGGGAAGCTGCGCGAGAGCTGGCGACGATGCCGGAATACTTGGACTGCGCGGCCCCGGGCGAGGGGCCGATAGCTCCCTTCGCCCTCGCCGGAAGCGTCATGGGCGGAGATTGGAGCGGCCGCGGTTTCGCGGAATCGGCCGACCTCGCCCTGAGTCTCAGGCAGATCCGCCGCGAGGGCGAGCGGGGCCGCTCCGAGTCCCCGCCCAATATCCCCGCCCGCCGCAGGACCCTCGCCGGCCGCTTCTGGCGCGCCCTCGCCCGAGGCGGGCTTCAGGCCGCTCTGTATGTGCTCGATACCGAGGATGCGGCACCGGGAATCGGACGCAATGGAGGATCGGGGCGATGAGGCGGCCCCGATGGCGGGCGAGGGCGGCGCTGCTCGCGATCTCGCTCGGCCTCGCCTCGATGCCGGCCCCGGCGGAGGCTCCCGGCGCGGGGCAGGCTCCGCCGGCGAAGGTCGCTCCCCCCGCCGTCGATTCCGCGGCGAACGCCGGGCCGGATGCCACGACGCTGGCGGGCCCTTTGGCCGCTCGCCTGAAGGCGCGGCTCTACTACGACCCGGTCACCGGCTACGGCGTCTTGGAGCGATCCGGCAACAGATTGACCTTCGCTCTCGGCGTTGCGCGGGCGGTCTTCGACTGGAACAAGTCGATCGCCCTGGATCCTCCCTTCGAGGCGGAGGGCGGACTCGCCTTCCCGGCGACTTCCTGCGCCGCCATCGAGAAGGTCTTCGCCGACGCCCAGGCTCTCGCGCGCTCCCATTTCTCGGTCGCCGCCATCCTCATCGACCCGGGCCACGGCGGCAAGGACCCGGGCGCGATCGGCGAGCATATGGTCGCGGGAAAGAAGCTGCGGGTCGTGGAGAAGGAGATCACGCTGGCTGTATCCCTGAAGCTCTTTGCCGCGCTGAAGGCGAGATTCCCGGACAAGCGCATCCTCGTGACCCGCGACGACGATAGCTATCCGAGCCTGGAGGATCGCGTCGAACTGGCCAATTCAGTCGAGCTCGCCTCCAATGAGGCGATCATCTACGTCTCGATCCACGCGAACTCTTCGTTCAACAAGAACGCGAAGGGCTTCGAGATCTGGTACCTCAACCCCGAATACCGGCGCACCCTCGTCGACGCGAAGAAGCCCGGCGGCCCGGGCCAGGAGATCGCGCCGATACTCAACGCGATGCTGGAAGAGGAGTTCACGACCGAAAGCATCATCCTGGCGCGCGATATCATGGCGGGGCTCCAAGCGGACATAGGCTCGGAAAGTCCGAATAGGGGGGTCAGGGCCGAAGAATGGTTCGTGGTGCGAAATGCCCATATGCCTTCGGTCCTCATCGAGACGGGCTTCGTCACCAATCTCGAGGAGGGGAAGCTGCTGACCGAGGACGATTACTTGTCCCGCATCGCCGACGGGGTATATAATGGTCTCGTCGATTTCGTCGGCTACTTCGAGAGCATGAAAGGCGCCCCTTCCCCATGAACTCTTTCCTCGACGCGATGCGCCGGTCTCTCCTGACGGCCGGACGGCTAATCGCCGCGGCTTGGGAGTCAAGCCTAAAATGGCTCTCCGTGCCGGTAAACCTCTGTCTGGCGGTACTGGGCCTGATTTTCGTCGTTTCCCTCGCCTCCTGGGCCTTCGGTTCCGCCTTCGAGGAAGCCGTGCTCTTCTACCCCGACGGGAAGGGAGTCCTTCGCGGAGAGCTGCGGGAAATCCCCCACAGCCGAGGAGCCGAGGCCAGGGCCGAGCTCATCGCCTCCGAGCTCCTCCTGGGCCCTAAGGACGCTAACCTTTCGCCGGCCTTCTCGACCGGTGTCAGGGTCGAGACCGCCATGTACCGCAAAGGCAAGCTTTTCATCGACATATCGCCCGAGGCGGCCTTGGATGCCCCGATTTCGCTCAGGCGCGGGATCGCGGCCATGGAGCGCAGCCTCAAGGCTGCCTTGCCCGGCATGAAGCGCCTATCGCTCACGATAGGCGGCAAAGAGCCCTATGTCGACGGCCTGAAGGTCGAAGGGGGAAAGGACATAAAAAAAACCGGAAAATAATTGACAAAGGTTTTTGGCAGCGTATACTTCCTTATCAAATAGGGGATAACAGGATTCGTGTGCAATGAAAGGAGTTATTGCATGAGAAGTAAAGCAATCGTCATCGCCCTGGCGCTTTTTTTAGTGGGCGCGTTCACAGCAGCTTCCGCCGATGAGGCAGTGCTTATCGACTTCTCCCTCCTCAAGGCAGATATCAAGGCCGATCCCGCGAACCAGGGAAAGTTCCTGGAGAACAGGGCCACCATGATGGATTTCTCGGGAACGGCAGGGGCCAGCTACACCGACGACCAGAAAGCGCAAATGCGCACCTCGCTCGCGATCAGGAACTGGGACGTCGTACTGGCGTCGTCCTCTCGGACCAACTTGAATCAGGCGCTCTCCATGACGGCCGAGGCCGCGGTTTCCGCCGATTCCAAGGACAAGGACGCTGCCGGCAAATCCGTCATGGGATTCCGCGTCCACTTCCCCGATGGGGATTACAACAGCTGGGCCAGGATACAGCCCCCCTTCGAGATTCCCGCGTTCGAGCCTAAGGCGACCATAGACGACCAGGGTGCCATAACCCCGGCCGCGGCCAATGCCCAGGGCACGGATCCGGTCAATGCCAGGCTTACGCGCTTCGAAGGCAGCTACGACCCGAACACCAAGATCACGACTGCCCTCGGCATCGTCAAGAATGTCGGCGTCATCAAGTCGGTGGCTGTTCACGTCAAGGGTCTCAATTTCCCCCATGGCCTGTCGCTCATCCTCAAGGACGCCGATGGCAACGAGCAGACCATTTTCATGGGCTATCTGAACTTCGACGGCTGGAGGGATATCGTCTGGGACAATCCCGCCTACGTGCAGGACGTGCGCAACCGCGAGCTTCGCATCTTCCCCCTCTATCCGAAAAGCACCCCGATGGTCAAATTCGCCGGCTTCGTCGTGACTCGCGACGCGGCCAACGAGGGCGGAGACTTCGTAGCTTACGTCAAGGACGTCAAGATCCTGTTCGACGAGGCCGTATTGCCGGGCTCCAACGATATCGGCGACGAGACCCTATGGGGCATAGTCGGCAAGAAGGAAGAGGAGCGCAAGAATATCGAGTCCAAGCAGTTCGGATCCGAGCAGGTCCTTCGCTACCTCGAGAAGATGAAGCAGGAAAGCAAGAGCGACTTCACGCCCCCGCCCGCCTCGAAGTAATGCCAGTCGAAGCGCGATGCTAGAAGCGACGGCCGGGACACTCGTCCCGGCCGTCTTTTTAGTGCGCAGAATCCCGACGACGAGGTGAGGATCGTGGCGAACAACCCAGAGGGGCTCGACGAAATACCGGACAGGGGGGCGCTCAAATGCGCCTACGAAGCGCTCAAGCCTGGCTACGCCCAGATCCTCTCCGAGCTCGAGGCCCGGCTGCGCTCGGCCCTCGAGAGGGATTCTCTCGGACCGATCATCAAGGGGCGGGTGAAATCCTTCGATTCCTGGTACGAGAAGCGCATTCGCCTCCTCAGGAAGGCTCGAACCGCGGGAACTGCGCCCTTGGCCATCACCGACATCGTAGCCCTCAGGGTCGTCTGCCCCTTCCTTGGCGACATCACGATGGCCGAGACCTCGATCGGGGCCTCGTTCAGGGTGCTGGATGTCGAGCGCAAGGGCTCGGAGCGGTCCTTTCGCGAGTTCGGCTACGAGTCCATACACCTCCTCGTCGAGCTTCCCGATGACCTGAAGGACCGGGCCCGAGGTCTCGAAAGCTCGGCCGTGGAAATCCAGCTCCGGACAATATTGCAGGAGGCATGGGCCGAAGTGGAGCACGAGCTCGTCTACAAAGCAGAGTTCACGCCCTTCGACGAGCCGATGAAGCGCAAATTGGCCGCCCTCAACGCGACTCTCTCGCTATCGGACATCATTTTCCAGGAGATTCTCGATTATCAGAGGAGGCTCAACTCCGAGCTCGGAAGAAGGCGCTCGGCGTTTTACGGGAAGATCGAGGACGCGATGGATAAGCCGCTCGAGCCGGAGAGAGGAGGCCGGAACCATGTGATCGCGGAGGGTGACGAGGCTAAGGTGGCCGAAAGGCGCGTCCTCGGCCGGGATAGGAAGGCGATCTCCACCATGGACGATCTCCTGCTCTCGGCGCTCGGCGCCCACAACCGGGAAGATTACGAGGGTGCCTCGCGGATCTATACCGAGCTGCTCGCGCAGGGACCCGAGAAGGATATAGCGGCGGTGGTCCGCAAGCACAGAGGCATGGCCTACTTCTCCCAATCCTTATATAAGGAAGCGATCGAGGATTTCACCGCCAGCCTGGAGCTTGAACCGGATGATCACAAGGCCGCCTATTTCAGGGGCGTCGTAAAGAGCGTCCTGCAGGATTTCGTCGGGGCGATAAGCGATTTCGATCTCGCGCTGAGGATCCATCCCTATCATTTTTACTCGCTCTATCGTCGCGGGATGGCATACTGGCATGTGGGGGATTTCGCCCAGGCCCTGGCGGATTCCGACGCGGCCCTCAAGCTGGAACCCGATAACGTCCAAGCCGCGCGGCTCAAGGAACTCGCGATAGGCAAGATGAAAATGTAGATGAGCCGACGGAAAGCGTTTGCGAGTATAGAATAAGCCCATTGCCCCCATCCGCATATTGACATGCGTCCCCGCTTCGGGCACTATCATCAAGCTCGAGTCCCCATCGTCTAGAGGTTAGGACAGCGGGTTTTCATCCCGCCAACAGGGGTTCGATTCCCCTTGGGGATAAAAAAGAAAGGCGATTCCCCTCGGGGAGGAGATCTGGGGCGGGCTAACCGGACCGCCGATTCGCGGCCTCGGCCTCGATGGAAATCGCGCGGGCGATATGATATCTTCCATGGGAAAATACGGCCCATGGAGGAAGCATGAGTAGGAAGGTCTTGGCCCTCGCCCTCGCGTTCACGCTCCTGTGCGCATTCGGCGCGTCGGCGTACACGGCGGCTATCGGCGGTGAGTTCGCGTTCAGCGGTCTCGGCAACGGACTTCCAGGATCGGCTGCGTTCATCTCGTTCCGGCTGCCGAAAGTCCCGGCCGTGTTCGGCTTGGGCGGAACCATCTCCTCGAACGGCGGCCAGAGCTCGCTCGCGATCCTAGCCGATTGGTGGCTGGCCCAGGGCAGGTTGCTGCGCTTCGTCGATTACTATGTCGGCCCCGGCCTGTTCGCGGATTTCGCTTCCTCCGGTGTCGACGCAGGTCTCCGCATCCCCGTCGGCCTGGACGCCTTTCCCATAAAGCCCCTCGAGATCTTTCTCGAGTTCGCTCCTTCCTTTACTATCATTCAGCCCGACGCCGTCGAGTTCGGCTGGTCGGGCATCCAGACAGGCTTCGGCTTCCGCTTCTGGTTCTAGGCTCTCCCGACCCACGCAAAAGCCGCCTCTGCGGGGCGGCTTTCCTATTGTTCAAAGCATTCAGAATTAACTATATTGAATGGAGGAACCAAAGAGGAGATCGAGATGACTGAGCATTTGGATACCGCGACCTTCAAGAAGAGAGTATTCGATTGGGGCAAGAGCGAGGAATGGAAGTACGAAGGCGAGCTGCCCGCGATAGTGGACTTCTACGCCGAGTGGTGCATGCCCTGCAAAATGCTCGGACCCGTCCTAGAGGATCTCTCGGGAAAATACGTCGGCAAGATGAGCGTATTCAAGGTCGACATCGATAAGGATCCGGAACTGGCCGGACTCTTCGGCGTACAGAGCGTTCCGACCCTCCTTTTCATCCCCAAGGAGGGCCAGCCGAGCATCGCTCTCGGGGCCTTGCCCAAGCCTCAGCTCGAAAAGGTGATCGCCGAGGTGCTCAAGGTCGAGTCCGAATCGCGGGACCTCAGCGCGTCAGCGTAAAGGGAACATCGAGCCGCTCGGCCTTCTCCAGGCTGTCGAGTATGAGGGGATCGAGGGCGAGGTCGTCGTAGGCGCGTCGCTCCCGCTCGAGCTTGGCCTTCAGCATGGGATGCTTTGGAGAGAACAGGACGCAGCAGTCCTCGTAGGGCAGGATGGAGATATCGAAGGTTCCTATCCTCTTCGCCAGGGCGACCGTATCTTCCTTGTCGACGCCCACGAGGGGTCTCAGCACGGGATAATCGGTAAGGCTCTGCGTCAGTCTGAGGTTCTCGGCCGTCTGGCTCGACACCTGCCCTAAGCTGTCTCCGGTGACTATGCAATTGGCCCCGATGCGCTCCGCCAGAATCTGGGCCGCCCTCATCATCGCCGAGCGCATCATCAGCGTCGTGAGGTCCTCGCGCGCGTCTTTCTTGATCTTCAGCTGCGTCTCCGTGAAGGGCGCGGTCCAGAGCGCCATCCCGCCCGCGTAGGTCGCGAGCACCTTCGCGAGGCTCACGACCTTCTCCTGCGCCTCCTTGGAGGTATAGGGGTAGGCGTGGAAGTATAGGGCCTCTAAGGCGAGGCCGCGCCGGGCCATCATATAGCCGGCGACCGGCGAATCTATGCCGCCCGAGAGGAGAAGGAGGCCCTTGCCTCCGGATCCCGCGGGGAGCCCGCGGAGCCCGGGCTCGGGGTCGGCGAATACATAGGCCCGCTCGCGTATCTCGGCGTTGATCGTGAAGTCCGGATGGTGGAGATCGACCCTCGATTCGGGAAAGGCCTCGAGCACGGCATCGCCTATGCGCGCCGAGAGCTCGAAAGAGCCCAGCGGGAAGCTCTTGTCGGACCTCCTCGACTCGGCCTTGAAACTCTTCTTCCCGCTGGCTATACGGCCTCGCGCCACTTCGACCGCGGCCGCGAGGACGGAGTCGACGCTTTTGCCCGTCTTGATCGCGCGGGCGTAGCCGTTGACCCCGGGAGTCCGCGAGAGGAGGAAATCCGCGTCCTCGGCGCTCTCCTCCGGCACCGTCACGAAATATCGTCCCGGGAACATCTCGATCTTATGCGCGATGCCGGCCGCGCCGAAGCGCCTATGGAGCTGAGATCTCAGCCTGTCCTCGAATTCTTTCCGGTTCCCCAGTTTCAGGAGGATCTCGCCGATCTTGATCAGGTAGAAGGCTTCCATGCGGGCCCTCTAGGTCTTCAGCCGACGGTAGGCTTCGGCGGCGGCCTCGAGGAAGGCGTCGATGTCTGCCTCGGTGCTTCCGTCCCCCGTGGATACGCGGATCGCCGAGCCGGCAAGGTCGTCGGGGAGGCCCATCGCCCGCAGGATCCGCCTGCCCGCGCGCTTGGAATTGGAGGAGCATGCCGAGCCGGTCGATACGGCTATCCCGGAGTCGGAGAGCGAGCGGGCGAGGACTTCGCCGGCCAGGCCGGGAAAGGCCACGCTCAGTATGTAGGGGGAGTACCGCTCATCGCGGGCCTGCCTGCCCAAGGGGAGGGCTAGCGCGCCGGGGATGGAGGAGAGCCCCACGAGAAGCCTCTCCTCCAGGTTTCGCGCGAGCGCGGCGCGTTGCGCGAAATTATCGCGCGCGGCGGCCGCGGCCGCGGCGAAGGCCCAGGCGCCCTGGAGGCTCTCCGTCCCCGGGCGCAGCGCCCCTTCCTGTCCGCCTCCCAGGGCCAGGGGCTCGAGACCCGAGGCGCCGCCGGCCTCGCCCGCGACCCAGAGCGCTCCCGTCCCGCGGGGGCCCCGCAGCTTGTGGGCCGAGAAGGCCGCCGAGCCGGCGCCCGCAGCCCGGGAATCGAAGCCGATCTTGCCGAGGGCCTGGACGGCGTCGACGTGGAGGCGGGGAGGGGCGCGGCCGAAGGCGGAAGCGGCACGGGCGATCGCCTGGGCGATCTCGGCCACGGGTTGCACTGCGCCGGTCTCGTTGTTGACCGCCATCACGGCGACGAGGGCGCTGTCCTTCTCGACGGCGGCGCCGATCTTGCCGGGATCGACCCTGCCGTCGGCCTCAGGCGCCACGAAGCTGACGCCGATCCCGAGCGACTTGAGGAGGAGGGCCTCCTCGTAGACGGCCGCGTGCTCGATCTCGGACGCGACGAGATGGAGCCGCTTGATGCTCCCGTCGCGGCGCGCGTTGAGGGCCGCCCTCAGCAGGGCTAGGAGGGGGATCGAGTCGGCCTCGGTGCCTCCGCTCGTGAAGGCAAGGCGCCCGGGAGCCCGGGACGCTCCCGCGGTCGCCGAGGGGCCGTCGACGCCGGGTCCGAATATCGCGGCCGCGAGACGCGAGCGCGCCTCCTCGAGTCTGTCCCTGGCCGCCGTTCCGAGGGCGTGCCTGCTCGAGGGGTTGCCGAACGAGTCCGCGGCCACGCGGGCGGCTTCGGCGAGGATGCCGGAGTCGGGAGGGCTCGTGCTCGCCCAGTCGAGATAGGTCATCCTCAGAATTGGGACCTTCTGTCGGGAATGCTGTGCGGCTCCTTGCCGGAGGCGGCGAAGGAGGGGGAGAGATAGAGGGCGCAGAAGCAGTGCCCGTGCTCTTCTACGTCCTTCCATGCCGGCGCGCAGGGGCAGATGATCTTGGCGTCGGCTTCGCGCGAGCCGTCCGAGTCGCGGCAAGGGCAGAGGAAGTAGCCGTAGCGGTTCCAGTTGGTCTGGAGGCCTTCGACGAGATCCTTGGTGAACTCGGCGTCGGGATTGAGCGCCCATTCCTGCTTCTTCGCCACCATCGAGGCGAAGGTCATCGCTTGGTCGAAGCTCTTGGGGGCCATGCGCCTAGTCCTCAGAGGCCCAGCGTCTTGACCCAGTCGGGCTCGATGAACCCGACCAGCGGCTTCTCGCCGTCGATGACGGCGAAGGGAAAGGCGACGTCCGACTTGTAGCGCTCTTTCAGCGCCTTCTTGGCCTGGTTCTTGGTCTCGATCGGGACGTGGTCCATGTAGACGTATCGGTAAGCGACGCCCTTGGCGTTCAGGAAGGCCATGGCGCGCTTGCAGAAGCCGCAGGTGGAGAGGGCGTAGACGGTTATCTCATGGTCGGATCGGTCGCCCGGCACGTCGGTATAGGTCAGGGTATCCAGCATGGTTCCTCCTTGGCGATTTCGTAGAGCGCCGATGCGCTAGAGTATACCTCAATCGATCATAAGGGTAAATGTTGAGGGCGCGTCCGCAGGGCCGTCGCCGCAGGTTGATGAAACGGCTATTTTCAGCTAGCATGGGAGCATGCGCGATCCCGCCCTGATCCGGAATTTCTGCATCATCGCCCATATCGATCACGGAAAGTCCACCCTCGCCGACCGCTTCATCGAGAAGGCCAGGGTAGTGGACGCGCGGAAGATGCAGGACCAGATGCTCGACAACATGGACATCGAGCGCGAGCGGGGCATAACGATCAAAAGCCAGGCCGTGGCGCTCGAGTACGAGGCCGATGACGGCCGGACCTATACGCTCAATCTCGTCGATACGCCCGGGCACGTCGATTTCTCCTACGAGGTCTCGCGCGCCATCTCCTCCTGCGAGGGAGCCCTCCTCTTGATCGACGCCACCCAAGGCGTCGAGGCCCAGACCCTCTCGAACATGTACATGGCCCTCGAGCACGACCTCGAGATAATCCCCGTCATCAACAAGATCGACATGCCTTCGGCCGACCCGGACGAAGTACGGCGCCAGATCGAGCGCGACCTCGGGCTCGACCCGGAGGGCGCCCTCCTCGTATCGGGGCGCTACGGGACGGGAGTCGACGAGCTCATCGAGGCGATCGTCCGGCGCGTGCCGGCTCCCAAAGCGACCGCGGCCGACCCCCTGCAGGCCCTCATCTTCGATTCGCACTACGACCCCTACCGCGGCGTCGTCGTCCACGTGCGCGTGTTCGGCGGGTCGATCGTGCCGGGCCAGAGGATCCGGCTCATGTACAACGGATCCGAGCATTCCGTCGAGGAGACGGGCCAGTTTCGCATAACGCTCGCCAAGACCGAGGGCCTGGGCTCGGGCTCCGTCGGCTACATCATCGCCGGCATCAAGACCATCTCCGACGTCCGGGTCGGAGACACGGTCACCGACGCGGCGAGACCCTGCGCGGCGGCCCTCCCCGGCTTCCGCGAGGTGAAGCCCGTGGTCTTCTCGTCCATATACCCCATGGACGCCGCCGACTACGACGAGTTCAAGGTGGCGGTCGAGAAGCTCAAGCTCAACGACGCCTCCCTCGTCTACGAGAAGGACAGCTCCCTCGCCCTCGGCTTCGGCTTCCGATGCGGCTTCCTCGGGCTCCTCCACCTCGAGGTCGTCCAGGAGCGCCTGGAGCGGGAATACGGCCAGGCCATCGTCTTGACGGCGCCCAGCGTCCGCTACAAGCTGAAGCTCGCGGGCGGCGAGACTTCCTTCATCGACAATCCGGCCGACTATCCGGACCCCGCGCGGATCGACGAGGCCGAGGAGCCTTATATCAAGGCCCAGATCATCACCCCCCTCGCTTACATCGGCAACCTCAACACGCTCTGCATGGACAAGCGGGGCTCGCAGACTTCCTTTACCCACCTCGACGAGAAGCGCGTCGAGCTCTGCTTCGAGATGCCTCTCGCCGAGGTGCTCTTCGACTTCTACGACAAGCTCAAGTCCACGAGCCGCGGCTACGCCAGCTTCGACTACGACGTGATCGGGTACCGCCCCACCAAGCTCGCCAAGCTGGACATCCTCATCAACGGCAAGCCGGTCGACGCCTTCTCGCAGCTCGTCTACGAGCCGACCGCCTACGAGAGGGCGCGCAAGGTCTGCGAGCGTCTCGCCAACGCCATCCCGCGCCAGCAGTTCAAGGTTCCCATACAGGGCTCGATCGGCTCGAAGGTGATCGCCCGCGAGACCATCAACCCACTGAGGAAAGACGTCCTCGCGAAGTGCTACGGCGGAGACATCTCGCGCAAGCGAAAGCTCCTCGAGAAGCAGAAGGAGGGCAAGAAGCGCATGAAGATGGTCGGGGACGTCGAGCTCCCGCAGGAGGCCTTCCTCGCGGTCCTCCGTACCGACGAGGATGCGCCCAAGGCCTGAGGCCTCACGCCTCAGGCCCGGGCAGGAAGAGCAGCGCGTGGTCCCGGACCCTGAACGTTACGCCTTCGCCGCCGCGGCCGCCGTCGCGGCCGGTGCCGTCAATTCTCTCGCGGGCGGCGGCACTCTGATCACCTTTCCCGTCCTCACCGCCCTCGGCATCCCGGCCGTCTCTGCCAACGTGACCAATACCGTCGCCCTCCTGCCGGGATACCTTGGAGGGGCCTGGGCACAGCGCTCCTCCCTCGCGCGACCGGAAGGGCGCAGGCGCCTCGCCCTCTTCGCAGCGGCCGCGCTGGCTGGCGGACTCGTCGGCGCTCTCCTCCTCCTCGCGACCGACGAGAGGATCTTCCGCGCCTTGATGCCCTACCTCATCCTCGCGGCGGCCTTCCTCCTCGCGATCGGCGAGCGCGTCAAGCGCCGGCTCGCCTCTCGCCGCGAAGCGGGCGCGAGGGAGCGGACCGGAGTCGGGGCCGCTGCCGCGATAGCGGGGGCGGCGGTCTACGGAGGCTACTTCGGCGCCGGCGTGAGCGTGATATTCCTCGCCGTCCTCGGAATAGCCGTCGACGAGCCGCTGTCCGAGCTGAACGCATCAAAGCAGGCGCTCTCCCTCGTCTGCAACCTGGCGGCCGCGCTCTTCTTCGCCTTCAGCGGAAAGGTCGATTGGACCATAGCCGGAGTGATGGCGATATGCGCACTCGGGGGAGGCGCCCTCGGCGGAGCCGTCGCGGGCAGGCTCAAGAGCTCGGTCCTCAGGGCGCTGGTCGTCGGCGTCGGTCTCGCGGTCGGCGTCTTCTACCTGGTCCGGGGCTGAGGGCGGCATGATAGCATAACGCGGCCGCGAAGCTCGTCGAAGCGGCTATCTATCCGAGCGAGGCGGCGAGCGCCCCGAGGCGATAGGTCCAGAACTCGACCTGGGGCGTTAGGCGGTTCAGAAAGTCCTGGGGAAGATCGCCCGCGCGCTCCTGATCGGGGAAGGCCCAGAAAAGATAGTCGGATTCGAGGACGAGGCGGCGAAAATCCGCTCTATCCAAGCGCCCGTCCCCTCGCATCGAAAGCCGGAGCCGGCCGAGGCGCCCGATTTCGGCGTCGAGAAGCGCGGCGACCGCGCCGGCGGTCCGCGCCGCGTCGAAGCCACCGGCTTCCCTCCGATCTGGGGTCCCGCTATCCGGGACGCGCTCGCGGGAGGCCGCGGCCGCGAGGGCCTCGGCCTGGGCGATGCCGATGGCGCGTCCTCCTATGGAAGGGCCTCGCCCGCGCAGGTCGTAGAGCCCGGGATCGGCCTCCGCGCCCCGATCCTCCGAGAGCAGAGCAGCGTAGGAAATGAGGGTCGGGTCGGAGAGCGAGCCTCCCCGTGCGCCGTCCAGTTTGACCGTCCGGTCCCGGAACGACGCGGCGAACTGGCCGGGCCAGCGCGTCAGCCGATCCAGTCGGCTCTCCTCCGCGAGGAGGCTCGGGCAGCCTCGCGCGTGGGTCTTGCCGGGCTCGAAGCTGAAGTCGAGACCCGTCGCGAAGAGGGGGCCTCGGGCGAGGCGGCGCGCGAGGTGGGCGGCGTGCACGCCGACGGATCCGAGGGGCGGCGACGGGAGGAAGGGGAGGGCCGCCTCCGACATCGACGCGGCCACGCGCGACAGGAAAGGACTCCGGGTGATGCGGACGAGTGTCAGATGTTTCCTGCCGCGTACAGCCCGGAAGGCCGCGGGGTGCGAGGACAGATCGGCGAGGAGGGGAATACTGCTCGAGCCGAGGCAGGTGAAATCGGCCAGGTTGTGAGCCTGGCCCTCGAGGCAGACCACGAGATCCGGCTCGATACCCGAGGAGAGGAGCGTGCCCAGGGCCGTATCGCAGGCGATCACGCCGAGCAGGCGCCGCGAACGGGATATGAAGGGCAGCGCATCCTCCAGGGAGGGTCCTGCGCCGCAGACGATCGCGGCCCCGGAGAAGGCGGACACGGGCTCGGGAGCGATGGACGGCAGGGCCGCGAGGTTGTCGAATATGTTCTTCGCCCAACGGTCCCCGAGGACCATGAGGGCGGCGCGATTTCGCCACGAGGACTCGAACTCGGCAGAGAGGGCAGCGGCCATAGCCTTGTACGCGCCCGCGTTGAGCGCCTCGCCTCCCGAGGGAGCGACAATCGAGCAGGACCTGAACTCGCCAAGCGCCCTGGCCGCCTCTATAGCCTCTCCGGGCGAGGAGGTCTCGAGGAAGGCGACCCTCCCGTCGTCGGCCAATTCGCGGGGCATGAAGGAGCGCGCGAGCTCGGCGAGGGCGGGGTCGGCCTCGACGCAGAGGACGGCGCTGCCAGGCCCCATCGCCGCGAGTATTTCGGTCACGCCGTACCAGAGGAGAGGGGAGGGGACGAGGTGGAGCCGCGATGGGCCCGGATCGCAGGCTACCGCGACCTTGGCCGGCAGCTTGAAGGGCTCTCGGCCGGAATACAGGAGGCGGCCCCTGTAGCTTACGGAAAGGCCCCCCGGCGTCTCGAAGACGAGGGGGGCCTCTGCGTCGCTCATCGCATTCAGTTCTTCTTCGCCGGCGCCGGCTGGAAGTATTTGAAGAAGACGCGGCTGAAGTTGTCCTTGAGCAGGGGGCTCTTCATGAAGAGATCGTGAGCCTCGGTCTGGGCCTTCGTCCCGAAGAAGGAGGGGTAGAGGTAATCTATCATGCCCGTCTCGTCGTCCTTGGAGGCGCTGGCCTCCTTGACCTTGAGTACGAGCGCCTTGTCGCCCAGGATGAAGGGATCGGATACTGCGCCCGGGGCCAGGGAGAAGGCGGCGGTCAGGAACTTTTCGCTGGTGGAGGCCCCGGAAAGATCGGGGTTGTTCGAGGGCGCGACGGTCTTGAACAGGGGCATGCTCTGCCCGTAGGTCGGCAGGTAGACCGAGACGTCTCCATAGTTGAGCGGGAAGGGGCCGACTGTCTTCGCGGGGAAGCCCGCCTTCTTCGCGGCGGCTTCGAACCCGCCGCTCCCCGCCGCCGCTATCTCCTTGGCCTTTGCGATGGCCCAGTCTTCGATGGTCCCGCGTTCGCGCCGGTTCATGTAGTCGCGAACGGCGGCCAGCTGGACGGGCTGCGAGAAGTCCGCGGGCGCCGTCTCCGCGTCGGCCTTGAAGAAGGCCCAGGCCCCGGCGGCGGTCTTGAAGACCGGCGACAGGTCGCCCGTCTTCAGTGTGGCGAGCTTCTCGGCGTCGTCCTTGGAGGCGAGCTGCGCCGAAAGCTCGTTGAAGTACTTGGCGCCCGCGGCTCCGCCCTTCTGGGCGTAGGCGTCCTTGGAGCTGGCCTTGGCGGCATCCTCGAAGGTCGCCTTCTTGTCCTTGACGTTCTGGTAGAGTTTCTGCGCGTCGGCCTCGCTCGACGTGACCGTGATGCTGGAGAGGCTGAGGCTGCGAAACAGGTCGGCATGGGCCTTGCCCCACAGCGCGACCTCCGAATCCGGATAGCCAGAGAGGGGATAGGCCATGTACTCGACGGTCCTCGAGTCCTTGGCCATATCCTTGACGAAGGCCAGCTCCTTGGAGCTCGGGCCGACGCTCGTCACGTCGGCGAAGTAGGCTTGGTACAGCGTGTCGTCGCGGATCTGGTTGCGCACGCTGAGCTTTTCCGCGAGGGTCGCGTCGTGATATTTCTGGGCCGAGAACTTGCCGTTCTCCTGGAAGGCCGGGCTCTCCGCAACTTTCGCGTCCAGCCAATCCTCGGTGACCGCGCCGCCCGCCCTCGTCACGGTGTCGATGGCCGCCATGCGGAGCAGGGTCCTCTCGAACGCGCCGCGGTAGACCTGGTAGGCGAGGAGCTGATAGTTGTCCTCCGTGACGCCCTGCTGGCGGAAGCGATCGTTGAGCTCGCGAACCTGCTGGTTCATGTAGGAGTCCTGGCTGTACACGATGGGCTTCCCGGAGTAGCTCCCGAAGTCGAGGGATCGGCCGTTCCCGGAAATGACCGCGCTGCCGCTCCCGCCCATCGGCAGGAATACGAAGGCGATGACGACTATGACCAGGACGACGATGGTCCCGGCGTAGATCGTGGGATTCTTGATGCCCCTCTTGGGTTCGCGCGGATCGCTCTTTGCGGGGGTCTTAGGTGTCTGGGATGCCATGGTTTCCTTCTGGACTACCTAGATGAGGCGGTCTCTCGGTACTGCGCGCGACCATTAACGATCGCGGAGAGGGCGAGCGAAAATGGTCTTCCGCTCAACCCGCCTGAGTGTGGCAGAATATCACGACCCTCCTCGGCCTGTCAACGATTTAGGCCGAGGAGGTCGTTTCGGTCCGTCATGGATCGGGCGTATCCGGCGGATCGCATCGGGTCCCGGCGAAGGCGTATCCGTTCTTGTCCCCCCGCTTTACGCGGTACATCGCGTCGTCGGCGGCGCCCATGATGCCTTCGATCGAGTCTCCGTCGTCCGGGAAGACGGCGATACCCATGGAGAAGCCGACTCGGCATTCCGTGCCTTCGACCGTGATTGGCTGGCCGCACTCCTCCAGCACCTTCTTCGCGGCGAGCGCTATGTCCGCCCTGTCCTTGACGGAGGCCAGGACGGCGACGAACTCGTCGCCGCCCACCCGCGCGACGGTATCGGAGGCGCGGAGCATCGCCCGCAGCCGATCCGCGATGGAGACGAGGGCCCTGTCGCCCGCCAGGTGGCCGAGACGGTCGTTGATCGGCTTGAAATCGTCCAGATCCACGTAGATGACGCCGACTTTGGTCCCGTTGCGCCTCGCGATCGCGAAGGTATTCTGGAGGAGCTCGAAGAGGAGGCGACGATTGGGCAAGCCGGTGAGCGGGTCGTGGTTCGCGAGGTGCGTGATGCTCACCGCCGCCTTCTCCAGCTCCTCCTTCTCGCCTCGGATGGCTCGGTTGAGGGTCTCGAGGCGGTCGTGGATGAGGCTGTTCTCGACGGCGACGGCGACGTAGGGCGCCAAGGCCTCCATGAGAGTCAGGTGGCCTCTGGTGATCGAGCCCCCCGCTTCGCTCTGGACGTTGAGCAGTCCGATCACGCGGTCGTCGATGACGAGGGGGAGGAGGACGAGGGAGCCGGCGCGGGGCCCGTGCAGGCCGGTCTCTCTCTCCGGCAGCCCCGCCGGCCAGTGCTCGAGGTCGGGCACGTACACCGCCGTCTTGTCGCGGATGCAGATCGCGGCCAGACTGCGCTTCGGGTCGCGTGAGATCCTGGGCCGCTGGATGCGCTTGCCCCGGTGTATGTAGGCGCGGAAATCGAGGGAATTGTCTTCCTCTTCGTACAGGGCGAGGCCGAGGCGTTCGAAGGGAATGTAGCCGCCGAGGGTATCGTAGAGCGTATTGATGATGGTATCGAGGTCGAGGCTTGCGGTGATGAGTCTCCCCGTCTCGGCGATCGCCAGGATCTGCCGATTGGCGGCCTCGAGCTCCTCGGTCTTCTCCTTGAGCTCGATGTTCTTGAGACGGTAGATCTCCGCCTCCTGGCGGCTCTTCTCCACTTCGTACTGGACCGTGATGTTCTTGATCTTGCGGCTCGCGTCCTCGTTCAGTGCCTCGTGCTCGAATCGCGAGAAGCGCTTGTAGAAATCGAGGGCCCGGTCGAAGTCGCCGAGCATCTCGTGGGCCTCGGAAAGCCTCTCGTACGCGGTGTTGATGAGGCGCTTGGCGCCTATCCCCTCCGCGCTCGCGAGCGCGACCCCGTAGCGCTCGAGGGCCAGGTCCAGGTCCCCGGTCATGACGTGGAAAGCGCCCAGGTCGAGCAGGACCGAGGCCCGCTCGCGCTCGTTCTTGAGGCCTTCGGCGAAGCCGAGGGCCTTTAGGTACTGCGAGCCGGCGAGCTCCAGCCTGTCGGTCGCGAGGGAGATGAGGCCGAGGAGATGCCAGCACTGCCCCTCCGCCTGCGTGTTCCCGGTCCTCTTCGCGATCCCCATCGCCTTCTCGGAGAATTCGCGGGCGAGGGACCAGTTGCCCATTCGATGGTAGGCCTTCCCGACATCGAGCAGGATGCTGGCGATGATCTCGCCCTCCTCGTCGTCGGGGAGCGTCTCGTAGGCGCGCAGGAGGTAGTCGAGCGCCTCTTTGATCTCGCCGAACTCCAGGCAGACCTCGCCTATGTTGTTGAGGGTCGCCGCCTCGCGGAGGCGGTTGCCCTGCCTGCGCGCCTCCTCGAGGCTCCGAGTGTAGTAGTCCATCGCGCGCTCGTAGCGGCCCAGGTCCATATAGGTGACGCCGAGCGCGTTGAGCGATTTCATGACTCCGAGGCCGTCGGCCAGGGCGGAGAAGCCTTCCAAGGCCCGCTGGAAGGAATCGACGGCCGGCGCGTGCTGGGCCAGGAAGTACTCGCACCATCCCACGTTGAGCCTGGCCTCGGCGATACCCAGGGCGTAGCCGATGTCGTCGGCCCCGGCGAGCGCGGTCTCGGCGATCGAGAGGGCGCGCTCGGGCGACGAGAGCGTCAGGCCCCAGGCTTCCTTGTTGAGCTCGTCGATCCTGACCGCGGTGGGATCCATGCAATCCTTGCTATTCGAAATCGAAACGCTCGCCATCCTCGGGTCCATGGTCGGGATCCGTGGTGTTGAGGTATTCGAGCGCTTCCTGCGCCACGCTCTGCGCGTGTTCGTACCAAATCGAATAGAGTTCCGTCTTCATGACTCCGGGGGACGGGGCGCCCTCGACGTCGCTCATGAGCTGCCTGAGTATCGCGAGGCCTCTTTCGTCCATGGGCCCTCCTTAAAGCGGCAGTTCTTTCACCAGGGTGTCGGGACGGCCTCGAATCATGAATTGTACATCCTCGGCGCGGGAAATCAAGACCGGCTCGGCCGATACGTACGAGGCCGCGAGGCTACCCGCCGCGGCCGCCACCTCGGGACCCCGGGCCGCGAGCATCGCGTCCCGCTTCGCCTGCCTCTGCTCGTCCCCGATGCCGTAGAGCGACCGCCTGAAGTCCACGAAGCCCTTCTCCTCCGGCAGCATGGGACGGAGCTCCCTGCCGATTGCGCCTATCGCGGCCTCCTCGACTTCCGCTTCCGAGCCGGCGCCGCCCGGCGAGTAGCGCGCCTCCGCAGCCGCGAGTGCCTCGCCGAAGTAGGATAGCGAGTCGACGGGGCGCGGGTCGCGATACGAGGAGAAGCAGGCGATCCCCTCGAGCCCGTCGGTCCAGGCCGAGGCGCCGTATGCTCCCCTTCTGACCCTCAGCTCCTCCCACAGCGGGCCAGTGCTCAGGAGGTGGGCTAGCAGGGACTCGTGGCCGAAGGCCGCGGTCCCGATGCGCGAAGAGGAGCAGGCGGCCGCCGCGAAGCCGACCTGGGCCGAGATCGAGTAGGCCTCGGGGCCGGCGGCGGGAGAGAATCCGCCGCCGAAAGTCGTCGGCGGCTGGGAGGCCGAGCCGACGGCGGGCAGGATCTTGAGCGAGGACTCGACGGCGGCCAGGGCGCCGGGGATGGCGCCGGACTCCGCGGTCAGGTTCAGCTTGAGTCCCTTCCTTGCGAAGATCGAGCCGGCGACGGCGCGCAGGGTCGCGGCGAGCGAGCCGCCCTCGGTCCCTTTAAGCCCGAGGAGGAATTCGACCTGGCTCGTTCCCCTCCAGAGATCCTCGATCGCGGAGGCCTCCCCGAAATACGACGCCGCCCTCGTCTGGGCGAAGGCGTTTCCCGAGGGAACCACCGCCGAGACCACGTCGTTGCGGAGTTCCGCGTATATGTCCGATACCCTCTTCTCGTCCCCGTAGTCGGCGCCGGCCAGGAGGCTCGTCACGAGCTCGAGAGCCTGGGGGAAGCGCTCAGCCAGCGCTTTCAGTCTGAATACGGCGTAGGATCGAGCCCCGCCGCCGGGGACGGGACCGCGGGAAGCCGGCGTGCCCGAGTCGAGGATGGCGCTGAAGCCTCCGGCGCTCCTCGCCAGGCGCTGCGCGACCCGATCGTAGCTCTCGCCGACGAGGCCGGCCCCCGTGGCGAAGCGCGACGCGAGGGGAAGCCAGGGGAGCGAGGCCTTGGCCAGGCTGTCGAGAGGGAAGGCCAGGTCGAGATAGACGATGCCGTTGGTGAAGAAGGGGTGGACCATGGCCACCGTGCCGGCCGGCTCCGCGGTCTCCCGCGGGATGGTATCGACCTTTCGCGGCAGGTCCGCCCGCGCGAGGCGCGGCAGTGTGGCTATCTCCTCGGGCGAGTCCGGGCGAGCCATCGCCGCGGCCAGGGCGGCCCCCCGGGCCTTTATCGCGGCCTTCTCCTCCGCCGTGAGGGCCGCGGCTCGGGCTTCGAGCGCGGCCTTCCGCGAGGCGAGACGCCTTTCGAGGAGCCCGGCCTCCGGATGGATCGTCACCGTGCTCCGATGGGGATTGCGCGCGATGAGCTCGAGGGCCATGGACTCGAGATAGCGAGGATCGGCCGCCATGCGCGAGCGAAGCTCGGCCAAGGGGGCTTCGAAGGAGAGGGTCGCGTCCGGACCCGCGCCGTGCAGCCATCCCCGCGCCGCGCGGTTGAAGAGCCGGAGGCCGTAGGCGCCCGAGCCCCTGCGGATTTCGCGGTTCGCGAAGGCTATCGAGTGCATCGCCGCGTCGAGGGCCTCGCTCGAAAAGCCTTCGGCCGCGGCGCGCTCGACCGTGCCGACGACGAGTTCCTCGACGGCGCCCTCGTCGCCCTTCCTCGCCCCTCGGAGCCCGGCCGAGAACAGGATCTGCCTGAATCCCGAATCCATCCCGCATTGGGGGGAGAGGTCCTCGCCGAGCCCGGAATCCCTGAGGGCCTTGGCCAGGGGCGCTCCGTCGTGGCCGACCAGCAGCTCGGACAGGACCTCCATGGCCAGGGTTTCGGTCCCGTCGGTCGCCGGGACGGTGAGCCAATTCACGACGATCGATGTCGCCGAGTCCGAGCCCTCCGCCAGAGGGTAGGGGACGTCGATCCGTCTGGGCGAGAGTATGCGGCCCTGCAGCGGAATCTCGCTGTCCACGCCCTGGGCCTCGAAGCGCGACAGGAATCGGCGGTCGAGGAAGTCCAGCTGCCGCTCGGTGTCGATGCTCCCGTAAAGGAAGATTCGGCAGTTCGACGGGTGGTAGTGCCTGGCCCAGAAGGCCTTGAAGCCGGCGTAATCGAGATTCGGGATCTCCTCGGGGTCGCCTCCCGAGTCGAAGGAGTAGGGATGGCCGGGGGAGAACAGGCTGGTGTAGGCCGCGGTGGCGGCCAGGGACTCGGAGGACGAATAGTCGCCGCGCATTTCGTTGTAGACGACGCCCTTTATGTCCAGCGCGTCGTCCTCGCCCAGCTCGAGCCGATGCGCCTCTTGGAGGAAGGTGTCCTCGGTGAGCCTCGGGAAGAAGACGGCGTCGCCGTAGACGTCCATGAGGTTGAAGTAGTCGGCCTCGACGGCGCTCGCCGCGGGATAGACCGTCTTGTCCGGATAGGTGAAGGCGTTCATGAAGGTGGCCAGACTCCGCCTGGCCATGACCACGAAGCTGTCCTTGACGGGGAAGCGCTCGGAGCCGCAGAGCACGGAGTGCTCCACGATATGGGCGACCCCCGTGCCGTCGCGCGGCCTCGTGCGGAACGCGAAGGCGAAGACATTCTCCTCGTCTTCGCTCTCCAGTCGGTACAGCTCGCAACCGGTTCTCTTGTGGCGAAGGAGGACGCTGCGGCATCGGTACTCGGGAAGCTCGCGCTCGGAGACGACTTCGTAGGCGGGGTTGCTTGGTGTCATGATCAGAAGATAGCACTTTCGCGCTCGGCCGAGAAAGAGGTATAGTCTTCGGATGTCAATCACCACCAAGACCGGCGACGACGGCTCCACGGACCTCTGGTCTGGCGAGCGCGTCCTAAAGGACGATCTCCGGATCGAGGTCTGCGGAGAGATCGACGAGCTTTCCTCCCTCCTCGGCTTCGCGTGCCTGGCGGTTCGCCTGCGCGGGACTTCCGAAGCCCTGAGGACGCTCCAGCGGGATCTGGTGCGCATGGGCGGCGAGATAGCCTCGGGCGAGCCCGCCTTCTCCGACCCCATACAATCCTGGGACGAGGAAGGGCTCACCGAAAAGATCCACGCGATCGAGTCCAGGATTCCGCTCCGGGGATTCGTGCTGCCCGGCATGACCGAAGGATCCGCCCGGATCGACCTGGCGCGGACCGCCGCCCGGAGGCTCGAGAGGCGCGTCGTATCGCTCGCCAGGGCGCGCGCGTCCGATGCCCCCGTGTCGGATATCCTGCGCCGCTACATCAACAGGCTCTCGGACTATCTTTTCATGCTCGCCCGGGACGAGGAGTCGGCCGAGGGCAAGATCGAATATGCTTGAAGGGTCGGGAAGGACGGCTGCCCGGATGCGCCCCGCATCGGCTTTTTCCCCTCATTCCACCATTTCATCGTCGCCTTCGAGGGCTATGTCCCCGTCCTCCCACGCGCGCTTGAGGTAGCCGAGGAACTCGCGGCCGGCCTCGGCCGCGTCTTCCCGCCTCACAGGACCTAGGATGGAGTACTCGTCGAGGATCATGGCGCGGCGGTTCGCCGAGACGCAGCCCAGCAGCTTGGCCTTGAAGGCCTCGTCCCTGCCCTTCAGCACGAGGGCGATGTCCCTGTCCTGGAAATCGCGCAGGGCCTTCTGCATTGCCTTGGCGGGTACGCGCAGGACATCGTCGAGGGTAAAGAGCCGATCGCGGACGTTCTTGGACAGCTCGGGGCTCTCCTCGGTCAGCGCGTCGAGCACTCTCTCCTCCATCCTCGGATCGACGTGCTTGAGTATGCCGGCCAGGGCGGCCCTTCCGTCGATCTCCTCCTGCCTCACCGTCCCGACCTTGCGGATCCGCTCCCGGAGGCCTTCCTCGACTTGGCGCAGGACCTCGGGATCCACCTTGTCCAGCTTCGCGACGCGCTTGACGAGGTCGACCCGCTCATCTTCGGGCATTCGCTCTATGAGTCCCGAAGCCTTCCTGGGCTCGAGGTAGGGGAGGATGACCGAGAGGACCTGGGGGGATTCTCCCTTGAGGATGACCGCGAGCTCCTTGGCGTCGTAGTCTTTCAGGAACATGAAGGGCCGGGAGGATTCCGGCGACGCCTTGCGCATGAGGGCGCGCGCCTTCTCGGGGCCGAAGGCCGTCGTGAGCATCTTCTCGGCTGTCTCGGGGCCGCCGGCCACGGACCAGCCCTTGGTCTTCACGAGCCATCCGAACTCGGCCAGGATGTCGTTGGCCTCGGGGGCATCGATGCTCTTCACCTTCAGTATTTCGCGCGATACCGCCTCGATCTCCTCCGGCCCCAGGTGGGATAGGACTTTGGAGGCCTGCTCCGTGCCGAGGAGGAGGAGGAATTTGGCGGCCTTGCTCAGGCCGGGCTCGGAGCCCGTCTTGAGGAGGGCGGCCGCCTCGTCGCCGGCGGCGGCCAAGGCCTCGCCGAGGGCGAGCGGCTTGGGCCCGGCGCTCCGCCTCGGCTTCGAAGAGCTTTCGGGGGGAAAGGACTCCCCCGATGGGACTATGGGCCGCTTCCGGCCGCTGGACCCGCCGCGCTGCCCGGATCCGTAGGCCTTGTCGACCCTGTCCTTCATGCTCATGCATGGCATCCTACCGGCCCGGCGACGAAAGGTCAACTTGAGGATCGTAGACCGGATCGGAGGGCCCGGCTCGAAGGCGGCCGATCCGCTCGAGGAGCTCCGCCTCGATCGCCTCGGGGAGGGCGAGGGGGCGGCTGATGCGCGGGGGGAGGGCTTCGCCGCCCGCATCGCGCAATGCCAGTCCTCCCTCCCCAAGCTCGAGCGCCAGGGCCGACGCGGAAAGACGGCCTCTCCAGTATTCGAGCACGAGGTCGATCGAGCGCGCGGCCTCGTCGGAACCCTCGTCGATCAGGTCCGGGTAGGAGGCTCTCGAGCGTCGGCCGTCCCCCGAAGGATGCTCCCATTCTACTCCGGCCAGGTTCATCGGGTCCAACCCTTCCGGAATTCTCTCGGGGTAGACGAGGGAGATGAGCCTCCTGCCTTCATCTTTCCCGAGACTCAGGAGCCGATCGTCCCTGCCGAGGGCTGCGGCCGCGGGCGCGGTGATCGCGTAGAAATTCCGCGCGTCCGCCAGGGCATTGGCTATCCGGAGCTCGAGGGACGGATCCGCGCCTGCGGCTCGCGGATAGGCGGCGCGAAGGCCCGCCGACCAAAGGCCCACCAACCTTCCATCCGCCTCGCCGTCCGCGCCCGCGCCGAGGCGCGCCGCCGGCGCGTATTCGCGCGGGCTGATGCCGAGCCTTCGCTCGAGGAGTCCTATGTCGAGGAGCCGCTCGAGGAAGGGGTGGCAGCCGCGAAGCCGCGCCGTACCCGGATCTGAGGGATCGACCCAGCCGGAGAAGTAGATGACGAAGGGATGGGTAGCGCGGTCGATCGCCGCGTGCGTTGCGAGCCCGAGGATATAGGCCCCCGATGGGCTCTCGCCGCCGCGCTCGATCATCGGCAGCGACGCGGCGGCTCCGGCGACGAGGCTGCCGAAGCGGCGGCGATGGGCGAGGGCGCCGTAGTGGAGTCCCGAAGGCATCGTGCGGCGATTGTGGTAGAAGATATCGGGGCCCTGGCATCCGAGCCTGAAGGAGTCCGCGGCGTCGCCGAGCGCAAACATGTCGGCCGTCCCCGAAACCCGCCCCGCGGCCTCCTCGCCGGCGAGTATGTGACTGATCTGCGCAGCCATCGTTCCCAATATACAGCCGGCTCTCCCTTCCCGACAGCCTGCGGCCTGGGATATATTCAGTGTATTCTCAAGGAGCGGGACCATGAAACTCTATAGCCGCGGACAGCTCGCGCTGGCGGGCCTCGGGAGCGCAGTCCTCGCGTTGGCGATCGCCTACGGCATCGGCTTCCTGCGATTCAATGCCTCGGGGACTCCGTCCTCCGAGGCCAAGGCGGCGCAGGCCGCGCCTTTCGGGGGCGGCGGAGCCTCGGGATCCGCCGCGATCAGGGTCGACGCCGCCCCTTCGGGCTCGGCCGGCTCCGGCGGGAGCGTGTCGGAGGTCCAGAGCGAGTACTCGGCCGACGAGAAGCAGAATATCGACGTCTACGAGCGCCTCAACGAGGGTGTCGTCAATATCACCACCGAGCAGCTCTACTACAACTGGTTCTCGGAGGCCGTGCCCCAGGAGGGCGATTCGGGCTCGGGCTCGATCATCGACGCCCAGGGCTACGTCCTCACGAACAAGCACGTGGTGAAGGACGCGTACAAGGTCTATGTGGGGCTCGCGGACGGAAGCCGCTTCGAGGCCAAGGTCGTCGGCATCGATCCCGAGAACGACCTCGCTGTGATCAAGTTCGCCCCGCCCAGGGGAGTCAGGCTCACGGTCATTCCCTACGGAGACTCGTCGCGCCTGCGGGTGGGTCAGAAGGTCCTGGCCATCGGGAATCCCTTCGGTCTCGAGCGCACCCTCACGCGGGGCATCGTGTCCGGCATCGGGAGGCCGGTCGCGCAGAGCGAGCGGGACGAGAGCGGCGCCACGAGCACCGTCGTCATCCAGAACATGATCCAGACGGACGCGTCCATCAACCCCGGCAATTCGGGCGGCCCTCTGCTCAACGCGCACGGGGAACTCGTCGGCGTCAATACCATGATCTACAGCCCCTCGGGCGGCTCGGTCGGGATAGGATTCGCGGTGCCCGTCGCCACCGCCAAGCGCGTCGTGCCCGAGCTCATGAAGGACGGGCGCGTCGCGCGCGGCTGGATCGACATCACGCCCGTGGCCCTCTTCTCGGACCTCGTCGACTACATGAAGCAGAACGGCATAGCCGCGCCCGTCGACGCCGGCCTCCTGGTATCCGAGGCGAAGCGGGCGGGCAACGCCGACAGGGCGGGAATACGCGGGGGGACGACTCAGGTCCGCACGCGCAGCTCCTCTTTCTTCGTCGGCGGCGACATCATCGTGTCCGTCAACGGCGTCAAGACCGAGTCCGAGGCCCAGCTCTACGTGGCTCTCGAGAACACGAAGCCGGGGGACAAGGTGGAAATAGTCTATTATCGCGGGAACAAGAAATTGACGGCCATGGTCCAGCTCTCCGACAGGACCAAGGCCGGGATCGTGAACTAGTCGCATGCGGCCGTTCCGCGTCGTTGCTCCCTACGAGCCGGCCGGCGATCAGGCCCAGGCCATCGACCTCCTCGCCCGCGGCATCGGCGAGGGTCTGAAGTGGCAGACTCTCAGGGGCGTCACGGGCTCGGGCAAGACCTACACGATGGCCAAGGTCATCGAGGCCGTCCAGCGCCCCGCCCTCGTCATCTCGCACAACAAGACCCTCTCGGCGCAGCTCTACCGCGAGTTCAAGACCTTCTTCCCGGACAACGCGGTCGAGTACTTCGTCTCCTATTACGACTACTACCAGCCCGAGGCCTATGTCCCCTCCAAGGATCTCTACATCGAGAAGGACTCCGACATCAACCAGGAGATCGACCGGATGCGCCTTTCGGCGACGGCCGCCCTTATGGAGAGGCGCGACGTGGTCATCGTCGCCACCGTTTCCTGCATCTACGGCCTGGGCTCGCCGGACCTCTACAAGGAGATGCGCCTCTATCTCGATTCCGGCTCCGAGATCGATCTCGAGGCCGTAAAGCGCAAGCTCGTCTCCCTCCAATACGAGCGCAACGACGCCGTGCTCGAGCGCGGCCGCTTCCGGGTGCGCGGCGACGTCCTCGAGATCTATCCGGCCTACCTTCAGGAAGCGTACAGGATCGAGCTCGAGTACGACCGGGTCGCGCGCATCCGCAAATTCGACACCATATCCGGGGCGACGGGCCCCGAGCTCGACGAGGCTGTCGTTTACCCGGCCAAGCACTTCGTGATGCCCGAGGATCAGGTCCGGAACGCGGTGGCGAGGATCCGCGCCGAGCTCGGCGAGCGTTACGAGAGCCTCATGGCCGCCAACAAGCTCGTGGAGGCGCAGCGGCTCAAGAGCCGCACCGAGTACGACCTCGAGATGCTCGAGGAGATGGGCTACTGCTCGGGCATCGAGAACTACTCGGCCCCCCTCGCGGGGAGGGAGCCGGGAGAGAGGCCGGGGGTCCTCATAGACTACTTCCCCAGGGAGTTCGTCACTTTCGTGGACGAGTCCCACGTCACGCTCCCCCAGGTCGGGGCGATGTACGCGGGCGATCGCAGCCGCAAGACCACCCTGGTCGACTACGGCTTCCGGCTCCCGAGCGCGCGCGACAATAGGCCGCTCAAGTACGAGGAATTCCTCTCCATGCTGGACAAGGTCGTCTGTGTCTCCGCCACTCCCCAGGCGGAGGAGCTCGGTAAGTCCGCCCGGATCGCGGAGCAGATGATCAGACCGACGGGCCTCGTCGATCCGGTCATCGAGGTGAGGCCCTCCGAGGGCCAGATGGAGGATATCTACGCGGAGGTGCGCAGGCGCATAGCGGTGAGGGAGAGGTGCCTCATCCTCACTCTGACCAAGCGCATGGCCGAGGAGCTCTCCGAATACCTGACGGGCCTGGGCCTCAAGGTCCGCTACATCCACTCCGAGGTCGAGACGATCGAGCGGGTGGAGATACTCAAGCAGCTGCGGATGGGGGAGTATGACGTGCTGGTCGGCATAAATCTCCTGCGCGAGGGCATCGACCTGCCCGAGGTGTCCTTCATCGCTATCCTTGACGCGGATAAGATCGGCTTCCTCCGCTCGGCCACGAGCCTCATCCAGATCGTCGGCCGGGCGGCCCGCAACGCGGCCGGATCCGTCGTCATGTACGCCGATAGGATGAGCGAGGCTATGCGCGTCGCGATAGACGAAACCTCGCGCCGCCGAGCCATCCAGGTCAAGTACAACGAGGACCACGGAATAACCCCTACGACCATCCACAAGGCGGTCGAGGACATCCTCGAGCGCCACCGCGAGGAGAGGATCGACGCGGCAGCGACGGAGATCGAACTGCTGAAGAAGTCGCACAACCTCCTCGTCCCGGAGCAGAGGAAGTCCCTCCTGCGGGCGATGGAGGCCCAGATGCTCGAGCACGCGAAGAGGCTGGAATTCGAGCAGGCGGCCCTCATCCGAGACGAGATAGAGAAGCTGAAGAGTGGCGAGGACTAGGGGACGCGCGCTCTCCCCGCCCGTCCGGGCCGAGAAGACTACTTCTCGAACTCGAGGACAATCCGCGTGCCGCCGCCCCGCTCTATCCTGATGTCGCCGTTCAACTGCTGCGTCAACAGCCCGACGAGCATGAGTCCGAAGCCGGGGGAGCTGCCGAAATCGATCCCTTCCGGCATGGTGACGCCGTCGTCCTGGATCGCGAGGCGCGCCCTGCCGCCCTCGTCGGAGGCGAAGATCTCAATCGCTCCGCCGCTTCGGCCGATGAAGGCGTATTTCATGATGTTCGTCAGGAGCTCATTGATGATGATCCCCAGCGGCTGCAGGACTCTCGTGCCCAAGGTGAAATCGTCGATGCGCTCCTCGATCCTGATCGTGTCAGCATTGGGAAAGTTGCCGATGATCTGGTCCACCAGGGACGGCAGGTATTCCCTCACCGATACCGTGTCGAAATCGGGGGATCGGTAGAGCTTCTCGTACAGCACCAGCATGCTCTGGATGCGACCGCCGGCCTCCTCCAGGGCGTGAGCGGCCTGAGGCTCCTTCAAGGCGGCGGCCTGAAGCGCGAGCAGCCCGCCGATCGTATTCATGTTGTTCTTCACCCGGTGATGGACCTCCTTGAGGAGGACTTCCTTCTCTTCCAGGAGCCTCTCGATCCTCTCCTCCTTGCCTTTCATCTCCGTGACGTCCCTCGAGATGCCGAAAGTCCCGACGATCTCGCCGTCGATGTCCTTCAAAGGCAGCTTTATCGAATAGACCCAGGTGTCGGGGAGGTCGATCCCCGTCTCCTTCTCCTCCTCCTTGAGCATCCGTCCAGTGCGCATGATATCCTGCTCGTCCTCGCGCTTCCGCCGGGCCTGCTCCCTCGGGAAGAAATCGTAATCCGTCTTGCCTACGACTCGGGACTCGTCCTCGAAGCCGAATTGCCGGACCAGGGACAGGCTCGCCCTGAGGAACCTGCTCTCCCTGTCCTTGAAGTAGATATAGTCGGGAGTGGTGTCCATGAGAGCCCGCAGCAGGTACTGCTCGCGCGCGAGCGCCCGCTCGGCGAGCTTGCGCTCGGTGATGTCCTTCGATATGCCGAAGGTGCCGACGATATTGCCTTCATTGTCCCTCAAGGGCATCTTCTCGATCAGCAGGCAGACTTCGGGGCCGCCGGCCAGCAGGTTCGTCTCCTCTTTCGTGACCTTCCGTCCCGTTCTCATGATCGCCACCTCGTCCTCGCGCGCCAGTTCGGCGTGCTCGGCCGAGAAGAAGTCGAAATCGGTCCTGCCGAGCATCTCGGCCGGCTCGGCGACGCCGAGGAACCGGGCCTGCGACGCGCTATTCCTGATGAACCTGCCCTGGCGATCCTTGAAATAGAAATGGTCCGAGCTGTTGTCCATGAGCGCCTTCAGCAAGAAGGTCTCCCGCGCCAGGGTCTCCTCGTCCGACTTGCGTCTCGAGATGTCGCGGATGATGAATACGATCCTGCTAGGCCGCAGCTCGGCGTCGCGGATGATCTCGGCGTTGACTTCGATCGCCACGATGTCCCCGTCCTTGCGCAGCCCTCCGTACTCGCCGGGTCCGGTCATCGTTCCCTGGAACATGAGGCCGATATTCGAGAGCGCCCGCCCGCGGTCCCGATCCTCGATGAAATCGGTTATCGTCCTGCCGATCAGCTCATCCTCGGCTATGCCGAACATCTTGACGACGCTTTGGGAAACCATCAGGATCCTTCCGTCGAGATCCGTGATGGATATGCCGTCCGGCGAAGCCTTGAGGACGGTCTCGTACAAGAATTCGTTCTCCATGAGCAGTTTCTCGGCCTGCCAGCGCTCGGTGATGTCCGAGAAAGCGACGAGGATCCCGCCCACCCTGCCTTGGACGTCATGGAGCGGCACCTTGTTGGTGTCGAGCCAGGTCTCTCTGCCCTTCCCGTCGAGGGCGGATTCGATGATATGGAATTTCGGGGCATCGGCGTCCATGACCTGCGCGTCGTCGAGGATGAAATGCTCCGTCTCCTGTGTCTTCCACGGCATGTCCCAGTCCGACTTTCCGACGATCGACTGCGTATCGGGCAGGCCCGCCATCGCGGCGAAGTTCCTGTTGCAGCCCAGGAACTCCGATTTCGTATTCTTCCAGCAGATGAACTGCGGGATGGAGTCCAGGACCTTCTGGAACATCTCGTTCTTCAAGGTCAGGCTGTTCTCCGTCTCCTTCTGCTCGCGTATCATGGCCTCCAGCCGGATCTCGGTCTCCCGCAGTCTCCGGTTGGAATCGAACAGCCTGAAGGCCATCTTTATGGCGGCGTCCAGGACCGTGACGCTCGAGTTCTTAAGGATGTAGCCGTACGATGTCACCTTCTCGGTCCTCTCCACCACTTCCGGCTCGGAATGGCTGGAGAGGAATACGATGGGAACGTCCTCCGCCTTCAAGATGAGGCGGGCGGACTCTGTACCGTCCATGCCCTTCCCGAGATTGATATCCATAAGGACCAGGTCGATGGGAACGCCCTCCTCGAAAAGCCCGACGGCCTTCTCGCCGGTATTCGCGACGATCACCCGGTAGCCGTACCCTTCGAGGGACCTCTTCTCGCCCAGCGCTATCAGCGATTCGTCCTCCACGAGGAGGATCGTCCTTTCCCCACCTTCGGCCATGTCTATCTCCTTCATTGCGGGTCCCATCGGGGCGGTGGTTCCGCCGGGTGCGCGGCGGATCGACGGCGGCGGATGTCGAGCCCCAAACCATGGGTTGGGGCTCGAGCGGGCGTGGATTAAAAAAAGGAGAGCGGATCGATTGTAGCAGAAAAACCGCAGGATGGAATAAACGTTCGCGGAAATATCGACGACAGAATCCTCGGGATGGGTGGGGCTTTCCCTGCCCCTGGCGCTCGTATATAATTCATTGCATGCAGAAGACAGAGGCCTACGTCGCGCTGGAAGAAGCCGCGCAGGACCGCATACTCCTCCTCGACGGGGCGATGGGCTCCATGCTCCAGGGCCTGGGCCTCGGCGAGGAGGATTTCCGCGGCGGCCCCCTCGCCGACCACGGCCGGGCGCTCATGGGCGACAACGACGCTCTCTCGTTGAGCCGTCCCGAGGCGCCGTCGGGCGTGCACCGCGCCTATCTCGAGGCGGGCTCGGATATAATCACGACCAACAGCTTCGGGGCGACGCGGATCAGCCAGGCCGACTACGGCGCGGCGGGATTCGCCGCGGACATGGCGAGGGAGTCGGCTCGGATCGCGAGGCGCGCCGCCGACGATTTCACTTCGCGGGACCCGGCCCGCAGGCGCTTCGTCGCGGGCTCCCTGGGGCCCACGAGCAAGACTTTGTCCGTCTCCCCCGACGCGTCCGATCCGGCCCGCCGGGCCCTCGGCTTCGAGGAGATGTCCGCCGCCTACCGCGAGGAGGCCACGGCCCTCATCGAGGGAGGCGTCGATATCCTCCTAGTGGAGACGGTCTTCGACACTCTCAACGCCAAGGCGGCCATCCACGCGCTGCTCTCGATCTTCGAGGAGAAGGGCGCGCGCTGGCCGATCATGATCTCCGGGACCATCGTGGACAACGCGGGGCGGACCCTCTCGGGCCAGACGCCGGCCGCGTTCCTCGCGTCGGTGGCGCACGCGAAGCCCTTCGCCGTCGGCCTCAACTGCTCCCTGGGCGTGGAGGCCCTGCTCTCGAAAGCCGAGGACATGGCGGCCATCTCGCCCTTCGCTCTCAGCGTCTACCCGAACGCGGGCCTTCCCAACGCCGAGGGCGGCTACGACGAGAGCCCCGGGCTCTTCGCCGCCGCTTTCTCGCGCTTCGCGCGGGAAGTGGGCCTGAACATCGCGGGAGGATGCTGCGGCTCGACGCCCGCGCACATCGCGGCCATGGCGGCGGCCCTCTCCGGGATCCCACCGCGACGCATACCGGAACGGCGTCGCATAACTTCCCTGTCGGGCCTCGAGGCCCTGGATATCGGACCCGGAAGCCTCTTCGTCAACGTCAGCGAAAGGGCGAACGTCTCCGGCTCGAGGAAATTCGCCAGGCTGGTCCGGGAGGGGAGGCGCGAGGAGGCGGTCAGGGTCGCAACGGAGCAGGTCGAGGCCGGCGCCCAGGCTGTCGACGTCAACATGGACGATCCCCTCATCGACCCCGCAGCGGAGATGAGAGCCTTCCTGAACATAGCCGCCGTGGAGCCCGCCCTGGCCCGGGTGCCGGCGATGATAGACTCCTCGGATTTCGGCACCGTGCTCGCCGGGCTGCGCTGCGTGCAGGGCAAGTGCATCGTCAACTCCATAAGCCTCAAGGAAGGCGAGGGCCCCTTCCTCGAGAAGGCGCGCGAGATCGCCAAGTACGGCGCAGCCGTGGTCGTGATGGCCTTCGACGAAGCTGGCCAGGCCGCGACGCTCGAGCGGCGGCTGTCGATACTCGAGCGGGCCTACCGCCTCCTGGTGGACCAGGCGGGATACGAGGGAGAGGACATCATCCTCGACCCTAACATTTTCGCCGTGGGCACGGGCATCGAGGAGCACCGCCGATACGCCCTCGACTTCCTCGAAGCGACGAGGCTCATCAAGCGGAAACTGCCGGGAGCCCTCGTCTCCGGAGGCGTATCCAACGTCTCCTTCTCGTTCCGGGGGAACGACGGGCTCCGCGAGGCCATCCATACGGTCTTCCTCTATCACGCCAAGGCCGCGGGCATGGACATGGGCATCGTCAATCCCGCTTCCCTCGGAGTCTACGACGAGATCGAAAGCTCCCTGCGCGAGAGAATCGAAGACCTCCTCCTCGACAGGCGCCCCGACGCCACCGAGCGCCTCCTGGAGGCGGCGGCCGGCTTGAGCGGCCGATCCGGCCAGGACGAGGCGGCCGAGCCGGAATGGCGGAGCCGCTCGCCCTCCGAGAGGCTCGTCCACGCCCTCGTCAACGGAGTCTCCGAATGGGCCGCTCCCGACGCCGACGAGGCTCGGCTCGCGCTCGGCGGCGCCCTCGAGGTAATTTCTGGTCCGCTCATGGCTGGGATGAACAAGGTGGGCGATCTCTTCGGCGCGGGCAAGATGTTCCTACCCCAGGTCGTAAAGAGCGCCCGAGTGATGAAGGCGGCGGTGGCGGTCCTCCTGCCCTACCTGAAGGACGGCAAGGGCGATATCGCGACCCGGGGCAAGATAGTCATCGCCACCGTGAAGGGCGACGTCCACGATATCGGGAAGAACATCGTTTCGGTGGTCCTCGAGTGCAACGGCTACGAGATGGTCGACCTCGGCGTGATGACTCCCTGCGAGCTCATCCTCGGAGAGGCCGAGCGCCTGGGCGCGGCGGCGGTCGGCCTCTCCGGCCTGATAACGCCCTCGCTCGAGGAAATGGCGCGCGTCGCTCGGGAGATGGAGAGGCGGGGCATGTCCATTCCCCTGGTCGTCGGGGGCGCGGCCACCAGCCCGACGCATACGGCCCTGAAGATCGCGCCGGCCTACTCGGGGCCCGTGGTGAACGTTCGCGACGCTTCGATCGCGCCGGGCGTCTTCGAGCGCCTTCTCGATCCCGAGGGCAGGGCGGCCTACGCAGTCGAGCTCGCGTCGTCGCACGGAAGGCTGAGGGAGACGCACCTCGAGAAGGCGGAGGCGGCTCGCCGCCTGCCCCTGAGGGAAGCCCGCGGAAAGGCCCCGCGCTTCGATCTCGCGAGCTATACCCCGCCCGAGCCCGGTGTCAAGGGGATCGTCGAGCTTCGGCCGAGCCTGGGCGAGCTCGTTCCCTACATCGATTGGGGCTTTTTCTTTTACGAGTGGTCGATGAAGAAGCCCTATCCCGAGATACTCGACGATCCGGAGCAGGGGCCCGAGGCGCGCAGGCTCCGGCGCGAGGCGCGCGAGATGCTGGAGCGGATGGAAGCCGAGGGTCTGGTCTCCGCGGCGGGGCTTTGCGCGATGCTGCCCGCCTCCTCGAGCGGCGACGACATGGTCATCTACGCCGACGAATCGCGCGCTTCGGAGCGTATCCGCATCCCCTTCCTCCGCCAGCAACGAGTCAAGGAGGACGGCAGTCCCCATCTCTGCCTAGCCGATTACCTCGCGCCGGAAGGCGGCCCGCGCGATTGGGTGGGCCTCTTCGCGGTCACCGCGGGCATAGGCCTCGACGCGGTGACGCGAAGGCTCGAGGCGGCCGGCGACGACTTCGGCGCGATAATGAGCAAGATACTTTGCGATCGGCTCGCCGAGGCCCTCGGCGAGATGCTGCATCAAGACGTCAGGCGGCGGATCTGGGGATACGCCGCGGACGAGTCGCTGGCGCCCGAGGAGCTGCACAAAGGCGGCTACCGCGGCATCAGGCCCGCTCCAGGCTACCCTTCCTGCCCCGACCACAGGGACAAGGCCGCCATACTCGAGCTCCTCGGGGCGAAGGAGCGGATCGGCATGAGCCTGACCGAAAGCTACATGATGATGCCCGCGGCCTCGGTCTCGGGCTTCCTCTTCAGCCGGCCCGAGGCGAAATACTTCGCGATCGGAAGGATCGGCGCGGACCAGCTGGCCGACTACGCGGCCCGCAGGGGAGAAACGCCCGAGGCCTCCGAGAGCGCGGTGCGGGACAACCTCGGCTGATTCGGAGGAAGGACTCATTCCACGCAGCTCGCAGCGCACTCTGTTTCGAAGAACAGGGGCATGAGGCCCTCATACAATAAATTTCCTTGCCGAGCGAAGGACCTCGCAGATCGCTGCGAGGTCCTTCATCTGGCGCGACGCAGGCCTAGATGCCCAGATAGGCCTTCTTGACGTCGGGATTGCTCGCGATGTCCCTGGCCTCTCCGGAAAGGACGATGCTTCCCGTTTCGAGCACGTAGGCGCGATTCGCTATCGATAGGGCCATCTGCGCGTTCTGCTCGACGAGGAGGATGCTCGTGCCCTGCTTGTTGATCTCGACGATGATCTTGAAGATCTCCTCGACCAGTATAGGCGAGAGACCCATGGACGGCTCGTCGAGGAGGAGGAGACTCGGTCTCGACATGAGGGCGCGCGCCATCGCGAGCATCTGCTGCTCGCCCCCCGACAGCGTGCCGCCGTATTGGCCCTCCCGCTCCTTGAGGCGTGGGAAGCTCTTGTAGGCGCGCTCGAGAGTCGATTGGATCTCGACCGGGTCGCTGCGCGTATAGGCGCCCATCATGATATTTTCCTTGACCGTGAGGGGGGCGAAGATCCTGCGCCCCTCGGGGACGTGGCTCATGCCCATCTTCACTATCCTCTCGGCCGGGACCGTGGTGATCTCCTGACCGTTGAAGGAGATCGAGCCGTCCCGCGGCCTGAGTACGCCCGAGAGCGAGCGGAGAATGGTCGATTTGCCGGCGCCGTTGGCGCCAATGAGGGTGACTATCTCGCCTTTCTCGACGTTGAACGAAACGCCCTGTAGCGCGTGGATCGCGCCATAGAAGACGTGGAGGTTCTCAACTCGCAGCACTTTTGCCGGCTCCTTTCCCGAGGTAGGCCTCTATGACCGTCTCATTGTTCTGGATTTCCTTCGGCGTACCCCGCGCGATGACTTCGCCGAAGTCCATCACCGTGAGGTATTCGCAGATGCCCATCACGACGCGCATCTGGTGCTCGATGAGGAGGATCGTGAGATCGAAGCGACCTTTTATGAAATGGATTAGGTCCATGAGCTCGAGGATCTCGCGGGGATTCATCCCCGCGGCGGGCTCGTCGAGGAGGAGGAGGCTCGGGGCGCAGGCGAGGGCCCGCGCGATCTCGACCCGCCGCTGCTGGCCGTAGGGGAGATTCTTCGCAATCTCGTCCGCGATGTCCTCGAGCTTGAATATCGAGAGAAAGTCGAGCGCCTTGTCCGTAAGCTCCTTCTCGTGCTGCGTATAGCGCCTCGTTCGGAGGATGCTGTCGCCTAGGGAATACCCCGCGTGCGCGTGGTATGCGATGCGCACATTGTCGAGGACGGAGAGGTTCGAGAAGAGGCGGATATTCTGGAAGGTGCGGGCGATGCCCAGCCGGGTCACCTCGAAAGGCTCGAGCCCGTCGATGCGCTCGCCCTTGAACTCCACCGAGCCCGAAGTGAGGGGGATGATGCCGGTGATCAGGTTGAAGGCTGTGGTCTTACCCGCCCCGTTCGGACCGATGAGCCCCTGAAGGCAGCCTCGCGGAAGTCTCAGGTTGAAGTCCTTGACCGCAAGGAGGCCGCCGAAGGCCTTGACGGTATCCGTCATTACCAGGATGTCGTCGCCAGTATTGATGCCGGCCATATTACTCTCCCGCCTTTTGGGCGCCTGCCCGTTGGACGGCGCCCAGGGCCTGCTTCAGGCGCTTGCGCGCCCCCTCTGCTCTGAAGAAGCCCCACTCCACGGTGCCCAAGAGGCCCTGCGGTCTGACAAGCATGAGGAGGAGCAGGGCTATCGGATAGAGGACGAAGCGCCAGGAGGGTGCATCGGTGCCGAGCTGTCCCAGGAGGATGCGCAGGAAGCCCTCGAGGAAGAATATCCAGCCGAAGGCGGCTGCTATGGTGCCCGTCATGCTGCCGAGCCCCCCGAATACGACGATGATCAAAGGATTGAAGCCTGCTATGAAATCGAAGCTGGCCGGCGCGAGGAAACCCATGTAATGGGCGTAGATGGCGCCGCCGATGCCGGCGACGAAACTTCCGACGACGAAGGCGAGGAGCTTGTTGCCGGCCACGTCTATGCCCATGGCACGGGCCGCGATCTCGTCCTCCCTGACCGCGAGGGTCGCTCGGCCGGTGCTCGATCTGATGAAATTCCTTATAATGACGATGACGATGACGAGGAATATGAAGGCCCAGGCCCAGGATGTGACCTTGGGAATGCCGAGCATTCCGCGTCCGCCCTTCATTTCCTTGAAACCGAGTATCGTGTCCGAGTTGACGAGGAGGGTCTTCACGACGATCGCGAAGCCCAGGGTCGCGATCCCGAAATAGTCGGATCCCAGACTCAGGACCGGCAGGCCGAAGAGGAAGCTCACCTCCGCCGCGAAGGCGCCGGCGAAGATCACCGACAGGAAGAATACCGCCTGGAGGGCGATGGGTGATGCCAGGGGACCAGGCGCGTCGGGCGTCCCGAAGAGGGGAGCGCAGAGCGGAGAGAGCATGCTTCCGAGCCATACGGCCGCCAAACCCACAGCCACCAGGGCGAAGAGATAGAAAGTAAAGGCCGAGAGGACGGGCACGCCGCGCTTTTTCTTGAGCAGTTTCCCGACGCCGACCAGGGCCAGGGCTCCGAGAATTACGCCCAGGCCGACGACTATGAGGCCGCTGGCGTCGCCGTTGGTCCATCGGTAGGTAATGTCCGCGGAGCAATAGGCTCCGATTCCGTAGAAGCCCCATTGGGCGAGGCTGAATTGGCCGTTGAAGCCGTAGATCAGATTGAGGCCCAGGGCGACCATCGTCATGGTGATGGCCTGGAATAGAAGGCCCTGGTCGAAGGCCGAGAAGAGGGCGAAGTCCCCTATCCTGGTCCAGATGACCGCCTGAATGACCCCGAAGGCCAGGACGAGGGTCGCCGACTTCTGCCAGATCCTCTTGCGCCCCAGCCCCCAGAGAAGGCCGTAGATCCAGGCGACCAGGGCGATCATCTTGACGATGGTGCCGGCGAGGTATCCGAGTTCCATGGCCGCCCCCTAAGCCTTTTCCTGCGCGGGCTCGCCGAACAGACCGGTCGGCTTCACGAGGAGGACGATGATGAGGATGGTAAAAGCGACGGCGTCGCGCATGGGTGTGGATATGTAGCTCATGGTCATGGCCTCGGCCTGGCCCATGATGAGTGCCCCGACGAAGGCGCCCGGAATGCTGCCGATGCCGCCGAGGACGGCGGCCACGAAGGCCTTGAGGCCGGGGAGGATGCCGAGCTGGGTCCAGATGGAGGAATAGGCGATCGCATAGAGCACCCCTCCCAGCCCCGCGAAGGCGGCGCCTATCGCGAACGTGAACGAGATGATCTGGTCGACGTTTATGCCCATGAGCCTGGCGGTCGGCTTGTCATAGGACGAGGCGCGCATCGCTATGCCGACCTTCGTGCGCTTGACTATGAACTGCAGCAGAATCTGCACGAGGATGGAGGCGGCGGCTATAAAGAGGAAGATATTTGAGAACGAGATAGTATTGTCCGGAGAGGCGGTGCCCGATACGATGGGATGTATCCCGTCCTTGACGTACCAGGCCGTCGTGGGGAAGGGAGCCTTGTAGGGTATGAAGCGCCCGGAGAAGACGAAGGGCAGGGCTCCGAAGAATTCGAGGAAGAACGAGACGCCGATCGCCGTGATGAGGGCAGCGATGCGGGGCGCGTCTCGAAGGGGCTTATAGGCCACGCGCTCTATCGTCACGGCTAGGATGACGCAGACCGCCATGGACAGGAGCATTACAGTCAGGGAGCCTATGACGATGGAGAGGGCCGGCGCGACGCCGGGGAACACGGCCTCGGGCCAGCGGTGGAGGTTGAAGCGGCTGACCGCGTAAAAGCTCGTGAAGGCGCCCACCATGAAGACGTCGCCGTGGGCGAAGTTGATGAGTTTGACGATTCCATAGACCATCGTGTAGCCGAGGGCTATGAGGGCGTAGACGAAGCCGAGCTTGAGCCCGTCCAGTAGGTTCTGCAGGAAGAGCGTCGGGTTGGACCATGCCTTGCTGGCGATGTAGACGACCGTCACTGCGCCCATGAGAATGAGGAAGGTCCAGCCTACCCAGGCGAGGGGCGGGCCGCGCCGCGCCTGCGGGGGGACGGTCTTGGCTTTCGATGGAACGGTGCTAGCTGGCATTGACGCTACCTCTTCGAAGGTCGTTTCAAAGAGAGAGGACAAGCCGCGAGGCTTGTGAGCCTCGACGCTTGCCCTCTCCCCGCGTTTGGTAATCTGTTGGAATTAAGGCTGAACGACTGAGTCGAAGTTGATCTTCCCACCCTTGATGGAGAGGATGGTCAGGGCCTTGACGGGGTTGTGCAGCTTGTCGAAGGTGATCTTTCCGGAAACGGCCTTGTAGCTGATCTTCTCGAGGGCCGTCTTGACGGCGGTGGTGTCGGCCTTGCCCGCGGCCTTGATGGAGGCGAAGAGCAGGTTGGTGGCATCGTAGGCGAGGACCGCGAGGGCGTCCGGCACCTTGCCCTTGCCGGAATCGTCCTTATAGGCGGCCGCGTAGGCTTTGAGGAAGTTCTGCACCTCGGGGCGGGGATCGTCCTTGGAATAGTGGTTCGTGTAATAGCAGCCGTCGGAGGCCGCGAGGTCGAGGTCGGACGAATCCCATCCGTCGCCGCCCACGAAGGGGACGGTGATGCCCTTCTCCTTGGCCTGCTTGGTCACGAGGTTGACGATGTTGTAGTAGTCGGGAAGGAGGACGACTTGGGGCTTCGCGTCCTTGATCTTCGCGAGGATGGCGGAGAAGTCGGTATCGGTCTTGGTGTAGGTCTCCTTGCCGACGATGGCTCCGCCCATGGCCTTGAACTTCGCCTCGAAGGCGGTCGCGAGGCCGATGGTGTAGTCGTTGCCCTGGTCGTACATGATGAAGGCTTTCTTGGCCTTGAGCCTGGTATTGGAGAACTGGGCGAGGATGCCGCCCTGGAAGGGATCGATATAGCAGGCGCGGAAGATGAAGTCCTTGACCTTCCCGTTCTTGTCCACCGTGACGTTCGGGTTAGTGGAGGTCGGGCTGATCTCGATGACCTTGGCGGGCCCCGCGATCTCGGAGACGGGGATCGAGGCGCTGGAGCACACTTCGCCGATGATGAACTTCACGCCATCCTGATTGATGACCTTGTTCGCCGCGTTGGTCGCGGCCGCCGCATCGCACTGGCTATCCTCGACGATGGGGACGATGTTCATCCCGAGGACTCCGCCCTTGGCGTTCCATTCAGTGATGGCAAGCAGGGCGCCCTCTTTCGTCGAGAGGCCGAACGAGGGCACGGCGCCGGACAAGGGAGCCAGGACGGCTACCTTGAGGTCCGCGGCCCCGGCCGCTAGCACCGCAAGGACCAGGACGAGAGCGATGGTCAGAATACGCTTCATACCTTCCTCCTTAAAAACTGGCTTCAAAAATATGCTTTCCTTTTTTTACCTGTCAAGTACTACATACTCGCAGGAATTGCGATTTTCCTACGAATCCGTAAGAAGGTCTTCGAAATCCATCGCCGAGAGGGTACTTCTCTACGATCCACCTTCGGCAAGTTCAAGCGGGCGCTTTCGCGAGACTTCGTGCGGCCAGCTTCTGGCGCAGCTCCGGCAGGTCGCAATACCATATCTCGAAAGCGGAAAAGAGCATCGCTGCGAAGGTTATGGTCAGGTAGGGGCCATTGGCGATCAGGGTCCCGCCGCCTTCGGTGACCGTCGCGTGGGGAAAGAGCATCATCATGCGGCTTATGATGTTGAGGCCCTGGGCGAAGGATAGCAGATACCAGGGCCAGGTCGCGGGCTCGCGGCGCACCAGCACCTGAAGGAGCGAGATGACGGTTAGAAGGGTCAGAAAGGCGGGAAGCCACCATTCCTGGGTCGCGAGGGTGAAGGTGCTTAAAGGGAAGACAATAAGCGGGAGGACTTGAAGGCAGAGCAGGACCGGAATCATTACCCGGCTAGTGATGAATTTGCGGAACATTGTAAAGAGTTACCACCTATAGTATTCCTTGTCAAGCGGAGATCAGCGCGGATAGCTCCGCATCTATACATGGCAGGCTTCGGTATATAGACTCACGCCGTGAAAAACCGACCGGCGCTCATCCTCTCTTCCCTGCTCGCCATCGGCTGCGGCCTTTCCGGGCAAGGTCGCTCGCGCATCGAGTTCACGCCTCCCAAGTGGGATTACGGCATGATCGAGCAGGGCGATGTCGCGAGGACCAAGGTCGTTGCCGTCAACCACGGAACCGATGCGGTGGAGCTGACCTTCGTGCCTACCTGCACCTGCCTGACCGTCTCGCCGGCGAAGGCCAGGCTCGAGCCCGGAGCCCTTGCCTCCTTCGCTCTGAGTTTCGATTCGAAGGACGATTCCGGGATCACGGAGCGGGGCTATATCGTACGGACCGACGTAATCGGCGAAAAGGCGCTGTACTATCTCTTGAGCGGCGTCGTGCGCGTGGACAGGTCGATGGGCGGCGCGGTAGGCGGCTCCGCGAGCGGCGAGCCCGGCGTTCCCGCCGGCGCGCCAGGCGATGGATCCGGCCTCGCGCCGGCGGCTTCGGGCCTCGTACGGATGCGATACTACTATACGCCCGGCTGCCGCTCCTGCGAGGAGTTCCTAGGGACCGAGATCCCCAAGCTCGAGCAGCGCTACGGAGTCCGGATCGCGATAGACCGGCGAGACCTGCTCAACGGCACGACCTACGAAGAGCTCGAGGCCTTCGCCGCTTCCATCGGTGCGACCGTCAGGGAGATTCCCGCGCTGCGCCTGGAAAGCGTCCTCCTCCAGGGGGATGCGGAGATCCGCGCGCGCTTGCCCGGCCTCCTTGTCACGCGCGCCGCGGGTGGATCGCTCGCCTTGGCGGTGCCTTGGAGCGGAGGACCGAAGAGGGCCCAGGCTCCGGGCGGGCCCGCATGGCCGGAGACGAGCGCGGCTTCGGCCGCGAGCGCGGTGCGGCTCGCGATCCTTCCCGTCATGGCTGCGGGCCTCATCGACGGGATCAATCCCTGCGCGTTCACCACCCTCGTCTTCCTCCTCGCCTCCCTCGCCCTCGCGGGGAGGGGAAGGCGCGAGGTGCTCGTTATAGGAGCACTCTTCACGCTGAGCGTATTCCTCACCTATCTCGGCGTTGGACTCGGTCTCTTCGCGGCGATGAGGGCCGCGAGCGCGGTCTCGCTGATCTCCGTCCTCCTGCGATGGATCGTATTCGCCCTCCTCATCGCCTTCGCGGTCTTGAGCGTCTACGACTATACGCGGATCCGGGCGGGCAAGCCCTCCGAAATGGTCCTGCAGCTCCCCGACTCTCTCAAGCTGAAGATCCATGCCTCGATACGGACGAGGGCCAAGACCCTCGCCCTCGCCGGAAGCTCGCTGGCGATGGGCTTCCTCGTTTCCATCTTCGAGTTCGCCTGCACGGCCCAGGTCTACCTGCCGACCCTCGCCTATCTGGCTAGGGCGCTTAGGAGGGCCGACGCCCTCGGCCTCCTCCTCGCGTACAATCTCTGTTTCATCGCCCCTCTCATCGTCGTGTTCGCGGCCAGCTACCTCGGCGTAAGCTCGAAGCGCATCACCTCGCTCTTCCAGAGCCATCTCGGCAAGGTGAAGCTCGCGCTGGCCCTGGCCTTCCTCGCCCTCGCGGCCCTTACCGTCGTCACTTGAGGGCCGGCGCTTCGGGGGCTATCGCGACCGGATCTCCGTCCCCGAGGAATTCCTGGCCGGCGGTGATCACCAGCTCGCCTTCGGAGAGCCCCTCCAGCGCCTCGACGCTGGAGCCGTCGCTCTCGCCGAGCTTCACGAGGCGCTTCGCCGCCTTCCCCAGGCGGGCTGCGCCCGCGGTCTCCGGGGAAGACACCGCCACCATGACGTAATCGGCGCCGTTCTCCGAGAAGGTCGCCCGTTCGGGCACGAGTAGGGCCCCGAGCTTCGTCTCTATGGGGACCCGAAGCCTCGCGAGCATGCCGCCGCGCAGCCTGCCGTCGGGATTCGGCACGAGGAGCCTCACCGCGTAGAGCATGCTCCTCGGATCGGCCGCGGGGCTCACCGAGTCCACCGTGCCGCTCACCTTCTCCCCGCCCTGCGCCGCCGCCTCCAGGGCGGGGACCGCCAGTTCCATGGTCATACCCTTCCTCACGCGGCCCACGACACGCTCGGAGAGCCCTGCCTCGGCGATCACCCGGCGCTCATCGATGACGACGAAGGCGAGAGTCGCGCTGTCGACGAATTCCCCGGCCTCCACGTTGCGATACGAGATCCTGCCCGCGATGGGCGAGCGGATCACGGTCGCGTCGAGCCGGCTCTTCGCGAGGTCCGCCTGGGCCCGGGCCTGATCCACCTGGCTCGAGGCTATCTCGTTCGCCTGCGTGCCCGCCTTGTCCCGGACGAGGGCGAGGTCCTTGTCCGCGGCGTCGCGCCGGATCCCCGCCGCCTTGAACCGCGTTTCGACGTCCTCTAGCTGCTGGCGCGGGACGGAGCCTCCGTCGTAGAGCCGCTTCGTCCGGTCATAGGCGCTCTTAGCCTCGTC
The DNA here is from genome assembly GCA_964404145.1 of uncultured Treponemataceae bacterium. Lineage (GTDB taxonomy): Bacteria > Spirochaetota > Spirochaetia > Treponematales > Rectinemataceae > UBA1306. Next base: position 200,344 of record CAYOIX010000003.1, read on the forward strand.
GTAGGCGACGCCGGCCTGGTCGGCGGCGGATTCGGCCTCGAGCGTCTGCTGCTCGAGTCCCGAGTCGCTCGTCCGGGTGAGCGAGGCTTCGGCGCTACCGAGGGCCGCCGAGGCCTGTCTGTACTCGGCCTCGTAGTCCGAGGCGTCGAGGGAGCAGAGGGCCTGCCCTCGGTCCACTGCCATGCCCACCTCGACGAGGACGGCCGCGACCTTGCCTCCCACCTTGGGTGTGATATTCACTTCCAGCTCCGGCGCGATGCTGGCGGCATATTCCGCCGAGAGGGCTAGGTCCCTGCGCAGCGCGGGCTCGGCGGAGACGAGGCGGGGCCTGCCCGCGACCGTCTCCGCGCGCCTGACGCAGGACGCGAAGGCGAGGGCGAGGGCCGCCGCAAGGAGGGCCGCCAGCGCGCGCCTCACGGAAGGGCCTCGGGCTTGGCTGGGCATGCTGCTTCGCCGGCGGGCGGGCATCCGGGGGAGGACCGCCCCGCGCGGCGCAAGGCTCCGCGCGCCGCTCCGCGCGCCGCTCCGCGCGCCGCTCCGCGGCGACGGGCCTCGTCTATGAGCGTATAGGCCACGGGAAGCAGCAGTGGGGAGATTATCGTCGAAGTCACGAGGCCTCCTATGAGCAGGATCGCCATGCCGGACTTTATCTCTGAGCTCGACCCCGACGAGAGGGCCAGCGGCAGCATGCCCACTACCATGGTCGCCGAGGTCATGACGATGGGGCGGAGCCTCGTCGATCCCGATTCGACGAGGGCCTCGCGCAGACCGAGGCCCCGTTTCATGAGCGTGTTCGCGTAGTCTATGAGGAGGGTGCCGTTCTTCGAGGCGAGGCCGTCGAGCATGATTATGCCTATGAAGGTCACGATGTTGATCGCCTTTCCTGTCAGGGCGAGGGCCGCGAGGCCGCCGATGATCCCCGCCGGCAGGGAGAGCATGCGGATGAGCGGAGTCAGGAAGGAATCGTAGAGCACGAGGAGCACGAGGTAGACCAGGATCAGGGAGGCCGCGAGGGCCCAGGAGAGCGAGGTGAAGGAATCGCCCATTACGGATGTATCGCCCTTGAAGTCGAAAGTGTACTCCTTCGGGACCGGGCGTTCCCTGATGGCGCGCTTGATGTCGGCCGTCACCGCGCCGAGCGCCCTTCCCTGGAGGTTCGCCATTATCGTCGCGACATTTGTGCGGTCCGCCCTCGTGAGCTGGTTGGGCGCGTCGTCCCGCCCGATCGTCGCGATCTGGGCCACGGAGACCTGCATCCCCGCGGGGTTGGCGATGCGGATGGATCCGATGTCGAGCGGAGTCCTGACCTGCCTCGGCTGGAACCTGAGCAGGATGTCGTACTCGTCCCCCGCGCTCCTGAGGATTCCCGCCTTGGTCCCCGCGAGGGCGGTCCGGAGCGCGAGCGCGGCGTCGCTCACGAGGATGCCATAGCGGCTCAGGGCCACGCGGTCGATCCTGACGGAGAGCTCGGTGCGCCGCGAGCGCATCGAGTCGTCGACGTCCACTGCGCCCGGAGTCGCCTTGACTATAGTCTCGAGCTCGTCGGCCAGCATGGCGATCACGGCGCGATCGGGCCCCCTCACGTTGATTATCAACGACTTGTCGCCCTCGGCGGATGTCTGCTCGATAATCGACTGCTCGGTCGCCGAGAAGCTTATTCCCGGGAGCCCCGCTCCCCAGGCGCGCAGCTCCCGGGCCACCTCCGCCTGACCCTTCCTCCGATCTCGCCTGTCCTTCAGCTTCACGGTGAGCTCGGCGTGGTTCTCCCCGGCATCCGTCCCTATCTGGCTGAAGACGTCGCGGGTCTCGGGCATCGCGAGGAGGTGCCTCTCGACGGCGTCGACCGCGGCGTCGGTCCTGGCGAGGTCGGCCCCGCCGTCGAGGGCGATGTCCACGAGGATCTTGCCTTGGTCGAAGGGCGGCATGAACTCGGTCGGGACGAGGCCGAGGGGTATGAGGGAGAGACTCCCCGCGAAGAGGAGCACGACCAGGGCGATCATTGCGCCGCGGTGGTCGAGGGCAAGGCCGAGGAGGGCGCGATAGCCTCCCTTGACCCGCCTTTCGAAGAATGACATCCGCGGTGCCTCCCCGGGCTCCGCGGCCGCCTTCTCGGTCCTCCTTCCCCTCCCGAGGAGGCGCGAAGCGAGGGCCGGCGTCATGGTGAAGGAGACGAAGAGGGAGAAGAGGGTCGCGAAGACCACGGTGAGTCCGAACTGCCTGAAGAACTGGCCTACGAGATCGCCCAGGAAGGCCACGGGCGCGAAGACGACGACATCGCAGAGGGTTATGGCGATGGCCGCCATCGCTATCTCGCGCCGGCCGTCGATCGCGGCCAGACGCGGCTCCTGGCCGAGCTTCAGGTGGCGGTCGATGTTCTCGAGCACCACGATCGAATCGTCGACAAGTATGCCGATGCAGAGCGCGAGGGCCATGGTGGAGACGATGTTGAGCGTGAACTTCATGACGTACATCATGAAGAAGGTCGAGACAAGGGAGCTGGGGATGGCGACGATGACGATGAGGGAGGAGCGCCATTCCCTCAGGAAGAGGAAGAGGACGAGGCCGGTGACCGCGATGCCGAGGAGGAGGTCTCGCATGGTCTCCGAGAGGGAGGACTCGATGAAGGTCGTCTGGTCGGACGCGATGGAAAGGGACATCCCGGGCGGGAGATCGGCGGCCTGGGCCGCGAGGATACGCTTGATCCTATGCGTCACGGCCACCACATTGGCGTCGCTCGCCTTGACGACCAGCAGGCCGATGGCGCTCCGGCCGTCCATCCGTATCGACCCCGCGTCTTCGGGATAGCCCATCTCGACCGTGGCTATCTCGCCGAGAGGCACCGACCCTCCTCTGGGCAATGGGACGAGGAATCGACCCACTTCGCCCGCGGATGAGAATTCCCCGACCACGCGCAGGGTCCTCACGAGGCCGTCCTGGCGCAGGAGGCCGGCGGGCATGTTGAGGTTGCTGGACTTGAGGAAGCCGATCAGGCTCTGGAGCCGGATGCCGTAGGAGTCGAGCGCGGTTCTGTCCAGGTTGATCCGGAGCTCGCGCTTGGGGGCGCCGAGGAGGGTCACCTGACCCACGCCGTTCACGTTCTCGATCGCCTTCTGGACCGTCTCGGCGCGGGCGCGCAGCTCCTCGTAGGGCGTCTCGGCGGCCTTCCCGGACGCGCCGAGGCTGAGAACCAGGATGGGCCTCGCCCCGAGATCGTACTTGCGCACTATCGGCCGGGTGGAATCGGCGGGGAGCTTGTCGACCATGGCGTCGATCGCCTTCTGCACGTCGTTCACCGCCGTATCCGGGTCCGTATCCATCGTGAACTGCATCACCGTCATCCCGAAGCCCTCGCCCGAGGTCGAGCGTATGGTCTTGATCCCCGGGAGACTTGAGACGGCGTCCTCCATCGGCTTGACCAGATCCCTCTCAATTTCCTTGGAGCCGGCGCCCGGGTAGAGCGAGTGCACCCCGACGAAGGGCGTATTGGTGGATGGGAAGAGGTCGGCCCCGAGGTTGAAATAGCCCATGAGGCCCAGGCCGATGAGGAGGGAGAACATCGCGAACAGGACCGTGGGCCTTTTTACGGCCAGCTCGGTGAGACTCATCGCTGGGGCCCTCCCTCGAGGCGGAGGTCCTTCCCGGCCACCCGCTCGAGATCTGCCAGGGATTCCTCGAGCGCGTATCGCGCATATAGGCGGTCGAGCCTGGCCGTCGCCTCGGCTATGGCCTGGGAGTTGAGCTCGGCTCGCGAAGCCGCCTGACCGGCCGCCTTAGCGCGGGCGTTTCGCAGCTTCTCGGCGGCCCAGGCGGCGCTGGCCTCCTTCTCCCTGAGGGAGGCCTCGGCCCCGCGGGCGGCGTCGATCGCGCGGCGCGTCTGGAGCCGGGCGGCCTTTTCGGCGGCGCTCTCGCCGACTCTCGCTGCCTCGAGGCCGGCCGCCGCCTCGCGCCGCCTCGCCGCCGAGGCGCCGCCGTCGAAGAGGTCGACGTTGGCCGCGATGCCGAGGCTCAGGTCCCAACTCCAGGTATTCGCCCACCAGGACGGGCTCGAGAAGGGGACATCCTGCCCCAGGGCCTCGATACTCGCGAAAAAAGTGAGGTTCGGCAGGAAGAGGGAGGATCCGCGTTCGAGGTCGACCTTCCTGCGCGCCTCCGATAGCCGCGCTCGGGCGACTTCGACGTCGGAGAAGGCGAGGGAAGCCGCGTCCTTGAGCTCCGTCTCGGAAAGCGGAGGCAGGGTCTCCCTGAAAGGGGAGACCAAGGACGCCGAGGAGGCGTCGAGGCCCGTCAGGACGCCGAGCGCCTCGAGGGCGCTCGCTTCGCCTTCCCGGGCCTGGACCAGCTTCGCGTCGAGGGCGGCGAGATCGGCCGACGACGACAGCAGATCCTCCTCGGTGACGAACCCCTCGGTCAGAGCCGATTTCCTGTCTTCGAGGATCGCCGCGGCCAGGGAGCGGAGCTCTTCGAGGATGGCGACGCTCTCCTTCGATAGCCTGGCCGAGAAATAGGCTCTGTTCGCAGCTCGCACCGCGTCCAAGGATGCCCCGGCGCTCCCGATGGAGGCCACCTGGGCCTCGAGGGAGGCGAGGTCGACCGCGGCCTTTATCTTGCCCCAGGCCATTATCGGCTGGGTGAAGGTGAGGCTGGCCTTGAAATAGCTGTCCTTGGTATAGCCGCCGACCTCGATGTCGTTGGGCGGTAATTGGTAATATGCGCCTGTCAGTGGATTCCTAATAGGCAGCGTTCCCAAGGTACCCGCCGGAACATCGACTCCCGCAGGCGGCTGCGGCAGGTATGCTCCCGATAGGCTTCCGCTGAGCTTCGGGAAGAGGCTCGCCCGGGCCGCGTCAACCGAGCGCAGCGCCGCTTCGGCCGCGGCCTGTTTCGCCAGGACTTCGTCCGAGGCATCGCGCGCCAGGGCCTGGGCCCTTCCGATGTCAAGGACGGTGGCGCTCCCCCCTTCGGCCCTCGCCGAGAAGGCCGAGACCGCGAGGAGGAGGACGAGGGCGAACCGGGCGGTCCAGCTCCTCGGAGCGTCTCTCTTCAACGTGGGGCCTCGCCGGATTCGATCTGTTTCGCAGTCTGGCCGAGCGTCATACTCGTCGTCGTCAACAAGGTGCGGATAGCCTCCTTGAGACTTTCTATGGAAGCCGCCGGAGAGGGCGGCAGGAGGGCGGCCGAGCTCAGCACGCCGAGAATGATGATCCTGGTTAGGAGAAGTCTCTCGGAGGCGGCGGCATCCCACGCGGCGCGGAGCGGGCTGTCCTCGTCCGGCTTGAGGAGCTCTCCGATCGCCTCGCAAAGCCTGTCGACATTGGGTTTTACGAGATTCAGCCTGCTTGCCTCGAAAAGCATCCCCCTGATAAGGGGGAGGGCGGCGCCTAGGGTCGAGAATCCCCTGTCCAGGAGGACCGCTATCCTCTCGTCGCGCAGGGAGCGGCCCCGGCTCATGATCTCGAGCTCCTGGATGAATACGGCCCATCCCCGGTTGACGGCCGCCTTGAAGAGCGACTCCTTGTCGGGAAAGTAGGTATACACCGATCCCGCCGAAATACCCGCCCCGCGGGCTATTTCCTTCAAGGTTGTCGACTGGAATCCCAGCTCGCCGAAAACGGCGAAGGCAGAGTCGAGAATCCTATCTTTCAAACCCGCTTCCCGGGTTCTGGCCATTGAAGCTCCTATATTAATTGAATGATCAATTAATAATAGATCTTCTGGCTCAGGTCAATAGCGGCCGGGTATAGTAGCCGCGTGGATATACGCTTTTCATCGAGACTCGGATGGCCGGCCCCGGGGAATTCGCTGGCGGCCCTCCGCGAGTGGAGAAGGGACAGAGGCCTGCCCGTCCTGGATTTCTCCGAGAGCAACCCGACCAAGGTCGGTCTAACGCGAACGAGGCTCGATAACTTCTCGGATCCCGAGAACCTGAGCTACGAGCCGAATCCGAAGGGACTGCTCAGGGCCCGCGAGGCCCTTGCCGCGGAGTACGCGGGCCGCTTCGGCGATAAGGCGCCCCGTCCCGACGACTTATTCCTCTGTTCCTCGACTTCGGAGGCCTATGGCTGGCTTTTCAAGCTTCTTTGCGATCCGGGTGACGCGGTCCTCGTGCCGAAGCCCGGTTATCCGTTGTTCGAGTACCTGGCCGGCCTCGAAGCCGTCGAGGCCAGGCCCTATCGCCTGGATTACATCCACCCGCATGGATGGCGGATAGACCTCGATTCGGTGCGCGCATCCCTGGAGGGCGGAAGGGCCAAGGCCCTGGTCGCGATCAATCCGAACAATCCGACCGGCTCCTATATCCGCGGCGATGAGAAGGAGGCTCTCGTCGCTCTTTGCCGTCGCTTCTCCTGCGCGCTCATATCCGACGAAGTCTTCTTTGGCTTTCCCGTAGAGGGCGTCGCCGCCGGGAATGCCTCGTTCCTGGGCGAGGGGGAACTGCTCTGCTTCGTACTCGACGGCCTTTCGAAGCGGCTCGGCATGCCTCAAGCGAAGCTCGGCTGGATCGCCGCCTCGGGGCCCGGGCCCCAGCTGGACGAAGCCCGCGGCAGGCTCGAGATAATCGCCGACGCCTACCTTTCGGCGGGGACTCCGATCATGAACGCCCTGCCGTCGCTGCTGTCAGAAGCCGATGCCTTCTCCCGACCCTGCCGCGAGCGACTGGGCGCCAACTTGGCCAGCCTCCGGGGGATCCTCGAGGGCCCGTATTCCCCGCATCGCGTGCTCAGCTGCGAAGGAGGCTGGACGGCCATCATAGAGTCGCCGCGCTTCCTTCCGGAGGAGGAGCTCGCCCTCGGCCTGCTCCGCGAGAAAGGACTCTGGACCCATCCGGGCTATTTCTTCGACATGGAGCGCGAAGCCTTCTTCACCGTCGGTCTGATCCTGCCGCCCAAGCTTTTGGAGGTAGGCGCGCTCGCCTTCGCGGACTTCTTCGCCGGCTTGCAGGGTTAAGGTTATGGCGCGGCCAGGATGAGTCCTTCTCGACCGAGGAGGATCGAGCCGCCCCCCTCCTCGGGCGGTTCCCCCATCAAGAGCCTCCCCTTGAGCTCGAGACCTGCCGGAAGGCCGAGCCGGCCGGAGCGGCCGTCCAGGTTCAAGATGGCGGCGTAGCGCCGACCCTTCCCGTGGCGCTCCGCGAGGACGACGCCTTCGCCAAGGAGCCTGGCATCGAAGAAGGGAGCCTCGGCTTTGATGCGCCTGGTGAGGGATAGAGCCTCGGCGAAAAAGCGCCCAAAGGCGGGATCGCCCTCGTCCGGCCTCATCGGCTCGCGATCGAAGAGGCCGATGCGGCGCTCCACGGCCAGCTCCTGGCCCATATAGGCCAAGTACGCTCCCGGCAGGAGCATCGAAAAGAGGGTCCAGTTGCGCAGCCTGGCCCCCCGGCCGAAGCGGGCGGCCGCCCTTTCCTGGTCGTGATTCTCGAGGAAGCGAAGCTTGACCGCATCCGCGGGATAGAGAGCCTCCTGAGCCTCGAGGTGCTTGAGGTAGTATCCGAGGCTGCGCTCCCCCCTCCAGGACGCCTCGAGCTCCGCCCTGCCGTCATAATCGTAGCTGATGTCGAAGGCCGCGTGGAGCTCGGGATCGGACGCGGCGTAGAGCCCGCGCCGTCTACACTCGGTCGCGAAGCCCATGTGCACGCTCTCCGCCAACCAGAGCAGAGGCTTGACTTGGGCGAGCCGCCGCCTGGCCTCGACCCAGAACTCCAGCGGCACCAGGCTCGCCACGTCGCAGCGGAATCCGTCCGCCCCGAACCGCGCCCACTTCTCGAGTGTCTCGATCTGATAGGCCCAAAGCGCCCGATTGGAGTAATCGAGATCCACCACGTCGGACCAATCCGCGATCCGGGGAGCCAGTCTCCCGTCGGAACCCCTCCAATACCATTCCGGATGCTCGCGGGAGAGGGGGGCATCGGGGGAGCTATGGTTGTAGACGACGTCCATGATGACGCCCAGGCCTAGGCGATGGGCCTCGTCAATGAAGGTGCGAAGTCCGGCCTCGCCGCCAAGGAGGGGATCGACGGCGCGATAGTCCGCTATAGCATAGGGACTGCCGAGGCTTCCCTTGCGCTTCTCGACTCCGATGGGATGGATGGGCGTCAAATAGACGAAATCGAAGCCGAGGGCGGCCGGCTCGGACAGCCTCGCCGCGGCGGCCTGCAATGTGCCTTCCGGCGAATAGTTCCGCGCGAAAATTTGGTATATTGATATCGAACGAAGCGCGGCGGGCCTTGTATCCAATCTGGGCTCTCCTGTTCTAAACCGGTTTACGATGATGATAAACAATCCCTCACGAAGCGGCAATACTGGCCTACGGCGTTGCCACTGGGGGCTTTTAGGCGATATAGTCGCCTCTCAAGGATTCCGCCTTCGACTTTGCCCTGTAACGCGGTCGCGCGAGGCCGCTCGACGAAGATCCTCGCTCAAGGAGGACATATGGCGGCGCGCATTATAGACGGCAGGAAAATTGCCGAGGACATAAGGCGCGAGCTGGCCTCCAGGATAGCTTCGCTCGCGGCGCGAGGAGTCGTGCCGGGACTCGCGGTCATCCTGGTAGGCGATGACCCAGCGTCCCTGTCTTACGTGACCGGCAAGGAGCGCTCCGGCGCCGACCTGGGCATCGCGAGCCTCGGCGCACGCTTGCCGGCCGATACCGGCCAGGAGGCCCTCCTCGATCTCATCCGGCGCTGCAATGCGGATCCCGCCGTGCACGGCATCCTGGTGCAGATACCTCTCCCTAAGCATCTCGACGAGCGCCGGGTCATCGAGGCCATCAGCCCCGAGAAGGACATGGACGGCCTTACCGCCGCCAACGTCGGCCGCCTAGTCCTCGAGGAACCCTGCTTCCTGCCCTGCACCCCCGCCGGCGTCATCGAGCTTCTCAAGCGAAACGGGATCGAGACCCGCGGCGCGCGAGCGGTGGTCATCGGGCGATCGGAGCTGGTCGGACGCCCGCTCATGAACCTCTTCGCGCGCCGTTCGATAAACGCCACGGTCACCCTCTGCCACACTGGCACGAAGGACCTCGGCGCGCGTTGCCGCGAGGCCGACATCCTCGTCGCCTGCGCGGGATCTCCGGGGCTAGTCAGTGGCGACATGATAAAGCCCGGCGCCTGCGTGATCGACGTCGGCATGACGAGGGTCGAGGACTCGGGATCCAGACGAGGCTACCGCCTGGTCGGGGACGTGGACTACCCATCGGCCGCCGAAGTGGCGGGATGGATCACGCCGGTCCCCGGAGGCGTAGGCCCCATGACGGTGACCATGCTGCTCGCCAACACCGTCGCGGCCGCCGAGAAGTCCTCCGCGGCTCCGCGGACCGCCGGGACCCCTCCTGTCTCGGGGGAAGAGCCGACATGGTAGACGTCCAGGCCATGAGGGACGACCGCCGGATACCCATCCAGAAGGTGGGTGTCAAGGGCGCGCGCTATCCGATCACCCTCCTCGACCGCAGCCGGGGCAAGCAGCACACCACGGCCACGGTCAACCTCTTCGCCGACCTGCCGCATGACTTCAAGGGCACGCACATGAGCCGTTTCATCGAGGTCTTCGAGGCCTATCGGGGCGATCTGTCCATGCCCCGCTTCCTCGCCATGCTCGACGAGATACGGACCAGCCTCGAGGCGCGGACGGCCTACGCCGAGCTCAGTTTTCCCTACTTCATCGAGAAGAAGGCTCCTGTCTCGGGGCAGGTCGCGGTCGTCTCCTACGACTGCGCGTACATGGGAAAGGTCTGGGAAGGCGGAAGCGAGTACGATGTCTCCGTCTCCGTGCCCGTGCAGACCGTCTGCCCCTGCTCGAAGGCCATCTCGGAATACGGGGCCCACAACCAGAGGGGTATCGTCACCCTGACCGTCGCCCTCGGGCCCTTCTTCTGGATCGAGGATCTCGTCGCCCTGGTCGAGGACTCGGCCTCGAGCGGGGTCTATACGCTCCTCAAGCGCGAAGACGAGAAATTCCTCACGGAGAGGGCCTTCGACAACCCTCGCTTCGTCGAGGACCTCGTGCGCGAGGTCTACCGCAAGGTCGCGGCCCTCGGGAAGTTCCCCAGCTATTCGGTCGAGGCCGAGAACTTCGAGAGCATCCACAACCACTCGGCCTACGCCTTCGTCACATCGAGGGCCGAGGAGGAAGCCGATGGCGTTTAATTCCGTCGAGAAGGCGGAGGACCTCGTCGCCCTGCGTCACATCCTCGTATCGGCCTACGACAAAGAAGGCCTCGCGGATTTTGCCCGAGGCATAGCCTCCGCCTGTCCCGGGGCGCGCTTCTATTCGACGGGCGGCACTTACAACTCGCTCGCGGCCGCCCTCGACGGCGGCGCTCTCGTGAAGGTGAGCGACTATACGGGGCAGCCCGAGATGAAAGGAGGCCTCGTAAAGACTCTCGACTGGAAGATCTACCTGGGCCTCCTCGCCGAGCCGGGCGACGCGGCCCACGCCGCCGACCTCGAGCGGGCGCGAGCCGTAGCCTTCGACATGGTGATCGCCAACCTCTACCCCTTCGCCGCGGCGGCCGCCGATCCGGGCGCCCGGCCCGAGGAGCTGCGGCAACGCATCGACATCGGAGGCCCGGCGATGATCAGGGCGGCCGCGAAGAACTATCTCCGCGTCGCGTCGGTCTCCGGTCCCGGCCAATACGCGACCATCCTCCGCGAACTGCGCGAGACGGGGGGCCGCACCCGTCTCCAGACGCGGAAGCGGCTCGCGGCCGAGGCCTTCGGCCTGACCTCCCGTTTCGACGCGGAGGTCGCGGCTCGGCTCGGCGGGCTCGACGTCGCCGCGGTCGCCGCGGCCTACGGCCTGGGGTGAGCATGGCCGCCAAGAAGCTTTCCGACGCCTACAGGACGATCATCGAGGACCCCTTCCCCCCGCGGATGGAGATCGCCTTCGTAGGGGCCGACGGCGCGAGGACGACGCTCGTCTACGAGAAGGTCCTCTACGAAGTCGAGGGCGAGCGCAAGGGCCTCCGCTACGGCGAGAATCCCGACCAGGCCGCGGCCCTCTACAGGCCCGTGGGCGGCAACCTCGCGCTGGGCGACGCCTTCCTCCTCGAGCCGGGCGAAGGTCTCGTGTCCGCCGCCGAGCTCCTGCAATTCGGAAAGCACCCGGGCAAGACCAACCTGACCGACGTGGATTCGGCCCTCGCCATACTGCGCTATCTCCCGGCCAGACCGGCATGCGCGATCATGAAGCACAACAATCCCTCCGGCCTGGCCTACGGCTCCTCTCCGGCCGAGGCCTACCGCAGGGCCTATCTGGCCGATCGGGTGGCCGCCTTCGGCGGCTCCGTAGTGATCAACAGGACGCTCGACCTCGAAACCGCCCGCGAGATATCCTCCTCGTTTTGCGAAGTAGTCGCCGCCCCCGATTACTCCCCCGGCGCCCTCGAGCTCCTCGCCTCGCGCAAGAACCTCCGGATCATGCGCCTGCCCGCCATGGAGAGGCTCGAGTCCTGGGCCCTCGAACCGGTCCTCGAATTCAAGGCCCTGGTCGATGGAGCCCTGATCGCGCAGACTTCCTTCGTCTCGCGCATCGCCTCACGCGAGGATTTCCTCCCGGCGGTCTGCGTCCGCGAGGGCAGGGAATACGCGGTGGCCCGCGAGCCGACCGAAGCCGAGTGGGACGACATGCTCTTCGGCTGGAGCGTCGAGACGGGCGTCACGAGCAACTCCGTCATCTACGTGAAGGACGGCGTCACCGTGGGCGTCGGCGCGGGCGAGCAGGACCGCGTGGGAGTGGCGGAGATAGCGCGCGACAAGGCCTACCGCAAGCTCGAGGACCGCCTGCTCTGGGAACGGACGGGCAGAGGCTGGAACGAGTCCGACGACGAGCCCGCCAAGGCGGCCGTGCGCGAAGAGGTCGCGGCCGTCGGCGGCGGCCTGCGGGGTTCGGTCATGGTCTCCGACGCCTTCTTCCCCTTCCGCGACGGGATCGAGGTCGGCCTTCGGGAAGGGGTGGCCGCCGTCGTCCAGCCCGGCGGCGCGATGCGCGACTCCGAGGCCATCGATGCCTGCAACGATTTCGGCGCGGCCATGAAGTTCACCGGCCAGAGGTGCTTCAAGCATTGAGCGGCGCCGGAGCGAGCCGCCGCGGGATCGGGCGCTGCTTTCCTCCTTCCGCTTTACCAATGGCTTCGATTTCCGTATTATTTACGAGTCAGTCGCGCCCGGAGCCTATCGACCCTCTCCATGCCCGATCGGGGTGGAGGCGGCGAGACCGTGCGGCGAACGGAGGTGCATGATGAGCGATAATTATCCAGTAGATTCCAAGGATTTGAGCAAGCGGGGCACTCGCGGCGTCATCTCCGCGGGGGCCGGCGTCGGCCTCATCATCGTCAATTCGATACTCCACTTCCCGCTTCTAGGGGGCGTCATAAGCGGAGCCCTCGTCCTCGTCGGGCTGGCCGGGCTGTTCGGCAGATCCAAGACGGACAAGGTCGCCGGCGGCGTAGCCTTGTTGGCCGGAGCCGCCGGCCTGTCGACCGTGCTCCGGTCCGTGCCCATCCTGGGCGCGATCGCCGGCTTTTCCTCGTTCGTCATCGGCGCCGGGGCAGTCGCCCTTCTCGGCTACGGTGCCTGGAACATATTCAAATTCGTAAAAGGACTCCGCAACCGAGCCTGATGGGTCGGCTATCCCCCGCTGCATCCGGGGAACCGACTCGGAGAGCGCTTATCGAGGTTCTCTCGTGAATTACCTCATCGAGACCTACGGCTGCCAGATGAACAGGGCGGAGTCCTCCGCGCTGGAGGGTATATTCCGGGAACGCGGATGGAAGGCCTCCGAGCCGGCCATGGACGCTTCGGACGCCGACCTGGTCCTGATAAATACCTGCTCGGTGAGGGCCACGGCCGAGAGTCGGGCCTGGGGCCGCATCGACCTCTACGCCGCGATCAAGCGCCGGCGAGCGGCCGCCGAGAAGGCCAGGCCGCTGACCCTGGTCGTCACCGGCTGCATGGCCGAGCGGATGAAGCGCGAGATCAAGAAGAGGCAGCCCGGCGTCGACTACGTCGTCGGTACCTTCCAGAAGCAGGCCATCGGCCTGCTTCTGGACGCGACGGAGCAGGGAAGGCCCCTCTTGGACATCGACGAGAGCCCCGCCTTCGTCTTCGCGCGATCGTACTACGAGCCGGGCGCCTTCCGCTCCTTCGTCCCCATCATGCACGGCTGCGACAATTTCTGCGCCTATTGCATAGTGCCCTTCATCCGCGGCCGCGAGCAGTCTCGGAGGCCCAGCGCGATCCTCGAGGAGATCGCGGCGCTCGAGGATTCCGGCGTGAGGGAGATCACCCTCCTCGGCCAGAACGTCAATTCGTACAGATGGAAGGCCCGCGCCGAGGCGGCAGGCGCGCCCGGAAGCCCGGACCGCGAGGATCTGGACTTCCCCGGCCTCTTGCGCCTCATCTCGTCGGCGCTTCGAGAGAGGGGGAGGGGGGGGATACGCTGGGCCCGCTTCCTCACCAGCCACCCGAAGGATCTCTCCGACGCGGTCATCCGAGTGCTGGCCGAAGACCCGCTGTATTGCCGCCACGTCCATCTCTGCGCGCAATCGGGCTCGGATCGCGTGCTCGAGGCCATGAACCGCCGATACTCGAGGGAGGCCTACCTCGCCCTCGTGGGCAGGATGAAGTCGGCGATACCCGGACTGTCCCTATCCACGGACATCCTCGTCGGCTTCCCCGGCGAGACCGAGGACGACGTCGAGCTCACCCTCGACCTCATGAGAAGGGTGGGCTTCTCCTATTCATACATGTACCATTTCAATCCGCGCGAGGGCACTCCCGCCGCGTCGATGCCGGACATGGTAGGGGAGAGGACGAAAAGGGAGCGCCTCGCCCGGGTCATCGGGCTCCAGAAGGAATTGACGAAGTCCATCATGGAGTCCAGGCTCGGAGCGGTCGAGGAAGTCCTGATCGAGGGGGCGTCGCGGCGCAGGAAATCCGAGCTCCTCGCGCGGACGCAGCGGGACGAGATGGTCGTGTTTCCCGCCCCCCGGTCGCGGATCGGAAGCTTCGCGCGCGTCCGCCTGACCAGTCTCGCGGGCAATACTTTCAGGGCCTCGGAGCTCGTGGAATGAGACTTTCGCGGGTATCCCCCGGCGCGCGCGCGGCCGTCGCGCTCCTCTTCGCGGCCCTGGCCTTCCGCGCTGTCGCAGAGGGTCCCGAAACGAAGCCGACCGCCCCGCCAGCGGCGCCCGCCGATCTGCGGGACGCGCGCGGGAGACTGGCCAAGGCAGGGTCCCCGGCCGAATACGCGGACATGCTCGATGGCTTCTCGTCCTCGCTCCCGCCTTCCGACTCCCTCGCCCTCCTGGGCCAAGGCCTGGTCTCGGTCGGGGCCGAATACCGCCTGCCCCTCGTCCTCAAGGCGGGCGACCTCGCCCTCCTCCTCGGTCTCTTCGAGGAGGCGGCGTCGAGCTACGCCGAGGCGGCGTCCCTGCTGCCGCCGAAGCCCAACGCGGACGGGAACGCCCGGTATTCCCCCGAGAGCGCCTCCCTCCTCCTCCGCGCCGCGCGATGCGATCTCGGCGCCGGAGATTTCGACAAGGCCATCGACATCTCGTCCAAGCTTTCGCTCGGAACCAAGGATCCCGAAATCTCCGCCGCCTCGCGTCTGGTCGGCGCCTGGGCCCTCGCCCTGCAGGGACGCCTCGCGGAGGCCGGATCCGCCGCCCTGTCGGTGGCCGAGTCCACATTCCCTCCCGCGCGAAGGCGCGAGGCGAGATTCATCCTATGGCTCTGCGCCGCAAGCGACAGGACGTCGACGGCCGACGATAAGGACAAAGCGGCCGCCACCCTTTCCTCCGAGTTCCCCGGCAGCCCCGAGGCCCTCATCGCCTCGGGGGCGGCATCGGCTCCACCCTTGCCGCACTGGTATTTAGGGGGCTTGCTCACGACCGCTGCGTCTCCGACGGCAGCTTCCACGGCTTCCGCTACCGTGCTCGCGACGCCGACGGCCTCTGCGCTTCCGGCGACCATCACCGACTCGGCTGCCGCGGCTCCCAGCGCACGCAGCAAACGCCTTCAGCTCGGGTACTTCTCGGTCGAGGACAATGCGCAGGCGATGAAGGACGAGCTGGGATCCAAGGGCTTCGCGGCGACGGTGGAGACTCGGACACACTCCGGGCCGGGCGGCAAGGCCGAGGAGAAGCGCTGGATCGTGGTCGTCGACGGGGGCAAGGACATCGCGAAGACCATGCAAACGCTGAAGGACGCGGGCTACGAGCCCTATATCGTCGACTGACGCCCGCAGCTAGCCTTTGACGCGCTGCTCGAGGACGAGATCGTCCTCCTGGAGAAGCTCGAGGCCGACGATCGAGGACCTGGCAGGAGACAGAACGAGACGACGCAGGACGTCCTTGCCGCTGCGCGCCTCGCTGTACGAGGCCTTGTAGGTCTTCCTCGCGGCAGGCAGGCCGTCGGCCCCGATGGCGAGGAGCTCGAGCACGGTGGCGCCTCCGAGGGAATACAGCTCGAACCCTCCCGTTTCGTTGGGCGCCGCGGGGGATTTCAGGCTGTAGCGCGGCTGGGCGAAGCTCAGCTCCGTGCCGGATTGCGAGCGATACGGGCCTTCCAGCTCGATGGAGGGCTTGGAGAGGCCGGGACCCGTGCTCGCCGCTTCCCGCGCGACTTGGGGCATCTTGCGGTAATTGCCGTCCCAGAGATCCTCCGGGTCCATCTTCATCTGCAGGTCCTCGAATACCCGCACCGAGACCGCGTCGGATCCCGTCAACTGGATGTCCATCAGCCGGACCAGGTCGTCGACGAAATCGTTCTGGCCGCGGATATAGAGGCCGTAGCGCGTCGAGTGCGACTCGGTCCAGCGATAGGCCTCCTGCGCTTCGGACTTGTAGAACGAGATCATCCCCGCGGGCTTGTCGAAGACGAGGAGCCGAGTCCCGGGGTCGAAGGGGTCCTTGTCGGCCTCGTACCAGATTCCCTGCAGGAAGGACTCGAAGTCCTTCTCCGAGCCCGTGAGCACCTTGGAGACGATGTCCCTCTCTACCTGAGCGCCCGGTATGCGCTCGCTCCCGGTCTTAACGTATTGCTCCCTGCGGGGGTCCCATGCGTACTTGTCTTTGACCTGATCGAGCACATTCGTCGAGTCCTTGTCTCCGTTGAAGGCGTAGACGGGCCAGCTATCGCCGCTCGCCTGCCCGAGCTGGTAGCCCTCCGGGCGCTCCGCCTCGCCTATCGCGATGGAGTCCGCGGCGAGGGACAATATCTCGGTGAAGTCGAGGGATCCGGTGGAACGCCGGAAGATCGATATGGTCTGCTCGCCCGAGTCATTCATCCCCATGCATACCAAGTCGAGACTGTGGTCGCCGAGGAGGTCCTTCGCCTGGACGGAGAATGTCGTGAGCTTCGTGCTCAAGGTATCTCCCTCCCAGGCCCTGATCCAGGCCTTCTTCTGGTCGACGTACTCGGCGACGACTATCGAGAGCCGTCCGTCGGGTCTATCCGTGTTGCGGACCGTCAGGACCTGCTCGTCGCTCACTTCCTGGTCGGCGTTGAATCCCGCCACGTTGAGGATCACCTCGTTCGGGAGCGCGGGGATATGGTTGACCTGCGCACTGGTCTCGACCGCGGGGCTCGGCTCCGAGCCGGTCGACGCGCTCGACTCGGGCTGAACCTGCCGCGTGGCCACTGGTCTGGCGGCGGCCGCGGCGCCGGTACGGCCCTGGACGAGGAAATAGATGGAGAAAGCGAGCGCGAGGGCGCTTACGAAGAGGAAGACGACTTGAACGATGCGTTTCATCGGAGCTGCGTGGCCTCGGGCGAGTCCTTCGATCGGGGGAACGATCGGGCGATGCTTTGTAACACGTCGGCCCTGGCGCGCGCAAGGGGAGCGCGGCAGGTGAATCCCGCCGCCGTCTTGTGGCCGCCTCCGCCGAAGGACTGGGCGATGCGCGCGACGTTCACGCCGCCCTTGGAGCGCAGCGAGCAGCGGAGCTTTCCTTCGAGGTTCTCCTTGAAAAGCACCGAAACCTCCACCCGCTTGTCTTGGAGAGGGATGTTCACGAGGTCCTCGGCGTCCTCGTACGAAGCCCCGGAGGCGGAGAGATCCTCCCTGCAGAGCGATTGGAAGGCGACCCGGCCCTCCAGGTCCAGCTCGAGGCTGGAGATGACGGCCTTCTGGAGAATGAGGACGCCGTCGGACGAGGATTCGTACATCCTATTGTGCATTTCATAGGGCTTCACCCCCTGTCTGACGAGGGCGAGGGCGCAAGTAAAGGTGCGTTCCGTGGTCTTGGGATAGGAGAAGGAGCCGGTATCGTAGACTATGCCCGCGAAGATGGCCTCGGCCGCGTCCAAGGGCAGGTCCAGCCCCAGGCTCCGGGTGATGAGGTAGACGAGCTCGCAGCTCGACGAGGCTGTCGGGTCGACCAGCTCGAGCTCGCCGGGCTCGGCCTTGGGCTCATGGTGGTCGATGACGAGTGAGCGCTTCGCCGCGGCGACCAGCTCGGCGGACTTCTGGCCCAGGTAGTTCATATCGTGGGTGTCGATGACGATCGGCGTCGCCTCGGCCGCCGGGAAAGGCAGGCCGGCTCCGTCGGCGAGGGACATAAATAGACCGCGGCGATCGATGAAGCGGAATTTCGCGGGAATTCTGTCGGAAACAGCGGCTATCGACACCTTGCCCATGGCCGTCAGGGCCAGGGTCAGGGCGTAGGCTGCTCCCAGTCCGTCTGGATCTGAGCCGTCGTGGGATACGATGACGTACTTGTCGCGAATCTTCAGCTGCTCCGCCATACCATCGAGGGTCATCGCCGTCCCGCCTTTCGTCCGTTCGATATAAACCGCGCAGTTCTCCTCGGGTGACAATCAGGTACAAGAGACAGGAGGCATCCGAAGGCCGAAGGCTAGGTGTTTATTTCGGAACCGCCGCTTCTTCGCTATCTCTCTTCCTAGATAGTACTAGAACGACGGCGAAGGCCGCAAGCGCGAGGACCAGGAGGCCGGCCGCGCAGTAGAAGAGCCAGGAAGGCAGGGCCCGCTCCGCCGGAGTGGCGCCGCCCACCCCAGTTCCGGCGCCCGGCAACTTCGTCCTCTGGGCCGTCGCCGACCCGACTCCTTCCCTTATTGGCGGGTCCATGAGCAGCTCCATGACGGTCGGGGCGGCCTTGTCGACCTCGGCCCCCACGCCGAGACCCACCGTGATCGCGCGGAATTTCCCGAGATCGACTCTCTTTATATATTCCAGCGACGGATGCTTGAGTTTGTAGTCCGTCGCCTGGTAGGGGCTGCCCTTCGGCGCCTCCTGTATCTCGTCGGTGACGAGGAGCACGTACTTCATCCTGTCGGGCTGACCGAGCTCGTCCAAGTCGCGCTTCGCGGCGTCCAGGGCCGCCCCGAGATCCGTAAAATGCCCGTCGGCATTGACCGCCCTAATCGCGCGGATCGCCTTGGCCTTATCCTCCTCGGATCCGATCGCGACCGAGAGGAGGCGTTGGACCTTCCCGTAGACCAGTTCCACGACCAGGCGGTCGCCGGGTATCAGTATCGGGCCGAGGACCTTGCCGGCGGCGTATTCCTTGACCTCCCCGTAGAATGGCGCCATGGATAGGGATTTGTCGAGGAGAAGGATCATGTCGAGGGAGCCCGGCCTCGAATCCTTCGCAGCAGGAGAGGAATTCGCCGCGCTCCCGGTGCCGTCCCCGGCGTTCGCCGGGGTCGCTGGGCTCGCCGACGCTGCGGCCGGGAAGGTTAGGGAAGCGATGCATGCGAGGAGGGCAAGGCGTTCGGGATGCTTCACGACTGCCACCTTTTCGGGCGCCCGACGGCGATCTTCCGGACCGTCGGGCTCCATTTTCAATATTCTACGATATTAGCATAAATCAAATATCCTTTTTTATATACCGTACTTTACAACCCAGGCCATACCCCGATACTATAACCTAAGAATCAGTAATCGCGTAAAGGAGATCATATGGGCGCGATAGATCTTCCCAAGAGTCCAAACGTATTCCATCCCGAGAAGCCTTCGGCCGTCGGTTCCCGAAACTCCCTCGCGCAAGAGGGTCGCGATCAGCAGCGGGAAGTCAACCAGCTGCTCGAGGAGGAGACCAACAAGGTCCTCCACCACATCAACGCCCGGCTCCCCAAGGAAGTCCTCGACCGCATCGACGTCATGGGCGGGTTGAAGGAAAAACTCTACAACTACTTCAACCAGAACTACCAGAACATGTTCAACCGCTTCATGGTCACCACCGAGGACGAGATGGTGAAGAAGGTCCGCAACTTCATCGACAAGGAAGAGATGAAGTCGCTGGCGCGGTATACCCCGAAGGAAATCAGCGAGCTCCTCGACCAGATCGGCGGCGCGGACAAGTTCAACACCGGCGAAGTCGAGAAGTCGATGGTCAACATGTTCGGCCACCTCCAGGGCCACATCCAGCGCGGCGTCAACGACCTTGAGAACCTGACCAACGCGCTGCTGCGCCAGAAGACCGACGTCGGCGCCTTCATCCGCGGCGAGAACGCCTATTCGGTCGTCAAGTGCTCCTTCAAGGACGACAACTACAAGCCCAAGACCGTCACCAACGTCAAGCTCTCGGTCAACATCCTCGATTCCGAGCTGATCTCCCCGATCTTCCATTACCAGGTCACGGTCGAGTACCTCATCAAGGACCTGATCTCCAAGCACCTCATCGACCAGATAGACAAGGAGATCGAGAAGCTCAAGGATAGGCTCATCGACGCCGGCAAGGAGGAGCTCTCCGATACCGAGATCATCTTCGAGAGGATGAACCGGATCAGGGACTACACCGACGACGACGCCGACAATCCCAAGTCCAAGCGCTACTCCATCATCGGCAAGGAGCTCATGGACAGGATCTCCAATCTCCGCGCCGAGATCGACCCGACCACCTTCGACCAGCTCAACATCCGCGAGAACCTCAAGAAGATCATCGACATCGAGAACATCCGCAACCGCGGCTACAACACGGCGGTCAACTCGATCACCTCGATCCTCGACGTCTCCAAGATGGGCTACCAGTTCATCGAGAACCTCAAGAACGCCCGCGAGCTGATCCTGCGGGAATACGAGGATACCGACGTCGCCCACCTACCGGACGAGCGCTACCAGCTCCGCCTCCAGTACTACGACAACGCCCAGCTCATCGAGGAGCGCAAGGCCTACGACGTCCAGGCGAAGAGCTTCGAGACCGAGGTCGCCCATCTTTGGGACGTCCTCGAGATGATGTACGAGGACTCCAAGTTCCTCAAGCGGATCACCGACTTCGACGATCTCGCGGGCATCTACCGGCGCAAGATCCGCACTAGGATCAAGTCGAAGACCGGGGAGCCCGTGTACGAGGACATCGCCAAGGTCTGGGACGAGATCTCCTGGGTGAAGCCCGCCGAGACCGAGGTCGAGAAGATGAACCGGACCTACCTCTACGAGAAGGACAAGGTCAAGAACAGGCTCATCCTCATGCGGGACAAGCTCAAGAGCATGTACTCGTACCAGTACCCGATCCAGCGCCGCGTCGTCGAGGAGAGGCTGACCTTCCTGCAAAAGGAATTCGACCGCTTCGACTACATTATCAACCCCTACCATATCCAGCCCGGACTCCTCCTCGACGTCGATATCTGCTCCATCAAGCGCAAGAAGGCCACGCTCGACGGCATGGCCAACGTGCTCAACGAGTTCCTCCACGGCGTATCCAAGGGCTTCCAGGACGCCGCCTTCGCCTCCTTCTCCCGCCGCCGCTCCACGGTGCGCGAGGATATCGCGCAATCCTTCTCCCCCAACGAGGGAGTGCCCGAGGAGGCGGCCTCTCCCAGCAACGACTACCTGGCCATGCTCAACTCGAGCGACGCCTCGCCGGCGATAGCCGAGTCGGTCGTCCCGGAGCCTGTAAGCGTGAAGGTTCCCGGCAAGCGCGGCCCCAAGCCGAAGGGAGTCGTGGACTCCGGCAAGCGCGGCTCGGCCAAGGCGGGCAAGCCGGCCGGTCGTCGCGGTCGCCCGAGCAAGAACGAGGACGGCGGCCTTAGGCAGCTCTAAACCATGTCCATCCCGGTTTCTCGGGCGGTCTCGGCCGCCGTTCGCCGAAGGCGGACGGCGGCAGGCCAAATAACACTAAAGCACGTCCGGGGGGCCGTCCTACCAATCGAGGTTGGGCGGCCCCCTGCTCGCAGGAGGAGCTAATGTCAACGAAGAGCCTCGTCAGCCAATTCGAAGGCCTGGCCGAGCGGGAAGGCTTCAATGCCTCGGTCCGCCATATCAAGACTGTAGTTTCGATCGTCGACCGCGTCGCCGCGAAGGAGAATCTCGCGGACATAGTCGACGAGCTGATCGAGGAGAAGCTCCTCGACAAGGACGACGTGCGGCCGATCGCTTCCATGGTCCTCGGCCAGAAGTACCGCTACGCCACTCTCTCCGCGAACCTGGCTGGCGCCGCGGCCGATATCGCCGCCATCGCGGAGGAGACCGTGAAATGGAACGGGGTGGACCTCGTCGTCATATACCACCATCCCGACTTGGGCGCCCTGGTCGTCAATCCCAAGAATACGAGGCGGATAGCCCAGATCGATCGTCTTAACCGCTCGGAGCTCGTCGTGGTCTACGCCGGCTTCTTCGCGAAGGAAGGGGACGTCAGGCTCGCCGATGCCGCGTGCGCCGCCCTGATCGACCTCTTCGCCGGCCGTAAACCCAAGGTGAAGCCCGAATTCCTCAAGGGGGATTGCGCCTATCGGCAGGCGAAGGCGGAGAAATCGGCCGTTGCCGTGGCCAAGGCCAAGCCGGCGCCCAAGGCGGTCGGCCAGGCGAAGCGCGCCCCGGCGAAGCGGGGAAGGCCCGCCGCCGCCAAGGCCGTCGAGGCGGTCCCCGTCCCGGAACCCGAGAAGGTGGAGCCTCCCAAGGCCGCCGTCGCGGCCGCCCAGGCGGTGAAGCCGGGCGCCCGCATGACCCCCATGTACAACGTGCTCGTCACCAACGAGCTTTTCCACAACGGCAACGTCGAGGCGTGGAAACGCATAATCGCGAGCTATACTACCAAGCACCCCGGCCTGCAGGTCCTCGTGTACTACGATGGCGAGAGGATCACGGACATCAACGCCCTCTTCAAGTGGGGCAAGGTGAAGCACGGCTCGAACATCAAGTTCGCGATAGCGGGCGAGGATATCTCCGACGTCGCCAAGCTTCAGCGCTACCTCGCGCAAGGCGCGAGCCACCTCTACGAGGCCTTCCTCAAGGGTCCCGTCAACAGCATCATGGCGCTTTTCTGAAAGCGCGAGCGGGAAGGAAAGGTAAAGGCCATGAAAGATAACATCCATTTCTTCAGCCAGAAGGAAATAGTCAAGAAGGGCGTCGACCTGGAGAAGCTCGGGATGCGCGGGCGCCAGGCCAACGAGTTCGCCGAGCTCGCCCTGCCGATACTGCCCGGCTTCGTGATCGACTCGGACGTCGCCTCCTCGCTCAACGACCCGGGGGTCGTCGGGGAGCAGAGAGTCGCGGAAGCCATCCGGCCCAGCATCAAGAAAGTGCAGGAGATAGTCGGCAAGGGCCTCGGGGACGAGAAGAATCCCCTGCTCTTCAAGATCGTGGTGTCGCCCAACCTGGCGGTATCCAACTATCCGACCCTGCACGACTTCGGCCTCGCGCGGGACACCGTCAAAGGCTTCGCGTCCTGGGTCGGCGACAACTTCGCCGCGCACGAAGTCCTCTTCCTCGTCCGCGGCATGCTCGCCGTCGAGGAGAAGGTGGCCGAGCTCGAGGGCCGCGACAAGGACGTGGCCAAGGCCGTCGAGGCGGCCGAGCGCTGCTCCAAGTCGCTCAAGTCGGAAAAGGCCGCCAAGGGCGCCGCCGCGTTCATGGACGAGTACGCTCCCTTCCTGCCCGAAGGATTTTTCGACGGGGCGGAGACCCAGCTCGAGATAGCCCTGAAGCGCGTCTCGCGCCTCATCAAGCTGGACGAGCAGGACGCCGAGGACACGGCCCTCCTCGTCCAGCCGATGGTCTACGGCAACTACGGCAAGGACTCCTCCTCGGGCGCATTCTTCACCCGCGACGTCGTCACGGGCGATCTCAAGCTCCAGGGCGAGTTCTACCAGGAGCGCTTCAACGAGATCGGCGCCGAGGGCAAGGACATCAACAAGATCGACCCCCTGTACCTCAAGGATCTCGACAGGATAGCGCGCAAGCTCGAGGACAAGCACCTCGAGATCCGCCAGATCCGCTTCACGGTCGAGAACAAGAAGCTTTGGCTCATCGAGCAGCGCCAGGTAGTCGCGAAGAGCACCCAGGCGGACCTCCGGCTCGCCCTCGACCTCTGCGCCCGCAAGGTCGTCGACGAGGAGTTCGTGGTCCAGTCGATAGCTCCGGGCCGCCTCAACGAGATACTCCACGACATCGTCGACCTCTCCTCCGTGAAGAAGCTGCCGGGCGTGTCGGGCGGCATCGCCGGCGCCTCGGGCGCCGCCATCGGCCGCGTTTTCTTCAGCACCGAGTCCCTCCTCGAGGCCTATCGCGATGCCCAGCAGAAGAGCGAGGACAAGCGCCTCATCCTGGTCATGACCTCGACCTTCGCCGAGGACGTGAAAGCCATCGAGAACTCGACCGCAGTCCTGACCGCGGAGGGCGGCTACTCGGCCCACGCCTCGGTCGTCGCCCGGCAGTACGGCAAGGTCTCCCTCGTGAAGACCGACATGAAGATCCGCGGCAAGAAGGCGACGATCGGCAGCCTGGCCCTGAGCGAGGGCGACTACATCACGATCAACGTCCCCTACTACGGCGAGGCGCAGATCTGGCTCGGCAAGGCCGACCTGATCTCCCCGGATCCCAAGGATTCCGGGCTCCTGGACTTCATCGCCCTCGCGAAGAAGCAGATGCCCCACTTCCACGTGCGGGCCAACGCGGACACGCCGCGCGACGCCGCGCGCGCTCTGCTGTTCGGGGCCGAGGGTATAGGCCTCGTGCGCACCGAGCACATGTTCTTCAACGAGAAGCGCATCAACGTAATTCGCGAGATGATCCTTTCCGACTCGAGGGAGGAGAGGATCAAGGCCCTCGACAAGCTTAAGCCCATGCAGCGCGACGATTTCTACGGCCTCTTCAAGGTCATGGCCGGCAAGGAGGTGACCATCCGCCTCCTCGACGCGCCCCTGCACGAGTTCCTGCCGCACAACGACGCCGAGTTCAACGCCTTTTCCGAGTACCTGGCGGCGCGCAAGGGGACTAAGAAGCTCACGAAGGGCGAGATCCAGGCGCGCATCGACGCGCTGGCCGAGTTCAATCCCATGCTTGGCCACCGGGGCTGCCGCATCGCCGTGAGCTTCCCCGAGATCTACGAGATGCAGGTGAAGGCCATATTCGAGGCGGCCTACAAGCTCCAGAAGGAGAAAGTGGACGTCCGGCCCGAGGTCATGATCCCCATCGTGATGAACGCCTCCGAGCTCAAGCTCATCGTCTACGGCAAGAAGATCGAGGGCAAGACCTACCGGGGCCTCGTAGAGATCGCCGAGGAGGTGCGGGAGGAGCTGGGGGCCAAGGCGCTGCCTTACAAGATCGGCACGATGATCGAGCTGCCCGCCGCGGCGCTCTCCGCCGGCGAGATCGCCCGCTACAGCGAGTTCTTCTCCTTCGGGACGAACGACCTGACGCAGACGACTCTCGGCATCAGCCGCGACGACTTCAATTCCTTCATGCCTGACTACTCGCTCTACGACCTCATCGAGGGCAATCCCTTCTCGCTCCTGACGGCACCCGTGAAGGACCTCGTCGCGATGGCCACCAAGCGCGGCCACCTCACGAGGCCCGGCCTCGTCGCGGGGCTGTGCGGGGAGCACGGCGCCAACCCCGACAACATCCGCTTCTGCATGGCGGCGGGGCTCGACTACGTCTCCTGCTCTCCCTATCAGGTGCCGCTTTCCATAACCGCGGTTGCCCAGGCCGAGATTGATGCGCGCAAGGCGGCCAAGCGCTAGGAGCTATCCTAAGCCGTCATTAATTCGATGAAGCCGCCCCCCTGCCCGCGGGGCGGCTTTTCTATGGGCTTTGCGGCTGTGGAGAGAAGGATTCTCTATGTAGTGGGCGCCATAATCACTGTTTTTTCTCTTGTAACCAACTTGGTCTCGATGGTTCCCAAACTTAGTCGCGATCGTTCTCCAATTTGGGCGCGATCGCCGCCCGACTTGGTCGCGATCGACATCAAAGTCGGGAGGCGACGATCTACGGCCGTCCTAAGCCTCAGCCTTCACAGCCTGAAAGCTCGAGCTCGACGCATGGCGGCTCGGCTTTTCCCCGCTCGATTCGCGCGGCTTCTCTCGCGGGTTTGCCGGGTCGGAAGTAGAGCGCTCCGCCCAAGACGGCTACGAGAGAGAAGGCGATCATGAGATTGCTATAGACGAAGCTTTTCGGGGCGGAAGGGAAGGGCAGGAGGGAGAAGTCAAGGAGGCCGCTGCCGAGGAGCTTGCCGACGATAGCGGTGCCGATGGCTCCCGAAAGTATGCCGATGAGATTGAATAGTCCCATGCCCACACCCATTTCCTCGGGCGGCAGGGTCTGCGATATGGCGTTCACCATCGCGGTCTGGAAGAGCGCGAAGCCTACGTAGACGAGGAGCATGGCGATGGCGACGACTAGGGGCGACAGGCTCAGAAGGAAGGCCATGGAGACCATGCCGGCGACCAGGAGGGAAAGCCCGGCGCCGATCACCAGGCCGCTGCCCCTCTTGTCCGCGATCCTTCCGGATATCGGCCCGAAGATCACCGAGCTGATGGCGCCCGGGAAGAGTATAAGCCCTATCTGGCCCGTGGTCAGGCCATGGACCCTGCTCAGCATCAGGGGTACCAGGAAGACGACGCCGATGACGATGGCGAAGAGGCAGAGGGTGACGACGAGTCCCCTCCGGAAACCGGCGTTCGCGAAGAGCGCGGGCCGGATGAAGGGATCGGCCGCGAGGCGGATACGCGCGACAAAGAGGATTGAGAGGACCGCGAAGGCTCCCAGGTAAGCGATGGCGTCGAAATTGAGGTAGGCCACCAGGGCGCCGAGGAGGAGGGTCGCCAGCGTCGCCCCGAGGATGTCCACGCTGCCTTTTCGGCGCGGTTCAGGGGGCAGGGCCCTGAAGATGAAGGGCAGGGAGATCAGGATCAGGGAGGGTATGAGGAAGAGATAGGACCAGTGGAGGGCGCTCGAGACGAAGCCGCCTATGACGGGCCCGAAGCCGATCGCCAACGAGACGATGGAGGTGATGAGGCCGAAGATCCTTCCACGGTCCGAGACTTCGAAGTAGCGCGCGATCGCGACGAAGACGAGGGCGGGGATTGCCGAGCCTCCGATGCCCTGCATTGCCCGGGCCGCGACGACGGCGAGGTAGGAGGACCTGAAGACGAAACCGAGGATGGATGCCGCGACATAGATTGCCACCCCGGTCGCTATGAGTCCCCGCAGGCTGAAGATATCGGACAGCTTGCCGAAGACTACCGACCCGATCCCGAAGAATACCATGAATACGGTCATCATCCAGCTTACGCCCGAGGGCGTAAGCGCGAACTGCGCCGCGATCTTCGGCGTCGAGACATTGAACACGGTCTCGTTCAGGACCGCGAAGAAGATAAGGTAGGCGATCCAGGCTACGATTCTCCTCGGGTCTCGGGCCGTTCTGCCGGGTCCTTCACTCATGCTTCCCCCTTACGCAAAGCGACCCGACGACGGCCGCATATATGCGAGACAATATATTAGAAAGTATATAATGTAAACAGAAGGGTCAAGCCGGAGTTCGACTGCTCATGGGCCGCATTTCGTTGGGCCTATATGGCAGAAGCGAAGGGGAGCGGCAGGAACGATGGATAGACTGCGCGAACTTTCAAAGCCCACGCCAGCGACGATGCGATAGTAAGCGTGGGCGGTGGAGCCGGGCCTGCCGCTCCCCATCGATCACTCCGCGCTGAAGTCCCAGACCATCTTCGTCTTGATCTTCTCCGCGACCGCGGCCGCGACCTTCTTCGCGTCGGCGAAGGGGACCGAGCACTCCTTGTTGAAGGTCTTCTCGAAGAAGAGCTGGATCGACTGGTGCATGTCGGGGAGGTGGTAGAAGCAGAACGAGAAGTTGATGCCCGCGGGGCGGGCGATGGTGAAGGAACCGTAGGAGATCACCGCATCCTTGGCCCAATAGATCCTCGTCTGGTTCTTGCAGTTGTGCATGTCCAACTCCGAGAAGCGCAGCGGGATCTTGTCGGCGTTGGAGCGGACATAGGGCTCCATGCCTTTGTTGGGGTAGTTGGCGGGCTCGATGAGGACGAAGAGCTTCTTGCCGTCGGTCTGGAAGGTGAGGCCCTCGTCGTTCGGGTAGATTGACTTGACGTTGTTGTACGAGACGATCTCGTAGCGGGAGTAGACGGAGTTGTTGCTGAAGAACGAGGTGACGATATATCCATGATCCTTGGGAAGGGCGTTTTTCGCGTAGGCATCGAACAGGTCCATGGCTTTTACAGGCATCGAGGATCCTCCAAGGGCTAGTATAGCAGGATAACGGTTAATTTCAACAGCGAACTATCGGCCCTTAGCGCGCTTATCGATGTCGGCGATACCCTGGCCGCCGGGCTTGGCGACCGGCTTTCCCGGCGCGGGCCGCGCTGCCGCGGCCCCGATCGCGACGCGCGCCTCCTCCTCGCAGTTGGCGGCGAGCTCGGCGAGCCCCTGCTTCCGATACAGCGAGCACAGGTTCCTCCAGGCGCGCTCGTTGGTCCGGTCGCGGTCTATGGCGCTCCGGAGGGCCTGCGCGGCCGCCTCGGTCCGGTTGCTTCGGGCGTATAACGCGGCCTGGAGCATCCAGGGATCGGCGCCGGACTTCGCTCCCTTCGGCGCCTTCTCGAGGAGGGCGAGCGCGTAGTCGGCCTGGCCTTCCTTCTCGAGGCAGTAGGCGAGGCCGACCAGGAGCTCGCCGGAGCCCGGCTCCTCCCGAAGCAGGTCGCGGTAGGCGAGGGAGGCCTCGCGAAAGCGGCCCGCGTTCCGGTAGGAGACGGCGAGGAGGCGTCGGGACCGCTCGCCCATGTTGCCGTAGGGCATGCCCAATTCGAGCTGCGCGGCCGCCGCGGCCCAGTCGCCCCGCGCCGAGAGCGCGCCGACGTACTCGCGCCTGAGCTTCGAATTGTCGGGATAGGCGTCCAGGTAGGCCAGGTAGGCCTCCCCGCGCGCGCCCCCGTCCTCGAGGGACTCGGCCACGGCGATGCGGTACAGCAGCGAGAGCTCGTGGTCCGGGACCAGGCAGAGGACCTTCTCGAACCATCCCGACGAGAGATCGGGCCTGCCCGAGCGGTAGAGGGCCTCGCCGAGGGCGAACATGAGCCGCGGGTCCGCGGCCCGGGAGCGCAGGAGGGACTGGAGGAGGGGAATGAGGCGCTCGGGATCCTCCCCGAGCCGCGAGCGGCACAGGGCTGCGTAGTAGTCGACCTCGGAGGCCTCGGCGCCCAGCCTCCGGGCGCGCTCGGCCGCCTTGAGCGCGGACGCATAGTCGCCGAGGTCGTAGAGCGCGAGTGCCAGGCCGAGGCGGAACTCGCCTTCCTCGGGGGCGGCCTCGATGGCGCGCATCCAATGGTCGCGGGAGCGCTCGAGTTCCCCCAGCGCGCGCAGGCTCTCCGCGGCGATGGACCGGAGCGCGGCGTCCTTGGGATTCGAGCGGAGGAGGAACATGCAGTCGGAGACGGCCTCCTTGTAGCGGCCCTCGCGAAAGGCGACCGAGGCCCGCAGCCGCGCGAGGGAGCCGTCGTCGGCCGGCAGGGAGGGCAGGTCGGGATGAGTGGCGCGAATGGCCTCGAATTCGCGCAGGGCCTCCGCCTGCCTCCCCGAGGCGAGAAGGAGGCCGGCGCGGAGCCAGCGTATAGAGGGGTCCCCCGGGGCGGCGGCCAGCGCGATCTCGCAGTCGGCGATGGCCTCGGGTATGCGGCCGGTCTCCCTGAGGGCCTTGGCCCTCCATAGCCGGATGGCTGTCCCCTCGAGACCGTTGTCGATCGCGAAGCCGAGGAGCTGCCTCGCCATGTCGGCGTCCCCTCGCGAGAGGAGGCGGACTCCTCGCGCGTAGAGCGCGTTGAGGTATCCTCTATATATGCGTTTGTCCTGCGGGGCCAAGGCGATAGCCTTTTCGAGACAGGTGACCGCACCTTTGGTCCGACGCAGCTTGAGCAGGGCTGCGCCGAGGAAGGCCCAGGCGGGCGCCTTGCCCGGATCGGCCTCGACGCTTTTGCGCAGGTATCGCATCGCCTCGGAGTAGCGGCCGCAGGCGAGGTAGGAGCGACCGAGAAAGAAGAGGCCGGCGGCTTGGTCCCCGCCCTCGCGGAGATAGCGTCGGAATGCCTCGATGGCCAAGCCCTGCTCGCCCAAGGCGTAGCGCGCCCGGCCGAGGAAGATGAAGGCTTCGGGCATGGTGTCGGTTCTCGAAAGAAGGAGCGTGAGGAGTTCGGCCGCCTTGGCGTAGTCGCGCTTCTCGCCGGCCTTGATAGCCGCGTCGAGGAGCTCTCGAGCCTCGTGTTCAGCCATGGGCCATTGTAGCATGGATCGCCGTCCCGAATCTCCGACCACGTAGTCGGATAGAGCGTGACTGTCTTGGGACATTTACACCCACTGCCCATGGTGGGCCCCGCCAAGAGCAGCGAGTATAAATGTCGAGCGGCAGTTACGTCGCTCCGGGCGATCTACAATGTGGCCAGTGTGTCCTTGATGATACCGAGCGCCTCGGCCATCTCGGACTCGGTTATGACCAGGGGAGGAGCGAAGCGGATGATGTTCCCGTGGGTCTGCTTGGCGAGGACGCCCGCGTCGCGCAGGGCCATGCAGACATCCCAGGCCTCGAAGCCCTCGTCGAAGACGACCGCGTTGAGCAGGCCCCGGCCCCTGACGGCCCTCACCCTGGAGCAGGCCACCCTCGCGACTTCGGCGCGGAATATCGCGCCCATGGCCTCGGCCCTCTCGTCGAGTCTCTCGTCCTCGAGCACTTCGAGGGAGACGAGGCCGACGGCCGCAGCGAGGGGGTTCCCGCCGAAGGTGGAGCCGTGGGTCCCGGGCGTGAAGACGTCCATGACCTCGCGGTCCGCCACGATGGCCGAGACGGGCAGGATGCCGCCGCCCAGGGCCTTGCCGAGGCACATGACGTCGGGGCGGGCGTCCTCGCGCTGCCAGGCGAAGCGCCTGCCAGTGCGGCAGAAGCCGGTCTGGATCTCGTCGGCGATGAAGAGGATTCCGCGCCTGCTGCAGATGTCCCGAATTGCCCTGAGGTAGCCTTCGGGCGGTACGACGACTCCGGCCTCGCCCTGGATTGGCTCGACGATCACGGCCACCGTCCTCGGCGTGATCTGGGCCTCGATCGCTCGCGCATCGCCGTAGGGAACCTTCCGGAAGCCGGGCACATAGGGGCCGTAGTTGACGAGGGAATCGGGGTCGACGGACATGGAGACGGCGGCGATGGTGCGGCCGTGGAAGTTGCCCTCCGCGCAAACGATTTCCTGCTCGCCGTTCTTCACGCCTTTGACTTCCGCGCCCCAGCGGCGGGCGGCCTTGAGGGCGGTCTCGACCGCCTCGGCGCCGGTGTTCATGGGGAGGGCCATGGCGAAGCCCGTGAACGCGCAGAGCTTTTCGAGGAAGGGACCCGTGCGGTCGTTGTAGAAGGCCCTGCTCGTGAGGGTGCAGCGATCGAGCTGATCGCGGGCCGCGGCGACTATGCGCGGATGTCTATGCCCTTGATTGACGGCCGAATAGGCCGACAGGAAGTCGAAGTAGCTCTTGCCCTCGGGATCTCTGACCTTGCATCCCTCGGCCCAGGAGATGACGACGGGAAGGGGGTGGTAGTTGTGGGCTCCGTATCTCTCGTCGAGCTCGATATAGTCCTGCGATTTCACCTTCTGCCTCCTCGTCCCCACGCTCGAGTATAGCACCGCGGAAGAAGGGCCGCCAAGCCTTCGGTGTCGCTAAATGGTTATTCTATAAATAAATAAATATGTGCGACCATCGCATTATTATGCAATCTTCAGACCCGCATGAACTTGAGTCTCGACCTACGCGCATGCCGCTCGATCGCGAGCTCGGCGAGCCTGGTGATGAGCTCCGAATAGGGGAGACCGCCGGCCTCGCACATGCGCGGGTACATCGAGATGTGCGTGAAACCGGGGATGGTGTTCAACTCGTTGAGGAGGACCTCGCCCGTCCTCCGGTCGATGAAGAAATCCACGCGGGCCATGCCCGACAGCTCGCAGGCCTTGAAGGCGGCGACGGCCACGGACTTCACGCGCTCGGCCTGCTCGGGGGAGATGGCGGCCGGGACCTCCAGCCGGGCTCCCTCGGGATCGACGTACTTGGCCTCGTAGTCGTAGAACTCGTGGGTCGGGATCACCTCGCCCGGCGCGAAGGCGACGGGCTCGGCGTCTCCGAGGACGGCGCACTCGATCTCGCGCGCGACGACGAAGGGCTCGATGAGGACCTTCTCGTCCCAGTCGAAGGCGGCGCGCAGGGCGGGGCCGAGGGCATCGCCTGCGGCGACCTTGGACGCGCCGACCGAGGAGCCGCTGGAGCAGGGTTTCACGAAGCAGGGCCAGCCGAAGCGCGCGCCTGCCTTGCGCGACAGGGCGTCGACATCGCCCATTGCCTCGGGGCGGACGGCGATGAAGGGCACCACGGGGAGGCCGGCCCCCTGCCAGAGCTCTTTGGACTTCTGCTTGTCCATCCCCAGCCCGGAGCCGAGGACGGGAGCGCCCACGTAGGGAAGTCCGGCGATCTCGAGGAGACCCTGGATCGTCCCGTCCTCGCCGAAGCTGCCGTGGAGGACGGGAAAGACGAGGTCGCACTCGAGGCTCTCGGGACCGCGCGGTGACTCGACGACCAGTCCCCGTCCCGGAGCGGCGAATACCCGCCGGCCCTTGGCTATCGAGAGCGAGTCGCCCGCCACGGCGCTCCCGTCCTGGAGGTACCACTCGCCTTCCTTGGACGCGCCGACGAGTATCGGCCGGAAGGCCGAGGAATCGAGGTGCCTGACGATGCTCGCGGCCGAGACGAGGGACACCTCGTGCTCGCCGGAGCGCCCTCCGTAGAGGATGACCATTCGCTTCATGATTTCCTTTCATAGCCGAGCTCGGCGAGGGCCGTCACGGCCTCGCCGAGCTCGTCGTAGGGGACGCTGCCCTGGGCGTAGATGATGGAATTCTCGTGACCTTTGCCGAGGAGGGCGACGAGGTCTCCCGGCTGGGCCAGCGAAAAGGCCTTGCGGATGGCCGCCGGTCGGTCGGGGATGATGAAGAGGCGCTCGTCCCGCTTCAGCTCGGGGCAGCCCGCCGCGATCTCCTCGAGGAGGGCCAAGGGGTCCT
Organism: uncultured Treponemataceae bacterium; assembly: GCA_964404145.1. Lineage (GTDB taxonomy): Bacteria > Spirochaetota > Spirochaetia > Treponematales > Rectinemataceae > UBA1306. The sequence goes on from CAYOIX010000003.1 coordinate 232,628, forward strand.
CGCCCCGCGGATCCTCGTCGGCGAGGATGACGACGTCGAACCAGTCGGCGGCTATGCGTCCCTGCCGCGGCCGCTTCTCGACGTCGCGCTCCCCCGCGGAGCCGAAGACGCAGATCATGCGCCCCTTCACGCGCGCGCGCAGGGGCGGGAACACCGTTTGGAAGGAGGAGGGCGTGTGGGCGTAGTCGACGATGACCTCGTAGGGCTGGCCTCGATCCAAGGAGGTCATGCGACCGCGCAGGGGCCTCAATCGGGGCAGGAGGGGGACGAGGACTCCGGTCGGCAGGCCGGTCAGCCCGGAGACGGCGAGGAGGGCCGCGAGGACGTTGGCCACGTTGAAGGCTCCGGGAAGCTCGATCCGCGCGCGATGGCGGAGTTCGCCTTCGACTATGGCGAAGGACTCGCCGTCCGGATCCACCGAGATATCGACGCCGTCGATGTCCGCCTCCGCGGCTCCCGAAGCGGAGAAGGAGCGCACGGGTAAGTCCGTCGCGGCGCGGAAGTATTCGGCCGAGGGATCGTCGGCGTTGACGACGCCGAAGCGCGGGACTTCGCGGCCGTCTACGACCTTCGCCGAGGCGCGGGAGCCGGGCGCGCCGGAGCCGCGACCCAGCGCTCGGAAGAGGTTGGCCTTGTCAGACCTGTACCGCTCCCAGGTCCCGTGGAACTCGAGGTGCTCACGCGTGACGTTCATCATCACCCCGACGTCGAAATCGACGTCCCCTAGTCGGTTGGTGCGCGGCGACAGGCCATGGGAGGAGGATTCGAGCACTGCGTAGCGCAGGCCGGCGTCGCGCATCGCGGCGAGCATCCTCTGCACCGCGGGAGCCTCGGGCGTGGTCTGGTGCTCCGGATTGGGCAGCTCGCCCTTCCCCGTGTCGGACATCACGGTGGAGAAGAAGCCCGCGCCCAGGCCCGCGAGGCGGAGAAGCTGGTAGATTAGGTAGACGGTCGTGCTCTTGCCTTCCGTGCCGGTGACGCCGACTATGGCCAGGGCGCGGGAGGGCCGGCCGTAGAACTCCGCCGCGATGGGCGACATCGCGAAGCGGGGGTCCTCGACGCGGAGGTAGGCCACCTCCGGCTCATAGCGCTCGAGCTGCCCCGCATGGACGACTGCTCGGGCTCCGGCGGCTATCGCGGCGGGGACGAAGTCCCGGCCATCCGCGTGCAGGCCGGGCAGCGCGAAGAAGAGATCCCCGGGCCCGACGGAGCGCGAATCGTAGGCGAGGCCCTCGATCCGGATATCGGTCGGGCCCTTCCGATCGAGGACTGCGAGGCCTGCGAGAATTTCCGGGAGAGCCTTGGGCATGGGCCCTAGATTAGCATCCGGGGGCGGGAGCGAAAAGGGGCGGTCGCGCGCGAGAGGGAGGGCCCCGAGTTTATTCATTCCCGGCTCCGTGCTAGAATGGGAGGGGATTGGAGGCTGCCATGTATCTCGTGAGGGTCGAGGCGGATTTCGCCGCTGCCCATTTCCTGAAGCACTACAAGGGCAAATGCGAGCGCCTCCACGGGCACAACTACAAGGTCCGCGCCTGGGCAAAGGGGCCGACGCTGTCGGAAGGAGGGATGCTCCTCGATTTCGCGGAGCTCAAGGGAGCGCTGCGCGCGGTCCTGGAAGGCCTCGACCACAGTCTCCTCAACGAAGTGGCCGTCTTCGAGGACGACCCGAGCGCGGAGAGGATAGCCGAGTACGTCTTCAAGGCCCTGGCCCTCCGCCTGCCCCTCGCGCCGCTCCACGCCGTCGAGGTCTTCGAGACCGAGACGAGCATGGCGCGCTATGAGTCCTGAGCGGCCCTCGGGTCGGGACATTCCCGCCTACGCCTCGACCCGCCTGATCGCCTATATAGGAAACAAGCGCGCCCTCCTGCCCTTCCTCTCGGAGGTCTTCAGCGAGCTCGAGGAGGAGGGGCCGATATCGACCTACCTCGATCCCTTCGCCGGCTCGGGCGCGGTCGGCCGGCTCGCGAGGACGCGCGGCTGGGCCGTCATGGCCGGCGACGCCGAGGAGTACTCGCGAGTCGTCAACGAGGCCTGGCTCGGCGTGTCGGCCGACGAGCTCCCCGCGCTCTTCGCGGCGGAGGGCGGGCTCGCCTCCGTCCTGGCCTCGCTGAACTGGCTGCACCCCGAGCGCGGGGACGCGGTCCCCGATTGCGCGGTCGAGCCCTACATCGCCCGGCACTACGCCCCGGCGATCACGGCCCGGCCGGACTGGAGGCGCGAGCGCCTGTTCTACACGAGGGAGAACGCCGTCTTCCTCGACCGCGCGCGTTGCGCGATCGAGGACCTGCGGCCCGCCGAGCCCGGAGAGTCGGGAGGCCATAGGCGGGCGGAGCGGGCCCTCCTTCTAGGCCTCCTGGTCTACGAGGCCGCCACCCACGCCAATACCTCGGGCGTATTCAAGGCCTATCACAAGGGCTTCGGCGGCCATGGCCGCGACGCGCTGAGGCGCATCCTCGCGCCGATGTGGCTCGAGGCGCCCGAGCTGTGGCCGGGACCGCCCGCCGAAGTCCGCAGGGAGGACGCCGCCTCTTTTTGCGCCGGCCGGCCGGCGGAGATCTGCTATCTCGACCCGCCCTACAACCAGCACCAGTACGGCTCGAACTACCATCTGCTGAACACCATAGCGCGTTGGAGCAGACCGCCCGTCGGCGAGGAGAGGGCGCCCGACGGATCTCTCATCCATGCCGCGGGCATCCCTCCCGAGTGGACCGAGAGCAAGTCCGCCTTCTGCTACAGGAGCAGCGCCGCGGCCGCTTTCCGCGAACTCCTCGCCGCGGTCGACGCCCGCTATGTCCTTTTGTCCTACAATACCGAGGGCCTGGTCGAGGCCGAAGAGCTCTTCGACATGATGTCCGACCGCGCCGAGCTCAGTCTGCGCTCCGTCGACTATGTGAAGTACCGGGGAGGGAGGCAGAGTGTCTCGTGGCGCTCGCACAACAGCGAGATCCTCTTCGTCGCGAGACGTAAGGAGGGCCGGCGCAGGCCGTCTGCGAGAGGCCGCGCGCCCAGGGCAGAGCTCGCGGGGCTCAGATCGGACTTGCGCCTCGCCCGCGCCCTCGCGGGCCCCTTCGACCCCAAGCGCTTCGCCGCCTCCTGCGCCGGCCGCGACATCCTGCGCTTCACGAGCGGCGGACGATCCATAGAACTCCCCGCCTATCGGGGCCTCGTCCTAAAGGAAGGCTCGGGCGAAGCCTGCGCGGAGCTCCGTCCGGAGGAGAAAGAGGCTCTCGCCGCCCTCCTCGAGCCGGCCCTGCTCGAGGACAATGCGGCGGCCTGCGCCGCGGCGGCTGGGCTCATCGAGGAGGGGGCCTGCGAGACCAGGCTGCAGACCCTCGCGTTGGGATGGCTCCGCAAGCTCGCGCATCGCTGCTACGAGGAGGATTTTCACGCCTTGTCCTTCCGCCTCCGCGCGGCCGCGGCCTCGCAAGGCGATCGACTGGCGCGGTTCACCGAGAGGATCTCCGAGGTCGAGGCGCTCTTCGGCGCGAGGCTGGCCGAGAGCCGGCGTTACCGCAATCTCCCCGAAGCCTAGAATCTAAGGAAGCGGATCGAGACCGAGCGGGCCGCGGCGCTCCCCATCCGCGAGCGCCAGTCCTCGAGGCGGGCCTTGGGCCCCAGCTCGAGTCTCGCCTCGAAGGCTCCTCCGGCGCTCGACTCGTGCCCGACGAGAAGGGCTTCGACGAGGATCCGCTTCCTGGCGTCGCGGGCTGAGGGCCGCAGCCGCCTCGAGGCTCCGACCTTCTCTTCGATGAAGCTGATCCTCTCGGCGGCGAGCCAGGACTTGAGGGCTTCCTCCGCCTCGCGGGCATGGGCGGCAGGGACTTCCGCCGAGACGCTTACGCTCTCGCAGGCGGGCAGAGCCTCGACCGGCGCGAAGCCGGCGGCCGAGGCGGCCCTGGCCATCCTGGGGGGGGCGGGGCCTCGAAGGCGGTAATAGGCGAGGCCCCAGAACCGATCGGCCATCCCCTCGAGCCTGGTCCCCTTGGCGAAGAGGGCCTCCTCGGCGTCGAACACGGATGCGCCGCCCTCGGGCGAGGCCGCCGAGATGGCGCGCATGATCCATGAGGATCGATACTCGGCGGTCGCCCAAGCGAGGGTGCGGGGGAGCTCGACGGCCACGAGGGCCGAGCCGAAGTCGCGCTTGGCGGCCATCAGCCGCTCCAGCCTGCGAGCCCAATCGGCATCGGGGGGCTTCGGAAGGGGTATGCGGCCCTCGCGAAGCGCGAAGGAAGAAGCGAGGTGGTAGTTCTTCCGGAGGGCTGCTCCGTTCCCGTCGATGAAGGCGAGGGGCGGGCGCCAGTCCTCCCCCTTCTCGCCGAGGAAAGCCTCGTCGAGGAGGCCCGCCGCGCCGGCGTATTGCTCCAGGGAGGCCCCCGCGCCGCGGCTGAGCCTGCCGTCGTACAGCAAACCGGCCTCCGGAGTCTTCTCGAGCCAGGGCGCCAGGGCTCTTCCGCCCAAGGAGATCAGCTGGTCGGCGTAATACTCCTCGAAGTCGGAAGACAGGCGGAACTCGATGCCAGAGGCCGAGCAGGCGCCTTCCATCCGGCGCGCGATCGACTCGAGCCGGTCGCGGTCCAGGCAGAGAGCGGCGTACTGCAGGGGAGTGAAGGGCAGGCGCGCGAGGTAGCCCGCGGAGACGATGATCCTCTGGCCCGGGGCCTCTCTCAGCCGCCTTTGGGCGGCCCGAGCCGCGAAATCGGCGAACTCCGCGAGGTCCCGGTCGTCCTCGATGCCCGCGATGATGTAGAAAAGCTTGAGTTCCCGCGCTGCGGGCAGGGCCAGGCGGTCCAGGGCCGCGTCGATCTGAGAGGCATCGATGCCCTTCCGGTAGTATCGGCGCATCCGCTCCGAGATCCCTTCTACCCCGAGGGTGAAGGAGCGCTTGTCGGCCGCGAGCTCGGCGCCCGCAAGGGCGGACGATTCGGAGAGGATGTCCAGCCTCTGGCTCATGAAATCGACGCGCCGGAACACCCGGCTCAGGCCGAGCATGAGCCCGAAGACCCCGGAGTGGGCGTTGAAGTTGTAGCTGTAGACGTCGAGGCGGCTCGCCCCAGTCCTCGACTTCAGCTCCCGCGCCGCCTCGACGATCTCGTCTACGGGCTTCTCGCGATAGGGCCGGAAGGCCCAGCCTTCGAGGCAGAAGGAGCAGAAGCCGGGGCAGCCCGCGCTTATCTGGAGCCTCGCCGTGTCCGCGCCCTCGGAATTGAGGACGGGGTATCCCGAGAGCCGAGGCGGATAGGGCAGGAGAATCTTCCTCGCCGCCGCGCGGCCCGACAGCGCCGCCCAGAATCCCCCGATCGAAGAGGCGCGCTCGAGACGCTCGGCCCGGGGCGCGCCCGGAAGGGTGAGCGCAGTGGCGAGCTCGCCTATGGCGCCCTCGCCTTCCCCGAAGAATATGCCGTCTACGAGGCAGTCGCTCGCCTCCTCGCTCCGGGCTCCGGGGTAGAGGAGGGCTCCGGCGGCCGCGGCGTTGGAACCGCCGAGGATGACGATGGGGGCTCGCCCCTCCCCGAAGGCCGCGCGCTCGGAAGCCCGCCGCGGCAGGCTCGAGCCGGAGTAGAGATAGGAGAGATTGAGGAGCTCGAGCGAGAAGGCGTTGGAGACCATGACGAGGTCGAAGTCGGCGGGACCCCTGCCGGATTGGAGACCGTAGAAGTACGAAAGCTTCCGCGCGCCGAGGATGGAGCGGTCGCGGGCATCGGGGAAGAAGCCGAAGTCGACGAAGGCCCCGGGTACCGCCCGGCGGCATTCAGCGAAGACCAAGAGGTGCGAGCTCGATCCCGCGACGTCTCCGAAGGGAGAGAGACGAAGGACGAGAATGCGCGCGGCCGCTTCATCCCAGGCCGGGTTGCCCATATCCTCGGCGACGGCGGGGATCACCGCCTCCGTGGCGGATAGGCTGAGGCGAAGCTCGGAGTCGACGAGGACTGGCACGAGGTCGGCTAGGGCCGAGGCGGCCGCCGCTGTTTGGCGGAGTCGCCATCAGGAGGGCGAACGCCGCGCGCCCCTGCGCTTTTTTTGTGGAGCATGGAGTGCGGGGCGGGCGAGGGCGCTTCCGAACTCGGGCGCCAGGGAGCCGATCTCGGTTTGCGGGCGGTCCGCGGTGCTTCGGCCTCCGGGACCGAGGAGTGTCGCCCTCTCGATGCTTGGGGCGGGGACTTCGCAACTCGTCTTTCGTATCCCGCGGGCGTGGACTTCGTGTAGCGCTTGGAATCCGGTGGCGAGGACTTTGTATGGCGCCCTTGGGATCCTGGGGGCGAGGACTCCGTATCTCGCCTTTGGTGTCCCTGGGGCGGGGACTGCGTATAGCGCCTTTGAGGTCCTGTGGGCGCTGACTCCGTATCTCGCCTTGGGAATCCTGGGGGCGAGGACTTCGTATAGCGCCTTTGAGGTCCTGTGGGCGCTGACTGCGTATCCCGCCTTTGGTGTCCCTGGGGCGGGGACTGCGTATGGCGCCCTTGGGATCCTTGTGGCGCCGACTGCGTATCCCACCTTTGTAATCCTTGGGGTGGGGACTTCGTATAGCGCCCTTGAGGTCCTGTGGGCGCTGACTGCGTATCCCGCCTTTGGTGTCCCTGGGGCGGGGACTGCGTATGGCGCCCTTGGGATCCTTGTGGCGCCGACTCCGTATCTCGCCTTGGGAATCCTGGGGGCGAGGACTTCGTATGGCGCCCTTGAGATCCTTGTGGCGCCGACTCCGTATCCCGCCTTTGGTGTCCCTGGGGCGGGGACTGCGTATAGCGCCTTTGAGGTCCTATGGGCGCTGACTCCGTATCCCACCTTTGTAATCCTTGGGGTGGGGACTTCGTATCCCGCCTTTGGTGTCCCTGGGGCGGGGACTGCGTATCTCGCCTTGGGAATCCTGGGGGCGAGGACTTCGTATCTCGCCTTGGGAATCCTTGTGGCGAGGACTTCGTATAGCGCCTTTGAGGTCCTGTGGGCGCTGACTGCGTATCCCGCCTTTGGTGACCCTGGGGCGGGGACTGCGTATCTCGCCTTGGGAATCCTGGGGGCGAGGACTTCGTATGGCGCCCTTGGGATCCTTGTGGCGCCGACTGCGTATCCCACCTTTGTAATCCTTGGGGTGGGGACTGCGTATGGCGCCCTTGGGATCCTTGTGGCGCCGACTCCGTATCCCACCTTTGTAATCCTTGGGGTGGGGACTTCGTATCCCGCCTTTGGTGTCCCTGGGGCGGGGACTTAGAGTCGCGGCGCTTTGGACCAGGGCCGCGAGGCTCGTCGTCGGAGACATGGGATGCCCTCGCGGCCAGACGCTGCTCCTCCGCAGCGCCGGCCCGGGCGAAGAACTCTTCGCTCGTGGGCTCGAGGATCTTTCCCTCCTCGAGGACCTTGCAGCGGAACACGAAGCCGCCCTTCGTGGCGATCTTGGATGCCCGCGCCAGCTCGACTCCGTCGGCGAGTACGATGCTCACCCCGATCGCGCCGGCTCGTCCCGTCCTTCCCGCGCGGTGGGTGTACACTGTCGACTCATCGGGCAGGTCGAGGCTGAGGACGTGGGTGATGCCGGGTATGTCGAGTCCGCGGGCGCCCAGGTCGCTCGTCAGGAGATAGCGCAGCTCGCCGCCGGCGAAGCGCTCGAGGGCGACTCGGCGGGTCTCCTTGTCCATGCCCGAGTGGATCGCGCCGACCGGGAGGCCGAGGGCCGCGAGGGCGAGGGCCGCCTTCTCGACCCTGGTGGCCATGGTGAGGAAGACGAGACAGCGCTCGGGGCGGACCGCGGCCTCGAATCTCCGGGCGAAGTCGAGGCGTTTGCGGCCGTCGCAGTAGAAGCACCAGTGCTCGATGCTCTCGGAGAGCACGGTCTCGCCGACGGGGCAGATCTCGGCAGCGTCCCGCAGGAGAGGCCGCGCCTCGCGCCGGACGCGCTCGGGCATGGTGGCCGACACGAGGACGCGCGTACAGGAAGGCGGCGCGCTCTTGAGCAGGGCGCGCGCAAGATCCTCCGTCTCGTTCGCGAAGAGACGGTCGGCCTCGTCCAGGACTAGGAGTTTGAGGGAGGAAGCGCGGAGCTTGCCGAGGGATACGAGGTCGGCGAGCCTCCCCAGGGTCCCGACGACGATCTCGGGCTTCGACTTGAGCTTGGCGGCCTGCTTCTCGAGCGGGGTGCCGCCGAGGAGGACGACGGTCTTGAGGCCGAGACCGGCGGCCTTGGCGAGGCGCTCGGACTCGCGGCCGATCTGGACGGCCAGCTCCTGCGTGGGCGCCGCGACGATGACCCCCGGCTCGCCCGCGCCCTTGCGCTCGAGGACCGAGACGAGCTGAAAGGCGGGCGCGAGATAGGCGAAAGTCTTGCCCGTGCCCGTCTCGGATTCGATGATCGCGTCGCGTCGCGACAGGATCGTCGGGATGGCCTCGGCCTGGACGGGCGTCGGCGCCGCGAAGCCGAAGGAGCCGAGGGCTGCCGCCAGGGGGTCCGCGAGGCCGAGGCGCGAGAAGGATTCCATTTTGCCATGATCGCACGGGGCCAGCCACCTTCACAAGGAGTGGGCGCCGGCCGCCGGTCATTGAAGCGGGACCTCCTTTCCGTATATAGTCGGCCGCGATGAATCTAGAAGCCTTCGTCCTCGGCACCGGGGGCATGATGCCCCTGCCGCACCGCAGTCTGACGAGTGTGCTCCTGCGCCGCGAGGGGGAGCTCTTCCTCTTCGACGGCGGCGAGGGCACGCAGGTATCGATACGGAGACTCAACCTCAGGTGGAAGAAGATCACGGCGATCTTCGTCTCGCACATGCACGCCGACCACGTCACGGGCCTGCCGGGCATCCTCATGCTATCGAGCCAGGTGGACCGCGCCGAGCCGCTGTACATCGTCGGGCCGCCCCGGATCGCGGACTATATCGAGACGAACCGGCGCACTCTCGACATGTACATCAACTACGAGATCGTGGTCCGCGAGATCGGCGAGCCGGGGGTGGTCTGGAAGGGCGAGGGCTTCAGGGTCCGGGCCTTTCCCCTGCGGCACACGAAGACCTGCTATGGATACGCCCTCGAGGAGGATTCGCGCCCCGGCGCCTTCCACCCCGAGAGGGCGATCGAACTCGGAGTGCCGCGGGGCCCGCTCTGGTCGAGGCTCCAGGACGGAGAGAGCGTCGCGTCGAGCGGGGGCGCCATCGTCGAGAGCTCCCAGGTGATGGGCGAGCCGCGATCCGGCCGCAAGTTCAGCTACGTCACGGACTCGCTCTACTTCCCCGAGATCGCGCGGGAGGTCGCCGATTCCGACCTCCTCGTCTGCGAGGGCATGTTCGAGACGGCCCTCGAGCAGAGCGCCGTCGAGAAGCGGCATATGACCGCGGCCCAGGCCGCCCGCATCGCCCGCGACGCCGGAGGCGTCCGGAAGCTGGCCCTCATCCACTACAGTCCCCGCTACGCGGAGCGGGACCTCAAGCTCCTCCTCGACGAGGCGAGGGAGATCTTCCCGGGCACCGTCCTCTCCCGGGACCGCATGAACGTCCCGATCGAGTACGCGGATTGATTTCCGCGTATCCTTCAATCGCGGGAATTGTTTTTTAAGGATTTTCGAGCGCTGAGCATTCGGATAAGGAGGGTAGTCCGTGATAGAGTTGCGCGAACTACGGAAGAGCTACGGCGGAGTCGAGGCGGTGCACGGCGTCAGCTTCGCCGCCGAGACCGGCTCGGTCCTGGGGCTCCTGGGGCCCAACGGCGCCGGCAAGACCACCATCATGAAGGTACTCACGGGCTATCACTTCCCGAGCTCGGGGAAGGCCCTGGTCGACGGCCTCGATGTCGAGGAGGACCCGATCGCGGTGAAGAGCCGGGTCGGCTACCTGCCCGAGTCCGTCCCCCTCTACCAGGACCTGACCGTGGCGGAGTACCTCGACTTCGTCGCCGACGCCCGGAGCCTCGAGGGGCCCGAGCGCGCCAGGGCCATCGAGCGAGCGATAGGCGCCTGCGGCCTCGAGGGAGTCTACCGCAAGAAGGTCGAGGACCTCTCCAAAGGCTACCGCCAGCGGCTCGGCCTCGCCCAGGCGATCCTGCACGATCCGCCCATCCTCATCCTGGACGAGCCGACGACGGGCCTCGACCCCAACCAGATCATCGAGATCCGCGAGCTCATCAGGTCGCTGGGCCAGAGCAAGACCGTCATCCTCTCGACCCACATCCTCCAGGAGGTCGAGGCCATCTGCTCGAACGTCATCATCCTGAACGAGGGCCGGGTCGCGGCCCAGGGAGCTCCCTCCGAGATCGGCAAGGCGCTCAAAGGAGAGGAGAGAGTGCGGCTCAGGCTCAAGGCCTCGGAGGTGGGCGCCGCGAGCCTCGGCCGGGAGCTCCTCTCGGGGATTCCCGGCATCCGGAGCGTCGCCTCCTTCGAGGCCGAGTCGCCCACGGTCGTCGCGGCCGAGATCGCCATGCCGCCCGCCGAGAGCGAACGCGCCGAGGCGGGGGAGACGATCTTCGACTGGGCCGTCGCGAAGGGACTCAAGATCCTCGAGCTCGAGAGGCGGCGCCTCTCGCTCGAGGAGATATTCGTCAAGCTGACTTCCGAAGGAGAGGGACGATGAAGAACGTCCTCGCCATAGCCCGGCGCGAGATCCGAAGCTCCTTCAACTCGCCCGTGGCCTACGCCGTCATCCTGGGCTACCTGCTGTTCACCGGGATCTACCTCTACTTCATCCGCGGCTTCTACGCGGTGGGCCAGGCGGATCTGCGCGGCTACTTTACCATCATGCCCCTCGTCCTCGCCTTCCTCGTGCCGGCGCTCACCATGCGCTCCTGGGCCGAAGAGAGGAGGCTCGGGACCTACGAGCTCCTGTTGACCCTGCCCTTTACCGAGGGGCAGCTGGTGATCGGCAAGTTCCTGTCCTCCTTCTCGCTCGCGGCCATCGCCGTCGCCCTAACGATCCCCGTGCCCCTGACCGCCTCGGCCCTCGGCTCCTTCGACGCCGGGGTCCTGGTCACCCAGTATCTGGGCGTCCTGCTCGAGGCCGCCGCCGCCGTAGCCGTGGGCGAGTGGATCTCCTCCCTCGCCAAGAACCAGGTGAGCGCCTTCGTCGCCTCGGTCCTGGCCCTCCTGGCCCTCGTCCTCGTCGACCGGGTCGCCGGCTTCCTCGGGGCCAAGGGGATCGCGGCCGCCCTTCTCAACTGGCTTTCGCTCGCCTTCCACTACGACTCGTTCTCGCGCGGAGTCATAGACAGCCGCGACCTCGCCTACTACCTATCGGCCTCGGTCCTCTTCCTCTACCTGGCGGCATGGGGACTGACTCGCCGGAAGTGGAGCTGACAGCCATGGAACAGAACCTCCGCAAGCGACGCTCCCTCGTACTCCTCCTCCTCTCGCTGGCGGTCATCGTCGCGGCCGTCCTCGTCCTGGACCGCTTCTCGGCCCGGCTCGACCTAAGCGCCGACGGGGCCAACACGCTGTCCAAGGCCTCGCGGGATCTCTACAAGGAGATCCCCGAGCAGCTCCGCATAACCTATTACATCTCCTCCACCCTGGCCGACCGCCATCCCGGCCCTCGGGCCGTTGAAGGCCTGGTGCGCAGCCTCGCCGCCGCCTCGCGCGGCAAGATAGCCGTCGATGTCGCCGACCCGGCCTCGGGCAAGAAGGAGGCCGCCGTCGAGGCCCTCGGCGTCGCGCCGCAGCGCATGCAGATCGTCGAGAAGAACGAGCAGCGCGTCGCCCTGGTCTACTCGGGCCTCGTGATCCAGTACCTCGGGCGCACCCAGGTGCTCCCCTTCGTCCTCTCCACCGATACGCTCGAGTACGACCTGGTCAAGGCGATCAAGGCCGCGATAGCGGACAAGAAGCCCGCCGCCAGCATCCTGATCGGCGATGCGGACAAGAGTCTGGCGAACGACTACAAGAGCCTCTCCGACGCGCTCCAGAGGTCGGGTTGGGACGCCAAGGAGCTCCGCCCCGGAGACGCCGTCCCGCCCGAGACCTCGGTCCTCCTCGTCATTGGCAACTCGGGTCTGGACGACTACGACGCCTATCGGATCGACGCCTACCTGGCTCAGGGAGGCAGGGCCTTCTTCGCCGTGAAGGGCGTCGACGTCCAGGTCAGGCAGGGGCTCACCGCGGGGCCCCTCAAGAACGACGCCCTGCTCCGCGCCCTCGAGTCCTACGGGATCAGGGTGGACCGCGACCTCGTCCTCGACCAATCCTCGCTCACGGCGCCCTTCCAGGTGGCATCGCCCTTCGGAGGCCAGGCGATCAGCTACGTCCAGTACCCGCACTGGATCATGACCAGGCCCGAGTACCGCGACTCCAAGAGCCCCCTCACCGCCCGCTCCTCGGGCCTCGATCTGTTCTGGCCGAGCCCCCTAGAGTCGGTGCCTAGGACGGGGGTCGACTACGCGGCCCTCGTCAAGACGACGCCCAAGGCCTGGCTCCAGAAGAGCCGCTTCGTCGTTTCGCCCGAGGAGGCCGCGATGTACACGGCCGAGGCCGGCTCGACCACGGGGCAGTACACGCTGGCGGCGACCCTCTCCGGCGTCCTGCCGCCGGCCTACGCCGGCAAGCCCCTGCCGACGCGGGCCGGGACGGCGCCGCTTCCGCCCCTGCCCCAGACGCCCCGGGCCTCGCGCATCCTCGTCGTCGGCTCCTCGGACTTCGCCAACGACCTCATGACCATCACGGACTCGGGCTTCAACGCCGCCTTCATCGCGGGCGCTGCCGACTGGCTCTCCTCGGGCGACGACCTCGTCTCGATCAAGTCGAGGGGGGCGCGGGATTCTCGGCTCGCCAAGGTCCAGGACCCCGACGCCCGGTCCATCCTCATAAGCCTCGCCTACGTCGTCAACCTGGGGCTCGTGCCCATCCTCGTGCTCGGCTTCGGCCTCGCCAGGTCTATCCGGCGCAGGCGCCTGGCCAAGGACGAGGCGACGATCAAGGCGGCGGCCGGCCAGACTCCTGCCGGCTCGGAAGGAGGCAAGTGATGCGCTATGAGAAAAAGGTCCTCGCGCTTTCGAGCGCCCTCGCGTTCCTCCTGGTAGTGTGGGCCCTAGGGCTCGTCTTCTCGCCCGAGCGCGTCGCCGCCAGATCGGAATCGGCCCGCCTCATCGCGGGCAAGGCTGCGGACGTCGCCTCGATCTCGCTCCAGGGCGGGAGCGGCTCGACGGGAAACGCCGTCGAGCTGGCCAGGACCGGCTCGATCTGGAGCCTTGTGGATGGCACCGCGCGGCTGCCGGTCCAGAGCCAGCGCGTGTCGAGCTTCATCGACGACCTCGGCTCGATCTCGAGGCTCCGGGTGGTCGCGCGCTCGAAGGACTCCTGGGCCGGCTTCCAGCTGGACGAGGCCCAGGCGAAGCGGGCGGTGCTCAAGGACGCCACCGGAAAGGTCCTCGCCGATCTCTACGTGGGCGGCCCGGGCCCGACGGGCTCCGAGGTTTACCTGCGGCGCGCGGGCTCCGACCTCTCCTACTCGGCCGAGTCGGGCATCGCCTCCTACATGGGCTACGGGCGCACGACCTGGCTCGACCTCAGGGTCCTCGGCAGTCTGAAGGAGAGCGAGGTCCAGTCCTTCTCGGTCAAGGCATCCATAGCTTTGGACGGCAAGGGCAAGGCTCCGACCGTCCTCGATTACAGCCTGACCCGCGACGCCAAGGGATGGAAGTCGGGGGCCGCGCAGATCGACCCGGACTCGGCCTCCTCGCTGCTGCGCTCCATCGTGGGTCTCCAGGGCGAGGACTACGTCGCGGCGCCGCCGCCCGAGGCCTTCGCGAGGATCGACGCCCGCATGGCCCTCGATCTCGGCAGCGGGCAGTCCAAGGTCATCGAGGTGGGCGCCAGCTCCGGCGACAACCGCTTCTACGCGCGGCTTTCCGGCGGCGGTCTCGCGTTCACCCTCTCGTCCTATAGTCTCCGCGGCGCCCTGAAGAGCCTCGCGGATCTCGCGCCGAAGAAGTAGGCGCGAAGGAGGCGGCCGTGAAGCGCAGCCTGTCCGTCCTGGCGTGGCTGATCGCGATCTGCTCCCTTGCCCGGGCCGAAGGCGTCTCGGTGCGTCCCGTCCGGGACCTCGAGCGGAGCTTCATCATGGGGGCCGACGTCTCGATGCTCGGCCAACTCGAATCGTCGGGAGCGGTATTCCGCGACGAGAAGGGCAAGGCTTCGGACTGCCTCTCGATCCTCAAGTCAGGCGGCGTAAACTGGATCCGCCTGAGGATCTGGAACGACCCCGTGAACCGGGAGGACGTCGTCGAAGACGGCCGCCTCCTCTCCAGGGCGGGGGATCCGGCGGGGGGCGGGAACGACGACCTGGCCGCCTACATCCGCATCGCCACGCGCGCGAAGAAGCTCGGTCTCAAGGTGCTGGCGGACTTCCACTATAGCGATTTCTGGGCCGATCCGGGCAAGCAGGCCACGCCCTACGCGTGGAAGGATCTCGACCTCGGGGGGCTCGAGAAGGCGGTCTACGACTACACGAGCTCCTGCCTAGGGGCGATGCGGGCAGCGGGCGTCGCACCCGACATGGTCCAGGTCGGCAACGAGATCGACGACGGCTTCCTCTGGCCCCTGGGGAAGATCACGCCGGGCTCGTCGGGCGGCAGCATCGGCGGCGAGGAGGGCTTCGTCGCCCTCGTAAAAGAGGCGATTCGCGCGGTTCGCGACGGCGATCCCGCCAAGAGGGACCCCGCGAGGCGGATCAGGGTGATGATCCACGCCTCGAACGGCGGGAGCAAGGCCAATTATAGGAAGGTATTCGATCCCCTCGTCCAGCGGGGCGTCGACTTCGACGTCATCGGGCTCTCCTTCTACCCTTACTGGCACGGCAAGGTCGCCGACTTGGCGGCCAATCTGGCGGACCTGGCGACCCGCTACGGAAAGGACCTGATCGTCGCGGAGACGGCCTACGCCTGGACCTTCGAGAAGGGGAGCTCCATCGAAAACAGTTTCGGGCCCGGCGCGGACAGGCTCGGCGGCTATCGGGCCACGGTCCAGGGGCAGGCGAGCGCCATCGCCGATATCATTGCGGCGGTAGCGGGCGCGCCCGGAGGGAAGGGGAGGGGCGTATTCTACTGGGAGCCCGACTGGATCCCCCTGCCAGGGGCGGGATGGAGGACGGGCGACGGCGAATCCTGGGGGAACCAGGCTCTCTTCGACTACGAAGGCAGGGCCCTGCCCTCGCTCAGGGTCTTCAAGCTCGTCGCGGCGAAGCGAGGGCTCCCCGACCTCTCGATCGTCGCGGTCGAGGACTTCAAGGCCAAGGTAGCCGCGGGGTCACTCCTCGAGCTGCCCGCTACGATCCAGGCGACCTACTCCGACGATTCTTACCGCCCCGTCCAGGTGAGATGGGACATGCCCGAGGCCTCGGCCCTGAAGGAAGTCGGGAAGCTCGTGGTCAGGGGCTCGGTCCAGGGCTACAAGGGAGAGGTCAGGGCCGAGGTCGACATAGTGGCCAACGCCAACCTCATACCCGACTCGAGCTTCGAGTCGGGAAGGCTCGCGCCCGAATGGGCGCTCTCGGGGGAGGGCGCCGCGGCTGCCATGGTCGAGAAGAATCCCGGCAACGCCCACAGCGGCGACTGGTCCTTCAAATTCTGGCTCGACAAGCCCTTCCGCTTCACGCTCGAGCGGCGCTTCGCGGGGCTCAAGGACGGGAGCTACGCCTTCCGGGTCTGGGCCGCGGGCGGCGGAGGGGAGAAGAGCTACGCCCTTTTCGCGCGGAACTACGGAGGCCCGGACCTCGGAACCGACATCGTCGACACGGGCTGGCAGAAGTGGAAGCTCTACGAGATCAAGGGGATAGCGGTGGTCGGCGGCTCCTGCGAGCTGGGCCTCGCGATCGAGGGGAACGCGGGGAACTGGGGCAACGTGGACGACGTGGAGTTCGTCCGCGAGGGGGACTAGGGGCGGTCAGGCTCCCTTCGACGCGAGGAAGAGCCGGTACTTGTCGGGGTCGGGCCGGAAGGCCACGATGCGCGAATCCTTCTCGTAGCGCGCCTTCTCTAGGGCGGTGTCGGCCTCCTCGATCATGCGGAGGGCGTCGACGAGCCTGCCTCCTCGGGACGAGATGCCCATGTAGAGGGGCAGGAGCTCGAGCTCGGCGAAATCGCCCTCGGCCAGGAAGACGAGCTTCTTGTAGAACTCTTCGGCCATGCGCAGGGCGTGGCTCGAGTCGATGTTCGGCAGGATCACCGAGAAGCCGTCGTCGCCGCGCTCGAAGGCGAGATCGCGGAAGCTGAAAAACCTCTCGATCGATTCGCCTATGGCGGCGTAGTCCGAATCCTGGGGGAGGAGGCCGTCGTAGCAGATCTCCAGGAGGCTCAGGTCCTGCTCGAAGGAAGCGGAGCGGGCGAGCTCGGCGTCGAGCCGATCCTTCATATAGGACTCCCAACCCAGCCCCGAGGCGGGGGAATAGAGACCCGAGGGTGCCTCCTCGGCATCGACGGAGGGAGCCGGAGCGGCGGGAGGAGCCGGGAGGGGCGCGGGCGCGACGGAATCGGCAAGAGCCGCAGCAGGCGCGCGATCGGCGCGCGGCGGCACGAGGCGGACCGCCGGGGCGGGGGAGGGAGGCGCTGGCGCCGCGGCGGGCGCCGTCGCGGGAGTCTGGGCGGGCATGGGCGCGCGGGGCTCGTCCAGCATGACGGGGATATCGAACTCGTCGTCCGCGGGCAGGACGCCCGCCTTGACGGCTATGCCGGTGACCGGTCCCTCGTCCTTCTCGGCGGTCCCCGCGGTCTCGGTCGAATCCGCGGCCAGGGTCTCGTATTGGTACTCGGCGGCGGCGGCGGCCAAGTCGGAAACGCTGCGCGCGGCCGCACCCTGTCGGTGGGCGCTTCCTTCGGGCGCGCCGTCGACGGCGAAGACTTCCTCCTGCGCGGCGGGGTTCCTGGCCGCGTCGCTTCCCGAGACTATCGCGAGGACCAGGGCGGCCAGGGCCAGGAAGGCGGCCAGGCCGATGAGGGCGTCTCGGAAGCTCTCGAAGGCGGAGATCTGGGGCAGGCTCGTGTAGAGAGCGTCGACGGCCATGCGGCCCGTGCTGTCGCCCTTCAGGGGCGAGGAGAGGAGGATGGTCGCGGAAGGCGGATAGGCGGGCTGGGGAACGGCCCCTTCCGTCCTGAGCGAAGGCAGGTAGGGCGAATCCGCGGGAATCCTCCAGCGGTCGCCGGCGCCGCGCTCGTAGACGTCGACGAGGAGGAGGCTCGGATTGGCCTCGTAGCGCGAGGCCAAGCGCGCCCGGAGGCCGGCGTCGGCGAGGTCCGCGGGGCTCTTGACGTAGGCGAGTACCGATCGCAGGCCCTCGAAATCCGCCTTCGCGGCGTTCCTCCCGGCCGAGTCCCGGGCAAGGACGCGATAGGCGACAGAAGCGGCGGCGCCGAGCGCCGCGGCGATGCAGACGGCCGCGAAGGCCGCGACGAATCTTCTGTTCATACTCCCCCAACGATAATATACTATTATCGGTAGCTAGGCCGCGACTCTCGAGTGGGTATCGCGGCGGCGTCCGGGAGGAGCATATGTCCCTGCGCCGACGGTCCCTTCCCCGCGGCTGGTACCCCGACGAACCCGAAACGCTGCGAAAGCTGGTCTCGTCCTGGACAGTCGCCAGCCGAGCTGGCGTCGCCGGCAGAGCTGGCGTCGCCGGCAAAGGAGCCGGAGCGGTGGCGGCCGTGGCCCCGCACGCCGGCTGGAGCTTCTCGGGGAGACTGGCGGCCGAGGCCGCCGCGAGTCTCGAGCGCGCCCCAACGGTGGCAATCTTCGGCGGCCACCTGCCGGGCGGCGCGCGGCCCCTCGCGGCTCGGGAATCGGGCTTCGAGAACCCCCTGGGCAGCCTCGAGGCCGACGCCGAGCTCCTCTTGGCCCTCGACGCGCGCATCGACCTCGGCAGGGACGACGAGCCCGACAACACGGTCGAGATCCTCCTCCCGATCGTCGCCCTCCTCTTCCCCGGCTCTCGGGTGCTCTGGCTCCGCGCCCCGAACGACGAGAGCTCGATAGAGCTCGGCGCCGCCCTCTTCGACGCGGCGGCCTCGGTCGGGCGCCGCGTGGCCTGCCTCGGATCGACCGACCTTACGCATTACGGGCCCAACTACTCCTTCGTCCCAAAGGGCCGCGGCGTCGGAGCCGAGGCCTGGGTCAAAGGCACGAACGACAAACGCTTCATCGACGCCCTCCTCGCCATGGACGGGGTCGAGGCGCTCGCGCGCGCCGAGGCCGACCGGTCGGCCTGCTCGGCCGGGGCGGCAGCGGCGGCCCTGGCCTTCGCCCGGGCCGCCGGCGCGACCCGGGCCCGTCTCCTCGACTACTCCACGAGCCTCGAGGTGCGGAGCGACGATTCCTTCGTCGGCTACGCGGCCGTCGCATTCTACAAGGAGCAAGCATGAACATTCTCCTCGCGCTCGCCGCTGCGGTCCTCCTCTTCCTCTTCTTCGCGGGCATCAGGATCATCCGTCCTACCCACCGCGGCCTCGTCGAGGTCTTCGGCAAGTACCGGCACTTCGCCGAGCCCGGCTTCCACTGGATCCTGCCCGTGGTCTCGCGGATGTTCCAGATCAACACGACCGAGCAGATGGTCGACGCCGAGCCCCAGGAGATCATCACCAACGACAACCTCAATGCCCGCGTCGACGCCCAGGTCTACTTCCGCGTCCTGCCCGACGAAGAGAGCGTCAAGGCCTCGCAGTACAACGTCAACAACTACCAGTGGCAGATAGTCAACCTCGCGCGGACGACGCTGCGCAACATCATCGGCACGATGACCCTCAAGAGCGCCAACAGCGAGCGCTCGAGGATCAACTCCGAGCTCCTCACGACCCTGCTCAAGGAAACCAAGAGCTGGGGCATCGCCGTGGTCCGCACCGAGCTCAAGGAGATCGACCCGCCCAAGGACGTCCAGGAGACGATGAACAAGGTCGTCAAGGCCGAGAACGAGAAGATCGCCGCCATCGACTTCGCCACCGCCACCGAGACGATGGCCGACGGCCAGAAGCGCGCCGAGATCAAGAAGGCCGAGGGCGTCAGGCAGGCCGAGATCCTCAAGGCCGAGGGGGAGGCCCAGGCCATCCAGCTCGTCAACGAGGCCGCCGACAGGTATTTCGTCGGGAACGCTCAGCTCCTGCGGCGCCTGCAGACCGTCGAGGAGGCGCTCCGGAACAACGCGAAGATCGTCCTCCCCTCGGGCGGGGAACTCGTCAACGTAATCGGCGATCTGGCTGGAGTCCTCCCGCTCAAGGAAAGGTAGTGTTGAAAAAGGCTCCATGGCCTTTTTCAACACCTTGCTAGGCGCGTCCTCGGCCACCCGGCTCGGCCCCGTACTAGCTTAAAGGGGCCGGCGCTTTGTACTATGAGGCAGTGAGAAAGGCCACAGGGGAAAAGAGTCGCGGACGCGAGAAGAGGTCCTACGAGGGAGAGCGGGGCTCGCGAGACTCGGTCGCGCCCGCCCTGATCACCATCCTCGGCGGCCTCGCGCTCGCGGGCCGCTCGATCGCCATCCCCTCCGAAGTCTCGGCCCCCTACGCCTTTCCGCTCCTCGCGGCGCGCGTAGCCCTCTCGCTCTGCATCGCGGTCTGGGGCTGTCTCTACCTCCTCGCGAAGTCGCGGAAGGGCCCCGCGCGGCTGCGCGCCTGGATCACCGGGGACGCGCGCAGCGCCTCGCTCCTCGCCTGGTCCACGGCTCTCGCGGTCGCCAATGTCCTCTCGGGCGCGGGCCCCGCCGTCTTCGTGGTGGGCGCGGCCTACTCCGCTGCCATAGGCTGGGACCGGATAGGGCGCTTCGTCGGCATGGCCGCCGCCGGCTTCGCCCTCGTCGCCATCGCCGCGATCGCGGCCCCCCTCGTCGGCCCCGGGCCTTTCCGTCCGTCCGACCTCCTCGTCGCCGCGGCGGCCGCCTCGACGGCCATCGGGGTCGCGAGAACGGTGAGATCCTTCGTCGCGCCGGGCAGGGAGAGGCTCCGCTCGCTCGAGAGGGAGAACAAACAGCTCTGGGACCTCTCCTTCCGGGACTCGCTCACCGGTCTCTACAACCGCCGCTTCGCCCAGGAGACCGGCCGAATCCTGATCTCTCGCGCGCGGCGCTACCACGAGGAGCTCCACGTCTTCATGCTCGACATCGACCACTTCAAGCGGGTCAACGACCAGCTCTCGCACGCGATAGGGGACGAAGTCCTAAAGGGCGTCGCCCAGGCGATCCAAGGCTGCCTCCGGACGAGCGACTCGGTCGCCCGCTACGGCGGCGAGGAGTTCCTGGCCTTCGTGGTCCAGGCCGAGGCCGAGGTCGCGCAATTCATCGCCAATCGCATCCGCGAGGCCGTCGCCACGAGAAGATTTGAGAATGTGCCCTGGCAGGTGACGATCAGCATCGGCGTCGCCAGCGCCGCGGGGGGCGACGACCTAGACGGGCTCATAGACCGGGCGGACGAGTACCTCTACGCCTCCAAGCGCGGCGGGCGCAACCGGGTCTCCGGCTTCTAGCGGGCGGAGCGGAGCGAGCAGAGCCGCCTTTCCAGCTCGTCGATGGGCTGGGCCTTCATGAAGAGATGGCCCTGCATGCCGTAGCAGTTGCGCTCGCTGAAGTAGGAGCGCTGGTCGGCTGTCTCGATGCCCTCGGCGACGACGTCGATGCCGAGACTCTCCGCCAGTGTGAGGATCGAGTTGACCACCTTGCGGTTCTGCTCGTCGTGGAGGGCGCGGACAAAGGAGATGTCGATCTTGAGGACGTCCACCGGCAGGCGGGAGAGGTAGGAGAGGGAGGAGTAGCCCGTCCCGAAATCGTCGATCGAGATCATGATCGCGGGATAGAGCCGCTTGATCTCGAGGATCTTGGCCACCGCGTCGTCGGCGTTGCGCATGAGGGTGGTCTCGGTGAGCTCGAGGTTGAGCCTGGAGCCGTCGACGCCGGCCCCGTCCACGGCGTCGCTGAGGGCGGCGACGAAGTCGGGCTGCTCGAACTGCTTCCCCGACACGTTGATGCTGAAGTAGATGCGCCCGAAGCCGCGGCGCTCGAGGCGGCGGAGATCGATGAAGGCCCGCCGGTAGACCCAGGCGCCGAGGGGGATGATCATGCCGTTCTGCTCGGCTATGGGTATGAAGGAGGAGGGGGCCATGAAGGTCTCGCCGGCGCGCCGCCAGCGGATCAGGGCCTCGACTCCGAGGAGCCTGCCGTTGGGAGCCACGATGGGCTGGTAGTGGAGCTCGAACTCCTGCTTCACCAGGGCGGAGCGGATGTCCTGCTCGACCCGCCAGCTCTCGGTGGCCTTGGTGTTCAAGGACTCGTCGTAGATGGTTACCCGGTTCTTGCCGGCCTCCTTCGAGCAGTACATGGCGATATCCGCGTTCTTGGTGACTTCCTCGGCGTCCTCCCCGTGCTCGGGCATCACGGCCACGCCGACGCTCACCCCGACCTCGACCCTCGCCTTCGCCCGGGAGTCCGTCGTCACCTCGTAGGGCAGCCTCACGGCGCTCACGATGCGCTCCCCGACGGCCACTGCGCGATGGGCCTCGCCGATATCGGGGAGGAAGGCCACGAACTCGTCGCCGCCGAAGCGGTAGGCCGAGTCGGCCTCGCGCAGGCAGACTCGGATGCGCCGCGCCGTCTCGACGAGGAGCTCGTCGCCGGCCGAGTGGCCGATGGTGTCGTTGACGTGCTTGAAGCCGTCGAGGTCGAGGAAGAGGAGGGCCGCCTTCCGGTCCGCGCCCGGCGGCTTATCCTTGAGGAAGGCCTTCATTTCCTCGTTGAAGAGATCGCGGTTGCCGAGGCCCGTGAGCTTGTCGTGGAAGGCCAGGTGCCGCAGCCGCCTCTCCGTGGTCTTCCGCTGGCTGATGTCGCGGACGATGCAGGTGAGGGTGCGGCCCGAAAAGTCGCGGGAATTGCCGAAGGACATCTCCATGGGCGCGACGCCGCGGTTCTTCGTGACTCCGAGGAGCTCGATGGTCCGCTTGAGCCCGAGGGCCAGCCGGTCCTGGTCGTCGACGAGGAAGTACTTGCGGAACTCGCTCCGGTGCTTGGCGAAGACCTCCTCGGGGAAGAGGAAGGAGAACTTTCGCTTGACCAGCTCCTCCCGGTCGAAGCCGAAGGTGTTCTTCACCCCCGAGTTCACGAAGAGGATGTTGAAGTCCTCGTCCAGGCGGAAGATGGCCTCGGTGATCGTCTCGGAGAGCGCGAGGTAGTGGTCCTTGCTCTCCTTCAGCTGCTCGATGAGGACCTTGTCCACCGGGGTGTCGCGGAGGACGGCTATGATGCGGCGCTCGGCGCCGGCCCATATCGGCGACAGGAGACACTCGGCCGAGAGGACGGAGCCGTCCTTGGCGCGGGCCTTGAAGTCCAGGTAGTCGTTGGCGGACTCGGCCGAGCCCTCGCCGTCGCGGCTACTGAAGCCGACCAGCCTCTCGGAGAGGGCGGTCCAGCCCTCCTCGGGGACGATGGACAGGAGGCTGGCGCCGACCAGGTCCTCGGAGGACCAGCCGTAGGCCTGACAGAAGGCCGGGTTGGCCTCGATGACCACTCCGGCCGGCGAGAGGAGTAGGATGGCGTCGATGCTGTTCTCGAGGAGGATCTCGAGACTGCCGTTCCCCTCGATCTCGTCGCCTAGCTTCACCCCCCTCCCCGCGAGGAGGCGCTGGAGGAGCTGGGAGAAGATGGACTCTCCCGTCTTGGACGCGGGGCCGTCGTCGGCCGCGCAGGGGCTCTCGAGGACCTGGGGCTCCTGCCCCGCCATGGTCTCGAGCAAGTCCTTGACGCCTTGTCTTTCCATCGCATTACCGAACCTTATTTTATAGGCGTGAGCGTTTTGACCAATCCACGCGATTATACATGCCATCCCGGGAGCGCGGAAGCCCGATACGCATCCGCGCGCCCTCTCAAGCCTCCTCCCGGGCGGCGCGCCCTTTCTCCCCCGAGGATAGTAGCCGCCATGTCCGACGCCCTCTGCGCCCTGAAATACTCGCGCAGGACGGCGGACCGCTACTTCGCCATAGTCGACCGCTTCGCCCGCTTCCTCGAGATCCCCCTCGTCGAGTCCGGCATGGACAACGCGACCCGCTATCGAGGTCTTCAAGCCCCAAACCTGGCTTTTCGAAGGACAGACCGGAGGCCACCTCAACACCCGATCCATACAGGAAGTATTTACCAGGGCGAAAGATAAGGTCGGAATCACGAAGGAGGTCAGCATCCACAGCCTCCGCCACAGCTTCGCCACCCACCTCCTCGAAGACGGCACCGACATACGGTACATCCAGGAGCTCCTCGGCCACGCCAGCCCAAAGACGACCCAGATCTACACCCGCGTCGCCAAGAAGGACTTCCTCCGCATCCGCAGCCCCTACGACCGCAAAGAGGAACCCTAGGCTAGCTAGTGGGGAGACTCGAGCCCATCAAGTGCCCTACCGCCCCGGCAATACAACATTTGATGCGGCGTCGGAAAAGGACAGCTGGACCAAAGCCGTTTTCCGTACGATGGCGGCCTTTTGATAGCCGAGTCGGTAAGCTCAGGCAAAGGGCCGAGTCCCGGGCGTACAAACGATTATTCGCAAAAAAATCTTGAGATACAGGCAGAAGGAGCATACAATGACCCGACAACAGGTCGGTATGCGTCCAAGATCCTGTTTCGGCGGACTTCCCGCAACCGTTCCAGCCATATCAAAACCCGAAACCTCGCACCATGAGGCTTTAGCGGAAATATCCCTTTTCCACCAAGGCATACACGAGGTTTCCCGCCAACCATCCCAGTCCAATGCCCTCTATGCAGCGGCCGTTCCCTGACAATCCCTATCAACATAATCTTTAGTGAATTCGCATTCTTACTTAAATTCTTCCCATACGTCAAATTCGTCTACATTGAGTTACGCGAAATTTAGCCAGGGTCCCTCTTAAATATAAGAGGTTATATGGGTAGAGTCAGTTGATAGGATCCCACGGGTTTGGCGCAATTCCCAACCAAGGGTCCGCCGAAAGGAAGAGTTATCTCACTTCCTAGATCGAAAGCACTCTTCCGAGGTCTCGAAGGCGCGTTTAGGGGACAGACTTTCGGCGGACTTGAGTCTGAAGAATTGCGCCAAACCCTCGCCGTGATCTCGTCTCCTGCAGCATTTGTAAAGTAAGCCAGTGATTATCAGCCACCTGGCTAAACTTCGCGTAACACACAGCCCGCGCGCGGGCCTTGAAATCCCTTGGGCCCTCGGGTTTCGCTCCGCTCGCATTCGCTCGCTCTGCTCAACCACATTGCGGCTCGCCTATGCTCGCCGCAACGTCGCAGGCTTCTCTCGTTAGGTGCAAGTTTTAGCCCAAGCATTTGTTTTTAGGCGCGCACGGGCCTCCGGCCGTCGGGCGCATTAGTTAATAAAAGGAGGAAATATGTCGTGGAATGATGCATTTAAAAAACGAATGCATGATTTTGAAAATGGCAATATGCATGAAGGAGAAATATCGATCTCAATAAAAATAAAAGCTGAAGAAGGATGTTTTCATAGAAGTTGTTGTCCGAATGCATTCAAAATAATAGATCCAGCCATATTTATGAATAGAAATAATGAGTACGAATATGTTGAACATGAATCTGGACCAGAACTACTTGTATATTTAGGTTTGGCCGCAGCTGGATTATCATTAACTAAAAGTATAATAGATCTAGTGACATTAATTATAAAGGCTAGATTTGAGGGACAAAAAAGGGGTGATAATCATAAGAATGGTCCAGTATCATTAATTGTAAGAAGAGTAGAAAAACCAAATGAAATTATTGAAGAACGTATAATGACATTTAATGCTAATGATAAAATAGATAATGAGATTATTAAAAAACTTCTACAAGATGGATGTAGTAAAATCGTTAAAAGGAAAAAATAAAAATAGGATTTCGCGCCTCGCCCTCCGGGCGTCCGGCGCGAAAGAAGAAAAGTGTTTTAGATTGGGCTAAAACCAGCACCTAACAAGCCCACCCACGCTCCTCGCTTTGTATCCTGGGGCTCGTCGGGCTTCGCTTCACTCGCTGCGCTCATTCCGCTCAGCCAGATTTGAGCTCGCCAATGCTCGCCCAAACCTCGCAGGTGGCAACCGTTACGCAAAATTGGGCCAGGGCCTCTCGATATGAGAAGATGGATATATGGGTGGGGTCAGTCGTTGGGATCCAACGGGTTTGGCGCAAATCCCTGCCGGTTATCCGCCGAAAGGATGAGTTATTACGCTTTCTAGCACGAAGCATTTCTTGTACCTCTCGAAAGATAGTTGTGGGGCCTCGCTTTCGACGGATTGAGAACCAAAGATTTGCGCCAAACCCTTGTCTTAATCTCGAATCATCCCCAGGTTTACAAAGTCTCCAACTGGTTATCAGCAATCTGGCCCAACTTCGCGTAACACACAGCCCGCGCTCGGGCCTTAAAATCCTTTGGGCCCTCGGGTTTCGCTCCGCTCGCATTCGCTCGCTCTGCTCAACCACATTGCGGCTCGCCTATGCTCGCCGCAACGTCGCAGGCTTCTCTCGTTAGGCGCAAGTCTTTTGGGGCATTGGTTTAGTGTTTGCGCGCCCTCCATGGCGCGCAAAACAGAAATCGTATTTTTCTAAAGAACAAAGCACTTAGCTTTTAGTATACCAATATTGTATTAAAATCTTTTCTAGTGAGGTTCAGATGACAATACTTGATAAAGCTTTAGTAAAATCGTACGACGATAAGGATATGACGAATTTCTATACTGAATTTCTTAAATCCAATATGTTTATTCCTACATATGATGAACCAAGTAATAGCCAAGATGAAATTCATCGTTCTTTGGAAGGTGAATCATTCAAACCTGTAGTAGTTGAGAGAGACAATATTCCATATCTACCAGTATTTGATACACTAGAACGCTTAATAGGATGGACTAAAGGAAAAAAGATAACTTATATCAATATGCCCACACATGCATTATTAAATTCTTCACTTGATTCGGATCTTCATATTGCATTAAATATAGGAACAAAACAATATAAAGAATTTGTTCCAGCTGAATTGGAATGGCTAAGAAATGAGTTTATATCAAATCAACCTTCAGTAATTGAAGTTCCAGCTGGTACAAGAATCCTCGTTGGAAATCCTGCGAAAATTCCCAATAAACTGATCGATGCATTAACTATATGTCTTAATAGAAATCATGAAATAAATACTGCATATCTTGGGCAAGTGTTTTTAAGTTTAAAGGATGAGAAATCAAGTCTTTTCTTGATCCTAAAAATAGGTGATGCTGGAAAGGATTATCTAAAAAATATCCTTGAGGATATAGGAATTGCTATTCATGGTACTCTTGATAAAGGTGAATCTATTAATATTCAAGTTTATGATGGGCAGGGTATTAGTTCAGAGATTGTTGCAAACATAAAGCCATTTTATAAAAGATAGGAGAATTGAAATAAAAATAATCATAGTGCACAGTTATTATTAATGAATTAGGTATATCGCCCTCGCCATCCGTGGCTCAGGCGATTGTTAAAATTACCCCAAAAGACCAGCGCCTAACAACCTACCCGCGCTTCGCCCCTTGGAATCCTATGGGGGCTCGGGCCTCGTTCCGCTCGCATTCGCTCGCTCCACTTCGGCCAGATTTGGGCTCGCCTATGCTCGCCCAAACCTCGCAGGTAGTGACCGTTATATGCAAGTCGCGCGCGAAGAAAATGTGTCGCCCGCGGCCATCCATGGCCGCGGGATGTTTTACAGGAAGAAATAATGGAATTAATATGACAGGATACTCAGAGAAACCGTTATATCAAATATTAGGAATAAAAGACCATAGCGTAGTTCTAATTAAATCTATTAGTGAATTTGAAATAGTGAATTATTTAGACGAATATCCAGGAGTAATTAATAGAATTAAAGATTATCAAAACGATATTGACTTTATTCATTTATTTGTAGATTCATTTAACAAATTATCAAAGGAAATTAATAATATTATTAGAAATATTAAAAAAGATGGGATAATATGGATTTCATGGCCTAAGAAGGGTTCAAAATTAAATACAGATATAACAGATAATAAAATTAGGAATTTAGTAATACCCTTAGGGTTAGTGGATACAAAGGTATGTTCAGTAAGTGATAAAATTTGGACAGGATTAAAAATAGTTTGGAGGAAAGAAAATAGGTAGATAGAAGTATTGTGAATATTAAAAAAATCAGTGCGTGCCTGGCCGTCCTGGCCAGGCACGAGCAGAGCGCGCGACCTGCATATAACAACCTACCCGCGCTTCGCCCCTTGAAATCCTGTGGGGGCTCGGGCCTCGTTCCGCTCGCATGCGCTCGCTCCACT
Source organism: uncultured Treponemataceae bacterium (assembly GCA_964404145.1). GTDB lineage: Bacteria > Spirochaetota > Spirochaetia > Treponematales > Rectinemataceae > UBA1306. Next base: position 259,822 of record CAYOIX010000003.1, read on the forward strand.
TCGGCCAGATTTGGGCTCGCTCATGCTCGTCCAAACCTCGCAGGTAGGATCCGTTACGCGAAATTGGGCCAGGGCCTCTCGATATGAGAAGATGGAAATATGAGTG
>CAYOIX010000004.1:0-252067 GCA_964404145.1 uncultured Treponemataceae bacterium
AAGCGCTGCCAATACTCGATGGTGTTCCGCTCCGCCGGGCCGACGTAGAAGGCGATGAGGCGGGCCGGAAGGACGGCGAAGAATGAGCCTCGATGCCGTTCCGATCCCGCCGGGCTTCTAGCTCGTGCCATGGGCGGAGTCCTTGGCCCGGGGAAGAGTACCGGCAATGACTTGGCCGGCTGGAATCAGATTCAGCATGAAGGCTCCTTTTTTAGCTAAAAGCCCTAGCTCCAGGCTAACATCAGCCATTTTTCTGTAGCAAGTCTGATGCCAGCCGAGAAAGGAAAACATATTATTAACAAATAGCCATTGCACAAATAATAAGCGCGATCTTGATCGATCCTGCAAAACCAAAAGACGAGCCCTTCGACATTATCGTCGAAGGGCTCGTCCGAACGGTCGAGACTCGCGTGCGCGATTGCCTACGCCGGGTCGAGGCGCTTGAGGCAGGATCGTAGGTGTCTTTCGCTTATCCCGAGCTCCCTGGCTGCAGCGCTCTGGTTCCCCATCGTCTTTGCGAGAGCGCGCCCGATGAGATTTCGCTCGAAACCGCGCATCGCGCTCAGATAGTCCGAACCGAAGTCGTCCCTAGCTTCCTCGGCAGGCTCCCGCGGAAGGTCCTCCGTTCGAATCAAGCTGCCGCGGCAGAGAACGACCGCTCGCTCGATGATATTCTCGAGCTCCCGCACGTTGCCCCGCAAGCGGCGCTTCGAGAGATTGTCGAAGGCTTCCCGCGTGATACCGCGCACGTCCTTCCCGTCGCGGGTCCTGAAGCGGTCTATGAAGAAGTCGACGAGGAACCTGATGTCCTCCTTGCGCTCTTGGAGCGAGGGAAGCTTGATCTCGATCACGTTGAGGCGGTAGTAGAAGTCCCGGCGGAATGTGCCCGCCTCGACCAGGGCGGCCAAGTCCCGGTTGGTCGCCGCCACTATCCTCACGTCGAGCTCGCGCACGGCGTTCTCCCCGACGCGCTCGATCTGGCCGAACTGCAGCGCCCTCAGGAGCTTGACCTGGAGGGGGGGGGCGATCTCGCCGATCTCGTCGAGGAAGAGGGTCCCGCCTTCGGCCTCCTCGAATCGGCCCATGCGGTCCGCGCTCGCGCCGGTGAAGGAGCCGCGACTGTGGCCGAAGAGCTCGCTCTCGGCCAGGGATTCCGGGAGGGCCGAGATATTGACCGCCACGAAGCGGCCGCGCCTCGAGCTTCGATCGTGGATAAAACGCGCCACGAGCTCCTTGCCGGTCCCGCTCTCGCCCGTGAGGAGGACCGTGGCCGCGCTCGTCGCCGCGCGCGCGGCCACGCTCATCGCCGCGGCCATGGCATCGCTCCTGTAGATGATGCCGGCAACTGCCGGTGAGGCCGCCGGTCCCTCCGCGGGCGGGAGGAGGGCCTCGCGGAGGAGGGCGGTCTTCTCGTTGACCCGGACGAGGAGCCTCTCGATGTCCTCGATCCGCGTCGGTTTGATCAGGTAGTCGTCGGCCCCTTCCTTGAGAAGCTGGACTGCTTCGCGGGCGTCGACATAGGCCGTCATCACCACGACCGGCGTCGACGGGTTGAGCGAGTGGACGCCCCGGAGCACGTCGAAGCCCGAGCCGTCGAGGAGGCGGAGATCGCTCAGGACGAGATCGACCACGGCTTTCGAGACGAGCTTGAGTCCCTCCTCGACGCCCGTGGCGGATAGGTACTCGACCGGCGGGTACTCGAGGGATGCGCATATTACCCTGAGCTTCTCTATCTGCGTCTCGTCGTCGTCGATTACCAGGAGGGTCATACTCGCCTTTTTCGATCGTCCCGCTTCTATATCCAACCAATATACTGATCAATTCGGGTGGTTTCAGCCCGGGCCTCGCGTATCCAAGGCGGGAAGGAGCCGCGACCGCTACGGGCCGATATTCTCCGCATTCTCATACTTCAGATAGTCTTCCCGTAGGGGCGAGAATACCTCGAGGGCTACCGAATCCTCGAGGATCTCGGCTCGGTGGCGGACGCCCGAAGGGATGCACCAACTGTCGCCCGGCCCGGCCTCCTGGGCGCTTTCGCCGATCGAAAGGCGAAGCCTGCCCTGGATGAGGTAGCCGATCTGTTCGTAGGGATGCTCGTGGGCAGGCAGCTCGCTTCCCGCACGAAGGACGAACTTCGTCATCAAGCTCCTCTCGCCGTTGACGAGGGTCTTGATCCCGATGCCGGGAAGAATGTCGTGGAAGCCCCGTTCTGAATTCCATCCGCGCATACCGCATTCTAGCATGAGGTCGCGTCGGGGAGAAGCGCGATCCGTCCTTGTAGCGACCGATACGAAAGAGAAATCGACCAAATTACAGCGTAACCCCCACGTTTAGGCTGACGACGGGATTGCGGGCCGGAACGTTGTACGCCGCGCTTATCTCGACGACGGGCAGGGCTATATCGCGCAGGTAGAGGCGATACAGGAGACCGGGGCCCTGGAAGAGATCCATGGTCGAAGCGTCTAGCCCGGTCTCGTAGAAGCCGCATTCGTAGAAAGGGCCGATCTCCATCGCGCTCCAGCCCGCCCTGACGAAGGGTATCGCGAGGTTCGCGTAGGCGGCGGCGTTCGTCGGCGAGAAGGAGTACTGGTAGGGCAGGGTCCTGTAGCCCGGGCCCGAAAGGGATCCCAGGGATTGGAAGGCCCAGTTGCCGTAGCGTCCCACGGCGCCGGCTTCGAGATAGCCTTCGAGGAAGACCTTGAAGTCCATCTCGACATTGGCTTCGACGGCATCGTAAGAAGGCATGCCCCGAAGGCGGAAGCCATGCAGGTAGCTGACGCTCGCGATCGCGCCGGCGTTCCGGTAGCCGACGTTCAGCTGCCCGTCGTAGTTGACGACCGCCGAGGGGACGAGGGCGAGCGAATCCTGATAGAGGCCGTACTTCGAGGCATCGGCCTGGCCGACGCCGAAATAGCGGAGGTAGAGGTCGAACTCTCCGGTCAGCTTCTCCTCGGAGGGGTAGACGAGGCTGAGGCCGCCCGCGGCCGTCGTCTCCTGGAAGGACGCATAGGTCGTGCCGTCCATGAACTCGGCTTCCTCGACCGCGCTGCCCGCTTGGGCGAAGAGCCTGAACGAGGTCCTCGAGTGCAGGAAACGCGGATCGGAGTAGGCGAGGAGGCCGCTCAGTCCCAGGTTGGAATCGGCCCCGCCGACTACCAGGGTCTTCCGCAGGCCCAGGAAGTTGTATTCGAGGACGTCAAGCCCGGCGGACCACCCGTCGCTTCCGAAGTAGGCCGAGGGAATGGGGATCAGGGTCCATTTTTCCTTCACGGCGACGGTTACGACGACGGCCCCGTCCTCGATTTCGGCGGCGAGGTCGACGGAGCTGAAGATATTCGACTTCAATACGTTCTGCTTCGCCGATTCGGGATCGATGTCGGAAAGGCGCATCCCGGCCCGTATCTCGGTCAGCTCTGCGATGGCCGAGTCCCTGGTCCGCCTGTTGCCCTCGTAGACTACGCGGGAGACGATGGCGTCCCGGTGCTCCGCGATAAAGGCGGAATCGAGACTTTCCGCGGCCCCGGGAGGGACAGCCAGGAGGGCAAGGAGGGCGATAGCGCCAAGCCTCATCTGCTTATCTCCTCGAGCTCGCGATTCTTCGTCTCCGGGAGGAAGGCGAGGACGATGAATGCGCAGAGAAGGGGGAATAGTCCCATGATGCCGATGGCCGGGCCGTAGCCCGTCGTCGGACCGCCGCGCAGGCCGCCCGACGGGCTCGCGAGCAGTTTGGCGAGTACGCCGACCATGAGGGGGGAGGCGACCATGCCCACCCTCCCGAGAGTGTTGTTTGTCCAGGCCGATGCGCTCGCCCGCAGGCGAGTAGGGAAGAGCTCGGTGGTATAGGTCGAGCAGAGCGGCAGGTAGCTCATCGCGAAGAAGATGAGGACGACGAGGGCGGCGCCCATGACGAGGAGGGAGCCCTTGACGTTGTAGGCGGCGAAGGTCGCCAGGGCCCCGACGCCGAAGAAGAGGGCGCAGGTAGGCTTGCGCCCCCACTTGTCCATGAGCTTCCCCGCGGCGACGTAGCCGGACAGCCCGAGCGTGAAGGCGACGGCGGCGATGAGGCCCACCTGCCCCGTCGTGAGGCCCCGGTCGGTCATCGCGTAGTCGGTGTAGAAATTGAGGACGGGAGTATACCCGCAGTACATGAAGAGCCAGAGCAGGGATATGAGGATGAGGTTCCTCCTGTATTCTGGGCGGAGGATCTCCTTCCACTTGGGCCTGTCGGGACGGAGGGCTCGAACCTGGGCGTAGCGCTTCGTCTCGCGCACGCTCCGCCTGATGAAGAAGACGATGATCAGGGGCACTATTCCTATCAGGTACATCGCCCTCCAGCCGAGGGCGACCTTGGAGACGATTGGGAAGATGGCGCTGCCCACTATGCCGCCGACGCCCGCCATGGCCTGGACGATCGAGATGCCGAGGCCCCGCCTAGTCGCGGGCAGCTCCTCGGCGATGATCACCGTGGAGATGCCCCATTCGGCGACGAGGAAGACGCGGGCCAGGAACTGCATGGACACGAAGCCATAGACGCTATGGCTGGCCGCCGTGAGCGCGGTCGCGGCGGTATAGCCCAGGACGGTCCACATCAGCATAGCCCTGCGGCCGAAGTAATCGCCGAGTCTCAGGACGAAGAAGGCGGCGATCGTCCCGACCGCGATGGCCGAGACGATGAAGGTCCCCTGCATGACGCTCAAGCCGAAGTCGCGCCGCAGGAAGGGAAGGACGAGACTCAGAATGATGAAATCGTAGCCTTCGAAGAAGCTCGCCGTCGAGACTAGGAAGATCAGGAGGATGTGTGACTTCTGAAGCCGTTCCGTTTCGCCCATCTCGCCGCTCCTTTGGCTGCGCGCAATGGGCCCAGTCTAGACTCCGGAGAATGGGGCGGCAAGGTCCCCGGCGCGGTCTCCCGCGCGTTCCATGCCTCCGGCAATGCCGTTGACAACCGCGGCGAGCGGTCCGAGAATACCGCCATGCGTAGAGCAATCATCGGCCCGGCCGTCGCGGTCGCCCTCGCGGCCGTCGGGGCGCTGTGGGCGTCCCCGGCCGAGAGCGAGGCACGGAAGGCCATCGTCGAGACCGCGCAATCTTTCGAGGGCGTGCCCTACGTCTACGGAGCCGAATCGCCCCAGGCCTTCGACTGCTCGGGTTTCGTCCAGTACGTCTATGCGCACGCGGCGGATATCGACATACCTCGGAATTCGAAGGGTCAGTGGGCCGCCGGGACGCCGATAGACAAGACGGCGGTCAAGCCGGGGGATATCTTCGTCTTCGATACGGTGGGCGGCGGCGGCCCGAGCCATGTCGCTATCTACCTCGGCGGGGACTCGATGATCCATGCGGTATCCGAGGGACCCAGGACCGGAGTCCTGGTCTCTTCGACCTCCGATCGCTACTTCGGGCCCCGCATGATAGGGGCGAGGTACTTCATCGTACCGGCCTTCCCGAGCGCCGCCGCGCCCAAGCCCGCAGCGGCGCCTCCCCCCGTAGCCTCCGCGAAGTCGCCGACCCAGGCCGCGCCCGCGGCGCCGGCCAAAGCTGCGGTGGCGCCCCAGCCGGCCCCGGTCCCCGCTGAGCCCGAGCCGGTGGTGTCCCAGGTCGGCTTCGTAGTCAAATCCGCGCCAGAAGTCTTTACCGACAAGATACCGGCCGCTACCGGTACCGCCATCGCCTTCACCGTCACCAACGGCACGGGCAGGAACGGGGTCTTCCACATCTTCTTCTATAAAGCCAGCGTCGATTTCTCGAAGATCGCCATCCTGCGCGAGGATAGGCAAGAGATCCCGGCCGGGGGCAGCGTCGAGATCGCGCCCTATCTTTTCACCGAGCCGGGGATATACCGACTCAACGTGAAGACGGCCGACAATACGCAGCTGATGCAGCGAACGTGGAAAGTGCTGCGACTGAGCCGTTAGGCGGGCTCAGCCCCGATCGTCCAGGCCGAGCGCGAGCGCCAGTTTCCTGATCGTGAATCGGTCCCTGAGATAGTGGGCGCTCTTCATCCCCAAGGCTATCTCTTCGTCCCCGAGGCCGAGGGCTCGCGGATCGGTCGGGCAGCCGACGAGGGCCAGGAGCCTTTCAGTCTCCGCGGCGCCCGGAACCGAGGCCGCGAAGCCTAGGATCCTTGCCCAGCCGGCGAGGATACTGGACTTGAGGGCCGCGTACTCGACTTCTCCCATCGAGAGGAAGCGCTCCTGGCCGGCCATGACCTCGCCGGCACCCGGGCCGAAGGCCTCGCGGATGCTGGCCTCCTCCTCCTCCCGCGCAGGAAGGCGCGAACGGGCGAGTCGCCGAGCCGCGTCGGCTTCCGTCATGCCCCTCACCTCGTCCCATAGCCTCGCCGTTGCGAGCGTGCCGATTCCCACCTTCAAACCGTGGAGGATCGGCGGACGGCCATCGCGCAGGAGGCGCATTTCCCAGTAGTGCGAGTATTGATGCTCGGCCCCGGAGGCCGGTCGCGAGTGGCCGGCCTCGGCCATGCAGAGCCCCGACTCGACCAGCGCGCCCATCAGCTCCGAGAGGCCTTCGGGTTTCCCCGCGCCGATCGCTGGGGCGGCGTCGACGCAGGCCCGGGCGGCGGCGATCGAGCGGAGGGCGATGGCCTCGTCGAAGCTCTCGCCCCAGACCAAGGCGCCCAGCCTCCAGTCGGCGATAGCCGAGAACTTGCAGAGCATGTCGCCGAAACCCGCGGCTATCATTGGCCGGGGCGCGCGCGCCAAAGCCTCCGTATCGGCGAAGACCGCGATGGGAGCCGAGGCCGCGACGGTGCGCTTCATCCCGTCCACGACGATGGGCGCGACAACCGAGGAGTAGGCGTCGACCGAGGGCGCTGTTGCGAGACACACGAAATCGCGGCCCGTCCTGTGGCAGGCGAAGCGGACCAAGTCGGTGATCGTGCCGGAGCCGACCGCGACGTAGAGCCGCTCATTCGGGTCGTCGTCGACGAGGAGCCGCAGGATGGCGCGAGCGTCCGCGGCGAGATGGGCATCCTCGAAGACGGTAGATCGAACGGCCAGGCCGGCCGAACGAAGCTCCCGCTCGGCTTCGACGCCCATTGCCTCCCACGTAGCGGTGTCGGCGACGAGGCGCAGGGGCGCCGAGCCGGCGCAGAATGCGGCGAGGCGCTTCGCGGCTCCAGGACCGATGTCGACGGTTTCGAGGATGGGGGGGGCGCTCATCGTGGACCTCCAGGCGGCGAGTACTACGCGAGTTTAGGTCCTTTTCTCGATTGACGAAAGACCTGGGCGATGATACAAAGAATGTGTCGTGTACGTACACGCCTTAATATGTGTACGTACACGAAAGCCATGGAAGAAGAACGCATCACCGTGAAGGAGATAGCTCGTCTCGCGGGCGTATCCATTGGTACCGTGGACCGCGTGCTTCACGATCGGGGCGGGGTATCGCCGGATACGAAAGAGCGGATCGACGGCATCATCGATTCCCTTGGCTACGAACCCAATCACATCGCCCGTCAACTTTCCCTCAATAAGATCTATACGTTTCGCGCGGTCCTGCCCTTGGCTGGCCAGGATTCGGGGTATTGGGGCCTTTGCCTCGAGGGAATTCACCGCGCCGAGCGCGATCTCGCGCCTTACGGCACGAGGCTTCGGGTCGACGAGTTCGACCGCTACGACCGGCCCGCGTACCGCGAGCTCCTGGACGATATAGTCTCCACGCCCTGCGACGGCCTCCTCATAGCCCCGGTCCTGCCGGAGGAGCTCGTGCCGGCCCTGGCCAGGATCAAGGGGAAGATCCCCTACGCCTTCTTCGACGGCAGCGTCGAAGGCGCCGAACCTCTCGCCGCGATCGGGCAGGACGCCTTCGCGGGCGGCTACCTGGCCGGGAGGATGCTGTCCCTGCTCGCTTGCCGCGCCCAGGGGCCCCTCATCGCCCTCAATGCCCACGCAGAGGATCGCCACATCGAGCTGCGCATCGAGGGCTTCATGGCGTATTTCCGCGACCGGGCCGGGGACGGCGCCCGCGAGGCGCGCGAGTACTGCTGCTTCGAGCTCGCTCGCGCGGAATCGGCGGATTCCTTCCTCGAAGGCCTCTTCAACGGCGTCTCCGACATCGCCGGAATACTCGTCGCGAATTCTTCGGGCCACCTGGTGGCCGACTGGCTTCGATGCACGGGCAGGAAGAAAGGCTGCGCCCTCGTCTCATGGGATCTGGTGCCGGACAACCTGCGGTCACTCCGGGAGGGGGGGATCGATTGCCTCATATCTCAGCGGCCCTTCGAGCAGGGGCGCGAGGGCCTGCAGAGGCTTTTTCGCGCGGTCGTCCACGGAGAGGCGGGGGAGGGCCGCGTCAAGGTCCCGCTGGAACTGTATTTCAAGGAGAATTTGCCGCCCGGCGCATAGCGAATCGAAGGGAATGAGGCGGCCGCCTCTACGAGAACGGCCGGCCCATCCAATATCTCGTTAGGAGGAAGAGTATGAGAAAGGCACTGCTCGTTCTTATCGCGGCGGCAGTCGTGGCCGCGGGCTTCGCCGCCTGCGCTCCCGCGAAGCCGAAGGTGAAGACCTTCGTCATGGTCCCCAAGGGCGTCCATCCCTACTACGTACCCTGTTTCGCCGGCTTCCAGGCCGCCGGGACCAAGTACGGCATCAAGACCCTGGAGGTAGATCCCCAGAAGTTCGACGTGACGATCCAGGCCAAAGTGATAGAGGACCTCATCGCGCAGAAAGTCGACGGCATCACCATCTCCGCCAACGATGACGCTGGCCTCGTGCCGGTAATCCACGACGCGATGAAGGCGGGCATCCAGGTGATCACCTTCGACGCGCCCGCCCCGTCCTCGGAGGCTCTTACCTACATCGGCACCGACAACCAGACCGCGGGCGCCACCGCGGCGAAGAAGATGGCCGATCTCATGAAGGGCGAGGGCGATCTCATAATCATGCAGGGCGGCTTGGGCGCGACCAACCTCAACCTGCGGACCAAGGGCTTCAAGGACGCGATGGCTCAGCTCGCGCCCAAGGTGAAGATCCTGGACGTCGTGGACGAGGGCGGAGATTTCGCTCAGACGGTGAACAAGACCGAGGCCATCCTCCAGACTTATCCGAAGCTCAAGGCGATCTTCGGCGTGTCCGCCGAGGTGGCTCCCGGCGCCGCCCAGGTCCTCAAGCAGCAGAAGAAGGCCGGCAAGATCATCCTCGCCGGCTTCGACGACCTGAAGGACACCCTCGAGGGGATCAAGGACGGGACTGTATCCTTCTGCCTCGTGCAGAAGACCTACAACATGGGCTGGCTCTCGGTCGAGAAGCTCATGGACGCCATCGCCAAGAAACCGATTGACAAGGTGATCGACACCGGCGTACTCATCGTGGACAAGAGCAACGTCGATACCTATATGGACGACATGAAGAAAGAGTTCGCCCAGTAGGCAGCCGGCGGGAGGCGTCCGCTTCCCGCCGGACCCGGGGTATCGTATGATCCCCGCTGACCCGGCAATTGAAAAGCTGTAATCGCATCGAAAAAGGGCTTAGCCCTGCGGTCCTTTTTCGATGCTCTTGTCAGCTGTATATTGCCGGGTCGGTAAAGGCGCCGCGGCATCCCACGATGCCGCGGCGCCGATCTTCCGCAAGGAACGCGCCATGGAAACCACCAAGCTGCCCGCCCGCCTAGCCCGCTCGATCGCCCGCGGCCGAGAGTCCGCCATCCTGCTCGCCCTCGTGCTGATCATGGCGATCATCACCATCTTCGCGCCTAACTTCATGAGCGGCGAGAACCTCTACCTCATCTCCCGCCAGATATCCTTCGTAGCGATCGTGGCGATAGGCGAGCTTTTCGTCATACTCACGGGCGGCATCGACCTCTCGGTGGGCTCGGTGATGGGCCTGGCCGGCGTCGCCGCGGCGGGGGCCATGAAGTTCGGCTTCGACCCCGTGCTCGCCATAATATGCGGCCTCCTCGTCGGGCTGGTCGTCGGGGCCATCAACGGGGCGCTTATCTCCTATGTCCGAATCGCCCCTTTCATCGTGACCCTGGCCATGCTGAGCTTCGCGCGCGGACTCATCCTCATCCTCACCGAGGGCTGGCCCATCACGCAGATCCCGAAGTCCTTCCTCCCGATCGGCCAGAGCGACTTCCTCGCTCTCCCGATCCCGCTGTGGATCATGGCCTTCGCCGCCGTCGTCGCCTGGTTCGTCCTCACCAAGACCGCTTTCGGCCGCAGGACCTACGCGATCGGAGGCAACGAGCAGGCCACCTTCCTCTCGGGAATAAACGTCAAGGGGATCACCTTCCGGCTCTATATGATCTCCTCCCTCTGCGCCGCCCTCGTAGGTGTCATCCTCGTCGCGCGATTCAACTCCGCCCAGGCCGACACGGGGACCGGATGGGAGCTGGACGCGATCGCCGCGGCCGTCATCGGAGGGACTTCGCTCATGGGCGGGGCGGGCTCCGTGCTCGGCGTCCTCATCGGGGCGGCGATAATGGGAGTCATCCGCAACGGGCTGGTCCTCATGATGGTATCTCCGTACTACCAGACTGCGATCATAGGCGTCATCATCGTCCTGGCCGCGGTGCTAGACCGGGTCAAGTCCTCGAGGCAGGCGTAGCGCGATGGCCGAGCTCAAGCCCGATAGGGGCGCGGCCCCCGGGGGGGCGCCGACCCTGCTGGAGATGCACGGGATCTCCAAGACCTTTCCCGGCGTCCAGGCCTTGAGGGGAGTCGACTTCGCGGCGGGTCGGGGCGAGGTGGTCGGCCTCCTGGGGGAGAACGGCGCAGGCAAGTCGACGCTTATGAAGGTCCTGACGGGCGTCTACCGCCCCGACGGCGGAAAGATCCTGTGGGACGGCGCTCCCCTGCAGTTCGAGACAATCCGGGAGGCCCAGGAACGGGGCATCTCGATCATTTTCCAGGAGCTCAACAACTGCCCGAACCTGAGCGCCCTCGAGAACCTCTTCCTCGGGCGCGAGATCAAGACCAGGGCGGGACTCCTGGACTTCGCCGCGATGCGCGAGCGGGCCCGCGCCCTCTTCGAGCGCCTCGACATCGGCCTGGACCTCAACGTGCCCGTCGGGAAATTCTCCACGGCGATCCAGCAGATGATCGAGATAGCCAAGGCCCTGCTCACGGAGGTCAAGCTCCTCATCATGGACGAGCCCACCTCCTCGCTGACTACGAAGGAGACGGGCAAGCTCTTCCGGGTCATAGCGGAGCTCAAGGCCAAGGGCATCGCCGTCGTCTTCATCTCGCACAAGCTGGACGAGGTCTTCCGCGTCACCGACAGGATAGTCGTGCTGCGCGACGGCGAGAACGCGGGCGAGCTGGACCCGAAGAAGGCGACGATGGACCAGCTCATCGGCCTCATGGTCGGCAGGGAGCTCAAGGACTTCTTCTCCGCCCGCAAGCTCAGCCCTTCGGGGGACGTGGTGCTCAGGGTCGAGGGTCTCTCTGGCCCGCCCTTCATCCGCGACGTCTCCTTCGACCTGCGCCGCGGCGAGATCCTCGGCTTCGCGGGACTCATCGGCGCGGGCAGGACCGAGACGGCCCGGCTCCTTATCGGCGCCGTCCGCAAGACGGCCGGGAGGATGATCCTCGACGGCGAGGAGATATACGTCTCGAGTCCCAAAGGCGCGGTGGCCAAGGGAATCGCCTACCTCCCGGAAGACCGGAAGGTGCAGGCCCTCGTCCTCGGGATGACCATGAGGGAGAACGTCACGCTCGCGGTCCATCGCCTCGTCCGGAGATTCCTCGTGGTCCTCGACCGCAAGAAAGAGACCACGATAGCCAGGGACTCGATCCGTTCCCTAAGCATCAAAGTCTCGAGCGCCGAGCAGGTCGTCCGGAATCTCTCCGGCGGGAATCAGCAGAAAGTCGTGATCGCCAAGTGGCTCGCGGCCAAGCCCCGCATCCTCATCCTCGACGAGCCCACGCGCGGCATAGACGTCCACGCGAAGAGCGAGGTGCACCGCATCGTCGCTGAGCTCGCCGATTCCGGCGTTTCCATCATCCTCATATCCTCGGAGCTGCCGGAGATCCTGGCGCTGGCCGATCGCGTCCTCGTCATGAACGAAGGAAGCGTCAAGGCCATCCTGCCGCGGGCGGGGCTCACGCAGGAGGCAATAATGGGCGCGGTCTTCGGGCCGGGCCAGCAGGAGGGGCAATGAGCGCGACCAAAGGCCGGGACTACGTCCTGGGGATCGATTTCGGGACGGACTCCGTGCGGGCCCTCGTAGCGGACGCGGCCGACGGCTCGAGCGCGGGCACAGCGGTGAGCTCCTATAGGCGCTGGGCCGAGGGCGAGTTCTGCGAGCCCCGCTCCAACCGTTTCCGGCAGCATCCCCTCGACTACGTGGAAGGTATCGAGGACGCGGTCAGGCGCGCCCTGGCGGAGGCGGGAGGCGTGGTCGCGGCCAGGGTCCGCGGCATCACGATCGACACGACGGGCTCCACGCCGTGCCTCGCCGACGAGCGGGGCGCGCCGCTCGCGCTCAAGCCTGAGTTCGCCTCCGAGCCGGACGCGATGTTCGTGCTGTGGAAGGACCATACGGCGGTCGCCCAGGCCCTCAGGATCAACGAGCTCGCCAGGAGCTGGGGCGGCGAGGACTTCACGAAATACGAAGGCGGCATCTATTCCTCGGAGTGGTTCTGGGCCAAGGTCCTCAAGCTCGTCGAGAATGGCACGAAAGCGGCCGGGGCGGCGAGCACGATCGTCGAGCACTGCGACTGGATGCCAGCGTTGCTCACGGGCACCGACGACCTGTCCAAGCTCAAGCGCAGCCGTTGCGCCGCGGGGCACAAGGCCATGTGGCACGCTTCCTGGGGCGGCTACCCTCCCGCAGTCTTCCTCGACAGGCTCCATCCTCGCCTTTCCGCTCTCGCTGCGAGTCTCGGCACCGAGACCTACACGGCCGAGACCGTGTTCGGCAAGCTCTGCGAAGAATGGGCGAGGAGACTCGGGCTCTCCAGCGAGGTCGTCGTGTCGGTCGGCGCCTTCGACGCGCACATCGGCGCGGTGGGCGGCGATGTTGCGCCCGGCACGCTGCTCAAGATCATGGGCACGAGCACCTGCGACATAATGATAGCCGCCAACAAGGGCGCGGAAAAGCTCGTGCGCGGGATCTGCGGCCAGGTCGACGGCTCGGTCGTCCGAGGAATGATCGGCTACGAGGCGGGGCAGTCGGCGTTCGGCGACGTTTTCGCGTGGTTCCGGAAGCTTTTGGCCTGGCCGCTCAGGGCCATCCCCTCGATCGTGCCGTCGGGCAACGCCCATGGGATGGAGGACATAGCTCGGCGCAACCAGGAGGAGATCATCCTTCCCGCCCTCGAGGCCGAGGCCGCCAAGATAGATCCGGCCGCGTCGGGCCTGGTGGCCCTCGACTGGCTCAACGGCCGGCGAACGCCCGACGCGGACCAGGCTCTCACCGGCGCGTTGGCCGGCATCAGCCTCGGTACGGACGCGCCGGCGGTCTATCGCGCGCTGGTCGAGTCGGCGGCCTTCGGCTCGCGCGCCATCGTCGAGCGCCTCCGCTCCGAGGGCGTGAGCGTCGAGCGCGTCGCGGCCGTGGGCGGCGTCGCGCGCAAGAGCCCCCTGGTCATGCAGATCACCTCGGACGTCCTGGGCATGGACATATCGGTGTCGGCAAGCGACGAGTCCTGCGCTCTTGGCGGCGCCATGTTCGCGGCCACGGCCGCCGGGCTCTACCCCGACGCTCTCGCGGCCCAGGCCGCAATGCGCGCTCCCGTAGAGCGCGTGTACAAGCCAGATCCGGCGCGCCGCTCCGTCTACGACAAGATCTACGTGAAATACCGGGCCCTTGGGGCCTTCGCCGAAAAGGAGATGCGCAAATGATCGAGCTCAAGCAGCGTGAGTTCTGGTTCGTGACCGGCAGCCAGGACCTCTACGGACCCGAGGTGCTCAAGAAGGTGGACGAGCATTCGAAGGCGATGGTCCAGGCTTTGGACCCGACCTTGCCGTGCAAGCTCGTCTGGAAGAGCGTCGTGAAGGGTAGCGACGCCATCCTCGCCCTCGTCCGGGAGGCCAACGCCGCCCCCGCCTGCGCGGGGATAATAACCTGGATGCACACCTTCAGCCCTTCGAAAATGTGGATCGCGGGGCTCGTCGAGCTCCGCAAGCCCCTGTGCCACCTCCACACCCAGTTCAACCGCGACATCCCCTGGGACTCGATCGACATGGACTTCATGAATCTCAACCAGTCGGCGCATGGCGACCGGGAGCACGGCTTCATCGGAGCCAGGCTTCGCCTGCCGCGCAAGGTGGTCGTCGGCCATTGGGAAGAGGCCGCGGTCCGCGACAGGCTCTCCGGCTGGATGCGCGCTGCCGCCGCCTTCGCGGACGGTAGGTCCCTCAAGGTTGCGCGCTTCGGCGACAACATGCGAGAAGTCGCAGTCACCGAGGGCGACAAGGTCGAGGCTCAGATAAAGCTCGGCTGGTCGATCAACGGCTACGGCGTGGGCGACCTCGTCAAGGCCGTCGATGCCGTAGCCGACGCCGAGGTCGACAGGCTCGTGAAGGCCTACGCCGACGAGTACGAGGTCGCCCTTGAGGCGCGCTCGGGCGCCGGCGCGGAGCGCGTTCGCGAACAGGCCCGCATCGAGATCGGCATGAGGCGATTCCTGGAAGGCGGGAGCTTCGGCGCCTACACGGACACCTTCGAGGACCTCCACGGCCTTCCCCAGCTCCCCGGCCTCGCCACCCAGCGCCTCATGGCCGCGGGCTACGGGTTCGGCGCCGAGGGCGACTGGAAGACCTCGGCCCTCGTGCGCGCCATGAAGGTGATGGCGTCGGGCCTGGGCGGCGCCTCCTTCCTCGAGGACTATACCTACAATCTCGACCCGGCCGCGCCCGCGGTCCTTGGAGCCCATATGCTCGAGATCTGCCCCTCCATCGCGAAGGGCAGACCGAGGCTCGAGGTGCACCCCCTCGGCATCGGCGGCAAGGCCGACCCGGCGCGCCTGGTATTCGCCGGCGACCCGGGGCCGGCTCTCAACGCCACCTTGGTGGACATAGGCGGCCGCATGCGGATGATCGTGAACGAAGTGGACGCGATCGAAGCCAGGGCCATGCCCAAGCTTCCGGTCGCCCGCGTCCTCCTCAAACCCAGGCCCGACCTGGCCCGCGCCGCCGAGTGCTGGATAATCGCAGGCGGCGCCCACCATACCGGCTATTCCCGCGTCGTCAAGGCCGAGTGGATGCGCGACTGGGCCGAGATGGCCGGCCTCGAATTCCTCCTCATCGGCGCCGGGACCGATCCCGAGGAACTCCGCAAGGAGATCCGCTGGAACGAGATCGGCTACAGGCTCGGGCTGTGAGCAAATACGACGCCCTCCGCGAGGAGGCATGCGCGGCCAACCTCGAGATAGCCGCACTCGAGCTGGCCATCCTGACCTGGGGCAACGCATCGGCCTACGATCCCGCGGAGGGCGTCTTCGCCATCAAGCCCTCGGGCCTCGAGTACTCGGAGCTGAGTCCCGGAAGCATGGTCGTAGTCGACCTCGACGGGAGGTCGGTCGAGGGCGCCCTTCGGCCGTCCTCCGATACGAAGACCCACCTCGTCCTCTACCGCTCCTTCGAGGGCATCCGCGGCATTTGCCACAGCCACTCGACCCATGCCGTCGCCTGGGCCCAGGCGAGGAAGGGGATTCCCTGCCTCGGCACGACGCACGCCGACCAGACCGCCGGAGAGATCCCCTGCACGGCCATGATCTCGGCCGAGGCCCTCGCCGAGGACTACGAGCTCGGCACGGGCGAGCTCATAGTCAAGACATTCAAGGGCAAGAGGCCCCTGGAAGTCCCGATGGTGATCGTGGCCGGCCACGGTCCCTTCACCTGGGGGAAGAGCGCGATGCAGGCCGTGCATTACGCGGCCGCCCTCGAGGAAGTCGCGCGGATGGCCATCCTCACCTACCAGGTGAGCCCCGGGGCAGCCCCTCTGCCCGAGCACGTCATGCGCAAGCACTACGAGCGCAAGCACGGCCCTTCGGCCTACTACGGCCAGGCGAAGTAGGCGAGCCGACCTTTCCCGGGCCGGCGTGGGCTCCTCCTGGTCCGCGCCGGCCTTTTTAACCGCTTGACAGGGCGAGGCCTCGGAACCGAATCTATGCGCGAAGGACTCTCACGGGCATGGAGGGGAAGGCGCGCATGGACGATCGAAGGATTCGCCGCAGCATCGAGACGCGGGTGGCGCGCGGCTCCAAGGGACAGGATCCCGTCACGGGAGCGGTCAGCTTTCCGATCTATCAGACGGCCACCTTCAGGCATCCGGGCCTGGGTCGGAGCACAGGCTTCGACTACTCCCGGCAGGAGAATCCCACGCGCAGGGAGCTCGAGGAGACCATGGCCTCGCTCGAGTCGGGCTCGAGGGGATTCGCCTTCGGCTCCGGCATGGCGGCGATCTCCGCCGTGTTCGACCTCCTCTCGGCGGGCGACCGGGTCCTCCTCTCCGAGGATCTCTACGGAGGGAGCTATCGGATAGCCCAGACCGTCGCGGCCCGCCACGGCATCGCCTCGGTCTTCGTCGACACGAGGTCCCTGGACTCGGTGGCCGAGGCTTGGAGCGAGGGCACGAGGCTTCTCCTCGTCGAGACGCCCTCCAATCCCATGGCCCGCGTGAGCGACATCGGCGCCCTGGCCGATTTCGCGCACGGAAAGGGAGCCCTTCTCGCCGTCGACAACACCTTCCTCTCCCCGCTGTTCCAGAGGCCCCTCGAGCTCGGCGCGGACATCGTCGTCCACTCGGCGACGAAATTCCTGGGCGGCCACAACGACACTGTCGCCGGAATCGCGGTCGTCGCCGAAGAGGGCCTGGGCGAGCGCCTCTTCGAAGTCCAGAGGACGACGGGCGGAGTGCTCGGCCCTTTCGATTCCTGGCTCATCCTGAGAGGAATCAAGACGCTGGCGCTCAGGATGGTCAGACAGGAGAGGAGCGCCATGGCGATCGCCGCGTGGCTCGAGGCGCGGCCCGAGGTGGCGGCCGTCTATTACGCAGGCTCGCCCGATCATCCTCAGCGCGAGCTCTCGCTCCGGCAATGCTCGGGCTTCGGGTCCATGATCTCCTTCAGGCTCGCGGAGCCTGCCCTCGCCGGCCCCTTCCTCGAGCGTCTCGGGCTCGTGCTCTACGCCGAGAGCCTCGGCGGCGCCGAGACCCTTATCACCTATCCGATCCTGCAGACGCACGCGTCGGTACCGAAGGAGCTCCGCGACAGGCTCGGGGTGGACGAAGGTCTCCTGCGCCTCTCGGTCGGCATCGAGGCGGCGGAGGACCTGATCGAGGACTTGGGGCAGGCTTTCGAAGAGTCGAGGAAGGGAACGATCCAGCCGCGCCCGGAATCCCGGGACTAGATGACTCGCAGCAGGACCATGTACAGCGCGGTGCCTCCGAGGATGCTGACGAGGGTGTTGCGCTTCCATAAATGGAGGGTCGCCACGGCGAGGCCCGAGACTATCTCCGGCAGTCCGTAGGGCGCCTTGGCGAAGCTCACTGTCTTGTAGGAGCCGATCACGAGCACGGTCATGATCATCGGCGGGATGTAGGCCTGGAGGAAGTCGACGATCTGCGGGGGGCGGCGCTTCATGAAGAAGAGGAAGGGAGCGGCCCGGCAGAGGAGGGTGACTGCCGCCATCGCCAGTATCGCCCCGAGGGCGTAGAAGCTCAAGAGAGCGCCTTCCTGAAGGGAAGTATCCCGGCGATGGACGCGATTATCGCGACGATGAGGAAATTTGCGGGCCCGACGAGGAAGAGGGCTGCGCCGGTGGCAATCGTCGCGACGAGGTAGGGCGCCGCCTTCCTGACGGCTCGGATCTGCTCGACCAGGAGGACGATGAAGAGGGCGGTGAGCGCGAACTCGATGCCCTTGGCGTCGAAGGGGAGGGCGCCGCCGAGGAGGGCGCCCGCGGCGCTCCCTATAACCCAATACGATTGATCGAGCGCGGAAACCGCGGCGTAGTACGATTCGGGGTCGACGCCGGGGGGCGGCGCCACGGTGGTGAGGATCCCGTAGGTCTCGTCGGTCAGGGCGAAGACGAGGTAGGCCTTGAAGCGCCTGCAGGCCCCGAATCGGTCGAGGAGGGAGAGGCCGTAGACCATGTGGCGGGCGTTGATGACGAGGGTGAGGACCGCCACCTGCGCGATCCCGATGCCCGCGGCGAGGAGCCCGACGGCCATGAACTGGGCGGCTCCCGCGAAGACGATGACGCTCATGATGGGCGCGAGCCACCAGGGCTGCCCGGATTTGACCAGGAGGAGCCCGAAGGCTATCCCGATGGTGACGTAGCCGAGGAGGACCGGTACGCTCGCCGCGAAGGCCGCCCGCAGGGCCGACTCGCGCTCAGTTGGACGCATAGTCGAGGATCCTCTCGCTCGTCGCCTGGGCCCGGGGCAGGTCGCAGGCGATCCTTCCGCCCGCAAGCACGAGCACCCGATCGCACATGCCCAGGATCTCCTCCAGGTCGGAGGAGATGAGGATGATGGAGGCGCCCTTCGTGACCAGGTCGTTCATCGCATTGTATATGTCGATGCGGGCGGCCGCGTCGATGCCGCGCGTGGGCTCGTCCATGATGAATATCTTGCACAGGCTCATGAACCACCTGGCGACCACGACTTTTTGCTGGTTTCCGCCCGAGTAGCCGCGCATGATGTCGCCGGGGTGGCCGGGCAGTATGCCGAAGCTGGCTATGTACTCGTCCGTCAGCTCTTCCATATAGCGCCTGTCGAGGCCATAGGGACCGCGGAAGCGCTCCAGGGCGGCGACGGAGATGTTCTGAAGGATATCCTGGTTGTGGAACGCGGCGTTCGTGTCCCGATCCTCGGGGATGAGGGCCACGCCTCGCCCGAGCGCGTCGGATGGATGGCCGAAGTCGGCCTGCCTGCCCTCGACGAGGATACTGCCGCCGGAGGGCTTCGTCTGCCCGAAGAGGCAGTTCGCGAGCCTCGTCCGGCCCGAGCCCATGAGGCCGGTGATCCCCAGGATCTCGCCCTTGCGCAGGGTGAAGCTCACGTCCTCGAGGACGCGGCCGCTCCTGAGGTGCTCCACCGACAGTATCGGGGGGCCGTAGTCGACGCGGAGCTTCGGGTAGCGCTCGGCGCAGGTGCCTCCCGTCATCATGCGGATGAGCTCCTCGCGGCCGACCGTTCCGTCCGGGAGGCTCGCGGACACTTTGCCCCCGTTGAGCACCGTGACCCGGTCTCCTATCCTTCCTATCTCGTCGAGCTTGTGCGATATGTAGAAGACGCCGACGCCGCGATCCCTTATCTCCCGCACGATCTTGAAGAGGATCTCGCGCTCGGGGTCGGTCATGCCCGCCGTCGGCTCGTCGAATACGATGACCTTGGCCTCGGCGATGCAGGTCTGCGCCGCCGAAACGACGAGCCTTTGCGTGTAGCCGAGCTGGGATACGAGGGTCTCGGGGGATATGCCGATGCCGAAGCGGGAGAAGAGAGTCTCGCAGTCCTCGTGGAGCTTGTAGCGGTCGAGCGCGCGCCCGATGGACCTCGCCCGACGGGGTATGCGGCGGAAGAAGACGTTCTCGGCGACGCTCAGGTTGTCGAAGAGGTGGGGGTTCTGGTACTGCATCACGATCCCCGCTCCCCTCGCCTCGTTGACCGAGCCGAAGTCGATCTCGCGACCGTCTAGGAGTATCTCGCCCCGGTCGCGGCGAAAGATGCCGCATACCGCGTTCATGAGCGCCGTCTTGCCGGAGCCGTTCTGACCGATGAGGACGTGGACCTCGCCGGACAGGAGCTCCATCGAGATGTCGCGCAGGGAGAAGTCGTCGCTGAAGAACTTGCCCACGGAGCGCAGCTCGATGAGGGGCGGTCCCATCCTAGTCCCCTCCCTCGAAGGCGTTGACCGAAGTGAAGAGCTGGATGTCCATCTCGAAGATCCTGGCCTTATAGGCCGCTGGCAGGCTGGTATTCGTTACTACTTTTCGCGCGAGGGAGAGAGGGCCGAGCCGGTAGAACGCGCTGCGGGAGAATCGGGCGGCCTCGCAGAGGATGATCTTGTCCTCGGCGCAGGCGAGGGCCTCCTTGATCAGGGCCGCCTTCTCCTGGCTCGATACGGTCAGCTGGAGCTGCTCGCTGATGCCGTCGGCCTCGACGAATATCTTGTTGACGAAGAAGGTCTGCACATTGGCCTGGGCGAGACTGCCGAAGAGGGCGCGGCTCTCGGGATCGGGGCTCCCGCCCAGAAGGACGGCGCGGTTGCCCGCCTGGCCGGCGACTTCGAGGGCGACTTGGATGTCGTTCGTCAGCACGGTCACGCCCGCCCGGCCCGAGAGCTTTCGGGCGAGCCGGAGGACTATGGGGCCGTTCGTGAGCATGAGGACGTCGCCGTTCCGGACCATGAGATAGGCGACCCGAGCTATCTCCTCGCGATCAGCCTCTTCCTTCGCTCCGTCCGGATCCTTTCCGGTGGCCGGGGTCGAATCCTCGGCGCCTTTTATTATCGCCCCCCCGTGCAGCCTCGTCAGAAAGCCTTCCGCCTCGAGCTTCTCGAGGTCCCGGCGCACGGTGACCTCGGACACGCTCAGCATCTCGCTCATCGAATGGACATCGAGCTTCCCGCGCTCGCGCAGGTAGCTTTTGAGGATGTTGATCCTTTCGATTGCGAACATATCGTGGGATTGTAGGGACTGAAGGGCTAATACTCAAGGTTTTTCCGTTTGACAGCCCGAAAATCCTGTGGTAATCTCCGAAAGTAATCGAAGAGAATCGATCTCATTCGTGCAAGAAGCGATCAGTTATTGATCGTTTCTTGTTGAAATATTGTCGAATCGGCCATTAGGAGGCCGGTAAAGTCTTTTATGGAGGTAATTGAATGAAGAGAGCGATCGTATTCCTTCTGGCGCTCGCGCTGTGCCTGTCGGCGGCGAGCGTCTTCGCGGCGCCGAAGCCGAGTATCGGCTGCACCATCTACAAGTTCGACGACACGTTCATGTCCTATCTGCGCAACCAGGTGCAGAACGACGCCAAGGGCAAGATCGACATTTCGGTGCAGGACGGTCAAAACGACCAGCCCAAGGAGAACGACGAGATCGACCAGTTCATCAGCCAGGGCGTGACGGCGCTGGCGATCAACATGGTCGATCCCTCGGCCGTGTCGGTGGTCATCGGCAAGGCGAAGGTGAAGAATCTGCCGCTGGTGCTCTTCAATCGGGAGCCGGACGCGGCCGACATGGCGAAGTACGCGAAGGCCTACTATGTAGGGGCGAAGGCGCAGGACTCCGGGACCTACGAAGGCCAGATCATGGCGAAGTACTGGAAGGCGAACCCAGCTGCCGACCTGAACAAGGACGGGGTGATGGACTACGTGATGCTGATCGGCGACCCGGCTAACACCGACGCGAAGTTCCGGACCCAGTACTCGATCGCAGCGGTCGAGGCGGCGGGGATCAAGACGAAACTGATCGCGTCGGATACGGCGATGTGGGACCGGCCGAAGGCGCAGGAGAAGATGGCGGCGTGGCTGACGGCCTACGCGGGACAGATCGAAGTGGTGTTCGCGAACAACGACGACATGGCGCTGGGGGCCATCGAGGCGCTGAAGGCGGCGGGCTACTTCAAGGGCGGGAAGTACATGCCGGTAGTGGGCGTGGACGCGACGCCGCCGGCGCTTGACGCGCTGGCGCAGGGGACGCTGCTGGGGACGGTGAAGAACGACGCGGTGGGACAGGGGAACGCGGTATTCGACCTGGCGTACAGCATGGGGACGGGGAAGAAGGCGATGTCGCAGTATCCGCTGGCGGATCAGGACGGGAAGGCCAACCCGAACGGGAAGTACATCTGGGTGCCGTACACCATGGTGACGAAGGACAACTACAAGCAGTTCATGGCGAAGTAAGGCGGCCGGCTACCGGCCGGGGACGACGCACTAGGAGGGGGCGCGCGCGAGCAAAGCGCGCGTCCCCGTTTTCTTGGGGATCGGGCGGGGATCGATATGGTATAGTGGCGGGGAGGAGGGCCTTCGATGGGCGAGAACGGGTACATAGTGGAGATGCGGAACATCACGAAGGTCTTTCCCGGGGTCAAGGCGCTCGACGACGTGAGGGTGCAGGTGAAGGCGGGGAGCGTGCACGCGCTGATGGGGGAGAACGGGGCGGGGAAGTCGACGCTGATGAAGTGCCTGTTCGGGATCTACAAGCCGGACGCGGGGCAGCTGATGCTGGACGGGAAGGCGATCGCCCTGGCGGACGCGAAGCAGGCGCTGGACTCGGGGATCTCGATGATCCACCAGGAGCTGCACCCGATTCCGTACCGTAGCGTGATGGAGAACATCTGGCTGGGGCGCTTTCCGGTGCGGAACTTCGGTCTGTTCAGCCTGATAAACGGCGGGAAGATGCTGCGGGACACGAAGAGGCTGTTCGAGGGGCTGCAGATGGACATCGACCCGAGGGTGTGGGTGAAGGACCTGTCGGTGTCGAAGATCCAGTCGATGGAGATCGCGAAGGCGGTGTCGTACAACGCGCGGGTGATCATCATGGACGAGCCGACGTCGTCGCTGACGGAGAACGAGGTGAGGCACCTGTTCACGATCATCCGGAAGCTGAAGTCGGAGGGGATAGCGATCATCTACATCTCGCACAAGATGGAGGAGATTCTGGAGATCGCGGACGAGGTGACGATCATGCGGGACGGGCGGGTGGTGGGGACCTATCCGGCCGGGGAGCTGACGACGGACCTGATCATCAACCGGATGGTGGGGCGGGACCTGACGCACCGCTTTCCGCCGCGGGAGAACGTGCCGGGCGAGGTGGTGCTGCGGGTTGAGGGACTGACGTCGGCGAACCCGCGCTCGTTCAGGGACATAAGCTTCGAGCTGCGGAAGGGGGAGATTCTGGGGCTGGGAGGCCTGGTGGGCGCGCAGCGGACGGAGCTGGTGGAGTCGATCTTCGGGCTGCGGAACATAAAGTCGGGGAAGATCTGGATCGAGGGGAGGGAGACGGCGATCCGCAACTCGATCCAGGCGAAGCGGCACAAGATAGCGCTGTTGACGGAGGACCGGCGGACGACGGGGATATTCCCGGTGCTGTCGGTGTTCGACAACATGGTGATAGCGAACATCGGGAAGTACCTGGGGAGGATCCTGCTGCTGGACAAGAAGCGGGAGACGGAGGACGTGAAGAGGAGCATCGACATGCTGCGGGTGAAGACGCCGACGGCGATCACGCGGATCGAGAGCCTGTCGGGGGGTAACCAGCAGAAGGTGATCTTCGCGCGGTGGCTGTTGACGGAGCCGGACATCTTCATCCTGGACGAGCCGACGAGGGGGATCGACGTGGGGGCGAAGTACGAGATCTACACGATCATCGCGGACCTGGCGAAACGAGGGAAGAGCGTGATGATGATCTCGTCGGAGATGCCGGAGCTGTTGGGGATGTCGGATCGGATCATGGTGATGTGCGAGGGGCGGGCGACGGGGATCCTGGACGGGAAGGGCGCGACGCAGGAGCGGATAATGGAGCTCGCGACGCAGTTCATGTAAGGAGTAGGGACATGAAGGACAACTCGGTAGCCAGGAGGGTAGCGACGGGGCGGTCCGTCAAGGAGTTCGCGAGCAACAACGCGATACTCCTGGTGCTGCTCGCGGTGGTGGTGGTGATCGGCATCGTCAGGACGAGCTTTCTGAACTTCGACAACATCATGAACATCTTGAGGATATCGTCGGTGCGGGCGGTGATCGCCCTGGGGGTCGGGGGCATCCTGATCACGAGGGGGACGGACCTGTCGGCGGGGCGGACGGTCGGGCTGGCGGCGGTGATATCGGGGAGCCTGTCGCAGCGGCTGAACTACCCCTCGAGGCTGTTCCAGACGATGCCGGACCTGCCGATCATCGTGCCGGTCCTCGCGGGAGTGGGGGCGGGGCTGCTGGTGGGGCTGCTGAACGGCTCGATCGTGGCCTTCCTGAAGGTGCCGCCCTTCATAGCGACGCTGGGGACGATGACGATCGTGTACGGGGCGGAGTCGCTGTACGTGGACCGGCCGCCGATGGGGGCGACGCCGCTGGGGGGCTTCAAGGACGAGTTTACGAACCTCGGGTCGGGATCGATAGGGCCGGAGGCGTTCTCGATACCGATCATCATCATAATCGCGGTGGTGGTGGCGATCGTGATCTACGTGATCCTGAACAAGACGCGGCTGGGGAAGAACATCTACGCGATCGGGGGGAATCCGGACGCGGCGGTGGTGTCGGGCGTGAGCATCTGGAAGAACACGATGCTCGTGTACGCGATCGGGGGCCTGCTGTACGGCCTGGGCGGGGTGCTGCTGGCGGCGAGGGCCGGAGGGGCGACGAACAACTACGGCCAGAGCTACGAGCTGGACGCGATCGCGGCCTGCGTCATAGGCGGGGTCTCGGTGTCGGGAGGGATCGGCAGGGTGGGGGGCATGCTGGTCGGAGTCCTGATCAAGGAGGTCATGAACAACGGCCTGGTGGTGCTGGGCGTGTCGGCCTATTGGCAGCAGATCGTGCTGGGCGTCATCATCGTGGTGGCCGTCGGCATAGACATCCAGAAGTACGTCAGAAAGCGATAGGAAAGCGGCGGGGCATAGCCGCCGCCGGAACCCAGGGGCGCCGGGCCGCAAGCCCTGGCGCCCTTCGTTCGTTAATAGACGAAGACTCCATTTCCTCCTAAAAAGGACTTATTCCCAAGTTGGTCACGGCGATTGGCTAAGTTAGGTATGGGAATTGACTAGGTTGGTAAGTCTCTCTCACCAAGTTAGGTATATTTAATCACCAGCTTGCCAAAGCGGGATATATCCTTTATGGATATACGAATAGACTGGCGACGGATATCATCCTCCCGCACTCCCCCTTTACTTATGCCATATCCCCTATCCTCCTGTATAATGGGGCGATTCCCCTAAAAAGGAGCGTCCAGGCATGAATCGCTTCGGCAAGGTTCTCGCCTTCTGCCTCGCGGCGACCCGCCTCCTCTTCGGCGTCGGTCTCGCAGCTCAGCGGACGATCGGCATCGCGATGCCTACCCAATCCACCCAGCGCTGGATCCAGGACGGCGCCAACATGAAGAGGATTCTCGAGGATAGGGGCTACAAAGTCGACTTGCAGTACGCCGAAGACGATATAAGCGCCCAGGTGACCCAGCTCGAGAACATGATCACCAAGGGCGATGCCGTCCTCGTCGTCGCTCCGATCGACGGCGAGTCCCTGACCAATGTCCTGGAGAAAGCCGATGCTGCCAGGGTTCCTGTCGTCTCCTACGACCGCCTGATCCGCAACTCGCCCTATGTCAGCTACTACGCGACCTTCGACAATTTCAAGGTCGGCGTCCTCCAGGGCGGCTACATCGTCAGGAAGCTCGGCCTGAAGGACAACAATGGCCCCTACAACATAGAGCTCTTCGCGGGATCGCCCGACGACAACAACGCGGGCTTCTTCTTCCGCGGCGCGATGTCGCAGCTCGAGCCCTACCTCAAGTCCGGGAAGCTGGTCGTCAGGTCGGGCCAGGTCGATTTCGCGGCGATCGCGATCCTCCGCTGGGACGGCGCGGTCGCGCAGAAGCGGATGGACGATATCCTGAGCTCGGAATATGCCGACGCCCGCGTCGATGCGGTCCTCTCTCCCTACGACGGCCTCTCCATCGGCATCCTGTCCTCCCTCAAGTCGGCGGACTACGGCACGGCCAGGAAGCCGATGCCCGTCGTCACGGGCCAGGACGCCGAGCTCCCCTCGGTCAAGTCTATGCTCGTCGGCGAGCAGACCCAGACCGTATTCAAGGATACCCGCATCCTGGCCAGGCGCGCCGCCGACATGGTCGACTCCCTCCTTTCCGGGAGGCCCGCCGAAGTCAACGACACGGCGACCTACGACAACGGGAAGAAGGTCGTCCCCTCCTTCCTCTGCGACCCAGTCAACGTCGACATCTCCAATTACAAGGCGGTCCTGATCGACAGCGGCTACTACACAGCGGCCCAGCTCGGCCAGTAGAATGCCCGGCTAGGAGCGAAGGCATGAGCACGATCGGCCGCCTGTTCAAGAGCAACGTTCGACAATACGGCATGGTGATCGCCCTTTCCTTCATCATGCTGCTCTTCCAAGGCCTTACGCGGGGAATCATGTTCAGGCCGATGAATATCACCAACCTGGTGCTCCAGAACAGCTACGTACTTATCCTGGCGATAGGCATGCTGTTCTGCATAGTGACCGGCAACATAGACCTCTCCGTCGGCTCGGTAGCCGCCTTCGTCGGGGCGGTCTCCGCGGTGATGATGGTCGACCTCGGCATGCCGGTCTTCCTCGCGGTGCTCATGGCCCTCGCGATCGGCGCCGCCGTCGGCTCCTTCCACGGCCTCTTCATCGCTTTCGCGAGGATGCCGGCCTTCATCGTCACCTTGGCGGGCATGCTCATCTTCCGCGGCCTCACGATGGTCATCCTCAAGGGCCAGACGAAGGCGCCCTTCGAGAAGTCCTTCCAGGCGATGGCCGCGGGCTACCTGCCGTGGATGGACCTGCGCATCCGCGGCCTCAACGCCATCGCCCTCGCGACGGGCATCGTCGCCTCGGCGATCCTGGCCGGGGCGATCCTGCGCTCGCGTCGGACGAAGACAAGATACCATTTCGAAGTCATCCCGCTTTGGCTCGACGTCATCCGAATCCTCCTGATCGTCGCCGCCATCAATCTGCTGACCTATGAGTTCGCGAGTTTCAACGGCCTGCCCATCATATTCGCCATCCTGACGGCGCTGATCCTCATCTACACTTTCATCGCGCAGCGCACCATCGCCGGCCGGCACGTCTACGCCCTGGGGGGCAACGAGAAGGCCGCGCGGCTCTCCGGCGTCAAGACCAACCGAGTCCTGTTCTGGGTCTACGTGAACATGGGCATCCTCTCCGCCCTGGCGGGCCTCATCGTCGCCGGCCGACTCAACGCGGCCACGCCCAAGGCGGGCACCGGCTTCGAGCTCGACGCGATCGCCGCCTGCTACATCGGCGGCGCCTCGGCTTCGGGCGGCATCGGAACGGTGATAGGCACCATCGTGGGAGGCTTCGTGATGGCGGTCCTCAACAACGGCATGTCCATAATGGGCGTGAGCGTCGACTGGCAGCAATCCATCAAAGGACTGGTCCTCCTCCTGGCAGTCTGGTTCGACGTCTACACGAAGACGAGATCCCCGTCCCGCTAGACTCCGCGGCGGATGCCCAGGTCCTTGAGCTTGCGCGAAAGATTGTTCGGCAGGAGCCCGAGCAGCTCGGCCGCCCGAGATATCGAGCCGCCAGCCGCCTCGATCGCCCTGCCGACATACTCTCGCTCGAAAGCTTCTTTGGCCTCGGCGAGGTTCGTCAGGGCCGGCGCCGGAGAAGGCGGTCCCGCCCCTGGCGCGACGGCCTCGACCCATGACTTCGGGGGCCTCGAAGATGGCTCCAGCCCCGCGAGATAGGACGCATCGAGTAGGCTGTCCGCCGGAGCGAGCCAGAGCGCGCGCTCCAGGAAGGCGCGCAGCTCGCGCACGTTGCCGGGCCAGGGTCTGGATTCGAGGTAGGAAATGGCATCTTGGCCGATCCTGGGAGCTCCCGAGCCGATCTGCGAGCGGATAGGCAGGGCGAGGAACTCGGCGAGGCCGGCGATCTCATCGCGCCTGTCGGCGAGAGAAGGCAGGGATACCTGGGCTTGGGCGAGGCGCCAGTACAGGTCCTCGCGGAAGCGACCGGAAGCGACGTCGGCGGGGAGATCGCGGTTCGTCGCCGCCACGATTCGCGCGTCCGCGCGGCAGGCTCTCTCGGCCCCGACCGGCTGTATCTCCCCCGTCTCGACTGCGCGCAGGAGGGCGGCTTGGAGGCCGAGGCCGATTTCTCCGACTTCGTCCAGGAAGAGCGTGCCGCCGGTCGCAGCCTCGAAGTATCCCGGTCGGTCCGAGCCTGCCCCGGTGTAGGACCCCTTTCGAGAGCCGAAGAAGGCGCTTTCCCCCAGCCCGGGAGGGATCGCCGCGCAGTTCACGGCGACGAAGGGCCCCTGCGATCGGGGCGAGCACAGATGTATCCAGCGGGCGACCAGCTCCTTGCCCGAGCCGGTCGGGCCCGAAACGAGGATGGAAAGAGGCGAGCAGGCCGTCCTGCGCGCCGAGTCGAACGCGGAGGCCAGAGCCGAGCCTTCTCTCAGGTACACGTGCTCCTCGAGCCAGGCCGCGCGGAAGGCGTCGAGCTTTCGCAGAGCCCCGGCCTCGCGCTCGAGGTTGCGGAGCATGGATAGCAGGCGGTCGGTATCGAGGGGCTTCTCGAGGAAGTCGTAGGCGCCCTTGCGCACGGCCGCGACCGCATCCTTCACAGAGCCTCTCCCGGACATCATGATGACGGGAACGCGCAGGCGTCGCTCCGCGGCGAAGTCCAGGAGGGAGGCGCCGTCCTCGCGCCCGACGTAGACGTCGACCAGCGCCGCGCCGAAGGGCGCGGTCGATCGGATGGTCGTCGTCTCCCGGGCTGTCTGGTCGCCATCGAGCAAAGCGGCCCGTGCCGCGGCGAGGTCTACTGCGCCGACGGCCTCGTGGCCGGAGAGGGCGAGGAAGGTCGCGATGCCTTTGCGCACGTTCTCCTCGTCGTCGACGACGAGCACTTTCATGTAGCCTCCTTCCCCGCCGGCGCGGGAGAGCGGATGGAGCGCGCCGACGGGGAGTCGGCGCGGGTTCGGGGCAGGGCGACTCGAGCGAGGAGCCCTCCCTCGATCGTCGCGGAGAGCTCCAGGCTTCCCCCCTGGGCCGCGAGTATGCGCCGAACCAGCATCAGGCCCAGCCCCGTGCCGGCGGCCTTCGTGCTCACGCGCTCCACCCCGAGCCGAGGGATAATCGCCGGGTCGATTCCCCGATTGGAGTCGCCGACGGCGATGACCGCTCGCTCGCCGTCGACCGAGACGCGCGCCTCGATCGATACGGTCGGCGGGGAATCCGCCGCGGCTTCTATCGAGTTGGCGAAGAGATTCCAGAAGGCCTGCTCGAGGAGTCCGCGGTCCGCGATGACCATTATCGACTGATTTTCCAAAAGGATCCCGCTATCGCCCGTCCCGGGGCCGGCTATCGTGACCGAGGCGCCGGAGCGTTCGGCCCTCGCGGCGCAGTCCTCCAGGAGGCCGAGGAGGTCGAACTCGCTCTGCGATCCGTAGGCGCCGAGGCCTTCGGGAGCGAGGTCGCGGAATCGGTCGATGAGGGCGCGCAGCCTGTCGGCCTCGATGCGCACGATGTCCAGACTCTCGCGAGCCAGACTCGTCCGGGTCGGCTCAGGCATCGAGGTGCCGCTCTCCTCGGCGAGGGAAAGCCGCCCGTTCTCGGCCGCGAGGAGAATCGCGGCGAGAGGGTTCTTGAGCTGGTGCGCGAGAAATGAAGCCACCTCTCTCCAGCCTTCGAGCCTCGCGGCCTCATGGAGTCTTCGTTCCTGTTCCGCGGTCAGGTCGAGGAGCTCGTTCAAGGCGCTGGCCACAGCGTCCAGGTCGGGGTCCGACGACCGGGCAAAACGGCGTGTCCTGTCGCCTTGGGCTACGACGGCACCGGCGGCGAGCTCGTCCAAGCCTTTGGTAATGAGGCGCGAGAGCGCGTAGAAGGCTAGGGCGGCGGCCGCGAGGACGGCCCCCAGGATCGCCGCCACCTCGAGGGCGAGGCGGATCACCGCGTCCTTGCCCATCACTCGGGTCTCGGCCAGGAGCGCCCGGGCAGCGATGAGCGATTCCGTCGCATCCTCGAGGCGGGCCGCGGCCTCGGTCCCGGGATCTATAGCCCGCCTCGCCGCCGCTCCCAGGAGGGTCTCGGCCTCCGAGGGGACTCGCCGCCCGGCGTAGCGTCCCACCGCCTCGTAGATCGCCGCTACTCCGACGGCCATCACCGCGATGCCTAAGCAGGCGAAGAGGACGGCGAAGCGCGTCCTAGTCCGCATCACTCGCCGCTCTTGGGGCGGCGTCCGCGCTCGAGCACTGCCCGAGGCCCGAAGTAGTTCCAGAGCACAGGCGCGCCGTGCCAGCCCCCGCGCGAGTCGATGATGCCGATCTCCGCGCGCACGACGATCCTGGTGCCTTCCGGCGCGTCCGAGGCGCGACAGAGCTCGAGGGCCGACAGCTCCGAGGCCAAGGTCCTCGCCGCCCGAGGATCAACGAGGGCGGCCTTCTTCCCGCCGTCGAAAGCTACGTCGTACAGACCGGAGCGGAGGTTGTAGCGCAGGGAACGCGTCTCCTCGAAAGTCAGCGGCTCTCCGGCCGGCCTCATGACTTCGGTCTCGAATCGGAGCGCGACGGTGGTGCCGGCCTCGACCAATTCGAGCGCGCCGGGCGCGAAGGCGTTCTCGACGCGGGCGCTTACGACGAGCCGGTCGTCCCGGCCGGAGATGTCCGAGGCGCCACCGGCAAGGTCGATCCTCGCGAAGAGGCCCGGGTCCGGCTGGCCGGACGCAATGCCGAGCCCGACGCCTATCGCGAGGAAGAGCCTTCGGAGCGCGTCGCCCATCGCTGAACGCCCTTTCTATTTGCCCGAGCCGTACAGAGCGTCGCGGGTGGAGAGGTAGCGGTCGTAGAGGCGCTCCTCGGGCGTCTTTTGAAAGAGGTACACGATACTCCCCGCCATCCACCAGGAGGAGTTCCCCATCGTGGAGAGGACGTCGGTTCCCCAAGGCTGGCCCTGGGAGAGGTTGGCTCCCGCCTTGATGCCTCCCGCGAGTAGAGGCACGATCAACCCGGAGACGAAGGACACTATGCGCCTCTCCCTGCCTTGGTCGGACTGGTAGCGGAGCACGGAGACGGCCATCGCCTCCTGCACTTCGGGATCCTTTTCCTGGAAGACGTCGGCGTAGATCGCCCGATAGTCCTTTATCGGGACGGAATTGACGATCATCCCGGCGAGGATGAGAGCGCCGCCGCCGATACCGAAACCCATGGTCAGGTTCTGCTTCAGATTCTGGTCCATGGGCGCTCCCGACACGTTGTTCGAAATCGCATCGCCGCCGTACCAAGTGAGGGCCGCGCCGGCGAGGGAGACGGAGCCGAGGCCGTAAAGAATTCCTTCGGCGATAGCCTTGCCGCGCTTGGCGTCGACCATATAGTTATCCGCCCAATTGGAGAAGAGATGATAGGCCACCTGCGGCTTGACCCCGGTGAAGCCGCTCGTCGGCAGGGATTGGGCGAAGGCCGAGAAGGAGAGAAGGCAGAGGATTGCGGAAGATAGTATTCGTCCCATGGGAAACCTCCAAATGAACGCTATCTTCCATCCGCAACATCCATGCCACTATTTGGGCATTCCGAGGAAAAAAATAAGTCTATATAGTAAAAAGATATTACCGCGCCCCTCTCGTCATCTACACGATCGTTCCGGCATCGCAGGCGATGCAGCTATCGACCATGATAGTAGCGCGGCTTTCGGCTACTATCAAATCCGATACCGATTTCGAGCTCTGCTCGCGGACAGGGAAGAGTCTGGATTGGTCCAGTCGGATAGACTCAGGCGGTGATGACGGTGTTCCGCTGTTTTTGAAGGCAGCGGAGAGCGTCCTCTTCGCACAGCGGCGGGGAGATATAGAATCCCTGGACGATATCGCAGCCGAACTCCATCGCTTTGCGGAATTGCGTCTCCCGCTCGATGCCTTCGACGACGACGCCGAGTCCGAGACCATGGGAAAGCTGAATGATGAGCGAGGCGATATTGGCCTTTCCCTCGTCGCCGTCCAGATCGTCGACGCAGCTTTTATCGATCTTTACCGTCTCGATAGGCAGGTGCCGGAGATGATTCAGCGATGAATAGCCGGTTCCGAAATCGTCCAGGCTGATCGCGATGCCCATTTCGGCGAGCCGCGAGAGCTTATCGCGATGCGCTCCCTTGAGGCCCAAGAGCGTCGCTTCCGTGATTTCGGCGCGCAGCATGCTCCGATCGGCCCCCGACGCGTCGAGGATCCGGAAGAATGCCTCGACGAAATCGCTTTGCAGGATGTGGACCACGGACAAGTTGACGGATACCGCGAGAGGGGCCGCGGCGCCGACGTTTATCCGCCGCGCGAAGCCGCCGGCCTCCGCGATGACCCTCCTCTCGATCTCGACGATCAGCCCGGATTCCTCGGCGACATGGATGACGTCGCTCAGGGGGATGTCGACGAGGCCGGCGACGCCGCAGCGGAGGAGGGCTTCGAATCCGCAGATGCGCTTTTCCCTCAGATCGTGCTGCGGCTGATACGCGAGACGGAACGACCGGGAGGAAAGGGCCTCGCGAAGGCCGTTCTCGATGTCGAGGCGGTACGCCGCCTCTTTCTGCAGATGCTCCTCGTATATCTGGAAGCCGTGCTTGCCGTTCCTTTTCGCGCGGTACATGGCGAGGTCGGAATTCTTCATTAGGGTATCGCCGTCGATGCCGTGAAGCGGATAGAGCGCGATCCCGATGCTTCCCCCGGTGTCCAGCATCTTGTCATCTATCGCCACGGGCTTCTTGAGGATGTCGAGGAAGCGGCGAGCGACCTTCTTGACCACGTCGACCGAGTCCAGTCCCGGCAGGAGGAGTATGAATTCGTCGCCGCCTATCCGGGCGGCCATCTGGCCGGGACGCAGGTTCTCGCTGAGCCTGGAGGCTATTTCCTGGAGTACTCGGTCGCCGGCCGAATGGCCCATGCTGTCGTTGATGATCTTGAAGCGGTCGAGGTCGATGTAGAAGAGGGCGCCTGCCCCCTTGCCGCCGTCCTCGCCTCGCAGGGTCCGATTCAGTGCCTCGGTCAGCTGGGCGCGGTTCGGGAGTCCGGTGAGACTGTCGCAGTAGGCGAGGTCCTGGATGTGTCTCTCGCGCTTCTTGAGGATCTGATCGCGGGCCTTGATGGCCCGGACCATTCCGTTGAAGCTTCGGGATAGCTCCGCGATCTCGGCGTATTGGTCGAGCTCGGCGATGACGCAGTAATCGCCTTCCTCCGTCCGCTTCATAAGGCGGATGAGATTGCCTATGGGCGCGACTCCGCGCCGAACCAGGATGTAGGTCAACAGGCAGAATATCGTGATGCCGACGATCTCGAAGCCGAAGAGGGCGTAGAAATTGCGCCATGAAGCCGAGCCGATCTCCTCCTCGTCGATGCCGACCGCGACGCGCATGCCGTTCGGCGCGAGTCGTCTCAAGCGGACCTCGTAGGCATGGGAGTCCACGCGAAGCGCGAACCGCTCCGATACCTCCGATCCGGCGGCTCGGCGGCCCAGGAGGAATCGACCGATGTATTTGTCTCCCCGGCTGGCGATGACTTGGCCGCCGTCGCTCAGGAGCATGGCCAATCCTCGGTCGCCGACGTCGAGCTTGGCGATATCCCTGCCGATTCTCGTAACCGGGAAGACGGCCGAGACAACGCCGAGCGATTCGCCTTTCGATCCCGGCAGGCTTGTCGAGACGCTTATGACGATGGCCTGGTTCGAATAGTCGAGGTACGGCTCGGACCAGCGGAATCTTTCGCCGGGGCCGGCCGCGGCCCTGTACCACGCCTGATCGATGGCGTCGTAGGAGGGCGGCATGATTCGTCGGTCGCTGAACTCGTAGCGCCCGTCGGACCTGGCGAGGACCATGTACTCCGCATCCTTCACGAGCTCCGCCGAAGCCGCCAGGCGGCGCGCGATCTCGTCGCCGTCGAAAACGGTCGTCGCCGCGCGCAGGCGGGGATCGCCGGCGAGGATGGACAGCAGTTCCTCGGCGAGGTTGAACTCGCTCGCGAAGGTGTCGACTACGCGATCCACGATCAGTCGCGCGCTTTTGTCGTATCCGGCCTGGATGGTGGCCGACGACGTATTGTACGAGAACACTCCGAATACCAATGTATTCACGATCCCGAGCGATGCGATCACGCAGGCCGAGATGAACTTTATGCTTCGCGGATGCACGATCTGCCTATTTCCCCAGGAGATACTGCTGCGGGAACTTCTTGCCCAGGATCGCGACGATGTTCCTGATCCCTTCGTACATCTCGGGCTCGGCGGAAACGAAGCGCAGGGCCGCGGGATCGTAGGCGGCGAGGGCCGCGGGGTCGGCGACGTCGACCGAGAGCATGGCCTTCTTGAATCCCTCCCGCATCCGTAAGGATAGATCGGCGCGGGCCACGAAGGGAGAGCCGGGGATGCTCTCGGATATCCAGAGCGTCCGCAGATCCTCGGAGCGGACTCTGCCGGCGGCGACGAGGCTGTTCAATATCGACTTCGAGACCGCGCCCGCGTCCGCGCGTCGGTCGAGCACCTCTTCCGTCACCTTGTCATGGCTGCCCGCGAAATGGTACGAGGAAAAGAACTTCTCGATATCGAGCTGCCTGCTGATGAAAAGCGAGTCGGGAACGAGGAAGCCGGAAGTCGAGGCCGGGTCGACGAAGGCCATGCTGCGGCCTCGGAGTTCCTCTATCGACCGGAACGGAGAATCGGAGCGCACGATGATGACCGAATTGTAGTAGACCCCGAGATCCTTTCGGTCGCGTACGACCAGGGGAGCGAGGTTCTGACCCTGCTCCGCAAGGATGTAGGAAAAAGGCCCGTATAAGCCGATGTCCGCGTCGCCGCGACCCATCTTGGCCACGAGGTCCTGGTAGGTTCCGGCGACCGCGACGACGACGCTGACCTTCAATTCGCCTTCAAGGTATTTCGCGATGGGCGCGAACGAAGCGACCATGCGTTTCGGCGTATAGGAAGGCACCATCCCGATGACGAGCCTCCTGGGACCCGGCGCGCAGGCGGTGAAAAGCAGGATCGTCGAGAGCAGTATCGCACTTTTTCGGCTCATGAAGCCCCGTCGCTTGATTTCTAACTCAAGGCTGAGGCCGCATTTTAGTGCGGACTTTTCGGGCGAGTCAACGGGCCGGGGCGAAGGGCCTAGGCCACGGAGCGCATCAGCTCCCCGCCAGCAGGGCTAGCCTCTCCCAGAAATCCGTCGCGTAGCGCTCGGGCCTCTCGGGTTCGGGCGGATGGGCGGCGTCCCACTCCGACTTGCGCTTTCCCTTCAGGAACTTCTCCGCTACGTTCGGGAACAGCTCGAGGAGGAGCTCCTCCTTCTCGTCGATCGCCAGGGGCAGGCCCCCCAGCTCGACGAGCGGCGGGTTGGGCCTCTTCGCGTAGGCCGAGACGTCGTAGGGCCTCTCCTCGGCGAAGCCGCAGATCCTCTTCCTGAACTCGGGCGCGATGGGCCAGGGTGTCTTCCCGTAGGAGCCGCCCACGAGCTCGGCGAAGTTCTTGGAGATGCTCGTGTAATAGGCCTTGCCCTGGGCCTTGTCGACCACGCAGTTGACGGCCTGTACGCCGACTATCTGGCTGGTCGGCGTGACGAGGGGAGGCAGGCCGCAGTCGAGTCGGACCTGGGGTACGAGGGCGAGCACCTCGGCGACCTGTCCCTCGAGCTTCGCCTCCCTGAGCTGCGAGAGCATGTTCGTGTACATGCCCCCGGGTATCTGCGCCTTTTCCACGATCGCGTCGGGCGCGGGATAGCGAAAGCGCTCCTCTATCTTGCGGCAGAGCTCGAGGACACGAGCCGCCTTGGTCGCCGAAGCCCTGCCGGAGCCGGCTATACCGGTCGCGGCCTCGAGGGCCAGGTCGATCAGGGCCTCGTCCTCGGCCGGGAGCGAGTGCCGCGACAGGTCCAGGATGGGCGGATGATTGGCCTTGAAGTGGTCGTGCTCGGCGAGCTCGGTGCGGATCGCCCGGAGCTGCGTGTCGATGGCGGCGACCGCCGCCTTGTCGACGCCCGTATCCAGGCCCATCCTGTCGGCGAAGAGCTGGACGATCTCGTAGGCGGGAGCGGCGGGGCCCCCCGACCAGGCGAGGATCACCGTGTCCACGATGTCTACGCCGGCGACCATTGCCATGAGGAGGGAGGCTACGCCGAGCCCGGGCGTGCAGTGCGTGTGCAGGTCTATCGGGAGCCCGGTCTCCGTCTTGAGCAGACGCACGAGCTCATAGGCGCGCAGGGGGTCGATGAGGCCGGCCATGTCCTTGATGGAAATCATGTCGGCTCCGAGGGCCGCGAAGGCCTTGGCCTTGTCCACGAAGTAGCGGTCGGTGAAGATCGCCCTCGGCAGGCGCCTCCCCCTGGCCAAGCCGGCGAGGCGCCGGGCAGGCGAGAAGGCCGGGTCGGTCGTATAGCAGACGGCGCAATCAGCCTCGCCTCCAGCCTCCTTCACGAAGCGGATGGAGCTCTCCATGTTGTCCGGATCGTTGAGGGCGTCGAAAATTCTCATGATGTCCACGCCCGAGCGCACCGCGTTGGCGCAAAAGCCCCGGATGACTGAATCGGGGTAGGGGCTGTAGCCGAAGAGGTTCCTGCCCCTGGAAAGGGCCGTCAGGCGGGACGCCCCCCCGACCACGGCCTTGATCGTCTCGAGCCGCTTCCAGGGATCCTCGTTCAGGTACCGCATGACCGAATCCGGTACGGCCCCTCCCCAGACTTCCATCGCGTAGAAGCCGGCCTTCCTATATATAGGTAGAACTCTGTCTACCTGAGCTTGCGTCATACGAGTCGCGAACTGGGACTGCTGCCCGTCGCGAAGGGTGAGATCGCGAATCTTTAATGGCCTTGCCATGGCTCCTCCTCAAGGCGAGGATAGCATTTTTACAAACTTGCGGCAAATGTCATAATCTGATATATCAATTGAATACATGCTTTTGACAAAGGGCCTCAGCCTCGAATATACTGCTTCCTACCACTCTATGAACGACAAACAAAAGAGGAAGTACGCGCATACAGTCCGAGAGCGCTATTGCAAGGGCTGCAATATCTGCGTGACCTTCTGCCCGAAGCGGGTCTTGACCCTGAAGGGCGGCAAGGTTTTCGCCGAGCGCCCCGAGCTCTGCATCGGCTGCACCATGTGCGAGCTCCGATGCCCCGACTTCGCCATCGAGGTCCACGAGGAGGACGAAGAGTCCGCCTCCGCCGTCCCGGAGACGGAGGCGGACTACAATCTGCCGCCCGAGGCCATGCATGACTAGGAGCGCGAAGCTCATGCAGGGCAACGAGGCCTGTACGCTCGGCGCCCTCGCCGCCGGTCTCGAGTTCTACGCCGGCTACCCGATCACTCCTTCGACCGAGATAGCGGAGCTCTGCGCGGAGGAGCTGCCCAAGGTCGGCGGCAAGTTCATCCAGATGGAGGACGAGATAGGCTCGATCGCCGCGTGCATCGGCGCCTCCCTGGTCGGCAAGAAGGCCATGACGGCGACGAGCGGTCCGGGCTTCTCCCTGATGCAGGAGTGTCTGGGCTACGCCTCCCTCACCGAAGTCCCCCTGGTCATCGTCGATGTCCAGCGGATGGGGCCGAGCACCGGCATGCCGACGAGCCCCGCCCAGGCGGATCTGATGCAGACGCGATGGGGCACTCATGGCGACCATCCGGTCGTCGTCCTCGCGCCCGGCAGCGTCAAGGAATGCTTCGAGCTCACCTTCAAGGCTTTCGACATCGCCGAGGTCTGGCGCGTCCCGGTGATAGTCCTCATGGACGAGATCATCGGCCACATGCGCGAGAAGGTCGTCCTCCCCGACTTCTCGGCGCTGAAGCCCCTGCGACGCGCCGCCCCCGCTTCGCCGGCCGACTACCGGCCCTACGCCGCCGATCCCGACGGTGGAGTGCCTTTGATGGCGGCCTTCGGCGAGGGCTACCGCTGGCACGTGACGGGCCTCTTCCACGACGAGGCCGGCAGGCCCTCCGGCAGGAGCGAAGTCGCGGACGCGTTGCTGCGCCGCCTGGCCCGCAAGATCGAGAAGGCCGCCCCCTCGATCGAGGAGCACTTCGAGGAGTCCCTCGAGGACGCCGACGTCGTGGTCGTCTCGTTCGGATGCTCGGCGATGTCCGGTCTCTCCGCGGTGCGCCGCGCCCGGCGCGAAGGCGTCAAGGCCGGCCTTCTCAGGCTCAAGACGATGTGGCCCTTTCCCGACGGCCTCGTCGAGCGGGTCGCCTCGCGGACGAGGCGCATCGTCGTCCCCGAGATGAATCTCGGACAGCTTGCCCTCGAGGTCGAGCGCGCGGCCCGCGGCGCGGCGCGGGTGACGCGGCTCGGCAAGGTGAACGGCGAGCTCTTCAGGCCGGAGGAAGTCTACGCCGCCATCATGAGGGCCGCGGGCGACGGCGAGGCGATCGCGGAGGCGGCGCGATGAATCCGACTCTGAGCTATTTCAGGCAGGACAACCTGCCCCATATCTGGTGCCCTGGCTGCGGCCACGGCACCGTGACGGGCGCTCTGGTGCGGGCGATCCGGCGCCTCGACCTGGACAAGAACAAGGTCTGCATAGTCTCCGGTATAGGATGCTCGTCGCGCGCGGTGGGCTACCTCGACTTCGACACCCTGCACACGGCCCACGGACGCGCGCTGGCCTTCGCGACGGGCATCAAGCTCGCCCGGCCCGAGCTCGAAGTGATTGTGATGACGGGCGACGGCGACTGCACGGCCATCGGCGGCAATCACTTCATCCACGCGGCCAGGCGCAACATCGACATCACGACGATCGTCATGAACAACAACATCTACGGCATGACGAGCGGCCAATACTCGCCCATGACGCCCAAGGGCATGTACGGCACGACCGCGCCATACGGCAACCTCGAGCGGAGCTTCGACCTCTGCGAGCTGGCGAAAGCCGCCGGGGCGACCTATGTCGGGCGCGCGACCTCCTTCCACGCGCCCCTCCTCATAGACCTGATCGAGGCGGCGATCAGGAATCGCGGCTTCTCGGTCGTCGAGGCCCTGGTCCAATGCCCGACCTATTTCGGCCGCAAGAACAAGATGGGCGGCGCCGTCGAGATGCTCGAATGGATCAAGGAGGGAGTGGTCAACGTCAAGGCCGCCCCCTCCCTCCCCCCGGAGAAGGTGGCGGGCAAGAAGCTCATAGGCGAGCTCTACAACGCTCCGGCCCCCGAGTACACGGCCGACTACGACGAGCTCATCGCCAAGGTGCAGCGGACATACGAGAGGTTCCAGGGAGGGCTCTACGGATGCGCGTCGAATTCAGACTGAGCGGATCGGGGGGCCAAGGACTCCTCCTGGCGGGCATAGTGCTCGCCGAGGCCGCCATCCTCGACGACAGGAACGCGGTCCAGACCCAGAGCTACGGACCCGAGGCGCGCGGCGGCGCGAGCAAGGCCGAGGTCGTCATCTCCGACGAGGACATCGACTATCCCAAGGCCACCGACCCGGACTACCTCCTCGCGCTCACCGCCGAATCGTATAGGACCTACGGTCCCGCCATGGGCGCGTCCGGCGGGCGAGGCCTCATCATCGTCGACTCGTCGGTGCCCCTCTCGGGCGACATCGCCGCGCGCACCGTCTCGGTGCCCATCCTCGAGACCGCCCGCGAAAAGCTGGGCAGGAAGGTAGTCGCCAACATCGTCGCCCTCGGCGTCCTCGGCGGTCTCTCCAGGGCCGCGAGCCGGGAAAGCCTCGAGGCGGCCGTCAGGAACCGCGTGCCCAAGGGGACCGAGGGGCCCAATCTCGACGCGCTGCGAGCCGGCTTCGACCTCGCCGACGTCGCGATGGCGCAGCGCGACGCGCGCAGGACGAGCTCGGGCGGCACCGCC
The DNA here is from genome assembly GCA_964404145.1 of uncultured Treponemataceae bacterium. Taxonomy (GTDB): domain Bacteria; phylum Spirochaetota; class Spirochaetia; order Treponematales; family Rectinemataceae; genus UBA1306. The sequence goes on from CAYOIX010000004.1 coordinate 39,443, forward strand.
GAAGCGCTCGAGGACGCCCGCAGGGCGCGGAAGGGGAGGGACGATGGGCGATACAGATGAGCTGAGGAAGACCGTCGAGGCCTGGGAATCCGGCGTCGCCGGCTCCCTCGCGAAGCGCCCGGAGCGCAAGACCTCCTTCGAGACCGGCTCCGGCGCGACCGTGAACCGCCTGTATACTCCCCTCGATCTCGAGCACGGCGGCTCCGCCGCTGCCGACTACGCCGAGCGCATCGGCCTGCCGGGCGAGTATCCCTACACGCGAGGCGTCCAGTCGACCATGTACCGCGGACGTCTCTGGACGATGCGGCAGTACGCCGGCTTCGGTACGGCCGAGGAATCCAACGAGCGCTACAAGTACCTGCTGGCCCAAGGGCAGACGGGCCTCTCCATAGCCTTCGACCTGCCGACCCAGATCGGCTACGACTCCGACCACCCGCTGTCGGCGGGAGAGGTCGGCAAGGTCGGAGTCGCCGTCGACTCCCTCGCGGACATGGAGCTTCTCTTCGCCGGCATACCCCTCGATAAAGTGTCGACGAGCATGACGATCAACGCCCCAGCGGCCGTCCTCCTCGCGATGTACGTGGTCGTCGCGGAGAAGCAGGGCGTGCCGCCGAAGGCGCTCGAAGGCACCATCCAGAACGACATACTCAAGGAATACGTCGCGCGGGGGACCTACATCTTCCCGCCGGCCGCCTCGATGCGTCTCATCACCGACGTGTTCGCCTATTGCGCCGAGTCGGTGCCGAATTGGAACACGATCTCCATCTCGGGCTACCATATCCGCGAGGCCGGCTCCACCGCCTCCCAGGAAGTGGCCTTCACCCTCGCCGACGGAATCGCCTACGTGAAGGCGGCCATCGAGGCGGGCCTGGACGTCGACGGCTTCGGGCCCAGGCTTTCCTTCTTCTTCAACGCCCACAACGACCTCTTCGAGGAGGTGGCCAAGTTCCGCGCGGCGCGGAGGCTCTGGGCGAGGATCATGCGCGAGCGCTTCGGCGCCAAGAATCCCAAGAGCTGGATGATGCGCTTCCATACGCAGACCGGCGGCTCGACCCTGACCGCGCAGCAGCCCGACAACAACGTCGTGCGCGTGACCCTCCAGGCCCTCGCCGCGGTCCTGGGCGGGACCCAGTCCCTCCACACGAACTCGCGCGACGAGGCCCTCGCGCTTCCCACCGAAGCCTCCGTCCGCATCGCCCTCAGGACCCAGCAGATAGTCGCCTACGAGTCGGGCGCCGCCGAGACGGTGGACCCCCTCGCAGGCTCCTACTACGTCGAGAGTCTCACGGACAGGATCGAGGCCGAGGCCGAAGCCTACGTGAGGCGGATCGACGAGATGGGCGGCGCGGTCTGCGCGATAGAGGAAGGCTACGTCCAGCGCGAGATCCAGGATGCCGCCTACGCCTACCAGAGGCAGATCGAGTCGGGAGAGCGGGTGGTGGTGGGGCTCAACAAGTTCCAGGCGGCGGAGGCCAGGCCCGAGGGCCTGCTCAGGCTGGACCCGGGCGTCGGCGAGCGCCAATGCGCGGCGCTGCGCGACCTGCGCGCGAGGCGGGACGGGTCCCGCGTCGCGGCGGCGCTGCTCGGCATCGGAGGGGCTGCCCGCGGAAGCGCGAACCTCATGCCGCCCATCATCGAGGCAGTGCGCGCCTACGCGACCCTGGGCGAGATCTGCGACGCGATGCGAGAAGTGTTCGGCGAATACCGTCCGAGCGCATGTTTTTAGGGGAGAAATCGATGGAACGCAGGATACGCGTGCTCGTCGCCAAGCCGGGCCTCGACGGGCACGATCGAGGCGCCAAGGTCGTCGCCCGCGCGATGCGCGACGAGGGCATGGAGGTCATCTATACCGGTCTCAGGCAGACGCCGGAGCAGATCGTCCAGGCGGCCGTACAGGAGGACGTGGACGTGGTCGCGCTGAGCATCCTGTCGGGCGCGCACAGGCATCTCTTTCCCCGGGTGATGGAGCTCCTGGCCCAGAAGGGCGCGGGCGACATCCTCGTCGTGGCCGGCGGCGTCATACCCGAGGACGACATCCCCTTCCTGATGGAGAAGGGCATCGCCGCCGTCTTCGGTCCGGGCACGCCGACCAAGGTCGCGATCGACTTCATCAAGGCGAAGCTCGAAGCGCGGTAAGGCCGGCGAGATGAAGACGAGGGCGGCTCCTTCTCCCGAGGACATCGCGGGACGGGTTCTCCGCGGCGAAGAGCGCGCCCTCGCGCGTCTGCTCTCGGCTCTCGAGGACGGGGAGCCCTGGTCCGGCTCCGCCCTGCGCTCGCTGAGGAGCGGCGTCTTTCGACGCTCCCTCGACATCGCCGATAAGGGCGAGGCGCAGGTCGTGGGCGTCACGGGACCGCCCGGCTCGGGCAAGAGCACCCTGGTCGACAAGATGATCGGCGTCTACCGCGCCCGCGGCGCGAGGGTGGCCGTGCTCGCCGTCGATCCCTCGAGCCCCTTCACGGGGGGGGCCATACTCGGCGACAGGATACGGATGCAGGGCCGGGCCGGGGTCGACGAGGGCGTCTTCATACGCAGCCTTGCCTCGAGGGGAAGGCTCGGCGGACTGTCCAGGGCGAGCGCCCAGTGCGCGCGCGCCCTGGAGGCGGCGGGCTACGGCGTCGTCATCGTCGAGACCGTCGGCATCGGGCAGTCCGAAGTCGATATAGTCCGCCTGGCCGACTCGGTCGTCCTCGTCTCCATGCCCGGGTCGGGCGACGAGATCCAGACGATCAAGGCCGGCGTCATGGAGATCGGCGACATCTTCGCGGTGAACAAGGCGGACCGCGAGGGGGCCGACAGGGCGGTCCGCGAGATCAGAGCCATGCTCGAGACCGCGGCCGAGCTGGCCGCCGGCCGCGTACCCGAGGCGGGACCGGATACGCTCATCGGCCACCGCGCCTTCGCCCGGGCCCTCGCGAGGGAGCGCGCGGCGATGGCCGATCGCGCGGAGCTGCCGCCCGTCTTGAAGACCGTGGCCGAGACGGGCGAGGGCGTAGCCGAACTCCTTGCCTGCCTTGATGCCCATTGGGCGCGATTGAAGGCTTCGGGCGGGCTCGAGGCGAGGCGGAGGCGGGGCGCGATGGCCGAGGCGCGGACACTGCTGACGGAAAGGGTGCTTTCCGAACTCGAGACCCTCGAAGGCGGCCTCGAGGACCTCCTCGCGGGACGGATAGTCAGGGGAGAGGTGGAGGCGGCGGAAGCGGCCGACCTCCTCTTCGAATCGATCAGGAAGGGAGGCGAATGATGAGGGCCCTCAAACTGGACCATGTCGGGATCGCCGTCGAGAACCTGGACGAGGCCCTCGAGCTCTATACCGGCTTCTTCGGCCTGGAGCTGAAAGGCATCGAGACGGTGGAGGAGCAGAAGGTGAGGACGGCCTTCCTCCCCTTGGGCTCGTCGGCCGGGGATTCGGGCACGGAGCTCGAGCTCCTCGAATCGACCGACCCGGATGGTCCCATCGGCAAATTCATCCAAAACAGGGGACAGGGCGTACAGCATCTCGCCTTCCGCGTGGAGGACCTCGACGCCGCCCTGGAGGAGCTCAAGGCCGCCGGGATGCGGCTCATAGACGAAAGGCCCCGTTACGGCGCGGGAGGGGCCCGCATCGCCTTCCTCCACCCCAAGGCGACGAAGGGGGTCCTTGTCGAGCTCTGCGAGCGTAAGGCATAATGACAGAAACCAGTTTTTTGTAAACTGAAGATGGAGTCAATATGGAAGATAAGCTACGCGCACTCGACGAGCGTCGGCGCAAGATACTCGAAGGGGGAGGACCGAAGCGCGTCGTCGCCCAGCACGAGAAGGGCAAAGGCACGGCCCGCGAGAGGATAGCGGCCCTCCTCGATCCGGGGAGCTTCCTCGAGCTCGACGCCTTCGTCGAGCATCGCTGCGCGGAGCTCGGGATGGACGAAGTGAAGGCTCCGGGCGAGGGTGTCGTCATCGGCCACGGAACCGTGGACGGTCGCCAGGTGTTCGTTTTCGCCCAGGACTTCACGGTGATCGGAGGCTCGCTCGGCGAGGCCCACGCGAAGAAGATCTGCAAGGCGATGGACATGGCGATGAAGGTCGGCGTACCGGTCATCGGCATCGAGGACTCGGGGGGGGCCCGCATCCAGGAGGGAGTCGACGCCCTCGCCGGCTACGGCGACATCTTCTTCCGCAACACCCTGGCTTCCGGGGTCGTCCCGCAGATATCCGCGATCATGGGACCCTGCGCCGGCGGCGCGGTCTATTCGCCCGCCCTGACCGATTTCGTGTTCATGACCGACAAGACGGCCAACATGTTCATCACCGGTCCCCAGGTGATCAAGGCCGTCACCGGCGAGGACGTGAGCGCCGAGGCCCTGGGCGGCGCGACGGTCCACGCGGCCACGAGCGGCGTCGCGCATTTCGCCTTCCCCGACGAGGCGGCCACCGTGGCCGGCATCAGGAAGCTCCTCTCCTACCTGCCTCAGAACAACGTCGAGGATCCGCCCGTCCTGGACTCGGGCGACGATGCTTCGCGGACTTCGCCCGATCTCGCCTCCCTAATGCCGGAGGCCCCCAACAAGCCCTACGATATCCGCGATGTCATCGCCAGGGTCTTCGACTCGGGCGACTATTTCGAGGTGCAGCCTCTCTACGCCCAGAACATGGTCACCAGCTTCGCGCGCCTGGGCGGCAGGAGCGTGGGCATCATAGCCAACCAGCCCAAGGTGATGGCCGGCGTCCTCGACATCAACGCCTCCGACAAGGCCGCGCGGTTCATCCGCTTCTGCGACGCCTTCAACATTCCCCTGGTCACCTTGGTCGACACCTCGGGCTATCTTCCCGGCGTCGCCCAGGAGCACGGAGGCGTCATCCGCCACGGCGCCAAGATCCTCTACGCCTATTCCGAGGCCACCGTGCCCAAGCTCACGGTGATCCTTCGCAAAGCCTACGGCGGAGCATACATCGCGATGTGCAGCCGCCACCTCGGCGCGGACCAGGTCTTCGCCTGGCCGTCGGCCGAGATCGCGGTGATGGGACCCGACGGGGCCGCCAACATCATATTCAAGCGCGAGATCGACGAGGCCGCGGACCCCGCGGCCCTGCGCATGGAGAAGATCGCCGAGTACAAGGCCGAGTTCGCCAATCCCTACAAAGCGGCCAGGCGCGGCTACATCGACGACGTCATCGACCCGGCCCAGACGCGGCCCCGCCTCGCCGCCGCGCTCGCCATGCTCCTGGGCAAGCGCGAGCGCGGCCCCAGCCGGAAGCACGGCAATATGCCAGTCTAGGCCGAGCGGAGCATGGCGGCCTTCATCGTCCCGGCTATCGTCGTCCTGGCGATAATCCTCGCCTCGCTGGCTGGCCTCGCCGCTCGAAAGAAGTCCCTATCGAAGGACGGCGCGCCTGGGCGCGCCGGAACCCGACCCCCGGCAAAGGGCGCCGGCAAGGCTGCCGGCTTGGCGGGCGAGGAGGAGCTGCTGCTCATGGCCGTGCTGACGGCTGCGGTATCCGCGGCGAGCGGCATGGATGCGAGCTCCTTCGAGCTCCGCGGCGCGAGGCTTTCGAGCCCTCGTCCCGCGGCGGCGAGTTCGCGGTTCGCCCGACACGGGATCAATACGCCGGCCTGGGGCCACGTCGACAGGTTCATTCGAGGAGAACAAACATGAAGAGCTACAAGATAACCGTGAATGGACAGAGCTACGACGTGACCGTGGAGGAAGTCGGAGCGGGCGCGCCTCCAGGCCTGGTCCCGCGACCGGCAAGCGCGGCGCCGGTCTCCTCCCTTCCGAGCGCGCCCAAGCCCGCCCCCGCGGCGGGCTCGGGCGCGTCCGCGGGGGCGACGCTGGTAAAGGCGCCCATGCCCGGAACTCTCCTCGGTTACAAGGTCGCCAAGGGGCAGACCGTCAAGCGAGGCGAAGTCCTGGTGATCCTCGAGGCGATGAAGATGGAGAACGAAATCGTCTCCCCGGTCGACGGCGTCGTGACCGCTCTGGGCGCGGCGGAAGGCTCCGCCGTGAGCACGGGCGACCTGCTGATCGAGCTGGCCTAGCCTTGTCGCCTCTCGGAGCAAAAAAAAGACTCCCGGGCAGGAGGCGAAACCCGGGAGCCGATGCCGCTCGCTCTTGCTCGGGGAGGGAAACTCATCGAGCTCGAGTAATTGGGCGTGTTCGAGTCGTCCTCTCGAGCACAACCAAAGTATATCTAAATTCTCTATAAACGTCAAGATGGTAATTAACAAATTGTCGATGACAAAAATGCATAAAACGAGAACGAATACGCATGGTCTTTTTCCCTCAAGCCTGCGAGCATACCGAGCCGACATTAGAAAAGCACAGGGCGGTCCTGATAGCCGGTACGGAGCGCCTTGAGTACTGGGAGTGGGCGTGACGGTAGCGGTGCTCGCATCCCCGGAGGACGGGGATTTTCTCCATAAAATCCTCGTGACGCTCGACGAAGCAGGGGTCGAGGCCTATGGCCTCAAGATCCACGAGAGTTGGGAAGCCCTCGGGCGGGACAAAGTGATCGCCCGGGTGGAGAAGGCGAGCCATTTTCTCGCCTTGGCGACGGCGACGAGTCTGGGGGCGTCCTGGTTCTCCTTCGCCGCGGGCTACGGCTACAGCCGGGGTGCGAACTTCTCCCTTTTCCGCTTCGAGCCTTCGCGGTCATTTCCCCGCTATCTTTCAGGACTTCCCGTCTTCGACGGCCTGGACGAGCTCGCAGCCTACTATAGGGCCGAAAAAGCCGATTGGTTCATCCAGGAGGAGCGTCGCGGGGCGCGCGCCGCCCTACTGGAAATGGGGATCTCGGTCCATACCGATACTCTCGCGCAGTGCGTCCGGGAAGGCGACACGAAGGCCGTCGATCTCTTCTTGAAGGCCGGCTTCCATCCCGATACCCGCGACAAGCACGGGGTGCCCCTGCTCTGTCTCGCGGCGCGAGGCAAACATCGCGCCATCGCCGAGATTCTGCTCGCCCAGGGAGCCGGCATCGACCTTCAGAGCGAGGACAGAGGCTATTCTCCTTTGATGGACGCCGCGCAGACGGGCTCCTCCGATCTCGTGCGGCTCTTCCTGGAGAAGGGCGCCGCGCCCGACCTGGCGGGCAAGGACGGGCAGACGGCCCTCGTCGTGTCCGTCGGTCGCAACGATGTCGACGTGGCGCGGCTCCTCGTATCCGGCGGGGCCGACCCCGATCGCGCCGACAAGCTCGGGCTCTCGGCGCGCAAGTACGCGGCCCTCTTCAAGAATCCCGTCATCCTCTCCCTGTTCGGGACGGCGCCCGTTTCGTAGTCCGTCTCGAGGATCGGCCGCCCCGGTATCGGCGCGACCCGCTCTTCCGGCGGGCGGCGCGCTTGCGCGGGTGGTGCTAAGGGTGTATTTTCTTCCAAATGATAGAAATCGAGGCGGGACCCGAGGGCTTCGCTCTCTCGGCGGGCGGCAAGCGGGTGCTGACGCATTCGCGCCGGAACCCCTGCGTGGAGATCGGCCAGTCCGAGAACATCGTGCGGCAAAACAGGGCCGGCCATTTCAGATTGCGCAGGCGCCGGGCGAGCTCGACGGCGCTCAGGTCCTACAAGATCATCGAACGCTCCGCGGACTTCGCCGTCATCGACTTCGAAGGCAAGCTGAGCATGGCGGTCCGCTGGGAGGGCAGCTGCCTCCGGCTCTCCTTCTCGCGCTTCGATTCCTCCGTCAACCTCTTCCGCCTCCGGATCGCCGCCTGGCCGGACGAGGGGATATTCGGCTGCGGCGAGCGCTACGATCGGCTGGATCTGAAGGGCAGGAGCGTGGCGCTTTGGGTCCGCGACAGGCGCACCGGACTCGGGTCGCTGGCTTTCCGATCCTTCTCGGCCATTTTCGGCGACGCCCGACTCGAGAAGGGAGCGAGCTCCTATCCCCTGCCCGCCTTCGTATCTACCAAGGGCTATTGGTGCGCCGTGGATACGACCGCCTATGCCCGCATCGATTTCCGTCATTCATCGACACTGCTCGATGCCTGGGCGGTGCCGCGGGAGATCGTATTGGGATGGGGCGCCGACGCTCCCTCGGCGATCGCGGGCATAGGCTCCTTCCTCGGCAAGCCCCCGTCGCCTCCCGGTTGGGCCTTCGACGGAGCCTGGATCGAGGCTCGAGGCGGATCGGAGGAGATGGGTCGGAGGCTGGCCGCGGCCCTCGGCGCCGGGGTCAAGATAGCCGCCGTCTGGTCGCGCGATTGGTGCGGCGCCGCGCCTTCGGGCCCGGGACCGCGCGCGATGCGCGAGTGCTCGTACGACCGCGGCCTGTATCCCGGGCTTCCCGCCGAAATCGCCGCCCTCCGCGCTCGAGGCATCCGCTTTCTCGGCTATGTCGCGCCCTTCCTCGAGCTGGAGGGAGGCCTCTACGCGGAGGCCGGGGGGCGGGGCTATTGCGTCAAGAACGCAGAAGGCGGCGACTACCTCATGGCCTCGCGCGGGCCCCTTTCCGCCATGATCGACCTGACGAATCCCCAAGCGGCCGGCTGGCTCAAGACAGTCTTCAAGCGAGGCATGCTCGATATAGGCATGGCGGGTTGGCTCGCGGATTCCGGCGAGTACCTGCCCGCGGACGCCGTCCTCGCTTCGGGCGAGAGCGCCGTGGAGGCTCACAACCGCTGGCCCCTCCTGTGGGCGAGGATGAGCCGCGAGGCCATCGACGAAGCCGGCTTCTCGGACGAAACGCTGCTCCTGGCCCGGTCGGGCTGGCTCGGCTCGAGCCGCTACGTCAACTCCTTCTGGTCGGGAGAGAGGCAGGCATCCTTCTCGAGACGCGACGGCCTTCCCGCATCGGTGCCCGCCGGCATTTCCCTCGGCATGTCGGGCGGGGGCTTCTGGCATTCCGAGGCCGGCGGCTCCCTGTCCAACTCCGGCGCCAGGCGGAATCCCGAGTGCCTCGCCCGCTGGATCGAGATAGCCGCCTTCTCGCCACTGCTGCGGGTCGGCGACGGCCCGGGCCCCGAGCAGGGCGGGGCGTCCTGGGAAGATCCGCGGGCCCTGGCCATCCTCGCGCGGATGTCCGGGATCTACGCGTCGCTGAAGCCCTACCATCTCGCCGTCGCCGCGGAGCAGGTCGCGGGGGGGCTTCCCCCGATCCGCCACCCGTGGATGCACTACGAAGCCGACCCCGAGGCCCGGAGACTATCGTACCAGTACCTCTACGGCCGCGACCTCATGGTCTCTCCCGCCCGCTCGAGCGGGGCGGCCCTGACCGAGCTCTATCTTCCCGACGACGACTGGGTGCACCTCTGGAGCTCGCGGAGCTTCCGCGGCGGGCGCGTCGCGATCGAGACTCCCGGGGGGTATCCGGCGGTCTTCTATCGGGCGGGATCGAGCTTCGCCCCTCTTTTCGACGCTATCCGGCGCACCGCGAGACGGACATGAGGAAAGGCGGATGAGCCTTCCTCCCGCGATCGCCGCGGCCATCGCCGTTTCGGGCAACCTGGTCCTCTCGGTCGGGATGGCCCTGCAGAAGCGCCATGTCGGATGGATAGGCCATCGGCCCGAGCGGGCGCCGTGGCGGCCTTCCGGCTTCCCTCCCGCTCTGGAGCGGCGTCGGGAGGGCCGATTCTACCGGGACTTCGCCTCCTGGTTCCTCGGCTTCATGCTCGTCAACGTCGTGCCCGCCTTCCAATACTTCGCGCTGACGGGCCTGTCCACCAATGTCGTCGGCGCCGCGGCGGGAACGAGCGTCGCGTTCACGGCCATCCTGGCCAAACTAATGCTGAAAGAGCGCCTCGGCGGCAGGAGGCTTGCCTGGACGATCGCCCTCTTCGCCGCGATCGCGGCCGCCGGCTTCCTGGGCGAAGGCGGCTCCTCCGCGGCGGCGGGCCTCTCGCCGGCGGCCCTCTTCTTCTTCCTCGGTCTTCCGCTCGCCGCGGGCGCGGCGCTCTTCGCGCTCCGAGGCCGGCTCAAGGGACCGAGACTGGCCGCCGCGATCGCGGCCGTCTCGGGCTGTCTGGGCGGCTTCATGGTCTTCCCCCTGCGCGCCCTCCAGGTCGCCGCCGCGCCGGGCATCTCGGGTTGGCTCGCCTCGCCCTATTTCTACGCCTTCCTCGTTTCCGGCTCCTCCAGCCTCGCTCTCATCCAGACGGCCTACAAGGACGGGGAAATGGCCGCGGTGGCGCCCGCGTTCTACGGTGTGCAAGTGCTCTGGCCCGCCTTGGCCTCGTATTTCGTCTTCGGCGCCAAGTTTTATCCCGCGCAGACCCTGGCCTTCGCGGCCGTCGCGGTATGCGTGGCGATCATAGCGGGAGTGCATCCCTCAGCCTCGAGGGACTAGGCTCGCGATCGCGAAGGCCTCCACGGCCCGCCCTTCCCCGACGGCGTCGACCCCCTCCTTGGTCTTCGCCTTCACCGATACCGCGTCGGTCGGGACGTCGAGGCATTCGGCGAGGCTCGATCGGATCGATTCCTTGTAGGGACCGAGTCTCGGACGCTCGATGACGATCGTGCAATCGAGATTGCCGATGCGCCACCCGGCCTCGCTCACGAGAGCCAGGGCGCGGCGCGTCAGGTCGCGCGAATCGGCTCCGCGCCACTTCTCGTCGGAGGGCGGGAAATGCGCGCCTATGTCGCCCAAGGCCGCCGCCCCGAGCATGGCGTCTATCACCGCGTGCAGCAGTACGTCTCCGTCCGAATGCGCGTCCTCTCCCAGGTCGCTCGGGACCGGGACACCGCCCAGGAGGAGGGGACGGCCGGGAACGAGACGGTGCAGGTCCCAGCCCTGGCCCATGCGAGAGGGCAGGGCGCGGGTCGCCGACGCGGCGATGTCGCCGGCATAGGTCACTTTGCGATTGTCGGTCTCGCCGGGCACGAAGGCCACGGGCCCGACGTAGCGGTCCCAGAGCTCGGCGTCGTCGGTGCAATCCTGGCCTTCCGCGGCCGCCCTGCGATGCGCTGCGAGGATAGTACCGAGCCTGAAGCCCTGAGGGGTCTGGGCGCCGCCCAAGGAAGAGCGCGGCGGATGGCGGGTGACCGTGCCGTCGGGACAGAGCTCCTTCGGCGTATCGACGAGGGGAAGGACGGGCACCGAGGCGCCGCAGTCGGCCGCGGACCGGGCCACTCTGTCGGCGAGGTCGGAGCTCGCCCAGGGCCGAGCCCCGTCGTGGACGAGGACGACGACATCGTCGAGGGCGGCCAGATCCTCTCCCTCGGGAGAACCGCGATGGCCGACTGCCTGCGCGAGGGCTTCGAGACCCAGGCGCACCGAATCGCGGCGCCCGGATCCACCTGCCACCACGGAGAAGCGCCCCGGCCCGAGCCTTTCCAGGGCGGCCAGACTCCCGGCATCCAGGGCCCCGCGCAGCTCGGCCTCCCGTCCGGGGGGGGCGGTCACGACCAGGGCCTCGAGGCCGGGAAGATCGAGGAAGGGGGAGAGGGAGCGATCGAGGATGGATCGTCCGTCGAGGGCCAGGAGCTCTTTCTTGCGGCCGCCGAATCGCTCGCTCGAGCCCGCGGCAGTCACCAGGGCCGCTATCCGGAGCGGGCCCGCCGGCATCAGCTCTCCAGGCGGGCGCGAATCAGCTCGGCTATCTCGTCCTTGTCCTTGCCGAGCGAGAAGGATATCTCGTCCTGGAGCAGGTTGAGCGCCGAGTCGTAGAGCTTGCGCTCGAGGATCGGAAGTTCCTTGATCTTCGAGCGGTGGTAGAGCGAGCGCACGACCGAGGCGATGTCCAGCACGGATCCCTTCTTGAGCAGGTCGAGATTCATCTGGTAGCGGAGCTTCCAGTCGGAGGGGATGGGCGCGTACTCTTCCGAGATGAATGCGAGGGCCTTCTCGGCCTCGTCCTTGGGCACAATGGCTCGAATGCCCAGCTCGACCGCTTTGTCGGTGGGCACCATGACGGTCATGTCGGAGAATTCCAAATAGATCGTATAATACAGGAGTTTCGTATCCTTGAAGGCTTTTTCCTTGATCTCGAGTATCCTGCCGACGCCTTGGCTCGGATAGACGATCCGCTGATCTACCTTGAAGTCCGTGGAAGGGCCCTTATCCATAAGACCCGACGATAACGGAAAATATACAAAAAGTCAAATTGTCCAAGGCCTGGCTTTCCCCATATCCATCGCCCCGGCTTGGACTGCCCCGAGCGATCGGGGGCCGAAGTCCGCGCGCATTTCGTGCCAGCCTCTCGCCATGGTCCCTACGATACAGCTTTCACCTCTTCGCGTAGGGGCGCGAAGATGTATACTATGCGAAGATGAGCGAAATCGTGATAAGGCTCCGGCAAGACGGCGCCTCCAAGCTGGCGCTGCGCTTTCCGGCCGCAGCCATCAAGGGCGCGGGCCCCGCCCTGGCGGCCGCGATGGCCGAAGAAGGCCGACTGATAGCGGGCGGCGCCTCCATCCCGTGGCGATTCGAATCCATTCTCCAGGACGGCGAAGGCGCCCTCCTCGTCGGACCCGATCCCTTCGGTTCCGGCGAGACAGCGGCGCCGGCAGGCCTCGACGATTCGAAAGATCTCGCGGAAGGCCTGACCAGACTCGATTCTTTGGCCCGCGCGCTGTCGACTCTCGAGGCGGAGGGACTGCTCCCGCGCGGCATCGTCTCATCCGCCGTCGTCTTCTCCGCGGACGGCGGGGCGATCCTCATCCTGCCGCCGAGCGCCGCGGCGAAAGCCCTGAGCTCGGGCGGAGCCCGGGTCCGATCGGCCGCCGCCGCCCGCCTCTCGAGCCCCCGCTCGACCGGGCCCGAGTCGGACGCTTCGTTCCTCCTGGCCCAGGCGGCCTACAGCCTCTCGACGGGCGGACAGGCCTTCGGGCGCGATGCCGGCGAGCCGAGCAGCATGGCCGGTTCCGTCCCGAGCGGGATCCAAGCCGCGCTCGCCGCGCCCCGCCTCGACCGCGGTCTGGCGGCGCTCGTCGACAAGGCCCTCGCGGATCCGGGCAGGGCGGGGCTCGGCGAATGGCTCGCCGTCCTCGACTCGGCGCGGGCTTCGGGCTGGACGCGCGAGCTTCCGCCGGAAGAGGAGGCCGAGCTCTCCAGGCGCAGGGCGGCCGCCCTGGCGAAGGCGAGCTCCAGGCGGAGGCGCGCGGATTTCCTGCGACGGCGCGGAAGCCTCCTCGTCGCCGCGGCCGTCGCGATACTCGCGCTCGTCCTCGTCGCCGGGGATATGCTGCGGGCCGAGCGGGACAAGCCCGACTATTCCGGTCTCGCACCGTCCGCGCTGGTCCAGCGCTACTATGCGTCCATAGACCGCCTGGACCTGGATTCGCTCGAGGCCTGCGGCGATTCGAAGGCCATAAGGGGAGACCAGGACATGCTCATGAACCTCGTCGTGCTCACGAGGACGAGGACGGCCTACGAGGGCAAGAGTCCGGTCGTCAGGGCCGAAGACTGGCTGGCGGCCGGGAAACCGGCCCTGGCGCCGACCGACTTCCTCTACGGAATAGCCGGCCTGTCGGTGGCCGACGAAGGCGGGGCAGGCGCGGATCGCGCCAATTTCCGCGCGGAATATTCGCTATGGACCCTCGATCGGCCCGACTCCGCTCCCGTCGGCGCGGCCTCCGTCCCGACCGAATCGCGCCGCATCGACAGGCTGACGCTCGCGCGGGGAAAGAAGGGCTGGCGGATCGCGGCCCTGGAGCGGAGAATGCTGCCCTAGGCCGAAGGCCCGCGGCCTCATTCGCCGAGGGACAGAGCGATCCTGGCGACGCCGATGCCCGCGATCTCCGCGTCTTCCTCCTGGTCCAGGCCGCTCACCGCCACCGCGCCGACTACCTGACCATCATGGAAAACCGGCGCACCGCCATCCCATCCCGTATAGCGGGGATCGCTGTTGGCGACCTGCCAGCCGTTTTCCTTGAAGTTCCTGCCGAGGGCGCCGGTGGCCGATCGCTCGCGAGCGGCCGTCCAGACCTTGTTGGTGGCCACGAGGACCGAGGGCAGGGGAGCGCCGTCCATCCGAAGGAGGGAAATGAGCTCCCCCCGGGAATCGGAGACGGCGATCACGGCGACCTTTCCCCGTCTCGTCAGCTCTTCGCGGATCGCGGCCGTCGCGAGCGCCGCTTCCTTCTCGCCGAGTTCCGCGCAATGCAGCATCTTCATCCTCCAGTACTGTCGGTCTGGCAGCGCTCTCCCGTCAGCAGGGGCGCCAGCTTCCTCCAGGCGATCTCGTCCTCGGGGCCGAGAGCCTCGCGCCTCTTCTCGGTCGAGAACGCCTGGGCGTCGATGTAGCGTCGCAGGACGTCGAGGAGGCCGGCGCAAGCCGCGCGATGGAGCTCGAGGAACCATCGCGGAGGGTCGCGTCGCAGATCCATGACCGCCGCTACGTGAGGCATGCAGAGCCCCGAGGAGGCCGCGAGCCCGGAGCGCATCTCCTCTTCATCCAGGAAGTCGGCGACCAGGCCGACGTGGCGGGATTCCGCATCCGCTTCGTATTCGCAGGCCGCGCATTTCCCCTCGTTTATCGGCGGGCGCGCGCCCCGGTCGAGCGACGAGGCCGCACGCTCGAGGATGCCGCGGTAGAGTATCGCCGCGCCGAGCCCGTCGTTGAAGGAGCACAGCCTGAGCGCGTGGCGCGCGCAGAATCCGCGCTCCGCGTCGAAGCGCCGCCTGAGCGTCCTGTCGTTGACGCTCTCTTCAAGGAGATTCGCGAGCCATTCGTCGAGCGAGACGCGAGTCTGGTTGCAGATCGGGCAACCCGCCCGGGCAAGGCCCTTCACGAACCTGAAGTAGGGCAGATGCTTCTCGGGTCCCGGCCCGGCCTTGCCGCGGCCCACCTTTCAGATCCGGGGAAGGAGGGCCGAGGCGAGGGTCCCTGCCTCGCCGAAGGGCGCCTTCGGCGCCTGGATGATTTCCCTCACGTCCTTCCCTCCTCGTACCCGCCGCGCGTCGGGCGACGAGGCTCCAGTCTACACCGCGCGCGTCGAGTGTCAATGACCCGATCCGCCTTTACGCGCGCTCGGATCGGCTCTATCATTAGGGCTCGAGGAGCCGATCTGAATACGCCTCCCTTGCTCCGCAAGCCCGTCGCGGTCAGGATCTTCCACGTCTCGATCCTCGCCCTCACCTACGTCCTGGCCCTCGCCTTCTATCCGGAGATCTCCCGCGGGACAAGCACCTATCCCTATTTCAGCGAAACCTATTTCGGGTGCATCGGGGCGTCGGCGGTCCTGAGCGTCGTCGCACAATTCTTCAGGCCCAGCATGCGGCTCTACGTCGTCCTCTTCCTGCGCTGCTACATTCTCATCGTCCTCGGATACAGCATTGGCGGCTTCCTTTCCACCAAGCTGGCCCTCGGCGTGGGCCTGATGGCGGAAATCTGTTTCCTCGTCGACCTTCCCCTCAACCTCGTCTTCGCGGGGCTCGCCCTCGCCGCCCTGGCCGCGGCGCAGGCCTGGCCCCTGTTCTTCGGCCCGAGCGCTCTCGTGGACTCGACGCCCTTCCCGACAGCCGATCAGCTTTCGATACTCTGCTTCGTCCTCGCCGCCTGCGCCCTCATGGCCGCCTGGATCGGCCGCCTGGCGGCCCGCCAGAAGGACCTGGGCGAAATCATTCGGCTTCAGGAAGCCAACTTGGACGCGCTCGCCGAGCTTAACCTGAACCTCCAAGGATACGCTCGAACAGTCGACGAGGAATCCTCGGAACGCGAGCGGAATCGGATCAGCCGGGAGATCCACGACATCTCGGGCTACATATTCACCAATCTCATCGCGCTGATGGACGCCGCCGGAAGCATGCGGCGGGACGACCAGGCGGGCCTGACCGACATCCTGATAACGGCGCGCAAGACGGCGCAGGAGGGGCTCCGCGAGACGCGCGTGGCGCTCCGCAAGCTGCGCGACGAGCAGCCGGGCCTGACGCAGAGCCCGCGGGCCATCTTCAAGATCGTCTCCATATTCAGGAAGATAACGGGGATCGAGGTGGAGCTGAATCTCGGGAACCTGCCGCAGTTCCTCTCCCGGGACCTCAACCTCGCCCTCTACCGCACCGTGCAGGAAGCCTTGACGAACGCGGTTCGCCACGGCAAAGCCACCTACGTGCGGGTGAATTTCTGGGTCGAGGGGGATGAACTGCGCCTCACGATCACCGACAACGGGAAGGGCGCCTTCGAGGTGGTGAAGGGCATAGGCATCACGGGAATGGAGGAGAGGATAGGCGCCCTCGGCGGCCTCGTCCGCATCGGCCGCGCGCCCGAAGGCGGGTTCTCGCTCCACGTCCAGGTACCCTTGAAAACCGCTTCCGCCGGCGGGTAAGCTCGAGGCCGCATGGACAAGATCCGCGTGCTCATCGCCGACGACCAGAGCCTCTTCCTCGAGAGCCTCTCGACCTTCCTGCAGAATTACGCCGAGGACATCGAGGTGGTGGGGCTCGCGAAGAACGGCAGCGAGGCCCTCGAGCAGGCAGCCAAGCTCCGTCCCGACATCGTCCTCATGGACGTGCACATGCCGGTCATGGACGGCGTGGAGGCCACGGGACGGCTCATCGAGTCCCAGCCCGGCGTGAAGATCATCATCCTCTCGACCTACGACGAGGACGAGTACGTGCGCAAGGCGCTCAGGCTCGGGGCGGCCGGCTACCTGCTCAAGGACATCTCTCCGACAGAGCTCATAGCCTCGATCCGCGCGCTTAAGAGCGGGGCGGTGCAGATCTCGCCCCAGATCGTCGCCAAGCTCATGCAGAGCCTCCTCGCCGAGGAGCCCTCTCCTGTCCGGGAGATAGCCGAGCGGCTGGAATGGTTCGACAGCCTGACGCGCAGGGAGAGGGAGGTCTTCGCCCTCATAGCCACTGGCTACGACAACGCCCAGATCGCGGCGCAGCTCCGCCTCGCCGAGCACACGGTGCGGAACCACGTGAGCATGATCTATTCCAAGCTCGACGTCCAGGACCGCTTCCAGATCATCCAGCTCGCCAACAAGATCCGCTACCATGAATAACGTTTCCGGGACAATTGTACCGCCCAAATCCCGTTGATCCGTGATTCTTGTCTCTTGCGGACCGGGGACTTTGGCCCCAGACTTAACCATGCCCGATTACGTGGCGATCATTATCCCCTCAGGAGGACTCTGATGAAGAAAGGCTTGGTATTCGCGCTCGCGCTTATCATGGTCGCGGCCCTCGTTCCCGGCCTCTCGGCCGCCGACGCGAAGACGGTGACCGTATGGTGCTGGGATCCCAATTTCAACGGCAGCTCGATGAAGGCGGCGGCGGCGGTTTACAATAAAAACCACCCCGACGTCACGATAAGCATCGTCGATATTCCCCAGGACATCGACGCCAAGATAGAGGCGGGCCTCCAAGCCGGCGGCTCGGGCCTGCCCGACATCGCCCTCTTCCAGGATTTCGAAATCGAGAAGTTCATCCAAAACTATCCGAAGGCCTTTGTCGACCTCAAGGCAGCGGGAGTGGACTATTCCAAGTTCGCCCCTTACAAGCTCGGCCCAATGAGCTCGGGCAAGGCAATATACGGCATCCCCTTCGATACCGGCTCGACCGGCTTCTACCTTCGCACCGATATGATCAAGGCCGCGGGCCTCAACCCCGACGACTACCAGAAGAACCTCAAGTGGGCCGACATCATCAAACTCGGAGCGGCGGTAAAGGCCAAGACCGGCAAAGCTCTTATCGCCTACGACAGCACCAGCTTCGACTTCCTCCGCATCATGGTTCAATCCACGGGCACGCAATTCTTCAACAAGGACGGCTCCCTCAATCTCCGCACGCCCGCGATGCAAAAGTCCCTGGCCATCCTCAAGGACCTCAACGACAAGGGTCTCCTATTCCTGGCCGAGGGCTGGAACAACTGGGTGGACGCCCTCAATAACGGCAATTCCGCGGGCTTCATGAACGCGCTCTGGATGATCGGCACCCTCAAGTCCAAGCCCGAGAACGCCGGCAAGTGGATGGTCGTCCCGACTCCCTTCCTCGAAGGGGTCCCGGGAGCGCAGAATGCCTCCAACAACGGCGGCTCGAGCTGGTACGTCTTCGCTTCGAGCCCCAATAAGGCGCTGGCCATAGACTTCCTCAAGTCCACCTGGGCGAGCCCGGCTCCCGACGCGCTCGAGTTCTACAACGCCATCCTCAAGAACTCCGGCGCGATGGGCACCTACTTGCCCAGCCAGAAAGGATCCAACTACACCGCCAAGGACGAATTCTTCTACAAGAGCCAGCCGGTGTACAAGGACTTCGCCGCCTGGATGGCCAAGGTTCCCGTCCTGATGTATACGCCCAACTATATGACTATGCGCGACGCGGTCAGGAACGCGACCAACCTCCTCTTCCAGGGCAAGTTGCAGAGCGTCGACGACGCGATCGCGGCCGCCGAGGCCGAGTACAAGCAGACCGTGGGTCAGTGATCGCGCGATCCGTCAAGGGAATTTCCGCCCCCTCGAGAGCGCAGACCTTGCGCCCTCGAGGGGGCGGGAGCGTTTTCGGTCGGCCCGGCAGGAGGAGCGTCGCGTGAATAAACGAGGATCCTATTACCGCTACCTGAATCGCTTCGGCTGGTTCTGCGTGGCGCCGGCGATGATCCTTTATTGCCTTTTCATGGTCTACCCGATCCTCTCGTCGCTTTATTACGTAACGCGCAAATGGAAGGGGATGTCCAACACTTTCGTGGGCCTCGGCAACTTCGCCCGCATGGCCAACGATAAGATATTCCAGCTCTCCCTCGGGCACAACTTCATCTTCATGTTCGTGCAGATACCTCTGATGATCATCCTCGCCCTCATCCTCGCCGTCATCCTCAATCAAGGCATCAAGCGCTTCCGGGGACCATTCAGGGTCGTATTCTTCCTGCCCTGCGTCACCTCCCTCGTCGCCTATTCTGTGCTGTTCAGGATACTCCTCCAGTCCAACGGCCTGCTCAACGGCTTCCTCATCAACGCCCACCTGATCGCGAGCCCCATCGGCTGGCTCAACAATACCTTCTGGGCCAAGGTGACCATCATCCTGGCCCTCACCTGGCGCTGGACGGGCTACAACATGGTCTTCTTCCTGGTAGGGCTCCAGAGCATCGATACGGAGATCTACGAGGCCGCCGAGGTCGACGGGGCGAGCAAGGTTCGGCAGTTCTTCAGGATCACGCTGCCCCTCCTCCTGCCCGTCGTACTATTCTCCGCGGTCACCTCCACGAACGGGACGATGCAGCTCTTCGACGAGCCCAACATTTTGACCTGGGAAGGCGGGCCGGCGAACGCGACGATGACCGCGGCCTTGTACATATATCGGCAGGCCTTCGTCCTCAATTCCGACTACGGCTATGCGACGGCCCTGTCGTACGTCGTCGTCCTGATCTCGGGCGTCTTCGCCTTCGTCCAGATGCGGCTCCTCGGCGGGAGGGACAAATGAGCATGGCAAGGAAATGGGGGGCGTCGCGCCTCCTCATATGGCTCGTGCTCGTCTCGGGCGGTTTCATCAGCATCTTCCCCTTCTTCTGGATGATGATAGGAACGACGCTCAACCCGAACGACGTCATTCGGGGAATCATAGTCCCGGGCAAGGAATTCGGCCTGAACTGGGCCAAGGCGATAAAGAACTACAATCTCCTCCTCTTCTTCATAAACTCCTTGAAGATCGCCTTGCTCACCGTCGTATTCGGCGTAATCGTCAATTCGATCGCCGCCTTCGGCTTCGAGAAATTCAAGTCCAATGCCCGCGACAAGGTCTTCGGGCTCCTCCTCCTCACGCTTATCATCCCGCAGATCGCGATCGTCATCCCCATGTTCAGGCTGTTCGTGTTCTTCCGCCTGCTCGACACGCATACGGCCATCATCCTGCCTTCCGTGATGTCGGTATTCATCATTTTCTTCATGCGGCAGAACTTCAAGATGTTCCCGACGGAGATCATGGAGGCGGCCCGCGTGGATGGCACCAGCGAATTCAGCATATTCGTCCGCATCGTCTCACCTTCGATGAAGGCGACATTCGCCTCCGCGGCGATCTATATGTTCCTCGCCCAGTGGAACTCCTATCTCTGGCCCCTCATGACCATCCTTACCGACGCCAAGAAGACCTTGCCCATCGCCATGTCCTCGATGATGCGCGCCTACACGATAGAGTACGGGGCCCTGATGATCGTCGTCTGCATCTCGATATTGCCCGTCCTCGTCCTCTTCCTTACGCTGCAGAAGCAGTTCGTGGCCGGCCTCCTGGGCTCGGTCAAATAGCGCCCGAGAATGACTATGAGCGGCGACCTGTTCCACAGCGGTAAGCCCTGGGAGAGCCCCGAGCTGAGCGGCGAAGGCCGTCTCCCGATGCGCAGCCCCCTCCTGCCCTACCCGAGCGCCGAGGCCGCCAGGGCCGCGGCTTCGGCCGGTTCCCTTCGCCGCGAGAGGGGCGAGGCCGCGACGCCGTGGCGCCTCGGCCTCGACGGGTCCTGGCGCTTCGCCCTCGCCGAAAACCCCGAAGCCGTCCCTCGCGGAGAGGGCGGCTTCGCCGATCCGGGCTTCGACGAGACCGGATGGGGAAGCATCCGCGTCCCCGGTACATGGACCCTCCAGGGCTACGACAAGCCGCACTATACGAACGTCGTCATGCCCTTCGGAAACGTCCCGCCCTCGGCGCCGGCCGCGCATAATCCGACGGGGCTCTATCGCGTCCCCTTCGTCCTGCCGGCGTCCTGGCTGGGACGGCGCGTGGTCCTCCACGTGGGCGGCGCCGAAAGCTTCCTCGAGGCCTGGTGCAACGGCGTCCGCCTCGGATTCTCCAAGGATACGCGGCTTCCCTCCGAGTTCGATATCACGAGCCGCGTCCGGCCGGGCGAAAACCTTCTCGCGTTCATGGTGGTGCGCTACTCGGACGCGAGCTTCGTCGAGGACCAGGATCAGTGGTGGTACGGCGGCATCTACCGCAGCGTCTATCTCTACTCGACCGACTTCGCCTACATCGCCGACATAGACGCGAGGCCGGCCCTGGCCGAGGACCTCGCGTCGGGAAGCGCCGACCTGACCGTCAGGCTCGGCTTCACCTTCGATCCTTCGGCGGTCGCGGCTCCCGGAGCCGCCGTCCGGGGGCCGGCAGCTCCCGTCGATTACCCGGGAAGCGGCCTTCCCGAAGGAGTGGACGAGGCGGCTTACCGCGGCGATTGGCGCGTGAGGGCCGCCCTCTACGGCCCCGCCTCTTCCGAGGGCCCGATATCGAGCGCCGAGGCCTCGGTCGCCGCGGCCTACCGCTCGTCCCGCTGGGAGGCGCGGCTCTCGCTCCCGGTGACCGAGGCGCGAAAATGGAGCCACGAGGACCCGGCGCTCTATACGCTCGTCGTCAGCCTCCTCTCGCCGTCGGGGCGCGACGTCGAGCATGCGGCCTGCCCGCTCGGCTTCCGCCGCGTCGAAGTGCGGGACCGGGCCCTCCTCATAAACGCCCAGCGCGTCCTCATAAAGGGCGTGAACCGTCACGAGCACGACGAGAGAGCGGGGAAGACCCTCGATATCGCGGGCATGGTCCGCGATATCGAGATAATGAAGCGCAATAACTTCAACGCCGTGCGCCTCTCGCACTACCCCAACGACGAGCGCTGGTACGAGCTCTGCGACGAGTACGGCCTCTACCTCGTCGACGAGGCCGACATCGAGAGCCATGCCTATTACGACCAGCTCTGCCGCGATCCGCGCTGGGCCTCCGCCTTCCTCGAGCGGGGAATGCGCATGGTGCTGCGCGACAAGAACCATCCCTCCGTCATCGTCTGGTCCCTGGGGAACGAGTCGGGCTACGGCCCGAACCACGATGCCCTCGCCGGCTGGATCCGCTCCTTCGATCCTTCGCGCCCGCTGCACTACGAGGGAGTGACCAGGCCGAAGCTGGGACAGGGACGAGCCGACCTCGAGACCTTGAAGCGAGGCCGCGCCGCCTCGGACATCGTCTCCACGATGTACCCCGCGGTGGATCTCCTCGAGGCATGGGCGCGGAGCACCGAGGACGACAGACCCTTCATCATGTGCGAGTATTCCCACGCCATGGGCAACTCCAACGGGAGCCTCTCGGACTATTGGGCCGCGATCGAATCGCATAAAGGTCTCCAAGGCGGCTTCATCTGGGACTGGGTGGACCAGGGCATCGAGGCCTTCGACGCCTCGGGCGCAAAGTATTGGAAGTACGGCGGCGATTTCGGCGACGCGCCCAGCGACCTGGACTTCATCTGCAACGGCCTCGTCTTCCCGGATAGGAGGGAGAAGCCGGTCCTGGCGGAATGCGCGAAGCTTTTCCAGGATATCTCCGCGAGCTCGGAGCATCCGGCCTCGGGCAAAGTGTCCCTGCGCAGCCGGCGTTACTTTACGGTCCTCGACGGGGTCGAGCTGCGCTGGTCCTTGCAGGTCGAAGGCGAGACCATCCTGTCCGGCACGCTCGCCCTGCCCGGCATCGCCCCCGGAGAAACCGCCGATCTGGACCTCGCCTTCCCGTGGAGCGAGGAAGAGCGCTCCAGAGTCGCGGCCGGCGAGTCCTTCCTCTTCCTCGAGTTCGTCCTGAGCGAGCCCCTCCCCTGGGCTCCGGCCGGCCACCGAGTGGCCTGGGAGCAGCTGCCCCTCTCGCCCGAGGGAGCCGGCGGCCCGCGGCGGCTCGCCCGCGATAGGGCCGCCGTCCATTCCGGCGCCGCTGCCGGACTCGTGGCCGAGTCGGGCGGCTTCAGGGCCTGCGAGCGCGGGCCGGGCGATTCTCCCGTCTATGAGGCGACGATCGCCGATTCGGGCTTTCTCTCCTCCATATCCGGGGTCGGCGGGGAGCTCCTCGCCTCGCCCCTCGTCATGAATCTCTGGCGCGCGCCCACCGAGAACGACGGCCTCAAGCTCTTCATGGAGCTCCGGGGGATTCCCGATTACTCGTGGTACTGCGAGAACAAGGCCATGTACGAGTGGCTGGACGCCGGGCTCGACGATTTGCGCTTCTCGCTGTCCGAGATGCGCCTCGGTGGCGATCGGACCGGACTCGCGATACTCCACGAGGCGACGGGGAGAAGCGGGCGGCGGGTCGGGCGCTTCGTCCAGGACTGGCGCTTCGGGCGCGACGGCCCCGACGCGTCCTTTTTCTTCGACCTGGATCCCGGGCTTCCCGAGCTTCCGAGGATAGGGCTCGCCTGCGCTCTCGTCCCCGCCCTCGAGCGCGCGAGGTGGTACGGCAGGGGTCCTCACGAATGCTATTCCGACCGCAAGACTGGAGCGGCCTTGGGCATCTACGAGTCGAGCGTCGACGATCTCCAGGTCCCCTACGTCCTGCCCCAGGAGAACGGCAATCGCACGGATATCCGCTGGCTCGAGATGACGGGGGGGAGGGCGCCCGACGCGCCGAGCCTGAGATTCGAGTCGCCCGGCCGCTTCGATTTCGGCGCCTCCCACCACGGCGCGCGACAGCTCTGGAAGGCCCGGCATAGCTGCGATCTCGTGCGCAGCCCGGAAGTATCGCTGACGATCGACGTCGCCCAGCGCGGCCTGGGCACGGCGAGCTGCGGCCCCGATACCCTCGAGCGCTATCGTCTGAGGCCCGGTCCCTACCGGCTGGAGCTTTCGCTGCGCCCGCGCTAGCATATGCCCGTCCCGGCCGCGGATCCTCCGCCGCGGGGCGGGACGAGGACGAGGTGAGGACCATGATGGAAAAGCGCGCGAACTATCAGGCCGAGATCCACGACGCGGACTACGCGGCGCCCTACGCGGCGAAACGGCTCGACAGCGGCGGGCTCCTCGACATATCCGGACGGGCGGTCGAGTCCCTGAACGGGCGGTGGAATTTCGGTGCGGATTGGTACGATACCTGTCTGAGGTCGCGGTGGTTCGAGGAGGAGGAGCGCGACGGATCGGGCCGCCCCCTACCGCTGGATTACGATTGGGAGGCCTGGGAAACCATGGCCGTCCCCTCCTCGTGGAACCTGGAACGCGAAGAGCTTCGCTACTTCGAGGGTTCCGGCGTCTATACCAGAAGGTTCCGCTACCTGCCCCGGTCCGCCGGCGAGCGGGCCTTCCTGCGCTTCGAGGGGGCCCAGTATCGGACCATCGTTTTCCTGAACGGCCTCTTCCTGGGCAGCCACGACGGGGGCTCCACTCCCTTCTGCGTCGAGATCACGGGCGCCGTCCGCGAGGACAACCGCATCATCGTCGTCGTGGAGGCGAGGAGGCGTCGCGATCGGGTGCCCGAGGAGAACACCGACTGGTTCCACTACGGCGGCATCCACCGCGACGTTTTCCTCGTCAGGACCCCTGCGGCCTATATCCGGGACTGGTTCCTGCGCCTGCTCCCGGACGGCGGCCGCCCGGCGCGCGGTCGCTCCGGCACCATCGCGCTCGACCTTCGCCTGGAAGGCGGCGACGGGGCGCGAGTCCGCCTGCGCATCCCCGAGCTCGGCATCGAGGCATCCGCCTTCGCGAAGGACGGCTCCGCGAGCCTTCGCGTCCAAGCCGGACCAGAGCTCTGGTCGCCGGATTCGCCGCGGCTCTACCGCTTCGAGCTCGAGTGCGGCGAGGACCGGGTCGGCGACAGGATCGGCTTCAGGGATATCCGGGTCGAGGGCCGGGACATCCTCCTCAACGGCGCTCCCGTCTTCCTCAGGGGGATCTGCGTCCACGAGGACCATGCGGCGACCGGCAGGACCACGGACGAGGCGACGATCCGCTCCACGATCGCCCGCGCGAAGGAGCTCAACTGCAACTACATCCGCCTGGCGCACTACCCCCACGACGGCCGCTTCGCCCGCATCGCCGACGAGGAAGGGATCCTGCTCTGGGCCGAGGTGCCGGTCTACTGGGCCATCCAATTCTCGAACCCCGCCGTCTTTGCCGATGCCGAGAATCAACTCGCCGAGCTGGTCCTCCGGGACCGCAACCGGGCCTCCGTGGCGATCTGGTCCGTGGGCAACGAGAACGCGGACTCCGACGAGCGGCTTTCATTCATGACCCGCCTCGCAACGGCGGCGCGCGGCCTCGACGGGACGCGTCCGATCTCGGCCGCCTGCCTGGTCGACCGCGAGGAGCTGGCCATCCGGGACCGCCTGGCCGACGTCCTCGATATTATTGGCGTGAACGAATACTATGGCTGGTACGACCCGGACCTCGAGAAGCTGCCGCGCATGCTGTCGAACTCGAGCCCGACGAAGCCGGTCATCATCAGCGAGTTCGGCGCCGATGCCCGCGCGGGGCTGCGCGGCAGCGTCGACGATCTCTTCTCGGAGGACATGCAGGCGCGTATCTACGCGCGCCAGCTCGAGGCCATCGCGGCCTGTCCCTTCGTGAAAGGCATGTCGCCCTGGATACTCTACGATTTCCGCTCTCCCCGGAGACTCAATCGGCACGAGGAGGGCTTCAATCGGAAGGGTCTCGTGGACGCCGACCGGGTGACCGAGAAGAAGGCCTACGCCTTGCTCCGCGATTTCTACGCCCAACGCCTTTGATCGGCGGGCGCTCTCGATCGGAACCATGGGCCGGATTGCTTCTTCCCGGAGCTCCGGCTATCATAGCCGAGGGATGAGCGTAACGCAGAGGGATATCGCCGACTATCTCGAGATTTCGCTGATCACCGTCCATCGCGCCCTCAATAATTCCGGCTACGTATCCGCCGAGCTCCGGAATCGGATCCTCTCCTACGCCAAGGAGGTGAACTACGTTCCCCACAAGGCCTCGCAGGTCCTAGTCCGCAACAAGACGCGGAAGATCGCGGTGTTCACCTCTTCGCTGCCGCGCTACTTCTGGAACGACATAAAGACCGGCGTATTGATCGGAACCGAGCAATTACAGGCATTCAACTACCAGGTGCACTACCACATGGTCCCCGAGCGGGATTCCCGATCCTATCTCGATACCCTGGAGAGGGAGATCGGCGAAGGATTGGAGGCGGTCGCCCTCGCCAACCAGTGGATTTACGACATGGAGGCGATACTCTCGAGGATCGACCGATCGGGGATTCCCTACGTCACGCTCAATATCGACGCCCCGGACAGCAGACGGCAATGCTACATCGGGCCCGATTACTCGGCGGGCGGCAGATTGGCGGCGGAGTTCATCGGGAAATCCCTTCTGTTCAAGGACGAGCCGCGAGTCCTGGCGATCAATACCCTCGCCGAGAGGCCCTCCGGATCGAGCGCGCCGGATATAAACAAGCTCAGGTTGGACGGCTTCTCGGAGGTGATGCGGAAGGAATACCCGAGGATCGAAATCGAGACGGATGACTCGACCACCGGAGTGCCCCAGGGCAGGATAGAGAAGCACATCGAGCAGATCCTCGGGAAGAAGGCGAAAGCCTTCAACGCCATCTATCTCGTACCGGCCTACAACGCGCAGTTCGTCCGCGTGATCGAAAGGATCGGGATCGATAAGACCGTCGTCGTCCTCCACGACTTGGACGTCTCTTCCTACCACTACCTCGAAAAGGACCTCATTACCGCTGTCATCTACCAGAACCCCATCCTCCAAGGCTACTATGCGGTCAAGATTCTCGAGCATATCCTCGAGTCCGGGCAGCCGCCCGAGCCCGAGGCGATAACGATCGTTCATAGCCTCGTATTCAATCAGAACAAGGACATCCACAAGAACCACTATCTCTTCGCCAAGATGATCGAGTAGTCCCGGCGACCCCGCTTCCGGAGCGGGGCGGCAGCATTGAAATTGACAGCGCCAGTCATGTATGATATACGTATATCATTACGCTTGAGTTGGCGTAAATCACGACGCGCAAGGGAGGCATTCGATGAAGAAAGCGATCTTAGCTCTCTCGTTCCTGTTGGTTGTCGGAGCCCTGCTCGCAGGCCAATCGGGAGTGACGCTGAAGGTGCTCTTCTACAGCCCCGAGTTGACCGATCAATACAACGACATGGCGAAGGCCTATCAGGCGGCGACGGGCACTACGCTCGACATCACCGTCTTGCAGGACGACTATAAGACCGTACTGAGCGCCAGGTTGAATTCCGGGGATATCCCGGACGTATTCATGAGCAGCGCGTACGCCGATAACGCGACCTACAAGGATTACGATTACGACCTCACGGGCCAGGACTTCATCAAGCAGATCCAGCCCACCGCGCTCACCGGCGTGACCGTCGACGGCAAGGTGACCGGATATCCCTTCCTGGTCCAGTCCCACTCCTTCATCTACAACAAGAAGATCTTCGCGGATGCGGGCATCGCTCAGCTGCCGAGGACGATAGGCGAGTACGAAGCCGTATGCAAGAAGCTCCAGGCCAAGGGCATCCAGCCCTTCGCGACCGGCTTCAAGGAATGGTGGGTATTCCCCCAGACCGCCTGGCAGGTCCTCGCCTCGATCAAGGATTCCTACGGCGGAGACTACGCCAAGTTCGTGGGCCAGTTGAACAGCGGGGCCCTCAAGTTCAAGGACATCAAGGAGATGGCCAAAGTCTTCGACATGCTGGACCTCATCAAGAAGTACGGCGGGCCGAAGCCGCTCGAGTCGGATTTCAACGACCAGTGCGCCTCCTTCGCGGCAGGCAAGGTCGCCATGATCCACCAAGGGAACTGGGCCGAGGACTCGATCAAGAAGTCGAACCCGAATATCGATATCGGCTACCTCCTCGGGCCTACCGGCAACTCGGCGGCCAAAGCCGGCATCATGTTCGACTCGAACCAGACGATCAGGATAGCGAAGGACGGAGCGAACAGGGACGCGGCCCTCGCCTGGCTCAAGTGGCTTACCACCTCCGACTACGGCAAGAAATGGATCCCCGAGAAGATCAACCAGCTCTCGCCGATAGTGGGCGCGGAAGCGTCCGCCGCCACGCTCTCCAAGGAGACGGTAAGCCTCCTGGCGAAGGGAGTGCCGAGCTATCCGTGGTATTATCAGCGATTCCCGGCCGGCGCCGAGCAGGGGCTCGGGACCATCCTCCAGGGCTATAGCGCGGGCCAGACCGACAGGAAGCAGACCCTCGACAAGCTGGACGCTCTGTACGCGAAGCTCGCGAACGCCCAGTGATCGCGGCGGGAGCTCGGTAATCTGACAGGCCGGGAAGGGCGTCGCCCTTCCCGGCCGCATCGGAAGGTGGGCTATGATATCGGCAGGTAGCAAGAAGCGACTGATGCGCGCCGGGGATTTCGTCGCGCTCACCGCGCCGGCGATCATCGCCATCGTGGCCTTCGTCGAATTGCCGTTCGTGATGAGCGTGGCCTACTCCTTCACGAAATGGAACGGCCTCGACAAGGTCCCTCAATTCATCGGCTTGGCCAACTATCGGGAACTGCTGACGAACGACCCCGACATGGCCCACGCCTTCCTCTTCACGATCGCCTTCACCTTCTTCCTGGTCATCCTGACGAACATCGCGGCCATGCTGCTCGCGGTCATCCTGAACGGCGACATCGGAGGCAGGAACGTCCTGCGCGCCGCCTTCTACGTCCCCAATATCATCAGCCTCATCATCATCGGCTACGTCTGGAGATTCATCTTCTCGAAGGGCTTCGACTCGTTCTTCAATCTTACCCGAGCCGGAATATTCTCCCTCAGCTGGCTCGGGGACGGTAGATTGGCCTTCGCGAGCGTCCTCGCCGTGTCGGTGTGGCAGTCGATCGGATTCTACCTCGTCATCTACATAGCCGGATTGCAGACCGTCCCGCGGGACATCATCGAGGCCTCGCTGATCGACGGGGCGGGCAGCGCGACGAGGCTGTGGCGCATAACCCTGCCCATGATAATGCCCTCCGTCACGGTCTGCGTATTCTACTCGCTCTCGAACGCGCTCAAGTCCTTCGACGTGATCTTCAGCCTCACCTCGGGGGGACCGGGCACCTCCACGACGAGCATCGCCCTCGATATCTACCGGACTGCCTTCGGCGACAGCAGGTTCGGCTACGGATCGGCGAAATCGGTCCTGCTCTTCCTGCTGATACTGGCGGTCACGGTGCTCCAGGTGACCGTGTTCAAGCGTAGGGAGGTGGAGGCATGAAGCGAGGCTGGGCCCGATTCGTCATCACCGTCGCGATGTTCGCCGTCGCCGCGGTCTACCTCTATCCCCTCTTCCTCGTGGTGATCAATTCGCTCAAGACCTTCTCCGAGATCACGGCGAACGTCGTCGCGCTGCCGGCGCGGCCGAGCCTCGACAATTTCAGGAACGCGTTCACGCTGATGCAGTACCCGGGCCTCTTCGTAAACACCCTCCTCGCCACGGCGATCGGAACCGCGGGAGTGGTGATGCTGAGCTCGGCCGCCGGCTACAAGCTCTCCCGCACGACGACCAGGTACAGCTGGCTCGTCCTCATCCTCTGCATAGCCCCCATGATGATACCCTTCCAATCCTTCATGATCGCTTTGGTCAAGGTCGCGAAGTTCCTAAGGCTGACGAAGTCGATCTACGGGCTGGGGATCATCTATTGGGGCCTGGGAGTCCCGCTTTCCCTGTTCATGTACCACGGGTTCGTGAAGACGGTCCCGAAAGAGCTGGACGAATGCGCCCTCATGGACGGCAGTTCGACCCTGAGGACCTTCTTCGCGGTGATTTTCCCGATCCTGAAGCCGGTCACCGTGTCCGTCGTCGTCCTGAACGCCATGTGGATGTGGAACGATTTCCTCCTGCCCCTCCTGGTCCTGAGCGGCGCGAAGAGATCGCAGACTCTCCAGCTCGCGGCCTACAATTTCTTCGGTCAGTACAAGATAGAGTGGCATTACGCCATGGCGGGCGTTCTCCTGACGATCACGCCGGCGATAATTTTCTATCTTGCCCTCCAGAAGCACATAATCGAGGGGATGGTGGCCGGGGCGGTCAAAGGGTAGCTCGCATGAAGTTCTTCGACGGTAATTGGCTGGTCAGGAAGGGCGTGACCCCTCATTTCGCCTGCGAAGCCTACGACGCGGCGATCGGCCCCGACGCCGGCCTCGCCGAGGGGGAGATCGCCCTGTACTGCCCGGACAGACCGATAGGCGGCCGCGAGCAGACGGTAGACGGAGGCCTCCTCACCATCCGCCTCGCCTCGCCCTTCGAGGGCGTCATTCGCGTCCGGATCTCCCATTTCGAGGGCGCCTACGATCGCGGACCGGCCTTCGGCTTGGCCGACGCGAAAAGCGTCGGCCAAGCCGATAGAGCCCGCGCGGTGCGCGAGGGCGACACGATCACGCTCATCGCCGGTCCGCTCGCGGCACGCGTCCACCGCGCGTCGCCCTACCTGGTGGAGTTCCTGGGCCTCGAGCCGACCGGGCTCGAGCGGCGCCTGACCTCGACCGGAGAGCGCAGGACTGCCTGGTTCGCCGTCGAGGGCGAGGGGAGCTTCGTCGCCGAGCAGCTTTCGCTCGGGGTCGGCGAACTCATCTACGGGCTCGGCGAGCGCTTCACGCCCTTCGTCAAGAACGGCCAGAGCGTCGATATATGGAACCAGGACGGCGGCACCTCGAGCGAGCAGTCCTACAAGAACATTCCCTTCTACCTGAGCAGCGGCGGCTATGGCGTCCTCGTGAACCATCCGGGCCGCGTCTCCTTCGAGATAGGAACCGAGCGCGTCGCCCGGGTACAGTTCAGCGTGGGCGGCGAGCAGCTCGAGTACTACCTCATCTACGGCCCCGGCCCGAAGGAGGTCCTCGCCAGGTACGCGCGCCTCGCGGGGCTGCCGGCCCTCCCCCCGGCATGGTCCTTCGGCCTCTGGCTGACCACCTCCTTCACCACGGACTACGACGAGAGGACCGTCCTGGGCTTCATAGGCGAGATGGCCGAGAGGGATATCCCCCTGCGGGTCTTCCACTTCGACTGCTTCTGGATGAAGGAATACCATCTATGCGACCTCGAGTGGGACGAGGAAGTCTTCCCCGACCCAGCGTCCATGCTCGCGCGCATCAAGAAGATGGGGGTCAAGGTCTGCGTCTGGATAAACCCCTATATCGCCCAGCGCTCGGTGATGTTCGCGGAGGGCAAGGAGAGGGGCTTCCTCCTGAAAAACGAGTCCGGGGACGTCTGGCAATGGGATAGGTGGCAGGCGGGCATGGCCCTGGTCGATTTCACCAACCCCGGCGCGCGCGAGTGGTACTCCGCCAAGCTGGGCAAGCTCGTCGACATGGGCGTCGACTGCTTCAAGACCGATTTCGGCGAGCGCATACCCCTCGACGTGCGCTACTTCGACGGCTCCGACCCGGGGCGCATGCACAATTACTATACGCTGCAGTACAACGAACTCGTGTTCAAGCTCCTGGAGGAGAGGCTCGGAAAGGGAGCCGCGGTAGTGTTCGCGCGCTCCGCCACCGTGGGCGGGCAGAAGTATCCCGTGCATTGGGGCGGCGACAGCTCGGCCTCCTTCGAGTCCATGGCCGAGAGCCTCCGAGGCGGGCTCTCGCTCTGCCTCTCGGGCTTCGGATTCTGGAGCCACGACATCGGCGGCTTCGAGGATCAGGCATCGCCGGCCGTGTACAAGAGGTGGGTCGCCTTCGGGCTTCTGTCGTCGCACTCGAGGCTGCACGGGAGCAAGGCCTACAAGGTGCCCTGGCTCTACGACGAGGAGTCGGTCGACGTACTGCGCGGCTTCACGAAACTCAAGTGCCGGCTCATGCCCTACATATTCGCCGCGGCCGCCGAGGCGTCGCGGACGGGCGTCCCCGTCATGCGCGCCATGATGCTCGAGTTCCCGCTCGACGAGGCCTGCGCCTACCTCGACCGGCAGTACATGCTCGGAAGCGCCATTCTCGTCGCTCCCGTGTTCAACGCGGAGGGCGAGGTTTCCTACTACCTGCCCGCGGGACGCTGGTCGAGACTCCTCCCGGCCGGGTCCGACGGGTCGGTCGAGACGGTGGAGGGCGGCCGGTGGCTCCGCGAGAGACACGGCTTCACGAGCTTGCCCCTCCTGGCCAGGCCCAATTCCATAATCCCCTTCGGCGCGATCGACAGTCTTCCCGACTACGACTACGCCGATGGCCTGTCCTTCCGGATCTTCGAGCCCGCCGAAGGGGCGCCGGCCACCGCCTCGGTGACCGATCAAGCCGGGCTGCCGGTCCTCAGCTGCAGCTCCCTCTTGCGCGGGAGGCGGTTGACCGTCAAGATCGAAGGGCGGGCGGGCCGCTACCGCGTATTCGTCCGAGGCGGCCGGGCGGCGCCCGGGAACGCCCCCGATTCCGGCTACGAGCTCGATGCCGGCGGGGTGCTCGAGATAGATCTCGGCGATCCATGATCGCCGCTTCGGGCCAGGGGAGAGCGAAATGCGGGAGACTCAGCTTGAGGACGAGAGGAATGCGCTGATACAGACCATCACGGAAGCCTATTCGCGCGGGGCCATGGAGATGCCTGCCTTCGAGCGGGCCGTGACGCGTCTGAGCGCCTGCGCCGATAGAAGCGCCCTGGCGGCCGAGGCGGGCGCGCTCGGACTCGCCCTGCCCCTTCCGTCCTCGTCGTCCCGGTCTCCCGAGCCTCCCGCGGGCGCGGTGGAGCTGAGCTGCGAAAGCGGCAACATTCGCAAGACGGGCGACTGGGTGAAGGCGCGCGACTACAGGCTCGCCCTCAAGTCCTCCAACGCCAGGCTCGACCTGATGGAATACGAGGGCGCCAGCGGCTTCCGCCTCGCCATAGAGGTCGAAGCCATCTCGAGCAGCGTCCGTCTCATCGTGCCCGAGGGATTCGAGGTCGAGGACCGCTTCTCGGAGCATACGAGCAGCGTCGTGCGGAACAAGCCGAAAGGCCCGGGGGGCGACAATCTCGTCGTCCTCACCGGCAGGCTCCGCTCATCGACCGTGAGGGTCAAATACCGCTGAATCGGGACGGGCGGGAGGCCTTCCCTGCGCCGCGACGGAGTCGCGGCGCAGGGATACCAGGATCGAGCCGAGCACGGCCGCGATGATGATGCCGCCGCCGGCGAGCGCGTGGGGCCCGGGCGCCTCCCCCGTGGCGAGGAACACCCAGACCGGATTGAAGACCGGCTCGATGACGCCGACGAGGCTGGCTTCGATCGCGGTCACTCGCTTGATTCCGGCCGCGAAAAGCACCGACGCGAGGCCGATCTGCACCACTCCCAAGGCCAGGATGGCCCCTAGGGACTTAGGGTCCAGCCTGGGCGCCGGCAGGAAGAGACAGGCGACGAAGGAGATTCCGGCGGTGAGAATATGGGCCAGGAGGGCCGACTCCAGCGGCGAGCCTCCCTTCTGCCTGCGCATGAAGATGGCGTAGAGGGCGAAGGCGACTCCCGCGGCGGCGGCCGCCGCGTTGCCCTGGAAGCTCCCGCCTCCCACTCCTCCCGCGAAGAAGAGGCCCATTCCCCCGGCCACGAGACAGAAGGCTATCCAATGCTCGGCCCTGGGCTTCTCCTTCAGTACGAAGGAGCCGATGATAGCTACGTAGACCGGCTCGCCGTACTGGAGGAGTATCGCGTTGGCCGGAGTGGTCGCCTTGTTCGCGTAGACGAAGAGGAGCATCGTGGCGGAGTAGGCGAGGGCGGCGAGCACCTGGGCCGGCGAGAAGATGAATCGCGGCCTTCTGAGCCAGGCGAGGATGAAGAGGGCGGCGATCGCGCTCCGACCGCAGGCTATCGCGAAGGGGTTCCAGTCGACCAGCTTTATGAGCAGCCCAGCGAGGCTCCAAAGAAGGGCGCACCCTCCGATTTCCGCGATGCCCAGGCCCAGCGGCCCTCTGAAGACCGATCCCGCGGCGGTCAAGCCGGGAACCCGAGCTCGACCCGATTGCGCCCGGGTCCCTCGATCGCGACCTCGTAGACCCTCGACGCCAAGGTATCGTAGGGCCCTGCGAAGCGGAAGGCCGGAGCGAGCCGATAGGCTGACATGGGGCGGATTATAACCGCCTCCGGGATCGAGATAAAGAACTCGGGGGGCGTATCGACCTGTTTCAAGGTAGTGTCGAAAAAGGCTCCCCAGCCTCTCTCGACACCCTGTCAGCCAGGGCTCAGCGCGGGGGCTTCGCCGATGCCTGTCCAGCCACCGCGCGCGCCGCTTCCTCGATCTTCGACTCGTCGCCCAGGTAGTAGTGGCGAATCGGGTTCAGCCCGTCGTCCAGTTCGTAGACCAGGGGGATCCCCGTAGGGATATTGAGCTCCACTATTTCCTGGTCCGAGACGCCGTCCAAATACTTGACGAGGGCGCGGAGGCTGTTGCCGTGCGCGGTGATGAGCACGCGCTTCCCCGCGCCTATCTCGGGCGCGATCCGATCCCGCCAGGCGGGGAGAAAGCGGTCCACGGTATCCTTGAGACATTCCGTCGAAGGCAGGCGCTCGGTCGCGATGCCCGAGTATCTGGGATCCAGCTTCGGGTGCCGGGGGTCCTCGGCTTCCAGGGCGGGCGGCCTGACGTCGTAGCTTCGGCGCCATATCTTGACCTGGGCATCGCCGTACTTCGCGGCGGTCTCGGCCTTGTTGAGGCCCTGAAGGGCGCCGTAATGTCTCTCGTTGAGGCGCCAATCGCGATACACCGGGATCCACATGAGGTCCATGCCGTCCAGGACGATCCAAAGGGTCCGTATCGCGCGCTTGAGCACCGAGGTAAAGGCGATATCGAAGGAGAAGCCCTTTTCCTCGAGAATCCTTCCGGCCTCGCCCGCCTCTTCCCTCCCGCGCTCCGACAGGTCCACGTCGGTCCAGCCGGTAAAAAGGTTTTCCTTGTTCCAAGCGCTCTCGCCGTGACGTAAAAGGACGACTTGCCTCATTCGGCACCTCCGTCGCGCAGATTTCAATTGAATATACTCAAAATAACGAGGCCAATTGAATTGATTGCCTTGCGCAGTCTTCGGTGAAGTCCCGCGACGCTTTCTGCAAAGTCCTATGACGCTTTATCAAGACTCTTCCGCAGACTGTGTCGGGAAGCTTTCCAATTGGGAATTTTTCGTTTTCAGACTGGAAACTTCAAATTCTGAACTCAAAACTTTTCATATTCAGACTGGAAACTTCTAAATCTGAGCTCAAAACTTTTCATATTTCAGTTGAATGTACTCCATCGGCCTCATGTGGACGGATCCGACGGCGAATTACGCCAGCAGCTTTTGGTACACCGCCAGATCGCGCTCCGAGAAACAGCAGAAGACTACGTCGATGGGGGAGCCGCCGGCTTGAAGGAAATCGCGAACCGTCCCTACGGCGATCCTGGCCGCCTCTTCTATCGGATACCCATAGACGCCCGTGCTGATCGAGGGGAAGGCGATTGTCCCGATTCCGCTCTCGCGGGCTATCTCCATGCTGCGCCGATAACAAGCGGCGAGGAGGACGCTCTCGCCCGCGCCGCCGCCGTGCCATACCGGTCCAACGGTGTGGATGACGTATTTCGCCGGGAGTCCGAAGCCCGGCGTGATCGCGGCATCCCCGGTCCGGCAGCCGCCTAGCTTGCGGCAGGCCTCCAGAAGCTCGGGACCCGCGGCCCGGTGGATGGCCCCGTCGACGCCGCCCCCGCCCAGGAGGGATTCGTTGGCCGCGTTGACGATCGCGTCCACTCTCAGAGTGGTTATATCTGCTCGGATCGCTTTCATTCTCGGGCCCGAGTTACTCCTGGCGACCTTGCAGGCTACCTCCAGCGGCGGTGGTAGCCGTGCCTCCACCCCGGGTTCCAGCCCCATCCCCAGCCCCAAAAGTCCCAGGCCCAGCCGACATCGACCGCGACTACGGGGGCGATCTCCCTGCGATCGGTCACCGCGAAGGTGGTATAGGTGCTCAGCTTGGCGATCGCGCCCCGCATGGCGTCGATGGCGTCGAGCCATCGGGGATAGGATATGACATCGATGATCGATATGCCGCCGCGAAGGTCGGAGAGGACATAGGGGGAGCCGTTGGCGACCGCCACTCCGTTCTCGTAATCCGAGCCGCTGTCCGAGCTTTCCGAGTTCGACTGCATGGTGGCGATCTTGAGGACCTGACCCGTATCCTTGTCGGCCTGGATGACGACGGCTATCTCGACGGTCTTGCCGCTCGGCTTGAGATTGCCGAAGAAGCCATATTTGTACAGATCGACTTCGCCTATCGCCATGTAGAACTCGTTGCCTCGGAGTCTCGGGCTCGCCATGCCCGTCTGGAGGAAGTCCGAGGCGCCTTTTGCGATCTGCGGCGTCGTGGCGCAGCCGGCGAGCGCCAGCGCCGCCAGCATCCCCACTAGAGCCCCGTTCACGAACCTGATCATCCTGGTCTCCTCCAGGCGCGCGGACTTTCCGGGCCTATCCGGCGCGCCTTACTCGTTCCCGTCGCCCTCTCCCCGCATCGGCTCCGGCGGCATGGATCCCGGGCCCATCCCGAAAGGCCCCATGGGAGGCCGCTCTCCGAAGCGGGAGGGCATGCGCCTCATCGCGAACCTGGCGAACTTGGCGAAATTCTCCTCTCCCATGATCTTGACCAGCTGTATCCGCGCGGACATCAGATTCTTATCGATGTCGATCCTGAGCTGGCCCTTCTTGTCGATCAGCGCGTTTATCGTCTGCTCGTCGGGCGCTGCGGGCAGGAGAGCCTCGGCTATCTGCGCCCGGATGAGCCCGATATGGGTGAAATCGGCGCGCAGGGCCTCTCTGGTCGATTTCTCGATGGCCGTCACCTGGGCGACCTGGGCGTCGTCGAGTCCGAAGCCTTTGAGCATGCCGGTCTCGTCGCCCCCGCGGCCCTGGGCGAGAAGCACAGTCGGAACGAGGAGAGCGAGCGCGATTACGAGAGTACGTCTCATGGAAACCTCCTGCACGAATCCGTACTGAAGATACCACGGAGGGCCCCGAGAGTTTCCAAAAATTGCATGAAGAATTTCTTACGTTATCGGGACCTACCCTCTCGAGCGGCGACGGCTAGCGCTCCGGCGCCTTCCACAGCACGTCCGCGGTGATTTCGCCGAGCGTCGCCACGCCCGTCATCTTCATCGCCTTCTTGAGATCGGAGGCGAGCATCTCCATCTGCGCGCGGACGGCCTCTTCGCCGCCGCCTACGGCCGCCCTGACCAAGTCGCGGCCGACCAGGACGGCGTCCGCGCCGAGGGCGAGCATCTTGAGGACGTCGTAGCCGGTCCTCACTCCCCCATCTGCGACGATCGTCGCCTTGCCGCCTATCCGCGAGACGACGGAAGGCAGGACTTCGGCCGTGCCCGGGGAGTGGTCGATCACCCTGCCGCCGTGGTTCGAGACCACGACGACCTTGGCGCCCGCCTGGACGACGGCCAGGGCGTCCTCGGGGCCCATCACTCCCTTGATCACGAAGGGCAGCGAGGTCGCCGAGGCGAGCTCGCGCAGCTCCTCGACGGATTTCCTGAACACGGGCTGGCCGTGGGCGTTCATGGCGTAGGAGCCGTGGCCGTCGACGTCCACCCCGACCGCGGCGCAGCCCGATTCCTCGGCCTTCTCCATGAAGCGCTTGATCGCGTCCTGGGCCCGCGGCTTGATTATCTGCACGCCCCAGCCCCCGGCCTCGGCGATGGCCTCGATGCCGTAGGGCCGCTCGGGCGAATAGTTGAAGGAATCGCCTCTCCAGCCCATGGAAAGGGCCGCCTTGCAGCCTCGGACGACGGCGCGGCAGAATTCGGCCTCGCCGATCACCGACTCGCCGCCGAAACTGTTGACTCCCGATACGGAGGCCCCCATGATCGGCATCGCGAGCTCCCTGCCGAGGAAGGCGTAGCGGCAATCGGGCTGGAAATCGGGCCCGATGAGCCGCGCGTTGAGCTTGAGCTCGGCGAGAGCCTTGATATTGTTGGCGAAGGAGGCGCCGGTGCCGGGGCCTCCCATCCCTATCGGAGAGCCGTAGGAGTGGCCCTGGCAGATCCTGGTGTCCTGGCCGTCGCAGATCTTGTAGGCGGCGCAGAAGCCCTTGAGCTTGCCGCGCGCGACTTCCCTCGCATCCTCCAGCGATGTCTTCGTTTCCGCCATGGCGACCCCCTCCCTCTTTCTCCGAGACTGCGGCATCGATTATATATCAGCTTGCCGCGGCGATGAGTAGGCCTGTACATTAGGCGAGGGGGAAGCGGACATGGACTACAGGACCGAGCGGGACAGCATGGGCGAGATCCGCGTCGCCTCGGACAGACTCTGGGGCGCGCAGACCCAGCGTTCGCTCGAGAACTTCCGCATCGGGCGCGAAATCATGCCGATCGAGGTGATCCTCGCCCTCGCGTCGATCAAGAAGGCCTCCGCCATCGCGAACGGACGGCTGGGCGAGCTGGCCGGGGACAAGGTCGCCGCCGTCGCGGACGCCTGCGACGCGATACTCCGCCGGGAGCTCGACGACCACTTCCCCCTTTCGGTGTGGCAGACCGGGTCGGGCACGCAGACGAACATGAACGTGAACGAGGTGATCGCCAACTTCGCCAGCGCCAAGGCCGGCCAGGCCCTCGGCTCCAAGCGCCCCCTCCACCCGAACGACGACGTCAACAAATCCCAGTCGAGCAACGACGTCTTCCCCGCGGCCATGCAGCTGTCGGCGGCGCTGAAGGTCGAGAGCCAGCTCCTGCCGGCGGCCCGAGCCCTCCAAGGCTCGCTCGAGGCGAAGGCGAGCGATTTCCGCGGCATCGTGAAGACGGGAAGGACCCATCTCCAGGACGCGGTGCCGATCGGCCTGGGCCAGGAATTCTCGGGCTACGCTGAACAGCTGAGGCTCGGGATCGGCAGGATCGAGGCCGCGGTCAAGGAGTCGATGCTCCTGCCGCTTGGCGGCACCGCGGTGGGCACGGGGCTCAACGCCCCGGTGCGCTTCGCCGAGCTCGCCTGCGAGGAGCTGGCCGCCCTCAGCGGTCTGCCCTTGAAGGCGGCGCCGAACAAATTCGCCTATATGGCCGCCCACGACGACCTCGTCGGCCTGTCGGGATCGCTCGACGCCCTGGCCGCGGGCCTCATGAAGATCGCCAACGACCTCAGACTGCTCGGTTCGGGCCCGAGGTGCGGCCTCGGCGAGCTCCTCCTCCCCGAGAACGAGCCCGGCTCCTCTATCATGCCGGGCAAGGTCAACCCGACTCAGGTCGAGGCGATGACCATGGTCTGCGCCCGGGTCTTCGGCAACCATGCGACCATCACCATCGCCGGGGCCTCGGGCCAGCTGGAGCTCAACGTCTACAAGCCCGTCATCATCTACAGCCTGCTCCAGTCCATCGACCTCCTCGCGGGGGCCATGGCCAGCCTCGACGAGCGCTGCATCAGGGGGATCAGGGCCGACGAGAAGCGCATCCGCGAGGACCTGGGCCGGAGTCTCATGACGGTGACCGCCCTCAACCCGCGCATCGGCTACGACGCGGCCGCGAGGATAGCCAAGCTCGCGCACGAGAAGGACTTGACCCTCAGGCAGGCGGCCGTGGAGCTGGACATCCTGAGCGGCGAGGAATTCGACGCCTTGGTCAAGCCCGAGGAGATGATTTAGCCTAGGATCGGCTATTTGCCCGGGAACCGCGAAGACAGAAGCCCGAAGCCCCAGTTGCCGAGGAGTACGGCCGCGACCAGGGCCAAGAGCTCGAGGACCGCGAAGGGCGCGATCCCGATCCCGTCGAGGCCCGCGAACAGGGCCAGGCCGGCGGCGCCCAGCGAGACCAGGAAGAAGAGGGCTCCGACCACCATCTTCTTGACGAGCAATGGAGTGCTCACTTTATGGAAGCGCAGGTTCCCGTCTATCAGACCCGCGACGAAGGCCAGGACGACGGCGACGGGCAGGAAGGCCGCGAGGACCCGCGTCGTATCGAGCAGGGCGGACTTGAGCGAGCCCTCGCCGATGACGGCGAGCGCCGCCGCGAGGATGACGAGCATGGGCGCCAGCGCCTGGGCTAAATGCACGATGATGGGATGGATGTGGAGGTCGAGGACGCGCTTGCGCTCCTCGGAGATCCTCTCCTCGTAGGGCTCGAAGACCTTCGACGAGACACCGCAGGCCGGGCAGAACTTGCCGACTTTGCTGGCCTCCATGATGTATCCGCAAGCCTTGCACCTCACGTACTGCTTCATCTCTGGCTCCCTTCCGGCTCCATTGGGGTCGGGCTTTAATTGCCACGAGTATAGGGCCCTTATCGCCGCGGAGCAAGGACGATGTCGGGCGCGGCCCGCCCCTGGCCGCGAAGCTTGACAGCGAGAGCAATGATGCTATGCTTAGCTGGCTATAGACCGAACGCCAGCCATGACCCCAGCTCGAGACGGAGGGCGATCGCCATGAAAGGTACGATAGCCGAGAAGATTCTAAAAGCGCACTTGATCGAAGGCGAACTGGTCCCGGGAGAGGAGATCGGCCTCAGGATCGATCAGACCCTGACCCAGGACGCGACGGGTACGATGGTGTACCTCGAGTTCGAGTCCATGGGGCTCAAGAGGATCAAGAACGAGCTGGCGGTCAGCTACATCGACCACAACGTCATCCAGACCGACTACAGGAACGCCGACGACCACCGCTTCCTCCAGTCGGCCGCGAGGAAATACGGGGTCATCCTCTCCCAGCCGGGGAACGGGGTCTCGCACCACATCCAGCGCCAGAGATTCGGCGTTCCCGGCAAGACCCTCCTCGGCTCGGACAGCCATACGACGACTGGTGGCTGCCTCGGCATGCTCGCCATGGGCGCCGGCGGGATCAGCGTGGCGATGGCCATGGCCGGCCTGCCCTATTACATCAACGTGCCCGAGATCTGGCGGATACGGGTCGAGGGGGCCTTCCAGCCCTTCGTCTCCGGCAAGGATCTCATCCTCAGCCTGCTGGGGGAGCATAGCTGCGCCGCCGGCATCGGCAAGATCATGGAGTTCGACGGTCCCGGCCTGCGCAACATGGATATGGCGGCCCGCGCGACCGTCGCCAACATGTCCGTGGACATGGGCTTCACCGCCTGCATCTTCCCCTCGGACGAGGTCACCGAGGACTTCCTCGAGCGCAACTCCCGGCGCGGGGACTACGTGGCCCTTTCGGCCGATGCCGGCGCGGAGTACGAAGCGACCACCGAGGTGGACCTGGGCGGCATCGAGCCCATGGTCGCCTGCCCCAGCAATCCCGACAACGTCAAGGCCGCGCGCGAGCTGGGCGAGGTCAAAGTGCATCAGGTGATCATCGGTTCGTCGTGCAACGGCGATTTCCGCGACTTCATGATCGCCGCGAAGATCGTGGAAGGCAAGATCAGGGACCCCGATGTCAGCTTCGAGATCAACACGGGCAGCCGTCAGACGCTGGAGAACATCCTGGCCGCGGGGGGGCTCCGCGCCTTGATCGACGCCGGAGCGAGAGTGCACGAGCCCGGCTGCCTCGGCTGCATCGGCATGGGACAGGCGCCGGCCACGGGCACCAACTCGCTCCGGACCTTTCCGCGCAACTTCAAGGGGAGGAGCGGCACCCTGGACGACGCCGTGTATCTCTGCTCCCCCGAAACCGCCGCTGCCTCCGCGCTCACGGGGAGGATCACGGACCCGAGGACTCTCGGGAGCTATCCCGGCATCGTGTACCCGGACAGGTACAGCTACAATCCCGCGTGGTTCGTCCTACCGCCGGCCGACCCCGGCGAGGTGGAGCTCATCAAGGGACCGAACATAAAGCCCTTCCCGCGCTTCCCCGCGCTCGAGGACGCCTTCAGGGGCGAAGTGCTCATCAAAGTCAAGGACAATGTCAGCACGGACATCATCATGCCGGCCGGCACCCAGGTCCTGCCCCTCCGCAGCAATATCCCGGAGATCAGCAATTACGTGTTCTACGTGATAGACAAGGACTTCGCCAAGCGCGCGGGCGCCAAGGGAGGGGGCGCGGTCGTGGGCGGCGAGAACTACGGTCAGGGATCGTCGCGGGAGCACGCCGCGCTGGCGCCGCGATACCTCGGCGTCAAGCTCAAGATCGCGAAGAGCTTCGCGAGGATCCACAAGGAGAACCTCATCGACTTCGGCATACTCCCCCTCGTCTTCGCCGACGCGAGCGACTACGAGAACATCGCCCAGGGCGACCTCGTCGAGCTCTCGGGCATCCGCGATTTCGTCGCCTCGGGCGCCGAGGAGATCGATCTCCGCGTAGGCGGCTCGATCGCGAGGGTCGTCCTCGAGGCTTCTCCCCGGCATCGGAAGATCCTCCTGGCCGGCGGCGTGCTCAATCTGGCTCGAGACTAAGGAGGGGCAATGCAGCGCGAATACGATGCGGTGATCGTCGGCGCGGGGGGCGCGGGGCTCTATGCGGCCCTCGAGGCCTCGGGATCGGGCAGGGTCGCGGTCATCTCCAAGCTCTACCCGGTCCGCAGCCACACCGGCACGGCCCAGGGCGGCATAGGGGCCGCCCTCGGCAACCTCGAGGAGGACAAGCCCGAGTGGCACGCCTTCGACACGATCAAGGGCGGCGACTATCTCGTGGACCAGGATGCGGCCCGCATCCTCGCCGAAGAGGCGGTCCAGGCGGTCTACGACCTCGAGAACATGGGCCTGCCCTTCTCGAGGACTTCCGACGGCCTCATCGACCAGCGCCGCTTCGGCGGCCACACCCGGAACTTCGGCGAGGCTCCGGTGCGACGGGCCTGCTACGCCGCCGACAGGACCGGCCACATGATCCTGCAGACCCTGTATCAGCAGTGCATCAAGAACGAAGTCGACTTCTACAACGAGTACTTCGCGGTCGACCTCATCATGGACGGTCCCGCCTGCAAGGGACTCGTCGTCCTCGAGCTCGCCACGGGAGAGCTGCATACGATCAGGTCTAAGGCCGTCATGCTCGCGACCGGCGGCTTCGGCAGGATGTTCAAGACCACCTCCAACGCCTACGCGAACACGGGCGACGGCTTGGCCCTGGCCCTCCGCAGGGGAGTGCCCCTCGAGGACATGGAGTTCTATCAGTTCCATCCCACGGGCATCGCGGGCATGGGCATCCTGATCACCGAGGCCGTCCGGGGCGAGGGCGGCATCCTGAAGAATCGGCGCGGCGAAGCCTTCATGGAAGAGTACGCGCCCAAGCTCCGCGATCTGGCGCCGCGCGATCTCATAAGCAAGGCGATACTGAGCGAGCTCAAGCGCGGCAACGGCATGAGGGGCGACCGGCAGATCGACGACTACGTCCTCCTGGACGCGACCGGGCTCGGCAAGCAGGTCGTGGAGGAGAAGATCCCCGACATCGCCGAATTCTGCCGCGTCTACCTCAAGATAGACCCCGTCACCCAGCCGATCCCGGTGCAGCCGACGGCGCACTACGGCATGGGCGGCGTGCCGACGGACCACAACGGCAGGGTCCTCCGCGGAGAGGGCAAGGGGACCTACGCCGGGCTCTACGCCGCGGGGGAATGCGCCTGCGTCTCGGTCCACGGCGCCAACAGGCTGGGCACGAACAGCCTCGTCGACCTCGTGGTCTTCGGCAGGAGGGCGGGAAGGCACATCGCCGAGTACGCGGCGAACGCGGACCTGGGCCATCTCCCCTCGGGGAGCGACTCCTACGCCCGCGACAAGATCGCGCGGCTGAAAACGGGCAAGGGCGCCCATG
Organism: uncultured Treponemataceae bacterium; assembly: GCA_964404145.1. Classification (GTDB taxonomy): domain Bacteria; phylum Spirochaetota; class Spirochaetia; order Treponematales; family Rectinemataceae; genus UBA1306. The sequence continues at coordinate 82,596 of CAYOIX010000004.1, forward strand.
GAGGGGCGATCCGGGAGACCCTGCAGAAGACCATGATGGAGAAGGTCGGCATAATCCGGACCGGCGAGGAGATCCGCGCCGCCATAGGGACGGTCGAGGATCTGCGCGACCAGTACCGGGAGGCCAGGGTCCAGGACGGCAACTCGGCCTTCAATACCGATCTCCTCGAGCTCCTCGAGCTCGAGAATCTCCTCGATCTCGCCTTCGTCACCGCCCACGCCGCGCTCCGGCGCGAGGAATCGAGGGGGGGCCACACCCGCGACGACTTCCCCGAGCGGGACGACGCTCGCTGGCTCAGGCATTCGCTCGCGAAGCTGACGGAGGGAGCTCCGGAATTCTCGTACAAGGACGTCGACACGAGCCTGTTCGCTCCCAAGCCGAGGGTATACTGATGCGCATAACCTTTACGATCCAACGCTTCGATCCCGAGAAGGACGCCGCCCCCCATTTCGAGGGCTACGAGCTCGAGCTCCCGCCCGAGAGCAGGGTGCTCGACGGCCTCGTCCACATCAAGACCTACCTCGACGGAAGCCTCGCCTTCCGCAAGAGCTGCGCCCACGGAATCTGCGGCTCCGACGCGATGCTGATCGACGGGGAGGAGCGGCTCGCCTGCAAGACCATCCTGCGGGACCTGGGAGCCGCCGACGGCTCCTCGATCCGGATCGAGCCTCTGAAGGGCCTGCCGGTGCAGCGGGACCTCATGGTCGACCAGGAGAGATTCTTCTCGGCCTATCGCTCGGTGAGGCCCTACCTCATCAACGACGAGCCCGCCGGCCCCAGGGAGAGGAAGCAGAGCCAGGCCGAAAGGGAGGCGATAGACGATCCCACCAAGTGCATCCTGTGCGCATCCTGCTACTCGGCCTGTCCGGTGATACGCGAGAAGAACCCCGCCTTCATCGGGCCGGCGGCCGTGCTCAACGCCGCGCGCTTCGTCTTCGACAGCCGCGACCGGGGGACGGCCGATCGCCTCCCCTCCTTGGACCGGCCCGACGGGGTATGGGCCTGCGAAAACAAATTTCGCTGCACTCAAGTGTGCCCGCGAGGCATAAAGGTCACGAAAAGTATTAACTTAACCAAGAGGAAGATAGAGAGCCTGCGTAAGTGAGAAGAGGTAGACCGTGAAATTGATGGAATACCAATCTCGGCAGCTGCTCGACCTGTACGGAGTTCCCGTGCCCGAGGCCGAAGTCGCGGATTCCCCCGAGGCTGCGTCCGCCATCCAGGCCCGCCTGGGCGGGATGGTCGTCGTCAAGGCCCAGGTATTGGCGGGCGGCAGGGGAAAGGCCGGCGGGGTCAGGATCGCCAGGACGCCGGAGGAGGCCGCGACCGTCGCCGGGCGGATCCTCGGGCTCGAGATCGGGGGCCAGAAAGTCCGCAAAGTCCTCGTGACCCGGGCGGTGAAGAGCGTCAAGGAGTATTACCTGAGCGTCCTCGTCGACCGCGGCGCCAAGGGCATCGAGGCGGTGTTCAGCGACAAGGGCGGAATCACCATCGAGGAGGCCGCGGCCGGCCATCCGGGAAGGATCCGGCATATAAGACTCGATCCCTTCCGCGGCCCCGACGAGGCGGCCTTCCTCGCGGGGATCGACTCGGGCGAGCTGGGTCCGCAGATCGCCCGCAGCCTCCTGGAAATCGCGGCCTCGCTCTTTCGCCTCTGCGTCGAGAAGGATTGCAGCCTGGTCGAGCTGAACCCGCTTTCCCTGGTCGAAGGAGGGAAGCTCGTCGCCCTCGACGCCAAGATCGTCGTCGACGACAACGGCCTCCCGATGCATCCGGAGCTCCTCGCCCTGCGCAACTCCGACGAGTACGGCGGCGACGAGATAGAGGCGCGCGAGGCCGGCCTCAGCTACGTGGGACTGGACGGGAACATCGGCTGCATGGTGAACGGCGCGGGGCTCTCGATGGCCACGATGGATCTCATCAAGCATTACGGGGCGGCTCCCGCCAACTTCCTGGACATCGGGGGGAGCTCGAACCCCGAGAAAGTGGTCAAGGCCTTCTCCATCCTCCTCAGGAAGCCCGGAGTGAAGGCCATCCTCATAAACATCTTCGGCGGGATAACGCGCTGCGACGACGTGGCGAACGGCATCATCAAGGCGAAGTCGATGATCGAGATCGGCGTGCCGACGGTGATCAGGCTGATCGGCACCAACGACGCCAAGGCCAGGGAAATATTGCGGGATGCGGGGATCGAGGCGTACAACGACCTCGGCGAGGCGATCAAGCGCGTCGTTGCCTACGTCGCCTGAAGGGAAAGAGGTAGTCGCATGAGCATCCTGGTGGACGGGGACACGAAGGTCATCGTTCAGGGCATCACGGGCAGGGACGGATCTTTCCACGCGAGGAGCATGCTCGCCTACGGGACCAAGGTCGTCGGCGGCGTCACGCCGGGCAAGGGGGGCCAGAGCCTGGACTCGATGCCCGTGTTCGAAGGCGTGGACGAGGCGGCGCGCGCCACGGGCGCGGACGCGAGCATCATCTTCGTGCCCGCGCGCTTCGCCTCGGCGGCGATGCGCGAGGCGGCGGACAGCTCGATCCGCCTCATCGTCTGCATCACCGAGGGCGTCCCCCTGGTCGAGATGGCGCAGAACTACCAGTACGTCAAGGAGCGCGGCAAGGTCCTGATCGGGCCCAATTGCCCCGGCCTCATCTCTCCCGGCAAATGCAAGATCGGCATCATGCCGGGGCAGATACACAGCTCCGGAGGCGTCGGGGTGATATCGCGCTCGGGCACCCTGACCTACGAGATCGTCTATAACCTCACCAAGGCCGGGCTGGGCCAATCCACCTGCATCGGCATCGGAGGAGATCCCATCACGGGCCTCAGCTTCGTCGACGTCCTGCGCCTGTTCGAGGACGACCCGGACACTTCGTCCGTCGTCCTCATCGGGGAGATCGGCGGAGAGGCCGAGGAAGAGGCCGCCGAGTTCATCAAGCGCGGCTTCTCCAAGAAGGTCGTCGCCTTCATCGCGGGGCGGACCGCTCCGGCGGAGAAGAAGATGGGGCACGCGGGAGCGATCATCTCGGGAAGCCGCGGCACGCCCGATTCCAAGATCAAGGCCTTCGGCGACGCGGGCGTGCGCGTGGTCGACCGCCCGGACCAAGTCCCCGAGGCCCTGCGGGGCTAGGATGCTCAACAACAGCTTCGAGCTTCTCGAGGACCTGCTTTCGGAGGCCCGCCCGGCCGGCGACGCGGCCGCGAGCGCCCTGGACAACCGCCCCGAGGATTTCCACGTCGGCTCGCCCCTCGTCGCGGGCACATCGACCGGAGCCTTGAGCGCGGGCTGCTCCGGCGAGGACGACCCCGCCTACAAGCAGAGCAGGGTCGATAGCCTCCTGTGGGCCTACAGGGACGTGGGCTATCTCTACGCCGACCTCAATCCCCTCGGCGAATCCTACTCGGAGAAGTTCACCTCGCTCATCCAGGTCAAGGCGAAGAGCTATCATCGCCTCGGCCTCGAGGAGTTCGGCCTCTCCGAGCGGGACCTGGACTCGAGCTTCTTCGCCGGCGGCGGCATCCGCCGGACGATGCCGCTCAAGGACATACTCGACGCCTTCCGCGGCGTCTATTGCGGCTACGTCGGCGCCGAGTTCCTCCACATCCAGGACAAGGACATGCGCGAATGGCTCATCTCCAGGATGGAGGGCCCCGCCTACCCGAAGGTCCTGGACGAGGGGCAGCGAAGGATCATCCTCCGGGACCTCGTCGAGGCGGAGGAGCTCGAGCGCTTCCTGCAGAGGACCTTCATCGGCCAGAAGCGCTTCTCGCTCGAGGGATCGGAAGCCGTCATACCGGCCCTGCATTTCCTCCTGGACGGCGCCGGTCCGCGCGGGATCGAGCGCATCTCGATGGGGGCCGCCCACCGCGGCAGGCTCACCATCCTCGCCCTCATCGTCGGGAAGCCGCTCGAGGAGCTCTTCTACCTCTTCGAGGAGGGCTTCACGCCCGGCGTCTTCGGCGGCTCGGACGACGTGAAGTACCACATCGGCTATTCCTCGGTGCACAGGAACGAAGACGGCTCCTCCGTCGAGATAAGCCTGTCGCCCAACGCGAGCCACCTCGAGTCGGTCGGTCCCGTCGTCGAGGGGCGGGCCCGCGGGATCCAGGACCTCCTGGGCGACGCCGGCGGGAAGAAGGTCCTTCCCGTGATAATCCACGGCGACGCGGCGCTGGCCGGCCAGGGCGTCGTCGCCGAGACCTTCAACATGTCCCAGCTCGAGGGCTACGGCACGGGCGGGACGGTCCACGTGGTGATCAACAACCAGATCGGCTTCACGACGCCATCGCGCAACGCGCATTCGAACCTGAATCCGACGGATATCGCGAAGATGAATCCCGTGCCCGTCTTCCACGTCAACGGAGACAGGCCGGAGGCGGTCGTTCGCGTCATGCGGACGGCCCTGGACTTCCGGCAAGCCTTCGGCAGCGACGTGGTCGTGGACATTTTCTGCTACCGGAGGCACGGTCACAACGAAGGCGACGAGCCGTCCTTCACCCATCCCTTCATGTACGACCTCATCCAGGCCCATCCCTCGGCCGCGGCGCTCTACGGAGAGGAATGCGTCGCCTCCGGTCTGCTCTCGGCGGCCGACCTGGAGGATATGAGGAAGGCCTACGCGGCGAAGCTCGAGGCCGCGCTGCACGGCGAGCGCGCCCGGTCCGGGCGGGAGCCCCTCCCCGAAGGCGGGACGGGCGGCGAAGGACCCAGCGCGGAGACCCGCATCGGCGAGGCGGAGCTCTCGCGCATCGTGGAGGGCGTTTCCGCCGTGCCCGAAGGCTTGCGGATCCACGACAAGCTCAAATCCATCGTGACGGGCAAGCTCAGGACCTTCAGGGAAAAGGGGCTCCTCGATTGGGCGCTCGCCGAGACGGCGGCCTTCGGGAGTCTCCTCGTCGAGGACGTCCACGTGAGGCTTTCGGGCGAGGACTCGGAGCGAGGCACGTTCTCCCAGCGCCACCTCGTGTGGTGGGAGGCCGGCGAGAGGACGAGCTCCTTCTACGTTCCCCTCGACCACATAGCGCCCGGCCAGAGGAAGATCGCCCTCTTCGACAGCCCGCTGTCGGAATTCGGAGTGCTCGGATTCGAGTACGGCTACGCCGCGGAATTCAAGGACGCCCTCGTGATGTGGGAGGCGCAGTTCGGCGACTTCTCGAACGGCGGCCAGGTCATCATAGACAATTACATCATCGCCGCCGAGGCCAAGTGGGGCGCGTCCGTCGGTCTCGTCCTCCTCCTTCCCCACGGCTACGAAGGCCAGGGGCCCGAGCACTCGAGCGCCCACCTCGAGCGATTCCTCCTCCTCTGCGCCGAGGGCAACATCAGAGTCGCCAACCCGACCACTCCGGCGCAGTATTTCCATCTCCTTCGCGCCCAGGCCAAGGATCCCGCGAAGAAGCCGCTCGTCGTCATGACTCCGAAGAGCCTGCTCCGGCACCCCGCGGTCCTCTCGCCGATCGCGGACTTCACCGCCTCGGGCTTCAGGGCCGTCCTGGACGATCCCGCGCCGCCCGCCGACGCGAGCGCGATCGTCCTCTGCTCGGGCAAGATCTACTACGATCTCGCGCAGCGGCGGAAGGAAGCCGGCCCGAGGGACACCGCCATACTGAGGATAGAACGGCTCTATCCCTTTCCCCTGCCCGAGCTCGGGGAGATCATCTCGAGGTATCCGTCGGCCGCCTCCCTGACCTGGGCGCAAGAAGAGCCCAAGAACAGAGGGGCCTGGAATTTCATGCGGGAGAACATCGAGGCCTCCTTCCCCGATCTTCCGCTGCGCTACGTAGGCCGGAAGGCGAGCGCCAGTCCGGCGACCGGCTCGCACGAGCGGCATGCCGGCGAGCAGGCCGAGATCCTGGACGCCGCCTTCGGCTCGCGGAAAGGCGCCGAAACATGAAGCAGGAGATCAAAGTCCCGACTGTCGGCGAATCGATCACGGAGGGGCAGGTCGCCGCATGGCTCAAGAAGGACGGCGAGCTCGTCGGTAAGGGCGAGGGCCTATTCGAGCTCGAATCCGAGAAGGCGAGCATGACCGTGCCCTCGCCCGAAGGCGGCAGGCTCGAGATCCTGGTCGCCGCGGGCGCCGTCGTTTCGATCGGCCAGGTCGTAGCCTACATCGATACCGACGCCAAGCCCGCGGCGGCGGCCCCGATCGTTCCGCGGAGCGAGGCGCCGCCCGTCGCCGTCGAGGCGCCGCCGGTCGCCGCCGAGAAGCCGCCCGTCGCCGTCGAGAAGCCGCCGGTCGCTGGCGGGTCCCAGGACGTAACGCGCAGTCCCTTGTCCATGATGAGGAAGACCATCGCCCGCCGCCTCGTGCAGGCGAGGCAGGAGGCCGCCCACCTCACCACTTTCAACGAAGTCGACATGGAAAAGCTCATGCGGATACGCAAGGACTTCGGCGAGGATTTCCAGGCGAAATACGAAGTCAAGCTGGGCTACATGTCCTTCTTCGTCAAGGCCGCGACGAAGGCGCTGCAGGAGTTTCCGGTCGTCAACAGCCGAATCGAGGGCGACGAGCTCGTCAGCCCCGGCTTCTACGACATCGGCGTCGCGGTATCCACCGACCGCGGCCTCCTCGTGCCCGTGCTGCGGAACGCCGATCGCCTGAGCTTCGGCGAGATAGAGACCAGGCTGGGCGATCTCGCGGCCAGGGCGCGGGACAAGAGGATAGAGCTCTCCGAGCTCCAGGGCGGCACCTTCACGATCACCAACGGCGGAGTCTTCGGATCGATGCTGTCGACCCCGATCCCCAACTATCCGCAAGCGGCCATCCTGGGCATGCACGCGATCCAGCGCAGGCCGGTGGCCGTAGGCGACGAGGTGCTCGTCAAGCCGATGATGTACCTCGCGCTGACCTACGATCACAGGCTCATAGACGGACGGGAAGCGGTGCTCTTCCTGATCAGGATAAAGGAATGCATCGAGGATCCCGAGAGGCTGATCCTCGGTTTGTGAAGTATGGAGGAGGAAGGGATGGAGAGCGCGACCTACGCGAAGGGTCTCGAGGGCGTCGTGGCCGGGGAAAGCGCTATATGCAAGATTGACGGCGAGAAGGGCAGGCTGTCCTACCGCGGCTACTCGATCGAGGATCTCGCCGCCCATTCGAGCTTCGAGGAGGTGGTCTACCTCCTGCTGTACGGAAAGCTGCCGACCAAGTACGTATTCGACGAGTTCTCCCAGAAGATGCGGGCGTCCAGGGCCCTCCATCCGAAGGTCGTCCAGATGATCCGCAACTTCCCCGAAGGCGGGAAGCCCATGGAGCTCCTTCAATCGGTGATGGCCTACCTGTCCGGCTACGTCGAGCACAGGATCGAGCACTCGGCCGCCTGCAACTGCCGGCAGACCCTCCATCAGGTCGCCCAGCTCGCGACGGTGGCCGCTACCTACGCCCGCTTCAAGAACGGGCAGGACTATCTCGAGCCCAGGATGGACCTCTCGCACGGCGCGAACTTCCTCTATATGATCCGCGGGCGCGAGCCCGACGAGGAGGAAGGGAAGATCATGGACGCCTGCCTGGTCCTCCACGCCGAGCACGGCTTCAACGCCTCGACCTTCACCGCGCGCGTGGTGGCGTCCACGCTGTCCACCTGCTATTGCAGCATAGCGGCGGCGATTGGCGCCCTCTACGGATCCCTGCACGGGGGAGCGAACGAGAAGGTATTCGGGATGCTCGAGCAGATCGGCTCGGTGGACAAGGTGGAGGCCTGGGTCGGCAAGGCCTTCGAGGAAACCCAGAAGATCATGGGCATGGGGCATCGCATCTACAAGACGAAGGACCCGCGCTCGAAGATCATGGAGGATTTCCTCAAGGCTCTTTCGGCCAAGAAGGGCAATCACGAGCATCTCGACATGCTCAAGAAGATCGAGGAGCTCGCGACGCCCAGGTTCGAATCCAAGGACAAGAAGATCTATCCGAACGTGGATTTCTATTCGGGCTCCGTCTACTACCTCCTCGGAATTCCGAAATACCTCTACGCCCCCATCTTCGCCATAGCCAGGATTCCCGGCTGGCTCGCGCACATCCTCGAGCAGCGCGAAGGCAACAGGATATTCCGCCCGGAGAGCATCTACACCGGCCCGGAAGACAGGCACTACGAGCCGATGGAGAAGCGGCAGTAGGGATCACCGCCTTTCCGGTTTGAGTAGCGGCCCCGCGTGGCGGCGTCCATCGCCTCCGACGTCCTTGCCACCGGTGTTCCATCGACGTACAATGCCTGGACTCATGCCAACAAGCGAGCGGGAATGAAGAAATACGAGACTGTCCAGACCTTCCTCCGCACGAAGATCGAATCGGGTCTCATAATCCCCGGCGAGAAGCTGCCTTCGGAATCCGAGCTGATGGCCCAATTCGACGTGTCGCGGAACGCGGTGCGCCAAGCGGTGAACGAGCTTACGAAGGAAAGGCTCGTCGAGAGCCGCCAAGGCATCGGGACATTCTGCGTCAAGCGCACCCAGAGCCGCTCGATGCTCATCGGCATGGTCTCCTTCCGCATCTCTTCCTATATTTTCCCTCGCATCGTGTCGGCCTGCAACCAGATGGTCCAGAGAGAGGGCTATACCCTCCTCCTCAACGAGTCCTGGTACGACGCCGCGCAGGAACGCTCGGTCCTGCTCTCCCTCCGGAAGCGCGGCATCGACGGGATCATAATCACCCCCGTGCAGGAAGAGGGGAAGAGCGGCAACGCGGACCTCCTCGGCGATTTCGAGGCCGAGGGCATCCCCGTCGTGCTCCTCGACGCCGAGTACCCCGGCTACGATTTCACGAGCATCGTCATCGACGAGACCGCCGCCGGCGGCCGCGCCGCGGAGTATCTCTGGGAGCGGGGCCATCGCGACATCGGGCTGATCTACAGCTCCAACTATCGTCCTAAGGTCCTTCGCAAGGAGGGGATCGCCGCCTTCCTCGCCAAGGTCGGCGCGGGGATCAGCGAAGAATGGCTCGTCGGGATACACGGCCAGACCTCGTCCTTCGGCAGCTACGGGCAGATCCGCAAGCTCTTCGAATCGCACGGGAAACTGCCTACGGCGATCATATGCTCCTCCGACGACGAGGCCTTCATGTTCATGCATCAGGCGCGCCGCAATCGCATCAGGATCCCCGAGGACCTCTCCCTCATCGCCTTCGACAACTCCGACCTCGCGCGCTATTCCTTCCCTCGCCTGACCTCGCTCGACCACCCCAGCGAGTACATGGGCGAGTTCGCCGCCAAGCTCATGCTCGACCGCATCTACCATCCCGAGGTGAGGCTGCGGACTCGGAGCGTGATCGAGACGACCATCATGAGTCGGGATTCCGTCCGGACCCTCTATCCTCCCGCCGAGCCTTCCTCTCGAAGTTCCTGACCAGGTCTAGTATCGGGTCTCCCCTCTCCCTCCTTCCGCGCGAGGGCCGCGTCGACGCGTCCACGGTGGCGCCCAGTGGCCTCGCGAAGCCCGGCGGCAGCCAGGCCGCGTTGGCGGCGAGGAGCTCGGAGGCGAGGCTTCTGATGGCGGGCAGGTCCAGGACAGCCGAGGTCGGCTGGTCCTGGGCTATCGCGGCGAAGAGGAGCTCCGGATCCTCGGACAGGAGCGATTGCAGGACGAGACCGTGCTGGATGGCGCTGGGCGCGCAGAGCGCGGCGAGGGCCGGCGGCAGGCCGGGAGCCTTCGGGACGCTCAGTCGACCTCCCTCGAGGAGGATGGGGAGCTCGACGCAGGCGGAGGCCGGGAGACCCGGAAGCGTCGGCGCCGAGGCGCCCGGTCCGTTCATCACGTTCCCGTGGAACCGGAAGCTCCTCCCGCCGAGGACGGCTTCGGCTATGAAGGGGCCGTAATCCTCACTCCGCTCCCGCGAAGGGGCCTCGCCTTCGAGGTAGTCCGAATCGCCGAGGTGGCGCTGGGCGAAGCCCATCAGTTTGTGGTAGGCGCCCGAGGCCCCCGAATAGCCCGGCGCGTAGCAATAGCGGCTCCTAAGCTCCGGATTGCGCCTGAACCAGGGAAGGAAGTCCGAGACGTGGCCCGAGCTCTCGGTGACGAAATACCCGAACTGCTGGAGGATCTCGAAGCGGACCGCCTCCTCTCCCCTTCGCTCCGGATCGCGCATGAACTCGCGGAACCGCGGATAGCAATCGCCGCCGGGGCCTTCCAGCTCGAGAAGCCACGCGAGATGGTTTACGCCCGCGAAGACCGTCCGCAGCTCCCTCCTGTCGAGCCCCAGCGTTTTCGCCGCGAAGCCTCGGGTCGCCTCGATGCCTCCGCAGATGCCGATGCAGGCTATTCCCCGCGCCGCCGCCGCGGCGACCATCGGCGCCATAGGGTTCACGTAGTTCACCAGGAGGGCCTCGGGACAGATCTCGGACATCGCGCCGGCGAGGTCGAGCATGACTCTTCCGTTGCGGAGGGCGCGCATCGCGCCGAGAGGGCCCACGGTGTCGCCGATGCAGACGTCCAGCCCGTAGCGACGGACAATGCCGAAATCCAGATCGAAGGCGGAGAAGCCTCCGGCGTCGAAGAGCGAGAAGACGAGAGCCGCGTCCTCGAGGGCGAGATTCCGATCGGTCGTCACCTCGACTTCCAGGGAGGGGAGGACGGCGGCGGCGGCCCGCTTCGCGTAATTGCCGACGACTTCGAGGCGCTCGAGATTGGCGCCCATGAGGGTCAGCCGCCCTCCCGCGAACTCGCCGACGCCGAGGAGGTCGTCGACGAGGCGTTTGCCGTGGCTCAGGCTTCCCGCGCCGATCAGGGCTATCTTGGGGTGTTGCACCATGGCGAAAGTATTGCCCGAAGGCGTTTTCACGCCAAGCACAAGTTTCGGATTCCGGCTTGACAGATTCCGATTTTTGGAATGATATATGTTGGTATAAGTTATTAGAATAAGTCATTTCGGCTTCCTTGGGCCACTGGGGGTGCTCATGCGAATAGGATTCCACACTGATGCCTTCAATTCGGCGGTATTCAGTTTCGAGAAATGCCTTCAGTGGGCCCAGCGAAACCAGGTCCGTTCCATCGAGTGCGGCGTGTTGGAGGGGGTCGCGTGGATACACGGCCTCGGCTACTTCCCCCATATTTCCCTCATCGAGGACCCCCTCCTGTTGCGAGAGAAGATGGCCCGGTACGGAGTATCTTTTTCCCAGGTCGATGCCGCTTACCCCCTCTCGGGCAAGGATGGCCCCACCTACGGGGTCCCCTACGTGCTCAAGACCATCCCCTGGGCCAAGCTCGCGGGCTGTCCGAACATAGCGACGACCGATGGCCTGCATAAGCCCGAAGGGCTGACGGACGCCGAGGCCCTCGAGTCGATGAAGCGGAGCTACGGCCTCATCGTGGAGACGGCCGAGGCCTACGGCATCAACATCAACATCGAGATTCACGGCTATTTCACGACCAAGCCGGACATGATCGGGAAGATGCTCGATTTCGCGAAGTCGGAGCGACTCGGCCTCAATTTCGACACCGGCAACTCCTTCATCGCGGGCAACGATCCCGTCGCGTTCTGCAAGCGCTTCATCGGACGGATAAAGCACGTCCATATAAAGGACGTCGCGAAGAGCCTCGCCGAGGCCGCCCGGGGCAAGGATACCGGCATAGGCATAAGCCACAGCGCGATCGGCGACGGAGTCAACGCGGACAACATCAAGAAGATCCTCTCGTCGCTCAGGGACTCGGGCTACGCCGGGACCCTGAGCCTCGAGTGCGAAGGTCAAGGCGGTCCCCTCATCGAGCGCTCGCTCGGTTGGCTCCGCGAGACTCTAAAGGCGCTCGACATACCGGAAGAGCGCTGATTCAACCAGGTTCCAGGAGGTGCATATGAAGAGCAGGTTTCTTTTCGCGGTCCTCGCCGTCCTCATGCTGGCCGGCGGGCTCGTTCCCGCCATGGCCGCGCCGGCGGGCAAGCAGCTCGTCTACGGCTATGTGACGCCGGGACCGGACACGTGGTACAAGAGGGACGTCGACGGCTTCGTCTACGCCGCCGAGAGGGCGGGGGCGAAGGTCATCGTCCTCAACTCGAACTACGATCCAGAGAAGGAGATCGCGAACATCGACTCCCTCATCAACCAGGGCGTCGACGGCATGTGCGTATTCACGTTCAACCAGAACGGCGCCAACATCGCCGCCAAGAAGTGCGCGGCCGCGGGCATTCCCCTCGTCGTGACGGACAACGCGGGCCTCGCCCTCAAGTCGGGCTTCGACATCGTCGCCTGCATCGACTTCGACTGGGGGGCCATGGGCAAGGACGTCGCCGGCTACATCGCCAAGAACTACCCCGGCGAGAACATCGCGATGATCATGGGTCTCTTCGAGCACGTGCCCGTCCAGATGTTCCGCGCGGCCTTCGAGCCCGAGGTCGCCCGGCTCGGCAAGAACAAGATCGTCGCGATCCGCGACGGCAAGTACGACCCGAACGTCGCCGTCAACCAGGCCCAGGACCTCGTGGAGTCCGGAACCAAGTTCGGCGTCCTCTTCGTCTTCAACGAGGACATGGCCGCGGCCGTCGTCCGGACCCTCAAGACCCGCGACCTCCTCAACAAGCCGATCAAGGTCGTCGCCTCGAACGGCTCGCCCCCCGGGATCGATCTCGTCAGGGAAGGGAGCATCAAGTACTCCGTCTCCTCCTCGCCGGGCTGGGAGGGCATGATCTCCGCCCTCGCGCTCCACGCCTACGCGACCGGCAAGGTCCCGACGAAGAACCAGCAGATCATGCTTCCGATAACCCCGGTCAACATGCAGACCATGAACGACAAGACCAAGGTCATCCCCTGGGAAGTCGACTCGGTCTGGCTCGATCTGACCAAGCAGTACTTCCCCCAGTACAACGGCCTCTACTGAAAGGCCGGGCATAGTCCGGACGGCCGCGCCCCGCGCGGCCGTCCTTCGCCGGCGAATGGAGCGGCGCATCGATGACGCAGAATGACCTCGTCCTCGGGGTGAGCGGCCTCACCAAGTCCTACGGCGCCCAGCGTCCGGCGCTCTCGGGAGTCTCCTTCGAGCTCAGGGCGGGCGAGGTGCTCTGCGTCGTGGGCGAGAACGGGGCGGGAAAATCGACCCTCATAAAGATCCTCTCCGGGGCGGTCGCGCCGGAATCGGGCACGATCGTCCTGGGAGGCAGGGCGCGCCCCTCGCTGAAGCCCCGCGAGGCCATGGCCCTCGGCGTGGCGACCATCTACCAGGACGTCGAGCTCATCGAGTCCCTCAGCGTCGCCGACAACATCTTCCTCGGCGCCGAGCGCGTCGGGGCCTCGGGGCTGACCGTCGACTCGCGGGCCCAGGAAGAGGAGGCGCGCCGCTACCTCGAGATGCTCCGCATGGACATCGACGCCTCCTCCCTCGTCGAGGAGCTCTCGGCCGCCCAGAAGCAGAATCTGCAGATCGTGAAGGCCCTGCACCAGGATGCGCGGATACTCATCATGGACGAGCCGACGAGTTCGCTCGGCTACGAGGAGAAGCGCTCGCTGATGGCCCTGGTGAAGGACCTCAAGTCGCGCGGGATCGCGATCATATACATCTCGCACTACCTCGAAGAGGTCTTCGAGATCGGGGATTCCATCCTGATACTAAAGGACGGGGAGCGGGTCGGCGCCTACGGCAGGGACGAGGTCGATGTCGACTTCGTCATCCGGAGCATGGTCGGAAGGGACGCCTCCCTCTTCTTCAGGCGGGAGAAGGTCGCCATAGGCGAGGTCCGCGCCGAGGTCAAGGGCATGCTCTGGCCGGGAGTCGTCGAGGACGTGAGCTTCGAAGTCCGCGCCGGGGAGGTTTTCGGGATCGGAGGCCTCGTCGGCTCGGGTCGGAGCGAGCTCGCCGGGCTCGTGTACGGGATGTACGAGCGCGCCGGAGGCGAGCTCCTGATCGACGGGAAGGCGGTCACGCCGCGGAATCCCGCGGACGCCATCCGCAAAGGAGTGCGCCTCATCACTGAGGACAGGAAGAAGTACGCGATGTTCGGCCCGCGGAGCGTGACGGAGAACGTGGGCATCGTCCACAACGAGATCTCCGGGGGACCGGTGCTCGACCTGATCGAAGAGTCCCGGCTCGCGGCCGGGCTCATCGACAGACTCCATATCGCGGTCTCCGGCCAGGCGCAGGCCATAGAATCCCTTTCCGGAGGCAATCAGCAGAAAGCGGTCATCGCGCGCTGGATGATCGAGGACGCCGATCTCTACATCTTCGACGAGCCCACCAAGGGAGTGGACGTGGGCGCGAAGGAGGAGATCTACAAGCTGATGGTCGATTTCGCCCGCGGCGGCAAGTGCGTGGTCATGATCTCCTCCGATATGCCCGAGCTCCTGTCGATGAGCGACCGCATCGGGATCATGCGCGCGGGGAAGATGGTCAAGATCGTCGAGAACCGGAATGTCGACGAGCAGTACCTGATAAAGGAATTCATCGGCGTTTGAAGGGAGTCCCTCATGGGCACGGAAATGAAGTCGAAGGCAGGCATCCTGCGGAGCCAATGGTTCCTCCTCCTTCTCGTGGTGATAATCATCGCCGCGGTGACGGGATCGATCAACCCCCGCTTCTTCAGGGTGAACAACATAGTGAACATCTTCGAGCAGATTTCCACGCTCGGCGTCGTGGCCTCGGGCGCGACCATCCTCATCATCTCCGGCAACTTCGACATATCCGTGGGAGCGAACATCGGCCTTTCCTCCTGCGTCATGGCGATGCTGATGAAGGCGAACGCGCCCTACGCCTGGGCGATTGCGGCGGGGCTTTCGGTATCGCTCGCGTGCGCCCTCTTCGTCGGCGCGAGCTCGATCGTCTTCAAGGCGCCGTCCTTCATAATCTCCCTCGCGGCCACCGGGGTCTTCAGGGGGATCGCCCTCTTCATGACCCAGGCCACGCTGCAGACGATCTACGGCAAGTTCGAGGGCCTCGGCTCCACGCGCTTCTTCGGGGTCCTGCCCCTCATCTTCCTCCTGAGCCTGGCGGTCTACGCGGCGGTGGGCTTCCTCCTGCGCTACGCGAGGCTGGGGCGGCGGGTCTACGCCATCGGGTCCAACGAGCGCGCGGCCTTCCTGTCGGGCATCGGGATAAACGCGAACAAGCTCGCCTTCTTCGCGATCAACGGCCTCCTCATCGGCATCGCCGCGACCATGCTCCTCTCGAGGATAGGCGCCGCCCAGCCTTCGACGGGGACGGGCATCGAACTGCAGGCCATCGGCGCTGTCGTGATCGGCGGGACGCCAATGAACGGCGGCAAGGGCCGCATCGTCGGGACCTTCTTCGGCGTCCTCCTCATGGGCGTCATCTCGAACGCCCTCAACATGCTGCAGGTAAGCCCCTATTTCCAGGACGTGACCTTCGGGCTCCTGATCATCGTCTCGGTCGCGGTGAGCGCGCTGAGCCAGAAGCGCGGCCGGGCGACCGCATAGGAAAGAGAAATCATGGAATCGACAGGAAGCATGGGACCCGTCTCCGCGCAGAATTGGCAGCGGAAGAGCGAGGCCGTCCGCAGGGCCTATCTCGAGGCCAAGACCGAGGATCCGGCCCGCTTCGCGCGCAGGATCGACCTTTCGTGGAGCATATGGATGTTCGGGCTCGAGCCGATCGGCGCCAGCCTCGATCGACTCGCGCGGAACGGCATCCGCTTCGTCGAGCTCAAGGGGGACCGATGGACGGCCGATTCGGGCATCCGCCTCCCCATACTCCGCTCCGCCCTATCGGATGCGGGCATAGCGGCCTCGGGCGCCTGCGGGATGTTCTCGCCGGAGAACGATCTCTCGAGCCCGAGCGTCTACTCGCGGCAGAACGCGATCGATTACGTCCGACGCGAGCTCGAGCAGCTCGCGGAGCTCTCCGCGTCCTACCTCCTCGTCGCGCCGACCGCGGTGGGGCGGCCTATAGCCTCGGACTCCTCGGAGCTGGCGCGCTCGGCCGAGTCGCTGCGCAGCTGCGGCGACGATTTCGCGCGGACGGGGATCAAGGCCTCGATCGAGCCGATCAGGGCCGCGGAGGTCAGCCTGGTCCACACGGTGTCGGACGCCCTACGCTATATCGAGGCCGTGGATCATCCCGCGATCGGGCATATCAACGGGGACGTCTACCATATGACTCTCGAGGAGAGCCATGTCGGAGAGGCCATCCTGTCGGCAGGCGATAGACTCGCGAACCTCCACCTCGCCGACACGAACCGGAACGCCCTAGGGACGGGCAGTCTCGATCTGGACACCGTGATCATGGCCTCCTACCTCGTCGGCATGAACCGCGAGGGCCGCTTTCTGACTTACGAGCCGCTCGGACCCTTTTCCGATCCCTATGTCCTCGCCAACGGCCCCTGCAATGTCGAGGTCATGGAGCAACTTGTCGCGAAGAGCGTCGCCTATTTCAGGGAGCGCGAAGATGCCGTGAGGGCCCTGGTGTCATGATGTCTGGGATTTCGGCGTCCGAACGCCATGTACCACTGGAGTGAACTCCAAGATCCAGTGGTGTTTTGGGCTATCTACAGTGATACATGACCCTTTTGTAGCTTGACAATCCCCAGCTCCGAACTTGGGAAGCCTGCGCAACCAAGTTGGTGGCCCCTCGTGACAAACTTGGTTGGCCTTGATCTTCAAGTTGGTCACTCGCGGTGACCAACTTGGCCGACTCCCGTGTTCAACTCTGCGATGGCACACGGTTGCAGTGTCTGCGAAACCGCATTCCGGCATGAATCCACGCCTCGGCCCACTTCAATCTATATAGTATACGGCTGTCCGGGCCGCTGCGGCTTGACCCTGCCCGCGCGCGTCATTAAAACTCTCACCCATGAAGGTTCTCATCACCGGCGGAGTCAAATCGGGCAAGAGCCGCCGCGCCCTCGAGCTCGCGGCGGATTTCGGAGCGGGGCCCGGGCCGTTTTTCCTCGCCACGGCGCGGGCCTTCGACGACGAGATGCGGGAGCGCATAAAGCGGCATCGGGCGGAGCGCGACCAGGGCTTCGAGACCATCGAGGAGCCGATCGCGATACACGAGCGGGTCCGCGATCGCATGATCGTCGATTGCATTCCGATGTGGCTCAACAACATCTTCTTCGACGGGCGCGAAGACGAACTCGAGGGGATACTCGGCGCCTTCATCGAGCGCCTGCCCCGCGACATCGTCATAGTCACGAACGAGATCGGGATGGGCGTCATCCCCGCCGACGCCGAAAGCCGGCGCTACGGCATCGCGCTCGGCGTGGCGAACGCGCGCCTCGCGGCCGCCTGCGACCGCGTCGTCCTCATGGTCTGCGGCCTTCCCCTCGACGTCAAGACCTCGGGCTGGGAGGCGGCTCGGTGATCCTCTCGGCGCCGTCCTGGGTCGCGCCGGGGACCTACCTCGAGAATCTCGACATACTGGAGCGCGTGCGGGCGATACGCTCGGTGGAGCTCCTCTTCTTCATCTACGACGAGGAGACTCGCGCGCTCTTCGCCCGGGAGCGGGACGGCATCGCGGCGCGCGCCGACCGATTCGGCTTCACCGTCCACCTGCCCGATCCGCTCCTGCCCGAGCACGAGGAGCTCGTCGAGTCGACCCTGGGATTCGCCCGCTCCTACGTGTTCCACCCCGCGGTCGCGGAGGGAGCCGAGCGGCTAGCTCGCACGGTAGGGCTCTGGAGACGGCGCTACGGCGACCTGTTCTATCTCGAGAACACGCGGATTTCGCTCTTCGACGCGAATCTGCCGCTTTTCGGCGACATAGGCCTGTGCTGCGATGTGGGCCATCTCGTCCTCGAGGGCCTCGATCCGGCCTCGTGGCTGGCCGAGCGGGCCGATCGCGTACGCGAGCTCCACCTGCACGGGGTCTCGGAGGGCAAGGACCACTCGGCCTTCACCTTCCGCGACCTGACCATGGGCCGCCTGACGCCATTCCTCGAGAGCTTCGACGGCACAGTCGAGCTCGAGCTCTTCTCGCTCGCCGAGATCGAGGGCGCGGTCGCAGAACTGGAGGGCGCGTGCGTCGTCTGACGGATCGATTTCTCTCCGTGCTTTCCCTCGTCTGCCGCCTGCCTGTGCCTCCTCCCCGCGAGTTCGACTACGGGCGGACCGACTTCTTCTTCCCCCTCGTCGGCATTCTCGCGGCCGCAGCGGCCTGGCTCGGTTCCGCGCTCGGCTGTCTCGTCGTTCCGGCTTCCCCCGCCGCCGAGACCCTCGGCGCCCTCGGTCTCCAGTATCTCGCGTTCAACCTCTTCCATCTCGACGGGCTCCTCGACAGCGCCGACGCCCTCTTCCCCGTCGTGGACAAGGAGAGCCGTCTCCGGATCCTCAAGGATTCGCGCATCGGGACCTATGCCTTCGCCGCGGGCCTCTTCGTCGTGGCGGCGAAGGCCTTCGCCCTCGGCGGATCCCTCGGGTTCGCGGCAGGCCGCGGGGCCCTGCGTCTCGCCGTTTTCGCCTACCCCGTGGTGGGCAGGGCGGCCGGCGCCCTCGTGCCCCTGTTCGCGCGGCCGGCTCGCGAGGACGGGCTCGGCAGTCGCATGCGCGGCTTTTCGCCCGTGGCCTGGACAGCGGGCACCCTCCTCGCCCTCGCGCCCTTCGCGGCGGCCGCCTTCGTTTCATGCGGCGGAGCCGGCTTCTCCGTCTTCTTGGCCGCGGCCCTCGTCTCGGCCGTCGCGGCGGGGCTTGGCATGGCGGCCGCGTACCGATCCAAGCTGGGCGGCTTCACCGGCGACGCGCTCGGGGCGGCCGTGGAAATCGGCGAGGCGCTCTTCCTCGTGGTCGCGGTCGCCCTGCTCGCGCGGCTCTGAACGCCTTTTCAGAGAGGGGAGCGCCTCACTTTCGAGAAGCGAGCGCGTTTTGAGCGAGGGGACCGATCGCCCCGGCCGTCTCCCGGCGCAGGGAAAGCGCGACGCAGGCGGCAGCCAGGGCTTGGAGGGCGGACTCGACCGCGGCCTCCCCGACCATGGCATCCGCCGGAATCCCCCGCGCCTCGAGAGCTTCGATCGCCGGCCTGCCGATCGCGGCTACCGTTTTCCCCCTAAGCGCGGCCGCGCCCCACTGCTCTTCGAAGACTTCGACGTCACAGGCGCTCGCGAAGAAGGCCGCGTCGAAATCGGGCAAATGGTCGTACCGTATCGCCTCTACGGCATAGAGCACGCAGTCGTCCACCAGGATGCCGAGCCGACCCAATTCCACGGCGAGCTCGGCGCCCGCCCTGTCGGATCGAAGCCGCAGCGCGCGCTCGCCGCTCGCGATGCGCCCGCGCGCCGCGAGCGCCACCCCGGCCGCGCCGGAATCCGCCTCGTGGACCGCGTCGGGCGCCAATCCCAGCGCCTCGAAGGCCCTCCTCGTGCCCGGACCGCAGGCCATGATCTTCGGCAGGCTGCGGAAGTCGATGCGCGCTTCCTTCGCCAGGCGGCCGAAGACGCGCACGGCCGACGGCGAAGAGAGGACCAGCCAGTCGTAATCGCGGATGCTCGCGACGCGTCCCGCCGCATCGGCTCTAGGCGCCGGTCGGATCAGGGGACGCCGGAGCGGAAGGCCGCCGAAATCGGATACGAGCCCGGCCGCCTCGTCCTGAAGGTCATCGCCGCAGGTGATGAGCACCGAGCGACCCTCGAGCGCTCCCCATCCTGGGTTGAATCGAAAGCGCGCGACCTCCCCCACGACGAGGAGGCCCGGCCGGCCTTCGGCTTCGGCCTCGGCGGAAGCGCCGATGTCCGAAAGCGTGCCGCGGACGACCGATTCTTCGTCGCTGCCCGCTCCGAAGACCAGGGCGGCCGGAGAATCCCGCGGCGTTCCATCGGCCATCAGCCGGGCAGCCGTCTCGCGGACGAGAGCCACCGCCATGAACATGACCAGGGGGAGCTCGCCGCGCAGCTCCTTGGTCACCGAAGCGCTGCCGCCGCCTGCCCGGCGCGGCGTCAAGGCGCAGAAACCGCGCGAGACGCCGCGCCGCGTCAGGAGCATGCCGGTTCCCGTCGTGGCCGCCGCGAGGCTGCTCACGCCGGGAAGCACGCGGTAGGGGAGATGGAGCGCGTCGAGGGCTTCGATCTCCTCGGCCAGTCTGCCGAAAATGCCGGGGTCTCCGCCTTTGAGTCGGACCACGCGATAGCCATTGCGCGCCTCGACCGAGATCAACCGGGATATCTCCGGCTGCTCGAGGCAGTGCCGTCCGCGGCGCTTGCCGACGTCGATCCGCCTCGCACCCGTCGGCAGCGCGTCGAGGAGGGACGCGTCTATGAGAGAATCGTGGATGCAGACCTCCGCGCGACGCAGCTCGCGCAGGCCCGCGACCGTGCAGAGATCGGCGCTTCCGGCTCCCGCGCCCACGAAGATGACCGCTCTGACGAAGAGGCTTCGCAGGCGCAGGAAGCGGGCATCGCCGGCTTTGAAGACGATCGCCGGCATATCCTGTCCGTCGGGCGACAGGTCGGCCCGGCTCAGGTCCGGGCGCAGGACTATCGGGTCGTGCGGGTCCCCTCGCCAGGGAAGCCGGCACCAGTCCAGCTCCGCCGTCATCGGGTCGGGCAGGTCCTTAGCGCCGAGGAGGGCGCAGTCAATCTCGCCGGAGAGGATGGCGCGGTCCCGATCTCCCGGCGAGGAGAAAGACTGCGCTTCGAGCCCGATGCCGGGGAGGAGGGCCTCGATGGCTCGGACCAGGCTTCGGGCATGCGCGAGGGCGGGACCGGCCTCGCTCGTGCCCACCCTAAAGGCTTTGAATGATCCTGCCATAAAGACTCCTGTGCTCTTCGATGATCCGATGGCTCAGGTCGAGGATCCTGCCCGCGTCGTCGGTCTCGAGCCTGTGCCAATGCTTGAGATCCTCCAAGTCGGCGATTTCGAGATTCGGCAGCGATCCTCGCAGCTCGGGATCGACGTTCCTCGGCATGGTCAGATCGACTATCAGGACCGGCCTGTCGGGAGCGAAGGCGGGCGCATGGCCCTTCGTGAGCACGAACCGGGGGCCGCCCGTCGCGCAGACGATCAGATCGATCTCCCGGAGCCTGCCCTCGAGCTCCATGAAGGGGTAGGTCGTCACCCGACCGCGCCATGCCTCGGGAAGGTCCGGCTCCGCGCTGTGGTAGCACCAGTCGCAAACTCGACCCTCGTCCATGAGACGTCGAACGATACCGGTACCGACCGTGCCCGCGCCGAGCACGAGCGGTCGGCGCCCGTCGAGATCGCGGCATTCGGCCTTCAGGAACTCCACGCAGAGGTCCTCGATCTCGAGATCTCCGAGAAGGCCGCCCGGGGCGTTCCTGATCGCCTTGGAGACGCGCAGGGATGCCGAAACCCATTCCTGCATCGCGGCGCGGGCCCATCCCGAGCGCGCTCCGCGCTCCAGGGCTTCCTTCAGCTGCGCGACGACGTGGTACTCGCCGGGCAGCTGCGAGAAGAGGCCCGCGCTCACGGCCGCGGCGTGCTCGAAGGCGTCGAAACCGCGCTTCACGTAGTATTCGTCCCTCTCGAGGCGATCGAAGCCCATGATGCGCGCGACGATGGCCTCCGCGCGGTCGGCGTCCGCGACGACCGCGTGGAGCTCCACGCGGTTGCAGGTGTTGAGAAGCATGAACTCGTGTATTCCCCATACCTGCGCCAGCATGGCGCCGACCTCGTCCATGCGGCTCCCTGCGAGCTGATAGGGCTCGCGCCGCCGTATCGGGAGCTGCTCGTGGCTGGTGCCGACGACGAGGAGCTCGGCCGACTCGGCCAGCTCCATGTGGCGCGACAGGTTTTCCTTCACCATGCGCGAACGGCGGCACGAGCGCCCGCCGGTCGAGACGGCCAGGGTCAGGCCGCCATGGCGCAGGATGGCCGGCGTGACGAAGTCGCCGCGGGCCCAATTGCCGTCCACCGAGCAGCAGAGCGGGCCGCGCGCGCGGCAGAGCTCCAATATTCGGCGGTTGACGAGCTTGTCGTCGGTGGCCGCGAAGACGAGGAAGGCGCCCTCCACGTCGTCATCGGCGAAATCGCGCTCGAGGTGCCGGATGGTCCCGGCTGCGGCGAGATCGGCGAGCTCCTCGCGCGCCCTCGGGCTCACCACGGAGACCTCCGCCTTCGCGTCGAGGAGAAGGAGGACCTTGCGCAGCGCGACCTTCCCGCCGCCGACCACCAGACAGGACCGCCCTTCGAGCAACAGGCTGACCGGGAATGCCGGCAGCTCCGCTTCATTCATGGCGGAATCGCGATGGACCTGCGATCTCGCGATCCTCGATGGCGGACTTCGCCCCGCCTATCGTGAGGGGCAGGTCCCCCTTCGCCATGAAGCCGTCGCGCGCGAGCAGCTCCGCCAGATGCGCCACCCTCGGGAGCCGGAGATCGATCTCGCGAAGGAGGTCCTTGCGCTTGAAGACCTCGTCGGTCGTCCCTCCGAGCACGATCTCGCCTTTGCTCAAAAGGTAGACATGGTCGGCGAGCAGGGGCACGCTGTCGACGTCGTGGGTGGCGAACAGCAGCGTCATGCCGAGCTCTCGATGAATCGCATTCAGGAGCTCGATGAGCCGGCTCGCGCCGCGGGGGTCGAGCGCGGCGGTGGGCTCGTCGAGGACGAGGATCTTCGGTTTCATCGCGAGGACGCTGGCGATGGCGATCCTTTTTTTCTCTCCGCCGCTGAGGCTCTGGGGGCTCCGATCGTCGAAGCCCTTCATCCCGACCCGGTCGAGCGCCCAGTCCACGCTTTCCTTCAATTCCTTTCCCTCGACGCGCATGTTGACGAGGCCGTAGGCGATCTCCTGTCGCACGGTCGAATTGAAGAGCTGGTCGTCGGGGTCCTGAAAGACCAGACCGACCGCGGCGCGGATCAGTCTCAGGTTTTCCCTGCGGACCCCGAGGCCGTCTACGGTGACGGTGCCGGACTCGGGAGCGATCAGGCCGTTGAGGAGATGGAAGAGGGTCGATTTCCCCGCTCCGTTCGGGCCCAGGATCGCCACTCTCTGACCTTGGCGGATCGACATGTCGATGTTTCGCAGGGCGGGACGTCCTTCGCCGTAGGAATACCCGACATTCTCGAGCTCGATCAGTTCCATGTCGCGGTTCCTCCGAGGATGACGAGATCGAGACATACGAAGGCGACGAGGGACAGCATCCCGGCGATCTCGAGGCGTCGATCCCTCGGGGAGACTCGAGACGTGAAGAAGGCGACATTCCTGCTGTCCTCGTCATAGCCCCGCGAGAGCATGGCCTGATGGATTCTCGTGCTCCGATCGATGGAGCCGATCAGGATGGAGCCGGCCATCTTGCCGATGTCGCCGACGCGTCTCGTCCATGGCGCATCGCCGCCCATGCGGCTCGCTTGAGCGCGATGGAGCTTGCGCGAGGTCTCCTCGATAATGGCTATGTAGCGGTACATCATCGCGGCCAAATCGACGAGGAGGTCGGGGACTTTGTACAATCGAAGACTCTCCAGTATTTCGTTCATCGGCGTGGTCTGCGAAAGGAGTTGGGCCAGGGTGACCGCCGACATTATCCGGAGCATTATCAGGATGCCCCGCATGAGGCCTTCCCGGTAAACGCAAATCCGGAGCCCGCCCAATGACAGGCTCCAGACTGGATGTCCTCCGTTCGTGAACATGAGCGTGACGAGCACGAACCATGCGCCGGCGAAAGGAGCCGAAAGACGGACGAGGACCTTTCGCCGCGGCAGGCGCAGGTCGAGCAGCGCTGCGAGACCGGACAGCCAGAGAGCGGCAGCGAGGAACCAATGCTCGAGGAGACAGGCCGCGATGATCGCCAGCAGAAAGATGGGCGTTTTCACCCGTCCGTCCACGCGCATGAGGAAGCTGTCCACGCGCGCCGCGCGCCGATTCGCGTTCACTTTATCCGCGCTTCGCCTTCGCCGGGGCTCGAGGGACCTTCCTTTTTGGCGAAGAGCTTTTGCCAATAGTGGCCGACGATCATGCCCGCGAAGAAGTTCGCCACCGAGAAGGCGCCCAGCTCGGCGTCGCCCGGCAGCTCAATGAAGGGATGGTGCTCGAGCCTGGCGACGCCCGTTGCCAGGTCGTTGACCGCATCGTCCGTGCCGCCGGCCGCCATCTTGTGCTTTGTCATGTATTTCGCGGATCCGAAAATGACGGCGAGAATCAGGAACATCACGAGCAGCATCGTCTTGGTGAACCCGTCCAAGAGCTTGACGCTTCTCGCGGGCGCAGGGCCTGCAGCGCCGGCTTTCATGGGCTTTCCCTCCATGCCTCTCTCTTGAGCCGTCTAGAAACGCCGGCCGCGCGGAGTCCGGGCAGGAGGTCCGGGCGCCGCGAGGCCATGGATCCCAGGACCGCCGCGGAGAAAACGGCCTCTGCCGCCGCGAGGGGCAATTGCGTCGGGCCGTAACCCGCGAAGAAGATCATCCATTGGGTGAATAAGGCTGTGGTTCCGTGCAGGCTCAGGGCCAGCTCGAACGCGCTCGCGAGATAGGTGGCGAGATCCCCGATCAGCCCGGCGAGCCCGGCGGCCAGCCAGATGGGGGCGCGAAGGCTACGGCAAAGCTTCCACGCGAGAAAACCCGATATGCCTCCCGCGATGCCCATGGAGACGGTGTTCGCTCCGATGGTCGTAATCCCTCCATGGCCCAGGAAGAGGGCCTGGAAGAAGAGGACGATGATCGAGATGACCACAGTGGCGAAGGGGCCGATGATGATCGCCGCCAGGGGCGTGCCGCAGGGGTGGGAGCAGGAGCCGGTCACCGGTACCGGTATGTGCATCGCCGATATGACGAAGACCGCCACTCCCACCATGGCGAGAAAGGGCTTGTACTGCAAGTTCTCTTTTATTCTTCTTCGTATCTCCCGGAAGCCGAAGAATGCGAAGATGGCCGCGACGGCGAACCAGCCTCCCCAGGCCTGCGGGGGCAGGATCCCGTCTTCGATGTGCATGGCGAAAGCTGTCTGCGCCGATGCGACGCACATGAGCGCGACGATGAAGAACACGATACCGGGACTCTTATGCACTGCATGCTCCAAAGCCTCGGCCGACAGGCCGGGCTTCGCCTTGCGCGAGCGTCGATTCGCGCCCGCGCGAACGAGGAGTCGAAGGTGGATGGGAATAATCGGTGAATCGCTCTGGATATCAGGTTTTATTCATAACGAGGCCTCCATCCGCGAAGAATCGATCGAAGGGCTGTATCCTGGCTTTCGGATCCTCTGGCTAATCGACTCCTTCTCGCGACTTTCGGTCGCAATGGATGCTCCTCTTACCGAAGAGCGCGTCGACTCCATCCCCGATTACAGTGGCGGGACCGCTACGGTTTCTCACCGTATTCCAAATCCCTTCGACAATCGTTATGGGAGGTACGCTAAACCAGCTTGTACTGTCTGTCAAGCTCATTTCCGGGGAGGACTCCTTAACGAAGCGCGGCGCGCCGTGTATCCTCTCAGCCCGATGCGGTACCGAGAAGACGAATCTCCGCGCGGTCCCCTCCTCGCCGCCCTCGACTTGGAGGGGGTCCTCATTCCCGAGATCTGGCACGCGCTGGCCGATGCCTTCGGGCTTCCCGCCCTCATGCGGACGACGAGAGAGGAAGCGGATTACGGAAACCTCATGCTGCAGAGACTCGCCTCGATCCAAGCCGCGGGCCTGGTCTGGAGGGATATCGCCCCGGTCCTCGCGCGAATGGAGCCTCTGCCGGGAGCGAGGGCCTTCCTCGACCGGATACGCGGGAAGCTCCCCTTCGTCGTCGTGACGGACAGCTTCGACCTCTTCGTGCGGGAAGCCGCGCGCGGCCTCGATCTCGACGCGGTGCTCTGTCACCGTCTCGTCCTCGGCGGGGGAGGGTCGATGCTCGGATGGGAGCCGCGGATACCCGACTCGAAGCGATCGGCGGTCCGCTCTTTCGCCGCGCTGGGCTATCGCGTCCGCGCAGCCGGCGACTCCCTCAACGACATACCGATGCTCGAAGAGGCGGACCGGGGCTTCCTTTTCAGGGCTTCGGACTCGGCCGTCGCGGCCTGCGGCGGCCGCTTCGGTCTCCTGCAATCCTACGAGGAACTAGCCGGCGCCCTTCTGTCGGAGTGCTGAAAATGGCGCGGAGCCTTCCGACGATCGGCCGGACGGCGAAGATGCCGGGACGCGGGCCTGCCCTTAGCCCGCGATAATCGCGACGCCGACGCCCGCGAGCGCGAAGACGATCGTCGTCGTGTACATGAGGGCCACGGATCTCTTCAGATCGGCGACCTCGGGCTCGCGTCCGGGCTCGCCGAGGAAGCTCTTCGCGAGGCGCTCGCCCCCGTACCAGGCGTCGCCGCCCAATCTGAGGCCGAGCGCCCCCGCGAAGGAGGCCTCGAGCCAGGCGGCGTTGGGACTCTCGTGCTTGCGCCTGTCCCTCCATCCGACGCGGAGGGCCGCCCCGGCCGAGAAATGGCGGGGCGAGACGAGCCCGAGAGCGCAGGTCGCGACGACCGAAGCGAAAAAGGCGAGACGGGCCGGGATCCAATTGAGCGCGTCGTCGAGGCGGGCGGCGGTCTTGCCGTAGAGAATGTAGCGCTCGTTCTTGTGGCCCCACATCGAGTCCAGGGTGTTCGCGGCGCGATAGGCGAAAGCGCCCGCCGGGCCAAGGATCAGGGCCCAGAAGAGCGGAGCGCAGACGCCGTCCGCCGCGCTCTCGGCCACGCTCTCGACCGTCGCGCGGATCACACCCGCTTCGTCCAGCTTCTCCGTGTCGCGGCCCACTATCATGGCTACCGCGCGGCGGCCCCGCTCGAGCGCCGTCCCGGCGAGCGCCGTCCCGGCGAGCGCCGCTCCGGGGCTCGTCTCGGGCGAGCGCAGGGCCTTCGCGACCCGGAGCGCATGGGAGGCCAGGTCTCGCGGCGCGATCGATACGTAGACGAGCCAGACGCGGGCGGCCCATTCGCAGATATCGACGACGGGCCGGGAGGCGCCGAATGCGGTCGCCGCGAGGCCTAGGAGGGGGGGCAGGGCCAAGGCGAAGGCAAGGGCCGGGCCGATTACGGCCAGCCATCCGAGGAGCCCCGCGACGAAGGGCGGGAATGCCTTCCTGAGGGGAGCTTCGATCATGGAGGCGAGGGCGCCCATGGCGCGCGTGGGGTGGGGCAGGCGCCGGGGATCGCCCAGGGTCGTGTCCAGGAGGAGGGCGGCGGGGACGAGGGTCCATCCGATCATGGGGCGCTCCCGCCGAGTATGGTCGCGAGCCTCGATACCAGGCGCGCGTTCTCCCGGGGCCTCCTGACCGCCACGCGCAGGAAGCGGCCGTCCAGTCCCTCCGCTTCCGAGAAGCCGCGGACCGCGATGCCCGAGCGGAGGAGGGCGCTCGCCGCCTCGCCGCCCTTTTCCGGCGTAGACAGCTCGAGAAGGAGGAAGTTCGCCCCGCTCCGGTGGACTTTTATTTCGCCTAACGCGCTCAGGGCCTCGACGAAGGCCGCCTCGGAGCGCGCGACGAAGGCGGCCGACGACGACGCGAACTCGCGGTCGGCGAGCGCCCTGACCGCAATGGCCTCGGCGAAGCACGATAGCGGCCAGGCGGGAAGCTCGGCGCGCATCCGCTCGATGAGAGTAGGCTCGGCCGAGGCGAAGCCGACGCGCGCGCCGGGCACCGCCCAGGTCTTCGTGAGGGAGCGCAGCACGACGAGCTTGGGCGCGGAGGCGCCGATCATCCCCCGATCCCCGCCCGCGAGCTCGGCGAAGGACTCGTCGAGGGCGAAGAAGGCTTCGGGATGCCGGCCGGCGAGCTCGAGCAGGGACGCGCGCTTCATGCTTCCCCCGACGGGGTTGTTGGGAGCGCCCAGGAAGACGAGGGCGGGCGCGGCAGCTCCGGCCAGGGTCTCCTCGAGCCGGCGCTCGAAGACTTCCGAGGCGAGGGAGTAATCCTCCTCCGGGTCGAGCGGAACCGGGCGCAAGCGGAGGCCGGCTCGATCCGCGGCGCGGAGATAGCCCGAGTACGAGGGGCTCGGGGCTATGCAGGAGGACGCGCCGAGGGCGCGGGGCAGGGCGAAGATGAGAGAGTCCGCCCCGTCGGCGAAGATGAAGCGCTCGCGCCCGACTCCGTAGCGGAGGGCGGCGGCGTCGCGCGCCCTCCCCGCATCGGGATCCGGGTAAACCTCGATGCGGCTTGCGCCTTCCTCGATCGCCTCGCCGAGCCAGGGCGGCGCGCCGGCCGGGTTGATGTTCGCGCTGAAGTCGAGGAGCTCTTCCTCCGGAATGCCGGCCGCATCGGCGAGCTCCCTGGTCCTGCCGCCGTGCGAGAGCTGATCGACGCCGCGGTTCATCGAGCTGCGCATGGGAGAAGCTCATAGCGCCAAGCGGGGCGCGCCGTCAAGGCCGCGCGGTTCGAATCGAAGGCGCTTGACGATTCGGGGGACGCGGGCTATAGTCCGACCTTCGAGGCGCCGTCGCGGGATTTTTCCCGCTCGTGGCTTAATCGGGAAGCCGGTGCGATGCCGGCGCGCCCCCAGGCACTGTAAGGAAGCGTAGTACCCGTCCACGGTCCACTGCGAAAGCGGGAAGGAACGTGACAAAACCGGGCCTATGCGGCTGCTTCCGAGTCAGGAGACCGACCTCGATGCCGCGTCGTGCGCGCGGATATCGCTCGATTATTCACTGGGTGATGAATAATGAGGGTACAGGTGCCTGTCCGTCCCCGCTCAACGCGAAACCCGCCGCTCGTCCCATGACCGCCCGGACTGTCATGGTCCAGGGCACGGCCTCTTCGGTCGGCAAGAGTCTCATCGCCGCCGCGCTCTGTCGCGCCTTCGCGCGCGAGGGCCTCAGGGTCGCGCCCTTCAAGGCGCAGAACATGTCGAACAACGCCTCGGCCCTTCCCTCCGGCGGCGAGATAGGCCGCGCCCAGGCCCTCCAGGCACTGGCGGCCGGGGCGGAGCCCGACGCGAGAATGAACCCCGTCCTCCTGAAGCCCGAGGGCGACGCGCGTTCCCAGGTCGTCCTCCTCGGCTCGCCCTACAAGACTCTGAAAGCCGGAGATTACCGGCTCGACCGCGAGGTCCTGTGGAAAGCCGTGACCGAATCGCTCGATTCCCTCCGCTCCGAGTACGACCTCGTGGTCATCGAGGGAGCGGGCAGTCCCGTCGAGATCAACCTCAAGGCCGGCGAAATAGTGAACATGGCGGTGGCGCGTTACGCGAGCTCGCCCGTCCTCCTCGTCGGCGACATCGACTGCGGCGGGGTGTTCGCCCAGTTCGCGGGAACCCTCGCCCTCCTCGAACCCGCTGAGCGCGAGCTCGTCCGCGGCCTAGTCGTCAACAAATTCCGGGGCGATCCGACCCTCCTCGAGCCGGGTCTCGAAATGATGCGCGACATCACCGGCGTGAGAGTGCTCGGCGTGGTTCCC
Organism: uncultured Treponemataceae bacterium; assembly: GCA_964404145.1. GTDB lineage: Bacteria > Spirochaetota > Spirochaetia > Treponematales > Rectinemataceae > UBA1306. The sequence continues at coordinate 111,761 of CAYOIX010000004.1, forward strand.
TGGCTCCGCGATCTAGGCCTGGCCGAGGAGGACGGCGCCTCGCTCGATGCCCGCGGGCGAGCGGGCGGGGCGATGACCTCCGAGTCATCGCCGGCGTCGACGCCACGGATCGACATCGCGGTCATACGGCTGCCTCGTATCGCCAATTTCGACGACGTGGACGCCCTGGGCCTCGAGGAGGGCGTCGCGACGCGCTTCGTATCGAAGGCCTCGGAGCTCGGCTCGCCCGACGCCGTGGTCCTGCCGGGCTCCAAGGCTACGCTGTCCGACCTCGACTGGCTCAAGGCCGAGGGGCTCGACGACGGCATCCGCTGGCTGGCGCGACTGGGCCGATCGGTCGTCGGGATATGCGGGGGCTACCAGATGCTCGGCGAGGCGATACGCGATCCCGATGGCGTCGAAGGCCCGCCGCGAGGCGAACGGGGTCTCGGCCTCCTGCCGGTGGACACCCTGTTCGGGCCGGGCAAGAGCGCGCGCCCGCGGCGGGGCCGCATCGCTCCGGGCGGCTGCGGCTTCCTGGCGTCGGCCGGCGGCCTCGCAGTATCTGGTTACGAGATCCATGCGGGACGAAGCGAGGTGAGGGGTCCCGCCCTCCTCGCGCTCGAGGCATCGGGCGAAGCCGAGGCCTCGAGCGACGGCACCTGGTCGCGGGGCGGACGCGTCTTCGGCAGCTATCTTCATGGCCTCTTCGATCTGCCCGCCTTCCGTCGCGCCTGGCTCGCCTCCCTCGGGCGCGACGCGGCCGGGCCCGCGAGGGCGCTCTCCGAGGCGCGGCAAGAGGCCCTGGACAGGCTCGCAGACTCGGTCTCCGCCGCTCTCGACATGGGGGAGCTCCGTCGGATCATCGGTTTTTAGCCGGAGGAGAAGCCATGGACAGAGGCTACGTTCAGGTGTACACGGGCGAGGGCAAGGGCAAGACGACCGCCGCGATCGGCCTCTGTCTGCGCGCCCTCGGCGCCGGTCTCTCCGTCTACGTCGGGCAGTTCATCAAAGCCCGTCCCAGCGCCGAGATCGAAGCTTTGCGGTCGGCCTGGGGCGCGGGCGGCTGTCTGGAGACTCGTCAGTACGGACTCGGCCGCTTCATAGAGGGCGATCCCGGCGCCCCCGATATCGTGGCCGCTCGCTCCGGGCTGGTCGATGCGCGGGCCGCCCTCCTTTCGGGTCGCTTCGACCTCGTCGTCCTCGACGAAATCTGCGTGGCCGTCGTCCGGGGCCTCTTGGAAGAGGGCGACGTCCTCGGTCTCGTCGCGTCGAAGCCGGAGTCGGTCGAGCTCGTCCTGACCGGGCGTTACGCGACACAATCCATCGTCGCGGCTGCCGACCTCGTCACGGAGATGCGAGCGGTCAAGCACTACCATGCGAGCGGCGTCGTCGCCCGCGCGGGGATAGAACTGTGAGGCTTCCGCGTCTCCTCGTCGGCGCCGCGGCCTCGGGCTCGGGCAAGACCAGTCTCGTCGTCGGCCTCCTCGAGGCGCTCAGGCGGCGCGGTATCGACGTACGTCCCTTCAAGGCCGGGCCCGACTTCCTGGATCCCGCCCTCCACGCCGCGGTTCTCGGCCGTCCGTCGCGCAACCTGGACCTCCGCCTCATGGGCGAAGCCGGGATCATGGCCTGCCTCGGGCGCGCGGGCGGAGGTGGGGATCTCGCCCTCGTGGAGGGCGCGATGGGCTACTACGACGGCGAGCCGCGTTCGAGCGCGGATCTCGCCCGGTTCATCGGCGCGCCGAGCGTCCTCGTCCTCGACGCCCGGGCCTCGGCCGAAAGCTCGGCGGCGACGGCCCTCGGCTTCGCGCGCTACAGGCGCCGATCGCGAATCGCGGGATTCGTCGCAGATCGGATATCGAGCGAGCGCCACTACGGTCTCGTCCGCAGGGCGGTCGAGGCGCGCACGGGCCTGCCGATGCTCGGCTATCTCCCCGAGGACGAGGCCCTCGCCCTGCCCGCCCGCCGCCTCGGTCTCGTGTCGCCCGAGGAGAACGCCGGATTCGCGCGGGCCGTCCGCGCCCTCGGCGACGCCGTATCGGCGCGCGTCGATCTCGATGCTCTCCTGGCCGTGGCGTCGAACGCGCCCGAGCTTCCCGATCCGCCCTGCTCCCTTCCGGCTTCCGCGCCGGACCTTGTCAGAATAGCGGTGGCGAGGGACGAAGCCTTCTCCTTCTACTACGAGGACAACTTCGACATACTGCGGAAGCTCGGGGCCGAACTCGCTTTTTTCAGCCCCCTCGGCGACTCCGCGTTGCCCGAGGGGGCGTCGGCCCTCTACCTCGGCGGCGGCTATCCCGAGCTCCACCTGGAGGAGATAGGGGACAACCGCGCGATGCGCGATTCCGTAAAGGCCGCCCGCGATGCGGGGATGCCGATCTACGCCGAGTGCGGCGGCTATCTCTACCTTCTCGAAGCCATGGAGGACTCCGATGGCACTGTCCGTCCGGGCCTCGGGCTCGCGCCGGGCATAGCGCGCTCGGGCGGGCGCCTGGCCGCTCTCGGCTACCGCGAGGGAAGGACCCTCGGGGTCTCGCCCCTCGGGCGATCGGGATGCCGGCTGCGCGGCCACGTCTTCCACTACTACCGCGTCGAGGGCGGAGGACGGGCCCCCGCGATCGAGCTCGCGCGTCCCGGCGGGGAAGAGCGCGGCGCCGAAGGCTTCCTGGACGGCAGGCTCTTCGCTTCTTTCCTCCACGTCCACTTCGCGGCCAACCCCTCGGCCGCCAAGAGCTTCGTGGCCGAAGCCAGGCGATACGCGAGGGGAAGGGAGGCCGCCGGTGCCCGATAGTCTCATCCCCAATCGGGCCGGCGAGGCCATCACCCTCCGGAGCAAGGAGATCATTCTCTCGAGGCTCGGCGATTTTTCCGGAAGCCCGGACGAGCTCGAAGTGGTCCTGCGCGTCGCGCACACGGTGGGCGACATCGAGTTCGGCAAGTCCATTCTCTTTTCGAAGGGAGCTATCGACGCGGGAGTCGCCGCCCTGCGGGCCGGAGGGAGGGTCGTGGCGGACGTCGGCATGGTCATGGCCGGCCTGAGGGCCAAACGCCTGGAGCGCCTGGGAGGGCGCGCCATCTGCCTCCTCGACGATCCCCGGACCATCGAGATGGCGCAGCGCGACGACACGACGAGGAGCGCCGCCGCCATGCGCCGCGCCCTCCCTCTCCTAGGCGGATCGATCGTGGCCATCGGAAACGCGCCGACCGCCCTCTTCGAACTTCTCGCCCTCCTCCGCGACGGCAGTGCCAGGCCGGCCCTCGTAGTAGGAACGCCGGTGGGCTTCGTCGGGGCGCTCGAGTCGAAAGAGGAGCTCTGGGCCCTGGCGGACGAGGTCCCGCGTATCACGAACCTCTCGGAGCGCGGGGGCAGTCCCGTGGCCGCCGCGATCGTGAACGCCCTCATTGCTCTCGCCGAAGGGGCCCCCTGGTGAAGGCGCGGCCCTACGCCGAGGCCCTCGGGGCGATACGCGGCCTGAGGCGCGGCATCACGACGGGGACCTGCGCTCAGGCGGCCGCGCGGGCCGCGGCCCTCGCCCTCGCCTCGGGCGCGAGCGGGAATGAAGTGGAGGTGGAGCTCCCGCCCTCGGCCAGGCCTTACTCGCGCGCCCGGATCATCGTACCCCTCGCCTTCGCCCGGCGCGAGGGAGAGGGTTTCAGGGTCGGCGTAAAGAAAGACGCCGGGGACGACGACGACGCCACGGACGGCCTAGTCGTCGAGGCCCTCGTCAAATTCGCGGACAGTCCCGGCGTCGCGATCGAAGGCGGAGAGGGAATTGGCAGGGTGACGAGGCCGGGCCTGCCAGTCGCGCGCGGTCTCGCGGCGATCAATCCGACGCCCCGCGTGATGATACGCCGTGACCTCGAGGCCCTCGCGCCCGCGGGCGGGGGCTTCTCCGTCCTCATCGAAATACCCGGCGGCGAGGCGGTCGCGGCCCGCACCTGGAACCCCCGGATAGGCGTCGAGGGCGGCCTCTCCGTCATCGGCACGAGCGGGGTCGTGGAACCCAAGTCCACGGCCGCGTTCAGGAAGACGATTGTCCGAGCCGCGAGGGCCATGGCGGCCCGCGGTCTTTCCGAGCCCTACCTGACGCCGGGCTACGTCGGCGAGGCCCATCTCCATTCCCGAGGCGCACGCGACGAGGACATCCTCGTCGTGGGAGATCACCTCGGACTCGGCCTCCGCGCCCTGGCCCATTACGGCGCCTCGCGGATACTCCTCGTCGGCCACGCCGGGAAGCTCGTAAAAATCTCGGCCGGCATCTTCAACACGCACTCGCGTTTCGGCGATGCCCGCCTCGAGACACTCGCCGCCCTCGCCGCGGCCGAGGGGGCGGGGAGCGGCCTCGTGCGCCGCCTCCTGGAGCTCGGCACGGTCGAGGAGGCATCGAGTCTGGTCCTCGAGGCGGGCTTTGGAGCCGTCTTCACCGCGGCGGCGCGCCGCGCCGCCGATCGCTCGCGCATCCTCGCGGGGGTTCCGGTCGAGGTGATCATGCTCGCCCTGGACGGGAGAGTCCTGGGCAGCAGCGTCCCGGACGCCGGCGCCCAGGCCTTCCAGGGAGGTGCGACATGAACAAATTCGTGGTCGTGGGCATGGGGCCCGGCGGCCTCGACCACATCCTTCCCGCGGCTACGCGCGCGGCCCGGGAGGCGGATATCCTCGTTGGCTCGCATCGCTTTCTCGCCCTTTTCCCGGGCAAGGAGGCTCGGGCCATCGGCCCGAACATGGAGAGCGCGCTGGACATCGTCGAGATCGAGCGGGCCTCGCGCCGCGTGGCCCTCCTCGTGTCGGGAGACCCCGGGCTCTACAGCCTCCTGGGCGCAGTGCGCCGCCGCTTCCCGCGGGAGGATTACGAGGTCGTGCCCGGCATCTCGAGCTTCCAACTCGCTTTCGCGAAGGCCGGCATCGGCTGGGAGGGGGCGACGATAGTCTCGGTGCACGGACGGAGCCTGGAGGCTCTTTCGGTCATCGCGTCCGACAGGCCAGGCGTCGTCTTCCTCGGCGGCGACAACGACGCGGCCGCGGTCGCCTCGGTCCTGGCCGGGCGCCTCGGGCCCGACAGGCCCTGCATCGCGGCGCGAGACCTGGACGACCTGAACGAGGCCCTGATCGAAGGCAGTCTGGCGGAGATCGCGTCGAGGGAGATCGGAGGATTATGCGTGCTGATTCTGCCCTGAGCGCCGAGATCTGCGGCATAGGCGTGGGGCCAGGCGATCCCGGCCTTCTCACCCTCGAGGCGGCCCGAGTCCTCGCGGCCGTCGATCTCGTCTTCGCTCCCGCGCCCCGCTCGGGCGAGACTTCGCTCGCCTGGGAGATAGCCCGCGCGGCCGGCGCCGAAAAGGCCGAGCTCCGTCTTCTCTCCTTCCCGATGTCGCGCGACGCGGCCGAGCTCGACGCGGCCTGGGCGGAATCAGCCGGCGCGGTCGCGGTCGAGCTCGACCGCGGCAGGAAGGCAGCCTTCGTCACGCTGGGCGACTCCTCGATCTATTCGACTTGGACCTACCTGCGTCGAGCCCTCGAGTCGAGGCGCCCGGGGACGACGATCGCGGCGATCCCCGGCATCACGGCCCTCGGCGCGGCTGCGGCTCGGCTCGGCCTCCCCCTCGTCGAAGGGGAGGAGCGCCTGGCACTCCTCCCCCTACCCGCGACTGCGGAGGATCTCGACGTCTTCCTCCCCCTCGTCGATACCCTGGGGATATACAAGATCGGGTCGCGGCTCCCCGAGCTCGCGGACTACCTCCGGTCGCGCGGCCTCGAGGCCCGCTCGAGTCTCGCCGCAGGCGTGGGGCTGGCCCGGGAGCGTCTCGGGCCCTTCGCCGAGGCGGCCGAAGGCGCCGAGGGCTACCTGTCTCTCGTCATCGCGAGGACGGGGAGGTCCCGATGAAGGTCTGGATAGTGGGGGCAGGTCCTGGCGATCCCGAGCTCATCACCCTCAAGGGCAGACGCCTCCTCGGGGAGGCCGACCTCGTGGTGTACGCGGGCTCCCTCGTGAATCCGGCCCTCCTCGAGTTCGCGCGGCCGGGCGTCCCGGTCTTCGATTCGGCCTCGGTGACCCTCGAGGAGGTGCTCTCGCTCTACGACGAGCGGAAGGCTCTCGCGGGGAGCATCGTCCGACTCCATACGGGCGACCCCTCGATCTACGGGGCGATCCAGGAACAGATCGATCACTGCGAGGCCGCGGGCATACCCGTGGAGGTCGTGCCGGGCGTATCGTCGGTCTTCGCCGCCGCGGCGAGTCTCAAGCGCGAACTCACCCTGCCGGGAGTATCGCAGAGCCTCATAATCGCGAGGGCGGCGGGACGCACGCCCGTGCCGGAGGCCGAGTCCCTCGCCTCTTTCGCGGCGCACGGCTCGACCATGGCCCTCTTCCTTTCGGGAGGCCGCCTCGCCGAGGCCGCCCGAGAGCTTCTTTCGGCCTATCCTCCCGACACCCCGACGCGCATCGTGCGCCGCGCCTCCTGGCCCGACGAGACCAAGGCGGCCTGCCGTCTGGACGAACTCGCGGAAGGAGGCGGCATTGTCGCGGAAGGGCAGGAGGGCCAGGTCATGGTCCTCGTGGGACCCGCCCTCGGTCCGGAGAGTTACGAGCGCTCGCGTCTCTACGATCCGAGCTTCGCCCACGGCCGCAGGGGCGCGCGTTGAGAATATGCGTCATCACCCTCGGCGAGGAGGGGGGACGGATAGCCAGGGCAATCGCCGCGCGCCATCCCGGGACCGCGGAGGCGAGGAGGGGCCGCGACGGGGAGCTGCCCGAGCTCTTCGCCCGCGCCTTCGCGGGGGAGCGCAGCATCGTCTGCGTCATGGCGGCGGGCATTGCCCTGCGGATGGCTTCGCCTCTCCTCAGGGGCAAGCTCGAGGACCCCGCCTTGGTCGTCGTCGACGATGCGGCGCGTCATGCGATCAGCATGCTCTCGGGCCACGAGGGCGGAGCCAACCGCCTCGCCTACGAGGTCGCGGCGGCGACCGGGGCCGAGCCCGTCGTCACGACGGGGAGCGAAACCTCGAGGCGTTTCGTACTGGGCCTGGGCTGCCGCCGGGGGGCTCCCGCTCCGGAGATCAAGGCGGCCCTCCTGGCCTTCCTGTCCTCGGCTGGCCTCGAGCCCGCGGATATCCGTCTCGCCGCCACCATCGAGGCCAAGCTCGGAGAAACAGGCCTCATCGAAGCCTGCGCCGACCTCGACATGGCCCTCCGCTTCTACCCAGAGGCCGAGGTGGTCGCCCTCGTCGCGGCGAGAGAGGCCGGAGGGGAGTCTTTCTCGCCTTCGGCCGCCTCGCGCCACGAAGAACTCGGCGTGCCATCCGTCGCGGAGCCCTGCGCCCTCCTCGCCGCGAGGCGGGGAAGGCTGATCCGGGCCAAGGAAGCCTCGGCCTGGGCCACCTTCGCTCTCGCCGAGGAGGAGGCCTGGGACGAGGGCCCGCGACGGGGCGGCGCAAGCGGCGACAGGGCGGGCGATACTTCCATTACCGCGCCCGTCGCCGCAAAGTCGCCCTCGACCCGTGGCCCCGCGGCCCGGCGGGGCTCTCTCGCCATCGTGGGACTGGGCCCCGGCAGCCTCGAGCTGCTTACGCCCGCGGCCAGAAGGGCGATTCTCCGCGCGGACTTCATCGCGGGTTACGGGCCCTATATCGATCTCATCGCCCCGCTCGTCAAGGATAAAGAAATATTCTCGAGCTCGATGATGGCCGAGGCCGAGAGGGCGAGGAAGGCCATCGACGCGGCCCTCTCCGGGCGGCACGTCGCCCTCGTGGCTTCGGGGGACGCCTGCGTGTACGGCATAGGCGGGATAAGCCTCGAGCTCGCGACCGAGGCTGAGCTTGGGGCCATTGACCTCGAGATCCATCCGGGCGTGACGGCGGCCAACGCGGCCTCGGCCCTCGTCGGCTCCCCCTTCGAGAACGACTACGCCGTTCTCTCGCTCTCCGACCTCCTCACCCCGAGGGAGCGCATCCTCGCCCGTTTGAGCGCCGTTGCCTCCGCGGGCTTCGCCCTCGCCCTTTACAACCCCAGGAGCAGGACGAGGAAGGACCTGCTCCGCGAGGCGGTCGCCATCCTCCTCGAGTCGCGTCCGTCGTCGACTCAGGCGGCCATAATCGGCGATGCCTCGAGGCCCTCCGAGCGAAAGCTCGTCTGCGAGCTTGGGGCGCTGCTGGACCATGAAGACGAGGTGGGTATGACGAGCATCGTCCTGGTCGCTTCGCCGGCCGCCCGGCTCAAGGGCGGCCTCATCGTGGAGCCCCGCGGCGGAGTAGGGCGATGAGCGCGAAGGCCTTGGTGGCAGCCTCGTTCGGGACGAGTCACCGCGACGCCATCGAATCCTGCATCGCGCCCTGCGAAAAGGCCCTCGCCGCGGCCTTCCCCGACTACAGCCTCGTGCGCGCCTTCTCGTCGTCCATCGTTCGCCGGATCCTCGCCGAGCGCGATGGGCTTTTCGTGCCCTCGCCCGAAGAGGCGTACCGAGCCCTCGCCGAAGAAGGCAGCGCGGTCATCCTCGTCCAGAGCCTCCTCATGATACCGGGGGAGGAATACGAGAAGAAAATCGTGGCTCCCCTCCGTTGTCTCGGGGGGAGCTTCGCGAAACTGTCGATCGGCCGCCCTCTATTGCCCGGAGCCGGAGCGAGGCTCGCGTCCGTACTCGAGGATTTTCGCGCGCGCCGCGACGCGGGAGCCGACCTGGTCCTCATGGGTCACGGCTCGCGGCACGAGGCCGATGTCTTCTACGCCGGTCTCCAGAGGCTCGTCGACGCCGCCGGCTTTCCCATCCACCTGGGAACGGTCGAGGGCTCGCTCGGCCTCGACGCGGTCCTCGCGCGCCTCGAGACGGCCGCGGTGGGCGGCCGCGGAAGACGGTTCATCCTCGCTCCCTTCATGCTCGTGGCCGGCGATCACGTCCGCAGCGACATGGCCGGTCCCGGCCCCGAGTCCTGGCTCGCGCGGCTCGGGACGGCGGGTTATGCGGTCGAACCTAGCCTCGAGGGACTCGGTTCGCATGAAGCGGTACAAGATCTCTTCGTGGAATCGGCGCGGAGCGCCGCGACGGCCTTTTCCGCGCCGGGTTACGATCGCCTGATGTCGATATAGGTGGCGTTCTCGATTTCCGCTTCCTCGAAGGTCGCCATGTCGCTTATCACCGCTTCCGCTGCTTCTATGATGGTGAAAGCCAGGGGGCAACCCGTGCCTTCTCCCAGACGCATATGCAGATTCAAGATGGGCTCCAGCCGCAGCTCGTTCATGATGATCTTGTAGCCCGGCTCCTCCGAGCAATGCGATGGAAACATGTACTCTCTCGCCAAAGGGTTGAGGCGAAAGGCGACCAAGGCAGAAAGAGCCGAGATGAAGCCGTCTATTACGATGGGAATGCGGTGGTAGGCGGCTCCCAAGAAGCAGCCTGTCAATCCCGCGATGTCGAATCCGCCCACCTTGGCCATCACGTCGATCGGATCGCGGGGATCGGGTCGGTTGGCGGCGATGGCCCTCCTGACGACAGTCTTCTTGTTCGCGAAGCCCGCTTCGGTCAGGCCCGCGCCTTTGCCGACGGCCATGTCGGCATCGCAGCCGGTCAGGCTCATGAGGACGGCGCTGCTGGTGCTCGTATTGCCGATGCCCATCTCGCCCGTACCCAAGAGGCGATAGCCGTCCTGAGCCAGGCGGCCCACGGTTTCCATGCCTATCTCCATGGCCCCGATGGCTTCCTCCCGCGACATGGCCGGGCCCTTCGCCATATTGTCCGTGCTCTTCCGGATCTTCCTGTCGATGATGCCGGGGAAAGCGACATCGCCGTTGATGCCCAGATCGATGACTCGAAGATCGGCGCCGCCGAATCTGGCCAGCACGCCGATTCCGGTAATTCCTTTGATGAAGTTTATGGATTGGGTCATCGTGACGATTTGCGGACAGGAGCTCACGCCTTCTTCGTAGACGCCGTTGTCGGCCGCCATTATGACGACGCATTTCCTTCCGACTTCGTTTTTCACTTTGCCGGTGATGCCGGCGACCTTTATCGAAATGTCCTCGAGCGTCCCGAAGCTGCCGATGGGTTTGGCGAGGCTGTCCTGCCGCTCGGCGCAAGCCCTCATGGCGGCCCGGTCGGGACCATGGATGCCCTCTAGTACGCTTCGGTACAGTTCCATACGCTCTCTCCGATCGAGTCGGGATTCCGCCGACACTCCGCGATTCCGGACAGTCCCGCGAATACTATCATGTTCGCCGAGAATTGACTTCCGGCAGCCGCGATTTAGAGCGAGGCGAAAGCCTTCTCGGCGGCGGATATCGTAGCGTCGAGCTCCGCGTCCCCATGGGCGAGGGACATGAAGCCGGCCTCGAACTGCGAGGGGGCCAGGTAGACGCCGTTCTCGAGCATGGCAGTGAAGAAGGCCGCGAACTTCCTCGTATCCGAGGCTTTCGCGCTGGGCCAGTCGGTCACTGGCCGGTCCGTGAAAAAAGTCGTGAACATCGTTCCAACGCGGTTCCAGATCGTCCTCGCTCCGGCCTCCCGCGCCGCCCGGGCGAGACCATTCTCGAGCCTGAGGCAGGAGGCCTCCAGCCGGGACCAGGCGCCGGGCGCCTTGAGCTCCTTCAGCGTGACGATGCCGGCCGTCATGGCGAGCGGGTTGCCCGAAAGCGTCCCGGCCTGGTACACGGGTCCCGAAGGGGCGACCATGGCCATGATGTCTGTCCTGCCGCCGTAGGCGCCGACCGGGAGCCCGCCGCCGATCACCTTGCCGAGGGTCGTGAGATCGGGCTTGACCCCGTAGAGAGTCTGGGCTCCGCCCAAGTGCACGCGGAAGCCCGTCATCACCTCGTCGAAGATGAGGAGGGCGCCATGTGTGTCGCACAACGCGCGGAGCCCTTCGAGGAATCCTGGCTCGGGCGGAACGACGCCCATGTTGCCGGCGACGGGCTCGACGATGATCGCCGCGACCTCGCCCGTGTGGCGACCGAGGAGGGCCTCCAGGGCGGCAAGGTCGTTGTAGGGCGCGGTAAGGGTGTCGGCCGCCGTCGTCCCGGTCACACCGGGGCTGTCGGGCAAGCCGAGGGTGGCCACGCCCGAGCCGGCGTGCACCAGTAGAAGGTCCGCGTGCCCATGGTAGCAGCCCTCGAACTTAACTATCTTGTCGCGCTTCGTGAAGGCGCGGGCGAGCCTCAGCGCCGACATCGTCGCCTCGGTGCCCGAGTTGACGAATCGGAGCATCTCGATATTCGGCATGAATTCCTGCACGAGGCGGGCGAGCTCCACCTCGAGGGCGCAGGGAGCGCCGAAGCTCGTGCCGCGAAAGGCGGCCTCCGCGAGGGCCTTCGCGACGCTCCCGTGGGCGTGGCCCAGGATGAGCGGCCCCCAGGAGAGGACATAGTCGATGAAGCGGTTCCCGTCGACGTCGTAGAGCCAGGCCCCTTCGCCGCGTTCGATGAAGAGAGGCTGTCCTCCGACTGCCTTGAACGCTCGGACGGGGGAGCTGACGCCGCCCGGCATCAGGGTCTGCGCCTCGGCGAAGAGCCGCCGCGATTTCTCCGTATTCATTCCTGTCTTGCTCCTATTTTACCCTGTTCGCACCGCGGAGCTTAATCTCTTTTCCCCATTTCGCCTATCTCGAGCAGGCATTTCACGAGGATGTCCGCGTCTACGACGTCGTGGCATGGATGCCGATTCGGGGGAGGAAACCCTGGTCTCTCGCCGACCCGGCTCAAGAAGCCGTCAGGAGGCGACGGATGGAGTGGGGCCGATCCGTGTGACGGATGCGATTGAGTATGGCTGCGCCTGTGAAGAATCGTTCTCATTCTTCGTCGCCTACTCGATGGAGACCATCCGCTTCTGCGACGACGCTTCCCTCATTCGAAGAGCATCTTGACCGGGTGGAAGTCCGTACAATCGGCTGTACTCGAAGCTGAACTGCGAAGCGCTGTCGTAGCCTACGGCGAACCCGACGGCGGCCACGTCTTCCCGTTGGACCATGAGCCGGGAACGCGCTTCCTGCAACCGAACATGCTTCTGGTATTGAATAGGACTCATGGCCGTAGCCGCCCGGAAGTGCCTATGGAACGACGAGGCGCTCATCCCCGCCAGTTGAGCCAAAGCCCCGACGCGAAAGCGCTCGGCGTAGTGGGACCTGATCCAACGGATGGACTGACTGATCCGCGAAAGGCGACCGTCCGTCAGAACTATTTCGCGCATCACCGCTGCCTGGTCACCCGACAGGAGATACCAAAGGATTTCCCTTTCCAGCAAAGGGGCGAGCACGGCGAGGTCCCGGGGACGATCAAGAAGGCGCAGGAGTCGAGCGACAGCCTCCAACAACTCCCCGGAGGCGTGGCCTACTCCCATTCCCGAGAACGAGGCGGTCCGCGCGTCGCTGTCGGCGTCCAACAACGACTCGGCGATCATCGTCGGCTTCAATTTCAAACTGACGGTCATGAAAGGTTCTTCAGTCGTCGCCGAAACCACCTGGCTCGTGACCGGGAATTCCTGGGAAACGACAATGTACTGTCCTGTGACGCAGTCGAAGACTCTGTTGCCGAGGACGACCCGCTTGGCGCCTTGGACGACGAGGCCGAACATGGGTTCATAGAGGCTGGGCATCGATTCGGTAGGCATTCCGAACGTCATAACCTTGAGGTCTTCCCAATTCGTATCGATGATCGCAGGCTTGCCGCGGGCCGCGAACCGGGCGATCGATCTTCGGATCTCTTCCATTGATTCCATGGTTCTATCAAAGCCGCAGAATGTCGGAAATGCAAGGCGATTTCTCAGCCAGCCGTCGCATTGACAGGATTCTGCAAGAAGTTGCCAGGATCCCTGTACCGTCCGGAGACCCCCACATAGTATCTCTATGACAGGTCGAATGTCGAAGCGGGTCGGATCACGGAGATTTGACCCACAAGAAAAGGAAGGAACATATGATCGTACTCACTGCACCGACGGGCCTGATCGGCCATCAGGTGCTCAACGCAATTCTCGACAAGGGCGAACCGATCCGCGTGATCGCGCGTGACCCATCCCGTCTCCCGGCCGACATCCTCAAGCGCGTCGAGGTCGTCCGGGGATCGCACGGCGACGCCGCCGTGGTGAACAGGGCGTTCGCAGGTGCCGACGCCGTGTTCTGGCTCGTGCCCCCGGATCCCCAAGCCAGTAGCGTCATTGCCGCCTACGTCGACTTCAGCCGACCGGCGTGCGAAGCGTTCCGGCGCCAAAACGTCAAACGAGTCGTCGGAATCTCGGCCCTGGGCCGCGGGGTCGATAAGAACGCCGGGCACACGACAGCTTCGCTGGCTATGGACGACCTGATTGCCGGCACTGGCGTGGCCTACCGGGCGCTGACGATGCCCTCGTTCATGGACAACCTCCTGCACCAAGTCGGGGCCATCAAGGCCCAGGGCATGTTCTTCTCGCCTGTATCCGGAGACCTCAAGGCTCCGACCTGCGCCACCCGGGACACTGCCGCCGTCGCCGCCAAGCTGCTCCTGGATCACTCCTGGAGCGGGAACGCCAGCGTCCCGGTCATGGGCCCCGAGGACCTGTCCTTCAACGACATGGCAAAAATCATGTCCGAAGTGCTGGGGAAACCGGTTGGCTTCCGGCAAATTCCGGAGCAGGCGTTCAAGTCCCAGATGACCAAATTCGGGATGTCCGACGCCATGGCGCAGGCCATGCTCGACATGCAGGTGGCCAAAAACGAGGGCCTCGACAACGCCGAGCCGCGCACTGCCCAGTCCACCACCCCCACCAGTTTCCGGCAGTGGTGCCGGGAGGTCTTGAAGCCTGCAGTCCTCGGCCAGTAGGAGCGCGCGCAACCTAGTCGAATCCGGACGGCGTTCCCGGGATTTTGGGAACGCCGTTTCTGCTGGCGGCATCCCTGCCTCTTTTCAGAGTCTCGGCGGACGGAATCTCGAAAAGAGCCTCCACAGAGGCGGGAGCGGCTTCCGCCTCGGATTGGCGGGATACCACCCGAGCTCGACTCTCGCAGCCTGGGCCTTTAGCTCGGTCGAGCCCCAGACGAGCGAAGCCCCCGCGACGCCGAGGATGCCGGAAAGCAGGGGCGATCCCTCGAATATCGAGAGTACGACGAGAGCGAAACCTGCGCCCGCGAAGACGTACCACCATTGCCAGCCGAGGGCGCGCTCGGCGCGGATGACCCAGAGGAAGCCCAGGCCGATGACGAGGAGGGAGATGAGCCCGGCGAGAGGACCGACGAGGCTCATCGTCTTTCCGCCCCATGAGGGCGGTCCGGATCGAGCGGGTCCGCGACGAGGGCGACTCCCGATTCGATATAGGGTCTGTGCCGAGGATTGAGTAAGTTCGCCCGCGCTCTACCTTCGCGCACCCTGCGGAACTGCCTGCGAAGCTCGAGGGCGTCGAAGAGAAGGGTCATTCCCATGATGCCTTCGGCGACGGCGAAGAGTGAGTTTCCGGAGATCGCGGCGAGGACCTCGAGTCCCAATCCCGCCGCGGCGAGAACAGCCATGGCCGGTCCCAGTCGGCGCGCGCGGAACTCGACCGCCCGGACGCCGACGTGGCCCGCCCAGACGCCCCCGAAGGCGGCGAGGGCGGCGACGACTCCAGTCCATTCCGCATGTACGATCATCCGCGCCTCGAGTACTCGTGGACCAGCTCGACGACGGCCCTGACGTTTTCGACGGGAGTCTCGGGGAGGATGCCGTGGCCGAGATTGAAGATATGGCCGGGTCGGCCCGCGGCCTTGTCGAGTATGGACCTCACCCGGCGCTCGATCTCGCCTAAGGGGGCGAAGAGCACGGCGGGGTCGAGGTTCCCCTGGATGCCCCGATCGAGCCCGACCTTCTCCCAGCCTTCGGCCAGATCGATCCGCCAGTCGAGGCCGATGAGGTCGCCCCCCGCATCCCTCATCGCGGAGAGGAGCCCGCCCGATTCGGTGCCGAAGTGGATCGAGGGGATGCCGCGCTCCTTCAATGCGTCGAAGATCGGCTTCGAATGCGGCAGGACGTACTCGCGGTAGTCCTCGGGGCCGAGGCAGCCGGCCCAGGAGTCGAAGAGCTGGACGGCGTCGGCGCCGGCATCCGCCTGCGAGACGAGATAGTCCGCGACCATGCCCGAGATTTTGCCGAGGAGCGCGTGCCATAGGCGGGGCTCGCCGTACATGAGGCCTTTGGTTTTCGCGAAGTTCTTCGATGACCCTCCCTCGATCATGTAGCTGGCGAGCGTAAAGGGGGCGCCCGCGAAACCGATCAGGGCAGCTTTCCCCTCGAGCTCCCGCTTGACGAGTCCGAGCGCAGCCAGGACGCCGCCGAGCTCTTCGCGGGGATCGATGCGGCGCAGAGCGGCGACGTCTGCTTCGGAAGCGATAGGGTTGCGGATCACCGGGCCTTCGCTCTCCGAGAACTCGAGGTCGATGCCCATTGGGACGAGGGGCACGAGGATGTCCGAGAAGAGGATGGCGGCGTCGAGATCAAAGGCGCGGATAGGCTGGAGCGTCGCCTCGGCCGCGAGCTCGCTCTGGGCGCAGATCTCGAGGAAGCCGTGCCTCGCGCGCAGGGCGCGGTACTCGGGCATATAGCGCCCCGCCTGGCGCATGAACCAGACGGGAGTGGCGTCGACTTCTTCGCGCCTGCAGGCTCGAAGAAAGCGGTCCTTCACTCCGATTCCCGCCCGCCCGAAGGCTGGTAGGCGCAGGCCGGATCGGTCTCGAGCCAATCTCCCGTCATCGCGTAGGCGCGGCCGCGCTGGCCGCCGCAGACCACCCGGTACTCGCAGATGCCGCAGCGTCCTTTGAGGAGGCCGGGATCGCGGAGTTCCTTGAAGAGTCTGTGGTTTCGATAGACATCGACGATGTCGGCCTCGCGGACCTTGGCGGCGGCGATCGGGAGGAATCCCGAGGGCATGATCTCCGCGCGGTGGGATATGAACAGAAAGCCGCGTCCGTCGTTCACGCCCTTCACCGGCCGATCGAGGCCGTCGGCGTACTGGAAACCCGCGCCCCGGAAGGTCTCGTTGATCCTTCCCGTCCCGGGTCCCGGGACGGGGCCGGCCTCGGCCCGCTTGCGCTCGATGGCCACGCGTCGGTACATGGGGGCGGCGGTGGTCTTGACGTCGAAATCGCCTTTGAGAGACAGGTCATAGAGCCAGTTGAAGACGCGTTCGTGATCCTCGGGCCCGATCATGTCGGCCGTCTGGGCCCTTCCCGTCGGCACGAGGAAAAAGAGGCTCCATTGGACGGCTCCGGCCTCCTTCACGAATTTTACCATCTCTGGCAAGAGGGCGAGATTGCGCCTTGTGACGGTCGTGTTGATCTGGGCGGCGAGACCGATCGATAGAGCGCTCGCGAGTATGCCCATCGTGCGCGCCCAGGACCCGGTGACCTGGCGGAAGGCATCGTGCAGCTCGGGGCCGGGCGCGTCGAGGCTGAGGGCGATGCGCCTGACGCCCGCCTCCTTGGAGAGACCGAGCCTCTCCCTCGTCGCGAGCTCCGTCGCCGTCGGCGTGAGGGAGCAGCGGAGACCCTTGTCCGTCGCGTAGCGGATGATCTCGAAGAGGTCCGGACGCATCATCGGGTCGCCGCCCGTGAAGACCAGGATGGGGCTTCCGAAGGCCTTGATCCTGTCGACGAGGGCCTCGGCCTCCGCGGTCGAGAGCTCTTGCGGATCGCGGCGATGCTGGGCGTCGGCGCGGCAGTGGACGCAGGCGTAGGCGCAGGCGCGCGTTATCTCCCAGGCGATGGTGAAGGGCGACTGGTCGAAGTCGGCCTCCGCCATCCGCCCGTCGTGGAATTCCCTGTGCTCTCTCTGGTCGGGCGCGCCTTTCGCCGCAGGCGCCCCCCCTCCGTCCTTCATCGCAGCCACTGCGCCGCGTCCTTCGCGTGGTAGGTGATGATGAAATCCGCGCCCGCGCGCTTTATGCCCGTCAGGACCTCCATGACCACGCGGCGCTCGTCGATCCAGCCGTTCCGCGCCCCCGCCTTGACCATGGCGTACTCGCCCGAGACGTTGTAGGCCCCGAGGGGCATCTCGGGAAAGCGCTCGCGGGTCTGCCTGATCACGTCGAGGTAGGCGAGGGCAGGCTTGACCATCAGCATGTCCGCTCCCTCCTCGACGTCGAGGGCGGCCTCGCGGAGCGCCTCGCGGGCGTTGGCCGGATCCATCTGGTGGCTCGTCCTGTCCCCAAAGGCCGGGGCGCCATCGGCGGCGTCGCGGAAGGGGCCGTAGAAGGCCGAGGCGTATTTCACGGCGTAGGAGAGGATGGGGACGTGGCTCCAGCCCTTCGCGTCGAGGGCGGACCGGATGGAGGCGACCATGCCGTCGATCATCCCCGAGGGCGCGACGATGTCGGCGCCGGCTTCCGCGTGCGAGAGGGCGACGCGCGCCAGGACGGGGAGGGTCTCGTCGTTGAGGACGTAGGCTTCGGGGAGGCCGGGAGCCTCGCCGTGGTTGAGGAGCCCGCAATGCCCGGACTCGGTGTACTCGCAGAGGCAGACGTCGGTGACTACCGCGAGTTCCGGCACGCTCCGCTTGAGCTCGCGTATCGCGCGTTGGACGATGCCGTCCTCGTCGAAGTTCTCCGAGCCTATAGCGTCCTTTACCGCGGGGAGGCCGAAGAGGAGGACCGCGGGGATGCCCGCTCTCGCGATGGACTCCGCCTCTCGGGCGAGATTGTCGATCGACCATTGGAAGACGCCGGGCATCGAGGCTATCTCGTCCCGGACCTCCTTCCCGTGGGTCACGAAAAGCGGATGGATGAAATCGTCCGCGGAGAGACTCGTCTCCCGGACCATGCGCCTGATGCCTGCATTGAGCCGGAGCCTTCTCGGCCGACTCGGACCGGGAATCGCACCCTCTCTCGCGCTCGTAGCGCCGACCTCGCTCGGACTCTCCATGTCGTGCTCCTTGTAGTGGCGCGAGAGCGCCTCGACGAGCCCTTCGGCGGAGTGATGCTCCGCTACGAGCCCGACGCGATACCCGATCTTTCCGGCCTCCTCCGCCGTCGCCGGCCCGATGCAGGCGACGAGGGCGTCGCGAAGTCCCGCCGGCCCACCGGAAAGAGCGGCGAAGCAGCGAGCCGCCGAAGGACTCGCGAAAAGGACCGCGTCGAAACCGCGCTCGATCTCCTTCGCGGATTCCGGGGCCATCTCGGCGCTCGAAGTGACGTAGGCCAGCACCTCGTCGACGGAGGCGCCGCGGGCGCGGAGATCCTCGCCGAGGCTCTTCCTCGCCAGGTCCGAGCAAGGTAGCAGAATGCTCATGCCCGCGATCTCGCCCAGGCTCTCGGCTATCGCCTCGGAGACGGATTCTCCCGGGATCGCGACGGCTCCCGCCGAGCGCCCGCGCAGGGCGCGCTCGGTCGCGGGGCCGATCGCGGCCATGCGCTTTCGCGCGGCGGACGAGCGGCTTCCCTTCCCGATGCGGCCCGAAGCCTCAAGCGCTTCGACGCGGGAGAAAAACGCTTCGACGGCGTTGGCGCTCGTGAAGACGATCCAGTCGTAGCGATCCAGCTCCCCGATCGCGCGGTCGAGCCCGTCGTGATCGAAGTCGCCCCCGATCTCGATCGCGGGGATGAGGATGGCCTCGCCGCCAGCGGCGACTATCGCCCCGCAGAGGGCTTCGGCCTGCGCGCGGGGACGGGTTACGAGGATACGCTTACCTCCCAGAGCCGATGCGGTCACGCGAGAAGTTCCCCTGCGCCCTTGGCCATCGCTTCATCGGCCAGGCGCCTCCCGAGTTCTTCGGGATCGCCGCCCCTCCCGCGCGCTCGGATCAGCTTTGACCCGTCCCCGGCCGCGACGAGCCCCTCGAGCTCGAGCGAGTCGCCTTCGAGCCTTCCGAGGGCGGCGATGGGCGCCGAGCAGCCGCCGCCGAGCCCCTTCAGGAATGCCCTTTCCGCGGCGACGGCGGCGCGGGTCGCGCCGTGCTCGACGCCCGCGAGAAGGCGGAGCGCGGCTTCGTCGTCCTTCCGGCACTGGACCGCCAGGGCGCCCTGGCCCGGGGCCGGGAGCATCTCGTCGAAGCGGAAGTAGGAGGATATCGCCGCGGCGCGCCCGAGGCGCAGGAGCCCCGCGGCCGCGAGCACGACGGCTTCGTAGTCCCCGGCCATCGCCTTCTCGACTCGCGTACCCACGTTGCCTCGAAGCGGGAGCAGAGCGAGGTCGGGGCGGATCGCTAGGAGCTGCGCGCCGCGGCGCAGACTCGAGGTCCCTACGCGGGCCCCTCGGGGAAGCTCATCCAGGGTCTTGTACAGAGCCGAGACCAGAGCGTCGCGCGGGTCTTCGCGCTCGGCGACGGCGCCCAGGGTCAAGCCCGGCGGGTTGTCGACCGGAAGATCCTTCAGCGAATGGACGGCCAGGTCTATCGCGCCCTCGAGGAGGGCGTGCTCGAGCTCTTCGGTGAACAGGCCCTTGCCCCCGATCTCGGGAAGGGGTCTGTCGAGGATCCGGTCCCCCGTCGTGGTGAAAGGCAGGATCTCGCAGGCGATACCGGCGTTCGAGGAGACGAGCCTTCTCCGTATCCAGTCGGCCTGGCGGCGAGCGAGCTCGGAGCCTCTCGTGCCGATCCGGATCGTCGCGCGCTCAGGCCCCATCGGGCTTGTCTCCGGCGAGATCGAAAACGTAGCTGACGGCGGCCGCGTACTCGGCCGCCGATCCCGATTCCGCCGCCGCCTTGATGCGGAGGGTCGGCTTGTGGAGGAACCTGTCGAGGATGGACCTCGTGAGGAATTCGATGCGGTCCCTGTCCTCCTTGGCGAGATGAGCGAGGAGCCGGAGGCTCTTCGCGGTCTCGACGCGCCGTATCTCCTCTGCCTGGGCCCGCAGGGCGGTGACGATCGGTACGACGTCGAGGGAGCGCAGATAGGCCATGAAGTCGCCGGTCTCGGTCTCCAGGATGGCCTCGACCTCGGGTACTGCCTCGATTCTTTCGGTCATCGATTCGCCGAGCCTCGATTCGAGGTCGTCGATGTCGTAGCAGTGGGCGTTCCCGAGCTCGTTGACGCGCGGATCGACGTCGCGGGGGACGGCGATGTCGATGATGATGAGGGGACGCTCGGGCCGGGACTCCATGGCTTCCCTGACCAGCTCGCGCGAGATGACGAGATGGGGCGCGCCGGTCGAGGTGACGACGATGTCGGCGGCGCGCAGGGCCTCGGAGATACGGTCGAATCCGAGAGCCTGGGCCTGCCATCGGGCCGCGAGTTCCTCGGCGCGCTCGCGCGTCCTGTTGAGGACGGTGATGCGCCCGGCGTCCCGGTGCCTGAGCGCCTCGACGGCCAGCTCCGCCATTTCGCCCGCGCCTATCACGACGATGCTCGCGTCGGAGATGTCGCCTATCTTCTCGGCTGCGAGCCGGGCGGCGACGGCGCTCAGGCTGCCGGCATTGCGGCCGATGGCGGTCTCCGTATGCGCGCGCTTGCCCGCGTGGATGGCCGCTCGGAACAGGGCGGAGAGGAGGGGCCCTATCCCGCCGCATTCGCGCGCGAGGTCGTAGGCGCCCGTCACCTGGCCGAGCACCTGGGTCTCGCCCAGGACCATGGATTCCAGCCCGGAGCTCACTCGGAAGAGATGCGCGACCGCCTCCCCGTCGATTCGGCTCACGGCGCAGGAGAGGATCATGGATTCCTCGACACCCGTCGACCGGCTCGCGAAATCGACGAGATCCGGGAAGCCCTCCCCGCTCGATACGGCGTAGACCTCGAGCCTGTTGCAGGTCGAGAGGACGGCGATCTCCGAAAGGCCTGCGAGGCCGGAACGCCATTCCCCGGAGAGCGAGCCGGGGAGAAGGGACTTGAGTCTTTCCGGCGAGAGCGTCAGCCTCTCGCGGAGCTCGATCGGGGCCTCGCGATGCGAAACTCCCAGGCAGAGGATATGCGAGCCTCCTGTCCGCGGATGGGGCGCGTCCGGTACCATGCTCTCCCCCGCTCAGACAGGATCGGCGGCCGCCGGCGCCGCCTGCGCCGCTGCGCCGGATGGGACATAGGCGCAGGCCGGGTCTTCTTGGTAGGGATCCTGGAACTCCGCGTAGGCCCGGGACCTCGAGCCGCCGCAGATTACCTTGTGCTCGCAGCGCCCGCAGCGCCCTTTGAGCATCGAGGGAGACCGCAGCCCGAGGAGGAGAGGGTGAGTCGCGTAGATCGACCTGAGATTCCCGACTTTGACGTTTCCCAGGGACAGCGGGAGGAATCCGCTCGGGTAGATTTCGCCGTCGTGGGCGATGAAGACGATGCCCCTTCCGTCTCCGGTCGGGTTCAGCCTTAGGGAGGCCGGGTTCTTCGGCTCGCCTTCGAGCTCGAGCAGCCTGTCATGAAGATGCTCGTACAATTCTCCGCGGGGCGGCTCGGTCCCATCGCGGCGCTGGATGAAGACGCGCCTGAAATGAGGACCCTCGGAGGTCCTGACCGGGATGCCGTACCGCGTCGCGTCGTAGAGGAAGTGCGTCACCTCTTCGCACTCCGAGGGCTCGGGGCTCTCGAGGGCCGAGCCCCTCCCCGTTCGAATCAGGAAGAATGCTTCCCAGGCGACCGCTCCCCGCTCCTTCGCCAGGTGGAAGATATCCGCCAAGCCCCGCAGATTGCTGTTCATCACCGTCGTATTGACCTGGAGCCGTATCCCGCAGGACTTGGCCCTCTCGATGGCCCGGATGGTCGCGTCGAAGGTGCCGGGGATGTTTCGAATCCTGTCGTGGATCTCGGCGGTCGCTCCGTCGAGGCTGACGGAGATGATCTCCACGCCCAGGTCCTTCAAGCGCCCGATCCGCTCGAGGTCGAGCAGGGGCGTGACGCTCGCCGCCACGGCCGTATAGATGCCGGCCGACCGCGCATGCCCGATCAGATCGAAAAGGTCGGACCGCATGAGGGGGTCGCCCCCGGTCAACAGCAGGGCAGGGTAGGGTTCGCCGAACTCTACGATCTGATCGATGAGCCGCAGCCCCGAATCATGGTCGAGCTCCCCCGGCGCCCTTCCCTTTATGGCCGTCGCCCTGCAGTGCCTGCAGGAGAGGAGGCATGACTTGGTGGTTTCCCAGCAGACGAATATCGGCTTCGCGGAATAGTCTACGCTCGTGGTCCATGGCGGCTGCATCGACGCTTACCTTCTGGCGCAAGGCTACCTGATGCTCGTCGGGATTGTCAACGAAAAGATTGAGCGGCTTTCGATGCAGGTTTTTTCATGAGAGTCCGTCGAGGCGGCGTCGGTTTCGCCTATAGCCGTCCGACGAGCTCCTCCGGCCTGAAGGGGCCGGTCTCGGCGATGAGGGCCCGCGCGGCCTCGGAGCGCTTGCGGACGTTCCACAGGAGGACGCCGCGGAGCCGGCCTCCGTCGAGGTAATAGACCACCGCGCTCTCGTTCCGGCTTTTCCAGTCGATGAAGGTCTCCCGACTCGGGTCCAGTTCCCCTACTGCCTCGTAGCCGAGATCGAAGAGATCCGAGTAGAAGTAGGGGATGCGGTCATAGGGTTCGTCCGCGCCGGCCATGTTCCGTCCGGCGGCGAGGCCCATAGCGAGGGCGTTATCCTCGTGCTCGGGCCGAATGCGCCTCCCGAGAGCGCCGCAATAGAAGGATGCGACATCCCCGGCCGCGAAGACATCGGGATCGCTCGAGCGGAGCTCGGGCCCGACGGAGATCCCGTCTTCGACGAGCAGTCCCGCCTGGGCGGCGAAATCCGCGTTGGGCAGAATGCCGAGGCCGGCGACGACGACCTCGGCATCGATCGCCTTCCCCGAGAGCGTTCGCGCGATCTTCAAACTTCCCTGCGTCTCGAGCGATCCGACGCTCTCGCCGGGGAAGACCTCGACCCCCTTGCCCCGATAGAACTCGTTCAGCCAGCGTGAGATGTCGCGAGGCAGGAGACGGGCGGCGATGCCCTCCTCCGGAAAGGCCAGGGCCACTCGCTTGCCGGTCATGGCGAGGGCGGCCGCTATCTCGGAGGCGATGAGGCCGCCCCCGACGACGAGGAAGCGCTGGGCCCCTTCGCATCGGGCGCGAAGGTCCCGATAATCCCGAAGGTCCCGAAGGTAGACGGCCGAATCATCGATCGGCGAGAGTCGTCGCGGCCTCCCGCCAGTGGCGATGAGCAGCCTACCGTATTCGAAGAGCTCCCCGTCCTCGCATACTACGGCGTGTTTCGAGGACTGCAGCTCCTTGACGAATCGGCCGAGCCTGAGGTCCGCGTCCGCCGCATCCATCCAAATGGCTTCGATGGGCTTTCCCCTCCACAGGCCCTTCGACAGGGGCGGTCGGTCGTAGGGCGGGTCGGGTTCCGCGCCGAGGACTCCTATGGAGCCGTCGCGATCGAGCTCCCGTATGCCTTTTATCGCCGCGGCCGCGGCCATGCCGCCGCCCACGATCAGGTAGTCGTAGCTTTTCATCGTAGCTCCTTCGACTGGCTCTTGTGCTTATATTACAATCGGGAGGTAGTTATGGCGAACCCTACCCAGAGGAATTCAAACAATCCCGTCGGGGCTTGGTATGTCGACGGCTCCTGCATCGCCTGCGGTCTGTGCGCGAGTCTGGCCCCTTCGAGTTTCAAGATGACGGACGACGGATCGACGGCCTTCGTCTTCAAGCAACCGGCGGGAGGCGCCGAGTCGGACGAGGCTTCCTCCGCCATGATCGACTGCCCGGTTGAGGCCATCGGCAACGACGGTTAGGCGAGGGCGCCCCGCCGGGCGCCTGTCCCGGCGGGGAATCTTTCGGCCAGCCTCGATTCGAGGCCGGCCATCCGGGCCGCCAGCTCCCCTGGTGCCATCGTCCTGAGGCCGGATAGCACATGGCACTCGCAGCCCATCCCGCAGCTTCCGAGAATCGTCTTCGTCCAGAGCCTCTCGAGGGAGAGGGCCGACTCTGGGTCGATGGCGTCGCTCGTGACACAGACGAGGGCCTGCTTTCCCGCCAGGAGGGGGGCCCATGCTTTCTCGGAAAATTCCCCCCCCTCGAGATCGTAGGCGACCCCCTGCCTCATGACCCGGTCGATCCAGCCTTTCAGGAGGGCGGGGGGCTGTCCCCACCAGTCGGGATGGACTATGAGGAGCCCGTCGGCCTCCTCGAGCTCCCTGCAATGGTTTTGGACAAGAGGATCCAGGCTGAATCCGCGGGCGAGCTCGGCCGAATCCAGCACGGGATCGAAGCCCTCCGCGTAAAGGTCGTGGAAGAGGATCTCGTGACCTGCCGCTGCGAGACTTTCCCTCGCTCGGGTAGCCAATGCCCGGTTGAGCGAAGCGGGTCGCGGATTGCAGAGAAGCTCGAGGATCTTCATGGAATAAACTTGACTATAATAATAATCATTATCAAGTTTTATCGTGGGGTTTTATCGGATGCTTTCCAAGGATGAGATTCTCGACGCCCTGCGGGGAGTCGACGATCCGGAGCTCGACTGGAACATCGTGGACCTGGGGCTCGTCTACCGGGCCGAACCTGTCGAGGGCGGCATAGAGGTGGATTTCACTCTTACCTACCCGGGCTGTCCCGCCGAGGCCTACATCCGGGGAGAGATCTCATCCTGCCTCAAGCAATTCTTCGGCCTCGAATCGAAGATTCGGACGGTTTGGGATCCTCTCTGGGGTCCGGAGCGGATGAGCGAGGCGGCTCGGGTCTCGTTGGGCTATCCCATATAAAGGCGGCGCTATGGCTGATCATCTGTCTATACGGGGACTCGAAGCGGGCATCGGGGAAAAGTCCATCCTCGAGGGAGTGGACCTCGACATTCGGGCCGGCGAGATACACGCTCTCATGGGACCGAACGGTTCGGGAAAGAGCACTCTCGCCAACGTTCTCATGGGAAGTCCTTCCTACGCGGTGAAAGGCGGGACCGTCCTCCTCGACGGCGAGGATTTCCTGGCCTTGAGTCCGAGCGAGCGGGCTCTCCGCGGAGTCTTTCTCGCCTTCCAGTATCCGGTGGAAATCCCCGGAGTGACCGTGGGAAAATTCCTCAAGCGGGCGATCGAGCTCCGCGCCGGCGCGGGGGGCATGAACGTGTCCGCCTATATCAAGGATCTCCGCGAGGCCATGGACTTCATGGAGATGGACCAGGCTTTCATTAACCGCTACCTGAACCAGGGTTTCTCCGGCGGCGAGAAGAAGCGAATGGAGGTCCTGCAGATGCTCATGCTGAAACCCTCGATCGCCATACTCGACGAGACCGATTCCGGACTGGATATCGACGCCCTCAGGGTGGTGGGGAAGGGGGTGAACCGCCTTCAGGGGAAGGGTTTCGGCGCCCTGGTGATAACCCACTACCGACGCATCCTCGAAAGGATAGTCCCAGACTTCGTGCATGTCATGTACAAGGGGCGGATCGTCGTGTCGGGAGGCAAGGAACTCGTCGAGAAGCTCGAGGAGAGAGGCTACGACTGGATCAAGGAGCAGTACGGTATCGAGGAGGAAGCCGATGAAGGCGTCGTCGCCTGAGCTTGCTATAGCGGAGTATACGCACGGATACCATTATCCCGACGAGTCGGTATTCAGGACCCGCGCTGGTCTCGACGAAGGGATCGTCAACGCGATCTCCGAGCGGAAGGGCGAGCCCGAATGGATGCGGCAATACCGCCTGCGCGCCCTCGGCGCTTTTCGAAAGAAGCCCATGCCCTCGTGGGGCGCGGACCTGTCGAGCCTCGACTTCGACTCGCTCTGCTATTACGCGCGGCCTCAGGAGGCCCAATCGCGATCCTGGGACGACGTCCCGGCCTCGATCAAGGAGACTTTCGAGCGGATCGGGATTCCGGAGGCGGAGCGCAAGTTCCTGGCCGGGGTCGGGGCCCAGTATGACTCCGAGATGGTATACCACAGCATCAAGGAGGATCTCAGCCGGCTCGGCGTGATCTTCACCGATCCCGAGACTGCGGTGCGCGAGCATCCCGACCTGGTGCGCAGGTATTTCGGCACCGTCATACCCTACCTCGACAATAAATTCGCGGCCCTCAACAGCGCCGTCTGGTCCGGGGGCAGTTTCGTCTATGTCCCGAAGGGCGTGCGCGTGGACGTGCCGCTGCAGGCCTACTTCAGGATCAACGCGCGCAGCTTCGGACAGTTCGAGCGGACCCTCATCATAGCGGACGAGGGAAGCTTCGTGCATTATATCGAGGGCTGCACCGCGCCCATCTACGCTACGGAATCCCTCCACAGCGCGGTGGTGGAGATCATCGCCTTGCCCGGATCCCGCGTGCGATATACGACTATCCAGAACTGGTCGAACGATGTGTACAACCTCGTCACCAAGAGGGCCGCGGTCTATAGCGACGCCGTCGTCGAATGGGTCGACGGAAACATCGGGTCGAAGAGGACCATGAAGTATCCGTCGGTCTACCTGGTCGGGGAAGGGGCGCGCGGCGAGATCCTTTCCATAGCCTTCGCGGGCAAGGGCCAGGAACAGGACACCGGGGGGAAGGCAGTCCACGCCGCCAGCCATACCTCGTCGATCATCACGGCCAAGTCGATCAGCAAAGCGGGCGGGATCGCGAGCTATCGCGGCCTCGTCAAAGTGGACGCCGGGCTCCACGATATCCGCTCGCGCGTTGTCTGCGATGCCCTCCTCCTGGACGCGGATTCGCGCACGAACACCTTCCCGGTCATGGAGATCGAATCGGACCACGTCTCCATCGAGCACGAGGCCAGGGTCAGCAGGATCGGCGAGGATCAGCTCTTCTACCTCATGAGCCGGGGAATGAGCGAGGCCGAGGCCTCCTTCATGATCGTATCGGGCTTCCTCGATCCCCTCGTGAAGCAGCTGCCGATGGAGTACGCTGTCGAGTTGAACAGGCTCATCGAGCTCGAGATGGAAGGATCGGTGGGATGAGGGCCGCGTCTTCGCCCGGATGGCTGGGCGAGCTCCGCGGCGCGGCGGCGGAGCGCTTCGAGTCGATGGCTTGGCCCACGGCGGAGGACCCGGAATGGAGGAGGACAGACTTCGGCCGCCTCGATCTGTCGCCTTTCCTGGCCGGGCGGGCGCTCGGCGATCGGGGCCGATCGTCGGTGATATCGACCGGCGCATCGGCCGAGACGGCCGGCCGCATGCGCTTCGATGCCGGAAATTGCGCCGAGCTCGCCGTCGCCGCGAGGCTGCAGACTCTCGGAGTCAGGTTCGAAGCTCTCGGGAACGGCTCAGGCCAGGGCGGCGCGCTTGCCTCGAGCCTGTTGCGCGAGGCCTTCGCGGTCGCGGAGGATAAGGTCGCTGTCTGGCACTTCGCCGCGCTCCAGTACGGGGCATTGCTCTACGTACCGCCCGGGATCAGGGTCGAGGAGCCTTTCGTCGTGGAAATCGCGGAGGGGGGGGAAGGGCGCTACGCGACCCCGCAGATCGCGATCGTCCTGGGCGAAGGGGCGAGCGCGATGGTGATCGCGCGCGTCAGGGAGTCCCTAGGGTCCAATATCCTCTTCAATGCGCGGACGGATATCTCGCTCGGGCAGGACTCCTCTCTGAGGCTTTTCGGCAGCCGGATGACCGGCCCGGATTCTCTTCATTTCGAGGAAACGAGGGCGCGCCTGGCGGAGGGCAGCTCCCTCGACCGCCTCGAGGTCCAGCTCGGGGGACGGTTGGCCAGGACTCGCGTGGACTGCTCGCTTGAGGGACGCGGGGCGAAGGCCAATCTCGACGGAATGTACTATTGCGGCGCGGGCCAGCAGGCGGACCTCGGGACTGCCCTGCGCCATATGTCCCCCGGAGCCACCAGCCGGGCCTACTATAAAGGCGGGATCGCGGGCGGTGGCCGCGCGACCTTCCAGGGCCTGATCGATGTCGGGGAAGGCGCCTCCGGCACCGACGCCTACCTCTCCAATCGGAATCTCCTGCTCGGGGACGGGGCGCGCGCCGACTCGATCCCCACGCTGAGGATCGGGAACGACGATGTCCGCTGCAGTCACGGGTCGGCCACCGGGCGTCTCGGCGAGGAAGAGCTCTTCTATCTCCGGAGCCGGGGATTCTCGGAATCGGAGGCGCGCGAGACCCTCGTCCTCGGATTCTTCGAGGACTTGCTCGCTAAAGCTCCCGAAGCCTTCCGCGAGGGCAGCCTGGAAGATCTCCGTCGGCAGCTCCCGGACGCTGCCTAGATGGAATGGCTGCGCGTGGCCCCCGAGGGCGAGCTGAAAGGAAGTCTCGCCGCTCGGGCGGGAGAGGCCCCGGTGGCCCTGTTCAGGACCGGGGAAGGCATCTTCGCCTTGGACGACATCTGCTCCCACGAGTACTCCCGCCTCTCCGAGGGCGATGTCGCAGAAGGTCAGGTAGCCTGCGCAAAGCACGGCTCCCGATTTTCCCTCCGGACCGGGGAACCGACGGGTTTTCCCGCGACGAAGCCGGTCGGGACTTGGGAAGTCAAGGCGGAGGGAGGGTGGATATGGGTGGCGAGGCGATCCGAGTAGGCCGCGCCGGCGCGTTCATCGAAGATGCGCCGGGTCAGATCGGGGTTATCGGCGGCGGCCGCGGCGCTGTAGGTTCGCGCGACGACTTTCCGCTTCTCTCACGGCGCATGGGCGATGGGCAGGTGGCCGGCGATCCGGAGATCGCCTACCTCGACAATGCCGCCACCTCCCAGAAGCCGCGCGCCGTCATCGAGGCGACGTCCCGCTTCTATTCGCGAAGCAATGCCAATGTCCACCGGGCCATACACGCCCTCGGCGAGGAAGCGACCGCCGCCTACGAAGAGGCGCGGAGCAAGGTCAGGCGATTCATCGGAGCGGGGACGGACTCCGAGATCGTCTTCACGCGCGGCGCCACCGAATCGATCAACCTGGTCGCCGCCTCGTGGGGCTGCGCGAATCTGCTCCCCGGAGACGCCATCCTCCTGACGGAGATGGAGCACCACAGCAATATCGTACCCTGGCAGATGGTCGCGGCCCGCCGCGGCTGCCGCATCCTCGTCGCCCGACTCGAGGCCGACGGCAGCCTCGACCCCGCGCGCATCGAGCGCGAGTGGGATCCCGGAACGCGTCTCGTCGCGGTGACTCAGGCCTCCAACGTCCTGGGCACGGCGAACGACGTGAAGGCGATAGCCGCGATCGCGCACGAGCGGGGTGCCCTCGTACTCGTCGACGCGGCTCAATCGGTACCTCATTTCCCGGTCGATGCGATCGACCTCGACTGCGACTTCCTGGCCTTCTCGGGCCACAAGGTCTATGGACCCATGGGCATAGGCGTGCTTTACGGCAAGGAGAGCCTCCTCGAGGCCATGCCGCCCTGGATGGGCGGCGGGGACATGATCCGATCGGTCGCCTTCGAAGGCTCGACCTGGAACGACCTGCCGTGGAAATTCGAGGCCGGTACGCCGAACGTCGTCGGGGCCGTGGGCCTGCGCGTCGCCATCGACTATGTCGAGGACCTGGGCCTGGAGGAGATCGGAGCGCGCGAGGAGGAGCTGTCGGCCTACGCGCTCGAGAGCTTGCGGGAAGTGGAGGGGCTGGTCCTCTACGGGTCGGCCCCTCGCCGCTGCCCGGTCTTTTCCTTCAATCTCGGGCGCCTGCATGCCCACGACCTGGCTCAATACCTGGATCGCGAAGGCATCGCCGTGCGCGCCGGGCACCACTGCGCCCAGCCTCTGATGCGCAGACTCGGCATACCCGCCGCGGTCCGCGCCAGCCTGGCCTTCTACAATACGGAAGGGGAAATCGATCGCCTCGTCCGGGGGCTCCGGGGGGCGGCGAGGTTCTACGGGTGAGCGACTTCGAGGAGCTCTATCAGGAAATCATCCTCGACCATTATCGCTCGCCCCGCGGAGCCGCTAGGCTCGAGCACGTCCCGGACTCGATGATCCTCGAGAACCCGACTTGCGGCGACTCCATCAAGGTCGAAGTCTCCATCGTCCCGGGCGGCTCGTCGATCGGCGTCCGCTTCGAGGCTCGGGGCTGCGCGATCAGCACGGCGTCGGCTTCCCTGATGACCCTGGCTGTCGGAGGCCTGGATGCCGCCGCGGCCCGCGCGCTGGCGTGGTCCTTCATCCGCTCGCTGCGCGGAGACGATCCGATCGAGGCGCTCGACGCGATGGGCGATCTCGTCGCGCTCAAGGGAGTGGCGAAGTACCCGGCGCGCGTCAAGTGCGCGACCCTCGCCTGGCACGCCCTGCTGGGGGCGCTCCCGCCCGCGTGATCGTCCGTCCGCAGTCGATCGGTCAGGGCGCGAAGGTCAGCCTCGCCGCTATCCCGCCCGGACTCGGCTCGATCCGGATGCTCGAAACCGCGCTTCCCGCCCTCGTCTTGATCGCGCGGATGCGTTCGTGGAGGAAGGGCACGAGGTAGGCGCTCGCCGCGCCTATCGCAGCTCCCGCGACGACATCGCTCACGAAGTGATTCGCCCCCGCTACGAGGAGGGTCGATACAGCAGTCGCGAGGCCGAGCCCCGAGGCCCAGACAAAAACCTTCATGCTCGAGTCCGGATTGAGCTCGTCGAAGGCGTAGCCCATGAATACGGCGGCGGCGAAAGCTAGGCTCGTATTGCTGGACGGAAAGGACGCGGAAATATAGGGGTTCGAGAAATCGGCGGGCGTCGACATGGAATAGGCGTAGGGGCGATAGCGAACGATGACCGACTTCAGCAGAGAATCGACGTCGTACGCGAGTTCGAGGCTCTCGGCGTACATGACGCCGAGCGTGAATATTTCGCCGCCGGTCCTTCCGGGCAGGAGTATCAGGGGAAGGGCCGCCATTGCTATGGATAGATCATCCCCGACCGAGACGACGGTATTCGAGGGGTTGGAGGGATAGGCCCTGTCGAAGAAGGGAATGCTCGCCGGATTTATGTCCGCGGCGCTGGGCGCGGGCTTGAGGGACTGAAGATAGAGACTACCGCCGTAGAGGGCGAGGCCGCCTCCCAACATCAGTCCGTCGTCGAGGGGATCGAGCGAGAAGGGGAAGGACTCGGCGCCCAGGGCGGCGCCGAGCGAGAGGGTCAAGCCTATGATGCCTATGCGAAGATGTTTCATGCGACGCTCCGACTGACTTTAAGATAGCGCTTCGGCCGACCGAAATCATCCTCCATCCGCGATGATCATGGCCGCATAGTCCCCGAGTTCCTCGCCGAGGGCGGCCGGCTCGATGCGACAGCGCTTTGCCGCGGCGGGAAGGGCCTCGCGCGCGATGACGCGCCGGGCCGCCGGCCACAGGAAATCCCTGCAGCGCGCGAACACGCTGCCGATGACGATCGCATCCGGGTTCAGGAGATCGATGAGGGCCGCCAAGCCGTAGCCGAGACGCCGTCCCGATCTCGCGAGGATCGAGATCGCCAGCTTGTCCCCTCGCGCCGCGGATAGCGCGACCTCCCTGGTCGTGATTCCCGCGACGGCGCCGGGGCCCGGGCAGAAGCCTACCTCCTCCCCTCGGTCGAGCTTCCGCAGGGCGGCCTCCCCGGCCATCTTGGCGATGCCGGCCCCCGAGCAGAAGGCCTCGAAGGAGCCGCGCTTGCCATAGGCCTCGGGACCGTCCCGGGATAGCCTGATGTGGCCGATCTCTCCCGCCAGGCAATCGGCGCCGCGGTGGAGACGGCCGTCTACGATGATGCCCGCGCCCATTCCCGTCCCGAAGGTCAGGAAGACCATGGTCGAGGTGCCCTTTCCCGCGCCGAGCTTCCATTCGGCGAGAGCGCAGGCATTGGCGTCGTTCTCCAGGCGACAGGGCACGCCGATCCGCTCCCGAAGCAAGGCGGTGACGGGAAACTCATCCCAGCCCGGCAGATTGGGCGGGGAAAATATGATCCCGCGCGTCGGGTCTAGAGGGCCGCCCGCGCTGATGCCGCATGCCGATACGCTCTCTTTGGGGCATCCGGCTTCGAGCAGGATAGATTCCGCGCAGGAAGCGATTCGATCCAGGACCGCCATCGGCCCGCCGGCCTCCGCGGTGGCGAAGCCGCGACGCGCGACGATCGACATGCCGCCGGTCCCGAGTACCACGGAAGTCTTGGTGCCGCCAAGGTCCACGCCGAGGAGATAGTGCATGAGCGAATAGTAGTATGGATCGTAAAGCATAACAATATGCGTGAATATGCAATTCTGAAATCATATGTATGTGGGTTAACTTTGTTTTTGTGATAAATATTTATACGATAAGATTATAAATATTAACTTCATCGACCGGCTGAATTGATTTGACAAAAATGTAAAGCAAACATACAGTAATGCAAGGAATGCGCGATGAAGATCAAGGAAATCGCGGATGCCCTCGACGTATCGACCGCGACGATCTCCCGGGTCCTCAATAAAAAAGGCGGGGTCCATCCCGCGACGAAGGAGCGCGTGCTCCGCTATCTCGATTCGCTCGAGTCCGGCGACCAAGGCCAGTCTTCCCTTCGGACGGTCGGTATCGTCGATACCTATTCCCGCCATAAAATCAACGGCTACTATCTCGCGGGCATCATCGAAGGCGCAGACGAGAGGATACACGCGTACGGCTACACGACGATGCTCATCCATTACGACCGAATCGAGCTCGAATTGATGAAGTACGGTCGCCCCAGGATCCTCGACGACTGCGGCGGATTGCTCTGGCTGGAGCCGATGTACAACGAGCGCTTCGACGGAATCGTCAGGGACCGCGGCTTGCCCTGCGTCGTCATTAACAACTGCGAGGAAGGAGTGGAGGCCTACCTGGTCAAGAGCGATAATTACTCGTCGGCGAAGAAAGCCGTCGATTTCCTCGCGGGCATGGGGCACAGGCGCATAGCCTTCATCGGCGGCTACCTCGATCTCAGCAATCATAAAGACAGGTATCTCGGCTACGTGGACGGCCTCAAGGCCGCGGGCTTCGAGCCCGACGCTGGCCTCATCGTCGACGACGTCACGTCCTGGGACGACGACGGAGGAGCGGAAGGCGCCTATCGTCTCCTGGCGAGGACGCGAGAGGTCGACGCGATCGTGCTGTGCAGCGATTTCCTCGCCCTCGGAGCCTACAGAGCCCTGGAGAACAGGAAGATCGCGATTCCCGACGCGATTTCGATCGTCTCCTTCGACGATTCTCCCTTGGCCGCCTATATCAAGCCGAGTCTCTCCTCCTTCCGCCAGCCGCTTCCCGAAATCGGCGGCAAGGCGGCCAACCTGCTTTTCGAGATCATAGGCTCGGCGGGCCGGGCCGCGCCCGAGCGGAAGACGACCCTGATACATTGTCCCTTCATGGTTCGCGACTCGATAAAGCGTAAGGGGGAGACATGATCCGGCGCGGCCCTCGCCCGGCCGGGCCGGATATCCCGTAGGCTCGTAAAGCGGAGGAACACGGAATGGAACAAGGCCCCGAGAAGCTCCCCCTCTGGAAACTCGTCATCTTCGCCCTCGGACAGCTCGGCTGGTCCCTGGCCTCCTACAGCGTCGGCAGCCTGATCATGTACTTCTACATGCCGCCCGAGACGGCCGCGGCCACGCGCATCTTCCCGCCCTTCATCTTCGAGGGCGCCGTGCTGGGTCTGTTCACGGTGATCGGGATCATCAATTTCGTCGCGCGCTTCTTCGATGCGGTCACGAATCCCATCCTCGCGTCGTGGTCCGATCGCTCGCATGCCAAGATGGGCAGGCGGCGATTCTTCATGGCTATCAGCGCCGTTCCCTTCGCGTTCTTCGCCTACCTCGTCTTCCTGCCGCTTCGGCATTTCACGCAGTCGCCGAGTCTCTCGGCGAGCTGGCTCAACATCGTCTGGCTCTGCGCGACCATACTCCTGTTCTACTTCTTCTACGTCATGTACTTCGCGCCCTACAACGCCCTCATAAGCGAGCTCGGCCACAACCCGAAGGAGCGCCTCATCATCAGCACCGTCATCGCGGTGACCTGGTCCCTCGGCTTCGCCACCGGCAATTTCATCTACGATTTCCAGGGCATGCTCGAGAAGACCGGCATGAGCTCCGTCGACGCATTCCAGCGCGTCCAGGCTATTTTCGCCGTCGTCTCGGCCGTGCTGATGCTCCTGCCTCCGATCTTCATCGACGAGAGGCGCTACGCGGCCTACTCGGTCTCCGACGAGACGACGTCTCAGGCCCTGCGCTCCTCGCTGGGGAACAAGAACTTCGTGCGCTTCATCGTCTCGGAATTCCTCTACAACATCTGCCAGACGATCATCCAGATGGGCATTGTGTACTACGTGGTCACCCTCCTCGGCCTCCAGAAGGAGCTCACCTCCCTCCTCATGATGGTCATGTTCATCCTCTCCTTCGTCTTCTACCCCTTCATCACCGCGGCGGCGGTCAAATGGGAGAAGAAGCGGGTCACCATAGTCGGCTTCGCCCTGCTGGCCCTCCTCTTCGTCGTGTTCTCGGTCTACGGCCTATTGCCCGTGCCGCCCCTCGTCCTCGCCTTCATCACGGTGGGAGCCGCGGCCATCCCCATCGCGATCTTCACCATCGTCCCCAACGCGATCGTCGCCGACATCGCGGAGGCCGACGGCATCGAGACGGGCAACTTCAAGGCCGGGATGTTCTTCGGCGTCAGGTCCTTCGAGAGCAATCTCGGGATGTCGGTCGCCAACATCCTCTTCCCCTCCCTTCTCCTCCTCGGCATGAGCGTCGAGAATCCGTTCGGCATAAGGATGAGCGCCATCGTCTCCGTCCTGATCTGCCTCGCCGGCCTCGGCGTCTTCTTCCTGTACGACGAGAAGGCCGTGCTTCGGAGCCTCGCGAAGAAGGAGAGCTTGAGCGCGGAGGAGCTGCGCCACATTCAGGCCGATCGCTGACAGGGAGGATGCCGTGGCCCTCGAGTACTGGATAGTCCCGCACACGCACTGGGACCGCGAATGGTACCTGTCCTTCCAGGACTTCCGGTGGAAGCTGGTCGAGACCATCGACGGAATCATCGACACCCTCGAGGCCGATTCGCGCTTCGCGCATTTCATGCTGGACGGTCAGACCGTCGCCCTCGAGGACTACCTCGAGCTCAGGGGCGAGCGAAGGGACGCGATCGCGCGTCTCGTCGCGGCGGGGCGCCTGGCGGTCGGGCCGTGGTACGTGCAGCCGGACGATATACTCCCGACGGGAGAGGCCCTCGTACGGAACTTGGAGAGGGGCATCGCACAGGCCAAGGCCTTCGGTCACGCCATGATGGTGGGCTACCTTCCGGACAGCTTCGGCCATTCGGGCAGCGTGCCTTCCCTGCTCCGCGGTTTCGGAATGGACTCGGCCTGCCTGATGAGGGGGCCGGGGCGAGCCTTGAACCGCTGCCTCTTCCACTGGATCGCGAAGGACGGTTCGAGCGTCCTCGTGGCCTACCTGATCGACGGCTACGGCAACGGGGCCGATGTCGCCATGGAAGGGGCGGGCATCGGGCCGGCCCTCGCCGAGCTTCGGGCCCGGCAAGCGTCGCAGGGGGCGCTGGTCGATGGATTGCCGCTCCTGGCGATGAACGGCTACGATCACCGGCCCATAGAGCCGAGACTCCCCGGGGAACTCGAGGCGGCAGGCCTTTCCGGCAAGAGTTCGGGCGACGCCGCGACGATCGGCCCGCTCGCCGGCTATCTCGACGCTGCGCGCGCGGTTTCCAGGACTACCGTCCTGCCCGAGTGGAGAGGGGAGCTGAGATCCACCTACCGCTGCCCGATCA
Source organism: uncultured Treponemataceae bacterium (assembly GCA_964404145.1). Taxonomy (GTDB): domain Bacteria; phylum Spirochaetota; class Spirochaetia; order Treponematales; family Rectinemataceae; genus UBA1306. The sequence continues at coordinate 147,168 of CAYOIX010000004.1, forward strand.
CGGCAGGCTGCGTATCGACCCGACATCGGATCAAGCAGGAGGACCAGGAGATATCGACCATGCTGGAGCGCGGCGCCGAGCCGCTTGCCGCCCTCGCCGCCTGGATCAAGGCCGCCGAGTGGCCGGCGGGCGCCCTCGACGCGGCCTGGAAGCAGCTCCTCCTCAATCAGGCCCACGACTCGATCTGCGGCTGCTCGATCGACCGCGTACATCGGGACATGGAGTATCGCTTCGCCCAGGCCCGCGACATCGCGGCCAATATCGACCGATCCTCGTCCGCCGCGATCGCCGGCATCGTCGACACCAAGGCGGCGGCCGACGCGCCGGCGATCGTCGTGCTCAATCCAGGTCCTCGGAGGGGCAAGCGCCTCGCCGCCATCGAGCTCCCGTCGCCCCCGCCCGACCCGGTCGTCGCGGATCCCGAAGGAGTCGTTCGCCGCGTTCAATCGACCGATGCCGGTCGCGGCGAGAGCTCGCTCTTCTTCGACGAGCGCTTCAAGCCCGCCCAGGTAAGGCTGGCGCTCGGTCTGGTACGCGGGGGAGAGCTCATGAATTACCGGATAACCGACGCTTCGATGTCGATCGAGTCGGCTGGCGTCCTCCGGGTGGACCTCGAGCTCTCCGATTCCGGACAAGCCTCGACCTTCGATTGGAGCGGCTGGTTGGGTAAAGCCCGCGGCGAGCTCGAGAGTCCCGGGCTCTCGTCGGTCCACGCCGTCGGCAGGCGCGCGGGCCCGGCGTTCCTGCTCTTCCCTGCCGACGCTCCGGATTTCGGGGCCGTATGCCTTACGCTGAGAAGCGCTCGGCAGGGGGAGCCGATCGAGGCTCCGGCCGCGCTTTCCGCCGGTCCGCGCTTCCTGGAAAACGAATTCTATCGGGCGAACGTAAGGGCGGATGGCGGCATCGACCTCTTCGATAAGGCGACCGGCTCGATCTACCGGGGGCTCAACGTCTTGTCCGACGGCGGGGATCGAGGCGACGAATACGACTTCGACCGCCCGGCGCGCGACAGGCTCGTCGAAGGACCGCGGCGGGGCTTCCCTGGCCGAGGAACCCGAATAAGCCTCGTCGAAACGGGCCCGCTCCGCGCGACGATCTTGGTCGAGGCGGCCTACCTCGTCCCGGCCTCACTCGACCCGGACCGAGGCGGCCGATCCAAGCGTCGTGTCGCTATCGCGACGCGGAGGCGCATAAGCCTCGCCGCGGGCTCGCGGCGAATAGAGTTCCGGACCGAAGTGGACAATGTCGCACAGGACCATCGACTACGGGCGATTTTCCCCCTCCCGGGGCGCTGCGTCGAAACCGAGTCGGGCGGGAATTTCGAAATATCGCGGCGCTCGACCGCTGGGGTCCTCCCCAAGGAGGGGGAGAGTCTCTTCGGACCCTCGTCCGACACGAGCCGCGAAATCCCTCCCGGTACACATCCTTTCGCCGGCTTCGTCGGGGCCCCGTGGGCCGCCGCGCGGCGCAGTCCCGCCCGGGGCGGCAGTCTCGCCCTTTTCGCGAAGGGCCTGCGAGAGTACGAAGTCCACGATCGCGAAGAGGGTGGAGAGCTCCGGAGCGAGCTCTGTCTCACCCTCTTCCGTTCCGTGGGCTGGCTTTCGCGCGGGGATCTCGCGTCGCGCAGCGACCACGCAGGCCCGGATATTCCGACTCCCGCCGCTCAGGAGCTCGGAGCTTTGGCCTTCGAGTACGCGATCATGACCTACGACGGCGAGATCGCTTCGTCAGGCGTCTGCGAGGGGTGGGAGGATTATCGTCATCCGCTCCGGGCGGTCGCCCAGACGGCCCATTCGGGGCGGCTGGGGGCGCGAACCAGCCTTCTTGCGCTGGAGGCCGAAGGGCTGGTCTTCAGCTCGCTCCGCATCACGAGGCGGGGAGCTCTTTGCATCCGCTTCTACGATGTCCTGGGCAAGGCGCGGGAAGCGAGGATCCGCGCGGGGGTCGCGATAGCTTCCGCCACGAAGACGAGACTCGACGGCGAGGCCCTGGCGGAGCTGGCGGTCGACGAAGACGGAGTCTCCTTCCGAATCGAGGTATCCCCCTTCGAGATTGTCACGGTGGAGCTGTCGGCTCGGTGACCGGGATCGTCCTTTCCGCTGCGCCGGAAGTATATTAGGGTCGAGGCCATCGATGAAGCCGCGATCCCTGATTCGCCGCCTATGCTGCGCATTTCTCATCCTCCTCGCCGTCGGAGGCGCTCCCGCGCAAAGCGCGTCGCTGACCTTCCTGAACGACATCCTCGGGAACCCGGCGTCGGATGAGGCCAAAAGCCGCGCGCTCCCCGCGAGCGGCCGCCTCCTTCTCGCGGACGACCCCTCCAACTACGCTCTCTATGAGTCCCTCGAAGGACAGATGCGCGAGCTTGCGGTCGAGGTAGCGAACGGCGCCGACATGCTGTCGTATTATCGCCTGGAGGACTCGGTCCTGGGCGACGTCATCGAGATCGCGCAGAGCATACGCGGGCTCCTCGTCCAAAGGTCGGACGGCGTCCTCGACGCGTCCGATCGAGACGCGATCGACGGGGAGATCGGGCAGCTCTACGACCAGGTGGCCGAGAGTCTGCGAGACGCCGAGTTCAATGGGAAGAAGCTATTCCTGGACTCGAAGACGTCCGCCTCCAAGGGTTTGCTCGGGGATTCGAGGCGCCTCGAGCCGGGCGCAGTAGATAATTGGCTTGGTACTCTCATCGCGGACCGCGGCGAGATACGCGCGAAGATCGAAGCCTTCGAATACTCGATATCGGGCAAAGAGGACGAGGGCTTGGAGGATGAATCGAGCCTGAGGCGAAGCGATGGCGAGTTCCCCTTGGAACTTTCCCGGCTCGAGAGAAGCCAGCTGGTCTTCCTCGCAGATGTCCTCATGCTCGGGCGGGAGAACCGCTGACGGATATCGATATTTCCACATCGGAGCTTGACAGGGCAAGCCTTTGCCCTAGACTGGAACTGTAACAAAAAAAACGATGGTAACCTACGATTCAAGATACCGGGCGGATGGCCTCGCTCCTCAAATCGATCGACCGGAGACGAGCGATCGGAGTGGAGGAGGAGGCCGATGAGGTTGCCGCGGCGCGCCGCGTCTCCGGCCTGCTTCCGCTACTTTGCCGGATCTTGCGGCCTGATCGCGACAGCGGTTGCCGCCGGTGCCATCTCATACCGGGCGTTCCGGATCGGCTCGATAGCCGGGATCCCTCGGGCCGCCCTCGCCATGAAGTCCGATACGGCGATCTGCGCTGGCCTCATCGGAATATCTCTTCTCCTGGCCTCGCTGGGGAAGGGGATTTCCCCTCCGCGAAACTCCGCCGGAAACGTCGCTCGCCGCGTCCTAGCCGTCATCGCGATGCTCATCGGGGCCGCTACTCTCCTCCAGTACCTCCTCGGCTCCGATCTCGGGATAGATCGACTGTTCCTCCGCGCGGTCGAGTCGGCCGGGCCCGTCCTGCAGCGGCGGATGGCGCCGAACACGGCGCTGGTGTTCTCTCTGCTCGCGGCCGCACTGACTATCGCGCCCGGTCGGGGGAAGGCGCGAGGCCTCGTCGAGGGACTCGAGCTGGCTTCTTTGGGACTGACGATCCTATCCTCCCTCGCCCTTATATATGCCCTCCAGCCGGCCTCGGGCTTCGGCTCCGGCGCTCGGACCGTCCCCAAAACCGCCGGCATGCTCTTCCTCCTGTCCCTCGGCGCCATTTCGCTTGATCCCGACCGCGGCCTCGTGGCCCTGCTTCGCTCCCGCTCCCTCGGGGGGAGCGTCTGCCGCCGCCTATTGCCGGCGGCCATAGGAGTGCCCGTCGTCGTCGGGGCCTTGCAGGTCGAGGGGGTCCGCCTAGGGCTCTACGAGCCATCCTACGGCCTTCTCTTCGCGGTCTTGTTCGATATCGTCCTACTCTGCTCCCTCGTCGTCTGGAGCGCCAGATCGATCGGGCGCATCGACGGCGATCGCCGCCTCGCCGAGAGCCGGGAAGCCGCAGCTCGAAAGACGATCGAGGATAAGTACCTCGCTCTGAACGAGCGCTTCTCCCTCGCCGCGCGCGCCGCGAAATTCGGGATCTGGGACTGGGACCCCGCGGAGGATCGCCTGGTCTGGGATGAGCGTATGTTCGAGCTCTACGGCTTGAGTCAAGGGGATTTCGGCGGGATCGTCCAAGCCTGGCGGGAGCGGCTTCATCCCGACGATCTCGGCCGCGCCGACGAAGAGCTGCGCCGGGCCCTGAGCGGCGACAAGGTGTTCGATACCAAGTTCCGGGTGGTTCTCGGGGACGGCGGCATCAGGCACCTCCGCGCCTACGCGCAGGTGACCCGGGATGCGACTGGCTCCGCAGTCCGCATGACCGGCATCAACTACGACATAACGGAGGCCGAGCGCGCCGCCCAAGAGATCGCGCGGCAGAACGAGCTGCTCCGGCAGACGGGGGAAATGGCCAAGGTCGGAGCCTGGGAATTCGACGCGATCACCGGCGCGGGCCGATGGAGCGAGGAGGTAGCGCGGATCCACGACCTCGATCCCTCTGCAGGTACGAGCGTTCAGTACGGCCTTGGATTCTACTCCGACGAATCCAGGCCCAGGATCGAGGCCGCGGTAAAGTCCGCGGTCGATTCGGCCCGGTCCTTCGACCTCATACTCGACCTATACAGCGCGAAGGGCGCGAGAAAATGGGTTCGGACCATCGGCAGGCCCGTCCTCGAAGGCGACAAAGTGGTCAGGGTGCAGGGCATCTTCCAGGACGTGACCGACCTCAAGAATGCGGAGAGCTTCGCCCTTGCGAGCGAGCGCACGCTGCGGCTCTTCGTGGAGAACAGCCCCGCGGCCATCGCGATGTTCGACCGCGACATGCGCTATGTCCTCGCCAGCCGGCGCTGGCTCGAAAGCTACAATCTCGAGAGCCAGGACCTGACGGGGAAGAGCCATTACGACATCTTCCCGGAAATTAGCGAGGACTGGAAGGCAGTCCACCGCCGCTGCCTCGCCGGGGCGGTCGAGCGCCGCGAGGAGGACCCCTTTCGCCGCGCCGACGGCTCTCTCGATTGGGTCCGATGGGAAGTCCGGCCCTGGTACGCCGCGGACGGGAGCGTCGGCGGGATCATCATATTCTCGGAAGTGATCACCGAGAGGAAGAACGCCGAGCTCGCGGTCCGAACGAGCGAAGAGCGCTTCAAGAATCTCTTCGACAATATGGTCGAGGGTTTCGCCTACTGCAGCATGGATTTCGACGGCGACGGGCCAGTCGATTGGACTTACCTCGCCGTAAACGCGGCCTTCGAGCGGCTCACCGGACTCGCGGGCGTCGTCGGCAAGAAGGTGACCGAGGCTATCCCCGGCATCCGGGAGACCGACCCCGAGCTCTTCGCGATCTACGGTCGCGTGGCCGCCGGCGGGAGCCCCGAGCGCTTCGAGATGGATGTCCGCTCGCTGGACCTATGGTTCTCGGTCTCGGTGTACTCGCCGGAGCGGGGATTCTTCGTCGCCGTCTTCGACGTGATCACCGAGCGCAAGCGCGCCGAGGAGGAGCTGGAGGAGCGGGTCAGGAAGAGGACGGAGGAACTGGAAGCCGCGAACGCCGAGCTCGAATCCTTCTCCTATTCGGTCTCGCACGACCTGCGCTCCCCGCTCCGCGGAATCGACGGCTACGTGAATGTGCTCCTGGAAGAGGAGGCGCCACGGCTGAGCGGCACCGGCCGCGACATCCTCGACAAGGTGCGCTCGGGCGCGCGGCAGATGGGGCGCCTCATCGACGACCTTCTCGAGTTCGCGCGGGTCGGCCGCATCGAGCTGAGGAGGGAAGAGATCGACATGGACGCGCTCGTCAGATCGGTGCTGGACGAGCTCATGTCCCCCGGCCGGGAACGGAGAATCGGCCTGGTCCTCCGCCCCCTCCTGCCGGCCTCGGGGGACTCGACCCTCATCAGGCAGGTCTGGATGAACCTGATCGGGAACGCGATCAAATTCAGCTCTCGAAACGAAAAGGCCGAGATCGAAGTGGCTTGCGAGACGACGGCATCCGGAATAAGGTACTATGTCAGGGACAACGGGGCCGGCTTCGATATGCGCTATCGAGCCAAGCTCTTCGGCGTCTTCCAGCGGCTGCACGGGTCTCGCGAATTCGAAGGCACGGGAGTCGGGCTCGCGATAGTCCAACGGGTGGTGGAGCGGCACGGGGGCAGCGTGGACGCTGTCGGCGATGTGGGACGGGGAGCGACTATTTCGTTCACGCTGCCCTCGCCAAGGGATTGATATGGACGCGGACAACGAGGTCGAGGTCCTCCTGGTCGAGGACAATCCGCAGGACGCGGATCTCGCGATGCGCACTTTCAGGAAAGGCAACCTCGCCAACAATATCCATTGGGTCGAGGATGGGGAGGAAGCGCTCGAATTCCTGTTCTGCCGCGGGAGGTACGCGAATCGCGCCCGTAAAAGGCAACCGAAGGTAGTCCTGCTCGACCTCAAGCTTCCCAAGGTGGACGGGCTGGAGGTCTTGCAGGCTATCAAAGCGGACGAGCAGACGCGCTCGATCCCGGTCGTGGTGGTGACTTCCTCGAGGCAGGATCCCGATATAGACAAGGCCTACGCGCTGGGCGCCAACAGCTACGTGGTGAAGCCCATCGACTTCGATCAGTTCTCGAATTCCATGGCGAGCCTCGGCTACTACTGGCTCCTCGTCAATCAGCCCTCGCATCGCGAGACCGCGACCTAGCGCCTCGAGTCATTCCTCGGGCGCGGGCAGGGCGAAGCTGAAGACGGCGCCGCCGCCGACCTTGCCTTCGGCCCAGATTCGTCCCCCCTGCTTGATTATGGCCCTTTGGACGAAGGCGAGGCCCATGCCCGATCCCTCGAAGTCCCGGACTGAATGGAGTCGCTGGAAGACGCCGAACAGCTTGCCGTAATATTTCATGTCGAAGCCTACTCCGTCGTCGCGGATGCTGTAGACGAGCTCGCGGCCATCGCGGAGTCCATCCACCGCGATATGGGCCCGCTCGCGCTTCGACGAGAACTTGATCGCGTTCGATATGAGGCTCGACCAGACCTGCTTCAGGAGGCGCGGGTCCGCGCGGGCGCTCGGCATATCGCCTACCGTGAATTCGATCCGCCCCCGATCGTCCTCGGCGACCGATTTCTCATACACCGTTCGCGCGAGAGCGCCCATGTCGATCGCGGCCACCTCCACCTCCGTCCTGCTCAGCCGCGCGAAGGCGAGGAGCTCCTCGATGAGCCTCTCCATCCGCGCTACGTTTCCCTGGATGGTCCCGACGAGTCTCTTCCCGTCGGCGCTCAGCCGCTCCCCTTCGTCCTCCGCGAGGATGGCGATGAAACCGCCTATCGCCCGAAGCGGGGCCCGGAGATCATGGGTGACGCCGTAGAAGAAGGACTCCAGTTCCCTGTCCGCCGCCTTGGCGTTGAGCGCGCTCAATGCGAGCCGGTCCTCCATCGTGGTCTTCGCCGCCTCGGCGCGCAGCCGCTCGGAGACGTCGAGCACGACGACGAGGAGGTAGAGCCCTCCCCGATAATCGAAGGCGCTGAAGCGGTAGTCGGCCTCCACTTCCTTGCCGGAGGACGATAGCGAGTGGAATTCTCGTCGGACCCGGGTCCGGGAGCTCAGGGCCTCGTCGGCGGCATGGATGAGTCCGCCCTCCCGCCACGTTTCGAGCCTGCGGTAATTCTGCGCTAGAAGGGCTTCGACGGTTTCGCCCGCGATGGTCGCAGCGGCCTCGTTCGCGATAATGCAGTTCGCGGACGAGTCGTAGACGAGGATGCCCGCCGGAGAGGAGCGGAGCACCTGCCCGAGGATGCCCGATTCGAGCCGAAGCTCTTCCTCGGCCGGCGTCGTCTCCGGGACGGTGGCGACGTCCCCGACCTCTCCAGGTTTCAGCTCGACGGCAACGCTCAGGCTCGTCCGATCCTCCCGCACGGCGCCGCCGAGCTGCTTTACGATCACCCAGGCGAGATCGAGGTTCTTGGACGGAGGCGGCGACTCGGGGTCGGCGTCTTCCCGGTACTCCATGTTCCAGCCGCCTCCCCCGCCCTCGGATTTCCATGCCCGCAGCCCGGCCGAGACGCGCTTTCCCCCCATCGCCCTCATGGCCGAGCGCGAATAGAGCTCGCTGACGACGATGCCGAGGGTGACTGCGGTCTCGAGCGGGACGCGGAGCCCGGCGCACTCGACGGCAGGGGCGAATGTCCCTGCTGCGGCCCCGACGCTCTGCCCGACGCGATCGGCGAGCTCGAGCGCGTATTCCTCGAAGTCGATACCGGTGAAGCCTCCGCGGGCATAGAGCATCTCGTGGACAAGAGCCATCGAGCGGATCCGGCCTTCGAGATCTACGAGCACATCCTGGGCGGAATCGCCCGATGCGCGGCCCGCTTCCAGGGAGATGAGTCCGGCTACCGCCGCGAGATTGTTCTTCACTCTGTGGTGGATTTCGCGGAGCAGCTCGTTCTTCTCGGAAATGCTGCCGAGGAGGTTTCGCTCGGCCTCTGTGCGAACGAGGTAATCCAGGAACACCGCGGCGGCCTGATCGAGGAGCAGCTCGGTCTCGAGGAGGGGCCGGGAATCGGGGGAGAAGCAAAAGACTAAGCTCCCCAGCTCTTCGGCGGGACTTTCCAGCACGCGGCGGAGCTCGAGAGCCTCGATTCGCCGCCCGGGCTTCCACCCCTCGAAAAGCGCCCTGCCCGCCCTCTCGTAGCGGATGCCGAGGAGGTCCGGGACGGCTTCCGGTTCGAGGAGCGGCGCGAGCACGTCCGCCGGCTCGATGTCCACGGCCGGGGCCGCTCGGGAAACGGACCGGGAGAGCATGGAATAGAGGATGACGCGGGCCTTCGCCTCGGCCAGCAGCTTTTCCTCGGCTTGCCTCTTCTCCCGGTGGGCGCGGTGCCGCGCTATCGCGCCCAGGATGGCGTCCCCCAGCCGGGCGAGCCGATCCTTGAGGAGATAATCCATCGCGCCGCGCTTTATGCAATCGGCGGCCAGCTCGTCGTCGATTGCGCCGGTTACGACGAGAGCCGGCAGATCTACTTCCCGCTCCTCGAGTATCTCGAGGACCCGGAGCGCGTTGAACGACGGCAGCTTGAAATCGGTTATCAAGACGTCGTGCGGCTTCTCGAGCGCGGCCAAAAAGGCCGACTCGCTGTCCACGCGCGTCCATGAAGCCTCTATGCCCGACCGACGGACGAAGGACTGCACGAGCTCGGCGTCGTAGGGGTCGTCTTCCACGAGGAGGATATCGAGCGCTTCCATCCCACGGTCCGTCCTTTGGCCACAGAGCTAGGAGCGATAGGCCCATAAAGAGCCCGGCTAGACTCCGCTTCCAGTCTAGCGCCTTGGGGATTCCTGTCCAGGTCCGACACGTTTTCCCTCGCGCCGCCTCCCGACTCCCGTAATCCCGGGAGTCGATGAAAAAGGGCGCCGGACGGCGGCGCCCCGAAGGATGGGATGGGGAATCTAGAGGTAGGCGACTTCGCCGATTTCGATCAGGTCGAGGCCTTCGATCTCTTCCTTCTCGCTAACATGGACGGGCGTGATCTTGTTGATCACCCAGAGCATGAGGAGAGTGAAGAGGAAGCCGTAGGCCGCTACTCCGATGTCCGACACGAGCTGCTTCAGGAAGAAGTCGGCATGGCCGTCGATGAGGCCGGACGCGAGAGTCGATGGGTCGTGCCCGGGGAAGGTAATGGCCGCGGTACCGAGCACTCCCAGGAGGATTGTTCCGAGGAAGCCTCCGACACCATGGACGCCGAAGACGTCGAGCGCATCGTCGAGTCCCGCCCTATTCTTGATCGTGACCGCGATATAGCTGGCGACGGAGGCGAGGACGCCGATCAGGACCGCGGAGGCCGGCGTGACGAAGCCGGCGCAGGGGGTGACGCAGGCGAGGCCGGTGACCATTCCGGTGAGGAAGCCGGAGAACTTCGGCTTCCGCTTGAAGACCCAGTCGAGGAGGAGCCAGGTCGGGCCGGCGAAGGAGGCGGCCAGGTCGGTATTGATGAAAGCGGACGTGGTAATCGGATCCACGGCGAACTCGCTTCCGGCGTTGAAGCCGTACCACCCGAACCAGAGTATCGCGGTGCCGAGTGCGACGAAGGGCAGGTTGTGCATGCCTTTGTCATCGATCTTGCGCTTGCCGACGAAGAGGACCGAGGCCAAGGCCGCGAATCCTGCAGAGACGTGGACGACCATGCCTCCGGCGAAGTCCTTCACGCCCCAAGTCGCGAGGAGGCCGCCGCCCCAGATGAGATGGACGAGGGGGAAGTAGACGAAGGTGAGCCACGCGACGAGGAAGATGAGGTAGGCCGGGAAGCGCACGCGGTTGGTGAAGGCGCCGGTGATCAGGGCCGGCGTAATGATGGCGAACATCATCTGGTAGGCGAACTGCACGAATAGGGGAACGTGGGGGTTCATCGGGCTCGGGTCCATGAGGCTGACTCCCATCAGGAAGGACTGCTTGAAGTTGCCTATGATGCCGAGTATGTCCCCATGACCGTAGCTGCCGGAGAAGCACATCGAATAGCCGTAGAGGAACCATATCACGGTGGTTATGCAGAGCGAGGCGAAGCTCTGGAACATTATGGTCAGGACATTCTTGCGGCCGACGAGACCGCCGTAGAAGAATGCGAGGCCCGGCGTCATGAACATGACGAGGGTCGCCGCTATGAGCATGAAACCCGTGCTGGCGATATCGAACTGCATGTGGCTGTTCTCCTTCTCTTTAAGACCGTGGCCGGGGCGAGGGCTAGTCCCCGGCAGGCGCATCCATAGACGTCGTCGTTCTCGCGGGAGCGAGACGATCGCCTAATTCCTTTCGAGTTCGGGTAGGAGAGGGGGAGGCGGGGGAGGAGCACGAGGGGAAAGGCCTCCTCGCGTGCGTCGGCGGCGGAATGGTTTGCGTCGCCGTCCCTTAGCGCCGGACGAAGGCGACCTGGGCGCGAAGCTCCCGTCGAACACGGGAGCCGCGGAGTCCGCTACCTGTAAGCCGGCGAGGCAGCAGGCCTGGAGCCCGAACGGCCCGGAAGGGCTCTGGTCTCCGGCCGCAACGCTCGCCGAGGGCTGCGCGAACGCGATCATCGCCGCCTGGAGCGCCCTGAGGAATTGAGCCATGTCGAATGCGCCGAATACGGAAGGGATCAAGCCCGCGCACAGCAGCACGGCCAGGAACACGGGGCCGGCGCGGTCGATGCGCTTTCTCTTCCGGCCGCAGTAGGCATCGGACGATCCGCAGGGACGGAAGGGCTCGGCGACGCCGATGACGATGCGCTCGGCGCAGGGGGGAACGATCGTCGGTTCGCCGACCGCGGCGCGGACTATCTCGGGAGGGCGCATTGCAAGAAAACGATAAACCCGTTGCGCCTACTTGTCCATGGAGAAGTTCTAGCCGTCTCCCCCTAGTCCACCGCCACCATGACGCTCGAGGCCTTGATGACCGCGTAGGCTTCCTTGCCTACTGCGAGGCCGAGATTCGAAACCGAGGCTTTCGTGATCACCGAAACGACTTCGAGGCCTCCCTGAAGCTCGATAACGACCTCGTCGTTGATCGATCCGGGCACGATGCTCTTGATCTTCCCCTTGAGAACGTTCCTCGCGCTGAGTTTCATTGCTTCCCTCCGATATCGCCCGATGAAATAAATATAAGTCCGTTGACCACAATGTGGTAGGGCTACGGGCCGGAGAATCGGTTGTCGGAGAGCAGGTCGAGGCTGCGCCCCGCGCGTCCGGCCAGCCATCCCTCGCCCTCCGGATCGAATCTGTCGAACGCGGCGACGTAGGGCTTAATATCGAGGAGGGGTGTTCCGTCGAGCATGTCGGGATTGGCGAAACTGAGTATCGGGCCATCGACCGATAGCAGTCTCACGACGGATATGCCTATCGCGTTGGGCCGCCTCGGGGAGCGCGTCGCGAATATCCCGTGCGGCTCGACGTCCAGGAAGGGAACTACCTCCAGGGAGTAGCCATCGACGAGGTGGAGCCGGTAGATCAAGATAAGGTGAGAGAAGCCTTCGAGGTCCTTGAGTCCTGCCTCGAACTCCGGCGCGATGCATATTCGGCCGATCAGGCCTTCCGCCCCGGCAGGTTGTATCGGCATGCCTTCGATCCGGGTGTGGGGACTATGAATCGTGCCGATGTACGAGAAGCAACCGTCGTTTGCCATTGCGTCGCCTCCTAACGAGAAGATCTCGCCCTCGCCAAGACTACGCCTTCATGCTGGATATTGCAATTCAGTTGCATTAATCATAAAGTGATGCTATAAGGGCTTCGTGAGTCTCGTTTCGGATGCCTCGACCCTGCTCAAGGAGTCCGGATTGCGGGCGACGGAAGGCAGGCGCCGCGTCCTCTCCTCTCTGCAGGACGCAGGTTGCGCGCTATCGCACCGCGAGTTGGTCGAAACTCTCGTCGGCATGGATCGAGTGACCATCTACCGCAACCTCAGGCAGCTGAAAGAGGCCGGGCTCGTCCATGGCGTACAGGGTATAGACGGCGTCTCCCGCTATATCGTCAACGCGGCAGGGAAGAGGGGCTGCCCAGGCGGACATCCCCACTTCCTCTGCACGGGCTGTGGGGCGCTCTCTTGCCTGGATGATCAGGAACTGCCGCGAGTGTCGGTCCCGAAGGGGGCGGCCGTCCGAGGGAAGCAACTGCTCCTCTACGGGCTCTGCGCTCCGTGCGCGCGATCGAAGTCTGCGAGTCCGACCCGGTCTTCCCGCCCCGGCGCCTCAACATAATCGTAGCCTTCGGAGGTCAGCGCAATGAAGAAAGCCCTTTTGATTTGTCTCTGCTTGACCCTATACCTTTGGGCCATGGCGGCGCAGGAGAAGGTCTCGGTCGCGGCCGCCGCGAACATAAGCTCGGTCGCCCCCGCTCTGGGCGAAGCCTTCGCCAAGTTGAACCCGGCCTATCGAGCGGAATTCACCTTCGGCGCGTCCGGCGCGCTCGTGACCCAGCTCATGAACGGAGCGCCCTTTCAAGTCTTCCTTTCCGCGGACACGTCCTTCCCGCAGAAGCTCGTGGATGCCGGCGAGACGGCAGGCCCGGTGAAAGTATACGCCGTCGGCGCCCTGATTTTCCTGACGACGAAAAGGCTGGACCTATCCAAGGGCCTCGCCGTCCTGGCCGACTCCTCTGTGGCGCAATTCGCGAACTGCAATCCCGAGACAGCGCCCTACGGCAGGGCGGCGCAGGAAGCTCTCCAAAAAGCGGGGCTATACGACAAGGTGAAGTCCAAGCTCGTCGTCGCCCAGACCGTCACGCAGGCCCTGCAATTTACCCTCACCAGCACCGATGCGGGATTCGTAAATAAATCGGCCCTCTATTCCAAGGAGGTGAAGCCTTACGACAAGGAAGGGGAGTACTGGTTCGCGGTGGACCCGGCCCTCTATTCGCCTATCGCGCAGGGCTTCGTGGTCATGAAGGGTAGCGGCTCCGTTCCGGCCGTCACGGCTTTCGCGCGGTTCCTGTCCTCGCCCGAAGCCGAGGCCGTGTTCGCCGCCTTCGGATACGGAAGCCCGTGAGCTTCGATCCAGTACCGTTCCGGGTATCCTTCCAGCTGGGGCTGTGGGTCACGAGCCTTCTCCTCGTCCTCTGCTTTCCGCTCGCCTGGGTATTCGCCAGATCGAGGAGGCGCTGGGTGGTATGGATCGAGTCGGTCACGACGATGCCTCTCGTCCTCTCGCCGACGGTCCTGGGCTTCTACCTCCTCCTCCTTCTCTCCCCCAGGGGGCCGGTGGGGAGTTTCTTCCTGTCGGCTTTCCATATTCGCCTGGCCTTCAGCTTTCCCGGCATCGTGATCGCAGGCTGCCTGGCATCCCTTCCCTTCATGCTCTCGGCGCTCAGGACCGGCATCCTTTCGGTCCCGAGTCAGCTTCTCGATGCTTCGTATACCCTGGGCAAAGGAAGGATCGAGACGATCTTCCGCGTCGTAGTGCCGAACATGAAGTCGGGCATCGTGGCTGGCGTAGTGAACACCTTCGCGCACACTCTCGGAGAATTCGGAGTGGTCCTCATGATAGGCGGAAGTATCCCCGGCGTGACGAAGGTCGTTTCGATCGCGGTCTACGAACGCGTCGAAAGCCTCAATTTCGGCAATGCGCACGTCTACGCGGGGATTCTCGTGGTCATCAGCTACGGCGGCGTCCTCCTCCTCAACCGGCTACAGCGCCGAGAGGCGAAGCGCTGAGCATGCTCCGGTTCGATCTCAAGATCCGGCTTCGCGCGGGAGACCACGACTTCCGCCTCGAGGCCTCCCACAGCCTCGCCGAGGGAGGACTCCTCGGAATCCGGGGCGCTTCGGGCAGCGGCAAGACCACCCTCCTCAGATGCCTAGCGGGCCTGTATCATCCCGATTCCGGCTGCGTCCAGATGGGAGAGGAAGCTTGGTACGATTCGCAGCGTGGACTCTTCCTCCCTCCCCAGCGGAGATCCATCGGCCTCGTATTCCAAGATTACGCGCTCTTCCCGCATATGACCGTGTACGGTAACATACAATATGCCACGGGCGACCGCGGACGAACCGAAGAGCTTCTCGAGCTGACGCGCCTCACGACGATCGCCCGGCATTTTCCGCGCGAACTCTCCGGAGGGCAGAAGCAGCGAACGGCCCTCGCGCGGGCCCTGGGCAGGCGCCCCAGGCTTCTTCTCCTCGACGAACCGCTCTCGGCCCTCGATGAGGATCTTCGGCATACCTTGGGCGAAGAGCTCCTCAGGATCCAGGCGGGGACCGGCGTCACCTCGATCCTCGTAAGTCATTCGCGCGAAGAGATTTCCCGACTCTGCACCGAAGTCATCGAACTCGCGGAAGGCCGGGTATCCTGATCGCCCCGATCAAGCCCCGACATCGTGACCCCCTGGCCTTCCGGCCTGCATCGGTGGGGCCCGAGCAGATTGTGTTTGTGGCGGTTTCCTGCTATAGAGGTAGCAGGACTGCCATGCCGCGCCATCCATCGGCTTTTATCGATGGACGCGCGCTCGCCGTGAAAAGGGACCAATTTCGGCAGTCTTGGACCTTGAATCGCTCGGACCCTCGACGAGTCCGAGCCGGGTCTGCGAAGGGCAGGCCGAGGAGACTAGGACCCAAGATGGCCGATTCCGATCTCGTAGTCCGTTCCAAATCGGTCTCGGATCAGGCCGCGGACATCATCCGAGAGCGCATCATACAAGGCGTCTATGGCCCCGAGCGGCGGATGCCCTCCGAAGCCCAGCTCGCCTCAGAGCTCCACATCAGCCGGAGTTCGCTGCGCACGGCGCTGGCCAGCCTCGCCGCCGAAGGATACATTCGCAGGCATCATGGCGATGGGACGTACGCGTGCCCGCGAAACTTCCATCTGACTCTCCGTCCCGGGAAGCAGTGGGATATCGAGCGCCAAATCCTGCAAAGCGGACGTCAGCCTTCCCTTCGCATCCTGGAAATGCGATTGCGGCCGGCCCGGTCGGGGGAGGCCAAGCACCTGGCGATCCAAAAGGGAGAATCCTTGTTGGTCATACGCCGGCTCGTGCTCGCCGACCAGATGCCGATCGGGTCGATTACGAGCTTGATCGCGGGACAGGGTCTCGCCGCCGGCATCCCGGTTTCCGAAGGCAGTCTCCCCCCCCAGGAATTCCTGCAGCTCTACCACAAGAGCAAGCCCCGCGAGGGAACGATCCGCTTTTTTGCCGCCCTGGCCGATGCGGCGGTAGCGAAATTGTTGGGAATCGAAGTCGGAGACGCCATCCTATGCATGGAAGGTATCTATTACGACGGCTCTCGGACCCCCTTGCTTTATACGCATGAAGTATATCGACGCGGACAGGGTTTCGAATTCCAGACCGAATTCCCCCTATCCGGGTAAATGCTATTTTCCCTGTTGACGGACAAGGGTTATAGACCTATAAGTGGTATGACGACTGTCTTATTACTTATTTATTAGAAAAGTGCACGGGTAAAATGCATGTCCATTACGTCGATATCCTTTGGATGAGGAGTCGTTGCGAATGGGGCGGTTCTGACTACTCGGCTCGACTTGCCCCCGGTATTGCCGGTGGAGCAATAACGAAATAGGAGGGACTAATGAAAAAGCTCTTTCTTTTCCTGGCGGCGTTGTCCTTGCTGGCGCCGGCCGCGCTTTTCGCCGATGGCGCTACCCTGGATGCCGGCCTTACGGCGTGGGGCGTCGACGCCGCGGCGGTGAATGACGCGTCGATCTACCCTGCCATCATACCGGCCGTCAATTTCGGTTATGGGATGAAAATGGACGGCTACACCCTCAAGTTCGGCCTCGCCGCGGAAGACGCGCTCATAAACTACTCCGGACTGACCTGGGGAAGTCCGTCATCGAAAGCCAGCCAGTCCGCCGAGTTCATCACCACGGGCCGGGGCGAGCCCTATGCCGAGCTCGCCATGGGCGGGCTCAGTATCCACGTCGGCCTTCCCCTTTACTACTTCACGCCTTTCTCGAGCCCGAGCGCCGATCAGAACGGTTTCAGGAACGCGCTCAAATGGCTGTACCGGGGCATCGGCCTGCAATACTACACCACGTATGCCGCAGGGACGACGGGAGCTTTCAACACTGCCAATAACAATACCCTGTTCACGAACTACGATAGGATCGCCTATAAGATAGCCATCGGGAACCAGTTTTCGATAGTACCGGCGGTCGAAGCCGACTTCATCTTCGTCCCGGCCGTAGCCTTCGCGGACGTCAAGCCGGTCGTGACCTTCAACTACGGTCCCGTAGCCCTCGATGCCAAGATGAGCTACTACTCCATCGCCCAGGGCGAGGGGATCAAAATCACCATGCCTTCCGGGCCGGCGGTCTACAACACCTACGTCCTCACCATCGATCCTAAGCTGACCCTGGCCTTCGACAGTTTCGGAATAAAGGGCTTCAAGCTTTTCGCGAGCTCGACGATCCCCGTCAAGACGGAATACTACGATAACAAGGGCCTGGTCCTCATTCCCGGTCTCAGCTACAAGCTGGGAGCGCTTTCGCTAGAGGCCGACCTGAAGATGAACTACTTGGACTATGCGACCAGCGATGGCACGAACTACAAGCAGACCGAGTACGATCCCTATCTCAAAGTATTTTATTCGTTTGATCTCTGAGGATCGTCTCGGGAGCGCGCGGTCGGATGCTAGAGGAGAACCGAGATGCTAGAATTCGACCTCCTTATCGCCAAGGACTTGCGGCACTTGCTCGAGTCCCTGGCGGAGCGACCCGATTGTCGCATCGTAGCCGGAGCGACGGATTTCGTCCCGCTTGTCGGAGCGGGGAAATGGAAACCTCGCCTTGCGATAGACATTACCCGCGTGCAAGAGCTGCATTTCATTCGCCGCAGGCCAGGATGGCTTTGCCTCGGGCCGCTGACCACGCATGGCGAGGCGGCAGAATCGCCATGCATAAAGCATAGCGCAATCGCCCTGGCGGAGGCTTGCGTTTCGGTGGCCGATCCCCTCATCCGCGGGAGGGCGACTCTCGGAGGCAACCTCTGCACGGCTTCGCCCGCCGCGGACAGCGTACCCGCGCTGTTGGCCCTGGGCGCAGAGCTTCGGCTGGCCAGTCTCGCCGGCGAGCGGCGCCTGCCCTTGGAAGAATTCCTGATCGGTCCCGGAACGACCGCGCTGAGCCCCGGGGAGATAGTCGCGGAGATCTGCCTCCCCGTTTCGCCGGGCCCGGTCGGTTCGAGCTTCCTCAAGCTGGGACGCAGGCGGGCCATGGCCATATCGGTAGCTAACGCGGCAGCCTGGATCCGCATCGATGAAGGCAAAATCTCCGATATCCGCCTGGCGCTTGGTTCCGTGGCACCGACCGTAGTCCGATGTCCTAAGGCCGAGGCCGCCTTGCGCGGACGGGGGGTGATCGACGTCGAAGCCGAAGCCCGCGCTTCCGGAGACGGGGATTGGCTCGGTGTAGTGCGCGACGATATCTCCCCGATCGACGATGTGCGCGCGAGCGGCGCGTACCGCAGGCGTGTCGCGGCACCGCTTGCGCAGCGCATGGTGGCGACGGCCCTCGAAAGGGCTGAGACGAATAGATGACCGTGCACTCCATAAGCATCAAGGTCAATGGACAGCTCCGCGCTGCGGTAGTACCGAGTCAAATGACGCTCTTGCAGTTCCTCCGCGAGATCGTGCGCATGACCGGAGTGAAGGATGGATGCGCCGAGGGCGATTGTGGAGCCTGCACGGTGATCTTCAATGGAAGGGCGGCGAAATCCTGCCTGATTTTGGCCGCCCAGGCCGATGGAGCCGAAGTGCTGACCATCGAGGGATTGAACGGGCCCGACGGCGAGCTCCATCCCATCCAGAAGGCTTTCATGGAGATGGGCGCGGTACAATGCGGCTATTGTACGCCGGGGATGATCATGACCGCGAAGGCCTTGCTGGACGCCAATCCGAGGCCTACGCGCGAGGAGATACGCGCGGCGATCTCCGGCAATCTGTGCCGATGCACGGGCTATTCGAAGATCATATCCGCCATCGAGCTCGCCGCCCTTCGCATCGCGAGCCGGAGGGCCGAGGACGAATCCAGCAAGATCCCCGGGATGGGAGAGCGTATCCGTCATGAGTAGCGAGTATCCGCAAGTGAACGATCTCATCGGAGGCCGATCGATACGCATCGACGCGCGAGAAAAGGTCACAGGTCAAGCGCAGTATCCTGCCGACCTCTTCATGCCTGGGATGCTGTACGGCCGCGTGCTGCGGAGTCCGCATCCTCATGCGCGGATCCTTTCCATCGATCTCGGTGAGGCCCGAGCCCTGCCTGGAGCGGTCGCGGCCTTCTGCGGGGATGACCTGCCCGAGCCCGGCCTCTACGGGCTCAATTTCCGGGATCAGTCGCCCCTTGCGCGAACAGGGGGCAAAGTCCGCTTCGTGGGCGACGGCGTCGCCGCCGTCGCCGCCGAAACGCCGCAGGCCGCAGAGGCGGCGCTGAATCTCATACGCGTGGAGTACGATGTCTTGCCCGTCGTGAACGATATGCGTACGGCGCAATCACCCGGCGCGCCCCTCGTCCACGAGAATCGCCCCGACAACATACTGCACAAAGCAGAGCTGCATCATGGCGATCTACAGGCTGGATTCGCCGCCGCGGACCTGATTATCGAAGGCACCTATGCCACGCCACTGGTCGATCATGCCGTCCTGCAGCCCGAGGCTGGCTTGGCCTATATAGGCGACGATGGCCGCGTCAACCTTTGGGTCGCTACGCAGTGGGCCGACGAAGATAGGCGCCAGATATCCGAGGCTCTGGACATCCCGAAAGAACGGATCCGCGAAGTAGTCACCGCGATAGGCGGCGCTTTCGGCCGCCGCGAAGACATTTCCGTGCAAATCGTCCTCTGCTTCCTCGCGATCAAGACGGGGCGGCCGGTCAAGTTCGAATATTCCCGAACCGAGTCCATGTTGGCGAGCACGAAGCGCCACCCCTTCGAGATGCGCTACCGCACCGGAGCGACTCGCGAAGGTAAGCTCACGGCCATGGAGATCGAGCTCTTGGCCAACGTCGGCGCCTACGCGTCCACGAGCCTCGTCGTCCTCAATACCGCCGTCACTCTCGCGACCGGCGCGTACGAGGTGCCCAATGTCGGCGTCGAAGCGAAGGCCGTGTATACCAACGCTCCGGTCACCGGGGCCTTCCGAGGCTTCGGCTCCAATCAGCCCAACTACGCTGTGGAAATGGTGATGAGCAAACTCGCCGACGCTTTGGGCATGGATCCGGTCGAGCTCAGGCGCCGGAACATCCTGCGCACAGGCTCGGAGATGCATACGGGAGAAGTGCTGAAGGGCGGTGTCGGAGGCATCCAATCGCTAGAGGCCGCGGCAGCCCGCGCCGAGGAGCTCGGGCTGCGCCCGGGTCGGCATCGATCCTCGGGGCGCAGGCGCATCGGCGTCGGACTGGCCTGCGGCTGCAAGAATATCGGCTACAGCCTCGGGTGGGACGACCATGCAGGGGCGGTCGTCGAGGCATGGCCCGACCGAGCCGTCGTGAGGATCGGCGCCAGCGATGTCGGGCAGGGTTCCAATACCATCTGGGCTCAGATCGCCGCGAGCACTTTGAACCTGTCTTTGGCTTCGGTGAGCATAGCCCGCAACGACAGCGACTTAGTGCCCGATTCCGGGAGCAGTTCGGCCTCGCGCCAGACTTTCGTATTGGGCAACGCCGTCCTGCAGGCCTCGTTGGAAGTCGCCGAGAAGCTCAGGGCCATCGGGCCGAATCCTCCGGAATCCGCTTTCCCGGTCATAGCGGAGGTGACCTACCATGCCCCCAAGACCTTCCCTTTCGATTCGAACGGACAGACGGCGCGGCCGAGCTTCGGCTATGGCTTCGGCTGCCAGGTCGTCGAGCTGGAAGTTGATCCGGATACGGGCGATGTGCGGGTACTGCGAGTCGTAGCCGCGCACGACGTCGGTCGGGCTATCAACATGACCAATGTCGAGGGCCAGATCGAAGGCGGTTACCTCATGAGCCAAGGCTACAGCCTGACCGAGGACTACCCGCTGAAGGACGGTCGTCCGAGGGCTACGACCCTCGCGGCGTATATGGTTCCCACCGCGCTCGACGCGCCCGAGATCGTTCCCGTCGTAGTCGAAGAGCCGGACCTCTCCGGACCCCTCGGCGCAAAGGGCGTCGGCGAGATGACCATGCTGCCGACGCCCGGTGCTATCGGGGCGGCCATTCATGACGCGGTGGGAGTCTGGATCGACGAGCTTCCGATGAGCCCGGAGCGCATCTTGCGTGCCATGGGAAAGCTGTAGGGCGCCATGCCTCCCGCTTCGATCCGCGTTCAGGTCAACCATGAATGGCATATACTCGAACTGGACTCGAAGGCTTTCCTCTTGGAGGCCTTGCGGGACCATCTCGGCCTGACTGGCACCAAGAACGGCTGCGGCTCAGGTCACTGCGGCGCGTGCACCGTCATCGTGGAGGGCGAGGCCGTTCGCGCATGCATCTACAGGGCCGCGCGCGCCGATGGCAGGCGAGTGGAGACGATCGAAGGCCTCGCGCGAGGCGGGACTTTCCATCCGCTGCAGCGGGCCTTCGCCGAATTGGGCGCCGTGCAGTGCGGCTACTGTACGCCGGGCATGATCATGTCCGCGAAGGCGCTCCTCGATCGCGTAGGCCGGCCTACGGACGATGAGATCAAGGAGGCGCTGAAACGCAATCTATGCCGCTGTACCGGCTACGTGAAGATCATCGCCGCGATACGAGCGGCGGCCGACGAGCTTGCGGGTCGCGCGACCGAGCCGCGGCCGATCGAAGGGGCCGCGACCGCCGGGCGGAAGTCGACCCGCGTCGCGACGCAAGTCGGCCCGAGTCCCTACATCCGGCGAGCCGGGCTCAAACTCAATGTCGTCGGGAGAAGCCTGCCCCGCAGGGAATCGTATGCGCGAGTGACGGGCGAGGACCGTTATACTGGCGACATGAGGCGACCGGGCATGCTCCACGCGCGAGCGCTTCGCTCGGCCTATCCGCACGCCCGCGTGCTCAAGGTCGATGTCTCCCACGCCCGCGCCCTGCCGGGCGTCGTCGCAGTGTTGACGGCCGCCGATGTGCCCGGCGCCAAGAACCACGGCATGATGCAGAAGGATTGGCCGGTCATCGCCTACGACAAGGTGCGCTATGTCGGCGACTCCCTGGCGATAGTCGCCGCCGATACGGAGACTCAGGCCGAGGCGGCTCTCGCGGCCATCGAAGTCCAGTACGAGCCCCTGCCCGTCGTCGCGGACCCCGAAGCCGGTCTCGAGGCCGGCGCCGAGCGGGTGCACGAGAACGGCAACGTGCTCATGCATATACAATTCTCGAAGGGAAATATCGAAGCCGGCTTCGAGAAGTCCGATCTCATCGTAGAACGCACCTATCGCACTCCCTTCGGCGAACATGCCTTCCTGGAGCCCGAGGCAGCCTTGGCCGAACCGGATCCCGAGAACGACGGTGTCGTAGTGTACGTTGGCTCCCAAGTACCCTTCGAGGACCGCGAGCAGATAGCCGCGAGCCTCGCGCTTATGGATGAGCAGGTCCGCGTCGTGCACATGCCGACTGGAGGCGCCTTCGGCGGCAAGGAAGACATTTGCTGCCAGATCCATGCGGCGCTGCTGGCGCGCGTGACCAGACGGCCGGTGATGATGGTGCTCGGTCGGCCTGAGTCCATGCGCGTGCACCCCAAGCGACACGCCACCATCATCACCTTGAAGACCGGGGCCTCTCGAGACGGGCGCATCCTCGCCCAAAGAGCGCGCATCATCGGGGACACCGGAGCCTATGCCTCGCTGGGAGTGCCGGTGATGACGCGCGCGGCGACTCACAGCATCGGACCGTACGCAGTTCCCAACGTGGCGGTCGAGTGCTATGCCGTCTACACGAACAATCCTCCGGCGGGCGCCTACCGGGGTTTCGGCGTGACCCAGGCCCACTTCGCGGCAGAGACGCAAATGGACATCGTGGCCGAGAGTCTGGGTATCCTGCCCGCCGAAATGCGCCGCATCAACGCGCTGAGAGTGGGCGCCACGACTTCGACGGGCCAGGTGCTGACCGAGAGCGTGGGGCTTCTCGATTGCCTCGATGAGGTCGAATCGCGGGTCGAGGCGGCGCGGGAGCGCGAGTCCGGAATCGAGAGAGAGAACCCGCTGCCGCCCAACCTCCATCGAGGCTGGGGAATGGCCGCGGCATACAAGAACGTGGGCCTCGGCAACGGACTGCCGGACAGTTCGGAGGCGATCGTCGAGGCGCGCCCCGACGGCCGCGTCCTCGTCCGCGCCGGCGCCGCCGAGATAGGGCAGGGCCACGATGAGGTCCTGCGCCAGATCACGGCCGAAGTGCTCGGCATCGGCGCGGACCAAGTGGATGTGATCCTAGGAGACACCGCCCTGACGCCCGACGCCGGCGCGACGACCGCGTCGCGGCACACCTTCGTCACAGGGAACGCCGCTCGGGCGGCGGCGTCCATGGTGCGGGCCAGCCTCGCGAGCGCGGCCGCCCGGGCGCTCGATTGCTCCGAGCAATCGCTGGCTTTCGAGAATAGCTTCGTCGCAAGCGTGATAGGCAAGGACGCCAGCGGCCGTAAGATCGCTTTTCCCGACGCCATCGCCCTCGCCCTCGACGCAGGCTTGGCGACGAACGCGAAGTATCTCTACGTTCCTCCCCGCACGGTCGGCCTAGGCGAGATCGGAGACAGCCACTTCTCCTTCGGCTACGGGGCGCAGGCCGCGCATGTGGAAGTGGATACCGATTCGGGACTCGTTCGCGTCCTGGAAGTGATCGCCGCGCATGATGTCGGCCGGGCCATCAATCCCATGGCCGTCGAAGGCCAGATCGACGGAGGCGTAATGATGGGCATCGGCTACGCCCTGACCGAGCGCTTCGTCGTCGAAGACGGCTACGTGAAGAGCGATAATCTCGCCAAGTACAAGATCCCCGATATTTCATATACTCCGCGCATCACCTCGATCATTGTCGAGCACCCGACGAGCGAGGGGCCGTTCGGCGCAAAAGGAGTGGGGGAGATTACGTCGATCCCCACGGCCCCGGCCATCGCCAACGCCATCTACAACGCCGTGGGGCTTCGTTTTTTTTCGTTGCCCATCGATCGCGATGCGATAATGGGGGCTTTTGTCTCAGTAAAGAGGCGGGGGGATCCGGAGTGATCGACCTGGGCAAAGCCCCTATCCTGATAAAGGGCGGCGGCGATTTAGCTTCGGGCGTGGCGATCAGACTCTTCCGAAGCGGGTTTCCCGTGGCGATGACCGAGCTTCCGAATCCCCTCATGGTGCGCCGCACCGTTTCCTTCGGCGAGGCCGTCAATGCCGGACGCGTTCAGGTCGAAGGCGTTCCCGCCGTCCGCGTCGATGGCCCCGAGGAAGCGCTGCGGCTCCTGGAATTGCGGGGAGCGGAGAGGGCCATTCCGGTAATGATCGATCCGGAAGCCCGATGCCGATCCCCGCTGAACCCCGCGGCCATGATCGACGCTATCATGGCCAAGCGCAATACCGGCACGAGCATGTCCGACGCGCCGCTCGTCGTGGCTCTCGGACCGGGATTCAGCGCGGGGAAGGATTGCCACGTCGTGATCGAGACCAACCGCGGCCATGATCTCGGCAGGCCGATCTTCGAGGGCTCCGCCGAGCCCGATACCGGCATCCCCGGCGAAATCGGCGGCAGGACAGTAGAGCGTCTTTTGCGCGCTCCCGTTTCCGGTAGGATTAGAGGCCTGGTCGAGATCGGTGAGGGCGTCTCGCTCGGCCAAGTCGTGGCCATGGTCGATGTACACGAGGTCCGTTCCCGATTGGACGGCGTGCTGCGCGGTCTCGTGCGGACCGGTGCATGGGTGGACGCGGGCCTCAAGATCGGCGATGTGGATCCACGATTCGAACGCGACCATTGTTACCTTGTTTCAGACAAATCCCTGGCCATAGGCGGAGGGGTATTGGAGACCGTGCTCGGCTTCCTGGCAGGGACTCTGCTTGCGCATTTGGGCCATAGGGGCGGCAAGCGGCCATACGCAGGCCTTCAGACCTCGTTGAAGTGCCTCGCTCGGGACAGCGGCTGCGGAGTTCGATTCTCCTAGCGTCTTATTAAACGAAGGACCCGGCTGCAAAGCCGGGTCCTTCGTTTAGCCCCTAGGAGAGTCGAACTCCTCTTTAAAGATTGAGAATCTTTTGTCCTAACCGATAGACGAAGGGGCCTCGTGAAAGAAACGATCTCCGCGAGATCGTTTCTTTCACGAGGCGGTTTCCCGGCCTGCGGGAAACCGCCCGCTTATCTTCAAGTAATCCGCAAAGCGGATTCCATGGCCTACCGATGATTCCCTGCGCGGGGAAGGCCCCGACATCCCCTTCGGAATAGGCTGGCCCGTACAGCGACCCAGCCTGGACAACCTCGGCGGAGCATCCCAACATCGAGAGTTCCCCAGGGAGGATTCGAACCCCCACAAACAGATCCAGAGTCTGCTGTGCTACCATTACACAACCGGGGAAAGTCCTAACGATACTCGTACCTTACTTAATACCCGCGCTTTCCGTCAAGTAGTCCGTCGGGCGTCGAATACCTCGAGCTGGGGAGTCTCCATACCGTTGAAACGATTGATGGTGACCTTGAAGACGAGGTCGATGCGATCGCCCGTCTTGCTGTCGTAATCGAAGGCGAAGTCCCGCTGGAGCCGCTTCGCGCCGTCCCAAAACAGGGCGGGCCATTTATGTTTGCCGAAATCCAGGGTGAGCTTCAAATGATTCTGGTCCTTCTTGCCGACGAGCTGCGCGTCGGCTATAGGCACGTCCCTCGCCAGGAACACGAGGGGCTCGTTGGCCTCGCCGAAGGGCTCGAAACGCTCCGAGATGTCCGCGAGGTCGGGCTTGAGGTAGTCATGGGGGAGCTCGGCGTCGATCTCGATGCTCTCCTCCCCGTCTTCGAGCTCCAAAGCCTGGGAATAGGCGATCGTCCGCGACTCGAACTCGGGCCAATCCTTCATGTCGAGACTGAAGCCGGCAGCCGCGTCGTGCCCGCCGTAGTCGATGAACAGGTCGGCGCAGGCCTCGAGGAAGGAGGAGGTCGGAAAGCCCCGCACCGAGCGGATGGAGCCGACGACCGTGCCGTCCTCCTGGAAGGAGGCGACAATAGCGGGGACCTTGAATACTCCCGTCATCTTGGAGGCGATGAGGCCGGTGATGCCCCTGTAAACCTCGGCCGACCCGACAACGGCCAGCTTGTCTCCGCGCGGGGCCAAGCTATCGCGGGCGGCCGGATAGATAGCGTCCCAGGTCTCGCCGCCGAGCCGCCGGCGCTCGACGTTCATCCGGATGACTTCGTCGGCGTAAGCTTCACGCTCGGGCCTGGTCCCCGCCGAGAAGAGGGACACCGCCTTGTCGGCCGCCCCCATTCTTCCCGCCGCGTTGACGACGGGCGTGACTTGCCAGGCGATATCGCCCGCGCCCAGTTTTTTGCCGAGGAGGTTGGCTTTCTGCAAGAGCTCGGAGAGTCCGCTTCGGGGCTTCCGGTTGAGGGCCTCGAGTCCGCGGCGCACGAGGATTCGGTTCTCGTCGCGGAGGGGCATGAGGTCCGCGATCGTGCCGAGCGCGACGAGCTGGAGCCGCTCTAGGTCGTCGTCGCCGAACCAGTCCGCTTTCTTGAGGGCGAAGGAGACGAAAAGGTTCTCGAGGACATCGATCTCCTCGAGGCTGCCGCTGGCATATCGCCCGATCTTGGAGAGCTCCTTCAGCCTAAGCAGACTCTGGCCCTTCGTTTGCGCTATGTACTCGCCCGCGTCCGGCGCGAGGTCGTAAAAGAGGACTTCCGCTCCTTTACCGAGAGCCTTCTCGAGCAGGCGACGCTGTAGCCCGCCGTCCCAGACGAAGATCTGTCTATCTTGGAGGAAGGGGACGAGACGGGTGCGTCCGAGGTCCAGCATGCCGGGCACCACAGTCTCGCGGATCCTTCCCGTCTCGACGAGGTTGGAGAGCCGCACTGCCTCTACTGCGTATGCGTCATTGACGGGCTTCACGTTGAGCAGGGCGATCTGCTGCTTGTAGATGCCGGTCCGAGCGAGCTTGAGGGCCGAAGCGAGCTTGTAGACGACCCCGCAGCCGGCCAGATCGCGGAAAGGGTAACCCGAGTCCGGCAGCTTGGGATCGATGACCGCAAGGGCGGGCGGAGGATCGCCGGCTTGGAGTCGGTGGTGGTCCGCCACGATGACGTCGACGCCGAGCTCGGCCGCGCGCTCGATCTCGGCGTGGTTGGAGATGCCGCAGTCGACCGTCAGGATCAGCGTGCCGCCATCGGCCGCGAACTCCTCGACCGCCGCCATCGAGAGGCCATAAGCCTCTCGAGCGAGGGGAACGCGCCAACCAGCCTCGATCCCCGCTTCTCGCAGTGACTCCACCATGAGAACGGTGCTCGTGACGCCGTCCGTATCGCGATCGCCGAAGACGAGCACTTTCTCGCCCTCGTCGGCGGCCATAAGGATGCGATCAACCGCATCTTCCATCTGAACGAATAGGAAGGGATTGCGCAGGTAGCGGGGATCATCCTCGAGGTAGAATAGGAGCTCGGCCGGTTCGGTGATGCCGCGTCGCGCCAGGATGGAGGCCGTGAGGAGGTCGAGGCCGTAGCGAGTCGAGAGCTCCTTGACCGATTGAGGCGAGACTTCCTTCTTGTTCCAGTTCATACGTAAGCCTTCATAGCGCGCTTATTTCCTTTATTATGATGTGGCGGATCGAGGGAGGGGAGGGCGATATCGAGAACGCGGAAACGGCCAGAGGGAGGGCAGACTCTATCGCCGCCGCATCCTTGCCGTAGATCGTGCAAATATGCTCGCCAGCCGTCACCTCGTGGCCGGCCTTTTTCTTGAAAACGAAGCCGACGTCGGGGAATACGGGGTCGGTGGTCCTATTGCGCCCGACGCCAAGGTATACGCCCGCGAGACCTATCTTGTACGCATCGATACCCGCGATGAAACCCGACGCGGGCGCGAGTATCTCGTAGGAATCCCTGGCCTTCCAGCGACCGCGGAGTTCGAAGAGGCGATCGACCCGGCCGCCTTGGCTGCGGACGTTGGCCAGGAAAAGATCGCGCGCTATGCCGAGCCTGATCGCGTCCCGGCAACGTCGTTCCCCTTCCTGCAGGGTCATGGCCGCTCCGCCGGCGACGAGCATCCAGGCGCCCAGGCGATACGTCACTTCCATGAGATCGTCGGGGCCCGCGCCCTCGAGACAGTCGAGACTCTCCTCGACCTCGAAGAAGTTGCCTACTTTTAGCCCGAGAGGCTCGGTCATGTCGGTTATGACGCCGACTACTCGTTTACCCATGGCCGTGCCGGTGCTCACGAGGCTCTGCGCGAGCGCCTCGGCGTCCTCCGCGGTCTTCATGAAAGCTCCGGGGCCGGACTTGACGTCGAAGACGAGGGCCTCCGCGCCCTCGGCCGCCTTTTTGGAAAGGATCGAGGCCGTAATGAGGGGAATGGACTCGACGGTCGCGGTGACGTCGCGGAGAGCGTAGAGCTTTTTGTCAGCGGGCACCGTCTCCGAGGTCTGGCCCGTCATCGCGAAGCCGTCTCTGCCTATGAACTCGCGGAATTCCGCCTCGGACAGGCTCGTGCGGTAGCCGGGGATGGCCTCGAGCTTGTCGAGGGTGCCGCCCGTGTGCCCGAGCGCCCTGCCCGACATCATGGGCACCTTGATCCCGCAGGCCGCGACCATAGGAGCTAAGACGAGGGACACCTTGTCCCCGACTCCGCCCGTCGAATGCTTGTCGACGAAGGGGCCCGCCATCCCCGACAGATCCATGACCTTGCCCGAACGGAGCATTACGTCGGTCAGGTCGGCGGTTTCGCGGGCGCTCATCCCCTTGAAGAAGACCGCCATGGTCCAAGCCGATACCTGGTAATCGGGAATCGAGCCTGAAACGTATCCGTCGATGAGGGATGCGATCTCCTCGCGGGAGAGTTCCGCTCCGTCTCGCTTCTTCATGATCACGTCGACTGCGCGCATGGCTATCCCTCTCAAACTAGCTTCAACGCGCAGGTTCAGTCTGCGCGCTTCAAAACGTCGCCGGCCTTCTCGAACCGGGGATGAATTGCATTCGGCTCCCCGAAAGTCCGCTAGAGAGCGACGCGCTCCAACTCAGTATACACCGCTCCGGCGCTTCGAAGCTCGGACATAAACAGTGTGCAGCGTTCGAATGTCCAAGCCCCTTCGAGCCGGATATCCCCGAAGGTCCCGGCGGGGAGCCTTAGGGCGCCGGAAGAGAGACGGGCGAGAGTCGCATGCGCCCTAAAGGCCCGCGCCTTCGGCGATCCAGAGACGAGGGGCGCGATCCCGGCTTTCGACGCGCCCTCCGCCAGCGCTTCGTCGAGTCGACGCCAGAGCTCCCGCGCGCGTCCCCCTTCGTCTATTCCCGCGATCAGGACGCGCCGGCGCCCCGTCGAAGGGAGGGCGCCCAACCCGGAGAAAGAGAAGGGGATGCGTCCGGTGCCCGCGACTGCATGGAGGGAAGACGCGGCGACTTCGGCCGCCCGACCCTCGATCTCGCCCAAGAAGGCGAGGGTGACATGATAGCCTTCGGGCTTTGCCCAGGAGAGCCTGTAGGTCTGGAACTGCGGTTGCGAAGACGGCTCGATGCTGCGGCGAAGGCTCGAAGCGCCTCTCGCGAGCTCTTCGCGTGCAGCCTCGGGAAGGGGCAAGGCGATGAAGCATCTCATAGCAGCCCCGCCCCGCGTGAAAAGGAGGCAAGCGGGGCTTCGACGGCGCTACGAGCAAGGCCGAATATCAGGGCCTTGAGGGATTCGAGGCAGTCGGGCGCTATCGCCGACCTTGCGGCCTGGGCGAAGGGTAGTGTCGAAGCCCGCTCGAGCCATCGGAAAGCGTCGGGCCCCAGACGCAGTATCCGCCCCCCGCCACCCAGGAAACGCGAAGCGTCGCCCTGGCTCGAGCCGAGATCGGTCGATTCTCCCCTCGTTTGGTAGGCATTGCCCTCGCGCGCGGCGCAAGCGGGGCAGAGGAAGCCCTCGCGGACGAAGGAGAAGGCTCCGCCGGAAGCGGGCTTCAGTTCCGATCCGCAGAGCGCGCAGGCGCCAGGGTCCGGTCCGACGCCGATGAGCGAAAGCAGACGCCAAATGAAAGCGAGGACAGGCGTCGCGGCGCCGCCATCGGCTTCCCCGGCGCGGCCCCCTCGATCCAAGGCCTCGAGGCAGCCTGCGGCGAGATCGAGGACGAGGGGATAATCGCCGCCTCCGCCCGATGTCTTCATGAGCAGCTCGGCCACCAGCCCTGCCGCCCAAAGGCGCTCCAGCTCGTCCCGGAGCGCAGGATAGGAGTCTCGGACCTCGAAATCGGAGAGCTTCTGGAAGTCCTTGACGGGGTCGAAATAGACGAAAGCCCTGCCCGATGCATACGGCGAAGCGATGGAGCGCAGTTTCGACTTGGGACCGCCGAAGATGAAGACATCGACGAGACCAGCTTCCGCCGTCATCAGGGTGAGTATGCGGGACCCGCCCGGACTTTCCCTCGCGCGGAGGGCGAGGGCTTCATAGACCAGGTTCCTCGTCGGCACGCCGAGGAGTATCCGGCTCGGGTATGGGAGTTGTCAATCGTCGCCCGGTTGTCCCCCGGCCTTCGAACGTGCTATTAAGCTTCATGCTCAGCCTTCTCCTCCTCGATCTCGACAATACGCTCTATCCCGAATCGCGGGGCATGGACCACGACATCGTCGAGCGCATGAACGGCTTCGTGGCTCGCTATCTGGGGATTTCGACTCGCGCAGCCTTGGCCCTGCGCCGCGAAAGGGCGAAGAACTACGGGACGACGCTCGAATGGCTGACCGTCGAGCAAGGCTTCACCGACCCCGAATCCTTTTTCGCGGCCGTGCATCCCGAAGGAGAAGAGTATTGCCTCGAGCCGGATCCCGAGCTGGTGCGCGCCCTCGACGCCCTGGATCTTCCAAAGGCCGTTCTCACCAATAGCCCCTCCGAGCACGCCCATCGCGTCCTGCGCAAGCTGGGCGTGGCCGACCGATTCGCGGCCATCTATGACATACGCTTCAACGGCCTCCGGGGCAAGCCCCATGCCGAAGCCTATCGCAGGGCCTGCGAAGCCTCGGGGGTCGAGATCGAAGAGACTTTCTTCGTCGACGACATGCCCAGATATGTGCGCGGCTTTCTCGACTTAGGGGGCCGCGGCATCCTCGTCGACGAGGCGGACCGCTTCGCGAGCGAAGGCCTCCCGCGCATACGCGGCCTCGTCGAGCTTCCCGATTACCTGACTTCGACCTGATCGAGGAAACCGGCGGCCCGCGTCCACAGGCCGAGGTGGGAGAGCTCGCCCAACCTTATGGCCGAGAGGACCGAGTTTCGCCCCACAAAAGATTTGAATACGGGCCGCTCCTTCATTGCAATTCCCTGAGCTTCGCCCTCAGCGATCGGACCCAGGCCCGCTCATTCTCAAAAAAGGCGGCGCGGTTCTCGTCGATGCTGCGCCATATGAGTATTTCGCGCTCGCTTCGCTCTGGGATGCCTGTTCCCGGGTTGGTTGAGCTCGCGCGGCGTATCGTTTCGCGGCACATGATCGCCTGGTCGGCGAGCTGGCTTTCGTAGGAAGCCAGAAGGCCTTCCAGTTCCTCGCTCGTAAGGCTTTCGGCCCATGCGAGCTGTATATGGGCGAGGCTTCGGACGATAGGTAGCTCGGGCTCGGATAGCAGCCAGGTTCGGAGTTCGGCTCGACCCTGCTCGGTTATTGTGTAGACCTTCCGCGCCGGGTATTTCTCCTGTTGCTGCACTTCGATGCTCACCGCTCCCGATCCGTGCAGTTCGACGAGGCTTCCGTATATCTGGTTGTTGTTCCCCGACCAATGGAACGAAAGAGCGTCGGCGAAGATCTTCTTCAATTCATAGCCTGAAAATGACTTCCAGCTTAAAAAGCCTAGAATCGCGAATTTGATGGACATTATCACCCTTCCATTTGATGTTAACGCAGTACTAGTATATATAGAACCTAGTGTCAATGTAGAATCTAGTCTTCTCTTCTTTCTTCCATATAGAACCTGCATGGTCCCCGCGCAAGCGCTTGACCCTGGCCGCCCGAGCCGATTATTGTTGGCCGTATCCCGCTTACAAATCAGCGCCCCGATTTACGGATACTCCAGGAGGTTTTCTCATGCCCGAAACCCGCGTACTGATCAATTTGTCCAATCGCCACATCCACGTCTCGAAAGAGGACCTCGAGGCGTTGTTCGGAAAAGGGCACAGTCTGACCAAGACCAAAGACCTCATCCAGCCCGGCCAGTTCGCCTCCGCCGAGACAGTGACGATCAAGGGCCCCAAGGGACAATTCGACGGCGTTCGCATCCTCGGCCCCGAGCGCAAAGAGACGCAGTGCGAAATTCTCGCCAGCGACCAGTTCAAGCTGGGCGTGCCCGGCTGTCCGACCCGCGAGTCCGGCCAACTGGACGGCTCCTTCCCCATGGAGATCGTCGGCCCCGCGGGGACACTGAAGAAGGAGCGCGGCCTCATCATCGCGAAGCGCCATATCCATTTCGACCCCGAGGCGGCGGCGCGCTACGGCGTACAGGACAAGGAGCTCGTCGGCCTCCGCATCGCCGGGGAGCGCGGCGCCGTGTTCGACAACGTCGTCTGCAGGGTCAGCGCGAGCTACGCGCTCGAGTGCCATCTCGACTTCGACGAAGGCAACGCAGTGGGCATAGGCAACGGCAGCTTCGGCGAGATCATAAAGAAATGAGCAAGATCGTGCTGAAGGCGAAGGACCTCGACGGGTTCTTCACCGCCGCGGACAAGGCTTCCCTCGCCCGGATGGACGCCCGATACCGCGAGGCGATGGCTTCCTTCGACATCCTCTCGGCGGCCGGCACCGACGGCGCGCGGCGCGCGGAGGAGAAGCGTCTCATCGGTCTCTACAACGATATGGGCTCCCTCATGCAGGATATCTGCAGGGACGAGAGGGGCATCCAGGTCTACTCCTTCGTCACGCCGCCCGAGAGCCATGGAGAAGCAAGCCGCCTGATCGCCAAGCTCCGCGACGTGCGCACGGGCCGCCAGGAATTCGTCTACTATATTCAGCGAGCCTACGAACTCTTGTTCAATCTCGCCTTCGGAGCCTCGGGCCCTTCGGCCTCGGGAGCCCCGCGGCCGGACAAGAACCACCTCATCGTCAAGACGCCGGTGACCGTCCCCGTCCAGAACTACGCGGTGCACAAGATTCCCAATGTCGACGCCGCGATCGAGAGTTCGGTCATGTGCGTCATGCTTCGCGGCGCCCTCCTCCCTTCGATCATCATGTCCAAGGAGATCCAGGAATATTCCTCTTCCGGCTATGTTACGCCCTTCGCCCTCTTCAAGATCAAGCGCGACGACACGAAGAGCGAAATGGATATGGAGTATATCATGGATCTGGAGCGCTCCTACTTCAAGCCCGAAGAGCTCGACGGCAAGGACCTGATCTTCGCGGATCCGATGAACGCCACCGGCGGAAGCATGGTCACCGTCGTCAGGTATCTCCTGGATCTCGGCATCAAGCCGAAATCCGTCAAGTGCCTCAATGTCATCTCGGCCCTCAAGGGGGCTTTGCGCATAACGCGCGCGGTCGAGCACGCGACCGTGTATACGCTGTGGATGGATCCCATGCTCAACGAGCGCGCCTACATCATGCCGGGCCTCGGGGACGCGGGCGACCGCATCAACGGCCGCGACGAGGACGAGAGGCCTCGCGACATCCTCCAGCTCATCGCGGACTACGGCTCCAACGTCACCGGGCTCTATCGATCGCAGCTGCGCACGATCGAGGCGACTGTGCTCAGGAGATAGGGATAAGGCGGGAGCGTTGCCGCGCCCCGCCGCCCCTCGGGATTTACGGTAGCAGGACGATCTTGCCGTAGGCTCCGGGTTCCAGGATTTTGCGATGGGCCTCGGAGGCCCGGGCCAGCGGAAGCTCGGTCCCCACCACCGGCCGCAGGATTCCGCTCCCGAGCCCCGCGGCGATGGCGGCATGGGCGCTGGCCTCATCCTCGTCCGGGATATTCCATAGGAGCATCCCGAATACCGCGGCATCCCGGAACATCAGATCGCGGGGATTGACGGTAGTCTCCCCGCGGCTTCCGATGACCACGACGCGTCCCCGCGGAGCGAGCATCCGCAGGTCCGCCCCAAGATTCGCGTTGGCGGCCATCTCCAGGATGACGTCGAACCCCTTCCCTCCCGTCAAGCGCAGCGCCTCGTCCCTGTAGCCATTCTCTCCGTGGTCGAGCGCATGATGCCCCCCCTCGCGCAGGACGAGCTCGCGACCCCTCGCGCTGCCCGCCGTACCGATCACCTTCATGCCGGCGGCATTGGCGAACTGCAGGGCCGCGATGCCTACACCACCGCTCGCCCCATGCACCAGGATCGTTTCGGCCGCGCGGGCTCGCGCGAAATGCGTCAGCGCGCGATAGGCGGTGGCGTAGGGAACGAAGACTCCCGCGCCTTGGGAGAAGGATATTCCTTCGGGAAGCCTATGAACCTGGGACTCGAGGGCAAGTGCGTATTCCGCGTAGGTGCCGCTCAGGCTCCGGGCGACGTAGACGCGATCGCCGGGCTTTACGCTCGTAACGCCCGGCCCCACCGAATCCACGGGCCCCGCTCCGTCCGTACCCGGAGTGAAGGGCAGCGGAGGCTTGGCGGCCGAGTTTCCGCTGCGCGAGTAGGTGTCGGCGGGATTGACTCCCGCCCCGACGATGCGGACTAGGACCTGCCCGCCTCCCGGGACCGGATTCCGAGTCTCGTCGATTCGCATGACTTCCGGATCTCCGTACTCTCTGACGACTATCGCCTTCATCCTGATACCTCCGCGCGGCGTGAGGAGCTCAGGTTCCTTTTTCCGCCGACCCGGCCGGGGGCCTGCGAGTCGAGGAACGAGCCGACCTCGCCGCGCCTGCTACCGAAGGTGGGCCGCGAAGAATCCCGTCGCTTTTCGCCATGCGTCCTCGCTGGCGGCGGGCCTGTAAGCCTGGGGATCGGCGTCGCGGAAGAAGGCATGCCCCGAGTCGGGATAGACCTTGATTTCGTGGACATTCCCGTTCTTGGCGAGTATTTGGCCGAATTTCTCGATAGTCCCCGCGGGGATCGAAAGGTCCGCGTCTCCGAACAGCCCGAGGACCGGGGCCTTCAGCCTGTGGAGCTCGTCGAACAGCGCCTGCATGCCCCCGCCGTAAAAGGTGCATACTGCGTCCAAGGGCCGATTCATGCCGAGGAGGAGGGACATCCTTCCGCCGAAACAGAAGCCCACGCTGCCGACCTTCGCTCCCGCATCGGGCAATTCTCTCAGGGCGTCGTATATGGCGACAAGGCTTTGGCCGGCCGTCGCCGCGTACTTCTGGACGAGATTGGTGGCCTTCGCATTATCTCCCAAGGCTGCGAACTCGCCTCCGAACAGGTCGGGCGCAAAGGCGAGATATCCCGCTCCGGCGAATCGGTCGGCGATCCTCCGGGTTTGGTCGTCGAGTCCCCACCATTCGTGAATGACTATGAGGGCGGGCCAAGGGCCGCTACCCCCGGGTCGGGCCAAATGTCCGGCAATGCCCCCGAGTTCCATATTCATACCCCAATAATAGCGACGCGCGTGCCCCGCGGGCAACAAAAGCATCCCGCCTACTCTCGGTCTCGGGGAAGGGCCGGCTCATTGGCTCTGGAACTCCTTCAGATTCTCGCGCGTGACTTTTTGGCGGGGGACGAAGGCGTACTTCGAATCCGAAAGCGCCCAGCCCGCGGCGCCCGGGTCTTTCCCTGTGGCGAGGGCGTACGCGAGGTCGAAGGCGGCCCTGCCCTGGCTGGCCGCGTCGCCGCGGACCGTCCCGAGGAGACTGCCGTCGGCAATGGCGTCGAGCGCGAAGCGAGTACCGTCCACTCCGACCACGGGGACGAAGTCGCCGCCGTTCGCCTTGAAGTATCCGGCGACTTTCAGCGCCTCGATGGCGCCGAGGGCCATCTCGTCGTTGGCGCAGAGCACCGCCTCTATTCGCTTGGCGCCGAATGTGGCGATCACGGAGGCCATTTTCTGCTGGGCTTCGACTCTCGTCCAGTCGGCGCTCACCTCCGTGAGCTTTACCGCTTTTAGGCCGGCCGCGTCGAAGGCCTTTTGCCTGTTCGCGGCGCTGACGAGCGCTGCCTCGTGATCGGAATCGCCTCTGACGAGGACGTACTCGATCCTGCCGTCCTGGTCCTTGTCCGCCTCGGGGTGGGTCTTCCAGTAATCCGCGAGGATCTGGACCTGGAGGGCGTCCGCCTCCTCGGTCTTGACGCCGACGAAATATGCCTTGTCCCACATGTTGATGGCTACGGTCGAGGGATCGCGGCTGAAGAAGACGACCGGCACGTCCGCGGCCTTGGCCTTGAAGACCAGGGATGTTACGACGGAGAGGTCGACGGGGTTCACGATGATGGCCTTGGCCTTATCGAGAAGGAGCGCATCGACCTGCTCGTCCTGGATCCGCTGCTGGTTCTGGCCGTCCAGGACGGATAGGACCGCCTTGCCCGTCGATTCGGCCTCGAGGGCGCGCCGGGCGGCCCCGACGAAGCTGTCGTCGACGCTGAACAGCGCGACTCCGATCCGGGGCTTCCCGCCCGATTGATCGCAGCCGAGCAGGCCCAGACACAAGGCGGCGGACAGCGCGAGACAGGATATGGCGATCGGCGCGCGTTTCATGGTAGGGCGATTTTATCATGGGGGTGGCCCCTTGTCCTCCCGAATCAGCGCGAATCCTCTCGGCGGAAGCTCTCTTCGGCGGAGCGATTGCCTCGCCCTAACCATACGTGGCAGAATGCTCTCATGGGCAAATCATACGCGGTACTCTCCGCCATCGGCGCGGACAGGGTGGGGATTGTCGACGATCTCTCAGGCCTGGTGTCCGAAGGCGGCGGTAATATCGAAGAGAGCAAGATGGCGGTTTTGGGCAGCGAATTCGCCGTGATGA
Source organism: uncultured Treponemataceae bacterium (assembly GCA_964404145.1). Classification (GTDB taxonomy): domain Bacteria; phylum Spirochaetota; class Spirochaetia; order Treponematales; family Rectinemataceae; genus UBA1306. Next base: position 183,555 of record CAYOIX010000004.1, read on the forward strand.
TGCTCGTCTCGATGGAGTCCCAGGCTCTGGACGCCTTGATCTCCCGGATCGGCGAGATCGAAGCCCGGCTCTCGCTCAAGCTGGGCGTCGAACCCACGCGGGAGAGCGTGGCCCTCGAGCGCGGAAGGCCTTATGTACTCGAGACCGTCTCGCTCGACGGGAGGGGAATCCTGCATTCGGTAAGCGCAGTCCTCCGAAAGTACGGAATAAACATCGAGGATCTCGAGACCAGGACGGAGCGCGCTCCGCTCACCGGAGCCCCCCTCTTCAGGTTGAAGGCGAGCGTGGTACTCGGCCAGGGCGTCGCGATCGGGGCTCTCCGCCGGGAGCTCGAAGAACTCCAGGCCGGGCAGGACCTCGATATACTCCTGATGCCCCTAGTCCCGGCGAGGAGGGACTGAGTCCGATGAGACGGGCGCGAGCCAGGGGCCCAATCGCCGCGACGCTGATCGGTGCCGCAATGTTGTTCAGCCTCGCCGTTCTCGCCGCGGCCTGCGCGTCGACCGGTCCGAGCCTGGTCGCCAAGGATTGGTTCGATCTCGGGAACGCCTGGCTCGAGAAGGGGGATTGGAAGAAGGCCGGCCAGGCCTACTCGCATGCCCTCGCCCTCGATTCGTCCTTCGCGGGCGCTTCCTATAATCTCGCCCGCGCCCTCACCGAGTCCGGAGATTACGATCTGGCTCTCAAGGCCCTCGACGCCCTCGCGGCGCGAGACCCCGGCAACGTCAAGATCATAGCCGCTCGCGCCTACGCGCTCTACAAAAAGGGAGACGCGAAGGCCGCCCTCCGCACCTACCGCGAATTGCTGTCCCTCGATACTTTCGCGCCGGATGCCGTTTACAACGCCGCTCTCCTCGAGCTCGCCTCGGGGGATGCGTCCGCGGCCGTAGCCGATCTCGAGCGACTGACCTCCGCCAAGCCGGACGACGGGCAGGCTTTTCTGCTCCTGGGCCGGGCCATCGATCGGCGCGCCGCAACCGCGACCACTGCGACCACTGCGACCACTGCGACCACTGCGAGCCCGAGCGAATCGGAGATCGCGGCTCTCGGGGCCTACGAACGAGCCAAGACCCTGGGCAAGACGGACGCGGATGCGCTCGAGCGGATGAGCCAGCTCTACGAGAAGGCGAGGCGATTTTCCGACGCGATGGATGCCCTCGAAGGAGTTCTCAAAGCCGATCCCAAGCGGGCTTCCGCCGCCTTCTCTCTCGCGCGTCTCCGACTAGTCGTGGCGGACGACGCGGAGAAAGGACTCGACGCCCTCAAGACCGCCCTCGATGCCGGCTTTTCCGACAAGGAAGCGGCCTCGGCCCTCCTGGCGGAGCCGGACCTCCCCGAACGCCAGAAAGTCTTCGATTTGCTGAAATCGAAAAGCCTCGTGGAATGAGCAGGACATAGAGTATGAAGCGATTCTATTTCTCCGGGCAGGACATCCTCCTCCCCGTCCATCCATGCGAGGACGCGGGCGCCGCGCCCGAGGCGGCGGGCATGGGGGTCGTAGGACGCCGGGAATTCGAGCTGGGCGGGGCGCGTTACACGGCATTGATGCTCGACGAGGCAGGTGCCCAGGCGGGCGTCGCGGCCGGCCTCCGGCGGATGCCGCTTCGAGAGGCGCTGGCCGAGCTTAGCCCGGAGGCGATGAGGCCGGCATTGCGCGGAATGGCTCTCCTCCGCTGGCTCGAGACGGCGCGCTTCTGCGGAGCCTGCGGCTCTCCCCTCCGGGACGAGGAAACAGATGGCGCGGATCCCGGGAGCCGCAAGTGCTCGGCGTGCGGCCGCGCGCATTTTCCCCGCATATCGCCGGCGGTCATCGTGCTGGTCCGCAAGGGTAAGCGTGCCCTTCTCGCCCATAACGCGCGCTTCCGGCCGGGCTTCTTCGGCCTCGTCGCGGGCTTCGTGGAGGCCGGCGAGACCCTCGAAGATGCCGCGGCGCGCGAGGTCAGGGAAGAGGCGGGCATCGAGATTCGCGATTTGCGCTACCTGAAATCCCAGCCTTGGCCTTTCCCCGATTCGCTCATGGTGGCCTTTCGCGCGGAATGGGCTTCAGGCGAGGCGAGGCCCGACGGGGTCGAGATAGGGGAGCTTCGCTGGTGCCTGCCCGCGGAGTTGCCATCGATACCACCCAAGGGCTCCGTCGCCCGCTACTTGCTCGACGAATTCGCGAAGGAGGATTGATCCGACTGCCTGAGCCGCTGCTGGATTCCCAGAAGGAGGAACGCCACGGGCAAGGCCGAGCCGGCCACGATGGCCGACCAGGAAAACGAGAGGGAGTCTCGGGCATGGAGCGATAGGATGCCCTCTACGGAAAGGCAGGCGAGGGTCGAGCCCAAGAGGATGAAGGCCGCGATATTGGGACCGCGGCGTTTCGCCTTGAGGCAGAGAAGGGTCGAGAGCGCCCCGGAGGCCATCGCCGCGATGCCGATAGGCAAGGCGATGGAAATGAACCAGCCACTGGCCCCGGTCAGCTCGTCCAGCAGCCAAAGATAGACGAGGGCCGCCGCGGCCATGACGGGGAGGAAGAGCCCGGGCCTGCGATAGACGAGCATCGGAAAGCCGATAAGGATCCAGGCGACCGCCGACGATGCGACTCCGATCCGCGACCATCCGAAGGCGCCGTTCCTCGTGAAGTCGACGACGAGATCGACCATCGCGGCCAGCGCGAAGCCCGCTCCAAGGACCCTGGACGCGAGCGCGAGCGATTTGGCCCCGCGGTCGGCCGGGAGGGCGGCGCCGCAGCGCGGGCACGTGTCTCCGCCTTCCGCTTCCGCTCCGCATTCGATGCAAGTAGTCATCTCATGGGCTCCTATCGCGAGGTTAGACATGCCGGGTGCGCCTTAGGGTGCGGGGCCGCCGCTCAATTCGAGGATGCGTCGGGCTTCGCCGATCGCCGGGCCAGGATCTCGACGGCCGCGGACCATTTCCGAGCGGAGGCCGAACTCAGGGCGAAACGCGTTTGGTAGAGGTTCTTGCCGACGTAGAATTCGAGAGTGCTTCGTTTGAGCACGCCGATCCCTTCGATGTCGGCTACTGGGAAGCGCAGGCGCTCGCCCAGGAAGGTCGCCAGCTCGAGACGGTCGGGATAGAGGATCAGGGTACCGGAGCGCAGCCTGCGTAGGGGGTTCATCTTGCGCCCTCTCAGGATCAGGGCCCCCGGATCGGAGAAGATGGGCCGATCGGGGCGAGCGGCCGCCTCCCATCGTATCCGACGCTCGAAGGCAATCGCCTGCCACCTATCCCAATCCCTGATCGTCGCGAAGACCGGCGTCTCGCCCTTGCGAACCTTGATCCGACCGAAGGAGTCGAGCTTCAGCGCCATCCCGCAGGCTTGGCAATTAAGACGAGAGCCCGAGCTGCGAAGCTCACCCACGGCTTCGCAGCTCGGGCACATGAACAAGCCCAGCTCGACGTGCTCCGCGCGCCTCAAGGCCTCGAAGGGCATGCGCGCCGCCTCCTGCCATGCGGCCTCGTCATGGGAGAGGGCGGTTTCGAGTCTCGAGAGTATCTCGTCCGCTCCCAGCAGCTTGAGCTCTTCGGGCGCGAAGACGATCTTGAATTCCACTTCCATGCGGCCGCGACGGCGAGCGTTCGTCCAGCGCGGGAGGGAGGAGTAGCCCCCCTTTATGACCGCGGCGAGCACGGGCACCTTGAGGAGCTTCAGCAGCTTGGCCGTCGAGGGGACGAGGGGGAGTGTGGTCCCGTCCCAGGTCTGCTGTCCCTCGGGGAAGATCCCGACGACACCGCCGCGCCTGCGGATGATCTCGACCGTCCAGTTGACCGTCTCGATGTCGGGTATGGATTTCGACTTCGGGATCGATCCGACCAGCCTGAGCAGGGCCCTCATGAGGCTGCTTCGCATATTGCCGTCGCTCGTTATCCAGTAGACGGGCTCGCGGAGGAAGGTGCTCAAGATGAAGGGGTCGAGGACCGTGACGTGGTTCGAGACGAGGATGAAGGGGGGCTTCAGGGCCTTGGCGACCTGGTCGTTCCTGCCTTCGACCCTGAAGAACAGGTGGAGCCAGAGGCAGTAGGTGGCGCGGATCAGCCTGTTGAACCAGCGGACGTTTCGCGGGACGTAGCGTATACGGCCTTGCATAGCTCTCCCCGTCTTCGACGCAACGCAACAGTATCTGATCTCGCGCTCCGCGGCAACAGGGGCCGGCTTGTACACCTGCGCGCCTAGGCGATAAAGTAATGCTATCAGGGAGGGATATATGGGTTTTTCTCTGGCGCTCTACCCGATAGCGTATCGCGCCCGCTATAACGGCGGCGTTTGGAGCGAGGAATACGTCGAGCAGCCTCACATGACGCCCGCCGAGGAGGCGGCCCTGTCCGCCGAGGAGCTCGGCGAGCTCAACGCCCGCCGAAACGAGTTCGCGGGAGTCCCCCTCGTCAACTATACGACCCAATACGGCATGGGCTGCTTCGAGGGCCTCAAGGCCTTTCCCCAAAAGGGGCCCCGGATCGGGGGCGAGATAAAACTCTTCCGCCCCGACGAGAATGCCGCTCGGTTCGCGAGCTCGATGAAGGGCCTCGGAATGCCGGGCTTTCCCGAGGAAATGTTCGTCCGGGCCTGTACGGAGGTGACGGCGCGCAACGCGACCCTCGGGTTCAGGCCGTCATACGAGCCGGAATGGGAACAACGCGGCTTCGTCGACGCGAGCGCGGTTTACCTGAGGCCCTTCTCGTACGCCGAGGGCGGGATCGGCGTCGGGATCTCCGAGAGGCCGAGCGTGTTCATCATCGCCAATCCGGTTGGTTCCTATTTCAAGCCGGGATCCTCCTCCGCGATCACCTCCGGGCGGATCAGGGCCACGCCCAACGGCACTGGCTGGATCAAGTGCGACGCCAACTACGTCATCTCAGCCTTGGCGAAGAAGGAGGCCGAGAGCGCGGGTTATATGGAGGTCCTCTTCCTGGACGCGCGCGATCGCCGCTATGTCGAGGAGGGCTCGTCCTGCAACGCGTTCTTCTTCCTGAAATCGGGCGAGCTCGTCACACCCGAGCTCGGGGACACGGTGCTTCCCGGCATAACGCGGAAGAGCGTCATCGAGCTCGCCCGCGCCCGGGGCGTCAAGGTCAGCGAGCGCAGGATAGCCATCGAGGAGGTCCTCGCCGACGCCAAGGAGGTCTTCTTCACCGGGACGGCCGCGGGCGTCACCTTCGTCGAGTCCGTCACCCACCTCGGCAGGAAAGCGGTCTTCGGCGACAAGGCGGGCGAGCTTACCGCGGCGCTCGGGCGCGAGCTCAAGGGGATTCAGTACGGGGCCGTCGCCGATGCGCGGGGATGGATGAGGAAGATCTAGTCAAGAATCGAATGAGCGGAATCGATGACTAAGACGGTTCTCGCGAACGGGATGTCCCTGGTCGAGATGCCGGAAGCGGGGCTATCGGTCCTCTGCGGCTGCCCCGAGAACGCGGTCAAATTCCTCAAGAAGAGCGGACAGGTGCGCGAGATTAGGCGGGACGGAGTCGCCTTCGAGACGGGTCCCAACGCCATCCTCCTCTCCGAGTTGCCGGTTCAAGGAGGCCGCTTCCGCAATCTCGGCGAATTTCCCGTCCTGCAGATGCTCTATCGCCAAGGCATGATCATACCCGGGCATCCGAACAACACGGGCATCCGCCCGATGATCATCGGTATGCGGGATCAGGTCGAAGCGCAGAGCCGCTACATCTATTCCGGCAATTACGGCCTGTCCACGATCGAGGAGCTCGAGGGCGCGGGCCTCGGCCGGGACAGGGCGGCCGAGCTCCTGCGAATGAAGCTCTGGTTCGCCTTCGGCTCGATCAAGAGGACGGAGGAGCTCCTCGATCTCCGGATCTTCGACGGTCACGCCATCGAGCTTCGCGGCGGGGCCTTCGTGCGAAGGATGGGCGCGAATCGCTACGAGTTCCTGCACGCGGGCCAGACGGCTCGCGTCGACCTCGACCCAGGCCACCCCGGCCAGGCCGGGCGCGAGCTTCCCTATGAACTTCCGCGCCGAGCGATCTCGCGCGACTACTTCTCGGTCGTGCACATCGGCGAAGGGGACGGCTGGGATCCGGACAGACCCTGCATGGCCTCCCTCGTCTGTTTCCGCGGAGACTTCTACCTCGTCGACGCGGGCCCGGACATCGAGGCGAGCCTCGAGGCGGTCGGTCTCGGCATAGGAGACCTCAAGGGGATCTTCCACACCCACGCGCACGACGATCATTTCGTCGGGCTGACGGCGCTTCTCCGGGCGGATCGGCGGCTCGCATACTACGCCGTGCCTTGGGTGCGCGCCTCGGTCGAGGCCAAGCTCAGGGCCCTGACCGGCATCGGCGAGAGGGAGTTCCGCAGGTATTTCGATGTCCGGGACCTCGAGGGGGATCGCTGGAACGACCTGGACGGACTCGAGGTCCTGCCGATCATGTCGCCCCATCCCGTCGAGACGACCGCATTCCGCTTCCGCGCCCGCGGCGAGGGCGGCCTTCGCAGCTACGCCCACCTGGCCGACCTCGCGTCCTTCGCGGTCCTCGACTCGATGGTCGTCGAGGATCGATCGCTGCCGGGGATCTCGGCCGAGCTCGCCGCGAGGACCAAATCCGCCTACCTGGAGTCGGCCGACGTGAAGAAAGTGGATGTAGGCGGCGGCATGATACATGGCTCGGCCGCGGATTTCGCCGCGGACGAGTCCGGGCGAATCCTCCTGAGCCACACCTCGGCCCCGGTAGCGGTCCCGGCCGGGGGGAGGACGACCGTCGCCCTCTTCGGGGAAGCGGACGTGCTCATCGCCGGCGGCGGGGGCTTCCCGACGGCCGCGCTCGAACGCTACGACGGGGGCGAGCCCTACGCAGCCATCGCACCGAGGAGCGCTTTCGAGGGGATCTCCGCGATCATGGAGCGCACCCCGCCCTTCTCCGAGATGGCTCGCGCCGGCGAAGACTCCCGGGCGGCGCTTGAGAGGATCGCGGCCAGGGCCTGGTCCGAGAGCGTCCCGGAGGGACGCGGCCTGATCGAAGGCGAAAAGGCCGCGCTCTGCCTGATCGTCCGCGGGCGCGCCAGGGTCATGTCCGGGGGAAGGATCGTCGGCTCCCTCGGGCCCGGCGACGTCTTCGGGGAAGAAGGCATGCTGATCGAGGGTTGCTGCCTCTTCGACGCCACGACGCTCGAGCCTTTGGAGATGTACCGCGTTCCCTACGAGGCTATCGAGGAAAGGCCGATCCTCCTCTGGAGGCTTCGCGAGAAGCTCGAGAGCAGGCTCTCGGCGGTCAAGAGCGTGTTCGATTTTTCCTGGCGGCAATCGTATGCCGTGGGCGAGCCGGCAATCGATGCCCAGCACGTCAAGCTATTCGACCTCATCGGGAGCCTGGACGCGGCCGTTTGGAGTCCCGAATCCTGTCCGGACGCTACGAGCCTCGTCGCGGAGCTCGCTGACTTCGCCGAGCTGCACTTCGCGACCGAGGAAGGATTCATGCGCAGGGGTAGCTATCCCGAGCTCGCCGCCCACTCGCGAGAGCACGAATCCCTGCTCCGCGACGTGGCCGCGTACCGCGAGCGCATCGATTGCGGGGACCCCGAGGCCATCGAAGACCTCGACAGCTTCCTCAAGGACTGGGCGCTCAAGCACACCCTCCTCATCGATAGGCAGTACATCCCCTACCTTCCCGTGGCTCTCGCTTCGCGCTCCCCGCTCCAATAGCCGATTCGGGCGGCGCGACCGGCTTAGTTCCTCGCGGACCGCTTTGGCCGTAGCCTCGATGCGCCTTCGTTTGTTTGTATCCAAGAGCGCCCGCCGCCGATCGAGTCGGACGCTCGAGAGGCGATGATGGATTTCGGCCGTATCCTCGACGATTGGGAAAAGATAGAACGTGGACAGAAGGTCTCGCCGCCCCCCGAGGCCGGCGAGCGCGCGATGGCCGAGGCCGACGCGAGAGGCGCCTCGGCGTCCGAGGCTTCGGCCCCCGGGGGCACTGCGAGAGAGGCGCTCGAGGCTTGGCTCTCCGAAAACTCGGTCAGCGACAAGGATGCCGAAACGGGCGATGCCGTCTCGGTTGCACAGCGCGGTCGAGAGGCTCGCCGTCTCGCCGCCCTTAGGCCCCAGGCTGCGCTGGATCTCCACGGGATGACGGGAGAGGAGGCCGAGTCGGCCATCGCGGTCTTCCTGGATAGCTCCTCGCGCGTGGGTCTCGAGAAGGTGCTCTTGATTCATGGGAAGGGGCTTCATTCGACGGGAACGCCCGTCCTGAAGAAAGCGGCCAGGCGCGCGCTCGAGGCCCATCCCTTGGCGGGTCGATTCGGCGAGGCCGACAGGACCGACGGCGGCTCCGGCGCCCTATGGGTCCTGATCCGGAAGAAAGGGTAAATTCCTTGGTTTAGTCTATTTTTCGCGGTAGATTATGCGTCCGCGGTTGAGATCGTAAGGGGAGAGGGCGACCTTCACCTTATCGCCCGGCACGATGCGTATGTAGTGCTTGCGCATCTTGCCCGATAGGTGGGCCAGGATGACATGGCCGTTCTGGAGCTCTACGCGGAACATGGTGTTGGGGAGGGATTCCCTGACGACGCCCTCGACCTCTATAGCTTCTTCCTTGGCCACGGTTGCTCCTCGGACGGATCGGCGCCCCGTCATGGGGCCCATCGGGAAAGGGTCTCGCGGCGGTTGCAATATCGCCTCGAGCGCATAAAATAGTATGTGCTATCCGTAGGAATGTCAACTGCGGCGTAAAGGATGCGTCCTCGCGCAAGGAAGAGACAGATTTTCCTAAAATTTCAGGCGCTCCGGGCAATCGATGGAAGGCGCGGTTCAGCCAGGCTCGCTTGACTTTTTCCCGGGTTTATTGCATCGTGCCGGTCTTTCGGGCAGTAGGAGGTGGCGAATGGATAAAGATACGATCGAGAAGATGAAGGAGTTGCTCCTTTCGCAGAAACGCGAGATCCTGGACACCCTCATCGCAACGAACGCCGATTTCCGCGCCATCGTCGAGGAGATGGATCCCAAGGATTTCGCAGACGTCGCTTCGGACGATATCGACAGGAAGATGATAGAGGCTCTCGGCTCGGTGGAGATCAAGCGCCTGCGCGCGATAGACGCCGCCCTCAGCAGGATAAACCAGGGCAAGTACGGTTCGTGCATGAAATGTAATAAGAAGATCCCTGCGGAGCGCTTGCAGGCCATCCCCTACGCCGTCCTCTGCGTCGATTGCCAGAAGGGCGAGGAGCGCAGGAACCGCTAGCCGAAAGGCTCCCTAGCCCTCCCTCGAGGCCCCGTCAGGTCTCCTCGATCCCCGCTTCGGTCCATTTCCCCTTGGATAGCACGGCTATCGAGTCGTAGCCAGCCTCTCGAGCGAGTTCCCTCGCCGAGTCCAGGTTCGCGCCGAGATGCTCGGGCGCGTGGGCGTCAGACGAGAAGGTTATCCGGACTCCGAGAGACCGGATCTCGCGCAGTATGGGAAGGGAAGGATAGGGCTCCTTGACCTTGCCCCTGCTCATCCCGCCGACGTTTATCTCGACCACTATGTCCTTGCCTTTCAGCATGCCCGCGGCGCCGAAGGCCTCGTCGAGGTATCCGCGGGAGGATTCGTCGAACCAGCGGCCTTCCCCGTTGTTCTTCTTGACGAGGTCGAAGTGGCCCAGGATGTCGAATCCGCCCTCCTCGATCAGCTCGCCTAGCTGCCGGTAGTAGTCGCGGTAGACCGCTCGGCCGACGTCATCGCCGGAATACCCGGCCGCGTGACTCTCGAAATCCTCGATCCCCATGTCGACGGCGAAGCGCCCCGAACCCGGAAGGTCGACGAAGTGGAGAGAGCCTATTGAATAGTCGAGACCGGCCGCGCGGAAAATCTCGTCGCGGGGCGAGGAGAGGCCCTTGATCCATTCGATCTCCAGGCCCAGGAGGATCTCGAGACCGCGGCCCTCCCATTCCCGGCCGAGCCTTCGGATCTCGATCCTGTAGTCGTCGAGGCGGGACAGGTCCATGCTGCCCTCGTTCGGGAAGGGCAAGGGGCTGTGCGAGGAGAACCCGAGGATGGCGTAGCCCTTGGCGGCCGCGGCGGCGGCCATCTCCGAAGCGGTGGAGCGCCCGTCGCAGAAATCGCAATGCGTATGGTAGTTCGCGCGCACGCCCGCATCGTAGCGGTTTTGGGCGGTGCGTGAAAAGGCGGGACCGCCGAAGCCGTCAATCTCCGAAATACGGCGCGGCCGCTTCCGCGAAATCCGCGAAGGCGGCGCGTATCGCCTCGAGCGCCAGGGCGGCTGCGGCCATGTCCCCCTCCCGGCCCGCGGTCTCGCCCAGGAGGGCCGCGTCGCCGAGGCGCCTCGCGCTCAGGTTCCAGGAGGCTCCTTTGAGCGAGTGGGATGTTTCCTTGAATCGCGTCGCGTCCTTCGCGGCCAGGGCCCCCGCGAGATCGCCGAGCTGCCGCCCTGCCTTCTCCACGAAGCGCTTCAGTAGGCTCTTCACCGTCTCGCTTTGCCCGAGGAATGTGTCGAGGGCGCCCGCCCAGTCGAAGACCGAGGAATCGAGGACTGCGGCGGGCGGAGCGGACGTCGCGGGTCCGTTCGGCGGAGAGTCCGTCGCTTTGGGCTCGGCCTTATCCGGCGCCGGGCCGGCGCCTCCCGAGGACGGCAAGTAGGCCGCGAGGACGGCCGCCAAGTCCTCCCTCTTGAAGGGCTTCACGAGGATGTCGTTCATCCCGGCCGCGATGCAATTCTCGCGCTCGCCCTTGAGCGCGCTGGCAGTCACTGCGACGATCGGCCCGGAATAGCCTTTGTCGCGGAGCTCTCGCGCGGCCTCGTAGCCGGACATCCTCGGCATGAAGATGTCCATAAGGACGAGATCGAAGCGACGGCCCGAGCCGATCTCCACCGCCTCGACCCCGTCGCGGGCCGTTACCACGCCGCAGCCCAGCTTCCCGAGCAGCAGCGTGAAGAGTTCCCGATTGACCTCGTGGTCCTCGGCCAGGAGCACGACGCCTTCGAATCGCCTCTCGTCGCTCCCGCGCGCCTGCTGGGGCTCGGACTCCGCGGCCTCGAGGTCGACTTCGGAGGAGAGGGCGCGGGCGATGGCATCGGTGAGCTCGTCGGGCTTTATCGGCTTCGAGATATAGCCGTTGAACCATCGCAGGAGCTTCATCTTCGCGTCGCCGCTGATCGTCCCGACGGGTGCCATGAGTATGAGGCGAGCGTCGTTTATCGCCGTATCGCCGGTGATCTCGCTGGCGAGGCGCCATCCGTCCATCCTGGGCATATTCTGGTCGATGAGGCACAGCGAGAAGGCATCTTCCGCGGCGACGGCTTCGTGAAGCGCATCGAGGGCCTCTTCGCCGGACCCTGCCAGACTGACGCGATAACCCGCCGAAGCGGCCGCCTTGCCGGCGAAGGCCCTGGCCGGGGAATAGTCGTCTACGACGAGGAGGCGCGCGCCGCTTCCGGATCCGGCAGCCGGCGCCCTCGGCAGGGCGGCCTTCGGCGAGGCGGAGTACTCGGGAGCGTCCAGGGGCAACTCGAACCAGAAGATGGAGCCGGCGCCTCCCGCCCCGGGAGAGGAGGACGCGCCGGACGGCAGGACGCCTATCGCGCCGCCCATGAGCTCGACGAGGTGGCGCGAGATCGCGAGGCCCAGGCCCGTGCCGCCGGTCCTGCGCGCCTGGGCGAGATCGCCCTGGTAGAAGGGAGTGAACAGCCTCTCCCGCGTCGACTCGGGAATGCCCGGGCCCGTATCGGCGACCTCGAAGCGCATGCGCGGGCCGGCGAGCGACGGCACGCGGCGGAGGATGAGCGTTATCCCCCCCTCGCGGGTGAATTTGACCGCGTTCTTGAAGAGGTTGACGATGATCTGCCGGAGCCGGCCCGGATCGCCGCGGACCAGGGCTGGAAGCTCCTCGTCGACGTCGACGATGATCTCGAGGCCCTTGCGGTTCGCCTCCATAGCGAGCAGGTCGACGGATTGGTGGACCCAGGTCCGGAGGTCGAAGCTCGTCGTCTCTAGCTCGAGCCTGCCCGCCTCGATCTTCGAGAAATCGAGGATGTCGTTGATGAGGCCGAGGAGGACGTCGGCGGAGAACCGCACTTGATTCACGTAATCGGACTGCTCGGTATCGAGCTCCGTCTCGCGCAGGAGCTCGACGACGCCGAGTATGGTCTGGATCGGGGTCCTGATTTCGTGGCTCATATTGGCCAGGAACTGGCTCTTCGTATGCGTCGCCTTCTCGGCCTCGTCCTTCGCGTCCCGCAGGCCCTTCTCGCGGAGGACGCGCTCGGTGACGTCCTCCGCGACGAACATGAGATAGCGCTCGGAGCCGCCGCCCGGGAGATCCGGGGCGACCTCGACGCGCGAGAGCGCGAGTCCGAGCCAGCGCATCGCCCCGTCTGCGGCCCTGATGGGGCTCTCGATCGTCGAGCTCTTCTTGCCGCCGAGGAGTATCTCCGCCGCGAAATAGCCGATGCGCGCGCCCTCGCGCTCGGCGACGAAGTCGAAGAAGGATATCGCCAGCTTTTCCGGGCCGACGCCCGCCAGGCCGCGGAAGAGCGACTCGAAGGCGGAATTCCACATGGCGAGCAGGCCCCATCCGTCGACGAGAGCCACGGGGACGGCCGCCTGGTCGAAGACCGCCCTCAGCAGGTCGTCGGGCAGGGACATCAGAAATTCGCCTTTAGTATCTCGAGGGTCTTCTTGAGGATCTGATCGGGCTTGAGGGGCTTGATGAGATAGCTCTTGACGCCCGCCTGAAACGCGCGCATTACCGCCTCGCGCTGGCTGACCGCGGAGAGGATGATGACGGGAAGCTCGATATCCTCCGCCCTGAGGCGCGCGAGCACCTGGAATCCGTCCATGCCCGGCATCAGGATGTCGAGGAAGACGAGGTCGTAGCCTTTGGTCTTGGCCGCCTCGACGAATTCGCCTCCGCTTTGAAAGGCGCTGACGGACGCGCTGATCGCGCCGAAGGTCGTCTTGACGAGCTCCTGGATCACGAAGTCGTCGTCGACGACCGCTATGGAGAGCCCCGCCCCCGCCTCGCGCATGGTCTCCAGGCTGAGCGGCTTCTTGGCTTCCTCCACGAAGCGCATCTCGATCGACTCTCGCGAGGCCTCGTGCGTCTGGGCGGAGAGTATCCGCTCGGCGAGCATCTCGGCCTTCCCTTCCCCCAGCTCGGCCTGGGGGTCGTAGTCCGTGAGCAGGCCGTCGAGCGCGTATTGGAGGTTGGACACCACTTCCAGGTCGGCGTAGGAGGGCCTGCCGCGCACGAAATCCCTGGCGAATGCCGAGTTGGTGAGGAGCTTGATGTGGCGCGCCTTCGCCCCCGATCGGTCGAGCAGGATGCGTATGAGGAGCTCCAGGTTCGTGCCGTCGACGAAGCTGAGCTCCATATCGGCGAGCATGACGAGGATCCTCGGGCTGCGGATGGAGTAGAGCTCCAGGAGCTCGGCGATCTTGAAGCGGAGGAGGTCCACCTTCTCCCGGTTCAAGCCCTTGGCGATCTCGACGAAGACGATGTTGTCGTTCACGTGGGCTTCGATGACGCAGGGCGTCGCGTCCACCTCGAGCTTCGCGCCGAGTATTTCCGAGAGGGCCGCGAACAGCCCGTCGATCTTTATGGGCTTCATGATCACGCGTTTGATGTTGTAGGGGACGAGCTCGAGGAGCCTGTTCTTCTCGATCTTCTGCGCCGTGAGGACGACCGGGATGGAGGCCGTGTTCGGGTTGCGGTTTTTCTCCTCGAGGACTTCCTTGCAGGTCCTGCGGGTGAGGCTGTAGTCCATGATCACGAGATCGGGCAGGGAGTTCCGGAGCTTCACCGCCCCGTCGAGGCCGTTGATCGCGGTCTCCACCCCCAGGCCGCCGGCCGTCAGTCTGTCCTTGAGGTATTCGCGGAAGAGATCGGACTCGTCTATTATCAGGACGTTCTTGCGCGGCATGGCTAGCTCGGGTTGACCATCGCCGGGGGCTGCTGGGTCGCGTCGACCGCGTCGCGCCAGAGGGCGCCCTGGGGATCGACGTAGCTGCGTCGCGACACCGCGGCCTTCACCGGGATATGCACGTATTGGCCGTGCACGATCCCTATAAGAGCCTTGGTCCGCCCGGCCATCGCCGCGTGGACGGCGTTGTTGCCCAGCCGCTCGCAATAGGCCGAGTCCGTCGGCACGGCGGGCGACGAGCGGACCATGTAGCTCGGGTCTATGTACTTGACCGTCGCGTCGATGCCCTTTCTCTTGAAGTGCTCCGTCATCCGGTCGCGAAGGAAGACGCCGATGTCGCCCAGCTTCGGATTGCCGGAGGCGTCCACCCCCTCGGATTTCAGGTACTCCTGGCCCGCGCCCTCGGCGACCACCACCACGGCGTGCGATCTGCGGGTCAGGCGATCCTCGAGGTGGCGGAGAAAGCCGTTGGGCCCGTCGATCTCGAAAGGCACCTCCGGGATCAGGACGAAGTTGGCTTCGTGGACGGCCAGCACCGTATGGACGGCGATGAAGCCCGACTCCCTCCCCATGAGCTTGACCAGGCCGACGCCGTTCATGGCCGAGTGCGCCTCGACGTGGGCGGCCGTCACCGCCTCGGCCGCGCGCGCCACGGCCGTCTCGAAGCCGAAGGTCCGGTCGACGAAGCGGAGATCGTTGTCGATGGTCTTGGGTATGCCGACGACCGCGATCTTGAGGTCGCGCCTCTCTATCTCCTCGGCGATCGCGACGGCTCCCCTCTGGGTTCCGTCGCCGCCTATGGTGAAGAGTATGTTGAGGTTGAGCCGCTCGATGGCGTCCACGATGTCGGCGGTCCGCTCGCCGCCCCCGCGCGACGAGCCGAGGAAGGTGCCCCCGACCTTGTGCACCTCGTCGACCGCCTCCGGGTCGAGCGCCTTCGTGCCGATGTTGAATTCCGGCAGGAAGCCGCGGTAGCCGTAGCGGATACCCGTGATGCGGCGGACCCCGTAGCGGAACCACAGGCAGCGCACGATGGACCGGATGACGTCGTTGATCCCGGGGCAGAGGCCTCCGCAGGTCACGATGCCCGCGTGGACATGGCTCGGGGCGAAGAATATCTGCTGCCGCGGCCCCGCCTTCTCGAGGAGGCGGGAGCGGTCGAGGCTGCCCTGGTCGCCTACGCGGGCGTCGACGTCGAAGCGGACGAACTCGTCGTCGGAGACGTAGTTGGCGAGGGAGTCGCCCTGCTTCGTGGATAGGACGATCGGCGAGGGTATGCCGCATTTCCCCAGGGCAGGGACGCTGAAATCGATGTCTTCGTTCATCGTGGCTCCGAGTATAGCGGAACGGAAAGGCCAGCGCAATTAATGCCGGGGCCGCGGCCGATGCGGTCCTTGACTGACGGCATCATGAAAACTACACTTCCCGAGTGGTTCGCAGCTGGGTTCATGCCGCGCGGTCGCCGCGCGGCCATCGTGAAGGAGCTGACGGGTTTGAGTCCGCGCCCGATCCGACCCCCGCGCCGACTGCGCGCGGAGCCGCGGGATGAGCGATTCTCCGAGGCGCGGCGGAGTCCTCAGGGTGATATTCGCCGTCGAGGGCGAGGACGAGAGGCAGGCCTTCGCGGCGGCCTTTTCCGCTTCATGCCCGGACGGCGAGCTGTTCTTCCCCGTCAATATCGCCGACGTCGAAGCCCTCTACTCGAGCGACCGCGCAGACGCGATCGTGACCGATTTCCGCTTCCACGGCGGCGCCCTCGCGGACTGGCTCACTTTTTGGCCTCTGCCCGCCATCCTCCTCGTCGACCCGGAGGACGATATGGGTCGGGTGGAGAAGACCGTCCGGGACGAGGCCGCGCTCTTCGTGCAGCGCATTCCCGGCCTGGGCCACATCCGCGCCCTCCCCCTGCTGATCCGCAAGTCGCTCAACGTCCGCGAGAGCACGGCCCGTCAGAACGCGCATCTTCAGATGTCCGAGCACCAGTACATGAATCTTCTCCAGGCCATTCCGGACATCGTCTACATCATCGACGGCAAGGGACGGTTCGTATACGTCAACGACGCGGTTCGGAGCATAGGGTACGAGCCTTCGAAGCTCATCGGGAAGCATTTCAGCCAGATCGTCCATGCCGATGACGTATCGAGGGTGAGCCGCGCGGACGCGCTTCTCCCGCTGCAAGGGAAAACCACCGGCGAAGAGGGCGCCCCGAAGCTCTTCGACGAACGCCGCTCGGGACAGCGCATGACGCGCAACCTCGAGCTTCGGCTGCGACCCGGCGACTTGGTGGACGACTATCACGTCGGGTACGTCACCTCCTACGGCGAAGTGAGCTGCTCCGGCTACGCCTTGCCCGAATTCCAGGGAGTGGAGCAAGGCACCGTCGGCATCATACGGGACGTCACCATTCGCAAGGAGCACGAGCTGGCCCTGGAATCCGACCTCGCGTCGAAGGAAGTCCTCCTGAAGGAAATCCACCATAGGGTAAAGAACAACCTCCAGGTCGTGTCGAGCCTCCTCAACATCCAGGAGACGGCGATTCGGGACGAGGACGCGCGCAAGGTCTTCGTCGAATGCCAGACCCAGATACAGACCATGTCGATGGTGCACGAGGTCCTGTACAGGTCCTCGAGCTTCGAGGGCGTGGAGATGGATTCCTACTTCGAGCGCCTCGTCGACTACCTGTCGAGCGTCTACGAGGGCGGTTATCGCGGCATATCGTGCGCGGTCGAGCCCAATGGAGCCTCGCTCGACCTGGATGACGCGATGCCCGTGGCCCTGATAGTGAACGAGCTCGTGTCCAATTGCATGAAGCACGCCTTTCCCGCGGGCCGCGACGGCAAGATAAGGGTATCCTTGCGCGGTTCCGGCGACGGCTGGCTCCTTGAAGTCGAAGACGACGGCGTCGGACTGGCTCGGGACGGCGGCGGGGAGGCTCGATCCGACGGCTCGCGGGAATCCGGAATCGGCACCGAGCTGGTCCTCGCCCTCGCTGCCCAGGTGCGCGGAACGGTTGCGCGGTCTGCGGGACGGGATGGGTCGGGGACCCGCGTCGCGATTTCCTTCGCCAGGTGAAGGGCCGGTTCCGGCCTCTCAGTTCGCCATGGCGGCGTCCGCGGCGGCCAGGTCCCGCGTCAGGGTCTCGTCGCCGGGCATCGAGACGAGGGCGGCGGCCAGCGAGGCTTTGGCGCCCGCATAGTCGCCCGAATTGTAGAGCCGCGCGAAGCGGTTGTGCGCGTCCGCGACGAAGTTGTGCCGCAGCGTCTGGGCCAGGCGAGCGAGGCTTCCTTCCGCTTCGGCCTCGGCGCCGCCCAGTTTGGCGCCGCCCAGTTTGGCGCCGCCCCGATCCGCGAGGGCCGCGCCGCCCAGCCAATCACCCCCCGCTCCCATCCTCCCGGCCTCGTTTCCGTAAATCGCGGCGACGGCCTGGGCGTAGCGGGAGGGGCCGACTTCCCCGGCCGCGAATATCCTGTCCGCTGCCGCGACCGCCTCAGCCAGCGGGAGGCCTTTGGCCGCCCCTACCAGCTCGATCTCCCCGACGGCCGCCCTGGCTTCCGCGGCCGCGGCGGGGCCTGCGCTCCCCGCGCGCTCGGCGATCTCCGCGCGCGCGCCCGCGAAATCGCCCTTGCGCGCGTAGCTCTGAGCCAGACCCGAAAGGGAGCCGGCGACGAGGGCCTTCGCCCCAGTGTCCCCGGGCGAGGCTGCGGCAAGGCGGAGCGCGGCTTGGAAGGCGGCGTCCCAGTCGCCAGATTGGGCGAGGGCGACTGCGCGGTTGTAGGACGCCGTCCTGGCCAGGGCCGCGAGGCGGGCCTCTCCAGGCAGGGAGGCCGCCGCCGCTTGCGCGGCCGCCTCCGCTCCCGCGTAGTCGCGCCGACTCTCGAGGGAAGCCACCAGATTGTTGACGCGATCGACCAGGAAGGCCCGCGAATCCGCGCCGGGACAGAGGGCGGCGTAGTCGGCGCCCAGCCTCGTCGCCTCGGCGAAGCGGCCCGAGAGCTCGAGCTCCGAGGCCCTGTTCGATAGTATGAGGCCGACCAGCTCCCGCCCTCCGATAGCCCTGCGGTCGCCGTAGCCGCCGGGCGCGACGTAGGCGTAGCCAGTTACCCGGCCGAAGCTGTCGGTGAACTCCTTCTTGCCGCCGGGGTCGAAACCGTAGGGGTTGGTCGTCTCGACGTCTACGCTTCGGCCGTCGATGAGGACCGTACAGAAGGCGTGGTCGGAAGTCCTCGCGCCTTCGCCGTCGATGCCCAGGGCGCGGACGGCCAGCAGGTAGAGGACCGCCGACGAGACGCAGTTGTAGAGCCCCGTGTCGAGGATGCCGTCGATGGTGGTCGCATCCTCGCGATAGGAGCGGAGTGCGCCGCCATGGAGGTAGCTAAGTACCGATTCGGCTTTCGCCATAGCCGTCGGGACCTTATCGGCCGCGGCGCCGGCCTCGCGGATGATCCGGTCCAGGCGCGATTCATAGGGATCGAGCTCCTCGGGCTTCAGCCCCGAGGCGAGAAGAGCGGCCCTCTCGAGTCCGGGTAGGTCCATCGGCTCGGAGACGGCTCCGAGCTCGGCGAAGCCGGGATCGGGCGCGAGGAAGCCGGCTGCCTGCGCGCGCGCTCCCGGAATCGGCCCGGCCGCGAGGAGGAAGGCGAGCAAGGCGAGATACGGGGCGATTCTCATCACTTTCAAATCTAATTCCACCGCTGTATAGTAGCCACGATTAATCGCAAAAGTCGCTATCTTGTAACTATCATCGTAGCATGGCTGCCGGAGGGAACATGGATTCCGAATACGATCTCGTAATAGTCGGAGGGGGAGCCGCGGGTTTGTCCGCGGCCCAATACGGCGCTCGCGCCAATCTCAGGACCCTTCTCATCGAGGAATTGGCGGTCGGCGGCCAAGCCCTCCTGGTCGATGCGCTCGAGAACTATCCCGGAGTCATGGGCCCGGTCAGCGGTTACGACCTATCCGAGACCATGCGCAAACAGGCGGAGGCCTTCGGCGCTTCCTCCCTGACCGCGACGGTGAGCGAGCTTCGGAAGGATGGCAGGGTCTTCCTCGTCGAGACGAGCGAGGGCAGCCTCCGGGCCAAGACCGTCGTGCTCGCCACGGGGGCCAAGCACAGACACGCCGACGTGCCCGGCGAGGAAGAGTTCGCGGGGCGGGGCGTATCCTATTGCGCGACCTGCGACGGCCCCTTCTTCAAGGGCAAGCGCATGATGGTGGTCGGGGGAGGAGACGCTGCATGCGACGAATCCGCCTTCCTCGCGAAGCTCTCCGACAAGATTGTCGTCGTCCATCGGAGGGACCGCTTCAGGGCCCAGGCCTCGCTCGCCGCGCGCACCCTATCGAACCCGAACATCGAGGTCCGCTTCAATACGGTCTTGAAGGGGATCAAGGGGACCAGGAAAGTGGAGTCCGTCCTCCTGGACCGGGCGGAGGGCGGAGGGGTCAGCGAAGAGCCCGTCGATGCGGTCTTCGTATTCGTCGGCTCGATTCCCCAAAGCGCCCTGGCCGGCGAGGCGAAGAAAGACGAGGCAGGCTACATCCTCACCGACGACCGCATGGCGACGAGCCAGCCGGGGCTCTACGCCGCCGGGGACGTAAGGGCGTGCAGCTTCCGGCAATTGGTCACTGCCGCTTCCGACGGAGCGATCGCCGCGCATTCCGCGTCCCAGTATATCGACGAGATGAAAGGAGAGGCCTACGCCGCCGCCTCCCCCTAGGCCGAGGCCCGGGGGGAACGGCCGGTTGCCGCGGGGCCGGGTTCTCGCTCTCATGGCCGTCCTGTCTTCCGCCTTCTTCGCATCGGCATCCCCTCCAAAAGCCGATTTCTGGGCTTCCGCGTTGAAAGGCCGCGATGCGGAGGCGACGTTGGCGGCCTCCCTCGTCGGAAGGATGAGCGACGAGGAGGTCGTCGGGCAGATACTCATGCTGGCCTATCCGGGCGACGAGCCGGGGCCCCTGCTCTACGAATGGATCGATAAGCGCGCCCTGGGCGGCGTAAAGATCTTCGGCTGGAACGCCGAGGACAGCGGCAAAGTCGCCAAGGCGGTAGCCGGCATCCAGGGCGCTGCTCTCGGATCCGGCCTCGGCATACCTCTTCTCGTGGCCACCGACCAGGAAGGCGGATGGATACGCCACATCAAGGGCGCTACGACGATCACCCCCGGCAATATGGCGATCGGAGCGTCCGGCAGGCCATACGACGCATACCGCTCCGCGAACCTCATCGGGAGGGAGCTGGCGGCCCTCGGCGTCAACATGGACTTCGCGCCATCCGTCGACCTCGCCACCAAGCCCAAGAGCTACATCATCGGGCCGCGCGCCTTCTCCGACGATCCCAGACTCGCGGCCGCGCTCGGCTCGGCCTTCGTCCGCGGCCTGGCCGATGCCGGCGTCATCGCGACCGCCAAGCACTTCCCCGGGCACGGCGACACCGAGGACGACTCGCATGGAGTCCTGCCCGTGATCCGAGTCGACGAGAAGACCCTATGGGATAGGGAGCTCCTGCCCTACCGCGTCCTGTCGGCCGAAGGCGTCCCGGCCATCATGAGCGGCCATCTCTGTTTCCCCCTGGTCACGGGGGACGGTTGGCCCGCCTCGCTGTCCCCCTATTTCATGACTGCGCTGCTCCGAGGCCGCATCGGCTTCAAGGGTTTGGCGGTGACCGACGACCTCGCCATGAATGGAGCGGGGGAGGCCGCGGGCTCGATCTCCGGGGCCTGCGTCAAGGCGGTCGAGGCGGGCAACGACCTCCTGATGATCAGCGAACTCCTCACGACGGAAGACCCCGCCTGGATTCGCCTCCTCGAGGCCTACCGGGAGAGGCCCGCCTTCAGGTCCCTGGTCCGCGAGGCCGCGACCAAGGTCGTCGAGACGAAGCTGAAGTACCTGCGGCCTCGAGGGAGGGCCGTCCTGGTCCCCGATCTCGCTGCTCTCGCGGCCAAGGTTCCCGATCCGGATTCCGCGGTCTTCTTCGCGGCGCAGGCGTATCGCAGCGCCACGGTATTGCGGTCGGGGGGAATTCCCTTTTCCGCCCCGGGCCAAGGCGGCGGGCGCCTCCTCCTGGCCGGTCCCTTAAAGGATTTCTTCGATGCGGCCCGCCGCGACTATCCGGGAGCCGGGACTTTCCGCTTCTCCTACGAGCCGGAAGGGGCCGCGCTAGGCTCCGAGCTGGCGGCCTTCGACAGAGCCTTGTTCGGCGCCGACGCGGTAATCGTCTGCGTCGCGAACGAGGCCGGAATGGATTTCGCCGAGCGCGCCCACAAGGCGGGTAAGCGCGTGGCGATACTGTCCGTGCAGAGCCCCGCGCCTCTCGCGAGGGCGGCCTGGGCCGAGGCTTCGGTGGCCGTGTACAGCTATTCGGGCGATTCGCTCAGGGCCGGCATCGCCGTTCTCGCAGGCAAGGCAAGCGCGCAGGGCAGGTTGCCTCTGCACCTTTCCGAATGAAGGCGCTCGGCTTCGGAGCGGGCGCTCGCTCATGCGCGCTGAGATGGCGGCGGGCCGTCGGGGCGGACATTCCCGCCCTCACCGTCTTCCTCAGGGAGGGCGAGGAGCGCCGCGTCGGCTTCTCGGGACGCCTGCTCAGGGAGTCCGGAGGGGCCGGGTCCGCCTCCCTCCGGCTTCCCTCGCCTCTCCGGGGCGCCGTATGGGTGGCGGACGGGGAGAGGACCCCACCCGAATGGGCCACGGCAAGGTGCGCGAAACCCGTCCCCGCGATCGCGGGCGCCGTCCTCTGCCATCCTTCGCGCCTCGTGTTCCCGATCTTCCCAGATCCTGCCTCCGATCGCGACGCGGAAATATCTCTCTTCACCTCGTCCTTCTCGCCCGCCTCGGTCGTCGGAATGGCGGGGGACGTTGCGCGCTACGAGTCGGCCCTCCGGCTCGCGCCGAAGGCCACGGTCGCCTATCGCATGATGGCGAGGGCCGGGGGACGGGCGGCGCCGCTCGACGCGGCGACTCCCATCCGTCCGGGCTTGACGATCCGCCGGGCCTGCCCGGGGGACCTCTGCGCCCTCCTTCCCCTCCAGGAGGCCTACGAGCGCGAGGAGGTTCTTACGTCCATGCACGAATTCAACCCGGCGGCCTGCAAGGCCTCGCTCGCGCGGGCCCTCGAGAGGCAGCTCGTATTCGCCGCCGAGGAGGCAGGCGTGATAATCGGCAAGGCCGGAACCAACGCGAGGGGCTTCGCCGTCGATCAGATCGGGGGCGTATACACCCTACCCGCGCGCAGGGGCCGCGGGATCGCCAACGCCCTCATGGCGGCCCTTCTCTCCGAGATATCCTTCCAGGGAAGATCACCCGCTCTCTTCGTCAAGCTTACCAACGGGGCCGCGCGGGCCCTCTATCGCGGCCTCGGATTCGAGGATATCGGGGACTACCGCGCCGATTATTTCGAGGCTTGAGCGGCGTCGTCGCGAGGAATTCGAAGCCCGATTATCGGTGGACCGACGCTTCAGGCCTCGGTTACCTTCTGATCCATGAACGCCATCCAGGCAATATTGCTCCTCGCTCTCTCGGCGATATGGGGAAGCTCCTTCATGTTCATGCGCTATCTCTCTCCGATCGCGGGGCCCATCCTGACCGCGGACATGAGGATGCTGATCGCGGGCCTCTTCCTCCTCGCCTTATTCGCGGTGACCGGGTTCCGCCTGGGCTGGAAGGCGAATTGGAAGAGATTCGTCGTCATCGGCCTGGTCAACTCGGGCCTGCCCTTCATCCTCTTCTCCTTCGCCGCCCTTTACGTGCCGGCCTCCGTCGAGTCCGTGCTGAACGCGCTGTCGCCCCTGTTCGGGGCGATCTTCTCCGCGATTTGGCTGGGGGAGACCCTCGACGCCCGCAAGGTAGTCGGCCTCGTCATCGGCGCGTCGGGAGTCGCGGCGATAGCGAGCTTCGGCGCCTTGCCGGTTTCGCGGATGCTCGCGCCCGCGATCGGCGCCTGCATCCTCGCCACCGCCTGCTACGGCCTCTGCGGAGTCTATATCAAGAAGCGCGCGGCGGACATGGCGCCGCGCGCAATGGCGGCCGGGAGCCAATTCGCCGCCGGCATCATCGTCTTGCCGCTCGCGGCGGCCTTCCCCCCGGGCGCGATGCCCAGCGCCTCGACGCTCGCGGCCCTGATCCTCTTCTCCCTGCTCTGCAGCGCCGTCGCGTATTTGATCTATTACAAGCTGATCGCCGAGCTGGGGCCCACCAAGGCCCTGACCGTGACCTTTCTCATCCCGGCTTTCGGGATGCTGTGGGGATGGATCCTCCTAGGCGAGAGGATAAGCCTGGCGATGATAGGCGGCTCGGCCCTGGTCCTCGCCGGCACGGCGCTCGTAGCCCTGAAGCGCGGCGGCGTCGCCTCCGGCCGGGCGAAGGGCCCTGTGCTCGGCTGAGGAATCCGCGTCACTCCGAGAGGTGGAATTCCCCCCGGTACACGTACTCGGGCCTCGCGGCCACATAGAGCGTCCCGGAGGCGGCCCATTCCACCCAAAGCGCGCCCGATCCGAGCCTGACCATGGCTTCGCGGTCCGAATAGCCCACGGCGGCCGAGGCCGCGAGGGCTGCCGCCGCGGCGGCGCAGCAGTCGACGGCTCCGCCGGACTGCGCGGACACCAGCAGCTCTCCGCGCGAGGCCACGCGGACGGCGATGACCGCCGGCGCGGGTTCCGCTCGCCTTGCCCCGCCTCGCGGCGGGTCCCTGCGCGAGGCGGCGATGCGCGCCCGCGCCCGCGCCGCGCCGCCCTCGGCGAAGACGGCTGCCAGGTCCGCCGAGGGAATCCCCGCGCGCAAAGGCAGGACCTGATAGCGCTCGCCCGCCGCCTCGATGCTCGTGGCGCGCGCGGCCGCATCGGCGGCTTCGATGGCCTCGCCGTCCGGCATTCCCCTCGGCGGACCGAGCGATAGACCGAGGGAGGCCGAGTCGAGGACATCCACCCTGAGCTCGCCGCCGGGAATCCCCATCGGGACGTCCTCGGCGCCGCTTCTGCCGGAATCGAGGAGGAAGCGGGCCGCGCAGAGCGCCGCGTCGGCCTCGGGACCCGCGCTTCCGTCGGGCTGATAGACCCTGAGCGCATGCCTTCCCTCGAGCTTCGAAAGGACCGCCAGCCTGTCCGCGCCGGCCCCTCGCCTCCGATGCAGGAGGGCGCGCGCGGCGGCCGCCCAATCTCCGTCCTTGGCGTCGTCGCCCGGGTCGTCCACCAGGACGATGTCGGAATCGCAGAGACGCAATTTATAGAAGGTTAGGTCCATCCCCATATACTAACCTGATTGCCGGACCGCGTTGTAGCGTTCGCCGCGGGGTATTCGCCTCCCGCTCGACCGAGATATCATCGCGGAGTGAACGAAGAACCCGTGGAGCTGCCGGAGAGGGGACGCCGCGTCCTCCGCGCCGGCGACTTTCCCGACGGTCCACCCCGCGGTCCCGGCGTCTGCGGCATCGACGAAGCGGGACGAGGTCCCCTTGCCGGTCCCGTCTCGGCGGCCGCCGTCGTCCTGCCCGACGGCTTCCCCGTCGAGGAACTCGGCGACTCGAAGGCCCTCTCGGCCTGGCGCCGCGAGTCGGCTTACGCGCTGATCGTCGGCGGTTCTCTGGCATGGTCGGTCGCCTGGGCCTACCCCTGCGAGATCGATGAGCTGAATATCCTCGGCGCCAGTCTCCTCGCAATGCGCCGCGCCTATTCCGGGATGGCCGCCGCGCTGGCCGCGAGGGATTTCCCTGCGCCCGAGGCGGTGTACGTCGACGGGAACCGTCCGCCCTGTCTGGGCCGCTCCTGCGCGTGCGTCGTGAAGGGCGACGCGATAGTCCCCGCCATCATGGCCGCCTCCATCCTCGCGAAGGTGGCGCGCGACAGGGCGATGCTGCGTTACGACTGGCTCTATCCGGAATACGGCTACGCGAGGCATAAGGGCTACCCGACGCTCGAGCATCGCGAGGCCTGCCGCAGGCTGGGACCGTCGCCGATACAGCGGGGCAGCTTCAAATACGCCTTGGAATAGGCCATGCTTCGGGAGCGGAGCGTAGTCGCCAAGTGCCTCGAGGGCTAAGCGGAGCCATCGGGGGTCGTGGGCTTTCGACGCACGACCACCCGGCGCTTCTTGGGCTTCTCCGGGGGCTCGCTGCCCGCGAAGCCTCCCGGCGTCCTGCCGCGCCTCGCCGCCGCCTCCGGAGCCGGCGAGAAATCCAGGGACTTGGAGCCGCGCTCCGGCTTTTCCATGTAGCTGAGGGCGCCCTGGAAGGCTTTCACGAACTCGGTCATGTCCTCCCGGAAGACGACGACGGAGCGGCGCTCGAAGCCCTCCGTCTCCGACGGCTTGCTTTCCACGACCGTGAGGAACATATCGCCCATGCGGTTCTCCTTCACGTTGAAGAAGTAGGTCCTGCCGTTGCAGCTGACCCTCGTCGAAAATAGCTCGCCGCGAATGCCCATTGCCGCTCCTCGCCCTTCGGCCTCCGATACTACATGAGGATCGGAGCGGTCCGCTAGGCCCCGTCCGCCGCGAGCCCGCGGCGCGCGGGCTATGATCGATCCGCTTCCCTCACCATGGCCGCGTGCCAGGCGAGGAAGTATTCCTCGTCGGCCGCGCCGCCCCCCTCCACGTCGGCCATGACGCGGAAGACGGGCTCGGTGCCGGAGCCGCGCATCCAGAGGAAGGCGCGCGGGACCCCGGCCTGGTCCGCGAAGGCGATGCGCAGGCCGCCCGAGCCGGACGCGGCGAAATCGGCGCCGACGCGAGTCTCCTCCTGGCCCCTGGAGGCGAAGGCCTCCCAGGACGCCACGCCGAAGCGCGAGGCGAGCTCCTTCCTCCGCTCCTCCCATTCGCGGGCGAAGATCGCCGCATAGCGCGCCTTGAGCGCGGCTTGGTCGGCGCTCCTCACCCGGAGCGCGGCCCTGGCCTCGAAGACGCTGGTCGTCGCGAAGGCGGGCAGGGACTCGAGTATGTCGTCTATCCCGAAATTGGCGTCGTAGGCCCGTCCCCGGCCGGCCTTGACCGCCGAGGAGCGGCGCAGCCATATGTCGAAGAGCCCGTCCCCGCCTGAGTCGGAAGGGCCTTCCCTCCCTCTCGCGTCCGCCTTGCCGCGTAGTAGGAGGAACTTGAGGAGGGCTCCGAGAGTGGAGAGGGGATCCCGCACGGCCGATGGGTAGGTGATATTGCCGCCGTTCGAGCCCTCGCCGAGGATGCGGACGATATAGCCCTTCTCCCTCAGGGAGTTCGCGAGGCCCACGACGTTGGCCTCGCCGGTCTCGGCGCGGAAGACGTCGACGTCGAAGGCCCGCGCGATCGCGTTTATCCTCATGCTCGTCGCGTCGTTGACGACGAGGGCGGCCTTCTCTCTCGCGTTGCCCGACTCGTCGTAGCTGAGGCGGCCGTCGCGGACGAGCTGCGACAGCTCCGCGGCGCAGCAGAGGGCGAAGACCTCCTGGGCCTCGGCGGGCCGTGCGGATCCTCCCCGCCCAAGCACCACGAGGTTGCCGCGATCGCCGTCGCAGTCGGGGACGTAGGCCGCGACGAAGGCCGGATCCTTCGCGGCGGCCGCCTCGAGCTCGCGCATCGCGTCCGCCAGGGACTGACCTTCGGGGACGATGCGGTGCGCGAAGTCGCGGGGCCGGTCGTTCACGGCGCGGACCCTGACCCCCAGGCCCGCGAGGAAATCTCGGTCTATCGAGACGCAGCGGGCCGAGCCGTTCAGCTCCGCCACGACGCCGACCGGCCGCTGCTCCGCGGCTTCCGCCATCCGGTCGAAGAGCTCCTCCTGCCGCCGCAGGTCCTCCGTCCCGCTTATGACCTCGTGAGCGAAGAGCGTGTAGGCCGAGATCGAGCGCCGCTTCCAGCCGAGGCAGCCGGAGTAGACGCGGGCGACGTCCCGCGCCTCGACGGCTTCCATGAGCGCCATCACCCGGGCGGCCAGGCGGCCGTCCGCGAGGAGGGCGCGGTAGGCCTCGATGAGGGCGCCGGAATCCGCCGCGCCGAGGACGCCCCCGTCGCTCAGGCCGAACTTGATCCCGTTGTGGCCGCGGGGATTGTGGCTGGCCGAGACGTAGCAGAAGCCTTCCGGCCTCGCCTCGGCGCCGGGTTCCCGTCTCTTTAGGCCGCCCGCCGGGGCCGCGCGCGCATAGGCCATGATCTCCGGAGCGGCGACGATGAAGAGGTAGCGCGGGGACAGGCCGAGGGCGAGGAAGACGCGGATCATGGCGTCCGCGATCGCGGGTCCCGTCGGTCGCGAGTCTATTCCCACGAGGAGGGCAGGCGAGGCCAACCTGCTCCGGGAGCGGAGGAGGCCGGCGAAGGCGATGGCCGCGGCTCCGGCGAGGACGATATCGGCGCCGGAGACCGCCCCCGAGTCCGATTCCTCGTCTCCGTCCGCGGCGAATACCTTGCGCCAGCCCGAAGCCGAGAGGATGAGGCGCGATGCGGCCGTGCCGACCTCCGCGGCGGAGGGCAGGGAGTCGGCGCTCAGCGGGACGATGTCGGGGTCCCCGACGAGGAAGCCCGTTCCCGGATCCGTTATCTTGGGCATTGCTCGAGAGTATAGTCCAATGCGGACTTTTGTCGCGAGGCCCATCTTTCGTTATTTTGTAGGTGGAGGGCGATATGATCAGCCTTGACGACGAGACCTGCATCGATCGCGGGATATGCGCGGAGGTCCTACCCCAGTTCTTCGAGGTCGCGGAGGGAGAGGTCCGGGTCCGCCGGGGCGAGGATAGCGATGACGGGGAGGTCGAACGAGGGGCGCTCGGAGACGTAGTACGGAACCCGTCCCCCGACTCTTCGGGCATCTGAGCTCCGAGCGGGCCTTGCCCCACCGCTTCGCTCTTCGGTATCCTCTTCCGGATGAACCCGATGCTCCTCCTTAAGTCGCTGGTCCCGGGGCTCCTGCCCCTCGCCATATTCGTGGGCGCCGACGCCGTCTTCGGCGACAAGGTCGGCCTCATCGTCGGCATAGGCGTGGGCCTGATCGAGTTCGCCTATATACTCCGCAGGGACGGGAAGGCCGATCCATTCGTCGCGGCGGACACGATCCTCCTCGCGGTCGCCGGGGGGGTCTCCTACTTCATCGGGAACGACATCTTCTTCAAGCTGAAGCCCGCGCTGATCGAGTCGATCCTCGCCCTGGCCATGGGCGCCCTCCTCGCCCTTCCCCCGAGCTATCTCAAGGGCTATATCGGAAGACAGCTGCGCGGGGTGACCATCCCCGACTCGGCGATGCCGGCCATGAAGAGGAGCCTCGCGCTCATGCTCGCCGCGCTCGTCGTCCATATCGCGCTCACGGTCTACGCCGCTGTGGACCTGTCGACGGCTGTCTGGGGCTTCGTCTCGGGGGGCCTGCTCTACATCCTCTTCGCCGCCGTGGCGGTAGGCCAGTTCGCGTCCGCGAGACTGCGCGCGAAGCGGGCGGCGGGAGTCCCCGGCGAGGAGATGCTCCCGCTCGTCGACGAATCGGGCAAGGTTCTCGGCGCGGCGCCCCGCAGCGAATGCCACAAGGGCCCGGGCAAGCTCCACCCCGTCGTCCACCTCCAGATCGTCGACGGCAGGGGAGCCATGTATCTGCAGAAGAGGGCCGCCAACAAGGACATCCAGCCGGGGAAGTGGGATAGCGCCGTCGGCGGCCACGTCTCGGCGGGGGAGGACCTCGATGCCGCGCTGGCGCGGGAGCTCCGCGAGGAGCTCGGCGTCACCAGGCTCGCCATCGAGGCCTCCGGGGCGAGGATAGAGCCCATACTCCGCTACCGCTGGGACAGCGAGCGCGAGTCCGAGCTGGTGTTCTCCTTCATAGTCACCTACGGGGGGCCCTTCTCCCCCGACGGCTCCGAGATCGACGAGGGCAGGTTCTGGAGCTTCTCCGATATCCGCGCCAACCTGGGCATGGGTCTCTTCACGCCCAACTTCGAGCACGAGTACGGCCTCATCGAGCGCGCCGCGGCCGAGGCTGCCAGGGTCAAGGCAGGGGCCTCCGAACCCGTCGCTCCCGAGGCGGTCACCTCTACGGGCTCCTCGGCCGCGGACGAGCGCGAGGTCGCCAGGCCGAAGCGGAGGTAGGCCGAGGCCTAGGGGCGATCGACCGCGGGATCCGCGGCCTTAGTCTTTCGCGCGGAGGGGGATGTCCATGAGGGGAAGCTGCACTCCGGAGGCGGCGGCTTTTTTGTTCTCCTCCTGGATCGCGTCGAAGACCTCCTGGCGGAAGACCTTCACGTTGCGCGGCGCGTCTATGCCGAGCTTGACCTGATCGCCGCGGACCTCGACGACCGACACCACGATGTCGTCGCCTATGACGATCTTCTCGTTGACGCGGCGGGAGAGTATGAGCATCGCGCCTAGCCCTTGGACGCGGCCAGCTCGGCCATGATGTCGTGCTTGACGCGCCATCGCGAATCCCCGAGCACGGTCTGGATCCCCTGGCGGTTCGCCTTGTTGATGATGAGGGGGCCCATGAGGTTGGCCGTGACCGAGCCGCCTTCGCCCGGGACGGTGACTATGGCGAAGACGAGGACGTCGTCGGGATGGGAGACGCCGATGTCGACCAGCGAGTCGTCGTTCACGTCGAGCGAGTAGTCGGGGCGGAACAGGAAGGGATCGATGAGGATGAAGGCGAGATCGGGGACGTCGATGGACTGCAGGTAGAAGAAGGGCTTTTGCCGCGCGTCGAGGAGTATGTAGTCCTTGAACTTCTCGAAGCCGAGGAGCCCGGCGGGGAAGCTCACGAGCTGCCGCTCGTCCGCGTCGATCTCTCCATAGGCCTTGGTCTTGACTCTCATCTGTCGCTCCAAATTACCGGGCCTCAACGCAGGAAGTCAAGGAGCGTCTGCGAGAAGAGGCGCCCTGCGAAGCTCAAAGAGGCCTTGTGCGCGTATTCCAGCATCTTGTAGTCGGTGATCGCCTTCGTCATGTCGAGGTCGGCCTCGTCGCTCTCGAGCTTCGCGGTGTCGGGGATCTCCCGGTTGAGCCTGGCCTCGACGGCCTGGAGCCTCTGGCTGCGCGCTCCTATCTCCGCGACTCGTCGATTGAGGTTGTCGAGGCCGGCGTCGAGGCCGGCGAGGGCCGCGCCTCCGGTCTCGAGCGGGTCGCCGCGGTTCAGCGAGTCGCGCAGCCGGATGGCCGCGTCGAAGAGGGAGCCGCCGGACACGCGCGCGGTCGGCGCCCAATTGTCCGGGGCCGAGCCCGACGCCGCGAGCAGGCCCAGTTCGCTCAGCACTCCGACCTTCGGAGCTCCCGGCGCGGCGGGCCCATCCTCCAGGCGCATCTGGTGGGCGGTCGTCGTCTCGAGGGCGAGCGAGAAGCTCCTCGGGTCGATGGACGCCTTCACCGCCGCCCCGGAATCGTTTATCTTGGCGGCGACAGCGTAGACGTTGTCCCCGGCCTTGACTCCCACGGCCTTGCCGTCCACGACTATGGTCGCGTCGGCCGCGGCGCGCCAGTCGCGGGCGTCGTAGCTCGAGACGGCCTGCTGTCTCTCCGCCCAGAATACGTCGGCCCCGCTCTGCGAGAGGGGCATGTAGTCGCCTTCGGATATCTCGGCCTTCGGCCCGTCCTGGGCGCCCAAGTACTGGACGCCCACGGTCACCTCGCCCGCGGCCCCGGGGGCGGACCCGGTTATCTCGCGGAAGGGCTGGGTGCGCGATTTGTCCCCCGAGAAGGCGTAACTGCCGTCGGGCGCGCGCGCATTGGCCATGCTGACCATCTCTCCGAGCAGCTGGTCCACCTCCTGGGCCATGTATTTCCGGTCTTCCTTGGTGTAGGTGCCGTTGGCTCCCTGGACGGCTATCTCGCGCAGACGCTGCGCGACGTCGATGGTCTGGCGGACGTAGTCCTCCGAGACCTTGTACTGGTCCTCGGCCCAGGCGGCGTTCTTCTCGAAGCGCTGGAGGCGAGCGCCGACGGAGTCGAAGCGCGTCGCCCGGGCCGCCGCCAGGGGATCGTCCCGGAGATTCTCTATCCTGCTCTGGCGGGCCATCTTCGTCTCGGCCGAAGCCATATCGCGTTCCCGGCGCCTCGCCCAGAACTGCATATCGTCGTTCATCAAGTCGGTGCTGACGCGCTGCATCTAGTTTACGCCCCCAATCGATTGATTATCGTGTCCAGCATCGAGTCGACGCGGGTGATGAACTTCGCTGCGGCCTCGTAGCCGTGCTGGAACTTGATCATGTTGGCGAGCTCCTCGTCCATGTTCACTCCCGACGCCGCCTGTCTGAGGTCGCGAAGCTCCTTGCCGATCCTGTCGTGGGTGTCCATCCCGATCTGCGCCCGCTCCCCCGAGAGTCCGACGCGCGCGACGGCCTCGGCGAAGTGGTCGTCGAAGGTCCGCAGGGAGCCGACCATCACGGCCTGCGTCCGCAGGGCCGCGATGGCGAGGGCCGCGGACCCGTCGCCCGCGGCGGCCGGCCTGCCGTTCTCCCCGAAGCCCGCGGCTATCGATCCCACGTCGGACTTGATCTCCGGCGCCACCTCGAGCCAGCCCGAGGGGTGGGCTATGGGCGCCACAGCGAAGTCCACTCCATCCGATCGCAGGGAGCCGGTCGCGTCCGCATGGCCCCAGTCGTAGGCTCCCGCGGGGCCGGTCCCCCGGAGGAGGCCGGAGTAGCCCGCGAGGAACTGACCCGAGTCCTCGACGTGGCGCAGGACGAAGGAGGGATCGCCCGCGTTCGCCGCGGGCGTGGCGCGCAGCTCGAGCTTGCCCTCGCGGGTGAGTCTCGCGGTGACCTCCGCCCCGGCATGGTTGATGCGCGAGACGAGGTCCGCCACCGTATCGGTCGGATTGTAGGCGATCTCGGCGACGCCCGCGGCCGAGGAGAGCCTGATCGTCCCCGCGAGGCCGATCTGTTCCTGGGCCGTCAGGGCGTTCGCGCCCGTCATCCGGTAGATGTAGGTCGAATCGTACTTGCCGTCGCCGTTGCGGTCGTAATTGCCGGCGACATTGTTTATGAAGGGCCATTCCTTGAAGAAATCGAGGCCGGTCTTGCCATTGGCGCCGTAGCCCGCGCGGTGCGTCTCGTTGACGAGGTCCGCGAAGCTCAGCGCCATCGTATCGAGGGTCTGCATTTCCTTCCTCGAGTCGCCGTCGCGGAGCTCGAGCAGGGCTCCCAGCGTGCCGCCCTTTATGGAGGCCGGCAGGCCCGTATCCTGCCAGGCGGGAGAGGCGAAGCCCTCGTCGTCGGGCCCGCGCATGTCGAAGCCGCGCGCGATATGGCCCTGGACGAGCACGAGGCCGTCGATATGGACCATAAACTCGTCGGCGTCGCGCTGGTCGACGCTGACGGGCACGAGGTGCCCGAGCTTCTCGACCAGCACGTCGCGCCTGTCCATGAGGTCGTTCGGGTTGTCCCCTATCGCCTTGGATTTCTGGATTTCGAGATTCACGCCAGCGATCTCCTTGGCCAGGTCGTTCACCTGGGAGACCGTCCCGCGGACGTCGCCGTCGACCTCGGATCGGAAGCCCGAGAGGCGGCGGTACCTGTCGCGCATGCTCTCCGCGAGCGCCTCCCCGCGGGAGAGCACCGATTCGCGGGCCGCGGTATCCGAGGGCCTGAGGGAGAGCTCCTGCCAGGAGTCCCAGAACTTGTCCATCTGCGCGCGCACCGAGGAGTCCGAGGGCTCGTTGTGGACCTGCTCGAGCTGGAGGAGATACTTGTCCCTCGTGGTCCAGTAGCCTTCGAGCCCGCTCTCGGCGTCGATGCGGCCCTCGAGGAGGTCGTCCTTGACGCGCTCGATCCTCTCTATCGACACGCCCTGGCCGATTTGCCCCGGGGTCTCCTCCCGCGTGAGGTCCGGCGCGTAGAGGGGGTCCGTAGCGGCGAGATCCACGCGCTGCCGCGAGTAGCCTTCCGCCGAGGCGTTGGCCAGGTTGTGGCCGATCGTATTGAGGGCTTGATTGTGCGCATTGAGGCTGCGCTTGCCCAGCTCTATGCCGAGAAATGTCGATTGCACTGCATTTCCCCCCAGCCAGCGGCCGACCGCTCGCTATGTCACAAGGCGGTATTGAAAAGTAGGGCGTCCAGGTCGGGCTGGACCGCCCTGCCCGATTTCCCGTACATCCGGTGCTTCTTCTCCGGGAAGAGTTCCTCGAGGACCGCGCGCAGGAGATCCCGATTCCCCGCCGCGTAATCCCCGGCCGAGGCGTTCTCGAACTTGGCCCGCATCGCCGCGAGCTTCAGCCTGCGGTAGAGGTCGGTGAGCCCGCTGCGCTCCGGCTCGGGCACGAGGAGGGCCACGCGGTACATCCCGCCCGCCTCGCAGGCTGTCCTCGCGCGCAGGAGCTCGAAGGCCTCGGCCCGCTCGCCTTCCTTCTCGGCTATGGCGCGGGCGAGCTCGTCCTGGATCCCGATCGCGGTCTGCAGGGCAGCCCAGTCCCTGGCCCGCATGGCCGACGAGAAGGATCGCTGGGCGGCTACGTAGGCTTCGAAGCAGGATATCTCCGCGGACATGGCCGCCGAGAGGGCGTCGACGATCTCGATCTGCGTCATGTGGACACTCCTTCGCCTCATATTTTCGGCATCCTGGAGCGTCGGATGAGCGAAATGCGCCGTATCCCGGACCGACGGCGGCGGTCGGTCCGGATTGCGCCGGCCGGGCCGCGCCGCTATAGTGAAGGCCGAATGTTCAGCCCATTCAGCGGCCTCCTCTGGCTCATCAGGGGGGTGCGCGTCTATGCGCTCGTCGGCGAGAGCGGGACCGGCAAGAGCTTTCGCGCCAAGCTCGTCGCGCAGAAGTACGGCATAGACATGATCATCGACGACGGCCTCCTGATCCGAGGGGACAGTCTCCTGGCTGGCCGCTCCGCCAAGAGGGAGCAGCTCTACATGGCGGCCGTCAAGACGGCGCTCTTCCACGACAAGGCCCATCGCGACGAGGTGGCTCGCGTCCTCCAGAAGGAGCGCTTCCGGAAGATACTCGTCATCGGGACCTCCGAGCGCATGGCCTACAAGATCTGCGAGCGGCTCCAGATACCTCATCCGGTCAAGGTCATCAAAATCGAGGACATCGCGAGCCGAGACGAGATCGAGAAGGCGGTCCGATCGCGCAAGGTCGAGGGGAAGCACGTCATCCCGGTCCCCGCCCTCGAGATCCGCCGCAACTACCCCTCGATCTTCTACGACTCGATCCGCGTTTTCCTCAAGCGCAACTTCGGGGCGGCGCCGACCCGGCCCCGGATCTACGAGAAGTCCGTCGTGCGTCCCGAATACTCGAAGAGGGGGAGAGTGTCCATCTCGGAGGCCGCCCTCTCGCAGATGGTCATCCACTGCGTCGACGAGTTCGACGATTCGCTGCGCATCCGCCGGCTCGCCGTGCGCTCGGATACCCAGGGCTATCGGCTCACGATCGTGCTCGAAGTGCCCTTCGGCACGAGGCTCGCGTCCAACGCCCATGCCCTCCAGGAGTATGTGATCGACAACATAGAGCGCTTTACCGGCATCCTCATAGAGGAAGTGAGCATAGTGATAGACCGCTTCTCGCCCCGGAAATAGGGGGAGTCGCCGCGCTCCGGTGGACAGAATTATTTTCCCGACGCGACTAGGCTCGGGCCAAGCGGTGCGATGCGCGAAATCGAAGCCGAAAGAGCCGGCTTTGATTTGACATTCGCCGCTCGGAAGGCTACGATATATATTACTTCGCTCAGGGAATGCTTTTGATTAATTTCAAGGCGGACGCGAAGCGGATTTCCGAGATAGCCGAGTCAGGGAATGGACTCAGGGGGAATCATGAAGAAGTTTTCGATACTGCTGATCGCCGCGGTCTTCGCGGTCACTTTCGCCGCGGCGCAGAACGCCGCTCCGGCTGCGACTACGGCTCCTGCGGCGACCGCGGCTCCTGCCGACGCCGCTACGAATGCCGCCGCGCCTGCCGCGGCCCCGGCCGATAACGGCGCCGCTGCGGCTCCGGCGGCTGGGCCTGCCCCGGAAGCTCCTGCCGCGGCCCCGAGCGCCGCCTTCGGACAGGCCTCGAGCGATCACTACGTCGTCCTCTCCGAACTCGGACAGGACAGGGCCGACGCCCTGGTCCGCCAGATGGAGGCGCTCTTCGGCCTCTACGACGGTTTCTTCCATTATGATCCCGCGAGTCTCAAGGCCAAGCTGAACGTCAGGGAGTTCAAGGACAAGGCCGGCTTCGACGTCTACATGAATCAGATCGTCGGCCAGACCAAGGACGACTTCGTCTACCTGCATTACCCGAGCCCCGAGCGCTCCGAGCTCCTCGTCTTCTCCAAGGACGAGCCCGACTTCTCGGCCAGCCTGGCGCACCAGGGCTTCGTGCAGTTCATCAAGGCCTTCATCCCGAATCCACCCCTCTGGATCCGCGAGGGTGTGGCCGTCTGCTTCGAGTCCGCAAAATGGGACGACAAGGCCGGCAAGATCGACTTCCCCGAGAATCTGGCATGGCTCGAGACCGTGAAGTCCCTCAACGACCGGAGCCTCCTCATGCCCCTGGACAAGCTCCTCTCCATCGGTCAGGACGAAGCGCGGGCGGATCTCGACGTCTTCTATCCCCAGGCCTGGGCCCTCACCTCCTTCCTCCTCAATAGCGACGACAAGTCCTACAATCGCCTGCTCTGGGATGCGGTCGCGGCCCTCCGCAGGGATGCGAGCCTGGAGGACAACCAGGACGCGGTCGCCAAGATCATCGGCACCTGGTACGGCAGCGATGCGGTAGAGAAAGCCTTCGCGGCCTATCTCGCTCAGCGCAAAACCTTCCCCGAGCTCGTCGCCGCCGGCGTCCGCAAATACGCCGACAAAGCCTGGGGCGAATCCAAGGACTCCTTCGCGGCCGCCGAGTCGATGAATGCGGCCAGCTACGTTCCCGAGTACTATCTCGGCCTCATCGCCTACGCCCAGAACGACTTCGACGGCGCCGACGCGCACTACAAGCAGGCGCTGGCTCTCGGCTGCGATCCCGCAATAACCAACTATGCCCTGGGAGTGAACGCTTACGCGCAGAATCGCCTCGACGATGCCAAGGGCTTCCTCAAGATCGCGCGGGACGCCGCGCCCGACCGCTACGGAGACAAAGTCGATTCCCTGATCGCCAAGATAGGCAAATGACCGAAATCTCCCCGCGATCGAGAGG
This sequence comes from uncultured Treponemataceae bacterium, assembly GCA_964404145.1. Taxonomy (GTDB): domain Bacteria; phylum Spirochaetota; class Spirochaetia; order Treponematales; family Rectinemataceae; genus UBA1306. The sequence goes on from CAYOIX010000004.1 coordinate 219,460, forward strand.
CCGCCCGATAGGGCGGCTTTTTTTCGCGCGCGCCCGCGCAGGGCGGGCGGAGTTCCGCTGGGAAGGCGCCGCCGGATGAGTCGGAGATGTGCCGTGAAGCGGGTGCTGGAGGCGAGGCCTTGCCGGATACGAGGTTCGAAGAGGGGCTTCCCGACGGTTTTTAGCGCTTGAGGACGGCTAGGATGCGCTCGAGGACCTTCTTTCGGTCGAGCGGCTTGACGATATAGCTCTTGGCGCCCAGGAGAAGAGACTTCTTGACGACGTCTTCCTTGCCCAGGGCGCTCACCATGACGATGCAGGCGTTCTTGTCGAATTCCAGTATCTTTTCGAGCGCGGTGACGCCATCCATCTTCGGCATCGTGATGTCCATCGTGACGAGGTCGACGTTCGGGCACAGCTCCTTGTACTTCTCGAGGCCCGCCATGCCGTCGCCCGCCGTGCCCACCACGTCGAAGCCTTCGGAGGTGAGTATCTGGCCGAGCTGCTTCGCTATGAACATCGAGTCGTCTACGATCATCACGCGGTACGGCGTACCGTCTGGCTTTACGCCGTCTGGGTGCTTCTCGTTGATGTTCGGCATGTCGGACTTGGCGATCATACGCTTCAACGCTCCTTTTCCCGGACCGGACCGCTTGACATGGGCCGGCCCAGGGTCCACTGCTACGGTTATAATAGAAGAGCACGGGCTTTGCAAGGCCGCATCGGATCAGAGGAGGTGGCCCATCTTCTCGCGCTTGACCGACAGGTATCCGACGTCGTGGGGATTGGACGCGATGACGAGGGGGAGGCGACCGTCCACCTCCACTCCCTCGGCCCCGAGCTTTTCGATCTTGTCGGGATTGTTCGTGAGGAGCCGGATCGATCGGATCCCCAGGAGGTCGAGTATCTTGGCCGCGACCTTGTAGTCCCTCGCCTCCCCGGGAAAGCCGAGATACTGGTTCGCCTCCACGGTGTCGAGGCCGAGCTCCTGCAGCCTGTAAGCCTTGATCTTGTTGAGCAGGCCGATGCCCCGGCCTTCCTGTCGCAGGTAGATCACCGCGCCGCAGTCCTGGGCGCCGACGAAGCGAAGAGCGGCCTCGAGCTGGTCGCGGCAGTCGCATCGCAGGGAGCCGAGCACGTCGCCCGTATGGCACTCGGAATGGACGCGCACCGCTACGCTATCCTTGCCCGATACGTCCCCGTGGACCATCGCGGTGTGCTCCTTGTCGTCGCGCGCGTCGTAGAAGCCGTAGAGCTCGAAATCGCCGAAGCGCGAAGGCAGGTGGGCATGCGCCACGAGCTGCACGCAGAAATCCTCGTCGGCGCAATACGTGCCGGCGCCTTTGCAGTAGTGCTCGTCAGGGGCGAAGTCGGGAGCGCCCGAGAGCTTCGCCTTGAGCTCCTCGAGCCCGACCGTCCTACCGCAGTTGCCGGCGAGGCCTTCACGCGTGACGGCGTCCAACGTCGCTTCTTCCATCCTCGCACCCCTTTCTACGCTAACGTTCATTATACTGCGGAGCCGGAGCCCGACGACAGTACCAAGCGCGGAGCGGAGGCAGCGCATCTTTCCCCGGCCCACTTGACGAGGCAGAGGCGGGCGTGCATAATTCGCAACCGCTACGTGAAGGAGAGCTACAGTGCCCTGTGGTAGGAAGCGAAAGCTCAAGAAGATAGCGACGCATAAGCGCAAGAAGAAGAAGAGAAGAAACAGACACAAGACGCGGGCCTAAAGTCGCTATCCTTTCGGCTCCGGCAAGGCCGCTTCCCCAGGGAGGCGGCTTTTTTGTCGCTTGCCCGATCGTCCCGCTTGCCCGATCGGGGCCCGATCGTCCCGCTTGCCCGATCGGGAGGGATCAGGTACCATTATCTCCCATGGCTCGCGGCATCGACGTCTACCAGCTCATCAGGTCCTTCGCTCATCGCAACAGTCTAAGCGAACTCGATTATAAGACCTTCGCCCAGGCGGTCCAGCGCCAGGCGCGCCTCTCCGACCAATCCGAGCCCGTCTTCCGGGATCTGGCCCTGAACCCGGATACCGTGCTAGTGCCCAGGCTCTACCTCCTCTCGAAGGACAGGAAGATCGTCCTCCAGACGGTCGGGAACGAGATTCGGTCCATCGTCCTGCCCGAGCATTTCGCCGAGGCCTTCTTCCAGGAATACCATCGCATGGACGAGAATCCCGATGTGCCCTTCCCCGACGAGGAATCCCTGCGGATTTCCGTGCCCGGGGAGTGGATCCAGTCCATATCGGTGGAAACGGACCTAGCCGCGCTCTCCGAGGCGAAGGGCGCGGAAGGCTCCGAACGGCGAGTCCCCCTCTACAAAGTCACTTTCCCGGACGGCATCAGGGCCCTCGTCGTGCCTTCGGCCTTCGTCCCCGACAAGCTCCTCGAATACGCCGTCCTGAAGCTCCGCCAATACCTGCGCAAGGGCGCGAACAAGGACTACATGTACAACAAGCTGAGCTACGCCTTCCCGGGCAAGGAAGGCCAGCTCAAGGAAGCTTTGGGCGCCGTCCTCGCGAAGCCTTTCGAGGCGATCAAGGGCATCGTCCGCTCCGACTCGGATTTCACCTTCCCCTTCTGGGCCTATTTCGTCAGCGCGGTGAAGAAGGACCTCGACAAAAAGAAGGACAAGACTCTCGAGGATTGGTCGATCCAGCGCTCGGCGATCCTCGCCGAGTTCTTCGCGAACCACTACAAAGGGAAGGCGCAGCGGCTGCAGGACCTCGAGGCGGCCATGAAGTCCCTCGACCTCTGCATCCGCAAGCCGCCCTACCATTTTTCGATCGACGAGGTCCTGGGCTTCCGGGACTCCAAAGGCTCTCCCGTCCTGGGCAAGTTCAGCAAGGAGGATCTCGAGTCGCGGATAAGGGAGAAGAGCACGAAGGCCGAGGACGGCGCCCTTCCCGAGCTCCTCATCGTCTCCACGAGCGGACGGCGCGCCTTCGTCGCCAAGGACAAGGCCCTCCTCCTGGCCGTGAGGCTCATCGCCGAGGCGCGCTCCGAACTTCGCTCGAAGATGCTCGACCAGTGGAAGCGGCTGCTCGAGGATTTTCGCTCGGTCCCGGCCATGGAAAGCGACGAGGCCTTCCTGGCCGAGCTCGTAGCCCAGGTCGCGACTCGATTCCCCCTCCTCGATGCCTTGATCCGGGACCGTCTCCTCCCCCTCGTGCGCGACGAGGCCGCCGCCCGAGGCGAACTTCCGCCCGACATCGAGCATTTCTTCTACAAGGACGACCTCATCCCCCTCGACGAGCTCCTCGATCTCGCCCGCAAGCCCCTCCTCGTGGACGCCAAGATCCTCCTGCCCTTCTGGTACTCCGTACCCATCCTCTCGGGCTTGGCCCGGCTCGCGCATCGTCTCGCGAATGGCCGACGCGAGGAAAGGGCAACGGCGCGCGCCCAAACGACCCGGCAGACCCTCGAGGGAGCCCGAGCCAAGAAGGCGCCCGCCGGCCAGCGGGGTCTGACCGCCAAGGAGAGACGCGCCGAGTTCGAGGAGGCCGCCAGGCGAATCGCGAAAGAGATTCTGCCTCGCGGCCGCGGGCTCGAGGAATACCTGAGCGAGCTCGAAGGCCGGTGGAATACCATGCTCGGCGCAGAAGCCAAGAAGAACCTGACCTACGACGTGGATAGCCTGGCCAGGGACTACCTGCGCGGAGTGCTTCGCAACATGGGGACGAGCTCCTTTACGACTGAACGCGTGAAGAACCTCGGCTCGAGCCTGGCGGATTCGCCCACCCTCCTCAGGATAAAGAACCATCAAGCCCTCGAACTCTATCTCCAGCTCTATATGATCAAGATCCTGGGCGCACGGGTCGAGGCTGAATGAGTCGTATGGTGTTTCATAAAATGAAACGCCCTTTCAGAAAACACACTTTTCCCTTGTTCAAAACGAACTCGATGGTATAATCCCAGACATGTCGCGGAGCGTTCTGGTCATAAACCCCGGCTCGACCTCCACGAAAATCGCGGTTTATGAGAACGGCAACGAACTATTCAGCGAGAACGAGCAGGTTACGAGCGACATGGCATCGTCTTTCAGCTCGATATTCGCGCAATTGCCCTATCGCGAGAAACAGCTCCGAGTCGCTCTGGAGCGGCGCGGCTACGATCCGAGCCGTCTGGCGCTGGTCATGGGGCGGGGAGGGCTCCTTAGGCCCCTCGTCGGCGGCGTCTATCGGGTCGGCCCGGCCATGCTCGAGGACCTCGCGGCGGCCAGGTACGGCGAGCATGCGAGCAATCTGGGGGCGCTGCTCGCCGATCGCATGGCCGCGCCCCTCGGCATCGGAGCCTATATAGCCGACCCCGTCGTCGTCGACGAGCTCTGGGACCTTTCCCGGGTCTCCGGGCATCGGCTCTTCGCCCGCCGGTCGGTCTTCCATGCCCTCAACCAGAAGGCCGTCGCGAGGCGCTGGTGCCGGGTAAAGGGGCTCCCCTACGAAAGGGCGCGGCTCATCGTCGCCCATTTGGGCGGGGGCGTCTCGGTAGGCCTCCACCTCGAAGGCAGGGTCGTGGACGTCAACAACGCGCTGGACGGGGAGGGTCCTTTCAGCGCCGAGCGCTCGGGAAGCCTGCCCGCCGGCGATCTGGCTCGGCTCTGCTTCTCGGGAAAGTATTCGCTGCGCCAGGTCCTCGCGATGATAAACGGCAAGGGGGGTCTCGTGAGCCTCGAGGGGACGAACGACCTGCGCGTCATAGACGAGAGGATAAAATCCGGGGACCCCATGGCCGAGCTGCATCACCGCGCCTTCGCCTACGGCGTCGCCAAGGCTATCGGAGCCCTCGCGGCGGCGGCCTCGGGGCAGGTGGACGCCGTGATCCTCACAGGGGGGATTGCATTTTCTTCGAACATGATGACAAATATCGGAGAAATGTGCAAGTTCATCGCGCCGATCGCAGTCTATCCCGGCGAAGGCGAGCTCGAGGCTCTCGCGATGGCGGGGATGGGCGTGCTGTCCGGCGAAGCGGCGATTTCCGTCTATTAGCCGAGGAGATGGACTGGATGAAGACGATCGCCGAGATGGTCGATGCCGCCAGGAAATCCGGGCGAAAGCGCATAGCCGTGGCCGCCGCGCAGGATGCATCGGCTCTGGAGGCGGCGGTAGACGCATGGATGAACGGGCTCGCCGACCCGGTGCTCATCGGCGATCTGGCAGCGATAGACGCCCTGGCGTCCGAGCTCGGGCTGGACCTCGCCCGATTCGAGCGGATACAGGCCAAGACTTCCGAAGCCGCGGCCGCCGAGGCCGTGCGCCTCGTCCGCACCGGGGACGCCGACGTCCTCATGAAGGGGCTCATCGATACGTCGATCCTGTTGAAGGCTGCCTTCAACAGGGATACCGGGATCAATGCCGGCGGGCTCGCGAGCCACGTCGCGGCGCTGGAGGTCGCTTCCTACCACAAGCTGCTCTTCGTCACCGACGCGGCGATCAATATAGCGCCCGACCTGGGGACCAGGCTCGGGATCATCGCCAACGCGGCCCGGGCGGCTCGCGCGCTCGGGCTCGTCCTGCCCAAGGTCGCCCTCCTCGCGGCGGTCGAGAAGATCAACTACGAGAAGATGCCCTGCACGGTCGACGCGGCGATCATCGCGCAGATGTGCCGCCGCGGTCAGCTCGGGGGCTGCCTCGTCGACGGGCCGCTCGCCCTGGACAACGCGGTCAACCCGGAGAGCGCGCGGATAAAGAACATCAGCTCCGAGGTGGCCGGCGACGCCGACGTGCTGGTCGCCCCGGGCATCGAGGCGGGCAACATCCTGTACAAGAGCCTCGTGGACCTGGGAGGCGCGAAGGCCGCGGGCATCGTGATGGGGGCCGCCGCCCCCATCGTGCTCACGAGCAGGTCGGACTCGGGCGAGACGAAGCTCGCATCCATCGCCTTCGCGGCCTTGGCCTCGAGATAAAGGAGAAGAGCATGGCGTTCAAGGGAAAGATCGAGATCGACAGGGAGCGCTGCAAAGGCTGCCTCCTCTGCATCGGGTCCTGCCCGACCAAGGTCCTCGCGGCCGACGACACGCCGAATTCCTGGGGCTATTACCCGGCGAAGACGGTCGCCGAGGAGAAGTGCATCGCCTGCGGCAACTGCTACCAGGTCTGTCCCGACGTCGCGATCACGGTTTACAGGCTGTAGGAGGGGGCGATGGCCGAGGAGAAGCGTCTTATGAAGGGCAACGAAGCGATCGGCGAAGCTGCGATACGCGCCGGCTGCGATGCCTATTTCGGGTATCCGATAACGCCCCAGAACGAGCTCACCGCCTACATGGCGGCCGGAATGCTCGATCGGGGCAGGGTCTTCATCCAGGCCGAGAGCGAGACGGCCGCCATGAGCATGGTCTACGGCGCGGCCGCCGCGGGCGGCAGGGCGATGACCTCGTCCTCCAGCCCCGGCGTCTCGCTGAAGCAGGAAGGGATATCCTACGCCTGCGGCGCCGACATCCCCTGCGTCGTGGTCAACGTGGCCCGCTCGGGCCCCGGCCTCGGCGGCATAGCGCCTTCCCAAGGCGACTATTTCCAGGCCACCCGGGGCGGCGGCCACGGGGACTACTATCACATCGTCCTCGCGCCCAAGAGCGTCCAGGAGGCAGCCGACCTCACCTACGAGGCCTTCGGCCTCGCCGAGAAGTGGCGCATGCCCGTGATGATCCTCGCCGACGGCCTCATCGGGCAGATGATGGAGGGCGTCGTCCTCCCGCCGGAGAAGGACGCCTCGAAGCGGCCCGACAGGCCTTGGGCCGTCGGCGGCCCAAGCGCCGGCAGGCAGGCCAACCATGTATCGTCCCTCATCCTCGACCCGCCCGAGCTCGAGGCCAAGGTGAAGGCCCGCTTCGAGCGCTACGGGGAGATCGCCAAGGCGCGCTCTTCCTTTGAAGGAGTGAACCTGGCGAAGGCGGAGCTGGTCCTGGTGGCCTACGGCACGGCGAGCCGCGTATGCCTCGGGGCGATCCAGGCGGCGAAGGCCCAGGGCCTCGAGCTCGGCCTCTTCCGTCCGATAAGCCTCTGGCCCTTCCCCAAGGATGAGCTCGCCAGGCTCGCGGGCGGGGGCAAGCGCTTCCTCGCGGTGGAGATGAGCATGGGGCAGATGGTCGAGGACGTGAGGCTAGCCGTGAACGGCGCGGCCGCCGTGGACTTCTACGGCCGCTGCGGGGGCGTCGTGCCGAGCGAGGAAGAAGTGTTGGCGGAAGCCAAGAGGTTGATGGGATGGAAGTAATCTACGCTCACCCGAAGAGTCTCGAGCCCATACAGACCAAGTACTGCCCCGGCTGCGGGCACGGGGTGATCCATAGGCTCATCGCGGAGGTGGTGGACGAGCTGGGCGCCCGGGAAAGGTCGATCATCATGAACCCGGTGGGCTGCGCGATCTGGGCCGACCTCTATTTCGACTTCGACTCGGTGCAGGTTCCCCACGGACGGACGCCCGCCGGCGCCACGGGAGTCAAGCGGATGCGCCCGGACCACCTGGTGATCTGCTATCAGGGCGACGGGGACCTCGCCGCGATAGGCACGGCGGAGATCGTCCACGCGGCCAACCGGGGCGAGAAGTTCACGACCATCTTCGTGAACAACGCGATCTACGGCATGACCGGCGGTCAGATGGCCCCGACCACCTTGGTGGGCCAAAAGGCCACCACTGCGCCCCGGGGCCGCGATCCCGATGTGGCGGGCATGGGATATCCCATCCGCGTCTGCGAGATGCTCGCCACCTTGGGCGGAACGAAATACATCGCGAGGGGCTCGGTCGATTCCGCGATCAACGTCCGAAAGACCAAACAATATATCAAGCGCGCCTTCGAGGCCCAGCTCCGGGGCATAGGCTTCACGATGGTGGAGGTGCTTTCGCCCTGTCCGACCAACTGGCAGATGAGCCCTGGAGAGGCCGCGGCCTGGGTCGCGAGCGACATGGTTCCCGCCTTCCCCCTCGGCGAGATAAAGAACGAGCTTTCGTCGCCTACGGCGACGTCGACCGCGGCAGGGGGCGCCGAATGACCGAGAAGACTTTCATGGCGGGCTTCGGCGGCCAGGGCATAATCTCCCTCGGCCAGCTATGGGTCTACTGCGCGATGAAGGAGGGGCTCGAGGTCACCTTCTTCCCCTTCTACGGCGCGGAGAAGCGAGGCGGCATCGCGAGGGCCTCGGTCGTCGTCTCGAGCTCGGAGATCGCGAGCCCCCTCGTCACCTCGCCCGACTCCTGCGTGGTCATGAACGAAAGCTCCCTGCCGATATCCGAGGAGATGGCCCGCCGGGGCGCGATCCTCCTTCTCAACTCGAGCCTCGTGAAGAGTCGTCCCTCCCGCGCCGACCTTCGCGTGATCGAAGTGCCCTGCGTCGAGCTCGCCGAGGAGATCGGGGACGCGAAGACGGCGAACATGGTCATGATGGGCGCGCTCGCCGCAGCCACGGGCGCGGTGAGGCTCGGCAAGATCGAGTCGATCCTGAAGGCCTTCTTCCCCGAGTCGAAGCACAAACTGGTGCCGCTCAACATGCGCGCGATCGAGGCCGGCCGAAATGCCGTAGCGCCCGCCGCCCGCGTGGACATCGGCAACTAGCGCGAATCGCCTTCGTCCCCGGCGCAGGGGGCCCGCTCGGCTGCAAGGGGTCTCGCTAGTCCTCGCCTTTGAGGCCCGATGGGCTGCGGAATCGCTCGACCCCTTTCCGCCGGCGCCCCTGCTCAATGGACGAAAGCGATTCACGCGATCGTCGCAAGACGCGCGAGCGGCGGGGGTTGGGGCCGCCCCTACGAGATCTCCGCAACGAGCGCCGTGATGTCGTCGGCCTGGGGCGCCGTGGCAATGAAGGCGCTGATCTCCTTGTCGAGCTCCTCGACGATGACCCGAGCCTTCTTCATGCACCTCGGGTAGAGGAATTTCCGGAGGTTTTCCTCTCCGTACTGCTCGCCGCGCTCGTTGCGGGCGTCGGTCAAGCCGTCCGAGTGGAGGAAGAGCCTGAAGTTCCTGTGCACCGGGAAGCTGCTTCCCCGCGGGTCCGAGAACTGGTTGATCCCGAGCGGCCAGAGGTCGGGGTTGATGATCTTGCCCCTGGTCTTCCCCTCCTCTTCGTCGGTGTAGAAGACGTACAGGGGGGAGAAGCCGCAATTGTAGAAGGTCACCTCGCGCTTCGCCCGGTCCACGAACACGAGGACGCCGGCCACGAAGATCTCCTCGGGCGTCTGGTCCATGACGACGGAGTTCAGGCTCGAGAGGATCGACGACGGAGTGTAGGAGGGGAGGGAGCCGCAGGCTTTGAGGGTCGCGAAGAAGGCGCTCAGTATGCTCGTGAGGAGGGCGGCCGCCGTCCCCTTCCCGCAAACGTCGAAGCAGGAGAGCATCGAGAGCCCCTCGTTGATGTCCATGCACTGCAGGTAGTCCCCGCCGATCGCGTGGGCCATCCGGACGTAGCGCTCGGCCACGATGCCCGGGCCGGCGATCGCGTTCCTCGTCATGAGGAACTCCTGCATCTTCCTGGCCTTGTCGAGGTCCACGTTCCTGATCGCGGCTATGTTCCGCGAGAGGTCCGCGAAGGTGCCGATGCCGAAGAACCTGCCGCGCTCGTAGATCATGAAATCGTCGTAGAGGTTCTCCGGATCGCGGTTGAGGATGAGGCCCATCGTCTTCTCGCAGTTCTCGGACGCGTCGACGGAGAAGGTGGCGCGGCCCAGGAACCTCTCCACCGAAGGATCGGTGACCGACATCAGCGCCGTCTTCTTCTGGAGCAGGTCCTTCTTCTGGATGATCCCGATCACCCCGCGGTCGCCCTCGACCGGCAGGGAGTTCACGTCCTCCCTCGAGGCGAAGAGCTCGAGCGCCTCGGAGAGGCGCAGGTTGCAGTTGATCGGGTCCACGAACTTGGTGATGGATCCGATGTTGAGGATGGAAAAGGAATCCAAAATGGCCTGCAGCTTGGTGGAGACGAAGTCCCGTATCTCGTCGCCGGTATTCAGCTCGATCGCGTCCATGGTCGCTCCTCTATCCAGCCTGAGGGTATGGTCGCGCCCAGTCCGCAGTCTGTCAAGGCGATAGCCGCGGCCTACATAGGCGGGGTCTCCGCGGCCGGCGGCGTCGGGAAGGTGACCGGCTCCCTCATCGGAGCCATAGTGTATATGACGCTGACCAGCGGCATGAACCTCCTCGGCACCGACATCGCCCTTCAGTACATCATCCGAGGCGCCGTGCTCGCGGCGGCCGTCATCTTCGACGTGACCTCTCGTCAGGCCAAGCGCTGAAGCGAAGGATCATCGCCGGCCTTCCGGCGCGCCCGCGGGACGGCGAGTCCCTCACCGGGCGCAGTCCGTCTTCACGATCTCGTCGACCATCGCCTCGAAGTTCTCCAGGGGCGTGTCGAGCTGGACATGGTGGGTGGGGCCTATGATGAGGCCTCCGCCCTTCCCGATCGTCCCTATCCTCTGCCGCACCTCCCTGCGGACCTCCTGGGGGCTGCCGAAGGGCAGGGTCCTCTGCTCGTCGATCGTGCCCCAGAAGCAGAGCCGATCGCCGTAGAGCCGCTTGAGCTCCGCCGGGTCCACGCTCGCCGGCTGGACGGGATTGAGCACGTCGAGCCCTATCTCGATGAGCTCGGGGATGATCGGTCCAATGTCGCCGTCGGAATGGTAGGCGATCTTGATCCCGGGCCTCGTCGCCTTGATCTCGGAGATGAACTCGGCCATGCGGGGCTTCAGGAAGCGCCGCCAGGTCTCGGGCGACATGATCATGCTGTGCTGGGAGCCTACGTCGTCCCCGGTCCAGATCATGTCGACCCCCATCCGCGCGAGCCGCTTGGCCGCGGCCAGATGGTAGCGGAAGGGTATGTCGAGGATGGCGTCCGCGAGGTCCGGATCGGCGAGCATGTCCATGAGGAGGGGCTCGAGACCTCGGAGGCCCCAGGCGGTCTCGAAGATGGTCGTCACCGTGACGCCGACGATCCAGTACTCGGAGCCGTAGCGCGCCACGAGGTCGGCGGCCGGGCGATAGAGCTCCTCCCTCTCGGGGTCGGGCGCGCGATAGGAGGAGAGCGCGGACTCGTCCGCGAGCGGATGGCGCCTCATCTCGGTGTACCGCCCCTTGCCGAAGGGCGTGGTGTACTCCGTCGAGCTCCACCCGACCCCCCACTCGTCGGTGTAGGAGTCGCCGCCGTAGTAGGAGTTGGCCCAGCCCACGGAGCAGAGGAGAAGGTCCTCGCCGAGCCCGATCTCGAGATCGTAGGCGTTGCCGCCTCCGTGGGGATTGGCCGAGCCCTCGGCCGAGAGACCCGCGCGGGCCCGCCATCTCGCGGCGAACTCGGGCGTGAAGCTGATCTGCATCGGGCAGCGGTCCGGCGGCTCGCGGCTCAGCGCCATGGCGACGCGGTCTCGGTGTCTCAAGCGAAGGTCCTCATCCGCTGGGGCTCGGACCTGGTATCGAGCCCGTCCCTTATCTCGCGCCGCCTGGCGCGGATCCTGTCCACGTCGATCGGGTACGAGCCGTAGTCGTGGGCGGTCCCGTACATCGTCCGGGCGTTTTCGGGCGGGACTTGGTCGTGGATCTCGCTCGAGGAGCCGATGAAGATGCCGCCGTCCGGCCCTATGCGCTCGAGGAGCTCGAGGGTCTCGTCCTCGACGTCGAACGCGTTCCCCAGCGGCAGTGTGACCTCGCAGCAGACGTTGCCGAAGAGGAGCCTGTCCGGGTAGGCGGCGTGGATCTCGAAGATGTCGTTGCAGCCGTTGCGCTCTATGGGGTTCAAGCCGTCCGCCCCCAGTGTGTCGAAGATGATCGGCAAGGCGGCTCCGTAGTGCCCATCGGTATGGAACAGGAACTTCAGTCCCTTTTCGCGGATGGGATCCATGATCCAGCGCCAGCGCGGTACGCCCTGCTCTACGATGAACTGCGGGCTGAAGATCGGCCCGCCCGAGCCGCAGATGTCCTCCCCCATGAACATGAGCGGCGACGACGGGCTCTCCGCATAGACCTGCGCGACATAGGCCGAGAACCTGCCGGTGCAGTCCATTATGTGGTCGACCAGCTCGGGAGCGTCGTAGATGGCCTGGCAGAAGAGTTCCATGTCCATGTAGGTGTACGCGTCGGTTATCGGCCCTTCCACCGCCCCTATCCATACCAGGTCGCGGCGGTCGCAGAGCTCCTTGACGCCGGCTAGGAATGGAGCGAACCACTCGCGGACCTCGTCGAGCCTGGGGAGCCTGGGCATGTGCCGCTCCAGCTCGCGGAGGTTCGAGAAGGGCCGCTTCGCGATCCAGGCCGTCCCCCCCGCCTGGTCCACCCTCCAATCGTCGCGTCCTACCCCGAAGAAGCGGATCCAATTCTCGATCTTGGAGCCCATCCAGTGATTGACCGGATCGTAGAGGTAGCGGGTCATGTCGAGCCCGATCCTCTGGAAGGCTTCCCCGTTCATCTCCGCCATCTGCCCGGAGCCGTATCCGCGGGACGGATCGTAGCCGCCGTGGCGGGTCAGTATCCGCTCGTTGTCGATGAAGTCGTAGGTGAGCACCCGATCGATCGGCAGGCGGTCGATCGCCTTGGTGAAGCGCTCGAGATTGGTCATGATCCCTCCGGTCGCGCCGGTCATTTTTTCCTCTGCTTGAGCTGGTCGAAAATGACCGCCAGAAGCAGGATGCCGCCCTTGGCCAGGTATTGATAGAAGGTCGGGATGTTCATCAGGTTCATCGCGTCCTGGAGGGTGCCCATGATGAGGACGCCGACGATGACGCCGAATATGGTCCCGATGCCGCCGGTGAGGCTGACGCCGCCGAGGACGCAGGCGGAGATGACGTCCAGGGCGAAGCCGACCGAGCTGTTCGGCTGGCCGCTGGTCATGCGCGACGCCAGGATTATTCCCGCGGCCCCCGATACGAGTCCCTGGATCGTGAAGATGAGGATCTTGATGCGATCGACGCTGATGCCGGCCAGTCGCGAGGCTTCCTTGTTGCCGCCGATCGCGAGCGTGTTCCGCCCGTAGGTGGTCCTGTCCAGGAGGATGCCGAAGATCGCGAACAGGACGATGGTCACCCAGATGGGGTTGGGGATGCCCAGGATGCTGCCGTTGCCCAGCTTGAAGAAGGACTCGTTGGCTATCCCGACCGCGCTGCCGTTGGAGACGATGAAGGAAAGGCCCCGCACGATATACAGCATGGCCAGGGTGGTGATGAGGGCGTTGATCTTGAGCTTGGCGATTATCGCGCCGTTGAGGAAGCCGACCAGGGCGCTGCCAGCGAGCCCCGCCAGCGCCCCGAGGAGGATGCTGCCGGTCAGGTTTATCACGACCGCGCACAGGACGCCCGCCAGGACGACGATGCCCTCGACCGACAGGTCGAAATCCCCCGACGCGAGGCAGAAGAGCATGGTGCAGGCGACCATGCCCACCATCGAGACCGACAGGGCGAGGCCTATCATGTTCTGGATGGTGAAGAAGAAGGGCACGAACAGCGACAGCAGCACGAACATGGCGGCGAAGGCTATGAACATGCCGGCGTCGTCCCAAAGATGCCGCAGGCTCTGGATCAGGTCCGGTCTCTCGATCTTCGAATCCATGATGATTCCTTTGCAGCGAGAAATGAGGTATCGGTCCTACAGACCGCGATCGTCGACCTGAGGCAGGGCGATCTTGAGTATGCCGTCCTGATCGGCCTCCGCCCGCGGTACCGAAGCTACGATCCGGCCTTCCCTCATCACGATTATCCTGTCGCTGACGCCCAGCACCTCGGGCAGCTCGCTCGAGACCACCACGACGGCCACGCCTTTTTCCGCCAGCTCGTAAATTATGGAGTAGATCTCGCTTTTCGTTCCGATATCGATGCCGCGAGTCGGTTCGTCCATGAGGATGACCTTGACGTCCTCCGACAGCCAGCGGGCGAGGATCGCCTTCTGCTGGTTCCCTCCCGACAGCTTCGCGATGAGCTGCTCGAGCGAAGGAGTCCTGATGTTCAGGCGCCGGGCGAAATCCGTCGCGTTTTTCCTCTCGCGGCGGGAATCGATGAAGAAGCCGAAGAGGCTCATCAGCCGGCGGATGCTTATGTTGATGTTCTCGGCCACGGACCTGACCGGGATGATGCCTTCGTACTTGCGGTCCTCGGGGCAGAGGACAATGCCGGCCTTGATGGCCCCGCGGGGGTTGCGGAACGCCGCCTCCCGGCCGCACACGCCTATGGTTCCCGCCGTGATCCTCTCGGCGCCGAAAACGAGCTTCATCAACTCGCTCCGCCCGGCCCCGACCAGGCCGAAAAAGCCGACGATCTCTCCCTTGCGCACCGAGAAGGAGGCCGGTTCCCGCAATCCTTTACCGAATATGCCCGATACCGCGAGAGCCTCCTCCCCGAGAAGCCTGGGACGATATCCGTAGACGTCCTGGATGGAGCGCCCAACCATCCGGCTGACCAGGAAGTCGTAGTCGACGAGGCTCATGTCCTTGACGTCCTCGACCATCCTGCCGTCGCGCAGGATCGTCACCGCGTCGCAGATCCGGAATATCTCCTCGAGCCGGTGGGAGACGTAGAGAATGCAGCAGCCCTTCCTCTTCAGCTCGACGATCACCTCGAACAGCTTTCGGACCTCGCGGTCGGTCAGGCTGCTCGTGGGCTCGTCGAAGGCGATCACCTTGGCGTCGAGCATCAGGGCCTTCGAGATCTCGAGCATCTGACGCTGCGCGATGGAAAGATCGCGCACCCGGGCCGCCGGGTCGATGCTCTCGCCCAGCTTCTCCAGCTCCGAGCGGACCGCCCTGCGCATGGACCTGCGGTCGATCAGGCCCAGGGTCCTCGGCATGTGGCCGAGCATCATGTTCTCCTCGACGCTCATGTCGGGGACCAGGTTGAGCTCCTGATAGATGACGGCGATCCCGGCTTGGATGGCGTCCTGCGTCGAGCGGAAGACCACGGGCTTCCCGTCGATCACCAGACGCCCCGAATCGAGGGCGTGGGCTCCCGACAGCACCTTGAGCAGGGTCGACTTGCCGGCGCCGTTCTCGCCGACGAGACCGTTCACGCGGCCCTCGCGCAGGCCGAACTCCACGCCGTCGAGGGCGCACACGCCCGGGAAGACTTTCTTGACTCCTTCGAATCGCAGGTAATCCCCTGGTCCCGTTCTGGTCGGCATCGCATTCCTCGTGGTTGATCGCGGCGCGGGGCGCCTCGGGGCGCGGGCCCCGGGCGCCCCGCGATTCGGGCGGGATTACTTGAGCAGGTCTTCAAGGCCGGCGTCGGTCACCACCTTGACATAGTTCTTCCGATCTATATAGGTACCCGCCGTGCGGGTATCCGCGGGGGGAGCCTGGTTCTTGGTCACCCAGTTGAACATCATCTTCGCGGTGTCGTATCCGTGCTGGCGGGCGGCCAGGAGGACGCAGCCCACGTAGCCGGTATTCTTCTTGAGCTCATTGATGGCCGGCGCGGCGCCGCCGATGCCTATGCCGACGATGTTGGGCAGCTTGAAGCCGCGCCCTTCCAAGGCGCGGACGCCGCCGATGCAGGTTTCGTCGTTCAGGCCGATGACGATCCAATTCTTGATGTTGGGATGCTGGATGATGGTGACATTGGCCGCATTGAAGCCGCCTTCCGTATCGGTGGTCTTCTCGGGAGAGTCGTAGATGTTGGCCGCGGGGAAGCCGCCGTCGGTCAAGGCCTTGTCCGCGCCCTCGACACGATCGCGGGCGGTCTGAAGCTCGTTGAAGCTGATGGCCAGGACGCCGGATTCGGCGGCCTTCCAACCCCGAGCCTTGAACTCCTTGTAGCAATTCTGGCCCACGGTCTCGCCGATCTTGCTGGCGCTGATGCCGAGATAGGGAACGTCCACCATGGGATTGCCGTCGGCGCCGACGAATCGATCGTCGACCGCGAGGACCTTCATCCCGGCGGCCTTGGCCTTGGCGACTATGGCGGGGCCGAGCTTGGTATCCGGCGTGCAGATCACGAAGCCCTTCACTCCTTGGGCTGCCAGGTTGTCGATGCCCCCGAGCACTTTCTCGCCGTCGGTGGTCCCGATCTTTATGACATCGAAGCCGAGCTCCTTGCCGGCCAGGTCGGCGAACTTCCACTCGTTCTGGAACCAGGGCTCCTCGGGCATCTTCACCAGGAAGCCGATCTTCACCTTCGCCTGCGCCGCCAGGCCGCTTACCGCAAGAACCGCGAGAGCCAGCAGCAGGATCCTCTTCAGGTTCATTCTCCCCTCCTTAATGTCGCGCCGCGATTGACGGAACCGCCGAACGGAACGTGGCGACGCCACCCGGCTAGCGATATTCCTCGATCGCGAAAAGCGACTCTACACCCGGTTTTTTAACCTGGAAATGATCGTGTTGACTAATCGGATGTGTTTATTGAGCAGAAATCCGCAATTATTTTTTCAATATTTACAAAAAAGGGAAAATTTCCTGAGAAAATGGGATTTTTCCGGAGCTTTGATCATTTCTCGAGCCTATCCGGCAGCTTGGCCCCGCGGAATCGTCCCGGGGCTATCCCCTCCCTCTCCTTGAAGACGCGGGCAAAATAGTAGGGATCCGAGAAGCCCACCTGGACCGCGATGTCCTTGATGTCGGTGTCGGTATACAGGAGGAGCTCCTTGGCCTTCTCGGTCTTCCGCAAGAGGAAGTACTGGTACGGAGACTGCCCGACCTTCAGCTTGAAGCGGCGACGGAAGTTGTCGTAGCTCATGGCCACCCGCTCCGCCAGCCGCCGGAAATCGATATCCTCCCCGCAGGCCTCGGTGTCTATGATCTCCATGGCCTTCTGGATGGGATCGTTCGCCGCCTTGTAGTATCGCTTGCCCGGACTCAGGAGGAAATCGTTGAGGTCCTCGTCCGACAGTTCCTTGCAGTCTTCGATCTCGAACAATTGTCCATTCTTGAGGAAGTAGAGGATGTCGACCATGACTCTGATATCTTCCTTATTGACCGGCACCAGCAATACGCCGTGGCCGTTCCCTTTCAGCTCGCGGACCAGAGTCTTGAAGCTGTCGTATTGCCGCAAACCCATGCCCCGGGTCACGCCGTTGAATATGTAGCAATCGGGATCCTTCGCCAGGACCCGGGCGATATCCACCAGGATGCGCGAATCGGGCTCCACCTTGCCCAGGGACTTCTCGATGGGGATAAGGGCCTCTATGCGATGGAGGATCTCCTTCCCCTGCCTCTTCATCATGCGCTTGTTCAGTAGTCCGAAGCGGGCGAAGGGTCTCGTGGACGACAGGAAGATATTGTCGAGGACCGACAATTTGTCCACCAGGGTCCCGGGCTCCTGGGCGATCCCGATCCGCTTCAGGCGCTCCGACGCCTTTACGGCCTCGCCCTTGATGGAGACGGTCCCCTGGTCCTCCGCGAAGCTGCCGCCGATCACCGCCAGGAGCAATTGCAGCCTTTCCTGATTGTCGGCGACGAGGCCGGTCACCTGCCTGTTGCGAATCTCCAGGTTGACATTCGTTATCAGCTGGTGACCGTTGCGCGAGTAGCACAGGCCCTCGACCTTGAGCAACTTCATCGAAGCATTATAAAACCATATTCGACTTTCGTGGAGAGTCTTTATGGAGGAGCCGTAGCCGTATGCCCGCGCGCATCGTAGAAAGCGTCGATCATGAGCCCTGGCCGAGCTGGGAAATGTCCAACGAGGAACTATCGGTACGGATACTGCCGGGACTCGGCGGGAAAATCGCCTCCGTCACCTCGCTGCCCGACGACTGCGAGCTCCTGTTCCCCCCGCCCGCAGCCTACCGTCGCCGTCGACTGGGCGACGACTTCGCGGCGCACGACGCCTCGGGCTGGGACGAATGCTTCCCCTGCATCGACGCCGAGACCCTGCCCATCGGCGATCGAAGGATCGACCTGCCCGACCATGGCGAGGTCTGGACCCTGGATTTCTCCGCCAGGGTCGAGTCGCAGGCCCTGGTCCTGGAAGCCGAAGGCGTCTGCCTGCCCTACAGATATCGCCGCGCGCTGAAGCTGGAGGGAAGGCGAATCGCGGTGAGAATCGAAATCGCGAACGTCGGCGACTACGCCTGGCCCGCGCTCTGGGTGCTCCACGCGCTGACGCGCTGGGAAGACGATATGGAATTGGCGCCGCCCCGAGCCTATTCCGGACCCAGACAAGTCTTTCCGAGTTCGCCGGCGCTCCTGCGCCCCGACCGCGGAAGCCAGGCGAGCCCTGTGCTCCCCGGGCGCGGCTCGTCGGCGAAATACTGGTACGAGCTGCCGCCCGGGGCGGCGGCTTGCGGCCTGCGATTCCCGAGCCTGGGAAAAGGGATGCGGATCGAGTGGAACGCCGCAGACCTGCCGGGACTCGGCCTCTGGATGACCAACGGCGGATTCAGGGGCGATCGCAACCTGGCCTGGGAACCTGCCAACGCGGCCTACGACTCCGTCGGCGCCGGGCTGCGAAGCTCTTCGATACCCTTCTGGCGCCCCGGGGAGACGCGAGTCTATCGCTACGACCTGATTTGGGGATGACGGACCGGAGCGCGACGGGACCTCGCGCATCGGCGGTTTCCCGCGAGGCTATTCTCGATCGGTCCTGAGCAATTGGATGACGATCAGAACGCCGCTCACCAGCAAGGCCGGCACGTAGATGGTCACGATCACCCAGTTCACCCCGAGGGGATAGGTAAACACGCTATAACGCATCGATTGAACGATGGCGTTCGCCGTGTCCAGGGTCCCGACTATCACGCACAGCCAGACCAAGGCGAACGCGCCGCGGAAGCGGGCGCGAAGGGCGATCAGAGCCGCCAGAGCCAGGATGGCCGTCGCCAGATCGCCGTATCCGATCATCGTCCGGAAGGTCATGGGCACGCCCGCGTCGACGGCGCCCGGAGCCATGATGGTCCCGCCGACGACGCGGAACGCGTGGACCCACAGCAGCGGCGCCAGAGCCTTCGCCCGCGAAAGCTTGGAAATGATCGGCGCTATGCTCCATGCGGCGAGAAGCGCGAAGGCTGTCGCGCTCAAGGCGAATTGAATTCCGAAGAGCACCATGGCTTGCATACGACACTCCTCTCGAGCACCACGGGACCGAGGAGGGGGATGGGGACGGCGCGGTCGATGCCGCGCGCAGCCTCATCCCCCCGTTCAGATGGCCGCCGGTCCGTCGAGACATCCTTCCTCGCTACATGGCCGCCTTCTCGAAGAGATGGACCTTGCCGCCCTCGGCGATGATCGGGCAGGTCTTCACGAGAGTGGCCGCCGCTGCCAAGGAAGCCGCCTGGACGATGCTGTAGCCGTTGGAGACATTCCCTCCCGCCCCCTCCTGGATACCGACGGAGCCCACGGTCTTCGACGCGCCGAAGGGCGCTCCCGCGTCCACCACTGCGGCCCCCAGCGTTTCGAACCAAGCCATCCAGGTCTTCATCGACGCCTCGCCTTCCTGGGGAGTCGTAGGAACCTTGCCGCCGCTGTACAGAAGCACGAAATTAGCCATGCTCGACCTCCTAATGTCGACTTAGATACTGTCGCCATGTACGACGATGCGCCGGGTCGAAATTGTGCGGTCGACTGGAGAAAAATGCAGTCGTACTGTCAGGATTTGAACTCCATCGCCCGGTAGCGATAGCAGCATCGGACGCCGACGAGGGCTCGGGAACGGCAATCGTCTTGACGGATAGCCAGGTTCCAGTAAAATGGAGGGTGGAGGGGAGAGCATCCCCATGACCGGCACGAAGAACGAATCATTCGGGAAATATCGCTTAAAAAGAGGCTATCGATGAAAAAGTTGACATTCCTTTCGATTTCTCTCGCATCGGCCTTCGCCGTCGGGATCCAGGCTCAGGACTTCGCCGATCTCGTGAGGACGGGGACTCCGGATCAGGTACAAGCGGCCATCGATCGGGGTGCCAATGTGCAGGCCAAGGGCGATAACGATTTCACTCCCCTGCATCTGGCCGCTCAATACAACGGGAACCCCGATGTGATCACGGTCCTCGCCAAGGCGGGGGCCGGTCTCGACGCGCTCGATATCAATGGCTGCTCTCCACTGCTGGATAACCTCGATAATACCGAAATGCATCCCGAGGTGGCTCTCGCCCTCGTCCGCGCCGGAGCGAACGTCAACCTCGCGGACCAGAACGGCTATACGCCGCTCATCATCGCGCTCGGCAGGAAGTTCTCTCCGGACTTCGTTCTCGAACTATTGAAAGCCGGGGCGAAGCCGAATGCCACCAGCGTAGACACCCCCCTCGTCTCGGCCCTCGCCAACGGCTTCCCCTCGACCGTCGTGAAGGCGCTGCTCCAGGCCGGCGCGAAGGCCAATGAGCCCAACCCAAACGGCGTGGCTCCGCTGCATTCCGCGGTCATGCATAACGCCGCCGGGGACATCGTAGGAGCGCTTCTCGAGGCGGGGGCCGATCCGAAAGCGAAGACCAAGGATGGCCTGACCACCCTGATGCTCGCCGCCGCCGACGATAAGCATCAGGAAGTGGTCATGCTCCTCGCGAGGGCGGGCGCCGACCTGAATGCGCGGGACCCGAACGGCTTGACTGCCCTGATGTACGCGCTGACCTACGGGGAGATGATGAATCAAGATCCGAGGATCGCCGTCGTGCTTGTCAGGCTCGGGGCCGACATCAACGCGAAGGACCCGAACGGCGCGACACCGCTCATGTATGCCACGCAGAGCGCCAACGCGCCGGTGCTGATCTTCACCTTCATCAAAGCGGGCGCCGATGCCAAGGCCAAGGACAATTCGGGAAAGACCGCCCTCGACTACGCGAAGCAAAACCCGAAATTGCCCGGCAGCGACGCCTACAAGGCTCTTGAAAAAGCTTCTCTCTAGCGATTCTCCGGCCCTGCGGACCTGGCCGAAGCGGCAGTGAAGAAGACGCCCTGTTCCGCATCGTCTCGGGCGAAACGGATGCGATAGTTTCTCAGTATTTTTCCTGGTCTTCCCGCCGATCGCGTCTCCCGGCGACCTCGCCTACCGAACGACCTTCCTCCAAGGACCAGGCGAAGCTTCCGATAACCGCAGGCATATTCAACTTCACGGGCCAGTAGGCACCAACCCCCGAAATTCAGATTTTTCCCGAAGTTTACTTTCGCGTAACCTTAGGGCGCGAGTCTCATGTCAAGAACTACTTCTCGTCAGCGTGGGACCGAGTAGGAACTCGGTATTCATTCGCTGTATGCAAGGAGCGCTTGATGAATCGACACGAGAATGCGAGAAAAAAAAGCCTGAGTTTACTGGCCCTGATGGCATTAGGGCCAGCCATAGCGATCGCCGGATGCGGAGTAAGCAAGGGTTCAACTGCGTCATCCGCCAAAGCCGACCCGAAGATATCGGTCGCGACCGCGCGGCCGGGGAAAAAGGATGTGCAGGGGGCATTGGCGCTCGCCGGGACGATTCATGCCGAAAACGAGGTTCAGGTCGTAGCCGAAACCCAGGGTAAGGTCGTCGCGGTCTTCGCCGAAACGGGGGAACGGGTCTCCAAGGGCGAGGTCCTCGTTCAGATCGACGACGAGTTGAAGCAGTCTTCGCTCGATACCGCCCAAGCCGCCTACGATAAGAGCAAATCGGATTGGGACAGGGCCCAGGGCCTCTTCTCCCAGAAAGTCATATCCGACTCCGACAGACAGGGCGCCAAGCTCGCGCTCGCAAACGCCGAGTCCCAACTTCTTCTGGCGCGCCGCGACCTCGAGAACGCGAAGGTCCGCGCTCCGCTCGCCGGCGTCGTGACGCAAAGGTTCGTCACTGTCGGTTCGATGCTGGGCGGAGGCGCGCCGGTCGTCCATATCGTAGACACCGACGACCTCAAGATGACGGTTCGGGTAGGCGAGCGGGATGTCCTAAATCTCCACGACGGCATGGCCGTGGACATCGATTCGGATCTCTACCCGGATGTCGTCTTCACGGGGCGCGTTTCGGCAATAAGTCCGCAAGGGGATACGGCGCTCACCTTCCCCGTCGAGATCGCCCTGAAGAGCGTCGCCGGGAAGCCCCTGTACGACGGAATGTCGGCGCGGGCCCGCATCAAATTGGGGCAGAAGGAGATTCTCGCAATTCCGCGCGCGAGCCTGGCGGGCGACTACCAAAAGCCCCAGGTCTACGTCGTGAAGGATGGAACGGCGAAACTGACCGATATCGTCACGGGCGGGGAATACGGCACCGACATCGAGGTCCTGCGGGGGCTCGACGAAAGCGACCAGATCGTGACCGGAGGCCAAAACAACCTGAGCGAGGGCGTGAGCGTGATAGTTTCGGACGGAAACAACCGATGAAAATACTCGACCTGCCTCTCGTGCGCCCGATCGCTATTGTCGTCGTCTTCGGCCTCCTGGCCTTTCTCGGGATCGTCGAATACTCGGGCATGAAGTACGAACTGATTCCTCCTCTGTCCTTGGCCTCCCTCACCGTCCAGACGATCTATCCGGGAGCCTCACCCAAAGAGGTCGAGGACCAGGTGACCAAAAAGATCGAGGATGCCGTATCGGGCATCGCCCGGGTCAAGCACGTCGCCTCGCAGTCCATCGAGAGCTCGAGCATCGTCGTGCTCGAGTTCGACGCGAACGCCGATATCGACGTGGCGATCCAGGACGTCCAGCGAGAGATCAACGCGAAGATGAGCGATTTCCCTTCGTCGGTGAAGATACCCTCCGTCAAGAAGCTTTCGATATCCGACATCCCGATCATCCAGCTCGCGATCACGGCCGACATCGGGAAAGGCGAACTCTACGAGTTCGTCAAGGATACGGTCAAGCCGAGCCTGAATCGAATCGGCGGCGTGGGGCAGGTCACCATGATCGGGGGAAACGCCCGGGAGATCCGAGTGAGCCTCTCGCAATCGAAACTCGAACAGTACGGAATCCCCATCCTCCTCGTGCTGCAGAAGATCGGGGCGGCGAACCTCGACTTCCCCGCCGGGTCCATCAAGGATACGGACGGGGAGTACGTCGTCCGAATAGCGGGCAAGCTCAAGAATCTCGACGAGATGAGGAATCTCGCGCTCGTCGCCCTCCCCGGCGCGGGCAGCATCCACCTGGGGGACGTAGCCAGGGTGGAGGACGGCCTCGCGGATTCCGAGACCATATTCCGCTACAACGGCAAAGAAGCGATCGGCGTGCAGATACTCAAGCAGTCGGGGGCCAACGCCGTCGAGATCTCGAAGCTGGTCCATACGGAGTTTTCCCGCATGGAGAACGAATACAAGGCGGAAAACCTCCAGTTCGCGGTAGTCGACGACGCGTCCGTCTTCACGCTCGGGTCGGCCCGCGACGTGGTCGACGAC
This sequence comes from uncultured Treponemataceae bacterium, assembly GCA_964404145.1. Classification (GTDB taxonomy): domain Bacteria; phylum Spirochaetota; class Spirochaetia; order Treponematales; family Rectinemataceae; genus UBA1306. The sequence continues at coordinate 242,611 of CAYOIX010000004.1, forward strand.
ATCGCGCTCGCCATCCTCTTCGTCGGCGTCATCATGCTCCTATTCCTGCACGACGTCAGGAACGCGTTCATCGTCATCATGGCCATCCCCGCGACCCTGCTGTCGACCTTTATCGGCATGGGGGTGGGCGGTTTCACGCTGAACCTGATAAGCCTCCTCGCCCTGACCCTGGTCATCGGCATCCTCGTGGACGATTCCATCGTGGTCATCGAGAACATCCACCGGCACAGGCTGCTCGGCAAAAGCGCCGTCGAGGCGGCGCGCGAAGGGACCAGGGAGATCGCCTTCGCGGCCTCCTCCGTCACTCTCGTCATCATCGTGGCGTTTCTTCCCGTATCCCTCGCAGGCGGAATGATAGGGTCGCTCCTGATCCAGTTCGGCCTCACCATCGTAATGGCGACGGCGATCAGCCTCTTCGTGTCGTTCTTCCTCACGCCACTCCTCGCCGCCCGGCTCGGCGAATCGACGACGAGACGCTCCTCGGGCCCCATGGCCCGATTCGGGAAATCCTTCGATCGCGGCTTCGGAAGGATCGCATCGGTTTTCCTGGCCATTCTCGAATGGGCCATGCGACACAAGAAATCGACGATCGGCGCGGCCCTGTTCCTCCTCGCGGTCAGTTTCGCGCTCCTCGGGTCGGGGGTCGTCGGGTCGGAATTCGTAATAGGGATCGACAGGGGAGAATTCACGATCGGTCTCGAATTTCCCGAACGGACGACCCTCGAGGAGAACGATCGCATTGTCCTCGGGATAGAGCGGGACCTGCGGGCGCGGCCCGAAATCGAGCAGGTCTACACCAAGGTCGGTTACAGTTCGACCGGTTCCTCCAACTACGAGACCGAGATGACGGTGCAATTGACGCCGAAGAAGAAGCGCAGCAAGAGTTCCCTTCAGGTCGGCACCGAGGTGGGGGATTCGATCAGGCTCATTCCGGGAATGAAAGCCCTGATACAACAGGCAGGCATTGTCGATACAGGTACCTCGGTAAGCCCGGTATCCTACGACGTCATGGGCCCGAATTACGAAGAGAACCTCAAGGTCGCCAAGGCCTGGGTAGCCGCAATGAAGCAGGTCAAGGGTACGGGAGACGTCCAGCTTTCCGTCGGCGACGGCAAGCCCGAACTACAGATAGACATAGACCGCACGAAGCTCGCGGACCTGGGGCTCAGCCTCGACATGGTGGGCACTTCGCTCAGGACGGCGCTTACCGGCAATGACGACCTCTACTACCAGGAGGGCGGCGCCGATTACGCGATCAAGATCGCGCTCGACGCCTTCGATAGGACGAACGCCACCCAGATCGGGGATATAAGCTTTGCCAACAGTCAGGGCCGCCAGATACGATTGAGTCAGTTCGCAACCATACGCAACGCCTTCGGCCCCACGATGCTCAAGCGACTCGATAGGGAAGACGATATAACCATCACTGCACAGGCCATCGGCCGGCCTTCGGGCGACATCGATGCCGAGGTGCGGGCCAAGACCGCAGGTCTTTCGATTCCTTCCGATGTCGAGGTGCGCCCATCGGGCATGCTCTCGAGTCAACAGGACGCCTTCGGCAGCATGGTATTCGCCATGCTCCTGTCGCTCATCCTGGTCTATGCGATCCTCGCGATCCTGTTCAACTCGCTCTCCTATCCGCTCTCCGTCATGTTCAGCCTACCCTTCACCATGATCGGCGGCTTCTTCGCGCTCGCCGTTACGAAACAGACGCTCAACATCTTCTCGATCATGGCGATGATCCTCCTCATCGGCCTCGCGGCGAAAAACGCGATCCTGCTCGTGGACCGGGCGCTTAGAAACCGCGACGAGCGGAATATGGACATAGTAGCTGCCTTCAGGGAGGCAGTCTCGACTCGGATACGCCCGATCTTCATGACCACGGCGGCCATGGTCGTCGGCATGCTGCCGATAGCCTTCGGCATGGGATCGGCAGGGGAGCTGAAACAGGCCATGGGCGTCGAACTCATCGGCGGACTCATCTTCGGACTGCTCGTCACGATGGTCATCGTGCCCGTCAGCTTCCTCGCAGTGGATTCCCTGAAGCGCCGCTTTGTCCGCGCCAAACCTATAACCATGGAGAACTGGAATGCATAATACGATCAAGGCACTTTTGGCCGGCGCGGTCCTTGCCTGCGCCGGCCTCGCGCCGGCGGCGGGCGAGCCGGCCCCGGCGGTCCTGTCGGTGGATCAGGCGATCGCCGCCGCATTGAGGAATAACTTGGCGGTCAAGTCGGCGGACAGGGAGACCCGAATCAAGAAACGGGCGAAGGATTTTTCGCTCAACAAGTTCTACCCGAGCGTCTCGGCGTCGGCATCGGCCCTGCGAATGAACGACCTCAGCCAGTATACGGTCCTGGAAGGCATGCCGCCCAATGGACCGATCTATTATTATGTTCCCGACAGGAACAACCTCGCCCTTGGCCTTACGATCCAGGAAGTGTTCAGCCCCGTATTCCTCCGGCTCATGGACCAGACGGCGCTGGAGTATCAGGGAAGCCTGATGGACAAGGCCAAGGCCGAAAAGCAGATGACGGCCGCAGTGAAGGAATTCTACTACCAGCTCCTCGTGCTGAAGGAGGCGATCGAAGTGACCCGCTCGAGGCTCGACAACGCCAAGGAGAGGCTGCGGCAGGCCCAAGTTTCCTATGATATCGGCCAGGGAAACGAATTGAACTACAGGTACGCGCGTGCGAACGTCGAAGGCCTCGAGCCCGACCTGCGCTCCATGGAGACTTCGAGGCTCAGCGCCCTCACTCGGTTCCAGGAAATACTCGGCTTCGACGAGCGCGACGATATGGAGCTTTCAGGTTCGCTCGACGACGAGAAGATAAGCTCTCCCGGCGACGCGAAGCTCGGGGGCCCACGGTTCGACGTCGGCGAGTCCCTGCTCTCGGTGAAAAAGCTCGAAAACGCCCTCAAGACCCAGGACGCGTCGCTGCTCCCGATTTTGACCCTTCAATACAGCGCCGACCCCACCTTGAACGGCCCTGCATCGGGCAACATATGGAACTCCTCGAACTGGTATCAGTCCACCGGGGCGTTGTCGATCACCTTGTCCTGCAGCCTCTCCGGTCTCATTCCGGGCTCGGAGTACTGGGTCAAAAGGGGAGAGCTCGAGGATCGGCTGGCTTTGGCCAGAGAGAGCGCCGATACGACGGCCCGCGACGCGAGTCACGACGAGGAGAATCAGCGCCGTCTCATCCAAGACGGCCTCGATAAAATCGAAAGCCTGAAAAACGCGGTGAGCGACACGAAGCGATCCTACGAGCTGACCGACGCGGCCTACAAGGCCGGAGCCGGGCGCCTGCTCGACTTGCAGGACGCCGAGCTTGCATGGCAGAGCACCCAGATTCAACTCCTCGACGAGCGGCTCAATCTCATGTCCCTGGTCTATGACCTCGAAGCGAAGTACGATTAGAATAGGTTGCGAGAGATCGGAATGGCAGTCATCTTGATCGCCGAGGACGACGAGAACGTCCAGCTTCTCATAGGCCATAGGCTCAAGGCTCGGTATTCGCTGCTGACCGCGGGCGACGGCGAGGAGGCGCTGGACATCATAGGCTCCAGCCATGTCGATCTTCTCGTAGCCGATATCATGATGCCGCGCATGGACGGCTTCGAGCTCGTTCAGAATATCCGGCGCCGAGGATTCGGTCTTCCCGTCCTAATGCTCACGGCCAATCAGTCCTTCGACGCTAAGAGGATCGGCTTCCGCGCGGGTACGGACGACTATATGACCAAGCCTGTCAACTATGAAGAGCTCCTCTGGAGGATTCAGGCGCTCCTTCGAAGGGCTCACGTATTCGCGGAAGACAGGATCGAGACGGGAGGGATAGTCCTCGATGCTTCGAAATACACGATAACGAAGGGCGAACTGTCGGTCGAGCTGCCCAAGAAGGAATGCGACCTATTGTTCAAGCTCCTCTCGTCGCCCGGCAGGATCTACACCAAGAGTCAGCTGATGGACGAAATATGGGGATACGACTCGGTGAGCGGAGAGGACACTATCAAGACTCACATCAGCAGGCTGCGGAGCAAGATCAAGGACTTCGAGGGAATCGAGATAGTGGCGGTGAAGGGGGTCGGCTACAAGGCCGTAGTCGAGGGGGATCGAGGCGATGCGCGAGATCGATAAGTCGGGGACCGCGAAAATACCTGGGAAGTGGCTCCTCATCGAGTCCATAATCATCGTCATAGCATCCGTGATGGCATACGGGCTGGTCGAGTGCGGCGCCAATCTCGCGGCGGGCAGCAAACGGGCCTTCGATCCCGTCTTCATGCTCGGCATGATAGGCCCTATGGGGCTCGTCATGGGGCTGATCTCGTACTCGAGGGCAGGCAACGGCAATAAATCGGAGGGAGCGAAAAGCCTCAGGAATCGGATCGCCATAGAGACCGCCGTCATCGCGATAGCGTCCATGATGACATTCGGGCTCTTGGATTACGACACCTATGTCAGATTGGGCGATGGCCGCTCTTATGATCCGGTCCTCATGCTGAGCATGATGGGCCCGATGGGACTCATCATGGGGCTCATCTCATACTTCAGCCTGCGGGCTTTGCGCCGCCGCATGACCAGATCGATGTCGGAAATAGGGAGACAATCGGCTACGAGGCAGCGGTCGAGGGAAATCGAGAAGAGGGGCGATATCGTCAAATCGAAGATCGCGAAAAGCCTCAGGAAGCGGCGCCTCGTCGAGTCCATCGTCATCGTGATAGCGTCCATAATGACATTCGGACTGGTTGATTTCTTCGCGAACATGGTGCTGGGCCAGAATCGCCTATATCAACCGGTCAACATGGTCGGCATGATCGGCCCGATGGGACTCATCATGGGGCTCGTATCATATGCCAGCCTAAAGGCGGAAACCCGCTACACATCCGAGCTGCTTTCGGCGATTGAGGCCGTCGCGGATGGGAAGTTCGGCACACGGCTCCGCGAGCACGGAGGAGGACCGTTCAGGGAAGTATTCGCGAATTTCAATGGGATGTGCGAAGAGCTGCAAAGCGTGCAGACACTTCGCGACGATTTCATCAATCACTTCTCGCACGAATTCAAGACGCCGATAACTTCGATCAACGGATTCGCGACGCTGATCCTCGAGAAGAGCGTCTCGGACGAGGAGCGGGCGCAGTATCTGAAGATTATCGCGTCGGAGTCCGAGCGGCTCGCCGAGATGTCGAGCAACGCGCTCACGATAACCAAGCTGGAGTCGCAGTACCGCATCGTGGACAAGGCGCCCTACGCCCTCGACGAGCAGATTAAGCAGTGCGTCATTCTTCTATCGCCGCAATGGACCAAGAAGCGCATCGACCTGTCGGCGGACCTCGAGCCGGCTAGCTACACCGGCAACGCCGATTTGATGCAGCACGTGTGGATAAATCTCCTGGGCAACGCGATAAAGTTCACTCCCGAGCGCGGGAAGGTCTCCCTCAGCCTGAAGAGGCGCGATGCCACCTTCGTCGTTACCGTAGCGGATACCGGCAAAGGAATGGCGAGCGAAGAACTCGCGCGCGCCTTCGAGAAATACTACCAGGGAAACTCCACCCGAGCGACCAAGGGCCTCGGCCTCGGGCTCGCCATCGTCAAGCGAATCGTCGAGCTCTCGGGAGGCCGGATCGAAGTACGCAGTTCCCCGGGAAAAGGCAGCGCCTTTACCGCTTACCTGCCCACGCTCTAGCAGGCTGTGGAAATGCTTCGAGTATTTCAACAGCCTGCTTATGGAAGCCCTCATCGGACCATAATACGGCTCAGTTCCCCGATCGACATTATTGGGCCACCAGGACGACGATAATGTACGATCTGTTCAATCAAGAATAATCCTAAGCGCCTAAAACCTATAGCAGCTTGAACCAGCAGCCAGTACGACAGCGCCGAGACCGTATTAATTGCTATGGTCCGTCGAAGATATATCTCCTCCTATGTTTCAGCCGAGAGTCGAAGCCGACTTGATATCGCTGCACGACGCGCGGCGCGAGCTTCCCATCCTTGCGGAAATTGTCCGTAACCAAAGCGACTATCAAAGCCCCTGACTATTCTCCGAGCTTTATACGTCGATGAAGGGACCCGGCGATTGAGGCTCGAAATGAAGCATATTGAGACTGAAAACAAAAAATTTTCAGGCTGAAAACAAAACAAACTGAATTGAATACGGAACATCCTCTGCCTCAATAAGGATCGAAAGTCGATTTGTCCGAAGTCCTTGTTAAGCTGCAGGGAAAAGGAAAGCTTGTTTCGAAGCAGTTCCAGATCATCCAGAGAAGCGACAATTGAATGCTTGAGTGAGCATCGAGGAAGGGTCTCGGGGCCAAGCCCTTTTTTGGGTGCGATTCCGGCCGCGAAATCGGCCGGGCCCGTCATAGCTCTGACAAAACGGGCCCCGATGCTCTATGATGAAGAGGGGGACTGTCATGGATGAGAAGAAAAGCGACGACGCGAAGCAAGCGCTGCCCGAGACCGAACTCCGTGTGTCGCTCCAGGAGCGAGAGCTCGCCGTGGGCCGGCTTCAGGAAAGTTACGTCCACGGCTACCTCAACGAGGCCGATCTCGACGCTCGAATCAAGAGCGCCTTCGATGCGAAGTTCCGCTCCGAGCTCTCGGCCCTCGTCGACGACCTCCCCCTCGCGGCACCGAAGCCCTCGGCCCTCGGGATGCGGCCGATAAAGAAGCTGAAAGTCCACGGCGGCCGGCTCGCAAAGACCGGTCACTGGGTCCTCGGCAGCCGTCTTCGGAGTGTCCTGTACAAGGGCACCATGGTCCTCGACCTCAGGAGCGCGGTGTTGACCTCGCCTCTTACGCGGTTCAAGGTGCGGTGCTACAAGAGTCGTCTCGAGATCATCGTGCCCCGCGGCTGCCGGATCGACATGCGCGGCAGGACCTACAAGGGGACCTGGGACGACCAGAGCTCGGGCGGCCTCGAAGACGGCCCTCTGATCCGGCTCGATGGCTCGGTCTACAAGGGCAGCGTGATCGTACGGGAGGATCCGGGCGAGGAGGGCTGACCGCAGTGGACGCATTCTTGGCGTCCTAGGATCGGCCGCCCCCGAGCTCTCAATGATATCTCAATCGAAGGCTTCCCTGCGGCGCTTGGGGCGATCCCAGGACCGCTTCGACAGTATAGTACCGTCTACGGCTCGCGTAACAAGAGAATGGTCCCGCCTTTACTTGACCTCGCTTTCCAAATACTTCGAATAATCGTATTTCTTGCTCGCGGCGACTTTGTTGTAGGAGTTCAAAAGAGCCAGGCCATCCTTCGATTTCTTCGAGAAGACGACATAGACCATGGCGCCCTCTCCGGGAAGGATCAGGACTTTTATCTTGTCCAAGGAACCCGATAGTTTGGCCACCGCGGCGTACGAATAAGGGGTCTGGTCGAAGACTCCGTCGTCGTGTCCGGCCAGCAGTTTCCCGAGATTCTCCTTGACCCAATCGCTGCTACCGGTCAAATCCAGCTTGATGTTCGGAGAATCGAGGATTTTGGGGACGACGCTATTGAGCAAAAAGCCGATCCTCATCCCGGATAGATCGGCGCTGCTGGTTATTTTATTCAAGGGATTGTCGGCCCTGACGGTCAATGCAGGATGCAGGACGATCGCCGGTTCGTCCGCGTAATAGAGGAAGTTTTCCCTATCGGGAGTCTTGACCAGATCGAAGGCTATATCGATGTCCCCGCTTTTCAGATCATTGACCATTCGCGCAAAAGGAAGGAATTTGAAAACCGGAGTGATTCCCATTTCATGGAGCACAGCCTTGATGTACTCCAAGCCTGCGCCTTTTGGTAGCGTACTTGTATCGTCTTGGTAGACAAGCGGGTAATGCTGAAAAATCCCGACATTCGCCGTCTGGGCGAATAAAAACGTACTCAGTCCCAAAACAAGACTGGCGACAAAAACCTTCATTGGTCGACCTCCATATTAAAAACGAGTCAGTATTCATTTGAGGTTTCCCAAATGCACGGCTGAATCTTCCTTTCGCAAAGGAATATCCGCCATATCTAAGCAAATCTTAATGCATCGACATATCGTGTCAAGGCTGATTATGGAATTAATTGGATAGTACAAATTGGTCAGACTAGTATTTCAAACACCCAGACGAACGTATTTCGATCCTGATCGCAAACTCAGGATTTGATCGTCTTTCGATTTGATTTCTCCGCGTACATGCGCAAATCGGCGAGTTCGACGAGAGCGCTTGGCGTCAGGGGCAGTCCCGCCGCCGCGAGCTCTCCCGATACCGCGAGCCCGATGCTGAGGGATACGGAATACCTGAGTTGGCCCGAGAGGTTGTGCGCCTCGACCATGGACTGCGCTCTGCGCTTTATCGCCGCGGCGCCTTCGAGGTCGCAATCGGGCAATACCGCGAGGAATTCGTCGCCGCCGAGCCTGCCCACCGTGTCCGTGGACCTGAGCGCCTTAGTCAGCAAGGCGCAGGCCGTCTTTATATATTCGTCGCCCGCCGCGTGGCCGAGGGAATCGTTGACGGCCTTCAACCCGTCGAGGTCGATGAAAGCGACCGCTAGAACGCCCGCGTGGCGTTGGCAAAGCCCGAACTGCTTTTCCAAGACGACCAGTGCGGTCCTCCTGTTCACTATTCCCGTCAGCTCGTCTGTTCCGGAAAGGCGGTCGAGCTCGGACTGGGCGAGCTTGAAGCTCGCGAGATAGCCGATCAGGCGCGCAAAGCGGACGAGAAGATCGAGGTCGCCGCCGCCTATGCTCCGTTTCGTAATGACATTGTCGACCACCACTTCTCCGATGACCTTGCGCCCGTCCCAAAGAAGGGCGAGCGCCTTGTCCGCCTCGCCGACGAGGTTCATCCGATCGTCGAAGCAGGGCGCGTCCTTAAGGTAGTACACAGGTTCTTTCCCCGCGTAGAAATCGGCAGGGAGGGTCTGGGACGAGCGGTGGATGGTGATTCCCCTTTCGTCCCTGATGCGACCCGACTCGTCGGTGCCGAAGCTGCCGCGGAGAATGCTGGGATCATCCGCGTCGACGAACCATATGCCTATCCTGTCGAAGCCGAGCACGAGGCGCCCGAGCCTGACCGCTCGCTCGCAGAGCTCTTCGACCCCTTCGGCAACGGCCAGCTCGACGGAGAGATCGTGCAATGCCGCCATCTGGATGGCGAATCGCTGGGCAGCCCCAGGATCGTCCTGCATGGCCCCTATAGCCTCGCTGCCGGGACTCGGCCCGAGGCCGTCATTCGATGGAGTTCCGTTCGGCATAACGCTCCTTCTTTCGCCGTCAGAGCGAAGTGTTATGCCTGAGCCGTCAAGATGCAAGGCCGGGAGGCGCGAGGCGCATCCGGCGCATCGAGATACGATGACTCGCCGAGCTTGACGCACCAGAGGCGTTTTTGTATATTCACCACGCATAGCAGCCTAATCAGGCTAGTTCGGGGCGTCAGCGGATGCCCGGGACCCTTCGCGGACGATATCCGGTCGGGTCTTTCGGCTGA
>CAYOIX010000005.1:0-197991 GCA_964404145.1 uncultured Treponemataceae bacterium
TCACTATTCCAATGCCTGGATTGTCGATTCTGCTTTTTCAGGAGACCTTATTTGGATTCATGACGATGTCCATGGGAGGACTTTGGATCCGATGTGTAGGCCTCGTCAGAGCGGAGGCTCAGATCATCATGAAGAACTTGGCGTACAATATGAGGAGGTACTGTGTCCTTGCAAGAATATAGGGGAAAATTGGAGGGGATACTCCCCTCCATGGGGCCCGTGTGCGCCAGAAATCTATGTTTTATAGCTGAATTCAAGGGATTCCTTGAAAATGCAATTCTGGAATAATGCAGAAACAATTCTATTGGGGGTTAATAGAGGTCCCCTGAAGAGGGTCGCCTATCGCGTCCAGTTTTCTTAGTCGAAATTCTGCGTCGAATAATCCGGCTTGTTTGCTTCGCGGCTTCGTGCTCATACAAGAATTTTATCATGATTCCATACAATTGTGGGAGTTTTTAGAGGCCCCCTTAAGGTTTATTCTGTCTTTCAGTACTTTGATTGATGCTCGCGACCGCCCCTGACCGGGGGACTCTCTCCTAGATCACATCTGTTACGTGAATTGGTTACGTAGAAATTCATCCCAGACCGCCGAATCTATGCTAATCTATCCGAAAGGAATGGCTTGGCCGTTGGCCTAAAACCATCCAGAACCGTGACATACCCAATTCATACAAATCTATACCAGATAATGAATTACATTCGCAACTAATGAGTCAGGGGTTTGAATCCTCGATTTTTGATTTGCGCCCCGATGCCTTAAGTGCCGAAAGCGTGCTATCTTCAACCTCTAAATCTACAGCATGGTCACGCCCTTCCAACGCTGACTATAAAGATCATGTGAGGCGCTTTTCGATTCGATTATTCTGACCGAGGAGATGAAGGCGGCCATCGCCCTGCTGGAGGAGGATGAGAAGGAACGCTTCATCTGGATTTCCGGGCGCGCCGGCACAGGAAAGTCGACCTTCCTTCAGTATCTCAAGACTGAAATCCTGCCGCGTAACGCAGTCTTCCTCGCTCCCACTGCCGTAGCGGCCCTCACCATCGGCGGACAGACAATCCACAGCTTCTTCTGGATCGACCCCAATGCAAAGGTCTACCTTGAGACCACTCTCGATCCCGATCGGGAGGGTCGCCTTTACCCTCTCCTCGCTATGGTCGAGACGATTGTCATCGACGAGATCTCAATGGTACGTGCGGACATCCTCGACGAGATGGACCGACGGATGCGAATGGCGAACTCGATGATGGTGTAGTACTCACGCTGAGTGCTCGAACTTTGGTTTTATTGCCGCTACGAAAACTGAATAATGCTGAACACATTTACTTCGAATTATATAAGGCGTTGCTTCTTTGCTTCTCATTACGGACCTTATAACGGATCGAGTTGTAGTTTTCCCGATTTTCGAAGTGGAGTGGCCGTGACAAAAAATAACGTATTTTTTCCCTTCATTTTGTGCACTTGCTAATATCTTTAGTGCATCTTCTCTTATTTCTTCCATCTGTTCGCCATATCCACCATACCCCTCTCCCCGATGCAAATCGATCTCAAGATAATTTGGTAATTTTCTATAGTCTGTCCAATTTCCGTTCTCATGCATAAATATGCTCATCTGAAGAGCTCCTAATGTCTTAGTGACCTAATATTAAGTTGCACAATCTCTATCTTAACCAGCAAAATTGAATGACTTTTTAAAATGATATTAGTCCTGACCTGATCCATTAAGTCTGATCGCCCACGCGCCTTTCTTGAGCTCTTGCCCTGGCCGGAACGCTGCTACCCCATGGTCCTCAACGGCGACGATCTCCCCGGTCTTAGGATTTCTCGCTCGTTGCCGCCCCTTACGCTTCTTCACCTCGAACGTACCGAAGCCACGGAGTTCTACAATCCTCCCGGCTAGCATCGCACCCTTGATCTCATCGAGGAGGGCGTCAATGAGGCCATGGATTTCTTTGCGATTCAGATTCGCGTTAGTTTGAATCGCTTCGATGAGATCGGCCTTCGTCGTCTTCTCAGTCATGTTTTCCCTTCTTGGGCGAAGCCTCGTTCACGCCGGTTGCAACCTTCGGTATTGATGATTCTCCGCCATTCCCTTGTCATTCCGCAAGATGCGGTCGATGTTAGGGCGAAAGAGCTAGGGTAGGGCGCTCATGACACCCGCTTGCTGTCCCCGAAAATATCCTCCTGAACCTTCCTGATCTCGGTGTAATCCTCCTCAAGAAGATGGGTGTAGTGCTCGGTCATTTCTTCAGTCCTGTGCCCGGTCATAAGCCTGAGCTTTTCATCGGGGACACGCCCGCGGCTCACCGAGTTGAGGAAGTGGCGCCAGCTATGGAAGGTTATCGCCCGAGCCTTCCGTTCCTCCTCGTTGATCCCGATAGTCTCCAAGGCGTTGTAAAGCGCATTAATGAAGGCCCTAGTGTGGAGTGGGGTTGTGCGGCTTTCCCCATAGAATACAGGGTCATCCTCGTCCTTATAGGGGCTCTGCTCGATGAGCTTCGCGATGAGCGTCGTTACGGACTTTGGCACGGTAACGCGCCGCTCAGAGCCCCACTTGGCCCCTTTTAGGCCATATCCCTGTTCCCAGGAATGTTGGACATCGATGTAGTCGTCATGCACATCTTTGATGAGAAGGCCGCGTATCTCGCCCTCACGCATGCCAGTGCTCGCCGCGAGGATATTCGCAACGTAGAGCTTGAGGTTGCCCTTCCAACGTGTCACTAGGGCGTCGCCCGCGAAGAGTTCCTGGAGCTCGGCAATGGAGAGTACGCCCCGTCGAGGCTTCTCCTCGGCAAGGCCTTGTACCCGAATCGTTGGATCTGCGGAGATGAATCCAAACCGGAAGGCTTCCTTCAGAATGGTCCTGAACGCCATGTAGACGAGGTTGATGGACTTTGCCTTGAGGTCGCCTTTCTCCTTCATCATCAGGAGCCAAGCTTCGACGTCCGCAGTCGTGATCGAGGCGAGGGTCCGGCCCTTGAAGGAGGGTAGGACGTGGCGCTCGATGTAGCCCGCGCAAGTTGCAACGTGGCTTCGCCCAATCTGCATGCCGCGTGCGAGCTTGCCTTTGACGTAGGAGCTCTTATCCCAGTCCCAGAACTCCTTCGCGAAGGACTCGAAGAATATGTTCTTCTTATCGGAGGCGATGACCTTACCCGACTTGATCTGCTCGTCGGCCCAGTTCTGTGCATTGCTTTTTGAGGTCTGCCCCGAGGACACGGCGGTCATATACTTCGTCGTCTCGGGGTTGCGGAACTGCACGTAGTAGATGCCGTGGTGATTCTTCGCGGTTAGTCTTTTGTGAATGGAATAGGGTCGCTTCGCGCGCTCCATAGCTTCCTACCCGACTATCTCTGAATCTCAGAGATAATCTCATTATGAGGTTGGAAGCCTGGAGCAGCCCTAAGGCTCTCGTATCGGCTTACTGTTGCAACTTCCGTTGCTAAAAGGAGCTACCATCCAACGGACGATAGCTCCCAGATGGAGAATAGGGGATTCGAACCCCTGACCTATAGATTGCGAACCTATCGCTCTACCAACTGAGCTAATTCCCCACGTATCGCGACTTGCGCGATAGGCCACTATAGCCAAAGAATCGGGGGCAAATCAAGAGGGGCCTAAGATTAGGCTACGGGCTCCATCTCGGCTTCGAGGGCCGGGGCCAGGACCATCGGCCCCTCTGTCGCGGTCTCGGCGCCTGGTTGGGCAGTGTCGGGGAGGGGCTCAGCCGGTCGGGGTTTGAGGTTCTTGAGGCCGGCGGCGAGGAGAAGGCCAGAGAGGATGGCGGAGAGGAGGTCGCTCAAAGGGCCGGTCCAGAAGACTCCGTCGAGGCCCATGGCGAGGGGGAGGAGGGCCATGCCGGCAATGGTGAAGAGGTTTTTGGCTATATAGAGGCTGCCGCCCTGGGCGGCTTGGCCGACGGACATGAAGAACATGGAGGCGGTGTACTGGAGGCCAGCGGTGAAGAAGCCCAGCATGAAGATCGCGATGCCGCGGCTGCCGAGGGCGATGAGGGCTGCGTCGCGGGGGTTGAAGGCTGCGACGAGCTCTCGGGCGAAGAGCTCGAGGGCCGCGGTGAAGAGGATGGCGAGGAGGCTGGTCCAGGCGAGGGTGAGTTTGGTGAGGCTCCGGACGCGGTCGAGTTTGCCCGCGCCGTAGTTGTAGCCCCAGAGGGCCTGGGCGCCCTGGGCTATGCCGACTATGGGAAAGATGAGGAGCATGGAGATGGCGTTGACGATGCCGATGACGGCGAGGGCGGTCTCTCCGCCCAGGCGGGACATGGCGTTGTTGGCGACGACGAGCATGACGAGGGAGAGGCAATTGACCACGGCGATGGGCATGCCGAGCTTGAGCATGGCGCCTATGGTCCGGGCCTTGGGCGCGAGTTTACTCGCCTCGATCTTGAGGACGCTTCTATGGTCCTGGATGAACCATAGCGTGAGGGCGGCGCCGAAGGCCTGGGCAATGACGGTGGCCCATGCGGCGCCGGCTATGCCCCAGTGGAAGGCGAATATGAAGAGGGGGGCGAGGATGGCGTTCAGGACCGTCCCGCTGATAGTGGAGACCATGGTGGCCTGGGGGCGGTTCTGGGAGCGGAGGCTGTTGGCGATGGCCATCGAGGTGATCTGGAAGACGAAGCCGATCATGATGATGCCCAGGTACTCGCGGGCCATGGGCATGATCCGCGCGGTGGTGCCGAAGGCGGCGAGGATCGGGTCCATGAAGAGCCAGCCGAGGGCCGCGACGAGGGCGCTCGAGGCGAGGGAGGCGGCGAAGCCCTGGGCGAGGACGGCCTTCGCCTCGTCGCGTTTGCCGGCCCCCATAGCTATCGAGACCAGGGTGGAGGTACCGACGCTGAAGAGGGCTCCGACGGCCATTGCGATGATCATCATAGGGAAGCCGGCGGTCACGGCGGCGAGGGCATCGGTCCCCATGCCGTGACCTATGAAAATGCGGTCGATGAAGTTGTACAGGCCATTGACGACCATGACCGCGATGGCAGGCAGCGAGAATTTGACCAGGAGGCGTCCCAGGGGCGCTTCGCCCATCTCTTCGACATTGTCCATGATTGCACCTTCCGTACGCCCCGGGGCGGCCAACCATGCGGAGCCGGGCACGAAGCCCGCGCTCTCTCGATTCGGCCTTGTTGAGGCTACGGTCTGAAGGTAACAATTTTCGGCGTCGGGCGGCAAGGGGAAGTCCGTCGCCCCTCGATCGCGCATTCCGGGCCTCTGCGCGCTAGCTTCTCTGGTCTGGGGGGAAACATGAACCGTGTCCTGAGCTCGAGCCTGGCCTGCGTCGTCCTCTGCCTCCTCGCCCTTCCTCTCTCCGCCCAGGCGCGCGACGCAACCTGCTACGTGGTCGTGAAGGAGGGGGCTTCCTCGGAGGGCAATTCGCTCTATCTCCAGAAGATGGGCCTGGATCCGGAGCTCCTGAGCCGGGTAGCCCCGACGCGCTTCAGCTTCGAGGGGAAGAAGTTCGACCTGGAAGCGAGCGGGAGCTTCTCCTACGAGGCCGAGACTCCCGATCTCGTGCTGCGCTCGGGGAGTCTGGCCCTCTACGCCGTCGCTCTAAAGTTCACGGCAGGGGCCTTCCCCAAGGCGCTGAAGACGGTGGACGTGAGCTTCGGCCTCTCGGACATCGTGAGGGGAGGGGAAGCCGTCCAGCCCGCCGCCTGGGCGATGCAGCTGGCGGCGACCAAGGCGGGGATGAAGACGGGCTCGGCCTGGATCGTGGAGATGACGATGCCCGCCCGCGGCGAGTTCCGCGCGAGGGTGAGCCTGTCTAGGTAGGTGACTTGAGCGCTTCCTCCAGCTTCGCGCCCGGTCAGGCTCCGCCTGACATCATGAGGCCTATCTGCTGCACGGTCGCGCTGTCGCGCTCGACGACGCCAACTATTGTCCCCTCGTAGATCACCGCGATCCGGTCCGAGAGGGCGCGGATCTCGTCGAGGTCCTCGGAGATGAGGAGGATGCCCGTGCCCGCCTCGCGCTGCTGGAGAAGGCACTGGTGGATGTACCAGGTCGAGCCTACGTCGACGCCGCGCGTCGGCTGGGCCGCAACCAGAAGGGCGGGGCTCCGCGACAGCTCGCGGGCCAGGATGAGCTTCTGGATGTTCCCGCCCGAGAGGGTCTTGAGCTGGGTGTCGAGGCTCGGGGTCTTGACCGAGAAGTCGCGCACGAGGCCCCGGGCGTGCTCCTGCATCCTCGGGAAGCTGAGGAAGATGCCGCGGCGGAAGCGCGGCGAGGCGTGGTCGTGGAGGAAGAGGTTCTCCTTCACGCTGAACTCGCCAATGGCGCCGTCGCGCATGCGCTCCTCGGGGACGTAGGCCATGCCGGCGTCGACGCGCTCGTTAAGAGTGGCCGAGCCGAGCTCCCGGCCCTTGAGGAAGATCTTGCCTGCGCTGGCCTGCCGCATCCCCGCGAGGCACTCGGCCAGCTCGCGCTGGCCGTTGCCGGATACGCCGGCCAGGCCGACTATCTCGCCCGAGCGGACCTCGAGGTCGATGCCGCGGAGGGCCTCCTCGCCCTGGTCGCCCTGGGCGCGCAGGCCTTCGATCCTGAGCCTGGTCTCGCCCGCGTCGCGCCGGCGGGGCTCGAGCTCCTTGATCTCGCGGCCGACCATCATGTGGACGAGCTCGGAGCGGCTCACCTCGGAGGTCTTCCGGGTGCCGATGACCTTGCCGTCGCGCAGGACGGTCACGCGGTCGGCGATGGCCATGACCTCGCCGAGCTTGTGCGAGATGAAGATGAGGGAATGCCCTTCGGCCACCATGCGGCGGAGGGTCGCGAAGAGGTCGTCGACTTCCTGGGGAGTGAGGACGGCCGTGGGCTCGTCGAGGATGATGAGGCCGGCGCCTTTGTAGAGGGCCTTCACGATCTCGACGCGCTGCTGCTCCCCCACCGAGAGCTGCCACACGTAGGCCTCGGGATCCACCTTGAGGCCGTACTCGGCGGCGAGCTCCCTCACCCGCCGGGCGACGCGCCCCGTGTCGGCCAGCGGCCAGCGCCGCGACCTCTCGCCCAGGGCCACGTTCTGGGCGACCGTGAGGGTCGGCACGAGCATGAAGTGCTGGTGGATCATCCCGATGCCGGCGCGGATCGCGTCGGCGGGCGAGCGGAAGGAGTGGGGGATGCCGTCGATTATTATCTGGCCCTCGTCGGGCTGGTACATGCCGTAGAGCTGCCTCATGAGGGTGCTCTTGCCGGCGCCGTTCTCGCCGAGTAGGGCGTGGACCTCCCCCGGCGAGACGTCGAAGCAGACGCTCGAGTTGGCGCGGACGCCGGGGAAGCATTTGACGATGTCGCGCATCTCGACCCGTCTGTTCCTCCAGGCCTTCGATGTGGGCGCGCTGATCTTCATGCTTCCCCGGCTCCCGTCTTACGGATCGACCTTTATGGTCTTCTTGGCGATGCCCTGGGCGGCGGATACGCCTGCGGACTTGACCGCGGCCGGGAGCTTGTAGCCCGGGTTGTAGGCGATCTTGAGCCCCGCGTTCTCGAGGGTGAGGGTGTAGGCGACGCCGCCGAGGACGCCAGCCTTGCGCTTGGCGAGGATGTCCTTGAGCATGCCGGTCCAGTCGTAGACCTGGCTCGCGACGACGAGGGCCGGAGCGAGGGAGGCCTGATCGGCCTGGGTGCCGAACCAGAGCACGCCGCCTTTGTCCTTCGCGGCGCCGATGGAGCCGACCACGGACTGGGAGGAGCCGGTGAGGGCGTCCGCGCCGTTCGCGATGTGGGTCTTGGCCGCGGCGGTCATGAGGGCCACGTCGGAGAAGGAGCCGGTCCAGGTCTTGGACACGGTTATGGACTTGTTCACGGAAGCCACGCCCTGGATGAAGCCGTCGATGTAGGTCTTCGCGTCGCCGACCTCGATGGGGCCGGTCACGCCGATCTTCTTCGACTTGGTGAGCTTGGCGGCGAGGACGCCGTTGACGTAGCCGCCCTGCTCGGCGGCGGCGGTGTAGGCGTAGACGTTGGGCAGGCCGTAGGTGTCGACGTCGGTGCCCCAGGCGAAGGTCACCTTGGGGAAGTCCTTGGCGATCTCCTGGACCGAGGAGCCGTACTGGGAGCCGTGGGCGATGACGATGTCGAAGCCCGAGCTGGCGTAGTCGCGGATGGCCGCGGCGGCGTCGGGGACGTTCCACATGTTCTCGGTGTACTTGAGCTCGATGGCCGACTCCCCGCCCATCTCTTTCTGGACGGACTGGAGCGCCTGCCACATGGACTGGCTGAAGGCCGCGTCCGTGGTGGCGCTGGGCATGATGACCGCGATCTTGACGGGCGCGGCAGCCGCGCCGGCTACGAGGGCCGCCGCGAGGGCCGCGGCGATCAGGATTGACTTCGCTCTCATTCTAATCTCCTCCTATGCGTGATGAGGCAGCGGCACGACGCCGCGCCTAGATGAACAATACTAACTTTCCCCCCGCTCGAAGGGTTTATTGAGCGCGGCGGGCTGGCGCGCGCGGTTGGCGGTCACCGTGAGCGCGAGGATGGTCAGGATGTAGGGCAGCATCACCGCGACGCTCGAGGGCAGCTTGACGCCGAGGACCTGCATCCAGAGCTGGAAGCTGTTCGCGACGCTGAAGAGGAGGGCCCCCGCGAGGACGCCGACGGGCCTCCACCCGCCGAAGTAGACGAGGGCCACGGCGATGAAGCCCAGGCCCGCGGTGAGGTTGTCCTGGAAGAGGTCGAGCTGGGCGATGGAGAGCGAGGCTCCCGCGACGCCGGCGAGGATCGAGCCTATGCAGACGGCGAGGTAGCGGATGCGGCCCACGCCGATGCCCACGGAGTCGGCTGCGGCGGGGTTCTGTCCGACCGCCTTGATCTTGAGGCCGAGAGTGGTCTTCTCGAGGACCCACCAGGCGACGGGCACGAGGAGGAAGGCGCCGTAGGTCAGGACGTCGGTATGGAAGAGGATCTGGCCGGCGAAGGGGATCTTCGAGAGGAGGGGGATGGCGACGGGCTTGAAGCCCTCGATGGTCTTCACCGTGCCGATGAGGACCTTGAAGAGGAGGCTCGACATCCCGAGGCCGAACATGTAGAGGCCGATGCCGCTCACGCCCTGCTCGGCCTTGAGGGTCACGCTTATGAGGGACATGAGGAGGCCCATGGCCAGGCCGACGAGGGCCGCCGCGAGGAGGCCGAGCCAGAGGCTGCCCGTGGTCAGGGCGACGTAGAAGGCCGCGAAGGCCGAGAGGAGCATCACACCGTCGACGCCGAGGTTGACGACGCCGGCGGTCTGGGCGAAGGTCTCGCCGAGGGCCGCGTAGAGGAAGGGCGCGGCGAGGCCCACCATCGTATTGAGGATGCCCGCGAGCACGGTCCAGGAGAGGAAGCCCCTCATTCCCCGCCCCCGTTCTCGAGCTGGCGGGAGGCGCTCCTGCGAGCGGCCCAGCGCCGGGACCAGAGGGCGGTCCCCGAAACGAAGAGGACCACGGTGCCGAGGATGGCAGTCACGAGGGAGGAGGGCACCTGGGCGGCGCGCTGCATCTTGTCCGCGCCGACGAGGAGGCCGCCGAAGACGACGGAGGCGGGTATGAGGCCGATGGGGTGGAGGCCGCCGAGAAGGGCCGCGACGATGCCGGTGAAGCCGTAGCCGCTGGTCAGCCCCTCCATGAGCCTGTGCTGGACGCCGATGACCTCGATGGCGCCCGCCAGCCCCGCATAGCCGCCGGCCAGGGTGAGGGACATCGCCTGGTAGAGGGGCACGTTGATGCCCGAGTAGCGCGAGGCGTCGGGATTGAGGCCCACGGCCCTGATGCCGTAGCCCATCGTCGTCCTCCAGAGGAAGACGTAGGCCACGATGGCGAGGGCGAGGGCGATGATCGCGCCCGAGTGGAGGAGGGTCTGGGGCACGAGCCTGGCCAGCCAGGCCTGCTGCGGAAGCTGGGCGGACTGGGCGAGGAAGGTTCCGCGGGAAATCCCCTCGGGGTCCATGAGGGGTCCCTGGAGGAGGAGATTCATGAGCTGGAGCGCGATGGCGTTCATCATGATCGTGCTCAGGATCTCGTTGACGCGGAGCCTGGCCTTGAGGATGCCCGGGATGAAGCCCCAGGCGGAGCCCGCGAGGAAGCCCATGATGCAGGTGGCGGGGATGAGGACCCAGCCGGGCAGGGCGTGGAAAGTGAGGGGGACCCAGGCGCCCATGAGGGCCCCGACGATGATCTGGCCCTCGCCGCCGATGTTGATGACGCTCGCGCGGAAGGCGATGCAGATGCCCGCGCCGACCAGGAGGAGGGGCGTCGCCTTGACGAGGGTCTGGGTGAGGCCGAAGCGGGAGCCCACGGCCCCGTTGAACATGGCGGCGTAGGCGGTGAGGGGATTGACCTTGAGCGCCAGGAGCATGACCGCTCCGACGCAGAGGGCGGCGAGCACGCCCGCGACCGGCATAAGGACGTTCAGAACGATCTTGGCCCAGTCTATCCTCGGACTACTCGACGGCTCGGACCCCACATCTTCTCCCTTGCGCAGGCCTAATCGCTGGAAGTATATACCACATCTGAAACGCCAAGGAAAGGCGTAAAGTCCTCGAAAGGAAGCGACGCCCGGGTATGAATGGCCCTATCCTCACGTTCCGCTGAATTCCCGGACCAGGGCCCCGCGCATGGCCGTCGTCGGGGCCTCGAGGCCGGTCCAGAGCTTGAAGCCTATGGCGCCCTGATTGACGAGCATACCAAGGCCGTCGAGGGTTTTGGCGCCTCGCTCTTCGGCCTCCTTCAGGAAGGCGCTCCGGGGAGGGTTGGGAATGACGTCGCAGACCACCATGCCCGCCCGGATGGCGCTGTAGTCGATGTCCGGCCTCCCCGGATCGGGAAAGAGCCCGATCGAGGTCGCGTTGGCGAGGATGTCAACGCCCTCGGGGATCCTGTAGCCCGGCGACCAGGGCGCGTACTCGGCCTTCGTCCCGCCTATGCCCGCGACCCGCTCCGCGAGGGCCCTGCCGCGGGCCTGGTCCCGGTTCACGATGACGATGCGGCCGGCCCGCGCGAGGGCCAGCTCGACGGCGACCGCGCGGGCGGCCCCTCCCGCGCCGAGTATGACGAAACTCTTGCCGGCGATCTCGAGACCGGCATCCCCCCTGAGGGAGGCCAGGAAGCCCTTGCCGTCGGTGTTCTCGCCCAGGAGCTCGTCGCCTCGCCGGTAGACGGTGTTGACCGCGCCGATGAGGGTGGCGTTCTCCGAGATCCCGTCGAGGAGCTTCATCACCTCGATCTTGTGCGGAATGGTGAGGTTGATGCCCCGGAAACCCATGGCCCTGATGCCGGCGACGGCGGTCCCCAGGTCCCCGGGAAGGACTTCGATAGTGAGGTAGCGGTAGTCGAGGCCGGCCTCGCGGAAGGCCGCCTCCATCATGACTATGGTCGGATTCTCGGCGACGGGGTGCCCGAAGACCCCCACGAGCTCGGACTTGTAGCTCTTGGTCTGCGACAAGGCTGTTCTCCTTGGCCGAAGTATGGCCTCGATTCGGCTTTGGCGCAAAGGGGAAGGATGGTCCCGAATTGGATTGTCCGGTGGGTCCTCCGCGCCTATACTTCGCCAGTATGAATCCCAGACTTTCCCGGCCGGCATCCTTCCTGGCCCTCCTCGTCCTCCTCCCGGCCGCGCTCGCCGCGGAGCGGGGCCCGCTCTACGTCGACCTGTCGGCCTCGCCTCTCTACGCGCGCTCGGGTTTCGACCCCGGCGCGATCGGGGCGATTCCGGCGATCGGATCGCCAGGCTGGAAGCTCGTCCCGCCCGCCGGGGCGGCCGGGCGCACAGTGCGCCCCACCGACCTGGATCTTCCGGGAGTGCCAGCGAGGGGCTTTTTCTCGCTCGTCTCCCACGAGACCATGGATTTCACCTACCTCGTCCCATTCCGCGTATCGGCGGCCATGGCGGGGCTTCTGTCCGGCGCCGACGGGAGCGTGCCACCGGTGCCCGGGATGCATTTGGCGGGGATCGGCGACGACTGGGAGATCTATCTCAACGGGAAGCTGGTGAGGAGCGAGATGCACCTCGCGGCGGACGGGTCCATCCTCCTCCACCGGAGCCTGCGCGACCTCCACTTCCCGGTGGACGGCCGGCTCTTCCGCGAGGGCGACAACGTCCTGGCCGTCAGGATCGTCACCGACCCCACCTTCCAGGCCTCGGGCTTCAACTTGGCGAGGCCCTACTATATAGACGAGTACTCCGCCATCGAGCGCGCGAGCGTGGACGTGGGCCCCATGGTCCTCATCGGCCTCTACCTCTTCATCGGCCTCTACCACCTCTTCATGTTCCTCGTGCGCCCGGGCGACAGGCACAACCTCTTCTACGGCCTCTTCTCGCTCGACCTCGGGATCTACCTTTTTATGCGCACGTACACGATCACCCTCCTCGGGCTCGACAGCGACCTGATCTTCCGGGTCGAGCTCTTCACGCTGTCCCTCATCCTCCCCCTGGTAGGCGCCTTCCTCGAAACCCTCAACGACAGCCGGATCAGGAGGGCTACGCTCTGGTATGGCGGCTTCTGCTCCCTCATCGCCCTCGGCGAGCTCGTCATGCCCACGCCCTTCGCCCACGACCTCCTCCTCGTCTGGCAGGTTTCGGGCCTGGTCATGGCGATCTACTATTTCTGGGTCGACATCCTGGGCCGCTTCCTCTCCGACGGGCGGAGGCGCTGGAAGCGCGAGCGCGGCACCGAGGGAGGGCGGTCCCTGCCCTCGGTCTACCTGAAGGCCCTGGTGCGGACGCCCATCGGCAACCTCCTCATAGGCGGCGTCATCCTCTTCGCGACGGCGATCTTCGACATCGTCGACGCCATGATCATGCAGTGGGACCTCCTGCTGACCAAGTACGGCTTCTTCCTCTTCACGATGGGCACGGCCCTCATACTCGCCAACCGCCTGGGCTTCCTCCACGACCGGCTCAGCGGGCTCAACCACACCCTCGAGGAGAGGATCAGCGTGCTGACGGAGACCGGAGCCCGGCTCACCGCGAGCGAGCGCCGCTACCGCAGCCTCTTCGAGGGCAGCTCCGATCCCATCGCCCTCCTGACAGACGAGCTCGCCTTCATAGAGGGCAACCGGGCAGCGACCGAGCTCTTCGGCCTCGACCGGCAGGGCCGCGCACCCTGCAGCCTTCCCGAGACCCTGTACGCCGAGAAGCGGGAAGGAAGCCTCCCAGTCGAGTTCCTGCGCGCGGCCTCGCGCTCGCTCAAGGACAAGGTGGGCCCTAGCGAGATCATCCTCCGGATCAAGGCCCCGGTCGGGGATCCCAAGCCCTGCACGCTCCGGCTGGAGCGGATCGACGCCCTCGACCGCAAGGAGATCCTCCTGCGCGTCGTGCCCGAGGAGAGGGACGCGCTCGCCGACTCCTTCGTCGAGGGGAGGGAGCGCTTCGACGTCGACAGCAGCCTCACGGCCGCCGACCGGGTCTGCCGCCGCGCCACCGCATACCTCGCGACCTACGCGGGCCAGGAGGAATCGCGCTTCCTCGCGAGCTGTCTCCGCGAGATCATCGTCAACGCCGTCGAGCACGGGAACCTGGAGATCGGCTTCGACGAGAAGAGCGAGAGCATGAGGGAGGGCCGCTACTTCGAGTTCCTCCAGGAGCGCCGCGTCGACCCGCGTTTCCGCTCGCGCAAGGTCGTCGTCGAGTACTCGATCTCCTCCTCCCGCGCGACCTTCCGCGTCACGGACCAGGGCCCAGGCTTCGACCACCGGCGCTTCGTGCGGGGCGACGGGGCGCCCAGCGAGGAGCTCCTCGAGCACGGCCGCGGCCTCTTCATAACCCTCGGCGCCTTCGACAAGGTCCTCTTCAACGATAGGGGGAACGAGGTGACCCTCGTGAAATTCTTCCTGCCGCGGACGCGCGATCCTTCGTATATTAAGGGGTGACAATCCAAAGCAAGGGCTATCGCGGAGGTTTCACCGTGCCAATGATCAAGATCATCGTAGGGTCGGTTCGCCCGACCAGATTCGGCTTCCAGCCCGCCCAGTGGCTCTTCGACATCGCCAGGCAGCGCAAGGACGCCCAGTTCGAGCTCGTCGATCTCAAGGAGCTCGGCCTGCCCTTCCTGGACGAGCCCCTCACGCCCTCGAGCGGCAAGTACGAGAAGGCCTACACCAAGAAATGGGCGGCCATCGTCGACTCGGCGGACGGCTTCGTCTTCGTGACTCCCGAGTACAACCACTCCTACTCGCCCGCGCTCAAGAACGCGATCGACTACCTCTACTACGAATGGAACTACAAGGCCGCGGGCTTCGTCAGCTACGGCGGCGGCGCGGGGGGGCTCCGGGCCATCGAGCACCTGCGCGGCGTCGCGGCCGAGGTGAAGCTTTTCCAGATTCGCGATTCGGTCAATCTGCTGTATTATTGGAACAATCTCGACGAGAAGGGCGGCTTCAAGTTCACCGAGGAGCACGCCGCCGCCGCCAAGGCCCTCCTGGACGATCTGGTGTTCTGGAGCGAAGAGCTCAAGCGCCCGCGCGCCGAGCTCGCCGCGCGGAAGAAGTAGGATCCACCGCCAAAAGCGCGGCTCGATATACTAAGGAGGAAACATGAAGAAGATTTCAGCGGCGCTGGCCCTGGCGCTCGGCGCGGCGGCGCTGTTCGGCCAGGACATCGCCCTCGCCAAGGCGCCCGCCAAGCTCGGCATCGACGTCCTCGACGCCATCAGGGCGCGCGCGGCGGCGCGGGCCTTCGTGAAGGGCGACGTGCCTCTCGCCGACCTCTCGGCCATCGTGTGGGCCGCCGACGGCCTGAAGGGGACCCCCGACGCCATGTCCTCGGCCTCCAAGGCCGGCGGCACCTTCCCGGTCTCGGGCGAGGTCAACTATGTCAATCTCTACCTGCTGAACGCCAAGGGCGTCTATCGCTACGACCCCGCGGGAAATGTCCTCAAGCAGCTTGGCGGCAAGGACGAGCGCGGCAGCGTGACCCCGGAGAACATCGCCGCGTCGGCCTTCATGCTGCTGTTCACCTGCGACACGACCAAGCTGCCCTCCTTCGTGAAGGGGAACGCCGCGATGGGTCAGGCCATGGGTATGGCCACGGCGAGCTATGGCGGCGAGAACGCGGCCCTGGTGGCCGCGGGACTCAAGCTGTCCTCCATCGTCATGTTCAACATCGCCCCCGCGCCCACGGCCGCGGCCGCGAAGCTCTCCAAGGACGAGACGCCCCTCTTCATCATGCAGCTGGGGTATACGAAGTAGCCTAGGCTCGGGGGAGGAGGAGGCTGAACACTGTCCCTTCGGTCTCGTCGGAGGTGAAGCCGATCTCCCCCCCGAGGTACTTCTCGGTCAGCATCTTCATGCTGTAGGTGCCGACGCCCCTGCCCCTGCCCTTCGTCGAGAAGGAGCGCTGGAAGATCTGGAGCTGGATATCGCGCGGGATGAAGGCGGGGTTGCGGACCGTGAGCTCGGCGCGCTCGCCCGAGTCGGCCAGGGCGAGCGTCACCTGCTCTCCCGGGCCCGAGGCCTCGAGCGCGTTCCTGAGCATGTTCACGATGACGCGCCCGAGGAGGACGGGGTCGGAGGACACGCGCCGCGCCGGGCCCTCGGCCAGGAAGGCGACGCGCTTTCCCTTGGCGTAGTCGGCGATCTCGACGTTCAGTATCGCCTCGCGCGCGACGAGGGCGAGGTCGACCTCGCGGATATCCGCCTCCAGGTCGTCGCTCTCCATCGTGATGAGGTCCCGCTGCTGGTAGACCTCGTCTATGAGGCTTTTCGTGGCGGCGGCGAGGCGGCCCAGGTAGTCGTGCCCGCTGGCCATCGAGCCGAACTCCTTGCGCAGCAGTATCACGCAGGCCTGGAGGTTGGAGAGGCTGTTCATCAGGTCGTGGAAGAAGAGGCGCTCCAGCACCTGGCGCCTCTTGGTGTCGCCGATATCGTGCATCGTGACCACGGCGAATCTGCCCTGGCCGGTCTTTATGGGCACGGCGGTGACGAGGAGGTCGAGGCTGACC
Organism: uncultured Treponemataceae bacterium; assembly: GCA_964404145.1. Lineage (GTDB taxonomy): Bacteria > Spirochaetota > Spirochaetia > Treponematales > Rectinemataceae > UBA1306. Next base: position 15,926 of record CAYOIX010000005.1, read on the forward strand.
TGTCTTCCGTCGCGCATGGTAGTGATGCGGCACTCCCTGGCGGACTCCTTGTCGCCGTCCAGGGCTTCGAGGATGGCCCCGACCGCTCCGCAGACCCGGCAGGCCTCGGTGGTCCCGCAGCCGCCCGGCGTCTCGCGGGCGCGGACGCACTTGAGGATCTCACCGGGGCGCGCCCCGATGACCTCGGCGGACTCGACGCCCAGGATGGACAGGGCTCCGTCGTTCGCGAAGAGCACTTGTCTGCGCTCGTCCACGATGAACGTGATGTTGGGCATGAGGTTGAGCACGATGTCGTACCTCAGCTGGGCGTTCAGCCCGGCGAAGGACCGGCGGACGTCCTCGACCTCGCTCCTCTCGGCCGGCGCGAACAGCGTTTCCACCATGCCTCCTGCCCCGCCAAAATATGCCGCGGCGCGCGCGCCTGTCAATCCGGGCCGATGGACTAGTCCGGTCCGCTTCGGTATCATTCGTGAACATCCATCAGCGAGAGGCAGCCATGAACCACGTCATCGAGACCATCAAGTCGAGGAGGAGTGTCCGCTCCTTCAAACCCGAACTGCCGCCCAAGGCCGAGCTCGAGGCCGTCCTCGACGCCGCTATCCGGGCGCCGAGCGGGATGAACGCCCAAGTCTGGCGCTTCACGGCGGTAGCCCGGCGCTCTCTCATCGACCGACTCAACGCCCGCATACGGGAGTCGCTCCGCTCCTCCATCGTCGAGCGGCTTCGCGCAATGGCCGACAATCCCGAGGCAGATTTTTTCTACGGGGCCCCGGTCGTCGTCATCGCCTCGGGCGAGGCCGACAGCCCCACGGTGGCTCCCGACTGTGCCGCCGCCCTCCAGAACATGATGCTCGCGGCCTCCTCGCTGGGCTTGGGCAGCTGCTGGGTCCACGCCCCCACCCGCCTCGTCGAAGGCCCCGAGACCTCGGTGCTGCGCGAGGAGCTCGGCATACCGCGCAGCCACGCCGTCTTCGGCTCCATAGCCCTAGGCTACGCCTCCGGCCCCCAACCCGCCGCGCCTGAGCGCAAGGAAGGTTGCATCGCGATCATAGGCTATTGAAATCGGCCATATAGGAGGTAAAGCATGCGCATCGGGAACAAGGGGATCCTCGTCCTCGCGTCCGTCCTCTCACTCGCGGCGCGTTACTGTGGCCTGACGCCGGATGCCATGTCCGCGGCCCGCAAGGCGGCCCTGCGGACATGGGTCCCCGACCGGTTCTGAGCCGGCTTCCGCCCCTCGGCAGAGCTAGCAGTCCGGTCCCGATCCGGTATAATGGGTCATGTCCCAAGCCGAAGCCCTGGACCCCGAGGCATTCTTCTCGGCGGCGGTCCTGAGCAACCCCGACGTCATCTCCGTGTCCCGCCTCGAGGACGGCAGCTTCCTCCAGGTCAACCAGGCCTTCCTCGACATGACCGGCTACAAGCGCGAGGAGGTCATCGGGAAGACCGCGGCCGAGCTGGGGATCTGGATCGAGGGGGCCGAGCGAGAGCGACTAGTGGCCCTCCTGACCGAGACCGGCCGGGTCCAGGACCTGGAGGTCCGCTTCCGCATGAAGGACGGGCGTATACGCAGCTTCCGGATGTCCGCGGCCAAGGTCCGAATCGGCCAGAGCGACTGCATCAGCTCCGCCTGCCGGGACGTAACGGAGCGCGACGAGATGGCCGAGCGCCTCGAGAAGGGTGGCTTCCTCCTCGAGCGCGCCGAGGAGATGGCCGACATCGGGAGCTGGGAGTTCGACTACCGCGCCGGCAAGGTCGTCGCGTCCCGGGGCGCCTACAGGATCTACGGCGTCGAGGAGGGCGAGTTCACCGTCGGGGCCATCGAGACTATTCCCCTCCCTGAGTTCCGGCCCGCGATGGATCGGGCCCGCGACGCCCTGATACGGGAGGGAACTCCCTACGACATCGAGTTCAAGATCGCCCGCAGGAGCGACGGCGCCGTCCGAGTCATCCGCTCGAAGGCCAGATGGGATCCGGTCAAGCAGCGGCTCTTCGGTATGATCAGGGACGTCACGGAGGCCAAGGAGACGGAGGCGGGCCTCGAGCGGGCCCTCGCGGAGAAGGAAACCCTCATCAAGGAGCTCTATCACCGGACGAAGAACAACATGCAGGTCATCTCCTCCCTCCTCGGGATGGAGGCGGGGAGGAGCTCCCTACCCGAGCTGGGCGACATCCTCGACGAGGTGCAGCGGCGGATCGACGCCATGGCCCTCGTCCACGAGATGCTCTACCAGTCGAGCGATCTGTCCCGGATCGACCTCGGCGCCTTCGTCTCCTCCCTCGCCGAGCTCCTCAAGTCGAGTCTCGGGGACCGCGAAGGTCGGGTGGGCTTCGCCTACGACGTCGAGGGGGTGGAGCTCCTCATGGAGACGGCCGTGCCCTGCGGGATCATCCTCAACGAGCTCGTCTCGAACGCCCTCATCCACGCTTTCCCGGCGAAGCGCCGAGGGACGATCCGGATCGCGGCGAGTCGAGGTCCCGACGGCGGCGTCACGATCTCGGTCAGGGACGACGGCGTAGGCGCGCCCGAGCTCGAAGACTACGGCGAGGGAGGCCGGCGGCTGGGTCTGTATCTCGTCTCCAGCATCGGGCGATTCCAGCTGGGCGGCTCCGTCGATTTCGAGACCGGGCCCGGCGGTTTCGGCTGCGTCCTGCGATTCAAGGACGGCCTTGACGAGGCGCGGGTCTAGGCAGGCCCGGGAGATGGACGACTTCGGGATCCTCGGCATAGCCGAGACGAGGGATCCGCGGCTCGTCAAGGCGGCCTTCCGCGCGAGGGCCAAGGAGCTCCACCCCGACCTGGCCGGGAACGACGAGGAGTCTCTCGCAGGGCACTATCGCTTCAGTGCCCTCGTGCAGGCCTACCGCCGGGCCATGGCCGGATGCGCGTCCCCGACCTTGCGCGGCGGCTCGGCCGCGCCGCCTTCCCCTCCCGGCGGATCCGGAGCGGCGGCCCCCGCGCCCGGCTCGCTCTCGCGGACACCCGGCGGGAGCTTCCCGGCTCTCCACAAGGACCCCGCCTACGTCCTGTACAGGACCGGCATGCGCTATTTCGCGGCAATCCATCCCGCGGCCTGGAACCTGGGCTCGCGGATCTCGGAAGAGGAGATGAAGGCCAAGGTGGGGAAGCTCCTCGGCCTCTTCCCCAAAGCCTACTATTATTTCGGTCTCGTGGCGGGCGAGCACTCCGACAGCCCCTGGGCCGCCGACGCCCGGGACAAGATGGACATCATCGAGAGCCGCTCGTCGAGGTACCGGAGGATCCTGGAGTCCTTCGGAGCCTGGAGGCGGGCGGGGAAAGAGCGCGGGCGCGAGGTCGCAGGCATAGTCGACAGGACCAGGAAGCTCCAGGAAGAGGAGGGCGAGCTGCGCTGGCCGCCCGGTCCCGGGAGCGATTCGAGATAATCTTTGATCGGAGGCAGGATGAAAATCGGATTCGTGACTGTGCGCACCGCGGACCTGGCGCGATCGATCGCGTTCTACGAGAAGGCCCTAGGCTTCAGGGTCTCGAGGCGCTTTTGCCCGAGGCCGGGGATGGAAATCGCCTTCCTCGACGACGGATCGGGAGGGCAGATCGAGCTGATCCAGGGGAGCGGGGAGCCCGACTTCGCGGGGCAGGGCATATCGATCGGCTTCCGCGTCGAGGATGTCGACGCCACGGCGGCGGCGCTCGAGGCGGCCGGCGTCGAGATAGTACGCGGCCCGACCACGCTGCCGAGCGGGGTCCGCCTCCTCGGGGCCAAGGATCCCAACGGGCTCGAGCTCGGCTTCGTCCAAGGAGAGTGATCAAGCGCGGTCCGATTCGAGCCGATCATCGAAAGAGGCCTTCAAGGCTCGAGGAGGACCGGAATGAAAAGGAATATGCTCGTCGGCTTCGCGGTCGTCGTGCTCGCGGTCGGCGCTTGCGGTGGCGCCTTCGCGGCCGACGCGGAGGCCGCGACGCCGTCGCCTATCGCGCGGAGCATCCTCAGTCCCGCGGTCCCTCCTCAGGCGAAGGCGGGAAAGGCGAAGGCGGCGGCCAGGCGCAGGATCGCGCCCCCGCGCCTCGTCCAGTCGGCGAGGGGATACATCGTCGGCATCCGCGCGGCCGACCCGACCAGGAAGCTGCCCGAGAGGATCGTCCTCGCGGTCGGCGGGAAGACCATCGAGATCGCCCTCGGTCCGGGCACTTTGGTGAAGGGCGCGAAGGGAAGGGCCCTCGCCGTCTCGAGACTCAGGAAGGGCGAGAGGGTCGAGGTCGCCTACAAGCCGCGAGGCGCGCGGGCGAAGGCGGACTCGATCACGATCCTATCCTGAGCCCCTCTCACCATTGCGCCGGGTAGTACTCCTCGACGTTTTCCTTCGTGATCAGCTTGTTGGGCAGGTATTTCACCGGGGCGAAGTCTATGCCGTTGAAGTAGTCCACGGCCATGGCTATCGGAAGGGCGCCGTCCGTCTCGGCGGGCTGGTAGGTCGTGGCCAGGACCTTGCCGGACTTGACCAGGTCGAGGGAGATCTGGCAGTGCCCCTGGGCGACCACGACGATGTCGCTCCTCCCGCTCTCCTCCAAGGCGTCGACTATGCCCTGGAGGGCGAGGCCCTGATCTGCCGAGACGATGCCGCGCAGCCTCGCGCCGCGCTTCCTGATCCACTCCTGGACCGCGGCCTTGGTCTTGGCCCGGTCGAACTCGGTGTAGGCTTTCTCGAGGCACTCCATGGCCGGCGCGTACGCCGCGAGTTCGGTCACCGGAGCCCAGGTCCGGGCGTAGAAGGGCCCCGAGCCTGGCACGTGCTGGATGATCCCGTAGCCGCCCGACTTGCCCAGACTGTCCGCCAGAGCGCGCGCCAGTTGGCGAAAGGCGCCCCACTCGTCCGTGCCTGTGTAGCCGATCAGGCGGGGAAAGGTTTCGGCCGCGGGCATGGAGGTGGCGGCGATGATGGGGATGCCGGCCGCGGCGACTCTGTCTATGAGCTCCACGCTGGCGCCCACGTCGTTGGCGGCGAAGACGATCAGGTCCGGCCTCTCCTTGATGGCCTGGGCGATCTGCTGGGCCTGCACCAGGTCGCTATCCTTGCGCGGCAGGGGATAGCAGGTCAGCTTCATTCCGAAATGCTCGGCCGTGAGCTTCATCCCGCGGTTGTGGGCCAGATAATACGGATGGAACACGGGATTGACGCTGACGACCCGCTTGCCCTTGGCCCCGTCGGCGTTGGAGGGCGGCAGGTCGCGTTTGGCTACATTCCAGCCGGCGTACTCGAAATCGTACCAGTGCAGGCTCTCGGTCTCGGGGAGGCTCTCGGGCTTGGCCGGCCGCGGCGGTATCAGCTTGCGCTCCTCGTTCCAGACGATCAGGGACTGGCCGTCGCCCGATTTGAGGGCCGAGACGTCGATGGTCCGGAACTGGCCCAGGTCGCCTTCCAGGATCTGGACGTTCCCGAGATTCTCCTCCCCGAGACGCTTGATCTCGGACATCGACTTCACGAGATCCTCGATGCCCGCGCCGATCTCCGCCATCGAGCCGGCGTTCTGGGCCGAGAAATCGTCGATGTCGGTCATGGAGGATTCGATGGTATCGGACTCGGCCTCGATCCTCTGGGCGGAGTCCCGGACCTTGTGGCTGATCGCGTTGAGCTCCGTCAGGGCCTCCGTGATCTGTCGGCTGCCCACGGTCATCTCGGTGAGGCCCCGGACGATTTCGCCGACGCTCTGCGACACCTCGGCGATGGTCCCCGTCATTGCCTGGACCGAGGCGTCGGCCCGCGTGGTCAGGCCCTGGGCGGAGCGGATGCCGACGATGGTCTCCTCGAGCTTGGAAGAGATGCTGGCCGCGTTGGTGGCGGTGGTCTCGGCCAGTCTGCGGATCTCGTCGGCCACCACGCTGAAGCCCTTGCCGAACTCGCCGGCGTGGGCGGCCTCGATCGCGGCGTTCATGGCCAGTATGCCCGTCTGCGAGGCTATGGACCTGATGATATCCGAGAACTCGTTGATGCTGTCGGCCGAGTCGGCGATGGCCGTGATGACGGCGAGGTTCTCCTCCATGCTCTCGACGCTCTCCGCGGCGCGCCGGGAGAGGGAGTCGATGACCTCCCGCTTCGCGGTGGCGATCCGCTCGACGCTCCCGATGGAGGCGATCATCTCCTCGACGGCGCTCGACGAGCTCGCCATCGAGCCGGACTGCGCCTCGATCTGGCGCGAGACGTCCTTGATGGCGGTCCGGATCGCGCCCACCGACCCGCCCGCCGTCCGGATATTCGAGTGGAGGAGATCTTCGTTCTTCCTCATGCTGGCGATGTTCGCGGCGATCTGCTCGATGGCCGACGAGAGCTCGGCGGCGTTCATGTCCAGCTTCTGGCTGGTGCCGCGGTTGGCGTCGTTGACGATCTTCATCTTCATGATCAGGTTGTGGATCTTGGCGATGAAGACATTGATGCCCCTGGCGAGGCCCCGGACGAGGGGATCGCGCCCTATCGAGATCCGCCTCGTCAGGTCCTTCTCGCCCGCGCCGATGCCGGCGACCGCCGTCTCGACCCCCGAGAGCCTGGCCAGGACGGCGCGGGCGAGGACGAAGGCCATGGCCGCGAAGGCGAGCGCCTGCGAGGCGAGGACCAGGGGCAGGAGTCCGGCCGCCCCGGCCAGGGCGCCGAGCGCGCCCGACAGGCCCAGCGCGAGATCGAGGGCGGCCAGGACGGCGAAGGCGACGAGGAAGAGGAGTCCGACCTTTCTCATGGCTTCGGGACTCTACCGGATTCGCGCAACGCGATCGGCCGCTCCGTCCAGGGCTTCGATCTCGTCGTCCCGGAGCTTCCAGCCGAGGGCGCCGGCGTTCTCCTCGAGGTGGGCGAGCCTGCGCGCTCCGGGGATCGGGATCGTCCCCTTCATCATCGTCCAGTTGAGCGCGATCTGGGAGGCGGTCTTGCCGCCGTGAGACTCGCCGATCGCGGCCAGGAGGCCTCGCAGGGCCGCGAGCCCCTCGGCGTCGGTCTTCGGGGCCATCAGGCTCCGGAACCCGGGGATGGTCGGCGCGGCCGCCGGCAGGATGCCGGAGCCGAGGGGCCGGTAGGCGATGACCGGCACGCCGAGCTCGCGGCAGGCCGCGATGGTGCCGTTCCGCTCCGAGCGTCGATTGAGGAGGCTGTACTCGACCTCGTCGCAGGCCAGGGGGATGCCGCGTTTCGCGAGGACTTCGCCGGCCCGCCTGACCTGGGAGGCATCGCAGTTCGAGACTCCCACCGCGCGGACGAGACCCGCCTCGAGGACCTCGCCCAGGGCTCCGACCCAGGTCTCGAGGGGCAGGGGCGGGAATGGGAAATGGAGAAGGTAGACGTCGAGTCGGGGGATCCCGAGCCTGCCCAGGCTCCGGCGGAGCGCGGACTCGAGGGAGCGGGGGGAGAGCCGCCAGGGCCAGGGGAAGAATTTCGAGAGTATGATAGGTTCCGCCCCGGGCGGGTCCTTCGCGGCGCGCCCGGCGAGGGCCAGGGCTATGCTCAGCTCCGAGCCGCCTCCCTGGTAGAGTTCGGCGCTGTCGATGAGCCTGATCCCGGCGTCGATCGCCGCGTCGAAGACCTCGCCGACGCCGGGCAGCGGCTTCCCGCCCCGGCCCCAGACGTTGGTTCCTATTCCCATCGGCCCCAGATCCAATCGTTCCATGACTCGTCCTTCGGCTCGCTCGGCCGCGCTTGATATCAGTTTACTGTTTCCGGGAGTCGCGTCAAGGCGGCCGGAGGAGGAGGGAAGGCGAAAGCGGCGGCTTTTCCGCTTTCACGGACGCGTTAGTATATTAGCTCTCAATGAGAAGCCAGACCGAGCTGCTGTCCAGCCGGGCCCGCGTGAAGGCGCGATATGCGCTACTTCCCTACGAGGGCATCCCCCTGTCCCGCCTGCCGGAATGGCCGGGCGCCGCGGTCCGGGTGCTCGCGGCGCCTGCCCTGGGCGCCGGCTTCGCGGAATACGAGCTCGACCTGGAGCCGGGCCGGGGAGGGGAGCACGAGGCCGACGGGGAGGTCGAGCACTTCTTCTACCTCCTCTCCGGATCCCTCGTCCTCACAGTGGACGGCCGCGGCCACGCCCTGGAGGCGGGAGGCTTCGCCTTGGTTCCGCCCACGAAGGGATTCTCGGCCAAGGCTTCGAGCTCCACGAGTCTCCTCTTGCTGCGCAAGCGCTACGAGCCGGTCCGGGGGGTCCCGGTCTACGATGCCCTGGCGGGAAGCCAGGAGAAAGTGGCGGGGGAGGTCTACTGCGGCGATCCCGGCGCCCGGCTCCAGGTCCTCGTGCCGGACGATCCCGCCTACGACCTGGCGATGAACATCTTCACCTTCGAGGTCGGCCACAGTCTGCCGGTGACCGAGACCCACGTCATGGAGCACGGCCTCTTCGTGCTCCAGGGCAAGGGCCTGTATTTCCTGGACGACGAGTGGATGGAGGTCGAGGCGACCGATTTCATCTGGATGGGTCCCTTCTGCCCCCAGAGCTACTACGCGGCCGGGCTCTCCCCGTCGAGATATATATATTACAAGAACGTGAATCGCGAGATCCGCCTGTGAGGAGATAATAAATGGAAAAGATCTATCGCGACGCCGACGTCGACATGTCGATCCTGTCCGGGAAGACGATCGCCGTCATCGGCTACGGCATCCAGGGGAAAGTCCAGGCGGCCAACGCGAGGGACTCGGGCTGCGCGGTGATCGTGGGGACCCGGGAGCCCGAGGCGAGCGCCTCGCGGGCCCAGGCCCAGGCCGACGGCTTCGCCGCCCTCGGCGTGGCCGAGGCGACGCGGAAAGCGGACATCCTCCTCGTCGAGCTCGCGGATCCGGCGCAGCCGGCGGCCTACAAGAGCGAGATCGCCCCCAACCTGCGCCCCGGCCAGACCCTCTGCTTCTGCCACGGTTTCAACGTGCTCTACGGCGCCGTCCGCCCTCCCGATTCGGTGAACACGGTGCTCTTCGTGCCCAACGCGCCCGGCGCCTTCGTCCGGCAGAAATACCTGAAAGGAGAAGGGGTCTACGGATGCGTGAGCGTGGACCACGACGCGACGGGCGACGCCCGCGAGATCGTCCTGGCGATCGCGAAGGCGGTCGGATCCACCCGCGCCGGGGTGGTGGAGCTCTCCTTCCAGCACGAGACCGAGGGCGACAACTTCGAGGAGGAGATCCTCTACGGCGGCGCCATCCAGCTCATGAGGCTCTGCTTCCAGGTCATGGTGGACAATGGCTATCCGCCGGGCTTCGCCTACGCGAAGGCCGTGCGCTCCCTGCGGAGCGTCCTCGACGTGATGGACGAGAACGGGATCGAGAACTACCTGACCACGCGCTGCAGCCGCACTTGCGAGTTCGCCGTCCGCACGCGCGGGCCGCAGGTGATCGACGAGGGCGCGGTCCGCCGCATCTTCAAGGAGACCGAAGCCGGCGCCTTCGCCCGGGATTGGATGCAGGAATGGGCCCTCGATACGCCGCAGCTGCACCGGATGCGCCGCACGGCGGCGGAGAGCCTCATGGAGAAGACCGGCGCCGCCTGGCGCAGGGATTTCGGAACCTGAGGCTCCGGTGAGCTCCCCACGGATCGACGAAGAGCGGATCGCCCGGGACATCGAGGCCATCGCCGGGTGCAGCGAGACCGACCCCCGCGTCGGCTACAGCCGCCCCACCTTCTCCTCGTCGTGGAGAAGGGCGAGGGACTACGTGCTCGCTCGGGCCGCGGAGGCCGGAGGGAGCGCCTGGATCGACGCAGCGGGCAACGCGCACGCCCGAGCGGCCGGGCTCGAGGCTGGCCACAGGGCCTGGCTTTGCGGCTCCCACATCGATTCGGTGCCTACGGGCGGCAAGTTCGACGGCGTCGTGGGCGTCGTGGTGGCCCTCGAGGTCCTGCGGGCGGCGCCTGGAGCGCCGGTGGAGCTCATCGTCTTCGCCGAGGAAGAGGGAAGCACTTTCTCCCTCGGCATGGTCGGGAGCCGGGCCTGGGCGGGAAGCCTGCCGCCGGATAAACTCCGTCTCCTGCGCAACGCCGAGGGCCGGGACTATCTGACCGCGGGCGAGGAGCACGGCGTATCGGCCGAGCGCCTGTCGGCGGAGAGGCTGGAGCCGGGGAAGTACCTCGGGCTGATCGAAGCGCACGTCGAGCAGGGGCCGGGCATGTGGAACGCGGGCACTCCCATCGCCGTGGTGACGGCAATAGCCGGCCGAAGGCAGTACACCTGCACGCTCACGGGCGAGGCGAACCACGCCGGCGCCACGAGGATGAAGGACCGCAAGGACGCCCTGGCCGGGGCCGCAGAGGGGATCGGCGCCCTCGAAGCCTGGGCCAAGGATATGGAGGCCGAGCAGGGCGCCACAGTGCTCACGGTGGGCAGGCTCGAGGTCCAGCCGAACTCGGTGAACGTGATCCCCGGCCGGGCTAGCTTCACGATCGATTTCCGCGCCCGCTCCGACGATACCCTGGCCCGGGGGGACCTCGCCCTCCGCGGCATCGTCTCCGGGGTCGCATCCCGGCGGGGGCTGGGGTGCGACCTCGTCTGCAACGAGGATCTCCCCGCCGTCCGTCTCGACCCGGGGCTCTGCTCCCTCCTCCGCGACGCGGCCCGCCGGCAGGGAGTCGAGGCCCAGGACGCGGTCAGCGGGGCGCTGCACGACACGGCGATCCTCGCGCCCTATCTGCCCGCCGCGATGATCTTCGTGGCCAGCAGAGGGGGGATCAGCCACAACCCGGCGGAGTTCAGCAGGATCGAGGACGTGGCCTCGGCGGCGCGCATCGTCGCGGAAGCCGTGCGAGAGTGAGGAGGCTGTCTCTCTCCCGCCTGAACGCCCTCGAGCGCGCGGGCTTCGTGGAGATTTGCGGTCCCTGCTTCGAGGGTTCGCCCTGGATCGCGTCCCGCGCCTGGGACAGCAGGCCCTTCGCGAGCCTCGAGGCGCTGCACGCCGCCCTCGCGGGAGCGATGCGGGCGGCGGCGGAGCCGGAAAGAATCGCGCTGATAGCCGCCCATCCGGACCTTGTCGGGGCCTTGGCTCGGGAGGGGAGGCTCACGGCGGCTTCCCGGGCCGAGCAGGAGGCCGCTGGCCTGGACCGACTCGCTCCGGAAGAGCTCGCCCTCTTCGAATCGTACAATGCTGCCTATCGGGGGAAGTTCGGGTTCCCCTTCGTGATCTGCGCGCGGGAGCACCGGAAAGAGGCGATTCTCTCCGCCTTTCCGGCGCGCCTCGGGCATGCGCGGGAAGACGAGATCGAGACTGCCCTCGGGGAGATCGCCGCGATCGCGCGACTGAGGCTCCTAGACAGGGTGGAGGAGGGCTGAAGCGGTGGTGCGACTGACGGACAACGATTACGGGAAGAGCGGCGTTCGCCTGACGAAGGTCGTCCGCGAGGGCGCGACCCAGTCGCTCTACGAGATGAAGGTGGACATGCGCCTGGGCGGCGACTTCGAGCGCATCTACACCCGGGCCGACAACTCGCTCTGCATACCTACGGACACGATGAAGAACACCGTGTACGCCCTCGCCCGCAGGGAGAGCTTCGATTCGCCGGAAGCCTTCGGGAGCATCCTGGCCGCCCACTTCGTCGAGAGCTTCGCGCAGGTGGCCTGGGCCGAGGTGGCTATCGAGCAGACCCTCTGGGAGAGGATCCGCGTGGACGGAGTCCCCCATCCCCACGCCTTTTCCGGCGCGGGCTCGACCCGCCGCACGAGTCTGGCTCGCCGCGAGCGCGGCGCGGGGGAGTTGATCCGCGGAGGACTGGCGGGCCTCGAGGTGATCAAGACGACGGGCTCGCGTTTCAGCGGCTTTCTCGTCGACGAGTTCACCACCTTGCGCGGGACCGAGGATAGGATCCTCGCGACGAGCATCGACGCAACCTGGGACATCCCCGCTCCCGGCGCCGACTACAACGCTGCCTTCGAGACTGCGCTCCGGGTCATTCCCCGGGCCTTCGCGCTCCACGACAGCCACAGCGTCCAGGAGACGATCTTCGCGATGGGCGAGGCCCTGCTGGCGGAGGCCCCCGCCATCTCCTCGGTCAGCTTCAGGCTTCCCAACCGCCATCGCCTGGCGGTCGATCTCGGAGCCTTCCGCATGGCCAACGCGAACGACATATTCGTGGCGACGAGCGAGCCCTTCGGCCTCATCTCGGGCACCGTCGCGAGGGAGTGAAGCGATGGGCAGGCTCACCACGCACGTCCTGGACACGACGCGAGGCGCTCCGGCGGCCGGGATTCGCATCGAGCTCTTCCTCCGAGAGGCCCGAGGGGCCGGGACCCCGGCGGCCGCGGCCCTTACTTCGGTGGCCGCCAATGCCGAGGGGCGAACCGAGGCCCCCCTGTTGGAAGGCGCCGCCCTCCTTCCGGGTCCCTACCGCCTGGTCTTCCACGTCGGAGAGTACTTCCGGATCCGGGGCGATCCGGATGCGGGGCTCTTCCTGGAGGATGTTCCGGTGGACTTCGTCATAAGCGAGTCGGAGGGGCGATACCATGTGCCCCTCCTCGTCTCTCCCTGGTCCTACGCTACCTACCGCGGGAGCTGAGGCATGAAGTACGACCTATTGATCCGCGGAGCCTCCGTCGTGAAGACGGACGGCGTTGAAGGGCTGTGCATCGGTATCGAGGATGGCCGCGTGGCCGAGATGGCCCCCGAGCTCACGGGCGAAGCGAGGGACACGATCGATGCCCGGGGACTCCACCTCTTTCCCGGCGTGATCGACGCTCACGTGCACTTCAACGAACCGGGCCGCTCCGAGTGGGAGGGGGTCGCCTCCGGCTCGGCCGCGCTGGCAGCGGGCGGGGGGACCTGCTTTATCGATATGCCGCTGAACTCCTCTCCCCCGACCCTCGACGCCCCCTCATTCGCGGCCAAACTCGCCGCCTGCGGCGCGGCGGCGCGCGCGGATTTCGCCCTCTGGGGCGGTCTGACTCCCGACAATCTCGACAGCCTGGAGGCCCTCGCGGACTGCGGGGTCGCGGGCTACAAAGCCTTCATGTCCGGGAGCGGCATCGAGGACTTCAGGCGCTGCGACGACGAGGACCTGTACCGAGGCATGCGCATAGCGGCGAGCCGCGGCCTGCCGGTAGCGGTGCACGCGGAGGACGAGGCACTGGTCGGCTCCCTCGCCGCGCAGGCGCGCGCGTCGGGCCGCGTTTCGCCGCGGGACTTCCTGGATTCCCGCCCCGTGGACGCCGAGGCCCGGGCTATCTCCCGCGCCATCTCGATCGCGGGAGAGACGGGCTGCAAGCTCCACGTCGTCCACACCAGCTCGGCCCGGGGGGCGCGATTGATTCGCGAGGCCGCCGACTCGGGAATCGCCGACGTCAGCTGCGAGACCTGCCCCCACTACCTCCTCCTCTGCGACACGGACGTCGAGGCGCTCGGCGCGAGGGCGAAGTGCGCGCCGCCGCTGCGGCCCGCGGCCGAGCGCGACGAGCTCGCGGCCCTCGTGGCCGCGGGCCTGGTGGACACCGTCGGCTCGGACCATTCCCCAGCGCCCCGCTCCATGAAGGACTCGGCCGACTTCTTCGATGCCTGGGGAGGGATCAGCGGGGTGCAGTCCACGCTGCGCGCGATGCTCAGCCTGCCGATACCCCTGCCCCTCCTATCGCGGCTGCTCTCCGACAACGTGGCGCGCCGCTTCGGCCTGCCGGGAAAGGGCGGGCTGAGGGTGGGGGGCGACGCCGATCTGACCCTTGTCGACCTCTCGGAAACGTCGATAGTATCGTCAGAAGAGCTGCTCGACCGACACCGCCTGAGTCCCTACGTGGGCCGGGCCCTGCGCGGCCGGGTACGGCGGACCCTCCTGCGCGGCCGCACCGTCTTCAGGGACGGCGCCCTCGTGGGCGATCCGCAGGGGAGCTTCCTCCGTCCCGAACGGAGGTGAACCGGAGGGTCGGCACATGAAGGAAGGCAGCGGCGGCTTCGCCATCGTCATCAACGGAAAATCCGTATCGGTCGAGGACGAGGCGCCCACGACGACCCTGCTCGGCTTTCTGCGCTCCCGCGGATACACGGGCGGGAAGGAGGGCTGCGCCGAAGGGGATTGCGGGGCCTGCACGGTCGCCCTGGTCGAGCGGAACGCGGCCGGCAAGCCCGCCTATCGCGCCATCAACAGCTGCATCGCCCTCCTGCCCATGTTCGCCGGCCGCGAGATCGTGACGGTGGAAGGACTCGCCGAGGGGAAGGAGCTCCACCCGGTGCAGGCCCACATGGTGGAGCAGTACGGTTCACAGTGCGGCTATTGCACCCCCGGCTTCGTCATGTCCCTCTTCGAGGCCTACTACCGCGAGGATTGCCGGGACGCGCGGCGGCTCAGCGACCAACTGGGCGGCAACCTCTGCCGCTGTACGGGCTATCGTCCGATCCGCGACGCCGCGCTGGGGGCCTTGGCTCAGCGCGATAGCCCCGAGGCGGCGGGCAAGGATCGCTTCCGCGCCCGCCTGGGCAGGCCCCTGGATCCCCTTCCCGCCCTCGATTACTCGGCGCGGGGCGAGAGCTTTTTCAGGCCGACGAGCCTCGCCGATCTCTTCGCCCTCATCAAAGAGCGTCCCGGCGCCCGGCTCGTGTCGGGAGCGACGGAGATCGGGGTCGAGATCAACAAGAAGTTCGCCACCTTCCCCTTCCTCGTCTCCACCGAAGGCGTCCCGGAGCTCACCCGCGTCGAGTCCGGTCCGGATGGGTGGAGAATCGGAGGAGCGGCTTCCTTCACGGCGATCGAGGAGTCGATGTCGGCCGAGTACCCCTCCCTGGCCCGGATGCTGGGGGTCTTCGCCTCGCGCGGTATCAGGAACCGCGCGACCATGGGCGGGAACCTCGCCACCGCCTCGCCGATCGGCGACAGCGCGCCCGTGCTCCTCACCCTCGACGCGATGGTGGTCCTGGCCTCGGCGGAAGGCGAGCGCAGGGTGCCGATCTCGGACTTCTTCCTCGGCTACCGCTCGACGGCGCTGCGCCCGGGCGAGATCATCCTCGCCATCCTCGTGCCGCACTTCCCGAAGGCGGACGGCATCGCGAGGCGGATGGACTTCCTCAAGGTCTCGAAGAGGAGGGAGCTCGACATCAGTATCGTCGCGGGCGCCTTCCGCGTCGACCTGGACGAGGGCGGGATCGTGCGGCTCGCGCGCGTCGCCTACGGAGGCGTCGCGCTCAAGAGCTCGCGGGCCTACAAGGCCGAGGAGGCCCTCCTGGGACGGCGCCTCGAGGGCGCCGAGGCCGCGGTGGCCGAGGCGCTCCGCGGCGAGTTCCAGCCCATCGACGACCTGCGCGGCAGCGCCGCGTACCGCCGCGGCCTCGTCGTCAGCCTCTGGGAGAAGTTCGCGCGGGGAGAGGTCGGCGTCGCCCAGGACGGCGACCTCGACTTCGCCATGGGCGAGAAGCTCCCCCGCGCCGATGCCTCGCGCGAGCTCGAGCACGAGAGCGGCAGGGGCCATGTCACCGGAGGCGCCCTCTACGTGGACGACATCGCGAGGCGCAGGCCCATGCTCGAGACCTGGCCCGTCTGCTCGCCCTACGCCCGCGCGCGGATCAGGTCGCGCGACGCCTCGAAGGCGCGGGCCGCGCCCGGAGTGGCCGCCGTCCT
Organism: uncultured Treponemataceae bacterium; assembly: GCA_964404145.1. GTDB lineage: Bacteria > Spirochaetota > Spirochaetia > Treponematales > Rectinemataceae > UBA1306. Next base: position 31,446 of record CAYOIX010000005.1, read on the forward strand.
GATGGCCGAGGACGTCACGGGAGAGAACAATGTCGGCACGGCGCGGCACGACGAGCCTCTCTTCGCGAAGGACGAGGTCCAGTACCACGGCCAGATCGTGGCCCTCGTCGTCGGCGCCTCCCTTAAAGAATGCCGGCTCGCGGCGGCCATGGTGGAAGTGGACTACGAGCCTCTGCCCCCCATCCTCGGCATCGCCGAGGCCGTCGCCGCGGGGAGCTACCTCACCGAGCCGCACTCGATCGGCAGGGGAGATTGCGACAAGGCGCTCGCCGAGGCGCCCCACCGGCTGGAGGGCGAGTTCGAGTCCGGGGGCCAGGAGCATTTCTACCTGGAGACCCAGGCGGCCTGGGCCGAGCCGGGGGAGAACGGCACTCTCTTCGTGTGCTCCTCGACCCAGCATCCCTCCGAGATCCAGACCATCGTGGCGGAGGTGATCGGCGCGCCGCGCAGCAGCATCGTCGTCCAGGCCCCGCGGATGGGCGGAGGCTTCGGCGGCAAGGAGGTGCAGGGCAACAGCTTCGCCGCCCTGGTCGCCCTCGCGGCCGCGGCAACGGGCAGGAGCGTGCGCATCCAGCTCGACCGGGACCTCGACATGACGATCACCGGCAAGCGCCATCCCTTCCGCTCGAGCTTCTCGGTGGGATACGACGGCGAGGGGCGTCTTTTGGCGGCTCGGGTGCGGCTCGTCTCGGACGGAGGCTGGTCCCTGGACCTCTCGCAGCCCATCCTCGACCGCGCGCTCTTCCATCTCGACAACGTCTACTACATCCCCGCCGTGGACTTCAGCGGACGGGTCGCGCGGACCAATAGCACCTCGCACACCGCCTTCCGCGGTTTCGGAGGGCCCCAGGCCATGCTCGTCATGGAAGAGATCGTGGACCGCGTGGCACGCCGTCTTGGGCTGGCTCCCGAGCGCGTGCGCGCGGCCAACCTCTATCACGGCCGCGGCGAAACGAACACGACCCACTACGGGCAGGAGATCGGGGACAACCGGCTCAACGACATATGGGAGCGGGTGCAGGCCCAGGCGGGCTTCGCCGAGCGTCGCCGCGAGATCGAGCTCTGGAACAGCCGGCACGCCGGCGTCAAGCGGGGTCTCGCCCTCACGGCCGCGAAGTTCGGGATCTCCTTTACGAGAGCGGCCTACAACCAAGGCGGCGCACTGGTCGTCGTCTTCCAAGACGGCAGCGTCCAGTTGAACCACGGCGGCACGGAGATGGGCCAGGGACTCCACACGAAGCTGCTCGGCGTCGCGATGCGCGAACTGGGCCTGCCAGTCGAAAGCTTCCGGATGATGCCCACCAGCACGGACAAAGTGCCCAACACCTCGGCGACGGCGGCCTCGTCGGGAGCCGACCTGAACGGCCAGGCGGTGAAGAATGCCTGCGTCGCCCTCCGGGAGCGGCTCGCTCCAGTCGCGGCCGATCTCCTCGCCGCAAAGCTGGGCGTACCCGTGGCGCCGGGCGATGTCGCGTTCTCGGGCGGCTTCGCCCGCTCCTCGGGGGCCGAGCTGCCCTTCGCCGCGGTCTGCGAGGAGGCCTACCTCCGGCGGATAAGCATGTCGGCGCTCGGCTACTACGCCACGCCGGGCATCGGCTGGGACTGGGAGGGGTCGCAGGGCCGCCCCTTCTACTACTTCGCATGCGGCGCCGCGGTCAGCGAGGTGGAGGTCGACGGCTATACCGGGATGCACCGGGTCCTGCGCGTGGACATCGTCCACGACGTCGGGGACTCGCTGAATCCGAGCGTCGACCGCGGGCAGATCGAAGGGGGCTTCGTGCAGGGGATGGGCTGGCTCACGCGGGAGGAGCTGCGCTGGGACAAGGAGGGGCGCCTCCAGACGCATAGCGCGAGCACCTACCAGATACCCGCGATCAGCGACGCGCCCCTGGAGTTCCACGTGACCCTCCTGCCAGGGGCGGCGCAGAGCGGCACGATACACGGAAGCAAGGCGGTGGGCGAGCCTCCCCTCATGCTCTCGATTTCGGTCCGCGAGGCCATCCGCGACGCCATCGCCGCCTTCGGCCCCGCGGGCGGCGAGATCCGCCTCCCTTCCCCCGCCACCGGCGAGGCGATCTTCGCCGCCGTCCAGGAGCGGATCGGTCGCTAGGACTTGCCTTTGTCCAGATAGTCGCGGAGGATCGGCTCCATGGCTCCGGCTATCTTCACGAGAATTTGGGCCATGCCCCTGGGCGCATCCGTGCTCAGCGTGGCATCGGTATTTATCTCGTTCTCGAAGAACTCCCTCGTCGCGGAGTCGCCGTGCATGATGGAGATAGCCGATTCGAGAGCGAGCTTCCTGACATCGACATCGGTCATGAGAAGCCTCCTATCTGCCTGCTTTCAGTATCGTCCCCCGAGCTCGGGATAGCAATACCGGCCTCCTCCTCCTTCCCGTCTCTTCGCAGCGGCCAGAACTGGAACAGGTCCGCGAAGACGATCAGGAAGGGAAAGGTCACGGCCAGGAGGGCGGAGGCGAGCCATATCTCGGATACGTAGCCGGGAGGACCCGATTCCATACGGCCCGAGACCAGGGGCGCCAGGGCGGCGTAGGCTCGCGCGAGGAGGACGCCGATCAGGGCCGCGGCGGTCGCGTTGAGCAGACCTCTCAAGGGTTGGGCGAATCTGGCGAAAAGGGAATTCCGCATCATGTTCATCACGATGATAGTCCCGAAGATGAAGGGGATGGGTACGCGGACCATGAACAGGGGCGCTTCCATCCGCGCGAGGCCCACTCCTATGAAGAGCGCGATCGCTCCGATTCCCAGCACGCTGGCCGTCCAGACGGCGCCGAGCAGGGGCTGCCGCAAGAGGGCAGGACGCCTGGACAGGGGCCAGAGCTCGAAATTCAGCATGAGAAACATTCCGCTCAGGGCCGTCACGTAGAATACCTGCGCGCTCCAGGCGTCGAAGAGTCCATGGGGATCCAGGGCGGCCACGTAGGCGGGCGAGAGCCGCATGAATCCGTAGTTAAAGAAGAGACGGAAGAATAGGTAGTTGAGCGCGTAGCTCGCCGCGAGCATCCAGAGGCCGGCCGCGATGGGGCTCTTCGCGAGCGCCGCGAAGGGCCAGCCGCCCCAGATGATGGCGAGCCAGAAGGTGATCACGACCGTCGTGACGATGCACATGGACAGCATAGGAACGGGCGGGTTGACTCCTCCCCCCACCGCGACGAAGTGGAAGGACGCGACGAAGATGCCCGCCGCCAGCGCCGGCAACAGGAACAAGAGCCCTCTCGCGGGCTGGGGCCTCCTGGCCGCGAAGGCGGGACGCTTGGTCCCCCAGGTCACGCCGATGACGATGATCATCGGTATGCAGCAGATCATGGCGTCGGCGACCCAGGTCGTGAACGCCGAGAGGGCGAAGATCGAGATGAACAGGAAGGAGACGAGGATCACCAAGACAGATGCAACCGCGCCGAGATAGGGCTGTCTCATGAGCTGTTCCTCCATGCCGTCAAAATCTCGGGCAAGATTCGCCCCGCCGCGGTTTCTTGTTATATTAATGGCATGATACGAGAACAATCGGTCTTTATCACGGCCAATCGTACGCTATCGACTCTGGTGGCCAAAATCAAGGATAGCCAATGGGCTATGAAAATCCCATCCTGGTTCCAGACGGGACGAGGCCAGGCCGATGCGACGCTTCGGACAATCATAAACTATCATGCCTTCGACGATGCCTGGGTTCCGGAGGTCCTGGCCGGCAAGACCATCGAGGAGGTGGGGAAGAAATACGACGGCGATCTTCTGGGCGAGCATCCCGCCACGAGCTTCGAAAGGATCAATTCCGCCGCGTGCAAAGCCGTCCAGGAGCTCTCCGACCCCGAGATGACGGTGCACTTGTCTTATGGCGATTATCCGGCCAGGGAATACCTCGTACATACCATGTCCTTCCGCGGTTTTCGGGTCTACGAGATCGCCAAGCTCATCGGGGCCGATACCGCCATGCCGGCCGCCCTCGTCGAAGGGCTCTGGGAAATCCTGAGCCCCCACGCCGAAGAATGGCGGAAAATCGGCGTTTTCGGTCCCGAGATTCCCCTGCCCGCGGGGGCCCCGCTGCAGGACAGGCTCTTGGCCATGTCCGGCCGACCGATCTAGATCGATAAGCTCGACTCTCGCCCATTCGGGTCTCGCGAAGAAAGCGCTCCCATTGGCATGTCCGGCCGCCCGATGCTAAAATCCGGGCGGACCGCGCGGAGCTCGAGAGCCCGAGCGCGATAAAAGGAGCCGATTGTGGATGCTGTCAGACTCGGCGTAGTGGGACCTGGGCTCATTTGGCGGAACGTGCATCGGGAAATAATCGAAAAGCGCAAGGACGCATTCCGGATCTCGGCGTTTTGCGCCTCGAGCGAGTCGACCAGGAAGCGCGTAAAGGCCGAACACCCCCAAGCGGCCATTTTCGACACCTACGAGGAGCTCATCGCCTCCCCTGCCGTCGATTGCGTCCTCGTCCTGACGCCGATAGCCTTGAACGCGGTCGTCACCCTTGCGGCGCTCCGCGCAGGCAAGGATGTCCTCGTAGAGAAGCCCTTCGCGACGAACTCGGAGGACTGCCGGAAGATACTGGCCGAATCGAAACAGAGCGGCCGGAGAGTCGTCGTGCTCGAGCAGGAGCGCTACTCGCCAAGGTACCGAGCGCTCCGGGAGCTCCTGCAATCGAAGGCGGTCGGCGAGATCGTCCTGTGGGACAAGCTCAACCACTTCGTCCTCGGCGACGTGGGGGACGTATCCCAGGGTTACGGCGGCACCCAATGGCGCAAGAGCGCGGACTTTCCGCTGGGTCCCCTCATGGACGGCGGCATCCACGACATCGCCCTCCTGTCCGGGCTGTTCGGCCCGCCGCGGACGCTCGTCGCTCGCGGCATGAAGTGCAGGCCGGGCTTCGGCGAGTACGACAGCATATCCGTCATGATGACATACCCGGAAAACCGCGTCGGCATGCTGAACCACTCGGGGTACCTCTTGCCGAACGCGAACTATTTCAATATTCGGGGGACCGAAGGCCTCATAGTCGTGGATGAGAAGCTCGTAGTGCATGCTCGCGGTGGAAAGACGCGCGAGATCGACCTGGGAAAGACCACGGATTACGAGTCGATGTGGCTCGCGATCGAGGACATCTTCGCCCACGGATCGGCTTCGCCCTACCCCTTGGAGGAAGCGGCGAAGGATATCGCGACCTGCGAGGCGATCGGGAGATCGATCAAGTCGGAGCGGGAAGAGCGTCTTCCGGACTGAAGAGCCGCGGGGCGCCGTCCTCCCCGATTCGGGCTTGACCAACAGGCGATCTGATGATATTGATAATCATTATCTGTAAGCCGCGAGCGAGACCGGAGGCGGAAGATGGTCGGTGAGGCGAAGCGGGTTCTCGAAGCCTATCTTCGCGAGCATGGTCAGAAACTGACCGGTCCTCGCGAGACCGTGCTCGACGCCTTCCTGCAGATCGAGCGCCATGTCACCGCCGACGAGCTCTTCTCGGCCGCGCGGCGGATCGACCCGACCATTGGCCAGGCGACGGTATTCCGCACGATCAAGCTCCTCGCCGAGGCTGGGCTCGCTCGAGAGGCCTGCCCTGACGAAGGCGCCCGGCGCTACGAGCACGCCTTCAGACACGCGCACCATGATCATCTCATCTGCCTGGGCTGCGGGGCGGTGGTGGAGTTCCGGAACCTGGCCATCGAGAAGGCGCAAAAAGAGATCTATCAGGCCCACGGCTATACGCCGAGCGGGCACAGACTCGAGCTCCAAGGCTATTGTCCCGCCTGCGCGCGGGAACGGGGCGTCTAGACGCGAGAGCCGGCGACGGCGATGAAGAGGCTTTGGTTCGGCTAACTATTGATAATGGTTATCATTATCAGATCTACCGACGAGGAGACGGACATGGTGGTTTCCGACGCGCCCACCGGGGCGAGTTTTCGCGTAATTCGGGTGAAGACCGGGAAAGAGGTGGGGAAGAGGCTCGCCGATATGGGCTTCACCGAGGGGGCGGAGGGCGAGGTCGTGCGGACGGGATTCCTGCGCGACCCGCTGCAAGTCAAGATCCGCGGCTACGATATCCTCATCCGTCGCAGCGAAGCGGAGGATATCGAGATAAGCCCCGTCGGCGATTGGGAACGAGGGTAGCGGCGTGCCGAGCGATACCGGCAAAAGGAACATTCGCATCGCGCTCGCAGGCAATCCGAACGCCGGCAAGACGAGCATCTTCAACGCGATCACGGGAGCGCACCACCAGGTCGGGAACTACCCGGGCGTGACGGTCGAGAAGCGCGAGGGCTCGCGCTTCCGGAAGGACCGGGAGTACCGCTTCATCGACCTGCCCGGCGTCTACAGCCTCACCGCATACTCCATCGACGAGGTCGTCGCCCGAGACTTCATCCTCGACGAGAAGCCGGACCTCATAGTCGACGTCCTCGATTCGACCAACCTCGAGCGTAACCTCTTTCTCTGCCTGCAGTTCCAGGAATTGGGAATCCCGGTCGTCGGCGCCCTCAATATGAGCGACGAGGCCGCGGCCAAGGGCATCAGAATCGACGACAGGGAGCTGTCGGCCGTTCTCGGCATCCCGATGGTCCGGACCGTCGGCTCCAGAGGGGGCGGCGTCGATGACCTGCTCGACGCCATAGACTCCGCGACCGCCCGCGACTCGGCCGCTTGCGGAGGCGATACGCGCTTCCTCCGATATGGCGACGAGGTCGAGTCGCGGGTCGGCCCCCTGGAGGATGCGATCGCAGCCGATCCCTCCTTCGCCGCGCGCTTCCCGGCGCGCTGGCTCGCGGTCAAGCTCCTCGAGAAGGACGCGAACGCCTACCTTCGCCTCCAGTCCCATGCGGACGCCGTGGCGATAGCGGCGCTGGCGAAGGAGTCGGTCGCCTGGCTAGAAAAGCATTACGCGAAGGACGCCGAGATCGTCATCTCCGAGCAGCGCTACGGCTACATCCGCGGCGCGGTCAAGGAGACGGTAAGTCTGGTAAAGAGACCCGACTTCTCCCCCACCGAGTCGATCGACAAGGTCATCATGAACCGCTTCCTCGCCCTGCCGATCTTCATCCTGGTGCTCTGGGGCGTCTTCAAACTGACCTTCGCCCTGGGGGCCTACCCCCAAGCCTGGCTCGAGTCCTTCTTCGGATGGCTGGGCGGAGCCGTCACCTCGGTGGTTCCCGACGGCGTCCTGCGCTCCCTCATGGTCAGGGGCATCATAGGCGGCGTAGGCAGCGTGTTTTCCTTCGTGCCTCTGATCATCGTCCTGTTCTTCCTTCTCTCCCTCCTCGAGGACCTGGGCTACATGTCGCGCGCGGCCTTCGCGACGGACAAGTTCCTCCACGCCTTCGGCCTCCACGGACAGTCGGTGTTCCCGATGATCCTCGGCTTCGGCTGCTCCGTGCCGGCCATCATGGCCGCGCGCACACTCAAAAGCCGCCGCGACCGCATCGTCACCGTCCTCGTAATACCCTTCATGAGCTGCGGCGCCAAGCTGCCCGTGTACGTCCTCCTCGCGGGCGTCTTCTTCCCGAAGAATGCGGCCAACATGGTCATGCTCGTCTACGCGGTCGGAGCCCTCATCTCCCTCGTGGCGGCTTTCGCGCTGAAGAGGACGATCCTGCGGGGCGACCCCACGCCCTTCGTCATGGAATTGCCGCCCTATCGCGCGCCGACGCTTCGCGGCCTCGCGTGGCACGTGTGGGAAAAGACCTGGCAATACGTGAAGAAGGCGGGCACAGTCATATTGGCCGCGTCCATCCTCATCTGGGCGATCACGACCTTGCCTGCCTACGCTCTGCCTCAGGCCCGGATCGATTCGTTGACGGCTACGTACAAGGCCGAGCATCCCGGCGCGAAGTTGGAGCATGTCGCCGCCTACCTCGAGACGGCCAAGGCCGAGGCATCGCTGGAGCACAGCGCCGCGGGAGGAATCGGCAAGGCCATCCAGCCCCTATTCGCGCCCCTCGGCTTCGATTGGAAGCTGTCCGTCGCGGTCGTCACCGGCTTCGCCGCGAAGGAGGTCATCGTGTCGACGATGGGCATTCTCTATCTGGTCGGCACCGAGGAGGACGAGCGGAGCCGAAGTCTCCGCGACGCCCTGAGGGAGGATCCCCGCATCGACCCGCTCATCGCCTTCGTGTTCATGCTCTTCGTGCTCGTGATACCGCCCTGCATCGCGGCCCTCTCGGCGATCAAGGCCGAGCTCGGCTGGGGCTGGCTGGGCTTCGCCTTCGTCTTCATGCTGGCCCTCGGCTGGTGTCTCGGCGCGGCCGTGAATCAAGTCGGGCTTCTCGCCGGAGCGGGAGCCGCGATATGAGCGGCGCTCAGGGCCCGGTGGTCCAGGTCATCGTCGTCGCCGCGGCGGTGGCGATCGCGCTTCTCTCCGTCGCGCTCGGGATCGTCCGCAGGGCTCGCGGGCGGAAACCCGCATGCTGCGCCGGCGGATCGGGATTCAAGAGGGCCAAAAGGCCGCTCCGCGATCTACCCGAGGGGAGACCATGAAGCGCGACAAGCCGGCTTCGCGCGTCATCGCCCTCGAGGAAGCCTTCCTGCACCCGAAGCTCTTCGATCTCTTCCCCTCTCCCTTGAAGAGGAAGTACGCCGTCATCAAGGATCGCCTCGAGGACCCGGGGCCGGGACGGATCGCCAGGATGGATGCGGCGGGGATCGACATGCAGGTCTTGTCGCATGTCGATCCGGGTGTCCAGTTCCTCGACGATCCCGAAATGGCCGTCGCCCTCTGCAGGGAGATAAACGATTGGCTATGCGGAGTCCTGCGCGAATACCCGTCGCGCTTCGCCGGATTCGCCATGATCCCGACTCAATCCCCCGAGAGCGCCGCGGACGAGCTTGAAAGATGCGTGACCGAACTGGGATTCGTCGGCGCCCTCGTGAACGGCCATACGAGGGGCCGATACCTGGATCACGAGTCCTATTCCGTGCTCTTCGACCGGGCGGAGGCCTTGGATGTGCCGATCTACCTCCATCCCACCGATCCCCCGCAGGCGATCTCCGAGCTCTACTACGCGGGCCATCCCGCGATGATCACGGGCTGGGGCTGGCCCGTCGAGACCGGAACCCATCTGCTCAAGATGGTGGCGAGCGGAGTCTTCGACCGCCATCCGCGGCTCAGGATAATAGTCGGGCACATGGGCGAATTGATACCCTTCTGCGCCACCAGGCTGAACGTGGCGCTGACCATGGGGGAATGGCTGCTCGCGGCGCAGGAGGAGAACGAAAATCCCCATCACCCTCGACGAGGCATGCAGAAGAACTTCAATTACTATTTGCGCGAGAACATCTTCGTGACCACGAGCGGCGTCTTCGACCTGCCGGTCTTCGAGTGCGCCAGGGCCGTCATAGGCATCGACAACTTGCTGTTCTCGGTGGACGATCCCTTCCAGGACAACTTCGCCGGCATCGAGTTCCTGAAGGCCTGCCGACTCTCGGAAGAGGACAGGGAGAAGCTGTCCCACGGAAACGCGGAGCGCCTTCTCAAATTGCCCGAAGCGGACGGCGCTTTCGCCAGCCTCGGGAAAAGCCGGAGGAAGCGATCCGGCTCTCCATGGTACGCGCTCAAGGCGAGAGCGAAATCGAAGCTGGGCAGGGCTCTGGTGGCGAGGATGCTGAAGTAGCCCGCGGGCCGCCTTTTGGAGCTCGCGCAGTTCCATTTCGACGTCACCGACTTCGGAACCCCCGTGACCGCTGTCCTCATCTATTCCGTCATGGATTCGGCGTACGATGCCGCGCCCGCGGCAAGCTATGGCACCGCAATGGCCGCGTTCCCCTCATCGACCCGAACAGGCGGCGGGGAGGCGAACGGATAATCTTGTCCCCTGCGCAAAAGGAGCGCTTCAAGATCAGGACGACGGTCGAACGGGCGAATGCACATCTCAAGGATTGGCTCGTCCCGGCTCGGATATTCGTCCGAGGAGCGGCCAAGGTTTCATTCCGGCTCCTGTGCGGGGTGCTGTGTCTGGCAGCCATGAAAATCCTGCAGTATTTCAATCTTCCGGCACGCCAGCGAGCTTGATCTGTCGTTGGCAAGATTGTTGCGCCAAGGGAGCAGTCTGCCCTGACGGCTGTGTCGCCGCCAATTTTGCCGCGCTGACAGTCCTCACGACTCTGCTTGTGCCATTCGTAAAGAATCCCCTCGTATCAGTTATTCGGAAGCGGCGACTTTTGAAAAGGGCTCACTTGGAACATATCAAGCTGTCGTGGAGGGATTATCAGCTTGAAAAGGGGGATTTTTCAGGCTGAAAAGGCGGCTCGGACAGTCTGAAACGTCCTCCATGACAGACTGAAACGTCCTCCACGACAGTCTGAAACGTCGGCCGGGACAGGCTGATAAATCCTTTCGCAGAAGGCGTCCCGGACGATCACCTAGTAGTTTTCCCTCGGGCCTTTGGCGGGGACTAGCTCGAAGGATAGACGCTTGTCCCGCCTGAGCACGAAGATTTGCGTGCGCCTGTCGATCGAGCCGGCGCCGAGGCGGCGGCGAAACTTGTCCGTGCCCCCAATGACGAGTCGGCTCGTCGCCGATTCGGGGCCGCCCGATAAGGGCGGCCTTTTTCGACGGGATGCGGGAAAGTCGATTTTTTCGATCATGAGAATGCCGCCTCTTGGCGATGTAAAAATGGATGAAGGGCAAACATATCGCAATCCTCGCGATGATCGCGATTCTCGGGAATCAAGGAGCTTTCGGAGCTCCGGTCGTCAGCGACGATCCTGTCGCCCCGGGCGTGACGATCCATTTTTCATCCGACGATTTCGCTCCGGTCGAGGGCGAGCCCGGGAATCCCCTCGTCGTCACGATGCAGTCTCCGTCGAGCGCCGCGAAAATCGTTTCCTGGGAATTGACCGTCTTCGATCCCGGAGCCGCGCCATTCGTCTCCTTCAGGGGCGCGGGGCCCCGGGCTGAGCTCGCGTGGGACGGCCGAGGCGCCAAAGGGGACCTGGTCGAATCGGCATCGCGCTACGTCTTCGTCGCGAGGATCAGGGACTCGCTCGGCCGTGTCGGCGAGGGGCGGGCGGCGCTCACCACGGGCATCGTGATGCTAAAAGGGGCGTCGCGCTACCGGATCGGCATTTCGAGCATCGTCTTTAAACCGGATACCGCGGATTTCGTGGATGTCGAGCCGGCTCAAGTCGCGCGCAACCTCGAGACGCTTCGCCTGCTCGCCGCGAAGCTCAGGCTCTTCCCCGGCTTCAAAATCCGCATAGAGGGACACGCGGTCCTCACGAACTGGCAGGATAAGAGAAGAGCCGAGACGGAGCAGGCGGAAAGCCTGATTCCGCTCTCGAAGGCCCGGAGCGAGGCGATCAAAGCGGCTTTGGTCAAGTACAGAATCCCGGCATCGGCCATCGAGACGGCGGGCCTCGGGGCGAAGGATCCGATCGTGCCCGACAGCGACGTCAAGAATCGATGGAAGAACCGGCGGGTGGAGATATACCTGGAAGGATGACGCGTCGGTCGCCTCGAAGTCCGTTCAACCGCGACCCTGGCCGGCCTTCCTGACGCGGTCGTTCCTCGAATCGGCTATAAATAAGTTCCCGAACGCGTCGACCGCTATTCCGCAGGGATCGTGGAGTTCCGCGGAGGCGGAAGGGAAACCGTCGCCGGCATCGCCCTGCTCGCCGGTGCCGACGACGGTCTCGATGATCCCGTCCGCGCCTATCTTTCTGACGCGTTGGTTGAGGGTGTCCGAGACGAATATATCCCCGGACGAGTCGACCGCTATGCCATCGGGACCGTCCAGATACGCCGAGATCGCGGCTCTCCCCTCGCCCGAGAAGAGCGGGATGCCGATCCCCGCTATAGTCGTGATGATACCGCTCCTGTCCACCATCCGTATGCAGTTGTTGCCCGTATCCGCGATATAGATGCGGCCCGATGGATCCACCGCCACGCCGCGGGGAGCGCAGAGCTCCGCTCGAGTCGCGGCTCCTCCGTCGCCCGAGTAACTCGGAGTCCCGTCGCCGGATATGGTCGTGATGGTCCCGCGCGCGTCTATTTTCCTGATACAGTGATTGCCGGTATCGGCGACGTAGATATTCCCCGACGAGTCCACGGCCACCCCTCCGGGCGCGCTAAGCTTCCCCGAGACAGCGGCCCCTCCGTCCCCGAGGTAGCCTTCCTCTCCCGTCCCCGCCACTGTCCTGATTATCCCGTCCGCGCCCACTTTTCTGATGCAGTTGTTGCCGGTATCCGCGATGTAGATTCTTCCCGCCGCGTCCGCGGCTACGCCCCTCGGCGCGCTCAGCTTCGCCGAGACCGCGGCCTCTCCGTCCCCGAGATAGCCTTCCTCGCCGGTTCCCGCCACCGTCGCGATCATCCCGCTCGCGCCTACTTTCCTGATGCAGTTGTTGCCGGTATCCGCGATGTAGATGGCGTTCGAAGAACCGACGGCTAAGCCCTCGGGATCGTCCAGCGAAGCCAGGGTCGCCTCTCCTCCGTCGCCGGTGTAGCCTCGAGCCCCGTCGCCTGCCACACTCCTGATGATCGAAGCGGATGCGAGCGCCGCGCTCCGGCCGTTTTGCCGCGAGGTCGTGCTCGGGACGGCTTCCGGCGGCCCGACGCTCACCTGCGGCTTGGGCTTCGACGCGCAGCCGCCCAGAGCCAGGAGTAGGAGCGCCGCCAGTAACAGGCAGCCATGCTTACTCTTCATATTCCCGGGCCTCGGCGCTTACCTGGATCGAGCAATAAAGAAGCCGGCGAGGAATGGAGAGAGCAGCCATCCCCCGCCGGCGGATGAGAGAAGGAAGCGGTGACTCCCCCATCCAGCAGGAGGTAGATGAAGATACCTTACGGCTTCAATGACTCGAGCGTCCAATACTAAAAAATCATGCGCGCATACCTTGGAGGTATAGATGCCCAAGAAAAAACGCATTCCCCGCCGTTCTCTTCCGAGCGGTCGCGCTACCTGCGAGGCTTTCGGGTCCCAACTTGCCAACCTCCATACGGCCCCTACTTTACGAGGAAAATGGCCGTCCTCCGATTCTGCCAGCGATTGGCGTAATCGCTGTCGGGGACGAGGGGATCCGCGGCGCCTACGCCATCGGTCTCGATCATCGCAGGCTCCAGGCCGCGATCGGCCATGGCATGCTTGATGGCCTCGGCCCGAGCCTTCGAGAGAGGCACGAGGACGCTGTCTTCCTCGATCTTGCCGAGGGCGGGATCGTCCCAATGGATCATGACCGCATGTCCCATAATTTTGATCCTGTAGCCCGGGAACTTCTTGAGAGTCTCGGCGAGGCGGTCGAGTCGAGTCGCGTTCTGTGCCGCCAGGTCGGGGGCGACATCCCGGTAATCCGCCGTGAAGGCCTTGAAATACACGCGCGAATTGGGGATGCGATAGCCGTCCGCCTGTTTGATTACGATGATGTCTATGGGGATGGTCGACTTGAGGAGGCCAACGTTCCCGAATTCGTCGCGCAGCTTGGCGACGACGGGATAGTCCTCGGCGGAGACGACGAGGTCGCCCTTGATGCCTTTCCCGTCCCAGGCGACGCTGTCGGTCGGCCATTTTCCGTCGAAGGATTTGAAAAGGTTGCCGCCCGGATCGTAGATCTCGAGGGACCAGCTATCGAGCTTGGCCAAGGAGGAGCTAGCGTCGATGCTAATCGTCACCCTATCGGTAGGCTCTACCGGAGAGAATAAGGCAGGAGAGAGCCTGATGCTTCCCGCCGGCTTGGCGCTGTCCAGGATGAAGGGCTTGCTCGTCGCCGTCGCCGCCTCGAAGGCGTCGCCGTAGTCGATCGACAGCGCGGCGGTATAGCTTCCGTCGGGGGCTGTGGCTCCCGAGTCGGTCTTCCCGTCCCATTCCAGGGTGGAAGGCAGCTTCGAGCCGTCCCCGCTGAACTTCCTCTGACCGCCCTTGTCGCTCGCGATGGCGACCTGCCATGACTTCACCGCGTCGGCGTTCGAGAACAGGAGGGCGAACTCGATGGCCGTGCGACCGTTCTCGGCGCTGGGCGAGAATCCCCGGGCCTCCGTCTGGATCAGGCTCTGGCCGGGAGCTATGGGTGGAGCAGGAGCCGCAGCCGGGGACGCGGGCGCCGCGATCGCCGCCGGCTTGGGCTTTGTCGTCTGGCATCCGGCGATAAAGCAGCACATTAGTATTGATAACGCGAACCCCGCCTGCTTCTTCATCGCGACTCTCCTTTGTCCTTACCGACTAAGCTTATTCCGGGGAGAGAATGAAAACAAATACTATTTTCGTTCGCGCTCATACCATTTGGATATCAAGGCTTCCGCATCGAAGAGTTCCTCAACTTCAAGCGCACCACCATCGACGTGAAGAAGCTCCACGGCGCGCTCCGCCGCGGGGGCGTCGATTCGGACGGCCTCCGGACTAGGGTGTAACAGGGAACCCAATGAACTCGAGCTGGACGAAGGCCCGGGAACGCAGGCGCAGTCCGGCGGGGCCGCAGCCTTATCCGGCCGGAGCGAGATCGACGAGGCCCTGATCGACGGCTTCCAGATAGGGCGGCCCCCGAGCGCGGATCAGCTCGGCCGCGCCGACTCCGCGGACGAGTTCTTCGACCCCGGCCGGCGGTAAGGGATGCCGTACCTTCCCCAGCTGCCCCGCGCCACCTTGACGAGAGCGCGTACCAAGAGCGAGTTCGCGAACAGCTCGCGGCAATCGGCGCAGCTAGCGAGATGAATCCGCAGTTCGCGATCGCCGGCTACCATGCGATGGTCGTCGAACAGACACGCGAGCTCCCTCTCGGATTCCCCGCACTTCATCATCGAGCTTCCAGGGCATCGGGCAAGCCGAAGCGCGCGAGCAGCCGGGGATCCATGAAGGTGGCGATATCGGAGATCGACTCGCCTTCGAGCCCGAGGACCTGGATCGCGAAGCCGTGGAACCTGTGGTCCGAATCGTCGAGCCGATACCAGCCGAAGGCCGGCCGACCGTTGGCCCTCGTCGGCATGAAGCGGAACGGGGATTGCGCGCGACCTGCCAGGATCTCCGTCCTGATGAATTCCCGGATCGCGATCTTCCCTCTATACCAGGACGGGTACGGCGGCATAGAGAAGGTCGCATCGTCCTTGAGCAAATCGACGAGGGCGTCTATGTCCGCGTTCTCCCAAGCCCTTACATAGCGAGAGAGCAAGGAACGCGTCCTCTCGTCCCTGGGCTCGGGCGACATCGAGGCGAGGTCGCCCGAGCGATACGATTTCGCCAGCGTGACTCGGGCACGGTGCAGGGCGCTGCTCACCGAGCTCGCCGTCATATCCAGAGTTCGGGCGGCCTCGTCGGCCTGCCATTCCAGCACATCGCACAGGATCAGGACTGCGCGCTGGCGGGGGGGCAAGGCCTGCAAGGCGGACAGGAAGGCGAGCGTGATGCTCTCGTGGGCGTCGTACTTCGCCTCTGGCGTCGGGCTCGCCTCGTCCAGGAAATCGTCGGGGAAGGGCTCGATCCAGATCGGCTCCGAGACCGGCCCGGCGGGCGGCGCGCTCGGATCCGCGGAGGGAGCGCGCGCGGGCGGCAAGGTCCGGCGCGGACGTCGATCCAGGGCGTCGAGACAGGCGTTGGTCGCGATCTTGTACAGCCAGGCGCGGAACGAGGCCCGGCCTTCGAATGTCCCGAGCTTCTGCCATGCGCGCAGCAGACTTTCCTGCACAAGATCCTCGGCATCTTGCAAAGAGCCGAGCATGCGGTAGCAGTGAACGAGAAGCTCGCGCCTGTGCGGCTCCACCAGTCGACCGAAGCCCGACCGGTCCCCGGCGCGGGCCGCCTCCAGCAGCGATGTCGTTTCCGTGGCCCACCTCCGATAGTAGGACGTCGGGACAGCCCGAGACTATGCGGATAGTATAATCCATTTTTATCCGCGGCGACCGCACATTTTCGCTCGCGCCCGCCGTCTTACTCGGCAGATGCGATTATCATACAGGAGGGCCTAATGGGCTTCATAGTCACGGTGCGCGGCACGCTCAGGAGCGCGGACGGGCAGGCCGCCAGGAAGGCGCACGATTCGGCCGCGGCTCAGGTCAGGACGCTCGGCAAGACGATGGGGAACCTCCATCACCAGCCTTACCTGAATCCGGAGAATCCGCGAGAGCTCATCGAAGGGATGCCGGAAATCAAGGTATTCGAGGACAAGGGCTGGCTGAGCTGGTGAGCCGGCCGGATCGATGAAAGCGAGGCTTCCATGGAAGATCGAAAGAAGATGACGGCGCTCGTCACGGGCGCATCCTCCGGGATCGGCAAGGCGATCTCGGAACGGCTCGCCGAAGACGGCCTCGTCGTGTTCGGCACCTGCCGCGCGCCCGCCGGCGACGCGGGCTCGGTCCATATGCTCGAATCGGACGTCCGCTCGGACGAGAGCGTGCGCAGCTGTGTCCGTATAGCGATGGAAGTGACCGGGCGGATCGATGTCCTCGTGAACAACGCCGGCTTCCTCTCGGTCGGCGCAGTCGAGGAGGTTTCGCTCGAGTCCGCGAAGGCGCAGTTCGAGACCAATTTCTTCGGCTCGGTGAGGATGCTTCACGCGATACTGCCTGGGATGCGCGAGCGCGGCAGCGGCAGGATCATCAACCTGACCTCGCTCGCCGGCATCGTGCCGCTGCCCTTCTGGGGCTTCTACAACGCGAGCAAGGCGGCGCTCGAGTCTCTCACCGAGACCCTCCGCTACGAGCTCATGCCCTTCGGGGTGCAGGTCTGCGCCGTCGAGCCCGGCGCCATCAAGACGGGTCTCTATTCCGTCGGAACCGAGGCTGCGTCCTCGCCCGCCTATATGCCCTGGAGAAGGCGCTTCGAAAGAAGGATGAAGGAGTTCGAGATCGCCGCCCCCGGACCCGAAGTCGTCGCCGAGGTCGTCGCCGCCCTGGTGCGCGCGAAGCGACCGCAGCCGCGGACGACGGTGACGAAGGAGGCCGCGCTCTTCACTTCGCTCAAACGCTGGACGCCCGCATCGATGTTCGAGAGCCAGTTGCGAAAGGGCTTCAAGCTCGACGCTGACCGCCCATAGCGAAATCGGGATTCACCTCATTGATCGGCGCGCCGGCCGAGTAGGCGCCGATGTCGATGTGGGGATATGCGCTATGCTGATTGATTAGTCTCAGCCTGGGTAGGCGATCGAGATAGTCATCGAGTATGGGGATCTTCCTGCTTTCAGCCCTCCTTCCCGGATCACGGCGAGTCGATGACCAAAAGCGGCGTGGCGAGGCGAATGCCGTCGCGTCGCGCGAACTCGGCGAGGGCGAGCGCCGAGGCTCGCGCCGAGCTTTCCGAGGGATAGGCCAGGAAGAAGGCGCCGCCCGAGCCTGCGCCGCTGGGCTTGCCCCCCGCGGCTCCGGACTCGATGCCGGCGCCTATGAGTCGATCTATTCCCGGATCGCCGAGCCCGAGCCGGCCCAGCGCCCGGTGGGCGGCTTCGAGGAGGGCGCCGAGGCCGGCCATCGAGTCCGAATAGTCGGCGCCCCTTTCCTCGAGCAGGGCTATCGCCCGATCCGCGATCCCGCCGAGCTCGCCGACGAGGTCTCCGGGGCCCTTCTCCCCCGAGTCGATCCGCGCATGGAGCCTGCCCACGAGGGCCGCGGTCGAAGCGCGGCGCCGCACCGCCCCGACGACGAGGTGGAGGGGAATGCCCCGCAGGAGCCTGGTCTCCGGGAGGGGCGGAGACGACGACCGAAAGGATCGGAGCCCGCCGAGGAGGGACATACCCGTATCGATGCCGGAGGCCTTGCCGTGGAAATATGCTTCGGCGCGATGGGCGAAGGACCAGATCTCGGCCTGGTCGCTACCTTCGGGGGCGAAGGACTCGGCCAGGGCCACGCACAAGGCCGCGGACGAGCCGAAGCCGAGAGCCGGGGGGATGGTCGACGATATGGCGATCTCCCCTCCTCCGCCCGCTATCCCGGGGAGGATGTCGGCGGCTCGGGCGAGGAAATCGCCGAAGCGCTTCCCCTCCAGGGGTGAAAGCTCGGGGAAGCGCCATCCCTTCTCGGGGCTCGACCGAACTCTGAGCTCGGTCGAGCCCGGCAGGCCGAGGCCTACCGAGGGGAAACCGTAGACTGCGGCGTGCTCCCCGAAGAGAAGGAGCTTCGCGCGGCCGAGGCCTACTCTCTCCATATCGGTCCCGCCGACGCGAGCTCGAGCTCCTCTCCGCGGGGGCTCGCCTCCAGGCCTTCCCGCCATAGAGCCCCGAGCTCGTCGCCCGCGCCGAGCGCCTTGCCGAGGCGGCCCTCGAGCCCGGCGATCCTCGCGTTTACGCCGATCGCCTCGCCGAGCTCGACGCCGAGGATGGCTCCTTCCTTCAGCCGGGAGGAGGCCTCGGTCCAGTCCCTCGCGCCGGCGAAGCCGCGCGCGACTTCGTTCGAGGCTTCGAGGAAGCTCCTCGCCGCCCGGGGGTCCCGCTTTCTCCACTCCATATAGCGCCCGACGGCGCGCGGCGTTCCGACGGGAGCCGCTCCCCGGAGGATGGAGAAGGGACGCATCCAGGGAAGTACGAGACGCTCGAAGCTCGGCCTCTCTCCGCCGGTGAAGAGGCCGTAGCCCCCGAAGAGCGAGGCTGCGACGTCGTAGCCGCTACCTATCCCGCCTTGGTGCGAGCGGTGACCCGCGAGAGCGGCGCGGAAGGTCGAGTCCTCGAGCGCGCGATCGGCGAGGCCCGCGCGTCGCAGGAGGGCCAGAGCCGTGCCCACGGATACGGCCGCGCTCGATCCGAGGCCGAGCTTCGCTCCGTCGGGGCCGAAGAAGGCGGACGAATCGACGCGAAGGAGCGAGGAGGGCGCCTTTCCTTGGATGCCCCGGGCCTCGAGCTCGCTCTCTACGGCGGCGACGATTGCGCTCAAGAGGCTCGGAGAGCCGAGATCCGGGCCCCGCCACGTATCCCGGACTCCGCCTCTCTCGCCGACGATCGTCAGTTCTTCGGCCGGCTCGATGCCAACGACGACCCGCCTCTCCACCGCGACCGCGATGCCGACGCCTCCCTCCTCCAGGACCGCGTACTCGCCGAGGAGGAGGAGATTGCCCGGCACCGTCAGGAGGGCGGAGCCGACCGCCGCGGCATTCATCGCCCGGGGCTCCGGACCAGGTCCGCGGGAGCGTCGGGCGCGACCTCGACTTCGGGAGCCGCGCCGACGCGGCTCTCGATGACCGAGACGGCCGCCCGCGCGGAGCGGATGCGATCGGCGATCAGCGGCGCGTCGGCCGCGCGGCAGAGCATCTTCACCTGCGGTCCCGCGTCCATGGTCTCCCATACGGCGATGCCCTCGCGGCGCATCTCCTCGCATTCGCGGATGATCGCGATGCTCGCGGGCAGCCAGTAGATCAGGGGCGGGTCGCAGCCGAGCATGGCGCCGAACATCCTGAGGTAGCTTCGTCTCATGGCGGCGCCGAGTCCCTCCAGATCGCGCCGCTCGACCGCCTCGACGGCTCCCTCGAGCTCGACTCCGGCGCCCCTGACCCAGCTGCGGTAGAAGACCGAGGTCGAACGGCTGCGCTCCATGCCCTCGCGAGACGGGACGGCCTTCTCTTCGTGCGAGACCAGGGCGACGAGGACGCGGAGATCGGGCCAGTGGTCCTCGTCGAAGAGGGGCTTCGCCTCCCGAGATCCGGCGGGGAGGAGGCAAAAGCCGCCGAAGACCGCCCGCGCGGCGGAGACCGAGCCGATGCGCGCGAGAGCGGAAACTTCGGCCGGCGTGAGGCGGTCCTTCGCGCTCCGGCGCGAGCGCCGGCGGAAGCCGGGCTCGGCCTCGAGGAGGGCCTCTCCCGCCCGGACGCTGGCGTGGGCGAGGGCGGCGAAACCCGAGGACGAACTCGCCAGCCCGGAGGAGCCCGGGAAATCGTTGCGACTCCTGGCCTTGAATCTGAGCTCGGCCCGAAGAGCGTGGCGCACAGCGTCGAAGAAGTCGGCGTACCGCGCTCCGGGCTGCTTCGTCTCGGCAACGCTCACCTCGTCCGCCCCCTCGAAGGAGGCCTCGACGATGGTCCTGGTCCTCAAGGCGCCGAGGGAGAGGGCGAGACTCGGAGTGGCCGGCAGGTTGCGCCCCCTGGCCGTCTTGCCCCAATACTTGAGGAGGGCGAGGGAGGGGGAGGCCGTGCAGACGAAGGCCGCCCGGCCGAAAGACGGTCCTTCTCTCATCCTCCTCTCTCGCGCTTCCGGGCGTGGAGTTTCATGTGCCCGGCCTGGATGCCCTCGGTCACGAGGGCGAAGAGGGCGGCGAAGTTCTGGGCCAGGCCGAGGGCCGCGGCGATCCTGGACAGGGTGCGCCCGTCGGGCTCGCGCAGCATCCGTAAGGCGAGGGCTGTCGTCGGATGGACGCCGACGGAGCCGCCCACCGCGCCGAGCGCGAGGGGAAGCTCGATCGTCCCCTCCAGAGCCTCGCCGACCCTCCGGAAGCTCGTGACGCCGCGGTATCGTCCGTCCCGGGCGGCCCAGAAGTGGACGCCCGCCTCGAGGGCCCGGAAATCGTTGCCCGTGGCCAGGGCGAGGGCGGAGATGCCGTTCATAACTCCCTTGTTGTGGGTGACAGCCCGGGTCGGATCGGTATCGGCGGCTCGGGAGGCGAGCTCGATGCGCCGGGCGACCTCCTCTCCCGAGAAGCCGCCACGGGCGAGCCGACGGGCGGCGATCTCGAAGCGCGCCCCGGCCCGGCGCTCGCCCGCGTCGTTCGTGAGGATGCACATCAGGCGCCTGCCGCCGCTCATCGCCTCGAGCTTTCCCGCCGCGCGCTCCGCCGCGAAGTTGAGGACGTTGGCGCCCATCGCGTCCCTCACGTCTATGCGGAGAGAGACGCGCACGAGTCCGGTCTCCGGGTTCCGGACCGCCTCGAGGCTTCGGTAGCCTCCGCCGCGGCGGCGCATCGAATCGAGGACGAGATCGAGATCGGCCCTGATCTCGCCTTCGCGGAGCTCGATCTCGCGCTCGCGGCCGGGGGGGACTCCCTCGAGGAAGACCTGGGCGGTCATGATCGGCTCCGTCGCCCAGGTGGAGATTCCGCCTCCGGCCCGGAGAAGCCGCGCCGCGAAGGTGGCGGCGGCGAGCACCGAGGGCTCCTCGACGGCCATGGGGATGTCGTAGGACCGATCGTCGATGAGGAAGCCGGCGGCGACCCCGAGCGGGACCGGCAGATAGCCCACCGCCGATTCGACCATGGCGTCGGCGAGGCTCGCCCCGTCTCCATTGTCGACTCCGGGCTGGAGACCCATCTCCCCGTACGCTTTCTTGAGGGCCGCGCGGCGGGCCGAGATGTCGAGCTTGCGGAAATCGGGGGGAAGGGCGTTTTCGGCGGGTAAGGTCATGTCCGGCCCTCCACCGCGGAGCGGAAATGGTTTCCCGCCGGGGCGAAATGGCTTTCGGCGAGTAGCAGCTCCTCGGCGGAGGCCGCCAGGGCCGGATCGATCCGCAGGGGAGCCGCGCGTAGCGCGGGCAGATCCGCGCTGCCGGTCATGGTCATCGCCGCCCTCAGCGAGAATTCCAGGCTCCGAACGAGACGAAGCGCGCCCTCGGCGCCCCCCTCGTGCGCCGCTCGCGCGAAGGGAAGGGCGAGACCGCCAAGATCGGCGCCCAGGGCGAGGGCCTTGGCTATGTCCAGGCCCGTGCGAAGCCCGCCCGAGGCTATGATCCGCGAGCCCCGCCGGGCTTCCCCGGGGACTAGCCTCCTCATGTCGCCGTCGCGACGCTTCGAGAGGGCGAGGAGGACGAGGGCCGTTGGCAGCCCCCAGGCCTCGAACTCGCGGGCGACCGCGGACTCCTCTTCGGGAAGGCGGTAGGACTCGACGAGGACCCAGTTCGTGCCGCCCGCCGCGGCGATGTCCACGTAGGAGACTCCGAGGTCCAGCAGGGACTCCGCGTCGGCCGGGCCTATCCCGAAGCCGGTTTCCTTGACGATAATGGGCAGCGGAGAGGCCTCGCAGAGCCCGGCGATAGCCTCCCGGAGACCTCGGAAATCACGATCCCCCTCCGGCTGGAAGAGCTCCTGGCCCGCGTTGAGGTGCACCGCGAGGGCCTGGACCTCGAGACGCCTCAAGGTCTCGATGACGCGGGCGGGACCGAGCTCGCGCAGCTGCACGGCGCCGAGGTTCGCGATCACGGGGACGTCGGGGGCCAGGGCCTTCATCCTGAATTGGTCGAGGAGCTCGGGCTCCCGGAAGAGGATCCGGATCGATCCGGTCCCGACCGGGATGCGCGCGGCCTGGGCCGCCTCGGCGAGGGCGCGGTTCACCGGAGCGCTTCCCTCCGAGCCGCCGGTCATGCAGGAGATCAGCAGGGGCAGGGCGATGCGATGGCCGAGGAAGTCGAGCGAGGTGTCCAGGGAGCGGGCATCCAGCTCGGGCAGAGCCCGGTGGACGAAGCTCACGCCGTCCAGACGGCCCCTGCGGCTCTCGATCGAGTAGCTCTCCGGCTCGACGCAGATCTGCAGGTGCCTCGCCTTCCTGCGGGAAATTCCGCTATCGAAACCCGTACTCACGGTAGCCGTCCTCCCTGATCCCGGCGAGATAGAAGGACTCGGGCGGAGGGTCGGAAAGCTCGTCCGGGGAAGGCGATCGGGCGCCCTGCTTCGGGCGATCGACCCAGTCGGCGTACTCCGCCCAGGCCGTCCGTCGAGCGTCTCTCCACACCGCGTCGGACTTCCATCGGGCGAGGACGGCCGGAGCCTTCTCGGCGACCTTCGCGGAGATCACGGCCATGGTGTTGCCCGAGCCGTAGGACGCCAGGAGTATCCGCTTGCCGACTATCCGGTCCCCGATCAGCCTGAATTGGGCGTCGAGGAGGAAGGCCAGCGACATGAAGATGGAGGCGGTGTAGGTGTTGCCGATATCCGCGATCGGATCGATGCCGGCCTGGAGGCTCTTGGCCGAGAGCACGGCGTCGGCCTCCTCCTCCCGCAGGCGGAGCCGCTTCGCGAGGAGCTTCCTCATGGCCTTCAGGGCCATGTTCCTGAAGGGGACGTGGAGGACGAAGTAGTCGGTGGCCTCGATGACGGCCTCGGGGCTCTGCCCGCGGCGATCGCAATGGTCCATGAAGGCGAGATCGAGACTCTCGTTGTAGCATTGGATCGAATAGCCGCCGCGGACTTTCGCGACCGCCGAGCCGAGGGGGCGGAAGAAGTCGTCCACGTCCTCGGACGCGAATCCCATGTCCGAGAGATCGAGCTCGACGAGGGCGGGATCGTTCTCGATGAGAAGGGCGGCGGCGCCCGCTCCCTGGGTGATCTCGGCCGTCGTCGAGCTCTCGTAGCGGGCGATGTCCGAGCACAGGACGAGGCCGGTTTCGGCCGGGCGGTTGCTCGAGGACAGGAGGGCCGCCACTCCAATCGCCCCGAGGGCGCCTCCGGCGCAGGCCTGCTGGACCTGAAAGGTCGAGATCGTCCTCGGCACCGCGACGCCCGCCCTCTGGAGCATGCCCTCCACGTAGGCCGCCACGGCCTTGGAATGATCGACCCCGGTCTCGGTGCCGACGACGAGATAGCGGAGGCGCGAGGGGTCCATCCCGGGATTTTGCCGCAACAGGCCGATAGCCGATTGGGCCGCGAGGGTCGTAGTGTCCTCCCAGGGCTCCGGGTACCGCATCTTCCTTTGTCCCGTCGTCTCCCAGGCGCGCCTCATGTGCTTCTCGATCTCGGGCTCGCGCCTGCTCCGCTCGTCGACGATCGTCTCGATCTCAATTTCGGGTCTGGGGACGTATAGGCCGATGTCGCCGATTCCGACGGACTGATGTGCCATTACTTATAGTCCTCCATATTAATAATACTATATATTGAGAATAACAAAGGGCGCAAGGATACGTAACAGGACTCGGATCGGGTATATCCATGCCTACGTACGATTCGGATGCTCGGCGCGGATGGCGCGGAACATCCCGAAGCGGCAGAGCCCGGCGCCGAAGGCTAGTCTCATCAGCAGGAAAGTCGGGACTTCCCGCATGGATTTCACGAAGCCCGGCAGACCGAAGCGCCGCAAGCCCTCCGGCCGGAGAACGCCTTGCCATATGGAGTCCATCCAGGAGGGGAGGGTCTCCTCCGTCCAGTCGCCCGTAATGACGCTTCCTTGGGTCAGCCCGGTCGCTTCCAACAGCTCGGAGAAGCCCTCGACGCTGGCGAAGGCGGGGTGCGACCATTGGTCGAGCAGCTGCCGCATGACGGTTTTCTCCCAGAAATTGAGGGGGATCCGGCGATCGTCCCTTTGGTTCCAATCGGCGACCACCAGCGCGCCTCCGGGCCTCAGCACACGCAGGAGCTCTTTCGCGAAGACCGCCTTGTCCGGCATGTGAGGTCCTGCCTCGATCGACCAGACCACGTCGAAGCTGGCGTCCGGGAAGGACAAGGCCATCGCGTCGTCGATCCGGAAGCTCACCGGGAGATCCGGCGGAGTCAGCTCGCGGGCGCGCCTGACCTGGTTGGGGCTTATGGTGACCCCCGTGACCTCGAATCCGTAATCCCGCGCCAGGATGCGGCTCGCGCCGCCTATGCCGCAGCCCACGTCCAGGACCCTCGTTCCGGGAGGGAGGCGATCGAGTCGGCCCCAGCGCGCCATCTCGCCCACGAAGTCTTCCTTCGCCTCGAGAAAATCCTTGCGCCGCGGGGGAGAGCCGTAATGACCCAGATGGATGTGCTCGCCCCAATAGAACTCCAGGATCCCGTCCTCGGTCCATCTATCGTAGGAGTCGACGACGGAGGCCGACGATCGATACGGACGAGGCCTAGCCAGATAGAGGACGACGCCGACCGCGAAGAGCGCGAGGATGGAGCCGAGGACGAGGAGCAAGATCGCCACGACGGCGATCATGGCTTGCCGTGCCGGGATCTGTCAAACAGGGGAAGCCGACGAGTCTGGCGCGAAAGACGAAGGCGCCCCTGCCAGGGGAGGTACCCGATGGCAATCGCGATTGCGCAGCCGACGAGGGTCGCGATCAGCCTGTCGCCGACGACCGCCCAAGACGGCGCGCGCCCGAAGTCCATGAGCAGGATTATCGCCGGGGTGTGGACCATCGCGTAGGCCACGTAGCTCGCCTCGCGGAGGATCGGTCGCGCCGCCGCGAGCGCGATGAGCGTCGCGATCACGGCCCACGCGGGCGGGGCGAAGATGAGGAGGGGGCAGACGAGGAGGACGCCGAGGGCCGTGCCCGCCGCGCGCTGGAGAGCGCGGCGCCGCGAGTCTCGAAGATCGCGCTGCACCACGATCGCCACGGTGAGTCCCACCCAGTAGCCGTGGTGGAGGGGCCGCAGCGATTCGAAGGCTTGGGCGGCGAAGAGGCAGACGAGGATTCGAAGCGGGTACTGCCAACCTGATAGATGGGCGAGCGCGCCGAGCCATCGGCGCAGCAATCGCCGCGCGCCTGGACCGCTCGGGCGGGCGGCATCGTCCGCTGCAGGGGGGAGAGGAAATGGATGGAGCGCACGAAACAGGGAGCCCAAACCGAGCGAGAGGCAGGCGGTCCAGGTCGCCCCAAGGAGGAAGAGCAGCGCTGCGCCGAGAGGATGGATCCCTCGAGCGCCGAGACCGGTCGCGATGATGGTGTACAGGCCGAAGAGCACGGCTGCCCGGGCCAGCGGTCTGCTGAGGCTTCCGAGAAGCCCGGCGGCGGCGATGGTCAAGGGAATGCCGAACGCGAGCCACGGCGCGTGCCCGGCCATCGCCGAACCCGTGAGGATCGCGGCCGTGCCGGCGGCGATAGCACGGAGGAGGGAGAGAGCCTCCCCGCGCATCCCATGATCCCCGGCGCTCCTGGTCAGCGCGAAGCTGCCGAGAGCCGCGACCATCCATATTCCGGCATGGCCGCTCAAGACTCCGACCGCGATGGGCCCGCCGAGACCCAGTATCGCGACGCCGGCCCGCAAAAGTCCTTCAGTGCCCATCGCTTTTCTCCGGCGAGTCCTGCGCGAGGACGGAGCCTTCGAGTGCCGCGGCTAGCTCATCCATCAAACCGGCGGACAGCCGGAGCAGTTCCTGCTCCGCGGGCGTCAGCACCTCGGCGATGGTCCGCGCGAGAGACTCGCGCTGCTTCCCGATCGTCTCGGTCAGCAAGCGAAGCCCGGCTTCGTTGATTTTGAGGGGGCTCCGACGACGATCCTCCATGCTGGGTAGGCGATCGATCAAGGAACGGCCTTCCAGATCGTCCACGAGACGGGTCAAGGACTGGGGCTGGACGCGGAGATAGGCGGCAAGATCGGCAGCTGTCGCCGGGCCTTCGCGATGCAGGAAGCCCAGGACGCCGAGCTTCGAAGCGCTCAGCCTTTCCGTCGAGAAGCTGGCTCTTAGGACTCTGGTCAGTCGAGATGCGCTTTGATGCAGGGTGACGGCCGTATCCAGGGCACCTTCCGATTTCTTGTTCTCTGTTTTCATAATAGTAAGACTAGCTTGTTATAAATATGCTGTCAATCAATGCGGCTCAGGAATTATGAACAAAATACCCTAAAAATCACAGTATTCCCAGGATCAGAAGAAATTATTAATAAGCCAAGCTTATTTATTGACGCCCGCTTCTATCCGGCGCTCTGACTACCGCCTAATATGCGCTCGCGTCTCCCATACCGCCGTCCACGATCGCGGGCCCGGAACTCGTCCCAACAAGCTCTGCGCCGGCTTCGAAAAGCGCATCCATTTTCGCGAGACTGTTCACCTTGCCCGATACTTTGACGCGGCAGGGACCGGCGACATTCGCCTTGAGAATGACGACATCCTCGACGGTGGCCGCCGAACCTCCTTTGCCCCAACCGCTCGAGTTCTTGACCCAATCGACGCCCGCTCGCGATGCCAATTGGGTCGCCTTGGCCTTCATGGCAGCAGCCGGGAAATAGCCGAACTCCAGCATGGCCTTGACCACAAGCCCTTCCCGATGAGCGGCCGCGCTGACGGTTTCGATCTCGCGGAAATACTCCTCATCCATCCCGCTCAGGAGAAAGGCGGGATTCGGAGGAAAGTCGAATTCATCCGCCCCTTCCTTCGCGAGAATCCGAAGTACGGCGACTTTCATCTCGGCTGTATCGGTCGCTTGCGGAAAATTCACCGTAGTAGCGATCCTCACGCCGCTTCCCGCGAGGCTCTGTTTGGCCAGACGGACCCAGCAAGGCGAGATCATCGCCGCCTGGAATCCGTATTCTACGCAGCTGCGCAAATGCTCTTTGATCCCCGCCAGGTCGAGGTCCGGGTTCACGTTGGTGAATTGGATATGTTTCGCGATCCGGTCTTTGGTCCATTTCTCGATCATCTCCGAACTCCTTGGAACGTAATCGTTATACGTAAACGTTATCTTAAATAGTATATTGATTTCTCGAAAAAGCGAAGCGGAAATAGTAAAATCTATGAGTTCATAAATATATTCATGTATTATATACATTTATATATTTAACAAATCATTTGACAATACACGAAAACCGGGTATATCCTGGCTTCGGGCAGAGTAAACGTTTTAGTTATACGTTGACGATGAAGGTGCAATGAAGCAGTCGATAACGATCAAGGACATTGCGAAGCTTTGCGAAGTCTCCATCGCGACGGTTTCCCGGGTCATAAACGACAAGCCCGAGGGCGTCAGCGAGAAGACCATACTCAGAATCCGCAAGGTCATCGCGGATATGGATTATCACCCCAACAGCGTCGCGCGGAGCATGGTGACCAAGCGATCGCACACAATCGGCCTGGTGATTCCCGATGTCAGGAACCCTTTCTTCTCCGAGCTCGCCCGCGGAGTCGAGGACGTCTGCAACGACAATTCCTATGGATGCTTCCTTTGCAACACCGACGGGAGCGTGGAGAAGGAGAACGAGTACATCCGGCTCCTCCGCGGACGGGTGGCGGACGGAGTCCTCTTCACGACCCAGAACGACCAGGAGTTCAATGAGGCCTTTCTCGACTTCCAGAGAAGGAAATATCCGTTCTGCTTCATCGAGCGCTATGTCGACGAGATGCCGACCGTGCCCGGAGTCTATTTCGACAATCGGAAGGGGGCGGAGGATCTCGCCGATTTCATCATCGCGAAGGGGCATCGCAGGATCGCCTTCATCTCGGGCCCCTTGGTCACCCACAACGCTCGTCTCAGGAAGGAAGGATTCCTCGGGGCCATGCGGCGTCACGGCCTCGTTCCCGATGAAAGTCTCATTATCGAGGGGAACTACAAATTCAATGGAGGCTACGAGGCCGCGCTGCGGCTGCTTTCCACGGGCGCGCCCGATTTTACCGCGATTCTCGCATCCAACGATCTGATGGCGCTCGGCGCCTACCAATGCCTCGAGGAACGCGGCTATTCCGTGCCGGCGAGGATATCGATCGCGGGTTTCGACAACATCATCTATCCGCCCGTGCTTCGTCCGATGATCACCACCATCGAGATACCGGCCTACGAGCTGGGGAAAAGCGCCACCGAGATGCTCTTCACCCTCATGAAGGGGGAGGAGCTCGAGAATCCGAGGCGCATTTTCGAGCCGGTGCTGCGCGACAAGGGCAGCGTGGCGGAAATTCAAAAGACGCGAGAAGGCTGAGCGAGCCGCCCCCACGCTATGGGGTTTTTCGGTGGATCACTGCGCCCGCGCGGCGGGACAAGGGGAAGGGAATGACGATGAAGGTCGGGAATAGACGATATTTCGCGTGGATGTCCGCAAGGAAGGAGACCGGCATCTTCCTCGCGATGCTCGCGATTTTCACGCTCTTCTCGATCCTGTCCCCCTACTTCTTCAAGCTCGAGAACCTCATCAACGTCCTGCGGCAGGTCTCGCTGCTGGGCATTATCGCGATGGGGATGAGTCTGGTCATCGTCTGCGGCGAGATCGACCTCTCGGTCGGATCGCTGTACGGGGCCTCCGCCATCCTGACGGGCGTCATGCTGGTGAACGGAGTCCCGCTCTGGCTGGCGATCGCCCTCGGCCTCGCGACGGGGACCCTCTTCGGTCTGGTCAACGGCTTTCTCATCACCTTCGGCCGCATCCCCGCGCTCATCGTGACCCTCGGGATGATGAACATAGCCAGAGGACTCGCGCTCATCATCAGCAACGGGCGGGTCGTGAACCTCTCGTCCCGAACGGTGAGCGACCCCAATCTCGGATTCTTCCTCTTCCTCGGGCAGGGCAAGATCCTTACGGTCCCCGTCATGTGCCTGTTCTTCATCGCGGCCTCGATCGCGGTCTACGTCCTCTTCGGAAGGACCATCCTCGGATTCAGGATGAAGGCCGTCGGGGGGAGCCGCAACGCCGCGAGGGCGAGCGGCATCAACGAGCGCCTGATAAAGATCGCGGCCTTCGGCATCCTCGGCTTCCTCTCCGCCGTGGCGGGACTGCTGAACATCTCCTTCCTCGGCAACGTCCAGGGCACGACGGGCCAGGGCATGGAGCTGAACGCCATAGCGGCCGTCATCATCGGCGGCACCTCGCTCTCGGGGGGCGAGGGGACGATCGTCGGGACCCTTATCGGGGTCCTCATCATGGGCATCCTTAACAACGGGATAATCCTGCTCGGCGTCTCCCCCTTCCTGCAAATGACGATCATCGGCGTCGTGATAATCGTAGCCGTGGCCCTCGACATCTGGACGAGGAAGGGGAGCCGAAATTGAGCGCGATCGTCGAGTTCCTGGAAATCGAGAAACGATTCCCGGGCGTGAAGGCTCTGGACAAGGTCAGTCTCTCGATCGAGCAAGGGGAGATTCACGCGATCGTCGGCGAGAACGGGGCCGGCAAGTCCACGCTCATGAACATCCTCGGCGGGCAGTACCATCCGGACTCGGGCGAGATCCGCTACAAGGGCAGGGCCGTCCGCCTCCACAGCCAGTTCGAGGCCCTGCGCCTCGGGATCGGCGTCGTCTATCAGGAAGTGCGGCTCTGCCCCAACCTGACCGTGACGGAAAACCTCTTCCTCGGCCGCGAGAAGGAGGTCGGGAAGGGCAGGGTCGATTGGGCCGGCATGCGGGGCCGCACCGTCGAGATGCTGGCGGGGCTCGGATCGAGCATAGCTCCGGACAGCCGCGTCTCGGACCTGAGCATAGCGAACCAGCAGATAGTTGAAATCGCCCGGGCCCTGAGTCTCGAGGCCGAGGTCGTGATCATGGACGAGCCGACCTCGGCCCTCACCCTGAAGGAGACGGAGGGTCTCTTCGAGAACATTCGGAGATTGCGGGCGAAGGGCGTGACGGTCATCTACATCTCCCATCGCCTGGAGGAAGTCTTCGCCCTCTCCGACAGGATATCCGTGCTCCGGGACGGGAGGTTCTTCGGGACCTACGAGCGGGGGAAGATAGACCAGAAGGGGGTGATCGAGCTCATCGCGGGAAAGGAACTCGGGAGCCCGACGGGCGCGCCGCGGTCGTCTGCCGCTGCCGCGGGAAGGAAGCCGGCCCTCGAAGTATCCCGGCTGACCAGGCCCGGCTGCTTCGCCGATGTCTCGCTCGAGCTGTACGAGGGCGAGATCCTGGGAGTCTATGGTCTCCAGGGCTCGGGCAGGACGGAAGTGCTCGAGACGATCTTCGGCCTCGCCCCCGCCTGGAGCGGTTCCATCCGCGCCTTCGGCGAGCCCGTCCGAAACCGGAGCCCCGCCGAGGCGATCCGCAACGGATTCGCGATGATCCCCGAGAACCGGCGCGATGCCGGAATATTCCCCGAGATGGAAATCCTCGAGAACATCAACACGGCGAACCCCCGCGAGATGAGCGGCTTCGCGGGGCTTCTGCGCAGAGGCTTCATGTCCCGGCTCGCCGAAGAGTCGATACGGTCGATGGACATCAAGACGGATACGCCGCGGAGGAAGGTCCGGAATTTGAGCGGAGGCAATCAGCAGAAGGTCGTCATCTCCAAATGGCTCGCCGCTCATCCGAGAATCCTCCTCGTCGACGAGCTGACCCGCGGGATAGACGTCGGCGCGAAGGAGGAGATCTACAGGATCCTCAAAAGGCTGCGGGACGCGGGACTCTCGATCCTGATGGTCTCGTCGGAGCTCGCCGAGGTCGTGTCGGAGAGCGATCGCATCCTGATCATGAAAAACGGTTCCCTCGTCGCCCAACTCTCGGGAGAGGAGAGAACGAGGGAACAGGTGATCAAATACGCCCTCTGATGATATTGGCGTATCACTGAGGGGAAAGGAGTTTTTACCTGACGGCGAAGCCGTCCCAAACGTCGAAAATTATACAGGAGTCGAACATGAAGAACAAGAGCCTTCGATTCGCGCTCGTTCTCGCCGCCCTCGGCGGCGCGGTCTTCGCCGCGCCCGCCCCGAAGGACATCACCATCACGGTCGTGTATCACGACACGGGTATCGAATTCGGGCAGGTCATCAAGGCGGGCGCTCTCGCCGCCGGCAAAGAGCTCGGAATCAAAGTGGAATTCGTCGGCCCCATCGGCATAAAGGTCGACGAGGAAGTCGCCTTCGTGGAGAACGCGATCACGAAACAGGTATCCGGACTCGCGGTCTCGAACGTCAACGGCGAAGCCCTCAATCCGGTCATCGACAAGGCCATGGCCGCCGGCATACCCGTCGTCACCTTCAACAGCGAGGCCGCGGGCTCCCAGCGGCTCGGCTTCTTCGGTCAGGACCTCGTCCAGTCGGGCAAGGTCGCCGGGGACATCCTCAAGGAGTACATGGGGGCCAAGGGCAAGATCCTCATCATCACCGGCGAGGCCGCGGCCTCCTGGTCCCAGGACAGGGAGAACGGCGCGCGCGCGAGCATCGCCAAATACCCGGGCATCAAGATCGTCAACACGATCTCGACGGGCTGGGAGGAGCAGGCCCAGTACGCGGCGATAGAGAACGCCATCCGGGCCAATCCCGACCTCACGGGAATCGTGTCCCTGGACGCCGCGACCACGCCCGCCACGGGCAGGGCCCTGGTGCGCCTGGGCAAGATCGGCAAGATCAAGCACGTGGGCTTCGACCTGATCCCCGAGACCCTCGACAACATCAAGGCCGGAGCCACAAACGCCTCGCTCAGCCAAAATCCCTACATGCAGGGATACCTGCCCGTAAAGGCCCTCTACGATCTCATCATGACGAAGAAGCCGATCAAGGGCGTCGATACCGGAATCCTCCGAGTCGACCAGAAGAACATCGACGAGTACCTCCAGAAGCTCAAGAATCACGAACCCATCGGTTGACGAGTACGCGGAGCCGTTCCCGAAAATGCTCGGAGGGAATGGCTCCGCAATGAGGAAGGATAGATGAGGAACGGAAAAGCGCGGATAGCCGTGGTAGGCAGCTATGCCGTCGGGATGACCATGTCCTGCTCCCGTTTCCCCGGCGCGGGAGAGACCGTGACGGGGAGGAGCTTCAAGCTCCTTCACGGGGGCAAGGGATCGAACCAGGCGATAGCCGCGGCGAGGTTGGGAGGAGAATCCATTCTCGGAGCCGCTCTCGGAGCGGATAGCTTCGGGGACGATGCCCTCGCCATGCTGCGCGCCGAGGGGGTGGACGCCGAGTACATAGCGAAGAAGCCCGGAGCGTCGACCGGCGTGGGGATCGTCCTCGTCTCGGATCAGGGCGACAACGAGATCGTCATCGACCTCGGCGCGAACGAGAGCCTATCGATCGCGGACGTCGACCGCATGGCCGGGGCTATCGCAAGAAGCGACCTCCTCCTCGTGCAGCTCGAGGCCAATCTCGGGGCCGTCTCGAGGGCAGTGGATATCGCCCACGGAAACGGCGTCCCCATCGTCCTGAATCCCGCTCCCTGCCGCAGTATCTCGGAGGACACGATACGGAAATCGACCTATCTCACGCCGAACGAAACCGAGGCCGCGATCCTGCTGGGGCTGGGGGTTGAGGAGAGCCAGGACGGGAAAAGGCTCGCCGGCTTGCTGCACGAGAGATACGGGACTTCCGTGATCGTCACCCTGGGCGAGCGTGGCGCCTACGCCAGGACCTCGAGCGTCGATACCCTGATCCCCGCCTTTCGTGCGAAGGCTGTCGATACCACGGGCGCGGGGGATACTTTCAGCGCGGCCCTGGCGGTGGCCCTCGGGGAAGGCAAGGGGGTCGTCGAAGCGATCGTTTTCGCGAACATGGCAGCGGGCATGTCGGTCGAGATCGAGGGCGTCGTCCCGTCGATCCCGTACAGGGCCGATGTGGATTCGAGGCTCGCGGCCTCGGTCAGGAGTCGAACATGAAGAAGAGCAGGATTCTGAACAAGTACTTGAACGAAGCGATAGCCAGTCTCGGCCACACCGAGTACATAATCATCGCGGACGCGGGCTTTCCCATACCCGACGAGTCCAAGCGGATCGATCTGGCGATCGAGAAGGACAAGCCGGGGATCCTCGAGATCCTCGACCTGGTCATGAGCGACCTCGTATACGAGGAATGCATCGTCGCGGAAGAGCAGAAGGCCTTCAATCCTCCCCTCTTCGAGAAAATCGGCGCCCTCTGCGACCGTTGCGCGGTCACGACCCTGCCGCACGCGGATCTGATCGCGACCATGCCCCTGAAGGCGAAATACATCGTGAGGACGGGCGCCTTCGAGCCATGGGGCAATGTGGTGCTCCGCTCGGGCGTCGACGCTCGCCTGTGGTTCCAGAAGCCGGGGACGATCGTTCCCGATTATTACGAATCCCGCGCGGAGTACGGCAAG
The DNA here is from genome assembly GCA_964404145.1 of uncultured Treponemataceae bacterium. GTDB lineage: Bacteria > Spirochaetota > Spirochaetia > Treponematales > Rectinemataceae > UBA1306. The sequence continues at coordinate 64,919 of CAYOIX010000005.1, forward strand.
CATGAATGAATCGAGCTCCAAGGAGCGCGTTCGCGCGGCCCTCTCCCACGTCGCGCCCGACAGGACGCCCGTCGATTTCCTCGCGGTTCCCGAGGTCTGGAAAATGCTCGTGGAGTCGATGGGGCTGGAGCGCTTCGAGCCGGGCGACGACATGCTCTTCGATCCGAGCTGGGAAGCCGTTCTGAGGAACCTGGAGGTCGACTGCAGGGTGATTTCCTACGATCAGTTCTGCTCGCCTCCGGGATCCGCCTTCGGCCCGGACGGGCGGGTCGAGTGGTGGAATGTCCAGAGCCGATCGACGCCCGCGCGGATGTGGCGCTGGAAGACGAAGGACGGCACGGCCTTCGACATCTTCGGCAGGCGCTTTCGAGAGCAGTCGAACGCGTCGGGAAGCTACGAGGAGAACCTCCCCGTCCTCGCCTCGGCCGAAACTCTCGACGACGTCAAGGCCCATCCCTGGCCGGAGCCCGATTGGTGGGATTTCGGCCCGGCGGCCGACCTCGTCCGGGACATGAACGAGGGAGCGGAGCGTCATATACGGTATCGTATGGGCTCGATTTTCGAGCTGGCATGGCAACTGCGCGGGATGGACAATTTCATGGTCGACATGGCCCTCGAATCCCCCATTCCCCGCTATATGATGGAGAGGATCACCGATATCGTCGCCGAGACGACGGACAGGCTGTTGGAGGCGTCCGGCGAGGGCGTCGACATGCTGTACTTCTACGATGACGTCGCCGCGAACTCGAGTCTCCTCATATCCCGGGAGATGTGGGCGAACTACATCCGGCCTTGCCATCAGAGGCTCATAGAGGTGGCCAAGCGCCGCGGCAAGAAGGTCATGTACCATTCCGATGGCGCCCTCAGGCCCCTCATAGAGGAGCTCATCGAGATGGGGGTCGATGTGCTGAATCCCATACAGCCCGGCGTCGCGGGGATGGAGCCGGAAGGCTTGAAGCATGACTTCGGCGATCGGCTCTGCTTCCATGGCGGCCTCGATATTGTCGGACTCCTCCCGAAGGGAAGCCCCGGAGAGGTGGAAGCCGAAGCGCGCCGCCTCATCGGCGGGCTGGGGAGGGACGGCGGATACATAATGGCCAGTTCCCACCATATACAGGCGGACACTCCCCTGGCCAACATCATGGCCTTGTACGACCTCTCGCTCCGGTGAAGACGGCGCCCGCGCTCCCGATCCCCCGGCCCGGGCGCGGAAGTTAATCAATACCTAACAGGACCGCAACCTCCGCCACATCTCCGGATGGGACGATGAGGCGTGCAAACACCGCCGAACGAGTCGATTTTTCGGATGGCCGTCAGGCCCAAGTACCGGGAGACCATGATCTTGGGCCTCGTCAACCAGTTCTATTGCGTCTCCGAAGGTCTCAAGGTCCACGAACTGGCCGCCGAGCTCAAGAACGTCGGCGATATCTGGGCCGTGGCCGTGGTCGACGACAAGATGGAAGCTAAGGGCGTGATAGTCACGACCCAGTTCCAGAAGCGGATGAGCCTTCCCTTCGCGCACGACGTCCTGGGAAAGGAGCCCATCACTGAGCTCATGACGGCCACCAGGTCTTTCCCCTTCGACAGGAACGTATTCACCGTGTCGGAGGATCTGGCGGAAGAAGTGAGGAAATCCTCGAACCAGTACTACCTCGTCGAGGACTCCAAGGGCAAGTACTGCGGGATTTTCTCGACCAAGGACCTGCTGATCCACAGGTTCAACGCCCACATGCACGATATCGAGATGGCGGTGGCGATCCAGCAGGCAGTCGTGCCCAGCGAAATCGTGAGGACTTCCCGGTGGCTCGAGATATGCGCCTTCAGCAAGATGGCCAAAGGGGTCGGCGGGGACTTCCTCGCCATCGGGGAACCCAGGCCCGGCAGCTGGCTACTCTCGCTCTGCGACGTCTCGGGAAAAGGCATAGCGGCCAGTCTGGTGACCGCCGCCCTCGGAGGCATGTTCGCCCAATACGAGCCGGAGCGCGGCCTCGTGCCATTCATCTCGCAGGTCAACAAATTCATCCTCGATACATTCCGGATGGAGAAATACCTCACCGGCGTATTCATCGAGATCGACGAGGCGCGGAAGTCGGCCCTGCTCTGCGACATGGGGCACTCCTATGTCGGCATCCTCCGGGACGGGTCCTGTCTCAAAGAACCCTCGCCCAATCCCTTTCTCGGCTTCCTCCCGGCCCTGTCCGTGCAGAGCCGTTCGCTGGAGCTTCGCTCCGGCGACCTCCTCTTCGCGTACACGGACGGCTTCGTCGAGCAGGCGAACGTAGAAGGCCGGGAGTTCGGCGTCGAGGCCTTCGAAAGGCTGCTCGCGGACAACCGGGATAGACCCCTGAGCGAGCTGGCCAATTTCCTGCACGGGCAGTTGAAGGATTTCCGCGGCGACGCGCCCCGAAGCGACGACGAGGCCATCCTCCTCGTCCGGGTATCCTGATGCCGACCCAGGCGGGCCCGTCCATGGGCGCGAACGACGGCGACGACTGCCATCTCGAACTCGTGTTCAGCCGGCGCTGGAAGCACGTGGCCGTGGTCCGGGGCTTCGTCCAGAGCTATCTCGCCGTGCATCTTCCCGAGGATGGGCCGACCAATCCTGAAAGGGTGGCCATGGCCGTGAGCGAGCTCATGGAGAATGCCGTCAAGTACTCCACCGGCGCGGGGATCAAGGTAGCCGTCTCATTTTCGCATACTTCCATGCCGCTCCTCCGAGTCGTCGTGGAAAACCAAGCCGAGCGCGAGTCGATCCGCTCGGTCCGGGAACTCTTCGACCGTGTCATGGCCGGCGAGCCCCTGGAAACCTATCTGACGATGATGCGGGAAGCGGCCGCCAAGGGCCATGGCCAGAGCCAGCTCGGACTCATCCGGATCCGTTGCGAATCCGGGTGCCGCCTGTCGCTCGAGACTCCCGAGGACCTCGTCCGCTTCGTCCTGGATCTCTGAACAAGGAAGGTCGCGATGAACAAGCTCGGTATACCGTCGGTTCTCCACGAAAGAGTGTCTCTGGAGGTCGGGGATTCGGCACGCGGCATCGTCGTCTCGGTGGTCGGCGACATCGACATGGAGGATCCCAGCGTCCTCCTCGATCCATTCTTCCTGGAGCTGCACGAGAAGGCGCTCAGGCAAGGAGTTCGGGTGATCGAGGTCGACTTCCGGAAACTCCGCTTCCTGAACTCCAGCGGCATCAAGACCTTGGCGAAATGGGCCATGATGCTGGCGGGCACTCAGGAGGCCAAGCGCTATGCCATCCGAATGATCCACGACAAGGCGGTGGCGTGGCAGGCGACCAGCCTGCCGACTCTCTCCTTCCTGGTGCCGGGAGCCATTGTGCTCGAATGAAGGACGGCGGCGAGGAAAATCCGTCCTCGGTCCTCGAGTCCCTGGCGAGCCTGAACGGCTTCACTTCCCAGATTCACCAGATCGCCGAGAGCATCTCCGGCAGCGCCGACGAGGCCTTTCGGGAGGCCCAGGGCATTCAGGGACGCGTGGAGCAGATGGCCACGGCGGTGGAGCTGTCGAGGAAGGAGAATCTCCTCCTCCTGGAGGAGTCGTCGAAGATCCACGGCGTCCTGGAGCTGTTGCGGGAAATCTCCGAATCGACCCACGTCCTGGGAATCAACGCCGCGATCCTATCGGCCAGGGCCGGCACGGCCGGCAAGGCATTCGGCGTCCTGGCCAAGGAAATTCGCGGACTCGCGGATAGGTCCTCTCAATCCCTGGGCATCATCGAAGACATCGTCACGGGCCTCCGGCAGCGTATCGGGCGGGTGTCCGCCCGGATCGAGGAATCCGACGCGCTGATCCTCGGCCAAAAGCAGGGTCTTCTGTCCGTGGCGGGTCGCCTTCAAGGCACCGTGCTGGGCGTCAATGTCATCCATGCCGTTTCCGGGACCTCGGCCGACCTGACCTCGACGCTCCTCGACGAAATGCGCGGGGTCCCGCTCGGATCCCGGGATTCCGATCGGCTGGAAGGACCGCCGCCGGCCTAGTCTCCGTACGAGGCTCTCGCATGCTCGCGCGCCTCGCGGAGCGCGTCGCGGACCAGAGTCGGGATGATCGCATGGCGATATTCTCCGGATGCGCGCAAAGGATTCGAGCGCGGGTGACACTCCGCCTGCGCCATGGCCGCGGCCTGCCCGAAGGACTCGTCCTCCGGCGGTCGTCCGATCAGGAATTCCTCTACATCGCGCGCTCGGTACGGCAACGCGGCTACCGGCCCCAGGGCGAGCGTCGCCGCCTCGATCGTTCCGTCGCGAGACGCGAGCCGAAGCGTCGCCGCGCAATTCAGGATCGGCAGGGTGAGCGACGGCCGCCTCCCGCTGCGTTGCCACGCGCAGCCCCAGCCGGCTCGCGGCGCGGGGAACCGCAGATGCGAGACCATCTGGCGCGTCGAGTCGAGCGCGGAGGTCTTGGCCTCTCTGTACAAGGCCTCGACGGCGACCCAGCGCGCGCCGGTCGCGCCCGCGACGCGCGCCTGCGCGTCCAGCGCGACGGCGATTATCCCTCCGTCCGCCGCCGGCATCGCCTGCGCGATGTTGCCGAGCCAGGTGGCCATCGCCTGTATGGGCGCGGCGCCGACGGATTCGGCCGCCCGGACGAGCGCGCACACGCGCCCGCGGAGGAAGGCGGAATCGCGCAGCATGGCGAAGGTCACTGCCGCGCCGACCGTGATCCACTCGCTGCCGATCTCGATCCGGTCCAGCCCCGCGATGCGCGTGATGTCCACGAGGGTCAGCGCGTCGAGACCGCCGTCCCGCGCCCTCAGCATCAGATCGGTGCCGCCCGCGATGATGCGCGCTCGGCCGTCGTGCGCGGTCAGGATATCGACGGCATCCTCGACGGTAGCGGGAAAGAGGTAGTTCATCGCGCCTCGACCTTGGCGCGAATGGCCGCGAGCACGCGCTCGCCCGTCGCCGGCAGCCGGCGGACCCTGACGCCGATGGCGCGCGAGATCGCGTTGATCATCGCCGGAGCCGTCGCCACCATGGCCGCCTCGCCGAGGCCCTTGACGCCCAATGGGCCGTACAGGCTCGGCGTCTCGACCAGATGCACGCGGATCTCCGGGGTGGAGCGCATCGTCGGGATCATGTAGTTGCCGAAGCCGGTGCTGAGACCCGGCAGCAGCTCCTCCATCAGCACGCTGCCCATGCCCATCACGACGCTGCCCTCGATCTGCCCTTCCGCGTCGCGCCGGTTGACGACGCGGCCGACATCGTGCGCCGCGCTCACGGCCAGCACGCGCGTCAGTCCGGTTTCCAGGTCGACCTCCACCTGGGCGAGGTGGACGCCGGTCACGAACATCGGCAGGTAGGATTCCTCGCTCTCGTTGTCGGGGAACCGGGTCCGGAGATCCATCCTCCCCTCGACGCGGCGCGGGAGTCCGCGACTTTCCAGCTCTCGGGCGATCCGGGCGAGCGTGACGCCGCCGCGGTCGGAGGAGACGCTCTCATCGTCCATCGACAGCCCGCCCGACGGTCGATCGAGCAAATCCGCGGCGACCGCCAGGATGGTCCCCCGCAGGCGGCGCGCGGCGTCCGCGACGGCGCCGCCGACCCAATAAGTGCTGCGCGAGGCGCCGGTCACGTCGCCGTCGAGCGTGCAGGCGGTGTCCGCGTTCACTAGACGCAGCGCCGCGCGCGAGACACCGAGATGCTCCGCCGCGATTTGGGAAAAGACCGTCTCGATGCCCTGTCCATAATCCGAGCTCGACGCGTAGATCGTGATCCGGCCGTCCAATTCCAGTTCGACCTCGGCCCGACTCAAAGGTCGGCCGAACTTCCCGAACCGGTACCACATTCCGGCCAGACCGACGCCGCGCCGGAGATTGGGCGCGGCCTGGGCGTTGAAGGACGCGACGCTCTCGAGCGCGGCCCGATAATCCGGGATCATCGTCTTCAGCACTTTGGAGTAATCCAGGCTCTCGACGGAGGGATAACCCAGGGCGGTGGTCTCGCCTTCCTCGAGCGCGTTGAGCAGGCGGAGCTCGAGCGGGTCGATGCCGAGCCGCTCGCTCATTTCGTCGAGCGCGCATTCCATCGCGAAGGTGGCTTGCGGGGTGCCGAAGCCCCGAAATTGTCCGGCTTTGGGCCCGTTGCTGTAGATCGCGCGCGCGCGCGCCTCCACCGCCCGCCAGCGATAGGGCCCGACGCTCGCGATCACGGCGTAATTCGGCAGATAGCGCCCCGCCGAGTCGTACGCGCCTTTGTTGATGCTCGCCTCGAATCTCATCCCGAGGAGCCTGCCGTCGCGCTTCGCGCCGACGACGCAATGGCACTCGTAGGGATGGCGCTTGGGCGCGGCGGCCATCACCTCGGCCCGCGAGTAGGCCAGCTGCACCGGCGCCCGCAAATGAAAGGCCGCCAAGGCCGCGGCGGCGAGCAGCCAGATGTCCTGCTTGCCGCCGAAACTGCCGCCGATCGGCGGCGTGACGACGCGAATTCGCTCTTGCGGCAGATCGAGAATCCTGGAGAGGTGGGCGCGGTCCCAGTGCGGTTCGTGATTCGCGCCGATCACGGCGACCCGCCCGACTTCGTCTATATAGCCGACGACGGCCTCGCGCTCGATCGCCATGTGCGCCTGGAAGCTCGTGGCGTAATCCGATCGGACCACGACCTCCGCTTCGCGCCAGGCGCCTTCGCTGTCGCCGGTCCGAATCGAGTCCTCCGCGAGGAGATTCCCTCCGGCGTGGATTCGCGTCGCGTCCGGCTCGAGCGCGCGCGCTATCTCGGTGGTATGCGGCAGGAGGTCGTACTCGACGCGCACCGCCTGCGCGCCTCGCGCCGCCGCCTCGCGCGACGAGCCCAGGACCAGCGCGATCGGATCGCCGAGCATCCTCACCGAGTCGCCGACCGGCGCGAGGAGATGCTCGTCGCGCGAATAGCCGCTCAAGCCGTTTTCGCCCGGGATATCCGCGGCGGTCAGTACGCGCACCACGCCGGGGATTTCGAGCGCGGGGGAGATGTCGAGGCGCGCGACGCGCGCGTGGAAGTGGGGGCTGCGGACCACGCGAGCGTAATGCAGGTTCGGCATCGAGATGTCTTCGGCGAAAAGCGCCGCGCCGCTGACGAAATCCCAGCCTTTGTGGCGCTCCGGGCTTCCGCCGACAATGGACGGATCGCGGGGCGCCTCATCGTCACGATACTCGCCGCGCATTCTCGCGGCGGCCATTTGGACCGCCTGAATGATCTTGACGTAGCCGGTACAGCGGCAGAGGTTGCCGTCGAGCGCGGCCACGATCTGGTCCCGCGCGGGCCGCGCGTTGCGGTCCAGCAGCGCCTTGGCGGACAAGAGGACGCCGGGGGTGCAATAGCCGCATTGCACCGCGCCGGCTTCCAGGAATGCGGTCTGCAGCGGATGCGGAGCATCGCGACTGCCGAGACCTTCGATCGTGGTGACCGAGCGTCCGGCGATTTTCCCGACGGGCAGAATGCAGGATCGGATCGCCGCGCCGTCCACGATCACGGTACAGGCGCCGCACTCGCCTTCGAGGTCGCAGCCCTGCTTCGTGCCGGTGAGCGCGAAATCCTCGCGCAGGACCCGCAAGAGCGGCTTGCTTGGATCGGATTCTATGCCTACCGCCCGGCCGTTCAACACGAAGTCGACGCGGGAGGATGGCATTTACTTCTTGCCGTCCTTGAGAATGTAGTCGATCTCGGCGCGTACGCCCTCGGGCAGCGGCTCGGGTCGATGCTCTTCGATGACGGCCACCGTCTTGTCGCGAAGGCGATCGGACATTCGTTTGGACCCGTCGGCGACCCAATCCGCCAAGCGCCGGCGGTCGAACAGCGAGGGTTCCCAGAACTCGCGAAAGTGGCCGAGCGTATGGTCGGAGGTCAGGAAATCCCCGCCGGGCCCGACCTGGTCGATCGCCTCCAGCGCCAGCGACTCGGCGTCGAAGGAGATCCCGCCCATGAAGCGGCGCATCATCGAGATGTTCTCGGCGCACAGGACGATCATCTCGGGCGACGTCGTCATCCCGGCTTCCAGGTAGCCGATGTCGTGCGCCAGGTTCGTGCCCGACAGCAGCGCCACGAGCACGGAGAATGTCGCGTCGGTGGCGGCCTGCTCGTCCATCGCGCAGCTGTCCGAGTGGCCGGCGTAGCCCCAGGTGGGCAAGCCATAGTGGCGTCCCATTTCCATTACGCCCACGCGCGCGAGCTGGAACTCCGGCGCGCCGTAGACCGAGATCATCGTCCGCATATCCATGTGATGCAGACCGCTGCCGAAAATGAAGGGCGCGCCGCGATGCTTGAGTTGGTGCATGACCAGGCTGGAAAGCACTTCGGCGTTGCCGATCGCCAACCCGCCCGCGAGCGTGGCGGGGGCGGTCCCTCCCATCATCGGCGCCGGAGAGTTCATGACCGGGAGCTGCTGCTCCGCCATGTACAGCAGCTTGCCGGTCGCCGTTTCCGAATGCCGGAGCGGGGTGGAGGGCTCCGAGTAGAGGGCGAAAGTCGGATTGAGCCGCAGCCGCTCTATCCCCCCCGCCGCCGCGCTCGCCATCGCGACGATCGCCGCGGCGTCCGCTTTGTCGTCGCAGACCACGACATGGGGCTTGGTCGTATGGGTGGCCATCAGTGCATACTGCTGGCGATAGGCGTTCGTCGCTCCCGCCTCGGCGGGGATGCCCATGGACATGCAAAAGTCGAGCTCCGGGGTCGCGTCGACCAGGTGGATGCAATCCACCAGGTCCGCCATCGTGAATCGCCTGCGCTCCCCGGTGCGGGGGTCGAGATAGTTGGGGCAGTCCGAGCCGGTGCCGAAATGCACGCGCCTGCCCTCCAGAGACGCGACGACCTCGCCGCTTCCGCGTCGGCAAAGCGCGATGCGCGAGGGTGCCTGGGCCAAGGCCCATTCGACCAGACCGGGCGGAAAGCGCACCAAGTTGTCGTCGGAGATCGCGGCGTCGGTCCCGCGCAACAGCGCGAGGGCCTCTTGGTGAAAGACTCGCACGCCGGTGCGGCGCAGAATCTCGAGCGACGCGCGGTGGATCGTCTCGCACTGCTCGCGGCTCAGCATCGCCAGTTGGGGTAGGGCAAGGATGTCCTGGGGCATTGTGTGCTCTCCTTCGACGCGGGAATGGAGCCGGCGGAGGTCGGAGGGATCGTCAGCCGGGCGGCCGGCCCGGATCGCGGCTCGATCGGGCAATCGTGAATCGCCTCATCCGCGCTCGCGCCGGCGACGGTGTTTCATCCATGCCCCCGAATACGATTTCAAAGAGGTTATTGCACTCAATGCGAAATAAGTCAAGACGGCGGTTCATGGCAAATTGTAATATTATTGTATCCCGTAAAACGAATTGGATTATGATTGACTTTTCCGTTTTGTATGATATTTTTGTCCAATCGGCATCATGTCGGGCTTTCAGGATGCTCAAAAGTCCACGCGCAGGTTTCTTCGTCCGCCGGGCGGCGGGCAAAGCTAGGTCGAACCGCTTTTAAAGGAGCATCATCGGCATGACGGAAATCGCCTTTCAAGCGATCACCAAGCAGTTCGGGAAAGCGGCCAAGCCCGCCGTGGACGCGGTGACCTTCACAGTGCCCGCGGATCATACCTGCATGCTGGTGGGAAAGTCGGGCGCCGGCAAGACGACTCTGCTGCGGATGGTCAATCGCATGATCGAGCCGACTTCCGGCAAGATCGTCATCGCCGGCAAGAACGTGCTGGAAGAGAATCCGATCGAGCTGCGCCGGCACATCGGCTACGTGATCCAGCAGGTAGGCCTCTTCCCCCATATGAACGTGGCGGAGAACATCCGCGTCACGGCCGAGGTGACCGGCGGATGGACGAAGCCTCGTCTCGCGAGGCGCGTGGACGAGCTGCTCGATCTCGTGGGACTGCCGCCCGTCGAGTATCGCGATCGCTTCCCGCGGGAGCTGTCGGGCGGGCAGCAGCAGCGCGTCGGGCTGGCGCGCGCGCTGACCACCGATCCCATGATCCTGCTGATGGATGAGCCCTTCGGCGCGCTGGACGCCATCACGCGCTCGCAGATGCAGGACGAGCTATTGCGCATCCAGCGAAACGTGCGCAAGACCATTCTCTTCGTCACCCACGATATGGAGGAGGCCTTGAAGCTCGGCGACCTGATAGCGGTCATGCACCAAGGCAGGCTGATGCAGCTGGGCGCTCCGGTCGATCTCCTGACTCACCCCGTCGACGATATGGTCGCGCAGCTCGTGGGCTCGGATAATATGCTTCGGGAACTTCGGTACCTGACGGCCTCGACGGCCGCGGATGCCGGCTACCCGGGCCCGTTTCCCGAAGCGAAGCCTTGTCCGACCTGCCCGCCGGGGAGCAGCCTGCTCGACGCCATGCTGAAGCTGTTCGAGACGCGGGCGCCGGCCTTGGCGCTGGAATCCGTCGACAGCCTGCCCGCGCGCTACATTACGCTCGCCAGCATCATCTCCACTCTGACCAAGGGACGTCGGCGAGAAGGCGAACTCGAATCGGCGACCGCGACCGGCCGGGCCTCCGGCAGTCCGTGAGGAAAGGCAGCCCATGCATTACCTGTTCAGTCCGTTCAACTACAAGCTTTCCGACCCGAACAGCATACCGAACCTCTTCATGCAGCATCTGAGCATCGTGGGCATCGCCATGCTGATTTCCATCGTCATCGCCGTCCCGATAGGGCTCCTCATATCGCGCTACCGCCGATTCTACCTGCCCCTCATCACCTTCGCCGGCATGCTCTACAGCATTCCGGGCATCGCCTTCGTGGCGGTGCTCATCACCGTCACCGGGCTGACGCTGAAAACGATCCTCATCCCCCTCATCGCCTACAATCAGCTCGCGCTGATTCGAAATACCGTCGCCGGCATCAACGGGATCGACCCTTCGCTGATCCAAGCCGGCCACGCCATGGGCATGAATCGGAGACAGCTGCTCGGCCGCGTGGTCCTTCCGCTGGCCTTGCCCGTCATCGTGGCGGGCATACGGGTCGCCACCGTGACGACCATCGGAATCGCGTCCCTGGCCGGGTTCATCGGACAGGGCGGCCTGGGGGCGATCATCTTCATCAACATCACCGTGCGCGATTACGACGCGATCCTCGCTGGCGCCGTCCTGCTGGCCCTTTTCGCCATCGGGGCGGACCTCCTCCTCCTTCTCGTCCAGACCGCGCTCAATCGCGGGCGCAGCGCCCTCACCGTCGCCTAGGGTCCCGCGTCATGGGCGCTCTGCTGCGATTCTACGCCAACCCTCGGAACGACCTGTTCGGTCAGTCCGTCACCTTCTTCGAGCTCTGCCTCGCGCCCATCGCGCTGTCCATCTTGATCGGCGTCGCGATCGGCATCCTGGTCTATCGGAACGCCTGGCTGTCCTTCATCGCCATCAATCTGAGCAACCTGATCCGCGCGGTGCCGGTGCTCGCCGCCCTGTTCATCTTCGTGCCCATCTTCAAGATCGGATTCCTCCCCGCCGCGATCGCGCTCACCTTGCTGGGCATTCCGCCCGTCCTGCTCAATACCTATGTCGGCCTGCGCGGCGTCGACCCGGCGGCGATCGAAGCCGCGCGCGGGATGGGCATGACGAACCGGCAGATCATGGCGCGCGTCCAGGCCCCTCTGGTGCTTCCGGTGCTCGCGGCGGGAATTCGGACATGCGCCGTCCAGGTCGTGGCGACGGCTCCGCTGGGAGGCTTGATAGGGGCGGGCGGCTATGGCGAGTACATAATCGACGGCGTGAACCGGCTCAACACGACGGAAATCCTCGCCGGCGCTATCCTGGTCGCCGCTCTGGCGATGGTCGTGGAGATCGGAATGAGCGCGGTGGAGCGGCGTCTGACCCCTGCGGGGCTGCGGGCGCAGGGGACCGGGATCTAGACCGAGTGAAGTCCGGCGTATCGCGCCACCGCGCGCGCCCATTGGACGCGCGCGGTGGCGGATGGTATTATCCATCTGGTGGCGATTCTTATAGGAGGGAATATGATGTTCAAGACAGGCATTTCGTGGAGAAAGGCGCTTCCGGCGCTCGCGATGGCGCTAGGCTTGGTTGCCCAGTCCGCCTTCCCGTATCCGGCCGCGCCCAAGGGCAAGATAACGGTCGGCGGCAAACTGGACGTCGAGGCGCAATTGCTGACCGAGATGTACACGCAATTGCTGACGAACTCCGGCTATGCGGTCACCGAGAAACTGGCGCTGGGGAACAGCATCATCGTGCACAAGGCGATCACGAGCGGCGCGATCGATCTCTATCCGGAGTTCACCGCGACCGGACTGAACACCCTGGGCCTCAAGTCCGCCTACGATCCCCAAAAGGACTATCAGGCGGTCAAGAGCGGCTACGAGAGCAAGTTCCGAATCACCTGGCTCGACATGGCGCCGCTGAACGACGGATACGGGATCTGCACTTCGAAGGCGATATCGCAAAAGCTGGGGATCGCGAGCATTTCGCAGCTCGCCCAGCAGGCTGGCCAGATCGTGCTCGCCTCCCCGAGCGACGGTATCGATTTCCTCGATGGCCTCAAGACGGCGTACGGCATCGACACGACCAGCTTCAAGAACCTGCAAAAAGTCGATTACTCGATCGGGTTCGCGTCGGTGGCCGGCAATTCCGCCCAGATGTGCGTCGGCTACACCACCGACGGCTCGGTCGCGACGCAGGACTTCATCTTCCTCCAGGACGACAAGAACGGCTTCCCCCAGTTCCACCCCGCGCCCATCGTGCGCATGGACCTGCTCAAGAAGTATCCGGACGTCGCCGCGGTCCTGAACCGGCTCGCCCCCAAGCTGACGACGGACGTGAGCATCCAGCTCCAGGACCAGGTGGGCAAGCTGAAGTCGAGCGGTACGTCGGTTACGGAGGCGGTGAAGCAGGTGGCCAAGCAATTCTTGCAGGGCGCCGGGCTGATTCCGTCCATGTAGGCCGGAGGATCGAGCCGATTACGCGCCGAGCGTGATCGGCGGCGGCGGCCTGACGAGCATGCGCGAGTCAGGCCGCCGCGTGGTTTGCGTCCTGCCTTCGCCCTCCCGGGTCCTCGCGTATAGCCTGCCGGAAGGACAGCGGAGGTCGGGAAATAGCCAAAAATACTGCAAGAACGCATCGATAAGGCAGCGATGTAACTTCCGCAACAGATTCGAATTATCCTCCTACCTGGCCTGAGCCCTTTAGTGAGCGCCTTGAAAGCGGCGCAAAACTAATCGATGGTGGGCCCTTATCGTGGCTGTGGAAGATCCATATTCAACTCGAAATTCTTTGTTTTCAGACTGAAAATTTTTATTCTCAGTCTCAAAACGCTTCATTTCGAGCCTCAATTCCTGAGTAGCATCGTCTACAGAATCTTCGTAGTGCGGCAGCTATTGATAATTTCCCTGGCAGCTCCGAGCCGAGTCGAGACGGTCTGGGGATCCGCGCGCACCCTGTTAGACGGTAGCTCGGCTCGCGGCGACTCTCGCTCCTACGGTCGATCCGGGGGATTCGCAGGAGCAAACCGCCTCCAGCTTCGCCATGATCGTGGTCTCGTAACCTGGCATGCTGAGTACGTCGCATTCGCTGCCCACGATGAAAGGATGGCCGCTCTCGCGCAGGCGCGTCTCGATCTCGTCGACCATGCCCGGCAGGGCCTCGATGGGCACATCCTCATCCGAGTAGAATTTCTTGGTGGGGAGATTGCCGTAGATGACCGTGCTCATGGGCACGAAGGGCTCGACTTCCCACAGCTTCACTGGGCTCCCGAAGCTTATCATGGCCGGGTCGAGGGCGCCAAACGCGGCCACCATTCCGGTCGTCAGCGAGCCGCAGTCATGAAAGATCAGATCGGTATCGTTGGCGGTGAAGAGGCGCTTCAGGCGCATATTCGGCTCGATGACGAAATCGTCGAACACCGACGCGCCCTCGGCGAGCTGGTTCGGGGAGAAGAAGACCAGGTTCGCGGCCGGTTCGCAGACGAAAATGGCGCGGGCTCCGGAGAGAATCTGCGCCCTGCATGAGGCGGCGATGACGTATTCGCACAAGGGCAGGAGGACGTGCAGGAGAGCCACTTCCTCGGAATCCTCGGACGCGGTGCCCGCCCCGGCCAGGAAAATCGGGACGATCGGATCGCGGAGCAGCTTGGTGAGCAGCGAGAAGGGGCCGATGCTCATCCCTACCGGCACGAGGGTCTCGTCCTTCGCCAGCTCGCGGAGGGAGTCGCAATTGGCCTTGATGCGCGGATGGCCGAGGACATCGGCGCCGAACAGGCTTTGCTTCTGCCGCGCCGTCGGCGCAGCGTCGAAATGATAGCTCGCGGCTTCTCCGGCGGCGATCCCCATCGCGTGGAGCATGAAATCCTTTTCCAAGGTCAAGTCCATGACCGGCAGGGCCAGCGGGCTTCCGAATCGATGGGCCGTCTCGGCCATCACGTGCGCCATGCGCTTCCCGTCGAGAAGGATCGCTTCCGGATCCGCCTTTTCGTGGAGGACTAAATGCGTGGCAATGGGCAATCTCTTCCCTTGCCGTGCGAGATCGAGATAAAAATCGCGCTGCATGTTGCTTCCTGTTTCGCGCTGCCCGGATTTCGTCCGGCCTCGCCGCGAATCGCTTGGATAAGCACAGGCTAGAACCTTACGGCCCTTTTAATATTGTACTTTTCGACGGAAGTTTGTCTTTTTTACGCATTCGCTCTCGATTCGCGCGCGTTGGGGGGGGCTTCGCAAAAATGGGAATTCAGCAATTGGAGAGGAAGGCATCGAGGTAAGGCTGGTCCTCTTCGAAGATGCGTTCGATCTTGATGCCGAAACGACAGCGACCGTCTTCCTCGTGGGCATGAGAAACGTAGCCCTCGCCGCGAACCGTCTGCTCGCCATCTTGGTTGCTAAGTTTCAGCATGAAAAAGACGTTAGTCGACGGCTCGATCGTCTCTTTCGATACGCAGCTGATTCCCTTGCGTGAGATGTCCAGGCCTTCGGCCCAGAGATATTCTTCTTTATTCGCCTGGAACCCGATAAGCTGATTGATTTTGAACCGTGGGGCTTCGCGTTTTTCTTCCATGGCATCTATCACTTTACTTGGGATGTGCCCTCTGTCAAGCGAAAATTGAGAAGCATCGCAAGATTCTCGAGCGCCATCCATGCGCCTTCGGGGCAAGGAGGGATGAGGTTCGCGCATTATCCTCGAGGCGCCGATGCCGATCAGCCTTCATCGATACGCGGAAGGGGTCCCCGCTGCAGTAAGACGAAAGTCTCGACGACGGCAGGATCAAAATGCGAACCCGAGAGCGATTTGACGTGTTCGAGCACCCTCTCGTCCGACCATGCCTTTCTGTAGGGACGGTCGGAGCGAAGGGCGTCCCAGACGTCGACGATGGCGAAGAGGCGGGCAGGCAAGGGTATAGCGTCGCCCTTGAGCCCTAGGGGATAGCCCGAACCGTCCCATTTTTCGTGATGGTAGAATGGGATGTCCAAGGAGGGGTCCAGGAAACTCAGGCGGGACAGGAGATCCCTGGCGATCACCGGGTGCTTCTTCATGATCGCGAACTCCTCTTCATTCAAAGGGCCTGGCTTGAGGAGCACGGAATCGGGGATGCCCATTTTGCCGATGTCGTGGAGGAGCGCCCCGTGCCGTATGTAATCCAGCTCCTTCCCCGTGATCCCGTAGCGCGTGGCGAGAGCGATCGTCATGTCCGTCACGCGGCGGCTGTGGCCCTCCGTTTCCTGGTCCCGCAGCTCCAGCGCCAGCGCCCAGCCTTCTATCATCCCTTCGTTGGCTTCGCGCAGTTCGCTGTTGGCGCGCTTCAGGTCCTGCAGGAGCTTGGAATTATCCAAAGCGACGGCTGCCTGGCCGGCGAGGGCTTCGAAAAACAGTTCCCAACTCGCGTACTGGCGGAAGGGACTTCGACGGTAGAGTTCCAGGACGCCCTGGATCTTGCCCTTGACCCTCAGTCTCCTTCCGGCGTAGAAGAAGAATCCCTCGGCGGCGAATGCGGGCGAACGAGAGAATCCCTCCACGTTCTCATCCAGATCGGCGACGATAATGGCCTCGTCGCTCTGTATCGCTTGTCCGGCGAAGCCTTGACCCGGCCGAAGCCTAGTATGAACCAGAGCCTCGGTACGGAAGCCGACTCGAGCCCCCAAGTGAAGGAATTCCTCCTCGGCGTCGAGGAGGAGGACGTCGGCCGCGTCCATGCCGAGACGAGCCACGGCCTGTCGCAGGATGACGCTCAATACCTGGTCTCGGTCCGCGCTCGAGACTATCGCAAGATCGATGATGTGCAAGGACTCCAATTCGCGATTCTTATTTTGGAGATCAGAGGACAATTCCTCGACCTTGAGGAAAGATTTCGAGAAAACCATCGACAGATGGAAACTCTGCGCGAAGATGTATAAAAAAACGCCGTACGAGGCCATATAGAAGGTGTGGAGAATTCCGACGGAGAGGAGAACGTCGTTCCCCGCCGTTCCCACCAAAAAGACCAGCCCGCCCACGACCACCAGTGCCCCTTCCTCCTTGCGGACTGCGGCCAGCGCGACGCAGACCAGAACGTAGAGACCGGACGCCAGAATGAAGACCTCGTACCAATGGAGGAAGCGCTGGTAGATCATTGCCGGCATCAGGACGATCATGATGAACCAGAGGCAGCCGACGCCCACGATGGCCCCGACCGCGGTCCGATTGAAACGGCGCGGGAAGAGCTGGAGGAAGAAGAGGGCGAAAAGAGGCAGAGTCAAGTGGGCCGAGATGTGCTCCAGCTTGAAGCCCCATTCCCAGGAAGCCAGGCCGAGCGGAAAGATATCCAGCAAGAGGCGCTCTCCCATGATCGCGTTGCGCACCGCCATGAGCAGGCAGATGATACCGAAGAGCAAGGAGGCGCGGTCCTTCTTGCGCAGCAGGAAGAGCCCGAGGTGATAGAGTCCCATGATGAGCAGCGCGCCAGAGATGAGCGAGGTTACCGCGACGTCGATTTTGCGCTTGAGGAGCACGGCGCCCGCGTCGCCCAAAACGGGACTGTCCCAGGTGCCGATGGCAGGCGCCGAGAAGTTGGCCACCTGCATGACGATCTCGAGCTCATCCCCCGAAGAGTAGAAGATCGGCAGGGCCAGTTCGTTGGACGGAATGCAAAGCTCGCTCCGGTCGGAGACGCGGCCTATCTCGGCGATTTTGGCGCCGTTCACGAACACTTGACAGGCGCTGTCGGCGTTCGGAATCCTCAGGCCCCACTGGCGCGCTCCCGACGGGACGCGGAGCCGAAGGCGCAGCGTCCCGATTCCCGTGGGAGAGACCGGCGAATCGCGGAAGCCGTCGTTCTCGGCCCATATGCCCGGGACTGGAACGTAGGCCGGCGCCGCAAGCCCGCCGCCTTTGAAGTCTCCGGGCTCGAGGAGCCTGCCGCGGTAGAGCTCCCACTGGCCATCCAATCGGACCATCTCGCCGTGGTCGAAATCGGGACCCCGCGATAGATCGGCCGTCCCTTTGACGGCCGAGGCTGAGCGGGTCCGCTCCAGGCCGCAGGAGGCGGCGAAGAAGACCAGGAAGACCGCGAAGATCGATGTCATGGCAGAATAGCCAGAGCCAACGCGGATTCGGAGCATATAGTACCAAGGATAATTCTTTCGGTAGGATACTGCAAGGAAGGTCTAATTCCGCGCCGTGTAGGAATCGTCTTATTGTCCGCCGGCGAAGGCCCGCCTATCCTTTACAGGGCATGAGTTTTAAGTTGAAGGTCGATGCCCGCGCCAGGGCGGCGAGGGCAGTGGAACTGGCGCCTCCCACCCCCCCAGTGAACGCCGATTTCGCCGCGCTCCGCGACGCCGCCTCCGACCTTGGCGCAGCCCTCGAAGGACTCCTCGTGGAAGCGGGGCCGAGCTGGGCCCTCCCGCCTCGCCAGAGCCTCGCCCGGCTTTCCTGCGCGCGCCTCGCTGGCGGGGGGGCGGAATCCGTCGGCGCCACTGACCTCGCGATGCTGCTCCGCGAGGCTGCGGCCTCCCTCCGGGCACTTCCGCGCCTGGGAGATGGCATCGAGAACGCGGGCACGGCCCACGCCCTCTCGGAGGCGCGGTTGATTCTCCCGATCCTACGCTCGGTCGTCGGCTTTGTGCCGACCAAAACGGAAGAAGCGACGATGGCCCTCCTCGACCGATTCAAGGCCGTGGAGGCAGCCTCAGACCAGGCCGCCGAGTCCTCACGCGGCCTCCTCGACCGTATAGAAGGACGCGGCTCTTCCGTATCGATCTCGGCCGTCGCCGAGCGGACGCGGGCTGCTATGCAGGCTGAGCAGTCGGCGGTTTCGCGCATTGTCGATTCCAACCGCGGCAACGCCGCGACGCTCCGCGCCATGTCGAAGGAGATTGAGGCCGGGATAACCCTTGTCAATGAAATTGAGGAGATCACCGACCGGTCGCGGCTCATCGCATTCAACATGGCCGTCGAGGCCGCGCACATCGGCGACAAGGGCCGCGGCTTTCGCGTCATCGTCGGCGAGCTGCACAAGATCAACGACAGGACGGTCGATTTCTCGCGACGGATAGTCGCGCTTCTTTCGAAATATAAGGAGTACAGCATCAAGCTCGGGGGCGAAATGGAAGATCATTCGAAGAGGCTCAAGGAAGAGGTCGTCGGCGGCATAGCATTGTCGGGAGAGGCGGTGGAAACCCTGATCTCCTCGTCCACGGCGACCGAGGAGTTGTCGCACCGGCTCGCCTCGATCAGCCTCGAAGTGCGCAACAATCTTGATCGCGTCATCGAGGCACTGCAGTTCCAGGACATTACGAGGCAGATGCTGGAAGGGGCCTTGGGCATGATGGATGATCTAGGCCGCCGCCTGAAGGAAGCCGAGGCTCTCGCCTCGCCCCTCCCAACGAGCGACCGGGCCGCCGAGCAGCGGCGATTCAGCGAGCTTCAAGACTCGTACATCTCCCGGGTCAAGACCAAAGAAGAGAAGATCGCGATAAAGGAGGCGGGGCTATGAATTTTCTGGTCGTGGACGATTCGGCGACGATGAGGAAGATCGTGGGCGTCGCCCTCTCCGGCGCAGGCTATATCTACGAGGAAGCGGAAAACGGCAAGGTAGGGCTCGAGAAGGCGCGCGCCAAGAAATTCGACTGCGTGATCCTGGACGTTAACATGCCCGAGATGAACGGTATCGAATTCCTCAAGGCGAAGGCCGGCGATAATGCCCTCAAGGGTATGCCCGTCATAGTCCTCACTACGCAGGACGAAGTGGCGCTTAAGAACGAGGCCCTCGGTCTCGGCGCAAAGGATTTCCTGGTGAAGCCCTTCCAGAAAGAGGGCCTTCTGGCTGCGGTCGCGGCCGCCTTGAAGGTCTAAGGGGAGCTAAGGATCCGAAATGCCGGGGATGATCAAGACCCTCGTCGTCGACGACTCGCCGACCTCCCGGGCCATCGTTGCGAGGCTCATTGACCAGGATTGTTCCATCGTCCAGGCCTCGAGCGGCGTGGAAGCTTTGGGACTTCTCGGGAGCGGGGAATTCGACCTCCTCCTCCTCGATCTGCTCATGCCCGGGATGGATGGCAAGGCTGTCCTCGCTGCGATGAGGGAACGGGGCATCGCGGTGCCAGTCGTGGTGATAACCGCCGATATCCAGGAGAGGACGAAGGCCAGTCTGACGGAGCTCGGCGCATCCGTCGTGGCGAACAAGCCCCTGACGCGCGCGAAGCTCGTCGCGGCAATCGGAGAGGCCCTGGCGAGTCACCGCGGGCTATCGTCGTGACGGAGCGCTCTCCTTCCCTCGATTGGCTCCTGCCCCTCGTTGCCAAGGGCCTGGACAAGGCCTCTGCCGTCCTCGCGGCTATGCTCGATGCCCCCGTCGGCATCCTCGAACCCGAGCTCAGCGCACTGCGCATGGCTGAACTCGGGGCAGCCCTCGGACTCTCAGGGGGCCTGAGCCTCTCGGCCGTCGAGATGAGCTTCGCGGGCGATATCGAGGGCTCGGCGCAGCTCATATTCATATCAGAGTGCGCCGGACGCTTGGCCGACTGTGTGGCGGCCGGTCTGGGCCTCGCGTCCGATGACGTCGAGTCCGTACGCGACGGGACTCTCTGCGAGATCGGCAATATCGTGATCAACGCGATACTCGGGACGATCGCGAACGACTGCGGCATGGGTCTTTCATACACGGTGCCGCTTTTCATCAGGGGCGGGCCCGAAGCGCTCCTAAGAACGAATTCTGGAAATGAGAAGGACACGGTCGTATTGATTCGCGCGCGCTTCCAGGTGGCCTCGGTCGAAGCGGCGGGCGACATCGCATTCTTATTCTCGCTCGACTCCATCGAGGCCCTGGCGCGGTCGATCGATGGCATCAAACGCGGTGTTGCCGATGGATGAGCGCCCAAGCCTGGAGGCCGCCGTGATCGACCTCGTCCCAGCAGGCCTCTTCGCGATAGACGCCGACTGGAGAATCGTACTTTGGAACCGCTGCCTCGAGTCCTGGACCGGCACCTGCCGCGAGGCCGTTCTCGGAGCCGACGCCCGTAGCGTCTTTCCCGAGCTCGCATTAAAAAAGTATGCAGTCCGGATCGCGCCTCTGTTCGAGGGCGGGCCGCCTGTCGTCTTTTCCCACGAGCTCAACGCCCGGCTCTTCGTTTCCAGGAAGGACGGCAGGAGGGAAAGGCAGTACGGTTGCGTCGCCGCGGCTATGCCGGGCGGGGGCGCAGTGCTCTTCACAGTGGAGGATAAAACCGAGAGCGCCGCCCTCCTCGCAGAGTCGAGGCGCGAACTGGCATTGAGGAAGGCCACCGAGGCCAGACTCATCGACGCGGTCAATGTCAAGGAGATGCTGGCCCGTGAAGCCAGTCATCGCGTTAAGAACAACCTGACCATCATCCTGAGCCTCATCGGGCTCGAGAGCGAGAATGTCGTGGATGCGGGCACAAGGACCCGCCTCGAGGCCCTCGAGGCGCGCATACATTCGATATCCCTTATCCACGAGCTCCTGTACAAGGGCGAGGTGGGCGAGGAGATACGTCTCGATGACTACCTCAGGCGGCTCTGCGAAAACGTCTTCTCGACACTCCTCCCGACAGGCAGCCCGGCCCGCCTCGAGCTCGAGCTCGCTCCGTCCAGCCTCGACATCGACAAAACCCTCTACGTCGGCCTCGTCGTCGTCGAGCTCCTCACTAATGCCCTGAAGTACGCGATCATGCCGAGAGGTCGCGGCCTCGTGCGCGTGGCGCTCCGCGGGGCCAGCGGACTCGTCGAGCTGAGCGTAGCCGACGACGGCCCTGGCTTCGGCGCGGCGTGGCAACCCGCGGGAGCCGATAAAAGCCCCTGCGGAACCTCGCTTGGGCAAAGCCTCCTTTCCCTGCTGGCCTCTGAGCTCGGCGCCGAGATCGAAAGCGGTCCCGCGATACTCGGCCCCCGCGGGCAGGGCGAGGGTCCCGGAACGCGCGTGGCGCTGCGAATCTCGACATCGACGTATCGCGAACTCGGCGGATAGCCTAGACGACGCGCGAAAGCGTCAGCAGATCTGTCGCGGAGGCGGGAGATGCCGACCTGCACGGCGACCATCGAGCTGACGCGACCCTGCATATCGGCCCGGCGATCATGCGGGCTCAGTAGCGGTATCGGACCGAACGGAGCATGGCCCGCATGGGTTCGCCCTCGGCGTCGGCCGAAACTTCGGCGAGGATCGCGCCCTCCTCTTCCGCGAGGAAGAGGTACCGCGGTAGCTCGAGCTTGATGTCGGCCCCGGCGCCGAAGTAACAGGTCAGGAATGAGCCGGCCACCACGTTGAGGATCTCGAGCAGGGAGTCCTCGGGGCTTTCGTCCCCGTGTTGGCCGGGGCCAGAGGCCTGGAACAGTGTCGCCTCGATCCTCGCCTTGAGCGAGGCGGGGCACTCGATCTCGATCCGGCTCGAGATGGGCCTGAGCACGTCGATGGCCACGCGGACAGCGTCCTGAATATCTCCGGCCGAGCTCGGGCCGGCCGGCTCGACATCGACGAAGACCATGTCGGCGAAGGTGGAGGAGAGGGCCTGCATGAGCGTCGTCGCCGCCTTGGCGGGATCGACGGCTTCGCTCATGATTCCTCCCCGATGGCCTGCAGCATCTTCGCGGGCGAGACGGGCTTCTTCACCACCGCCTTGACGCCGAGGCCGCGCAGCTCGGCCTCCAGGGCGGAGTCGGCGATGCTCGATACGATGACGACAATGATTCCGTTCGACCCGGCGTCACCGCGGAGCAGAGTCGCGAAGGTTCGCCCGTCCATCTTAGGCATGTTGATATCGGTGACTACTAGCTCGATCCCAGGGTTCGCGCGCAGGGTAGAGAAGGCGTCGAGGCCGTTCTCGGCGAAGAGATACTCCGTCACTTCGATGCCAGCCATCTGCATGCAACGTTGGATTATCATCCGGGAGGTCGACGAGTCGTCGACGATCAACACTCGTCCGTAATTCTTCATGCCGGCCTCCTCAAATCGTCCAGGTTTTCTGGCCCGAGGAGATCGTCGTCTCCCCGTTAGCCACGGAGAGGGAGACCGTCCGCGACAGGCTCCCGCCCGAGTCCTCGGCCATGGGGCCTAGGGAGCTGCCCCAGAGTATCCGCTTGGCGGCGAGAATGTTCCGTTTGCCGATGTCGAAGAAGCAACCCGGGTCCATCACCGAGGCGCCGCCCGCGAGCTTGACCCAGACGTTCCCGCGGATGGCGCCCTGGCGCTTCATCTCCTCGATCATGACGGGGAGGCCTGTGTCGGCGAAGTAGCCGGGGAGGGATCGGGCTTTCTCGGCGTCCACCCTCGAGTCGGGGAGGGCGATATGGATCATGCCGCCTATCAGGAGTCGCGTATCGTAGATGATGACGGCGACGCAGGAGCCGAGGGCGTAGGTCTTGATGATGTCGGAGGGCTCGCTGGAGACCGACCATTCACCGATACCGACGGTGCGCACGCTCATTCGACGCCTTCCCCGCTCATGCCGATCGGCGGACGCCGCTGGGCGGCCCGCCGGCCGGAGTGTGGAGAATCGGCGAGGCAAGCGAGGATCTCGTCGACAGCGCTGTCCAGGCTCACCAGTCGCTCGGCCGCCCCGAGCTCCCAGGCTTCCTTGGGCATACCGAAGACCACCGAGGAGGCTTCGTCCTGGACGAGGCAGCGCCCCCCGGCCCGCCTCATGCGCAGCAGGCCCGCGGCTCCATCGCGGCCCATGCCCGTGAGGAGGAGACCCACGGCCTTATCCCCGACCACGTCGGCGACCGACGAAAAGAGTACGTCGACTGAAGGCCGATGGCCGGAGATCTTGGGCCCCGGCACGCAGGAGACTTTCCGGATCCCGCCGCGCGAGACGAGCTTGGCGTGAAGGTCGCCGGGAGCGACGAGGACGAGACCCGGTTTGACGAGGTCCCCGTCCTGGGCCTCGCGCACCTCCACCTTAGATATTCGGTTCAGGGACTCGGCGAACAGGCGCGTGAAGACCGGCGGCATATGCTGCACGACGATGGTTCCCGGCATCGATTCGGGGAAGAGGGGAATGATCATATTGAGGGCCGTCGTCCCGCCGGTCGAGGCGCCGATGGCGATGATCCGGCCGGCGCCCGGGGCACCGATAGGCGGGGTAGGCGGTTTGCGCTCGAGTCGCACGCCGGCGCGGGCGCCCGCGAGGGCGAGGACCGCGCTGCGTCGCATTTTGGAGACGTCGGCCCGGGCCGCGTCCTTCACTGCCTCGGCGAGCTCGGCCAGCATCGCTGTGAGGCCCTCGCGGTCGCTCGCGGCGGGCTTGGCCACGACTGCGACCGCGCCGGCGTCGAGAGCCTCGAGGGCGTGGCGTGAGCCCTCGACCGTGAGGCCTGAAACGACGACCACGGGCAGGGGGTACTGAGGCAGGAGTTTTTTGAGGAACTCGATCCCATCCATCCTCGGCATCTCGACGTCGAGGGTGAGCACGTCGGGCTTGAGGAAAACGATCTTGTCCCGGGCGGCGTAGGCGTCCTCCGCGGTGCCGACGACCTCGATGCCGCTTTCGCGCGACAGGCCCCGCTCGAGGAGCTCGCGCGCGATCGCGGAGTCGTCGACGACGAGGACGCGGACGCGTGCCCTCGGTTCCGCGCCGGCCGCGGGCATCACCTAGGCTCCCGCCCTTCGGTAGATCGCGGGGCTCACGTAATCGAAGGGGCAGTCGTTGCGCAGTATCGTCTCCGAGTGGCCGATGAAAAGGTAGCCGCCCGGTTTCACATAGCGGTGGAAGGCGCGCACGAGCCGGGACCGCGATTCCTGGTCGAAGTAGATCATGACGTTCCGGCAGAAGATCACGTCGAAAGGGCTCTTAAAGGGAAAGCTCTCGGACATGAGGTTGAGCCGCTTGAAGAGGACCATACGTTTGAGCTCGGGCGGGACCTCGAACAGCTCCGGCCCGGTCTCGCGGAAGTAGGCCGCCTTCGTCGCGGGGGGGAGCTCAAAGAGCTTCTGGGCCGGGTAGACCCCGGCCTTCGCGGCCTTGAGGGCGGCTAACGAGATGTCCGTGGCGAGGAGGCCGAAGTCCGCGCGGTCGATCGCGGGGCCGAAAAAGTCCCGGAGGGCGATCGCCAGGGTGTAGACTTCCTCGCCCGCGGCGCAGCCGGCGCTCCACATGCGGACCGGACGCCGCGGATCGCGCTCGAGGCGTTGTCTCAGGGCCGGGAAGACTTCCCGCCTGAGGAACTCGAAGTGGTCCTTCTCGCGGTTGAAGAAGGAATGATTGGTCGTGAGGCGGTTGATGAACTCCGAGAGCTCGTTTCCGCTCGCGTCCGAGCGCAGGAACTCAATGTACTCCGCGAAGGAGCCCAGGCCCAGCTGCCGCACGCGCTTGGTCAGGCGCCCGGCGACAAGGACGCGCTTGGCGTTCCCCAGCTGGATGCCGAAGCGCGAATACATCAGCGAAGCGACGAAGCGGTACTCCGCGTCGGCGAGGGGTAGTAGGTCCTCTGCAGCCACGCCGACGCCCATTAGGCTCCCGCCGACGCTGTCGCCGCGGCCCTCCCGCCGGCTCCTCCTGAGCCGGCGCCAGCAGCCATGGCGCCGATGTCCTCGTCCCGGACGATCTTTTCGACGTCTATGAGGATCTTGACCTGCTCTCCGACCTTGCCCATACCCGAGATGTAGCGGTCCTTGCCCGAGACGGTTTTGAAGCGGGGCGGCGGTTCGATGTTGCTCTCAGGGATCTCCATGACCTCTTCCACCGTATCAACGATGAGGCCGATGAGGACTCGGTCGATCTCGGCGACGACGATGCAGGTCCGGTCGTCGTAGTCCCGCTCCGCAATGTTGAACCTGAGCCGTAGGTTGACGATCGGGATTACCTTTCCTCGAAGGTTGATGACCCCCTTCACGTAATCGGGCATGTCGGGTACGGCGGAGATAGTTTGCAGCTCGATTATCTCGATGATATGCCTGATCCCGATCCCGTAGGACTCCAGCCCGATCTTGAAGAAGAGATACTTGTTGGCTTGGGTGTCCTCGTTTTCCTCGTCCAGGGCGAGGTCCTCGTCCTGGACGGCGCGCTTGGTGCTTAGCTCGGCCATGGCCATTCTCTCCCTTGCCTAGAACTTGCCGAAGTTATCGTCGTCGAGCGAGATGACCTCCGAGGGGTCGATCGCCATCACCTTGGCCTTGCGGCCGTTCGACGGACCTGGCCTCTGAGCGATCACCGCGGCCGGGGAGCCCGAGCGATTGCCGCTACCCTGCTTCGTCATCTCGGCGCGCAGCATCTGCATCAACTCGGCGTTGTCGAGCTTACCTTCCTTTGACTTGAGCTTGAAGCGCGAGAGCATGGACTTGACCTGTTGCGACTGCGAGGACAGCTCCTCCGACGCCGAGGCGCTTTCCTCCGAGGATGCGGTATTCGCCTGGGTGACCTGGTCAATCTGGTTGAGGCCCGTGGATACCTGCTCAAGGCCCTGAGTCTGCTCCTTGCTCGCCGTGGCCACTTCCTCGGCGAGGGTCGCGACCTGGCCCGCCCCGCCGACGATGTCCGCCAGCTGCTTGGCCGTGAGATCGCAGAGTGTGTTGCCCCGCTCGATATTGGCGATGGTGTCGTCCACCATCCTCGTCGTGTCCTTGACCGAGTTGGCGCTGCGAACCGCGAGGTTGCGCACCTCCTCGGCGACGACCGCGAAGCCCTTGCCGTACTTGCCGGCCCGCGCGGCCTCGACGTTGGCGTTGAGGGCGAGGAGGTTGATCTGGAACGAGATGTCGTCGATAGCCTTGACTATCTTCTTGATCTCCTCTGCGCTCTTGTTGATGTCCCCCATCGCCGCCACGAGGTTCTGCATCTGCAGATTGCCCTGCTCGGCGTTGTTCTTGGCGGTCTTCGCGAGGTCGTTAACTGTCACCGCGCTCTCGGTGTTGACCTTGGTCTGGCTGGAGATCTCCGTAATGGACGAGGTGATCTCCTCAAGCGACGACGCCTGCTCGGTCGCGCCCTGCGAGAGCGACTGGCTGGCCTGGGAAACCTGCAGGGAGCCCTCGGCCACCTGGTCCACCGCGATGTTCACCTGCCTCAGCGTGTCATTGAAAGCCTCCAAGCTGTCGTTGAGCGCCGTCTTTAGTATGTCGAAGTCGCCCTTGTACTCGCCCGCCATCCTGAGCGTGAGGTCGCCGTCGGCTAGGCGCTTGAGTACTGCCACCGTCTCGTTGATGGGAGTGATGACCTCGGCGAGGGTCTCGTTGACGCCTTTGACGAGCTGGTTCCAGCCGCCGAGGAACTTGCCCGCGTCGGCCCTTGTGTCCAGCTGCCCGGCTATGGCCGCTTTCACGAGCTTGTCCGTCTCCGACAGGAGTTCGCTCATCATCTTTACGACCGCGTTCAGGTTGGTCTTGATGAGGTTGTACTGGCCCTTGTAGACCGTGGTGATCTCCGGCGGGATGACGCCCTTGGAAACCTTGTCGACGTAGTCGGCTGTGACCATGAGCGGGTCGACAATGTTGGTGATCGTATCGTTGACACCCGCGACCAGCTGCTTCCAGCCACCCTGAAAGAGATCGGCGTTGGCGCGCCTATCCAGCTCACCGTCAGCCGCCGCCTTCACAATGAGGTCGGTCTCTTTTAGGAGCTCGCTCATCATCTTCACCACCGCATTGAGGTTGGTCTTGATGATGTTGTACTGACCTTTATAGACGGTGGTAATCTCCGGCGGAATGACGCCCTTGGCAACCTTGTCGACATAGTCGGCGGTGACCATGAGCGGGTCGACGATATTAGTGATCGTGTCGTTGACGCCACTAACAAGTTGCTTCCAGCCACCCTGAAAGAGCCCTGCATTGGCACGCTTGTCCAGTTCGCCGTCGGCCGCCGCCTGGATGATGCCGTCCGTCTCCTTGAGGAGCTCGCTCATCATCTTCACCACCGCATTGAGGTTGGTCTTGATGATGTTGTACTGACCCTTGTAGACGGTGGTGATCTCCGGCGGGATGACTCCTTTGGAGACCTTGTCGACGTAGTCGGCGGTGACCATGAGCGGGTCGACGATATTGGTGATCGTGTCGTTGACGCCCGAGACCAGCTGCTTCCAGCCGCCGAGGAACTTGGCGGCGTCGGCGCGCTTGTCCAGTTCGCCGTCGGCCGCCGCTTTGACAATGAAATCGGTCTCTTTTAGGAGCTCGCTCATCATCTTCACGACCGCGTTTAGGTTGGTCTTGATGATGTTGTATTGACCCTTGTAAACCGTGGCGATCTCCGGCGGGATGACTCCTTTGGAAACCTTGTCGACGTAGTCGGCGGTGACCATGAGCGGGTCGACGATGTTGGTGATCGTGTCATTGACGCCCGCGACCAGCTGCTTCCAGCCGCCGAGGAACTTGGTGGCGTCGGCGCGCTTGTCCAACTCACCGTCGGCCGCCGCCTTGACGATGAAGTCGGTCTCCTTGAGGAGCTCGCTCATCATCTTCACCACCGCGTTCAGGTTGGTCTTGATGAGATTATACTGTCCCTTGTAGGCGGTGGTGATCTCCGGAGGGATGACTCCTTTGGAAACCTTGTCGACGTAGTCGGCGGTGACCATGAGCGGGTCGACTATGTTGGTGATCGTGTCATTGACACCCGAGACCAGCTGTTTCCAGCCGCCAAGGAACTTGGCGGCGTCGGCGCGCTTGTCCAGTTCGCCATCGGCCGCCGCCTTGACGATGAAGTCCGTCTCCTTGAGGAGTTCGCTCATCATCTTCACGACTGCGTTCAGGTTGGTCTTGATGAGGTTGTACTGTCCCTTGTAGACCGTGGTGATCTCCGGAGGGATGACTCCTTTGGAAACCTTGTCGACGTAGTCGGCGGTGACCATGAGCGGGTCGACGATGTTGGTGATCGTGTCGTTGACGCCCGCGACCAGTTGCTTCCAGCCGCCGAGGAACTTGGCGGCGTCGGCGCGCTTGTCCAGCTCGCCGTCGGCGGCCGCACGGATGATGATGTCCGTCTCGGCGAGCAGGTCGCTCATCATCTTCACGACAGAATTGAGGTTGTTCTTAATGATGTTGAAGTCGCCATAGTAGGTGTCGGTGATGATCGGGGGAATCACACCCTTCGATATATCGTCGACGTACCTGGCGGTCACATTGATCGGATTAATTACTGCGTCGAGGGTCTTATTGATACCCTCGACGATTCTCTTGTAGTCACCCTGATGCTTGGTGGCGTCGGCGCGGGTCGCGAGCTTGCCGTCCACCGCGGCCTGGGACAGCATACCTGCATCCGTTACGAGGAGGCCGATATTATCGATGCAGGAGTTGACCGAGACTGAGAGCTCGCCGAGCTCGTCTTTGGAGCGGGCGTCAAGCTTCTGGGAGAGGTCCCCGACCGAGATTTTTCCGACTCGGTCGGCGATCTTGCGGATGGAGCCCGACATCGAGTTTCCAAGGATGAGACCTATAGCGATCGCAGCGCCGAAGGCCAATACTGTGACGATTATCACGATGATCGCAGCCTGGTTTGCGCTGTCTTCAACGATCTTCGCGTTTTCGATCGTGTAATGCTGTTCATCGTAGTCTTGGACTTTCAGCTGCGCGGCCAAAGTGTCGTCCACCGAATGATCCGCAATAATCATATCCGCGATTTGGGCGAAAGCGCCGGAGCGCTCCGGGTTCGGGGTGCCGATCGCCTTCGCGCTCGCGCCGGTTCCGGTCGTAGTCTGGATCGTCACCGGCAAGGCTCTTGCCTTGTTGAGGAGCGCGATGAGTGTGTTGTTGAAGGTTGTTCCTATCAGGAGGCTGGCCTTGAACTCGCCCCATAGTTTTTGCTCTTGAGGCGTCTGCCGGCCGGCATCGTAAAGGTCCATTTGCTTCTGTCTATCCACGCGGGCCGCCGCTATCATGTCTAGTTGCGCTTTAACGAACGCATCGTCGACGATCAGTGGATTGGTTATCGTATTGACCGATGCCTTCACTACCCTCAGGTCATTCCCAATTCTATCGAGGGCCATGAGAGACGGTACCGTAGTGCCAGTCAATTCCCGAATGTTGTTTCCCAGGCTTGCCAGCTGGGTTATACCGATCACTCCTGCGATGCCGCAGAGCAGCGCCACCACAATGAATCCTACCAGGAGCTTCGCCCTGATCTTCATAGACTCCTCCTATCCGGACCTATACTTCCAAACGTAAGGAAAGCAACTTTCCCGTATCTATGATGAAACTGACCGTACCGTCGCCCAGAATGCTGCAGCCCGAGATGCCATCAACCTTGCCCAGGTACTCGGAGAGCGACTTCACGACTATCTGCTGGTTGCCTACGACTTCATCTATGAGGATGCAGGCAGTGTGACCCCCGGAGTGGACGACGATGATAATGCCCTGGGTCGGGTCGAGGATGGCATTCTTGATGTTGAAGACCTCGCCGAGCTTGACGAGGGGCATCACCGAGCCGCGGAGTGCTACCGCCATCTCGCCCCTCTCCGCGACGGTCAGCTGCGAGGGCGCGACTTTGAAGAATTCGAGGATGTCGCCCAGGGGGATGGAGTAGAAGTTGCCTCCCGCTCTCACGGTGATACCCTCGATGATGGCCATCGTGAGGGGGATTTTGAGGATGAACTCCGTGCCCTCGCCCGGAGCGGTGCGTATGTCCACCTTGCCGCGTATCCGCTCGAGGTTCTTCTTCACGACGTCCATGCCCACGCCGCGGCCGGAGACTTCAGTGACCTTGTCCGCCGTGGAGAAGCCCGGCTCGAAGATGAGGGCCCAGACTTCCTTATCGGGAATCCCCCCGGCGCCTTCGGACTTGATCATTCCCCGTTCGACCGCCTTGGCGAGGATGCGCTCGCGGTCGAGACCGGCTCCGTCGTCCTTCACGCTGATCCAGATCTCCGAGCCCTCGTAACGGGCGTCCAGGTGGATGGTCCCGGTCGCGATCTTGCCCGAGGCCGCGCGTCGCTCGGGGGTCTCGAGACCGTGGTCGATGGCGTTGCGGATGATATGGACGAGGGGATCCGATATCTGCTCGATGACGTTCTTGTCCATTTCCGTATCCTGGCCGGTCGAGAGGAAGTCGACAGGCTTGTCGAACTTGCGCGAGAGATCGCGGACTAGGCGGGTCATTTTGTGGAAGAGCCCCTCGAGGGGAATCATCCGGATCATCATCACCGTCTCTTGGATGTCTCGGCTGATCTTGTTGAGACCCGAGAAGGACTTGGAGAAGTGGTCGAGTTTGAGACCCGAGAGGTCTGGGCTGTTGAGCACCATGGACTCGGCGGTGATGAGCTCCCCGACAAGCTCGAATAGCTTGTCCAGCTTGGTGGTGTCGACCCGGATCTCCTTGCGCTGGATCTCATCCATCGAGATCCGCTCTGTTTGGCCGGAGGCAGCCTGTATCTCCAGTGCCTTGGAGACGAGCTCCGGGTTCGTGGCCCCCGATTCCACGAGGATCTCGCCTATCGGACGCTCCTGCTGCTCGAGGGCCCGTTTGATTTCGTCTTCGCCCACTGCGCCCATCTCGACCAAGATCTCGCCGAGGGGCTTGTACTTTGCTTCCGCCTCGGGCGTCGGTGCCGCGGAGGCCCTTCCCGCCGCCGAAGCGGCAGGCCCAGGAGCCGCCGGCATCTCCGCGGCCCGCAGCACCGGCGCGCCGGTCTCGTCCACGAGGAGGACGGAGGATATGCCGGAGCGAAGGTAATCGATTTTCTCGATCACCGAATTGACCAAGGCCTCGTTGAGGGGCGACTCGCCCTTGCGCGCCTTGTCGAGCGAAGACTCGAACCCCATGCAGGCGCTCTCGAGGTAGGCGTAGCCGAAGAAGCCTGAATTGCCCTTGATGGTATGGACGGCCCTGAATATTTCGTTGACGGAATCGAGACCCGCGGCCACGCCGGCTTTGCCGGGAGGGGCCAGCGAAAGAGCCTTACGCTCCACCTCGTCGACGAGGTCCGCGCACTCCGCGAGGAAGCGCTCGACCATCTCCGCGGTCACCAGCTCGGAGAGCTCGATACGGTTGGGAAGGGGTGGGGCAGTCTTCGATGTGCGGGCGGCTGTCTTGGTCGGGAGGGCTGCCTGCGCCACGATGAAAGCGTGGAGGGCGACAGTCATCGCTGTCGCTTCCTTGGCTGCCCCCTCGTCGGTGTTCTCTCGCTCGACCAAGCCGATCATTGCCCTCAGAGCGTCGATTGTCTCGAGTATAAGGTCTGTCGCCTCGGGGCTGGCCTCGATCTTCATCTTGATGATGAGATCGATAAGTGTCTCGGCCTCGTGGGTCAAGGCTTTAATGCTCTCGAACCCGAGGTAGCCCGCAGAGCCCTTGACCGAGTGGAAGAGTCTGAAGACGGAGCCCAGGCAGTCGGTGTCATTGGCGCAGCCCATTTTCTCGAGCTGCACTTCAGCATCGTCGAGCCTCTCATGGCCCTCGGCCACGAAGGAGTCTATTATTTCTTTTGTCTCAGGGTCGACTTCTTTTTTCACCGCGTCATCCGTACCCTGAATTTTGTCCACTTCGAAGAAAGGCGAAATAGGTGTAGGGCTGAACCTAGCATCGGCGAAGGTCCTATCGCCTCGTAGGAATCTTCCTACAGGCGAAATCCCAGCTATGGCTATGGACTGCCGATTGAACCATACTTATGCGTGCTAGGAAGAAGGCGCGACGAAAAAGGCGATTAACGTGATGGATAAGCTACTCGATGAAGAGAGTCAGGCGGAACTGTTGGCGCGCTGTCTCGAGCTCGAAGCCCAGAATTGGGATTTGCGCCGAGCTTGCGAGGAAATGGATGCCGAGCGCGAGCGCTATTCCGATCTCTTCGACCTCGCTCCGGTCTGCTATTTGAGACTTGAGGGCGGCGGGACGATCCTCGAAGCCAATCAGGCTGCCGAAACCTTTTTCGGCCCCGACGCCGCGGGATTCGTCGGACAGCCCTTCATAAGGCTTATAGTCAAGGAGGACCAGGACCTTTTCTACCAGATGCACCCGCGCCTCTTCGAGACAGGGACGACCCTCGAATTCGAGCTGAGAATGATCGGCGGCGACAGGAAGGTGTTCTGGGCCCATCTGCTGGGTAAGTCCGTTCGGAACGATGACGGGTCCAGCGAATGCCTCGTCGCGCTCAGCGACATCTCCAGGCGCAAGCAGCGCGAGGAAGCTCGGGAGCTGACGAACCGCTTTCTCCTCCTGGTTAACCAAGAAGGCGATTTTCGGGTATGCATTGCCAAGCTGGTCGGGGCCCTTCGCGAGTGGATCGGCTGTGAGGCGGTCGGAATTCGCCTGCGTGACGGCGAGGACTACCCGTATTTCGAGACGAAGGGCTTTCCTCCCGAGCATATTAAAGCAGAGAACCGCCTCTGCTCCTGCGGCGAGGACGGCACGACCCTGAGAGACGCCGCTGGCAATCCGGTTCTCGAATGTATGTGCGGCAATATCCTCCAGAACCGCTTCGACCCGGCCCGGCCCTTCTTCACGGCCCACGGCAGTTTCTGGACGAACGGCACCAGCGCCCTGCTTGCGAGCACCACGGAAGAGGACCGACAAGCGCGAACCCGCAACCGCTGCAACGGCGAGGGCTATGAGTCGGTAGCCCTCATACCAATGCGCTCCTCCGGCTTTGTTTTCGGGCTGCTCCAATTCAACGACCGCCGACCCGACCGCTTTTCCCCTGGCCTCATCTCTCAGCTGGAGGTCCTGGGGGATAACTTGGCACTCGTGCTCGGCCGGCGTCAGGCCGAGCAGGCCGTCTACGACCGCGAATCTCGGCTTCAGACGCTGTTCGAGGACTCGCCGATAGGCATATCGGAAGAGGACTATTCGGCCATCAAGGCTCGGCTGGATAAGCTGCGCGAGGCCGGCGTGAGCGATTTCCGTTCCTATTTCGAGGAGCACCCCGGAGAAGCTTCGGCCATGGCGGAGATGACCAGCGTCCTGCGCATGAACAAGCGGGGCGCCGAAATACTGGGCGCGGAAAAGACCGCCCAGGTTATTGGGGATTTGACGCGCTACAGGACCTCCGGCTCGAGCCGCGCTTTTACGGAACGGCTGATCGCTTTTTCGGAAGGCCGCACGGCCCTTCGGGCAGAGATCCCCATCAAGGTCACGAGCGGAGAGGAGCGCATTCTCGATGTCGCCCTCGCCGTGTCTCCCGGTTACGCCCGGGACCTCTCTCGCGTGACCATTTCCTACCTCGATATCACTGAGCAAAGGCGGACCTTGGACGAGCTGCGTGCCAAGAATATCCTGCTCGAGAATATCATCAACACCTCGAACGACCTTATTTTCGTGAAGGACAGGGAGCTTCGCACCCTCATCTGCAACGAGGCCTACTCGCGACTGGTGGGAAAGCGACCCGAGGAGCTTGCCGGCAAGACCGATATCGAAAACGGCTGGGACCCGGACCACGTCAAAGGCAATCCTGCGAAGGGTCTCAAAGGGTACGAGCTCGATGACCTAGCCGTGCTCGGAGGCAAGACCGTACATATCGTGCACGAAGAGGTCGTCTCCTTCGAGGGTCGTCTGTACATTTTCGATACGGTCAAGCTCCCTTTGCGCGATCCCTCCGGCGGGATTATGGGCTGCCTGGGCATCGGCCGCGACATCACGGCGCTGGTCGCCGCGAACGAAACTCTGAGCAAACGACAGCGCGAGCTCGGCGCCGCGACCTCCGAGCTTAGGAAATTGAACGCCTATTTGATAAAGGTCCGGGAAGAGGAACGCCGCAAAGTGGCACAGGAGATACACGACGAACTGGGCCAAAAGCTCACCGCGATGAACCTGGGCCTGTATTGGGCCGCGGAGAAGGTAGGATCAGGGGGCAGACACTGCGCGCTCAGATCCAGGGACTCCTCCAGCTCAACAGGGACACGATCACGTCGGTGCAGGGACTAGCGGCCAGCCTCAGGCCCAAAGTCCTGGATGATAACGGGCTCAAGACTGCCCTCGAGTGGCTCGTCGCCGATCAAGGGAAGCTCGGCGGCCCACGGCTCTCCCTCGTCTGCGAGTTCGACGAGGGTGCTCTGGGGCCAGAGGTCGGCACGGCCGTCTTCCGCCTCGTCCAGGAGGCTCTCACCAATGTCCTGCGCCATTCCAAGGCGGCCCAGGCAAGCATCGTGCTCCGCGAGGAGAAGAACAGCCTCTCGATCAGCATCATTGACGACGGTATCGGCATCTCGCAGGAAGCCCGGGACAACCCCGCCTCTTTCGGGATCATCGGCATGCGCGAGCGGGTGATAGAGTTGGGAGGCTTTATTTCGGTAAGAGGCGAAGCGGGCAGAGGAACGTTCGTGGCGATCGATCTGCCCCTCGTATCCAAAGCGGGGGTTCGCGATGATTAAGCTTATGCTAGTCGACGATCACGCCATAGTGCGGCAGGGTCTCAGGCAGGTCCTCGGCGAGAGGCCCGGCCTGCGTGTTGCCGCCGAGGCTTCCTCGGGCCAGGAAGCCATCGACTTAGCGCGGAAGACTCCGCTCGATATCGTGATCCTCGACATTGGCATGCCTGGGCGGGGCGGTCTCGACCTCCTGAGGGACTTCAAGGAGCTAAAGCCTTCGCTGAGCGTCATCATCTTCAGCATGTATCCCGAGGAGCAGTATGCGATCCGTTGCTTCAAGGATGGAGCCAGCGCCTATGTCTGCAAGGACAGTCCCCCCGACGAGCTTTTGCGGGCCATTCATGCCGTCGCGCAGGGGAGACGCTACATCACGCCCTCCATAGGCGAACGGATGGCCGGCCTTGTTCTCGACTCGAACTCCCGTCCCCTCCATGAGCTGCTTTCGGACCGGGAGTTGCATGTGCTCCTGCGCATCGGGGCCGGCAAGCGAGTGACCGAGATCGCCGAGGAGCTCGCGCTCAGTCCGAAGACGGTTAGCACCTACCGCACCAGGATCCTCCATAAGCTCGGCATGAAGAACAGCGCCCAGCTGATCAAGTATGTCATGCAGGAGGGTCTGGCCTGATGTCGTCCTCGTCCGACAGGATCGAGGCCCCGAATCCTACATGAGTTTCGGCCTTTGTCCTCGAGCCTTGGCCGGCCTCATCCTTTAGACTAAGGGAGTGAGACGAGAAATCTACCCCCGTGGACAAGCCTTTCGCGATAATCTTCCTGACGGGGAGTGCGCGCTTCAGGATGGCTTGGATGAAGGCGGGTCCCCGCGGGAAACCGCGGCCGAGGCGTCGGCCCGACGGCGCGAGTTCCTCTTCCACATGGCCGTCCAGACGACGAGCGACGGCTTCCTAATCCTGGATACCGCGGGGCGGGTCACGGAAGTCAACGACGCCTACCTGGGGATGAGCGGCTACGCGCGCGATGAATTCGTTGGAATCTCGATCGCGGAGGTCGAGGTCCTGGAGTCGGCCGGGGAAATTGCGGCCCGCATGGCCAGGATCAAGGAGCTCGGCCATGACCGATTCGAAACCAAGCATCGACGCAGGGACGGGAGTCTCTTCGACGTCAGCGTGACCGTCAGCTTCGTCGACGAAGGCGGCGGATGTCTGGTCACATTCTGCCGCGACATCAGCGAACGCAGGGCAGCCGAGCGCGCCCAGGCGGAACTGAAGGACAAACTCGAGCGGGCCCTTGAGGCAACCAGTGCCGGGCTCTGGGAATGGTCCATCGCCGAAGGCTGCATCAGATTCGACGGTCGATGGGCCGAGATTACCGGCTACGACCTAGGCAAAGAGGGAACTTTTCCGCTCGATCGCTGGAGGGAGCTCTGCCATCCCGAAGATCGGCGAAAGGCCGACGAGGCGCTCGAGCGCCACTTCGGCGGCCAAAGTCTGCGATACGAGACGAGGATGCGAGTCAGGCATCGCGACGGACGCTGGATCTGGATCCTCGATAGGGGTATCGTCACCGAGAGAGATGCCTCGGGCAAGCCAGCGAGGATAATCGGTACAACCGTGGATGTGAGCGACAGCGTCGAACAGGAGCTTGCCGCGGTCAAGCAGGCCAGCCAGCTCCGTGCGGTCCTCGGCTCGGTGGACAGCGCTATCGCCTTCAAGGACCTGGATGGGCATTACCTCGGCTGCAATCCCCAATATGAGCGCGCATTCGGCACAGCGCAAGAAGAGCTCTTAGGCATGTCCGACGCAGACATCTTCGACCCCGAAGAGGCCGCCAGGATCCGCGCCGAGGATCTCGGGATCCTCGCCAGCGGCCAACCCATGGGGCCGGACCTGATATGGCGAAAGGGTTCTTCGGGCCTCGAGCGGCTCTTCGAGCGGCGCAAGCTCCTCCTCGCCGCGGAAGGCGACGAGCCCTTCGGCATTGCCGTGCTGTGGCACGACGTCAGCGAAGCCTACCTTTCCAAGAAAGCGGATTTTATCCAGATTGCCATCGTGCTGGAGTCCGAGAGCGCGAGCAGTCGGGATATCCTGCAGAAAGCGCTCGATGAATTAGTGATGGCGACCGGCAGCGAGCGCGGCTTCTTCGTTTGCCTCGGGGACTCGGCGAGGTCCGTCGGTCACCGGGACGGGCCCTGGGCCGAGTGCGCTCGGGATCGCGTCCCCCTGATCCGCGAGGGCGTCCTAGCCGCCCCGGTCATTCGCGACGACCGCTGCGCCGGGGTCTTGGGGGTCGCCGGCAAAACCAGGCCTTACAACGAATGGGACTTGGCCCTAGGCGCTCGCGTCGCCGAGTCGACCTGGGAGGTCTTCGAGCGGAAGCGCGACCAGGAGAAGGGGCGCGATATTATGATCCAGCGGGATCTCGCCATCTCGGCGATGCGCGCCGGCGTGGAAACTTGGTATATCGGCGAAGGCCGCAAGGAATATGACGAGCGCTGGGCGGGCATCCTCGGCTATACCGTTGCCGAGTTGCCGGAGGACTCGATGTCGACTTCCAGACTCCTCACCCACCCCGACGACTACCAGGCGGTTACCGCTTGCATGCTGAGCTACCTTGCTGGCGAGGCCGACGGCTACGAGGCCGAGTTCCGGATGCGGCACAAGGACGGCCGCTGGATCTGGGTCCTGGAACGAGCGCTCATCGTTGAGAGAGGGCGCCGCGGCGAGCCCCTCCGAGTCTCAGGCCTCATCAT
Organism: uncultured Treponemataceae bacterium; assembly: GCA_964404145.1. Lineage (GTDB taxonomy): Bacteria > Spirochaetota > Spirochaetia > Treponematales > Rectinemataceae > UBA1306. The sequence goes on from CAYOIX010000005.1 coordinate 102,241, forward strand.
CGACATCAGCGGCCTCAAACAGGTCGAAGATCGGCTCCGTGACGCCGTGCGCGAGAAGGACACCCTCCTTCAGGAGTTGTTCCACCGCACCAAGAACACGATGCAACTTATCAATGCCATGCTCGAAATGAAGAAACAAGGACCGGAGGCATCGGGCTTCAACCAGGCCATCGAGACGGTCCAGGGGAAAATCATCGCCATGGCCCTCGTGCAGGAAAAGCTCTACCGGAACGGCAACCTATCTACCCTGGACCTTGGAGAATACATCACGGAGCTCATCGAACTGATGAAAGACAGTGTCCCTCGGATACCGGAGAACGTCTCGATCCGCAGCGAGACCGTATCCGTGCCGATATCGGTGGACGCGGCCGTGCCCTGCGGCCTCATCGTTTCGGAGCTGATTACCAACGCCCTCGCCCACGCCTTCCCGAGAGGGGCCGGGGGGACCATCGACGTGGCGGTGTCGAAGGACCTCGAGGGGATTTCCGTTTCGGTCCGGGACGACGGCGTAGGCCTGCCTTCGGGCTTCGACATTCGCAGCACCTCCTTTCTGGGCCTCAAGACCGTCGTAGGCATCGGCGAGGAGCAGCTGCGTGGTCGCGTAGTCTTCGGCAGGGTGGAGAGAGGCTTCTCCTGCCGCCTGTCGTTTAAGGACGTATACTACCCGCGGCGTTTATAGCCGCTATCGACTTCGACGAGGCGAGGAGGAAGAGCATGCGAGAACTAAGAATACTGATAGTAGAGGACGAATTCCTGAGCCGGCAGCTCCTCCAGACCTATATAGCGGAGCACGGCAGCTGCGACGTCGCGGTAGACGGCAACGAGGCGGTCCGCGCCGTCAAGCTCAGCTACGAGGCCGGCAAGCCCTACGACCTCGTCTTCATGGATATCATGCTTCCCGAAAAGGACGGCCAGACCGCGCTCAAGGAGATCCGCGCCTTCGAGTCCGAGCGCGGCGTCCTCGGAGAGGACACCTGTAAAGTGCTCATGATGACCGCTTTGAGCGATGCCCGCAGCGTGATGGAGGCCTTCAAGAACCAGTGCGAGGGTTATATCACAAAGCCATACTCGAAAGTCAAGCTCGACGAGGCGGTGAGGAAAGTCGGCCTGGGCGGCTGGAGTTGAGGGACTCCGGAGCTAATATGGGTGGCATGGGGGCTTTGGGCAGCATCCTCCTGGTGGAGGACGATTTCCTGACCGCGCTCGCCGAGAAGATAAGTCTCGAGTCCTGCGGCTATCGGGTGCTGCCGGCAAGCTCCGGTCAGGAGGCCGTTGACCTCTTCCGCTCGGACCCCGGGATCGACCTCGTGCTCATGGACATCGATTTGGGCCCGGGCATCGACGGCATCGAGGCGGCCACGATCATGCTGATGGACAGGGAGCTCCCGATCATTTTCCTCTCCAGTCATTCGGAGCCGGAGATCGTCGAGCGTACCGAGACCGTCACCTCGTACGGCTACATCGTCAAGAGCTCCGGGACCGCCGTCATCGATGCCTCGATCAAGATGGCCTTCCGGCTGCATGAGGCCCAGAAAGGCCTCTGGGCCGAGAAAGAGCATCTCCGCGCGACTCTCAATTCCATCGGCGACGCCGTCATCGCGACGGATATCTCGGGCAACGTCACGCGGATGAATCCGGTCGCGCAGCGCCTCACCGGCTGGGATTTCGCAGGCGCCGAGGGCCGCCCCATCGAAGACATTTTTGCCATCGTCAACGCCCAGACTGGAGCTCCTGTCGAGAATCCCGTGCCCAGGGTCCTCGAGAGCGGCGCGATGGTCGGCCTGGCCAACCACACCGTACTCCTCTCCCGTACCGGCCGCGAGTACCAGATCGCCGATTCGGCCGCGCCGATCTTCGACGACGCCGGCCGGTCCTCCGGCGTCGTCCTGGTATTCCGGGACGTCACGGAGGAATATGGCATGCTCGAGGCGCTCCGGCGCAGCGAAGATCTCTACCGCTCGCTTTTCTCGCACATGCTGAACGGCCTCGCCTATTGCAGGATGGACTTCGACGCGGACGGTCGGCCCCTGGATTTCACCTATCTTTCGGTCAACGCGGCTTTCGAGTCGCAAACCGGATTGCACGACGTCGAGGGCAAGAGGGTGACGCAGGTGATCCCAGGAATCCGCGAGCAGGACGACGGGCTCTTCGATCTCTACGGGAGAGTGTCGAAAGGAGGGAAGCCCGAGCGGGTCGAGTATTTCGTCGAATCCCTCGGGATGTGGTTTGAGGTATCGGCTTATTGTCCGGTCCATGGATTCTTCGTCGCGGTCTTCGACGTCATAAGCAAGCGGAAGGAGGCGGAACAGTCGCAGGCCGAGAGCGAGGAACGGCTGAGGCTGGCCTTGAAGGCGGCAAAGGCGGGAACGTGGGAGTGGGATCTGCGCACGAATGCCAATACCTGGTCCGACGAGCTGTGGGACCTCTACGGCCTTTCTTGTCGCAGCGCCGAGCCTTCCTACGAGGCGTGGCTTTCCAGCGTCGCGCCCGAGGATCGCGAACGGGTCGTCGACGCCCTGAATGAAGCCGTGCGCTCGGGAACCGAGCTGAACATAGAATGGCGAGTCGCCGGCGCCGAGGACCGTTGGCTGATGTCCCGGGGGCAGCCGAAGCTCGATTCGTCGGGTCGGGTCCGTCGCTACATCGGCGTAGCGATCGAGATCACGGATCGCAAGAGGGCGGAGGTGCAAGTCCGCGGCCTCCTCGCCGAGAAGGAGCTGATCCTCCGCGAGGTGCATCATCGCGTCAAGAACAACATGAGCACAATCTGCAATTTCCTCGGTCTGCAGGCTGAGTCGGCGCGGGAGACATTCGCTAAGCGGGCCCTGCTGGACGCGGGATCTCGCGCGCAGAGCATGCTCATTCTCTACGACAAGCTCTATCAGACGGGACAGTTCGAAAGGATGTCCCTGCGGATGTACCTCCCAACCCTGATCGACCAGATCATCGCGAATTTCGAAAACCGCGAGGGGGTGAGTGTGGAGAAACGGATCGACGATATCGTCCTCGACGCAAAGCGTCTGCAATCTATCGGCGTAATCCTCAACGAGCTCCTGACCAATATCATGAAGTACGCCTTCGCCGGAAGGGGGAAAGGAGAAATCCGCGTCGCGGCCTCGCAAGCGGACGGCATGGTTGTTATAGTCGTGCAGGATAACGGTGTCGGGATGCCCGAAGGCATAAGCTTTGATCGCTCGGACGGATTCGGGCTAATGCTCATCGATGGACTCACCAGGCAGATCGATGGAGAAATATGCCTCGAGAGGGTCGGGGGCACAAGGGTCATCCTGAAATTTCCCGGATAGTCTATCACTAGGCAAAGGAGGGATGGCTCCTTGATTGACGTGAGCCTATCTTGGGCGCCAATCCTCGATTCGGGCGGGAAGATAGTCGGCCGCATGGCGATTTGGTCCGATATCACGATGCGGAAGCAAACAGAAGCGGAACTATGGACTTCCCTGGCCGAAAAAGAGATATTACTAGGAGAATTGTACCATCGAACGAAGAATAGTATGAACAGAATTATCTCTTTGCTCAACATGCAGGCGATGTAGTGCTATGACAAGGGCCTGGCTCGAGCCTTCGAGGACCCGGAGAACCGGATATACTCCATGGCCCTAGTGCATCAGAAGCTCTACGAATCGGGCGACCTCTCGCTCGTCAATCTGAGGAGGTACTTGCCCGACCTCTGCGATTACCTAGTCTCCGCTTGCTCGATCGAGCCGAATTCGATCGCGCCTAAAAATGGATATTGAGGACATTAATGTTTCGATCGACACGGCGATCCCATGCGGTCTGCTCGTCGACGAGCTCGTATCGAATGCTCTCAAGCATGCGTTCCGAACTGGGAGACGGGGGACAATTGCCATAGCCCTCAGCCTCGATAGCGACGGAGCAATATCGCTCAAGGTCTGCGACAATGGTATCGGGGTCTTGGATATCGCCGAGATAGAAAGGCGCATGAAAATGGGTTCGCGAACCATCATGGGTTTGGGCGAGAAGCAACTAAGTGGTCGAATCAGCTTCAGTTCCGGTCCAGGCTTGGCCTGCGAACTAAGATTCGCAAACCAACGCTACGCTCCGAGAATCTGATATGCCCATCCCGAAGGTGCTCGTGTTTGCGGATGTGGCCTGCATCGCACTCAATCTTGCGCAAGAGATGGTTGATGCGGGATACGGGCCATGAACGCAGTGAAGAACCTATCCAATTCATTTTTTTGTGAGTATTATAAAGTGTGGTGGGTACCGACCAATGGCAAAATTTCTTTCTTATGATGGGAGGCGGAGCGGCAGCTCTCGCAGGTTTGGTGTTTATAGCCATGTCCATCAATCTTTCGATTATCACTCAGGATGCGACTCATAAAAATCGTGCCATAGCAACGTTAACGGGCTTCACTGCCGTATTCATGATCTGTGGATTCGCCCTCATTGGAAACCAAAACTATCGATCCATCGGCGTTGAGTGGTTGGTTGTTGCGCTCGTTCCGACGATTACATACATTCGAGTATACATCCGGGCCACAAAAATGGGCAGAAGCTCCGTGGGGCTCAGCATCGGTCGTTTTATCGCGGGCACAACTTGTTACGTGGCTCAGATAATAGGTTCCATCTTACTTATATTTGGATGTATTTCCGGATTATACGTGGCCTCAATAGCTATGGTGCTCTCTTTCGCTTTTTTCATTTCAGGTGCGTGGCTCCTCATCATTGGCGTTTACGAGAATCAGGTTAAGCAACATTAGAAAATATTATCGCTTGATTGGAGAAAACTCGCTTAGATTCCCTTCCATATTATAATCAGCTCCCCGGCACCGAGAGCCTGGCCCGAGCGAGGTATTACCGATATGCAATTATTTTTGCCCTTAATGAAATAATTTGGTTAATTGACGCAGTATCGCGGTGCCTCTACCGATAAATGGCGGTTCTATCGCAGCGCCTTGATCGCCTTTCTCAGTCGGGCTCCAAGGTCCTCGTCGGCTGAAGCGAAATGGCCGATGCACCGTTCGATAATGTCCTCGCGGCTTACGCGCGCGAGGCTCCCGGCAATGTTCTCGACAAGCCGCATTTTTTCATCTTCTTTCATCAGTCGGTAAAGATCTCCCGCCTGCACGAAGTCGTCGTCATCTTTGTGGGCTTCCCAGGCGTATGAGCCGGTTGATCCATGGAGCTCGAGACGGGCATAGAGCGCATCATCGGTCTGGCCGGGTCCGCCGAAACTGTTGGGTTCATAGTTCTTGGCGCGCCCCGCATTGCCGTCGAACCGCGTATATCCGTCGCGACCGTAGTTGTTGGCCTCGGCCAGTTTCGGCCTGTTGACCGGCAATTGGGTGTGGTTGATGCCGAGACGGTACCGATGCGCGTCTCCGTACGCGAAGAGTCGCCCCTGAAGCATCTTGTCCGGCGACGGCCCGATCCCGGGAACGAAGTTGGCGGGATCGAACGCGGCCTGCTCGATTTCCGCGAAGTAATTCTCGGGGTTGCGATTGAGTACCAGCTTCCCGAGCTCGATGAGCGGATAATCCCTCTGGGACCATACCTTGGTAAGGTCGAAGGGATTGAAGCGGTAGTTCGTGGCATCGGCAAAGGGCATGATCTGGACCTTCACGGTCCACGAAGGAAACTCCTTCCGTTCGATGGCGCGCAGCAGGTCCAGCTGGCAGTAATCGGGGTTTTCCCCCGCGATTTTGGCCGCTTCCTGGGCTGTCAGGCAGCGGATCCCCTGGTCGGTCTTCAGGTGGTATTTTACCCAGATCCCCTCGCCCTTGGCATTCATCCACTGGAACGTATGGGACCCGAAGCCGTCCATGTGGCGATAGCTCGCGGGGATGCCGCGATCGCCGAAAAGCCACACGAACTGATGCGTCGCCTCCGGGGATAGAGAGAAGAAATCCCACACATTGTCGGGTTCCTGGACATTGGTGTAGGGATCGCGCTTCTGGGAGTGGATGAAATCGGGGAATTTCAAGGGATCGCGAAGGAAGAAGATGGGCGTATCGTTGCCGACGAGATCGTAGTTGCCGTCTTCAGTGTAGAATTTGATGGCGAACCCTCGCGGGTCGCGCACCGTGTCGGCAGAGCCCTTCTCGCCTGCGACCGTCGAGAAGCGAATGAGCAGTTCCGTGGTCTTCCCGACCCTCTCGAGGAACTTGGCTTTGGTGTAAGGGCTGAGGTCTTTCGTGACGGTAAACGTGCCATAGGCCCCCGAGCCTTTCGCGTGGACGACTCGCTCGGGGATTCGCTCGCGCTCAAAGCGGGCCAGCTTTTCTATGAGGTGATGATCCTGTATCAGGACCGGCCCGTTCGGCCCCGCGGTTTGAGAGTGCTGGTTATCCGCGACGGGAGCGCCGGATTCGGTCGTCAGGGACTTTTTGTCGGACATGACCTACCTCCTCGGAAAGCAAGATTGCAATTTCGATCTATATTAGAATGTTCTTATATATCCGTTACGCTCGATCGTCTAAGATATCTTCACATTTCAACACCCATAGTACTATGTCCACGCAGCGCGTCAAGGCTGCATTCACGGGCCTCCACGGAAGTGGGGCAAGCCCGAAAATGAAAAAATTAAAATGTCCAGAATAGTAATTGAACTCGCGATGCGGCGAGATATATTGTCAGTGTCAACCTGACCGCGGTCCCCCCGGTTCGACCAAATAAACAAGTTTAATTTCAGATTTCTCAGAGGTCCCGTCCTCCAGGCGCCCTCAATCGACGATGTGGTCGGCACGCCGAGGTCACTGGGGAGGATCGTCGATTCGTTCCGAGAAGGAGGTTCCTACGTGAAAAAATCAATAGCCATACTGGCAGTAATCGCTTTCGCGACTATAGGCATCCATTCCCAATCGTTCGCTGGATTCCAGACTGCATTCCAGAGCCTCGCGGGCGATATAGCCGCCAGCTTGGCCACCGATTCGACCATTGGTTCCGATTGGTCCGACGCCTATGTCGGAGGTTTCCCGCACTTCGGCGTGGGGCTTGCTACCGGCGCGACATTCGTGAACGTCGCGAGCGCCTCGACTCTTTTCGCCACGATGGGCGCCGCGATGCCGTCGGCGTTCTCGAAGTACGGAATTCCGATCCCCGCCGCGGTCGCGACCTTAAAAATCGGCATTCCCTTCCTTCCTCTGGACATCGGAGTCAAGGCCGGATATATACCTCCCTCTATCGGGAAAACCCTCCTCTGCGACACGGGAGTCGACGCCAACTATCAGAACATCGGCATCCAGATCCGCTATGCCCTCATGAAGCAGAACGCGCTTCTGCCCAATGTCAGCATAGGGGTCGCCTACGATTACCAGCAGGGGAGCCTAAGCGCGCCGACGGGAATCGGCTCGCAGAGCCTGAGCTATGGCGGCTATAGCGTCACCATGACGAACCCCAACCTCGACTTGGGCTGGACCTCGAGCACCTTCGACTTCACCGCCCAGGTGAGCAAGAAACTCCTCTTCCTCGTACCCTACATCGGCGCGGGCTACACGGTCGGAAGCTCCACGGTTACGGGCGGTCTCGACTCGGATATCAGCACCAATTATCCGACCGGAATCAATGGCCTCGCCAATTACATTGAGGCCAACGGCGGCACCGCCCCCGATTTCTCTTCCGGCGGATTTTCGTATTCGGTCGTTAGCGACAGTCCCGTCTTCCGCGTGTATGGCGGCCTCTCGTTCAGGATCTTCATCCTCGATTTCGACGTCCAGGCCCTCTACGTGCCGGTCAGCAGGGACCTAGGAGCCTCGTTCACGACTCGATTGCAGTTCTAGCCGAGCCTAACGGCGACGCCGAAAGGACATTCATGGCTGGGGAAATAGTCCCATACCCTCCGAACTAAGCGCATGAATAGTTTTTCATGAAGCAGGCCCCGTCAAGGAGAAGCACTATCCCTCGTGTGCGGTCAGCATCTCGCGGAGGCCGGCTGCGACGATCGACCTCCACTGCCGCGGCTCGAGGAGTTCCGCGCCGGGACCGAGCCAGCGGACGAGGGCGGCCGCGATCTCAGGCCAACTTTCCCCGTAGGTCATGGCGACGCGTCCGTCGGGCAGGTCCTCGAAGACGGCGTTGCCGTAGTACCAGTCCCTGCGAAGTCGCTCGGCCTGCTGGGGCGCCATCGCGATCCGCGCGCTGGAGCCTTCCCGCCAACGATCCATGGCTTTCTTTAGCCACTTTCGGTCGAGCAGGCCTTCGATGTCGAATCTGTATTCGGTGGGCCGCATCGAGGGGGCGGCACTTATCTCGATGATTCGGTCCGAACGCCACATCCTCGGCTCGCCTTCGCGCACCTCGACGTCGCCGACGAGGTACCAGCGATCGCGATCCCACAGTATGCCTCGAGGCTCGACCTCCCGGGCAGGCTCCTCGTCCCGATAGGGCGAACGGTACCTAAGTTTCACCCGCGAGCGTGAAAGGATCGCCCTGAGGAAGCGCCCGACGATCTCTGCCTCGGCGGCATCGGTCTCGCCTCGCGCTCGGGCCAGGGGATCGTCGGGCTCGGGGTGGAAGAGATCGGCGGGAACTCGCTCGAAGCCGATGAAGCGAAAGGCCCGTTCCATGGTCCCGCGGGTCTCGGGCGGCAGAGCCGCGAGAAGTTTCCGCTCCGCGAAATCCGCTTCCTTCGGGAATGGCATGACCCTCAGCCTCTTCATAAGGATAAGTCCGAGGAGGAGGGAGACGGCCTCCTCGGCTCCGAGGGTGACGGGCGGTAGGAAATAGCCTTCCCGGAGCCTGAAGCCACCCGCCCTTCCCATATCGGCCGCGACCGGTACGCCCAGGCCGCTCAGGATCTCGATATCGCGATAGACAGTACGCACGGATACCTCGAAGCGGGCGGCGAGTTCGGTCGCAGAAACTACCCTGCCGCCGCGGAGGAGAAGGAGGAGACTCAGGGTTCTGTCGAGCCTATTCATGTGAATTCCGTTTAAAATATGACACATTTGGACGCTATGGACCAGTCTAATGAAGCCCAGGACGGGCGCCGGCCCGATGGGAGTTTTTCGAAATCGGAACGGTCCTAAACTGACTTGACGCAATACCCGGATCCTGTAAAATGAGGGCTGAAGGCGAGGAGATATTTATGGCTTGCAAAAGCAGCAAGTTATATGTGAAATATCGAGTTTGGACGTCCTCAAATGGAATCTCGCCTCCCCGCCTTCGTCCTTCATAATGGCCGAAAAGACCGAGGTTCGTCGACAGCGAAATGGGGCGGATAACGGGGGGAATATCGATTGAAGATTTATTCGATCCCAACGCTGATCATTGCAGCGATATGCATGACCATTGCTATCAGCGATTCCCTGGCCTGGACCCGAAGGAAGGAAAAGAAAAGCGGCCTAGCCTTCATCTTGATCTGCCTCGGCGGCGTATCCTTCTGCCTAGCCTGTTCCGGCGAGTACAATGTCGACTTCCCTATCCAAAGCGTCTTTTGGCTCAAGGGCGAAGTGATCGCGAGCACTATTTCGGGTTTTGCCCTTCTCTGGTTCATCGCCGAGGAGACGCAGCTCATCAAGCCGAGATACATCGTACTATGCCTAATATGGGCCATCCTCGCCTCCCTCAGTCAAGTTCTCGATCTCGGCGAGCTTACGTGGGTTACGAGTCGTCCCTTCGTGCTGCACGTCGATCTCCCCTTCGGGGTGGATTTCATATACAAGGAGGTAGAGAGGGGCATAGTTCTCGTCGCAATAGATTTCGCGGGATTCTTTTTCCTCGTCTATCTTCTCTGCATCGTCGTCAAGTTCAGGCGCCTGGGGAATCGCAAGGAATCCTCGGTCCTCTTCTTCGCCCTCGGATTCATCATCTCGGCCGAAATCATCGATTTCCTCATCGGGATCGGGCTATTCCGCTTCGTCTTCCTTATGGAATACGCGTGGCTGGCGACGATACTCGTCGTAGGCCTCCGCCGATCCAACGACTTCATCGAGGCCGCGCTCACGAGAAAGGCGCTTCAGAAAACGGACGAGGACCTGAAAGACTCGCAGGCGACCCTATCGATCATCATCGATAGCACGGCCGACCTGATATGGTCTGTCGACTCGGGCTCCTACAGCTTGCTCTCCTTCAACCGAAGCTTCCGGAATCATTTTTTGGAATGTCATGGCATTGCAGTCGCCGCCGGAATGCACCTGGATGAGCTGTACTCTTCGGAAGAAGCCATTCGACATTGGCGCGAGATATATCAGAGAGGGATTGAGGAAGGCGGCTATTCGATCGAGTGGAGCATGCCCGAGGATTCAAGGATGTTTCTGCTGAGCATCAATCGCCTTGGGCGAGATGGCAGAGTATTCGGATTGTCGGTATTCGGCCAAGACATCACCGAGAGGAAAAAGGCCGAAAAGCAGATAAGCAGCTCGCTGTTGGAAAAGGAAATTCTCTTGAGGGAAATCTACCATCGCACGAAAAACAACATGAGCGTGATAATCTCGTTACTAAGGCTTCAAGCCAACGAGATAGGCGACGATAGACTCAGAGAGGCCTTCGCCGTATCAATCGACAGGATTCTATCCATTTCCTTGGTTCATGATCAACTCTATAAGTCCGGCGACCTATCCTACATTGACTTGGGAAGCTATATCAAGGATTTGACGGATCGATTGGTCGCGGGCTACACATTGCCCGACAACCGGCCGTCGCTGGTTCTGGAAATGGATAGCCCGCGGGTGATGCTCGATGCGGCGATTAATTGCGGCCTGATCGTAAACGAGCTTGTGACGAATGCCCTCAGATATGCCTTCCCCGAAGGTAAAATGGGCGAAATAAAGATCCGATTGAATCGGGACGAGGAAAAGAGAATATACTTGACTGTCTCCGATAATGGGATCGGGCCGGCTCCGGGCTTCGACATCAAGCGCGATGGCCGCCTTGGCCTGCGACTGATCGACAGCTTGGCTCACGGGAAACTGCAAGCGCAGATGGAGTTCAATACGGATCGGGGATTTTCGTGCGCATTGGTATTCGCGGACGAGGAAAAGCTCGGCACGAAATAGGGGTTTGGCAACAGAACTATCCTCAGAATCCAGATTGACGTCCCGAGGGGGCGGGTCTATCATACCGAAGCTGTGCAAACGATTGCACAGCAAGGGGCGCTATGGCGGTGACGTCGCGCGACATCGCGCGGATAGTCGGTGTCTCGGTATCTACGGTGTCCAGGAGCCTCAACGACAACCCGCGCATCTCCGCCGATACGAGGGAGAAGATCAAACGCGTGGCCGCCGAGCTCGATTACGAGTTCGACGCCAGCGCCCGGAGCCTCGCCACCCGCCGCTCGGGGACGGTGGTCCTTGTATGCCCGGATTTCCTCGACCGCTTCGCGAATGGGCTCTACCTTAACCTCCTCATCCACGACCTCCGGCGGAACCTCGCCTCCCGCGGTCTCGATTGCCTCGTGACCGAGGGGGCCTCGCCCTCGGGCAAGGGTACGCTTAGGCGCCTCGTCCTCCAGCGCAAGGTCGACGGGATCCTCCTCCTCCTCGCCGGCACCATGCCCGAGGACTGGACTCTGATCCGGAAGCGGGCGATACCCGTGGTCCAGGTCCACAACGTGCCCTCCTATTTCGACGTAGGCAGGCTCGACTACTTCTTCACCGACAACGTCCGGGGCGGCCGGCTCGCCGCGGAGGCGCTGATCGAGGCCGGCTCCCGCCGGATGGCCTACATGGCGGCTCCCCGCCCGAATCCCGAGATGGCCGATCGCGAGAAGGGGTTGAGAGAGGCGCTGGAAGAGCGCGGCCTCTTCCCGGACGAGCTCCTGAGGCTCGAGGTCGAGAACGGCTACGATGCCGCCTATACCTGCGTCCGCCGCAATATCGAGGCACTCAAGCAGGTCGACGGCCTCTTCGCCTACACCGACGTCATGGCCTTCGGCGCCATCCGCGCGCTCACGGACGAAGGAGTCGAAGTCCCGCGCGACCTGCGCGTCGTCGGCTATGACGACATCGAGATCGCCAACTGGGTGCGGCCCGGACTGACGACGGTTCACCAGCCGAGGGAGGAGGTCGCGCGTCTCGCGACGGACAGGCTCTTCGACCTCCTCGAAGGCAGGGGGGAAGGAGTCGAGCAACGCATGATCGCTCCTTTCCTCGTCCGCAGGGAAAGCTGCTGAGATATTCGATGATTATTGTGCAACCGATTGCGCTTGGAGGATGCCTTTGAATCGGACTTGGTGGAAGGAAGGGGTGGTCTACCAGATCTATCCCCGGAGCTTCATGGACTCGAATGGCGATGGTATCGGCGACCTCGCGGGAATCGCGGAGAAAGCGGATTATATCGCCTCTCTCGGCGTCGACATCGTCTGGCTGAACCCCGTCTACAGTTCGCCCAACAAGGATAATGGATACGACATCAGCGACTACGAGGAGGTCATGGAGGAATTCGGCACGATGGCTGACTTAGGCCGCCTTGTCGCGGCCCTCCATGGGCGGGGGATCCGCGTGGTCATGGACCTCGTAGTAAACCACAGCTCGGACGAGCATCCCTGGTTCCGGGACTCGCGCTCCTCGAAGCTCTCCCCGAAGCGCGACTGGTACATCTGGAGGCCTGGCCGGGCGGGCGGCCCTCCCAACAACTGGAAGGCCTGCTTCGGCGGGGGCGCCTGGGAGCTCGACCCCGCGACCGGCGAGTACTACCTCCACCTCTTCGATCCCGGCCAGCCCGACCTCAACTGGGAGAACCCCGAGCTCCGGAAGGCGGTCTACGCCATGATGCGGCGCTGGTTCGAGCGCGGCATCGACGGCTTCCGGATGGACGTCGTGACCCTGTTCTCGAAGGATCCCTCCTACCGCGATCTCGCGCCGGGGGAGGGGATCTTCTCCTCGACCGCGCCCTACGTCTTCGGCCCCCGGCTCCACGAGTTCATCCGCGAGATGCGCCGGGAGGCACTTGACGGCTTCGACGTCATGACGGTGGGGGAGGCGCCCGGCTCGACTGTCGAGAACGCCCTCGAGCTCGTCGGAGAGGGACGCGGGGAGCTCGATATGCTCTTCCAGTTCGAGCTCATGGGCGTGGACTACACGGACGGGGACAAGTGGCGGCAGCGGCCTATCGACCTCGTCGAATTGAAGCGCATCATCGAACGCTGGCAGCTCGGCCTCGCGGGCCGGGCCTGGAACTCGAACTATCTGATGAACCACGACCAGCCGCGCTCGGTCTCCCGCTTCGGCGACGAAGGTCGCTATCGGCGCGAGTCGGCCAAGGCTCTCCTCCTCCTCAACCTCTCGCTGGGCGGCACTCCGTACATCTACCAGGGAGAGGAGCTCGGCATGGCGAACGTCTCCTTCTCCTCCATCTCCGACTACCGGGACGTGGAAACGCTCAACTATTACAGGGAGGCCCTCGCCGCGGGCAGGAGCCCGGCCGAGGCGATGCGGTCGATCCGCTACATGAGCCGAGATAACGCGCGCACGCCCATGCAATGGAGCGCCGGCCCGAACGCCGGCTTCAGCGCGGCTCGCCCCTGGATCGGCCTCAATCCCGACCACGCGTCGGTCAACGCCGAGACCGAGGAGGCCGATCCGGATTCCACGCTCAACTTCGCGCGAGCTATAATTAAATTCAGGAGAGAGCACAAGTGCCTCGTCTACGGCTCCTTCGAGCTCCTCGCCCGCGAGGAGCCGCGGCTCTTCGCTTTCGCGCGCGAGGGCGAGGGGGAGCGCCTCCTCGTCGAGATAAACATGTCGCGTGAAGCCGTCCAGGCAGCCGCGCCCCGTCATTGCGCGACGATCCTCATTTCGAACCTCGGCGCCGCCGGCGTGCGGGCGCCTGGGACCCTCGAGCCATGGGAGGCGAGGATTTCCGCGCTTCGTTAGGCATTCTCGCCCGTCTGACGGGCGACACCGCGTATCGTATTTCAGGAGGTACAAGATGCGAAGAGTTCTAGCGATGGTCCTGACGCTCAGTCTGCTCGGAGGCGCCGCCCTCGTGGCCGCGCCGGCCACAATGGTCACGATGATGCAGCTCAAGGTGGAGATCAAAGACGCGCTCGACGCCTACGCGGCCAAGTACAGCGCCGCCCACCCTGGCGTCACGGTGAGCGTCGAGACCCTCGGCGGCGGAGCCGACTTCGGCGGCGCGCTCAAGGCCAAGATTCAGGCCGGTCAGATGCCCGATATCTTCGTCATCGAAGGCATGGGCCAGTACAATGTCTTCAAGGACTACATCGCCGACCTCGGCGATCAGCCTTGGGTGAAGGACACCGACCTAGCCTTCAAGGTGAACGGCAAGGTCTACGGCTTCCCGGTCTCCATCGAGGGCTACGGACTCGCCTACAACGCCGACATCCTCAAGAAGGCCGGAGTCGATCCCTCCAAGCTGACCACGAGGGCCGCCTACGAGAAGGCCTTCAAGACCATCGACGCGAAGAAGCAGGAGCTCGGCCTAGACGCAGTCGTGTCCATGGCCGCTTCCGTCGCGGGCGGCATGTGGTGGGTGGCCGGCCAGCATAACCTGGCCTGCTACTGGGGCGGCGGGCTCGGTTTCGACGACACCAGCATCATCCAGAAGGCGCTCAAGGGGCAGCTCGACGACGCACGCTTCCTCCAGTACGCCAAGTACGTCCAGCTCCTGTTCAAGTACGCGGACAAGAGCATCCTCCAGAACGGCAGCTACGACAACCAGGTCGCCTCCTTCGCCCAGGGCAAGACGGCCTTCCTCCACCAGGGCAACTGGGTCGACCCCAACATGAAGCAGCTCGGCGTGACCTTCAAAATGGGCTACGCCCCCCACGCCTTCCTCGACACCCCCGAGAAGGGCCTCTACCTCTTCGCCCCCAGCTGGTACTGCGTGAACCCCAAGAGCCCCAACGCGGCCGCGGCCAAGGCCTTCCTCGCCTCCATCGCCATGACCCCCGAGGGCCAGGACTACATGGTCAACCAGGCCGGTATGATCCCCGCTTTCAAGTCGGTCAAGCTCCAGCCCAAGGGGCAGCTCAGCCAGGCCCTCATGGCGGCGAACGCCCGGGGCGGGAACTATGGCGTCTTCTTCGGCATGCTGCCGGACGGCGCCGGGCAGAACGTCTTCGGCCCGATCTACGATCTCTTCGCCCAGAACCCGGACAACATCGATCAGTTCGTCGCGGACATGAAGAAGGCCGTCGCAGGCCTCCCCAAGATGTGACCGGCCGTTAATCCATCCGTGCGAGGCCCCCGCCGGCGACGCCGGCGGGGGCCGGAGGCGAAGGCCTCGCACGACGAAGATCGCCGGGCCGCAGCCCGGCACGGAACGAGGGTTCAAGCGATGCGCCGACATAGCCTTGCTAAGGTCCTCTTCGTCCTCCCCTGCGTGTTCGCGTTCGCGATGGTCATGCTGATCCCTTTCTTCTTTGGACTCTTCTACTCCATGACCGATTGGAACGGGGTCTCCCAGTCGATCAAGTTCGTGGGATTCGTCCATTTCGCGAAAGCCCTCACCGAGCCGGGCTTCCTTTATTCCTTCCTCATCACGATGGCCTACACGGCGATAAACGTAGTCCTCGTCAACGTGGTCGGCTTCGCCTTGGCCCTTATCGTCACGGGCAACCTGCGCTTCCGCAACTTGTACCGCGCGGGCTTCTTCACCCCCTACCTCATCGGCGGCATCGTGCTGGGCTACATCTGGCAGTTCCTCTTCAACAGCGCCGTGCCCGCTCTCGGCAAGGCCCTCGCGATCGGGCACTTGCAAACCTCGCCGCTGAGCCGGCCCGACGCCGTCATCTGGGCCATGTCGGTCGTCAACACCTGGCAGTACGCGGGCTACATCATGCTCATCTTCATAGCGGCCATCCAGGCGATTCCCGCCTCGCTCATGGAGGCGGCCAAGATCGACGGGGCCGGATACTTCCGACGAGTGACCAGGATCCTCATACCGATGACGGCCAACGCCTTCACCATCTCGCTTTTCCTGACCCTCACGACCTCGTTCAAGCAGTACGACATGAACTTCACCCTCACGAGAGGAGGTCCCGCGACACGCTTCTTCGACCAGCCGGTCAAGGCCAGCCAGCTCCTCGCCATGAATATCTTCGACACGGCCCAAGCCAACTATATGGCCGAGGCCCAGGCCAAGGCCGTGATCCTCTTCGTCGCCCTCGTCGTCGTGTCGCTCGTCCAGGTATCGGTCAACAAGAGAAAGGAGGTGGAGATGTGACGCGAAGACGCCGCGCCGCCCGCGCGCTGGGGGAAGCCCTCGTCGTCCTCTTCCTCGCGATCTTCCTCATCCCCTTCGTCATGGTCGTGATGAACTCGGCCAAGACATCGAAGGACATTCTCTACGACACCCTCGCGCTGCCATCCGATTGGGGACAGCTGTTCGCGAACGTCGGGCTCATCTTCAACAATCACACGGTCCACTATGCCAATGCCTTCCTCGACAGCACGCTGATCACCTTCTTCTCGCTCGCGGTCATAGCGCTCTTCTCGTCGATGTGCGCATGGGCCCTCGTGCGCACGCGGTCGGCCTGGTCCACGATCCTGTTCTTCGCGTTCGTCGCGGCGATGGTGATCCCCTTCCAGGTCCTCATGTTCCCCCTGGTGCGATGGATGCGCGTCCTCGGGGACTTCATCCATTTCAGGCTCCTGCAGTCGATCCCGGGCATCGTCTTCGCCTATCTCGGCTTCGGATGTCCCCTTTCCATCTTCATCTTCCACGGCTTCATAAAGAACATTCCCTACGAGCTCGAGGAGTCGGCTACAATCGACGGCTGCAGCCAATCGCGGACCTTCTTCGCGATCGTGTTCCCCCTCCTCCAGCCGATCATCATCACGGTCCTCATACTCAACGGCATCTGGATCTGGAACGACTACCTCCTCCCCCTCCTGATGCTCGGCTCCAACGGCGCCGTGCAGACGGTCCCGGTCGCGGTGACCGCCTTCGCGGGGGCATATCTCAAGCAATGGGACCTCATCCTCACCTCGACGCTGATCGCCATACTGCCGGTCATCGTCCTCTATCTCTTCGCCCAGAGGTACATCATCAAGGGAATGATCGAGGGAGCGATAAAGTAGGCTCGACAAAATAGGTTCCCGACGCGGGAACGAAGCCACTATTCGGAGGATTCTCATTAAACGCATACGCAAAACCGGCGCATAGCCATTCCTTCCGACAGTCGAAGTGAGATGACCGGCGCCGGTTTTCCGGTAACCGTAAGTCCTTATCCTGTAAATCCGAGACTGGAAATAGGCCGCTTTGCGGCCTGAGCCGGGAAGAATGGATTGTAGCATGCGCTGTCGCGCATGTCGGCTTCGAATCCTTCTCGTTCGATTCTCGATCTCCGCCTTAATGATGAAGCCCGCAGGCCTGCGGGCTTCGGGTTAGCCGAGATCGAGAATCGAACTCGACACCTGCGCATTACGAGTGCGCCGCTCTGCCAAATGAGCTATCTCGGCGTGCGGAAACCAATATATCCGAGTCCCCATTCCCAAATCAAGGGGAGTCGCGCATCGCGCGGATCAGTATTTGAACTCGCTATCTCCTATAAACTCGCGGAGCAGGCTGTCGCCGGGGACGCTGGTCGAGGGAATGGGCGCGAAGTTGTCCAGGAAGGCCTGGAGGCGCCGCGCCTCGGAGTACTCGACGCAGGTGGGCTTGACGGTCCTCAGCAGAGGTTCGGCGTAGACCTTGAGGACCCCCAGCTCGTAGTCGAGGGCGGAGTTGAATGCGGTGTCGGCGCTGTTCTGGTAGGGGAAGATGTACTTGTTCGTCCCGGCCTGGACCGAGGGCCACATCTTGAGGGTGGCCTGGGCCGAGTGGCCGCGGAAGTTGTAGTCGCGCACCATGCGCCTGAGGAGGCGGTTGTCGGTGGTGCTGACGCGGTTGTGGTCGTCCAGGTTGATCTGGGTGAGGGCGCTCACGTAAATCTTGAATTTCCGATCCCGCTGCACCCGCGGGGTCAGCGCGTCGTTGAGGCCATGGATGCCTTCCATCACGAGCATGCCTCGCGCGCCGAGCCTGAGCTTCCTGCCTGAGCTCTTCCGCATGCCGGTCTTGAAATCGAAGGACGGCAGCTCGATCTCGTCGCCGCGGAAGAGGGCGACCAGCTGCTCGTTCAGGAAGTCTATGTCGAGGGCCTCGAGGCACTCGAAATCGTAATCGCCGTTCTCGTCGCGGGGCGTTCGCTCGCGATCGACGAAATAGTCGTCGAGGGAGATGACGACGGGCTCGAAGCCGATGACCTTGAGCTGGATGGCCAGCTTTTTGGACGTGGTCGTCTTGCCCGAGCTCGAGGGGCCGGCGATGAGGACTATCTTCACCGCTCCGGCCTTCGCGGCGATCTCGTCGGCTATGGCCGCGATCTTCTTGTTCTGCAGGGCCTCCGCGACCTGGATGTAGTCCTTGATTCCCTTGGAGGCGTTCACCTTGTTCAAGGCGCCCACAGAGGCGACGCCGAGGACGCGGGAGCGCTCCCTCGTCTCCTTGGCGATGGCGTAGAGCACGGGGTCGTCCACGAAGGCCGTGAGCGTATCGGGCGCCTCCTTGTGCGGGTAGCGCAGGAGGAAGCCCTCGTTGTAGGGCCTCAGGGAGAAAGTCCGCAAGACGCCGGTGGAAGGGACGAGGGGCGCCACGTGGAGATCCCGGAAGCCGGAGCACTCGTTGAGGGGTATGATCCCGTCGTTAAGGTGCTCGAGGAGGAGGAGGGTCCCGGGCTGGTCCGAGGATTTGAAGTACTCGATGGCGGCCTCCCAGGCGCGCCACTCGATGCAGATGGCGATGTCGCGCTCGACCAGGGAGCGCATGCTGGCCTCGAGGATGGCGATCTCCTCGGGGCTGACGATGTGGTCGTCGTCGAAATAGTGGAAGAAGCCCGTGCCGATGGCCATCCCGGCCATAAGGCGCCGCTCCGGGAAGAGCTGCTTGGCCGCGACGGCGAGGAGAAAGCAGAGCGAGCGCCGGTAGGTCGTCGCGCCCTGGGCCGTATCGAGGGTTATCGGCTGGACGGTGCAGTCGGTCAGGAGCTGGGCGTCGAGGCTCTTGAGCTCGTTGTTGACGAGCACGGCGGCGAGGGGCCAGGCCAGGCTTCCCATCTTCCCGATGACGTCCTGGGCCTTCACTCCGGCGGGATAGGCCACCTTTTCGCCGGACGCATAGGTTACGGTGACCTGCTTCATGTTCTGTACGCTCCTTGGCTCGGAGATAATTCTAGCCTATAGTCCCGCGGGCCGCAATCGCGCCGGCGCGAGGCAGGCGGTGCCTTAGGGCCCGAGCTCTATCCACTTCTCCGACGTGCAGGGCAGCACCTCGAAGGGCGAATCCTGGGCGAAGGCGACTACCTTCCCGCGACGAGCTAGGCAGCAGCGGATCCAGCCGAAGACGCGGGCCTCGATGGAGCCGGGAAGCTTCCTCCGGCCGGCCGCCTCCCAGCCCAGGGGAGGGCGGTGCATCCATCGGTATGCTGACCAGCGAGGCTGCGAGGGCGTAGAGGAACTCGATCCTGGCGAGGGCGAGGCTCAGCCGTCAGGGTCGCCGCGGTCGCCGAGCTCGAGGGCCAGGGCCTTCAGATCCCCGGGCGTTCGCGGTATTTCTCGAGAAGCAGGGCTTCGAGACCGCTGAAACAGAAACCGGCCCGCGTCTTTGCCGTAAAGACTCGAAAAATGGCCAAAGATGACATCGTGGCGGTAACCGAGACGAGAAAAGAACAGGGAATCTCCTCCTTCTCGTCCGCCTCTTGGCCTTCGGCTGGGGCGGGCTTATCATGGCCCTTGGAGGCCAAGCGATGCGGAATTCGAAGCACCCCCCTTTTTCTGGATCATCCTGGGCTATGTCTGGCAGTTCATCTTCAACGACGCGGGACCTTCGGTCGGCGCCATCCTCGGGCTCGCCTCATGGGCCGACCCCGGCAAGCTCATCCTGGCGAAGAGCTCCACCGCCCTGGTCGGCCTGGTCATAGTCGGCACATGGCAATACGCCGGCTATATTATGGTCATCTACGTCGCGGCGATCGAGAACATGCCTCAGAAGCTCATCGAGGCCGCCCAGATTTACGGCGCCTCTCCCCTACGCCGCCTCGTCACCATCACCCTGTTCCTGACCCTGGTCAATTCCTTCAAGCAATTCGACGTCAACGTCTCCCTCACCGCGGAAGGTCCCTCGGTCATGTTCATGGGCAAGCCCATCTACGGCACCGAGCTTCTCGCCATGAGCATCTACAACCAGCGCTTCAGGTCGAACTACGTGGCCGGCGGCCAGGCGCGGGCGGTGGTGTTCTTCCTCGTCTTCGTGGCGGCCATGGTCGTGCCCTTCCAGATCGTAATGTTCCCTCTCCTCACGTGGTTCAGGGCCCTCGCGCGGATAACGGGCATCATCCTCGCCTACAACGGCTTCCGGATGTCCCAGTCGATCTTCATGGCCCGGAAGTCGATCATCAAGGGCATGGTAGCAGGCTCGATAAAGTAGAGCGAAAGCGAAAGAAGACAGATGCGTCCCACCATCACCGATATCGCCAGTCGCGCAGGAGTGTCGAAGACCACCGTCTCCTTCGCGCTGAACGATCCGAGCCGCATCTCGGCGGAGACCTACGCACGGATCATGGCCATAGTCGCCGAGCTGGACTACGTTCCCGACCCGGTCGCCAGGACTCTGACCACGAAGCGGCTGGGCGCCCTCGGGCTCCTCCTCCCCCAGCCCATCGACGAGGCGCTGCGCAACCCCTATATCTGCGAGGTTATCCGCGGCATCGGCGAGGTCTGCGAGGAGCACGAGCTATCGCTCACCATGCTCCCCCCGATCAGGGGAAAGATCATCGAGGCCGCCCGTCGGGCCTTCGTCGACGGCCTCCTGACCATAGGCGTCGGGCCCGACCACGAGGTCGTCGGGATCCTCCATCGCCGGCACGTTCCCTTCGTGACCATCGACGGGGGCGAGGTGGAGGCCACGGTGAATGTCGGCATAGACGACGCCGACGCGGCCTATGGGCTCATGAGGCACGTACTCGGGCTCGGCCATCGCAGGCTGGCGGTACTCGCCCTCAGGCCCGAGACTCTGAGCCTTCCCGAGAAGCGCTACTCCCTGGTGAGCGACCGACGGCTCGCGGGCTTCTCCCGCGCCCTCGCCGAGGCGGGTCTGAGGCTCGACTCGCCGCAGATAGAGGTCATCCCCGTCGAATGCTCAATGGAGGGCGGCGCGGCGGCGGCTTTCGAGATCCTCTCGCGCGGCGCGGGGGAGCCGACGGCGATACTCGCGATGGCCGACGCCGTCGCCCTCGGCGTGTACGAGGCTTGCGGGCGGCTGGGCTTGTCGATCCCGGGCGACCTCAGCGTCGTAGGCTTCGACGACATCCCGGAGGCCGCGCGGGCCAAGCCCGCCCTCACCACGGTGCATCAACCGGGCAAGGGAAAAGGCTCGGCCGCGGGAGGCTTGGTGGTCCGACTGCTCGCCGGAGGGAAGCCCGGCCACCTGATGCTCACTTCTTCCCTCGTAGTGCGCGAATCCTGCTCCGAACCGCGTCAACGCGAGCTCCGCATCGGGATGCGGGATTAGGTCCGGGCTCTTGCGGTTCGCGGAGGACGCCGAGCGATTCATGACGCCCGGTGGAGACAGGCTGGTTTCCCTCGCCGGGCTTCTCGCGGCCCGCTCCGTCCGCTATTCGATCGTCAAGACGGGCGACGCGAGGCACGTCCTGGTACGCATGGGGAAGTCGAAGCCGCGTCTCGCCTTCGTGGCCCACTATGACAGGATCGAAGGCAGCCCGGGGGCCCTCGACAATTCCTGCGCGTGCCTCCAGCTCGTGGAGTTCGCCGCGCGCAGATCGGCCGCCCATTCTCCAACGCCATCCTTCCTCGTAGCCTTCACCGACGCCGAGGAGGCGCCGGGCTCGGGGGAGGCCACCCGGCAAGGCTCCTACGCCCTGGCGCGAAGATTGAAGGTCGCCGCGGGCACCGGACCCGGCAAATCGATGGCCGCGATTGTGCTCGACGTGACCGGGAGGGGAGGGCGGCTCCTCCTATCGACGGCGCCCGCCGGACTCCTCGAGAGGACCGGGCTCTCGCTTTCGAACGCCGCGAAGGGCCACCGCTTCCTCGTCGGGCTCGCGCGGCGCTCGGCCGCGCGAGCGGGTCTGGCCGAGCCTCAGGAAGCCGCCCTCCCCTGGTCCGACGACCTCGGCCTGACCCTGGGTGGCCTTCCGGCCCTCGTGCTCAGCCTGCTTCCCGAGACCGAGGCCGCGATGCTGGCCGCGGGGAAGCGGCCTCCGCTCTGGAGCCTCCTCCATACCAAGGCCGACTCACCCGACCTGGCGGAAGAGGCTTCCTTCGCGCTCGTCTCGGCTCTCCTCGACGCCTTCGTCGACGAGCTTGCGCTGGCGCCCGAGGCTTCCCTATACTGACACGCGCCGCCAAAGCGACAAGGAGAGCAGTCATGCCAGACTCAGCAGCCGTCCCTCTCAGGTCCGAGATCCCCCTGTCCGACCGATGGGACCTTTCGAGCCTCTACACGGACGAGGCTTCGTGGGAAGCCGGCCTCGTCGAGCTTGACGCCATGACTCCGAGAATCGAGGCGCTCAAGGGCAGCCTGTCCCGATCGCGCGAGTCCTTCGAGGGCGTCCTCTGCTTCTACCGCGACTTCGGGGTCCTCGACGAGAGGCTCGCCTACTACGCCAGTCTCAGGCAGAGCGAGGACGAAGGCGACGTTTCCGCGCGCGGGCGCTTCGCCCGGTACATGGCGGCGGCGACGCGGACCCAGGCCGCCTGGGCCTGGCTCGTGCCCGAGATCCAGGCCTTGCCGGACCCCTTCGTGGAAGCCTGCATGGCCGAGCCTTCCTTCGCCGAGTTCGCCGTCTTCCTCCGCAAGCTTCTGCGCATGAAACCTCATGTCCTCTCGGAGAAGGAGGAGAGGCTCCTCGCGCTTCAGGCCGAGTCCGCGGGGGTGGCGCAGGACGCTTTCTCCGTCCTTACCAACGTCGACGTGGATTTCGGCATCATAAAGACTCCCGAGGGAGATAGGCCCCTGACTCAATCCACCTATCAGGCATTCATGAGAAACCCCGACCGCGAGCTCCGCAGAAAGGCCTATTTCCAGCTCTACGCCGCCTACGACGGCCACAAGAACACCTTGGCCGCCTTGTACTCGGGCTCCGTCAAGCAGGACAAATACCGCGCCGCCGTCCGGAACTTCCACTCGGCCCGCAGGGCCGCGCTCTTCCCCGACGACGTGGACGAGAGCGTATACGACAGCCTGGTCGGCACGATTGCGGAGAATCTCCCCGTCCTCCACGAGTACTACGATCTCAGGAAGGCGGCGCTGAGGCTGGACGAGCTGCGCCACTACGACGTCTACGTGCCTCTCGTTCCCGAGGCGAAAGCCCGGCATAGCTTCGAAGAGGCCGCGGATCTGGTCTGCGCCGCCCTGGCCCCGCTCGGCGAGGAATACGTCGCCGAGCTGCGCGCCGGGATCGAGGGCGGATGGGTCGACCGCTACGAGAGCAAGGGCAAGCGCTCGGGCGCCTTCTCCGCGGGCTCCTATTCGGGGAAGCCCTATATTCTCCTCAATTTCAAGGAAGAGGTCCTCCACGACGTCTTCACCCTCGCGCACGAGGGCGGGCACTCGATGCACTCGTACTACTCCGCGGCCGCCAATCCCTTCCTCTCCTACGGCTACACGATCTTCGAGGCCGAAGTGGCGAGCACCTTCAACGAGCAGCTTCTGTTCCGCCACCTCTACGACAAGGCGGAGGGCGACGAGGCGAAGGTCTCCCTCGTGAGCGCCAAGCTCGACGACCTGGTCGGGACCCTCTTCAGACAGACGATGTTCGCCGAATTCGAGAAGCTGAGCCACGAGATGATCGAGGCCGACGAGCCCCTGACCGTGGACTCGCTGCGCTCCGCCTACCGCGGTCTCCTCGTGAAGTACTTCGGGCCGTCGGTGACCCTCGAGGGTCTGAGCGATCTCGAGTGCCTCCGCATACCGCATTTCTACAACGCCTTCTACGTCTACAAGTACGCGACGGGCATATCGGCGAGCATCGCCCTCTCCGAGCGCGTGCTGGGCGGCGGGCGGCGCGAGCGCGACGACTATTTCGCCTTCCTGCGCTCCGGCGGCTCGCGCTTCCCCATCGAGTCCCTCAGGCTGGCGGGAGTCGACATGTCGTCCCCCGAGCCCGTGCGCGCGGCCTGCCGCAGTTTCGCGCACTGGAGCTCCGAGCTCAAGCGCCTGCTGAAGCTGTAAGCCGCAGGGAACTTTCGAGGTCGCGGAGGCCGGTCAAATCCCCAAATAGGCCTTCTTGACGTTCTCGTCGCGCGCCACGTCCTGGGCCTTGCCCGAGAGCACGATCTTGCCCGTCTGCAGGACGTAGGCGCGATGGGCGATGCCGAGCGCCATGAGGGCGTTCTGCTCGACGAGGAGTATGGTCGTGCCCCTCGAATTGAGCTCCTTGATCACGTCGAAAATCTGGTCCACGAGCACGGGGGCGAGTCCCATGGACGGCTCGTCCATGAGGAGTATCCTGGGATTGGACATGAGGCCCCGCGCGGTCGCGAGCATCTGCTGCTCTCCGCCCGACAGTGTGCCGCCTTTCTGGCTCGAACGCTCCTTGAGGCGGGGGAACAAGGTGAAGGCGTAATCGACTCCCCGCTCTATCTCGGCCCGATCCTTGACGATATAGGCGCCCATCTCGAGGTTCTCGATCACGGTGAGGCGCGGGAAGATGCCGCGCCCCTCGGGCACGAGGCCGAGTCCCTCCTTGTGGACGAGGTTGGGGGCCATCCTGGTGATGTCCTTTCCCATCAGCCTCACCGAGCCCTCTTTGGGGTGGAGGAGGCCGGAGACCGAGCGGAGGGTCGTGGTCTTGCCGGCTCCGTTGCCGCCGATGAGGGTGACGATCTCGCCCTCCTCGACGGTGAGCGAGACTCCCTTGAGAGCATGGATCTTGCCGTAGTACGAATTGACGTTCTCCAGCTCGAGGAGGCTCATGGCGCATTCCCCGCCGCGATGCCGGCCGCGCCGCCGCCCGCCGCCCCGCGGCCCAGGTAGGCCTCGATAACCTTGGGGTTGGCCGCGATGTCCTTGGGCTCGCCTTCGGCGATCTTCTCGCCGTAGTCCATCACGCTGATGCGCTCGGAGATGTTCATCACCACCCTCATGTCGTGCTCGATGAGCAGAATCGTGATCCCGAGCTCGTCGCGCAGGCGCCTGAAGAGGGCCGTCGCGTCCTCGGTCTCGGCGGGGTTCATCCCGGCGGTCGGCTCGTCCAAGAGGAGGAGCCGAGGCTCGGAGGCCAGGGCGCGGGCTATCTCGACGCGGCGCTGCGCCCCGTAGGGCAGGCTCCCGGCGAGCTCGTTGCCTATGCCCCGGAGACCGACGTATTCCATCAGCTCCTCGGCGCGGGCTTCCGCGCGGGACTCCTCGGCCTTGTAGGCCTTGGTCCTGAGCACGGTCTGCACCGCGCTCTGCCTGAGCCGCGTGTAGGCGCCGACCATGATATTCTCCACGACCGTCATGCCGCCGAAGAGCCTGATGTTCTGGAAGGTGCGCGCCATGTGGAGCGTGGTCACCTTCTCGGGGGCGAGGCCGTCTATCCGGCGACCCTCGAAGCTTATCGTGCCCTCCTCGGGCTTGTAGAGGCCCGAGAGCGCGTTGAAGAAGGTGGTCTTTCCGGCGCCGTTGGGGCCGATGATCGAGTAGATGCGACCGGCTTCCATCGCGAAGCTCATCTTGTTGACGGCGGTGAGCCCGCCGAAGCGCTTTACGACATCCCTCGTCTCGAGGATCAGGACGGCATCAGCCACGATCGGCCCCCTTCGGCTCGGCTCGGTCGATCGCGTCCCCGTCCGCGTTCTCGGACGAGGCCTTCAGCTCGCGCTTGCGGCGGGCAGCGGGAAGTATCCCCGCCGGCCTGTAGATCATCATGAGGATGAGGATGATGCCGAATACGAGACGCTGGTACTTGGAGGGGTCGAGCTGATTGGAGAGGTCCTTCCAGTGGAAATTGATGATGGGGATCATCGCGTCGCTCTGCCGAAGCTGGGCGAGATAGAGCGAGAAGCTCTGCAGCACCTGGAGGTTGAGGATCGTGACGACGGCCGCCCCGATTATCACTCCGGAGATGCTGCCGATCCCGCCGAGTATCACCATGGTGAGGACGCCGACGGACTGGAGGAAGGTGAAAGACTCAGGGCTCACGAAGGTGCGGCTCGCCGCGAAGAGGACCCCCATGGCGCCGGCGAAGGAGGCACCTACCGCGAAGGCGCCGAGCTTGAGCTTGTTGGCGGGGATGCCCATAGCCTGCGCGGCGAGCTCGTCCTCGCGTATAGCCGCCCAGGCCCTCCCTATCTTGGAGTCCTCCAGCCTCGAGGTGATTACGATCACGACCACGACCACGATGACCGCGATGAGGTAGAACATGATGTTGTAGAACTGGTTGCCCGTCACTTGGTGCCCGACCAGGGGCTCGAAGAGCCGGTTGAAGAAGGCGAGCAGCTCCTTGGGCAGGGTGGGTCTCTGGATGGGCGTGATGCCCTGCGGCCCGTTCGTGAGATTGAGGGGCTTGTCGAGGTTGTTCGCGAGCTGGCGGACGATCTCGCCGCAGCCGAGCGTTATGACGGCGAGATAGTCCCCGCGGACTCTCAGCACTGGCAGCCCCATCACGAGGCCGAAGATCGCCGCGACGATCACGCCGATGAAGATGAAGAGGTAGAACCAGTCGGCCGCCATGAAGAAGTGCGTCCCGGGCGGCGCGGTTCCGGGTATTTCGTTGAGGAGGAAGGGCTGCTGCGAGCCGAAGAAGCCCCAGAGATAGGCGCCCACCGCATAGAAGGCCATGTAGCCGAAGTTGAGCAGGCCCGAGAAGCCGACGACGATGTTGAGGCCCAAGGCGAGGGCGGCGAAGACGGAGATCTGGAATATGACCTCGAGGTAGAAGATGTTGCGCGCGCCCAGGATCGGCACTATGACCACGGCGATGAGGACGGCCAAGCCCATCTTCACCCATTTCTTCATGTCCAGGAAGTAGGCGAGGCTCGACGCGATCGCGAAGAGGAGGAAGGCCGGGATGGACCTGGGGCTGAAGTAGACGAGGATGGTCCCGAAGACGAGGAGGACCGAGGTCAGGATATAGGGCGTCTTGCCGCTGTTGAGGGCGGCGCCGAAGGATCGCAGTCCTCGCGAGACCGGGTTTTTCGCCGCTCCGCTGGTCTTGGCTTTCATCGCGCTACCCCTACGCCTTCTGCGAGACCTGCTCGCCGAGCAGGCCCGAGGGACGGAAGATGATGAAGACGATCAGCACCAGGAAGGCGATGATGTCCTTGTACTCGGATCCGAAGGCGCCCATGGTGAAGGTGCCGAGGTAGGCGCCCGCGAAACTCTCCAGCATGCCGAGGATGATGCCTCCTAGGAGGGCGCCCGTCAGGTTGCCGATGCCCCCGAGGACCGCCGCGGTGAAGGCCTTGATGCCGGGCATGAAGCCGACGAAAGGATCGATGCGCGTGAACTTGAGCGCATAGAGGAGTCCCGCTGCCCCGCCCAGGGCCCCGCCCAGGAGGAAGGTGAAGGATATGATCGCGTTGACGCCGATTCCCATGAGCGCGGCCGTATTGCGATCCTGCGCTACCGAGCGGATGGCCTTGCCGATCCTCGTCGCGTTCACGATGAAGTTGAGAAGGACGAGCATGAGCACGGCCGCCCCGATGACGACGATCGACTTGACCTGGATATCGACCAGCGTGGAATCCTGTCCGGTCGGGATGCTGAAGAGGGGAAGGCGCGCGTCGAAATTGCCGAAGGTCGGCATGACGCGGTAGAACTGGCCCGTCGTGAGGCTCTCTACGAGTCGGATGACGTCCTGCAGCGCGAACGACACGCCGATGGCGGAGATGAGGGGCACGAGTCGCGGCGAGTCCCTCAGGGGCCTGTAGGCGGTGCGCTCGATGAGCATCGCGATGCCTCCCGAGGCAGCCATGGAGACGACAAGGGCCATCGTCAGGTACATGTAGGAACCCATGGGGCCTGCGGCCTTCAGGACGCCGAGTCTGTCCATGGCTATGAGGAACTCGACGCCGGCGAAGGCGCCTATCGCGAAGATTTCGGAATGCGCGAAGTTTATGAACTCGAGGACGCCATAGACCATGGTGTAGCCGAGGGCGATGGCGGCGTAGACGAAACCGAGGGTGACCCCGTCGATGAGGACCTGGGGCAGGTTCGCCAGGGTGTAGGTGACAATGTTGATGCCCTGCGTGTCGAGGAGGAACTTGTCCGCCCCCGAGCCCCTGCAGAGAAGGGCGAGCACGACCATGAGCGCCGAGAAAACCCCACCGGCGCCCACTACGAACACGGCCATTCTGCCCAAGGGCAGTAAAATCTCCCGCAGGGTCTGCATGCCCAGGGGTCTTCTCATGGAGCCTCCAAAACGGATCGATAACGTAAACGCGACGCGGAGGCGCGGAGGCGCAGCGAAGCGCGGAGGGGGATCCCGAGCGGGGGGACTCGGCGGAGCCTCTCGGCTCCTAGCCCCATCCCTCCGCTCGCCTTCCGCGCGCGAACCGCGTCTCCGCGCCTCCGTGCGCTCTAAGCTCCCTCAGCCAGCCTTGATATCACTGCGGGGGGGCGATGTCCAGGGTCTTGTCGATCTTGTTGGACGACCACTTGTCGGGATCGGACGAGGTAACCTGGATGATGAAGTATTTGGCCACGGTCAGGTCGCCCTTGGCGTTGAAGTTTATCAGGCCGGTGATTCCCTTGAAGTTCTTGAGCGCGCGCACGGCGGCCGTGACATCGGCCCTGGCGGGAACTTTGTTGCCGGCGGCTACCGCGGCGTTCTCGATGGCCTTGAGGGCGATGGCGGCGCAATCGTAGGCCTGGGCCGCGAAGGGCTGGGGCTCGGCTCCGAACTTGGCCTTGAAAGCCGCGACGAATTTGGCGGTGCCGGGATAGACGCTAGCGGGGCCGGAGACCGTCGAATAGTAGGTGCCGTTGCCCTGGAGGAGCACGTCCCCGCCGATCTTGGCGGCATCCGAGGAGTCGAAGCCGTCGTCGGAGAGGAACATGCCCTTGAAGCCCTTCTGGCGGGCCTGCTTGAAGAGGACGGAGGACTGATCGAACATGCCGCCGAAGTAGATGACCTGGGGCTTGGCGGCGAGGATCGGAGTGAGGATCGAGTCGAAGTTGGCCTTCTCCTCGGTGCCTTCGAAGCCGAGCACCTTAATGCCGAGCTTCTTGGCCTCTCGCTGGTAGTACTCCGCGATGCCCTGGCCGTAGGCGGTCTTGTCGTGGAGGACGTAGGCGCTCTTTACGCCTTTGGAGGCGGCATATTGCGCGCCGACGGCGCCCTGGACATCATCGCGGCCGCATATGCGGTTGACTTCTTCATAGCCGCGATCGGTGACCTTGGGATTCGTATTGGCAGGAGAGATGTTGACGAGGCCGGCGGCATGATATTCCTCGGAAGAGGGAATCTGGACGCCCGAATTATAGTGACCGACTATCGCGAGGATGGCGGGGTCGGCGACTATGCTTTTAGCGTTGGCCACGCCGGTATCCGGATTGCCCTGGTCGTCGAATGGCGCGAGCTCGACTTTGAACCCGAGCTTTACGAGGGGGCCGGAAAGCTGCTCGACGGCGAGCTGTGCGCCGTTCTTGATGTCGGTGCCGACGGCGGACATGCCGCCCGAGAGCGGGCTCTGCGTGGCGATCTTGATAACCTGAGCCTGGGCCGCGACGGTCATGGGGACGAGACAGAGCGCCGCGATGACGGCTACGACGATAAGAATTCGCTTTCTCATCTTCAATACCTCCGATACTTCCATTTGCGGAATCTTGCGATTAAGCCTCGCTCAAGGAGCGGGATAAGCGCACTAGGTCGGATCCACTGAGATGGAGGGTCTCGATCGTTCCGGCCGCCTCCTTCCCCTCCTCGGGGATTGTCCGTCGGTAACCGGAAATACATCCCGATAACCGATAGGTATCGGGGCGAGTCTAGAAGGTGGAAGAGGCAATCGTCAAGATGAATATCGCTACGGATGCGGGAATTTAAGTATAATTATCGACGGAAACGTAGGTATAGTGTCCCGGCGTAGATTCCCTTCTTCCTCACATAAGACCGAATCCCTCCAGGGCGAGGACGCAGGCGGCGATCGCGGCGGTCTCGGTTTTGAGAATGCGGGCACCGAGGCTTCTCGGCGAGAAACCGGCCTCCAGCAATGCTGCCGTCTCGGCGTCGGACCAGCCTCGCTCGCTCCCTACCGCCAATGTAACGGGCGGTCTTCGGAGAACCGCGCGACGGCCGGGAATCGCCGCTCCCATCAGCTCTGGACCGCCGAAGGGGTGAAGAAATATCCTCTCCCCGCCGTTCGGGAAGCCTGTGGTTATGGAGTCCAGGCAGAGGCGAAGGCTCCAGTGGGTCGATACACGGGGGAGGCGGGGATTGCCCGCCTGTTCCGCCCCCTCCACCAAGTGGCCGCGAAAATCGCCGTTTCGGAAAATCGCGCTCTGTGTGTAGGATTTCTCGCCGAGCTCGGTGCCGGTGAGGTGTATCTCCGCGATTCCCAGGGTTGTCAGGTCCTTGAGTATCCTGGCCGCCTGGATCGGCCTGGGAAAGCCGAGGATCAGTCGCAGGGGGGCGAGGGGGGGGGATTCCAGCTTCGGTTCGAAGTCGAGCACGAGGCCGGCGGCGTCGAGCTCGCGGACGACGGCCTCGCCGAGCGGGCCGTCGACTATGCCGGCGGCGAGCCGGTCGCCCGGCCCCTTGCGGAGCACCTTCGCGATATGCG
Organism: uncultured Treponemataceae bacterium; assembly: GCA_964404145.1. Classification (GTDB taxonomy): domain Bacteria; phylum Spirochaetota; class Spirochaetia; order Treponematales; family Rectinemataceae; genus UBA1306. The sequence goes on from CAYOIX010000005.1 coordinate 132,888, forward strand.
ACCAGCGGCGGTCGCCCCTGGGGAGGCGAGTGCCTACTTCGGCTTCCTCCAGTACGATTATGTTCACGCCCGCGCGCGAGGCTCGTCGGTCGTCGACGAGTCGGCGGTATAGTCGACGCCCTCGACTTCGAATCCATGGACACGGAGGAAGTCCTGCCTGAATCCTTCTACGTCGGCCAGCTCCGCGAGATTCTCGGGCTTTATCCTCGCCATCCGCGCGGATACTTCGGCCTGCACCGACGCTCCCATCTCGAGCTCGTCGATCCTGATCCGCCCTTCGGCGTCGAGGGGCAGCCCCCCATTGGGCCCTCTATACAACCGCTCGCGATAGAGCCTGTCTATCTGCGCTATGCATCCCTCGTGGATGCCCCGGTCCTTCATCACCTTGAAGAGGATGGACAGGTAGAGGGGAATGATCGGTATGACCGCACTCGACCTCGTCACGAGGGCCTTGTTTATGGAGACATAAGCCTTGAGCCCCCCGGAAGCGGAGGCGGCGAGGCGCCCGGCGGTCGCCTCGAGGTGGGCCTTCGCCGCGCCGATGGTGCCGTCGCGATAGATCGGCCAGGACAGCTCCGGCCCGACATAGGAATAAGCGACCGTCGTCGCTCCCGGCGCGAGCGCGCCCGCTTCGCTCAGGGCCTTGATCCAGAGCTCCCAGTCCTCGCCGCCCATGACCTTGATCGTCTGGGCGGTCTCGGCCTCTGTAGCAGGCTGGACCTCCACGAAGGAGAGCTCGCCCGTGAAGACGTCGACGTTCCTCCCGCGATAGGCGCCGCCTATCGGCTTGATCACCGACCTGTAGAGCTCGCCGGTCTCGGGGTCGGGACGGACGGGAGACGCCAGCGAGTAGACGACGAGGTCGAAGCTCACTCCTAGCTCTCTCGCGGCCCCTATCGCCGAGGCCTTTACGCTTTTGGAGAACGCGTCGCCGTCGATGCTCCGGGAGGGAAGCTCGGCCGCTGCCGCGGCTGCGTCGAAGGTTCTGTTGTCGTACCAGCCCGGAGTTCCCGTGGAGGTCGCGGAGGGCGATCGCTCGTAGGATACGCCGACCGTCGCGGCGCCGAAGCCGAAGGCCGCGGCGATCCTCGACGCGAGGCCGTAGCCGGTCGAGCACCCTATGATGAGGACTGCGCGGGGACCGGCGAGGCGCCCGTACGCGGGCGATTTCGCCTTGACGTACTCGATCTGCCTGGCAGTCTCGATGGCGCAGCCGATAGGATGCGCGTTCAGGCAGATATTGTTCCGAACCATGGGTCTTATTAGCAATCTGTCGCTCCCGCGATCGAGATCCATTCGGCCTCGACCGCAATCTCGTTACCGACGTAGCCGATCCCTTTCTGGTGCACGATGCGCGGCGAGGCCTTCAGGTTCTCGATCTCGGCGCGATAGGTCTCGCCCGGCCTCACCTGGCGGCGGAAGCGGGCCTCCTTGATCTTGGCGAGGAAGAAGGTGCCCGCGCCAACGATCCCCATCTTGCGCACCCCGACCCCCCCGCACTGGAAGGTCGACTCGAGGAGGATGACGCCCGGCACGACCGGGTAGCCTGGGAAGTGGCCTCCGAAGAAGGCCTCCTCGGAGTGGAAGAGGCGATAGCCCACTATGCGTCCGCCCTCGATCTCGACCCGGTCGGCGAAGAGGAAGGGCGGCCGGTGCGGGAGGAATCCGAGCACCTCGTCGAGCGCCTCCGCGTCGTTCATCGCGGCCGCCTGAAGATCACTATGCCGTTGTGGCCGCCGAATCCGAGGGATGCCGAGGCGGCCGCTCCCACCTCGAGCCTTCGCCCGACATTCGGCACGTAGTCGAGGTCGCATCCGGCCTCGATGTCCGGGTTGTCGAGATTGATGGTCGGGGGAACGAAGCCCTCCTCGACGGCTTTCACGCAGACGAGGGCCTCGATAGCGCCCGCCGCGCCGAGCATGTGGCCGGTCATGCTCTTCGTCGAGGAGATGGCGAGGCGCCTGGCGTGCTCGCCGAAGGCCTTCTTCACCATCAGCGTCTCCGTCGGGTCGTTGATCTGGGTCGAGGTGCCGTGTGCGTTGTAGTAGTCTATGTCCTCTGGCACCATCCCCGCGTCCTCGAGAGCCAAGGCTATGGCCCGCGCGCCGCCCGAACCCTCGGGGTCGGGGGAAGTGAGGTGGTAGGCGTCGCAGGTGGCGCCGTAGCCGGCGAGCTCAGCGTAGATCCTCGCGCCGCGCGCGACCGCCTTGTCCCAGTCCTCGAGGATGAGGGCTGCCGCGCCCTCGCCCATGAGAAAGCCGTCGCGGTCCTTGTCGAAGGGCCGGGAGGCCAGTTCGGGCCTGTCGTTGAAGGCCGTGCTCAGGGCCTGGAGCCGGCAGAACGCGCCTATCGCGAACTCGGTGATCGCGGCTTCCGCCCCTCCCGCGACCACCGCGTCGCAGCGGCCCGAGCGGATGAGGTCGAGGGACTGGCCTATGGCGTCGGTGCCCGAGGTGCAGGCCGTTACCGCGGTGTAGGCCGGGCCGAGCACGCCGAGGCGCATCGCGATGTTGGCCGTCCCCTCGTTGGAGATCATGAGGGGGACGGTCATCGGGAGCATGCGACCCGGGCCCGATTCGAGCATCTTCTTGTGGGATTCCATCATCACTTCGATGCCGCCGATCCCGATGCCCATCACCGTCGCGACTCGCTCGGGAGAGTAGGGGAGCGGCGCCGCCGCGATCGGTCCGGCGTCTCCCCCGGCCGGCGCGAAGCCTTCGCCCAAGCCGGCGTCGCGCCAAGCCTGGACGGCCGCGGCGACGGCGAACTGGGTGAAGTCGGCCATTTTCCTGGCCTCCTTCTTATCCATATAAAGGGAAGGGTCGAAGCCCTTGACCTCGGCGGCCACCTTCGCGTCGGTCCTGGACGCGTCGAACCTGGTTATGGGCCCGGCGCCGGAGCGCCCCTCCTTGATGGCCGTCCAGAAGCTGGCCACGTCGTTGCCGACGGGACTGATCACCCCGAGGCCGGTCACGGCGACTCTTCGTTTCATATCTGCTCCCTCCGTCTGGATGCGCATGTAATCTACCGCGGCTGGCGCCGCTTCGTCGCCCCCGGTTCGGGAAAGCGGCCTACCACCTGATGACGGTCGCCCCGTAGGTCAAGCCGGCGCCGAATCCGATGAGCATTATCAGCTCGCCCTTCTTCAACAGACCCTTCTCCTCCATCTCGTGGAGGGCGATCGGGATGCTCGCGGCCGAAGTGTTGGCGTACTCCTCCATGTTCATGAAGAAGCGATCCTCGGGGATGGCCAGGCGCTTCGCCGCGGCCTGGACGATGCGCGCGTTGGCTTGGTGCGGGACTATCCACCGTATCTCGTCGAGGGAGTATACGCTGGCATGGACGATCCTCTCGATCAGGACGGTGATGGACTTGACGGCAAAATTATAGACGTTCTTGCCGTTCATATAGAGCACGGGCGAGATCGGGGGAGGCGGCTCGAAGGTCCTCGCGCGCTCCTGCTGAACCAGGACGAGGTCCTTCGCGCCTCCGCCATCCGCGCCGAGTATGCTCTTGAGGATGCCGCGGCCTCCTTCCTGTATCCGGGACAGGACGGCGGCCCCGGCGCCGTCGCCGAAAAGCACGCACGTGGCCCGATCCTTCCAATCGGTTATCCTGGTGAGGGCCTCGGCTCCGATGACCAACGCGTTCCTACCCTGTCCCGACTCGAGGAGGCCGGAAGCTACCTGCAGCGCGTAGATGAAGCCGGTGCAGCCCGCGCCGATGTCGAAGGCTGCGCAGCCATGCGCGCCTATCTTATCCTGGACGATGCAGGCTGTGGAGGGAAAGCCGAAATAATCGGGGGTCGCGGTAGCGACCACGATGTAATCGAGCTCGTGCGGACCGACTCCCGCCTTGGCTAGCGCCGAGCGCGCGGCATCGGCCGCCATGTCGCTCGTCTGCGCCCCGTCGGCCGCTATGTGGCGGCAGCCTATCCCGGTGTGCGAGCGAATCCATTCATCCGTCGTGTCTACCATAGCGGCGAGCTCGTCGTTAGTCATTCGACGCTCGGGAATATGGACGCCCATCGATCGGATCACTACGGACATGCAGTCCTCCTCGAGAAGAAATCGGCCGATTCAAGCGTTTTCGATATTGATTTGACAAATATCGAATGATTGTCAGGTACTGTTAGGATACTGGTTTAGCGACAAAAGTCAATACGACAGAAGTTGGCAAAATGTCTTGGGCCATATTGACATATTCCAGTAGAACGTTGGATAAGTATGCTGCTGCGGAGGTTGCCATGCCGTATAAGTCAATCGTCCTCGTAAAGCAGGTGCCCGACACCAAGAACATCACCGGAGAGGCGATGACTCCCGAGGGCACTATCAATAGGACCGCCCTTCCTACCGTCTTCAATCCCGAAGACTTGAACGCCCTCGAGATGGCGCTGCAGGTCCGCGACCGCGAGGGCGGCGAAGTCGTCGTCGTCACGATGGGGCCGCCTTCGGCCGCCGACATATTGCGCGAGTCCCTGTTCAGGGGCGCCGACCGAGTCGTGCTCCTGAGCGACAGGAAGTTCGCCGGCGCGGATACGCTGGCGACCTCCTACGCGCTCGCGTGCGCCATCCGAAAGCTGGGCGCCGTGGACCTCGTCTTCGCCGGACGCCAGGCCATAGACGGCGATACGGCCCAGGTCGGGCCGCAGACGGCGGAGAAGCTGGGAATGCCGCAGATCACCTATGCCGAATCCATCGTAAGGCTCGACGGCAGGTCGATCATCGTTCAGCGCGCCCTCGACCAGGGCACCGAAATGGTGAAGTGCTCCTTGCCCTGCCTACTCACCGTCGTCTCGAGCGCGAACGAGCCGAGGCCCGCGTCGGTGCGGCGCCGGATCGAGTATAAGCTCGCGGCGACCAAGTCCGAGCAGAAGGCCCTTCTCGCCAAATGGCCCTCCTTCGGGACCGAGGAGGCGCTCGAAGCCTACCTGGGGGACCGCGGCCTCGCGATCCCGGTATGGTCGGCGGCCGACATCGGAGCCGAGGAGGACAAGCTCGGCATGGCCGGTTCCCCGACGCAGGTCTACAAAATCAACTTCGTCGTGCTCGAGAGCGCCGACGCGAAAGACATCGAGCCGACGCCCGAGGGCATCGCGGGCCTGGTCCAGGAGCTGGTCCGGGAATACATAGTAGGGTAGGCAAAAGATGAGCGAGACCAGGAACGTTTGGGTCTTCGTCGAGCAGGACGAAGGCCGGATCGCCGACGTGAGCCTCGAGCTCATAGCCAAGGGCCGTGAGCTCGCGGACCGGCTCGGGAGCGAGCTTTGGGCGCTGCTCTTCGGCGATGGAGTCGAGTCACTCACCAAGGGGCTGATCGAGACGGGAGCCGACCGCGTCCTCCTGGCCGAGGCCGCCGAGCTCAAGCTATATAGGACTTTGCCCTACGCGCGAGTCCTGACGGGCTTGGCCAAGGATAGGAAGCCGTACATCCTCCTTTTCGGCGCGACGCCCGTGGGCCGCGATCTCGGCCCACGCGTCGCGAGCGCCTTGCGGTCGGGCCTGACGGCCGACTGCACCGATCTGCAGATCGGCGACTTCGAGTCGAAAAAGGACGGGGTAGTGTATAGGGACCTCCTTCTCCAGGTACGTCCGGCCTTCGGCGGCAACCTCATCGCGACGATCGTCAACCCGAAGCACCGGCCGCAAATGGCCACCGTGCGAGAAGGGGTGATGCGGATGCGCGCCGCCGTTCCCGGACGCCAGGGGCTGGTCGAACCCGTAAAGTGCGCCTTCGAGCCTGGCGACTTCGCGCTCGAGGTTCTGACCAGGGAGCTACGGCAATCCACCGTCCGGCTCAAGGACTCCACCGTCATCGTATCGGGGGGCGCGGGCGTCGCCGGCGAGGAGGAGTTCCGCCTCGTACGCGAGCTCGCCAACGTACTCGGCGGAGAAGTCGGCGCATCCCGCGCCGCGGTCGACTCGGGCCTCATCGGCAAGGAGCACCAGGTCGGTCAGACCGGCACGACGGTCCGTCCGAGGCTCTATATAGCGGCGGGCATCTCGGGAGCCATCCAGCACCGAGCGGGCATGTCCGAGTCCAACAAGATCATCGCGATCAACACCGATCCCGATGCGCCCATCTTCCAGATCGCCCAATACAAGATCGTGGGCGATCTCAACGAGGTCATTCCCCTGATGATCGCCGCCCTGCGCGAGAAGGCGAAGTAGAAGGAGACGGAAATGGCAGAAAACTTTTACCTCGACAATCCAGACCTTCGATTCCGCGTGGAGCGCGCCGATCTGGGCCCCGTCGTGGGCATCAAGGAGAGGGGATATTCCTATGCCGCCTCCCGCCGCAATGCGCCCCGCGATTTCGCCGACGCCCAGGACGACTGGCGCCTCGTGCTGGAGATCCTCGGAGACATCTGCGCCAATATCATCTCCCCCCGCGCGGCGGAGGCGGACGAAGAGGGCGCGAGCTACGAGAATGGCCGCGTCACTTATGCCAAGGCGACCCAGGCCGCCATCGAGGCCTTCCGCAAGTCCGAGATACTCGGCTGCATGCTTCCCTGGGAGTTCGGCGGACTCAACCTCCCGGAGACCGTCTACCAGGCTATGATCGAGATGGTGTCCAGGGCCGAAGGCGGGCTCATGACCATCTTCGGCCTCCAGGAAATCGCGTCCACGATCAACGAATTCGCCGACGAAGATATCAAGGCGCGCGTATTGCCGCGCTTCGCAAGAGGCGAGGTATTCGGCGCGATGGTGCTGACCGAGCCCGATGCCGGCTCCGACCTGGGCTCCGTCCAATGCCGCGCGACTCTCGACGCGGCTACGGGAGCATGGCGGATAAACGGCGTGAAGCGGTTCATCACCAACGGCAACGCCGATATCCACCTGGTCCTGGCCCGCAGCGAGGACGGATCCAAGGACGCACGCGGCCTGTCCATGTTCCTGGTCGAGCGCGACGAGACCGTGCGCATCAGGCGCATCGAGAACAAGCTCGGCATCCATTCATCGCCGACTTGCGAGATCCAGTACAGCGACAGCCCCGCCCTTCTCGTGGGCAAGCGCCGCTTCGGCCTCATGCGCTGCGCCATGGCCTTGATGAACGGCGCGCGACTCGCAGTGGCTTCCCAAGCCGTCGGCATCTCCGAGGCTGCCTATCGCGAGGCCCTGCGTTACGCCGGAGAGCGGGCCCAATTCGGCAAGACTATCGCTTCGCTTCCGGCGGTCTCGCGGATGCTCGTCTCCATGAAAGGCGAGATCGAGGCCGCCCGCGCCCTCATATTCGAGACATCCGTCTGGGTCGACACCTTCAAGGCCTGCGAGCAGAGACAGATAGAGCTCGAGAAGGCCGGGGCGCCTTCCGATCCCGCCCTGATCTCGCGCAAGAAGCAGGCCTCGAACCTCGCCGACATACTTACCCCGCTCAGCAAGTACTATGCGACAGAGATGGGAAACCGCGTCTGCTACAAGGGAATGCAGGTACACGGCGGGGTTGGCTACATGCGCGAGTTCAACGCGGAGCGACATTACCGCGACGTGCGCATCACGAATATCTACGAAGGAACCAGCCAGCTTCAGGTCGTCGCGGCCTTGGGGAAGATGCTCGGTCGCGGGCTCGATGTCCTCCTCGACTCCTGGGCCGCGGCTCCCCTCCCCGAAGCCCTCGGAGCGCTGAAGACGCGCCTCGTCGCCAGCACCGAGCTCTTCAAGAAGTGCTGCGACGAGCTCCACGCCGCCGAGCGTGAAGTCGTGGACTATTTCGGCGCCGACCTCATGGACATGGCGGCGATGATCATCAACACGTGGCTCCTGGCGCGCGATGCCGGCTTCCCGGGCAAGGAAGGCGAACGCAAGGTGGAGGTGGCGCTTGCCTTCGCCGCCGAGCACCTGCCCCAGGCAGAGGGATCGGCCGTGGCCATACTCGCCCGCGATATGACCGTGATCGCGGCGAAGGATCGTATCCTCGTCTGATTGGTTTCATCCTTTTCATAGGATCCGACCAAGTCAACAAAACCGCTTTCTTTCCCGTGGCGACCCTCCCCTCAGGGGAGGGTTTCTATTTCCTGATAGCATGAATAATAATTGCGCAATTTGTATTGTTTCGCGACCAGATTGCATCAAATGCGAAAAACAACAGCCGACACTTGACTATTTTCGCTCAAAGCAATAGGTTTCTTATATCGATAAATAAATAGAGATAAACAAAGGACGATAAACGAGCTTGCGAGATAGGAGGCAATTATGAGCAGCATCGCGATGAGGGATCGGAAAGAAATCAAGACCAGAAGGCCCGACGAGGAGATGGCGCGAGTCGGCGAGCCCGCGGTATCGACCTCCGAGTTCGATGACCTCGATTCGATGGTCAGCAGGGCCAAAGCGGCTCAGAGACTCTATGCGGGCTTCGATCAAGAGAGGGTCGACGCGGTTTTCCGGGCCGCCGCCCTCGCCGCCAGCGCCGCACGGATAGAGCTGGCCATGGATGCAGTCGCGGAAACGGGCATGGGTATCGTCGAGGACAAAGTGATAAAGAATCAATTCGCCGCAGAATATATCTACAACAAGTACAAGTCCATGAAGACGGCGGGCGAGATCGAGCGCGACGAGGCCGAAGGCATCATCAGGATAGCCGAGCCCGTCGGTGTCATCGCGGGCGTCGTGCCCACCACCAACCCGACTTCGACGACCATCTTCAAGGCCCTGATAGCGCTCAAGACCCGCAACGCCATCGTCTTCTCGCCCCATCCGCGCGCCAGGAAATGCACGGTAAAGACCGCGAGGATAATCCTCGAAGCTGCGGTCGCGGCGGGCGCCCCGGCGGGAATAATCGGCTGGCTCTCGGATCCCAGCGTCGAGGACTCCAACCGCCTCATGAAGCATCCCGATGTAAGCCTGATCCTCGCGACGGGGGGCCCCGGCATGGTCAAGGCGGCCTATTCCTCGGGCAAGCCGGCGATCGGAGTCGGCGCAGGCAACACCCCAGCCGTCATCGACGAAAGCGCCGATATCGAGATGGCGGTGTCCTCGATCATACTCTCGAAGACTTTCGACAACGGGGTCATATGCGCCTCCGAGCAGAGCGTCGTAGCCGTCGACGCGGTCTACGACGCGGTTCGGGCCCGCTTCGCCGCACAGGGTTGCCTGATCCTCGACGAGGCCGACAAGGCAAAACTCGCCTCGGTCCTCGTAAAGGACGGCCGCATCAACGCGGAGATAGTCGGCCAGGGGGCGGGCAGGATCGCCGCCATGGCAGGGATAGCCGCTCCTGTGGGGGTGAAGATCCTTATCGCCGAGGTTGATGCAGTCGGACCGGAGGAACCCTACAGCTGGGAGAAGCTCTCGCCGGTGCTCGCGCTCTACCGCGCGCGGGATTTCGAGGCTGCCGTCGACAGGGCAGCCGCCCTCATCGACTTCGCCGGACTAGGGCACACCGCCGTCCTCTATACCGACCCGTCGAACCGGGAGCGCATCGAAGAGTACGCGAGGCGGGCCCGCGCCGGTCGAGTCCTCGTCAACATGCCGAGCTCCCACGGGGCCATCGGCGATGTCTTCAACTTCAGGCTCGAGCCCTCCCTGACTCTCGGCTGCGGCAGCTGGGGCGGCAACAGCGTGAGCGAGAACGTAGGTCCCAAGCACCTGCTCAATTACAAGACCGTAGCCGAGAGACGCGAGAATGCGCTCTGGATCCGCCTCCCGCCCAAGATCTACCATAAGTACGGCTGCCTGGGGCTCGCGTTAGGGGACCTCGCAGGAAAACGGCGAGCCTTCGTCGTAACGGACAAGAGTCTGGTGGACCTGGGCCTAGCCTCCAAGGTGACGAGGAAGCTCGAGGAGCTCGGCATCGAATGCGCGGTCTTCTCGGAAGTCCTGCCCGATCCTACCGTCTCGACGGTCCGGGCGGGCGCGGAACGAATGGCCGCATACCGCCCCGACGTCGTCGTGGCCCTCGGCGGCGGGTCTCCGATGGACGCGGCCAAGCTCATGTGGCTCATGTACGAGCGCCCCGAGTTGAGGTTCGAGGACTTGGCACTGCGATTCATGGACATCCGCAAGCGGATCGTCGGCGTACCGGAGCTGGGCGGCAAGGCGATACTGGTCGCCATCCCCACGACCTCGGGTACAGGGTCCGAGGTGACGCCTTTCGCGGTCATCACGGACGATGCGACGGGAAAGAAGTATCCCCTCGCCGATTACGCGATTACGCCGGATATAGCGATCTGCGACGCCGAGCTCGTCATGTCCATGCCCAGGGCTCTCACGGCCGCGGGGGGTATCGACGCCCTCACCCATGCGCTGGAGTCGCTCGTGTCCTGCATGGCCAGCGATTTCACGGCGCCCCTGGCGATGGAATCGGCTCGCCTCCTGTTCGAGTACCTGCCCCGCGCCTACGGGAAGGGCGCCGCCGACCCCGAGGCCAGGCAGGCCGTCCACAACGCGGCGACGATGGCCGGCATGGCCTTCGCGAACGCCTTCCTGGGCGTCTGCCACTCGATGGCCCACAAGCTCGGAGCGAAGTACCGCCTGCCGCACGGAATGGCCAATGCCCTCCTCATCGAGAAGGTGATGGCCTACAATGCGGCCGAGGCGCCAACCAAGATCGCGGCCTTCGCGCAGTACAAGCATCCCATGGCGAAGGCGGCCTACGCCAGGCTGGCGCGGTACCTAGGCCTGGAGGGCGACGACGACGACCAGCTCCTCTCCTCTCTGATCGCCGCCGTCAGCGAGCTCAAGGCGAAAGTCGGCATTCCGGCCACGATCGCGGCCGCCGGCGTGGAAGAGGCTGCCTTCCTGGCGGACATCGACGCCCTCGCGCTCGATGCCTTCGACGACCAATGCACCGGAGCTAACCCGCGGTATCCGCTGATCGCGGAAATAAGGGAATTGTACCTCGAAGCCTACTACGGAAGCTGAGCTGAAGGAAGGGACGGGGTTCGCGTCGCCGCGCGGGCTCCGCGCAGCCAGGCGAGCAGCCCGTCCGCGCCTTCCCCGGTCTTCCCGTTCAGAGGGAAGATCGGCGCGTCGGGGGCCACCGAGGCCATGCCCGAGCGGAAGAATGCCTCGTCGAAGCCGACGGCGTCGACGAGGTCCGGTTTCGTGAGGACGCAGGCCGCCGATCTCGCGAAGACGATGGGGTACTTATAAGGCTTGTCGCTGCCCTCCGCGACGCTCGCGGCTACGATCTTCAGGTCCTCGCCGATGGAGAATTCCGCTGGGCAGATCAGATTGCCGATGTTCTCGATAAAAAGCCAGGAGCCATCGGCCAGGCTCATCCGACCGAGGATCGCCTTCACCATCGGCGCATTGAGGTGGCAGTCGCCGCCGGTCTCTATCTGGTAGGCGTCGATGCCGAGGGCGCGAAGGGCCCTGGTGTCTATGTCGCTCGCCACGTCTCCCTCGATCACCGCCAGGGCGGTTTCGCCGCGAAGGCGGGCCGCGAGCTGCGCTATGAGACTGGTCTTACCGGCGCCCGGGCTTCCAAGGACGTTGATGACGAATATGCCGCGCTCGGCCAGGCCTTCATGAATTTCCTTGGCGAGTCCTTCGTTCTCCTCGTAGACGGCCCGCTTGAGCTCGACCCTCACGCCGAACCCTCGATCTCTATCGAGTCGATGTAGAATTCGCTGCCCGCCTTGGTCATGACTCCCTGGGCGCCGCAGTCGGGGCACTCGAAGCTGAAGCGCCGGCGCTCGAATTCTAGTCCGCAGGATGGGCATCGGACGAGGGGCCTCACGTAGCGGATATCGAGGACCGCGCCCTCGGCGAGGCTCCCCTTCGCCGAGGCCGCGACGTAGAAATCGAGGGACTCCCGCATATAGCCGGTGGCCTCCCCGACCACGAGGGAAATCCGCGACACCCGCGCCGAATGCCGCGCTGCCGCCTCCGCAGAGACCATCTTCACGAGGGCCTCGGCGGCGCTCGCCTCATGCACTGGTATGCGCCTCGACCCTGCCGGCGAGATCCGCGAACCGGACGGCCTTGGGCCGCGCGGTCTCCATCCTGAGGCATTTCACGGGGCAAACGCGGACACAGAGGCCGCAGGCGACGCAGGCGAAATGCTCGATCCGCCAGGACTTCGGCTCCTTTTCCACGATTATAGCATTTGCGGGGCAGCGTCTGGAGCAGGCCCCGCAGTGGATGCATCTCGGGTAGTCGATCGCGATCCGTCCCCTGCTCGACTCGAAGCCGGGCCGCACGACCCGCGGATATCGCCGGGTGACGGGACCCTGGACGAGGTTCTTGAGCACGACGCGAGCCATTTGCAGCAGTGCCACTCTTTACCTCTCGGTGCAGGAAATGCAGGGATCGATGGTGAGGATGATTGTAGGGACGTCCGCCAGGCTCTGGCCAATCATAGCCTCGACCATCGCGGGGACGTTGGCGAATGTCGGCGTGCGGACTCTGAAGCGCTCGAGGTTTCGGCTACCGTTGGACTTCACGTAATAGACGACTTCGCCCCGGGGCTGCTCGAGCCGCGCAAAGCATTCGCCTATCGGAGGCATGCCTTTTACCGGAACCGACACGGGGCCCGCCGGCATGCCCGCGACGGCCTTCTCCATGATCTCGAACGATTGCTCTATCTCCCGAACGCGCACCGCCGCTCTCGCCATGCAATCGCCCGACTCCTCTACGACCGTCTCGAAGGATATCTCGCCGTAGGCCGCGTAACCTCGCCGCCGGACGTCGTAGTCGTAGCCGCTCGCGCGAAGCATGGGCCCGACGGCGCCCAGCTCGTAGGCCCTATCCTTGGAAAGGACTCCAACGCCTTCGAGGCGATGCCTGACCGTGGAGTCCTGGAGCATTACCCGGGACAGCTTCCTTATATCGTCGCGGGCGGTCTTCAAGGCTTTCATGCAGCGAGCGAGCGTCTCGTCGCTCGGATCCCTGCTGACGCCTCCGACGATGGCGGAGCCGAAGATCACGCGCCCTCCGGCGGTCTCTTCGGCGACGTCGAGAATGAGCTCGCGCGCCCGCCAAGCGGCCATGAAGAGACTCTCGAAGCCGAAAGCGTCGGCGGCTAGACCCATCCACATGAGATGACTGTGCGCGCGCTCGAGCTCGCACCAGAAAGTCCGCAGCCAGCGTCCGCGCTCGGGAACGGCGAGGCCTAGCACTCCCTCCACGGCCTCGCAATAGCCCATGCCGTGCATGAAGGAGCAGATGCCGCAAATGCGCTCTGCGACGTGGACATAGTCGGTATAGTCGCGCTTCTCCACCAGCAGCTCGAGGCCGCGGTGGATGTAGCCGACCTGGGGTACCGCGCCGACTATCCTTTCGTCCTGGAGGTAGAGGTCGAAGTGCAGAGGCTCGGGGAGCACCGGATGCTGCGGGCCAAAGGGAATGACCGAAGCGCCGCCAAACCCGGATTCGCGCGTATCCACGCCATGCGTATCCTCGAGACGCGTATCCTCGCGAGAGTTCATACCGAGCCTCCCTCGGAGCGGGGGCCGGCGATTTTCACCTTGCTGAAGGGCCTGTCGCCTGCGACGTCGAACATCTTGCCCAACCAATCGGCGCCGATGCGCTCGATGCGCACTCCGAAGAGGTCTCGAATCTCGTTCTCGTAGAGGAAGGCGGCTGGATAGAGGGCGGTGACGCTGGGAACGGCCGTCTCGGCCGCGGCGAAGAATCGCAGCGATCGCATCTCCAGCGCCAGCCCGAACGAATAGGTAAGCTCGCAGCCTCCAGCGGAAGAGACGCAGAGGATTTGAACGATCCGCCAACCGCTGCTGCGGAAGGCATCGACCTCGGCGAGGAGACGACCGGGCTCGATCTCGTCGACGATCTGGACTTCCTTCTCCGACATCACGCGTCCTTCTTCCCGGCAGATCCCGCTGCGCGCCCGCGGCGAGTGGATTGGCGCTTCGCCGTCTTCCGAACGGCGCGGGCGGCCTTTTGCTTTTCTTTGAGGATCGTCGCCGCGAGCACGATTCCGTCGAGTATCGACTCGGGCTTGGCAGCGCAGCCCGGGACGTAAACGTCCACGGGAATGGTCGTGGCGACGCCGCCCGATATATTGTAGCACTCGGAAAATACCCCGCCTGTGTAGGCGCATGCTCCGATCGCGACCACCGCCTTGGGCTCGGGCATCTGGTCGTAGATATTCCTGAGGATGGGGGCGTTGAGATGGTTGACGCTGCCTGTCACGAGGAATATGTCGGCCTGCTTGGGGTCGCCGGTCACGATGCAGCCGAATCGCTCGGCGTCGTAGACCGGCGTGAGGCAGGCGAGCACTTCTATGTCGCAGCCGTTGCAGCTGGATGCATCGTAATGGATCAGCCAGGGAGAGCGTTCGACGGAACTCACGGCGTTCCTCTCGATATCAGGTAGAATGGTATGAGATTGCCCGCCCCCGCCACGAGGGCGACGATCCAGGCGAAAGAGAGGGCGAGCTCCCATTTCACGCGGGCGGTCGCGTTGTCCAGGAGGATGATGAGGAAGTAGGTGAAGGCTAGGCCGATTATCGCGGCGATCCAGCTCGAGGAAAAGAAAAGCAGCACGAGGGCGAACAGGTAGACCGACTCGTACCAGTGCGCGAGCTCGACCAAGGCCAGGGCCGGGCCGCCCATGTCGGCCGTCAGGCCCATTACGAGCTCCTGGTGGGCATGGTGGGAGGTCGAGATGTCGAAGGGCGACTTGCGAAGCTTCATCTCGAGGACGAAGACGATGCCGAGGTAGATGCCGGGCAGGTAGAGGTAGGCCGGCATCTTGGAGCCGAGTATCGCGTAGAAGTTGAAGCTCTTGGCCACGCCGTAGAGACCGACGAGGGCGATGATTACCATAGGCTCGTAGGCCGTCATGAGCAGCAGCTCGCGCTCGGCGCCGATCGTGCTGTAAGGCGAGCCCGTGGAATAGGCGGCGAGGACGAGGAAGACGCTCGCGAGGGTAAGGACGAAGACGATGAGGAGTATGTCCGAGCCATAAAAGAATAGGACGCCGGTGAGGATGGCGAATACGAGGTGGCTCGCGACGAGGGGCATTTGAAGCCGGTTCACGGGGGCGATTCGGCGGGTAAGCAGCTTCAGCAGATCGTAGAATGGTTGGAGGAGCGGAGGGCCGACTCGGCCTTGGAGCCGGGCCGTGATCACGCGGTCCAGTCCGTCCAGGAGGCCGCCGAGTATCGGACCGAGCAGGACGTAGGCGATCGCGGCGTAGACTTCTTGGCCTCTCATAATATGACCATCCCCAGTAGGATGAGAGTCAAAAGGAAGCCGACCGCTATCCCGAACCTCAGTATCCTCTTTTCGCCGAAGACGTTCTCGAGGTAGTAGGAGGTGGTGACGACCCGGAGCGCCGCTCCCTTGGAGCCCTTGAAGGCCAGTCCCGGCGCCGTGACGCGACCCGACATGTAGGCCGGCGAGAGCCCGTTCCTCCCTCGCCTCGAGATCAGGAGGAGGAGGGCCGGCACCGCGACCGTCATGCCGACCATGAGGACCGTGACCAGCATGTTGCTCCGATCGAGCCCCAAGGCCTTGCCGAAGGTATCGAGCAGGTAGGGCTCGAAGGCGAACTTGGAAACGAGAGGATAGATGACGCAGGTGGCTACCGCGAGGATCGTAAGGGAAGCCTCAGAGAAGAGCTCGTAGCGCGTGACTTTGTCCTCGAGCAGGCCGCGAGGGGCGGTCGGGTCGGGAATGCGGATGAGGAGGCCCATCCACTTCGCCCAGAAGAGCACAGTAGTCGCCGAGCCGAAGGCCAGGAAGGCGATCATGAACGGACTGACGAGGCTGTTGAGGTTCATGAAGGCCTCCATCGCCGCCCACTTGGAAACGAGCATGCCGAAGGGAGCGACGAACATGCACGATATGCCGACGACCAGGAAGAGCGTGACGCGCGGCATGCCGGTGAGGAGACCGCCCATCGACTCGATATCGAGGCTGCCCGTTCCGACGCTGGCCGTCCCGACGGCGATGAAGAGAAGGGCTTTGGCGACGGCGTGGAACAGCACCAGGAACAGCGCGACCCAGACGAGCTCGTAGGTGCCTATCCCCGCGCAGGTCGCGATGAGGCCGAGATTCGAGACCGTCGAGAGCGCGAGCACCCGTTTCGCATTGCGGCTCGATACCGCCGCGAAGGAGCCTGCGATGAAAGTCAGGATGCCTATGAACGAGACGATGTACCCGACCGTCGTACCCGTCATCGCGGGGGCGAGGCGAATGAGGAGGAAGACGCCCGCCTTGACCATGGTGCTCGAATGGAGGAGGGCCGATACCGGCGTGGGAGCGACCATCGCGCCGAGGAGCCAGGGGGTGAAGGGGAGCTGGGCCGACTTCGCGAGGCCGGCCAGCGCGAACAGGGCCACCGGCGCCGCGATCAGCGCGGCTTCCGGGCCCTTCGCCAAGGCAAGCAGGGCATCGAGTTCGACTTTCCCGGTACGGGCCGCGAAAAGGATTATGCCGAGCGAGAAGGCTATCCCTCCCAGGAGGTTGAGGTTGAGGGCGAGGAAGGCGCTCTTGTCGGCCTCCGCATCGCCTCCGTAGCCTATGAGGATGAAGGAGGCTAGAGTGGTCATCTCCCAGAAGAGAAGCATGAGCCTGAGGTCGTTCGACATGACGAGGCCGTACATCGCGCCAAGGAAGGAGAGCATCGTGAAGCTGAAGAGCCTCCGACGGTCGCGAACGGCGGCATGCTCCTCGTGGAAAGTCTTCATGTATCCGGCGGCATAGACCATAATGAGGCCGCCTACGACCCCGACGATGACCACGAGGAGGATGGAAACCTGGTCTACGACGAAATGAGCGTCGGCTTCGATGCCTCCGGTCCAACGCTCTCCGACGAGGGCGAGGACCGTCTGGATTATTGCGAGCAGCAGGGGGAAGGCTCTGCGCTTGACGACGGCGGCGATCGCGATGAATGCGGCCATCGCCAGCTCCGCGCCCAATATCCAGCTGTCCAGGCTGGGGAGGGTCGCTACGAGTCTCAGGGGCAGCGACCGCGCGGATGTCGCAGCCAGGGCGATGGCGAGCGCCGCCTGAGTCGCTCCCCCGGTTATGACGATGAGGCGCCTGAATCCATCTTTCCTGATTATGAGCGCGATGAGGCCGAACAGAGGAGGAGCGACGGCAACGATGAATGCTAGTGTCATGAGTGTCATTACATTTTAGGCGAAAACTCGAAAAATGACAATCTCCTTCACATTGTCTGCGTTTTTGTCATAAAACGGGGCTAATAGTCTGCATTTCCTCGTGGCATAAGGTTAGCGCCGAGCCGGCCCGATTCCCGCGAATCAGCTCGCGTCGGCAGCCATCATCTGGGCGAACTCCGATTCGTCGAGGGTTTCCTTCTCGAGGAGCCTCTCTGCTATCGCGTCGAGAAGGCTCCGTCGGCCGCGCAGGGTGTCGAGCACTCGGTCGTAGCGATCGGCCAGGATGCGGGCTATCTCGTCGTCCACGTATTTCTGGGTATCCTCGCTGTATTCCCGGGCCATGTACGGCTCGGATAGGGGCCCGAGCATCGCCGCGCCGCGACGGGTGAGCGCGACGTGGCGGAAGCGCTCCGACATTCCGTAGTCCGTAATCATCCGCCGAGCGATATCGGTCGCCCTGGTTAAATCGTTCGCGGCGCCCGTCGAGATGAGCCCGAAAGCTATCTCCTCCGCGGCGCGCCCGCCGAGGAGGACGTCTATCTGGCCGATGAGCTCGTCGCGGGTCAGGATGAAGCGATCCTCGATGGGTAGCTGGAGGGTGTAGCCTAGGGCGCCCATGCCGCGCGGGACGATCGACACCTTGCGGACCGGATCCGAGCCTTGCGTGAGGGCCGCCGTAATGGCATGCCCGGTCTCGTGGAACGCGACGGTCCGACGCTCCTTCGGGTTCATGACCCGGCTTTTCTTCTCGAGGCCCGCCACGATCTTCTCGATGGCAGCGTCGAAATCCCCGGCCCTCACTTTCTTGCGCCCCCCGCGCACCGCGAGGAGGGCCGCCTCGTTGACGAGGTTCGCGAGATCGGCCCCGACGAAGCCGGCCGAGCCGCGCGCAACCTTGGACAGGTCCACGGACTCGTCGAGCTTCACCGCCTTCGCGTGTATCCGGAGGATCGCCTCGCGGCCCAGGAGGTCGGGCCTGTCGACGAGCACCTGCCTGTCGAATCGGCCAGGCCTGAGAAGAGCGGGGTCGAGGACGTCGGGCCTGTTCGTCGCCGCCAGGATGATGAGGCCGCTCGTAGCGTCGAAGCCGTCCATCTCGACCAGAAGCTGGTTGAGGGTCTGCTCCCGCTCGTCGTTGCCTCCCATCGCGCCGGTAACTCGACTCTTCCCGATCGCGTCGAGTTCGTCTATGAAGACGATGCAGGGGGCCTTCTCGCGAGCCTGCTTGAAGAGGTCGCGCACTCTGGCCGCCCCGACGCCGACGAACATCTCGACGAAGTCGGCGCCGCTCATCCTGAAGAAGGGGACCTCGGCCTCGCCGGCTACCGCCCGGGCGAGGAGGGTCTTGCCCGTGCCCGGCGGGCCGACCAGAAGCACGCCTTTGGGGATCTTCCCGCCGATCTCGGTGTATTTCTTCGGGCTCTTCAGGAAGTCCACCACTTCCACCAGCTCGTCCTTGGCCTCGTCGACTCCGGCCACGTCGCCGAAGCGCGTCTTGACGTCGCCCTCCGCGACGATCATGGCCTTGTTCTGGCCGAAGGCGAGGACGTTGCCGCCCGGGTTTCCCAGGCGCCTGAAGAGGAGACGCCAGATGATGAACATGAATACCAGCGGCAAAATCCAATTGAGGAAGAAGGATAGGACAGCGTTGCCCTCTCGCGCGACGGAAGCGTAAACGACACCTTTCTCGTCGAGAAGAGCGGTGAAGCTCGGGTCGAAGACGGGCACCGTCTTATAGGACGACGGCGCGTGCGCGGACAGCGCCTGAAAGCCGACCGCGGCCTTCTTGTCGACCTGGAGATAGCCCGTATAATAGCTCTGGTCCATATCGACGCGCTTGATCTCGCCCGAGCGGACCTTGTCCTTGAATGCGCTGTATGGGATGATCGTGTCGTCGCTCTGGAATATGAAGAAGTTCAGGAGGGCAACCGCGACGAGCATGACCACGACATAGCCGAGGGAGAACCTGAACTGGAACCCGTTGAGGTTGGGCGGAATCAACGGGCCCTTGCCCCTTACGGGCCCTTTTGCCGCCGGTCGCTTGCGGTCCCAGCCCTTGCTTTTCCTTGCCATGCATGCTCCCATCGGACGGCCTCGGCGAAAAGGCGCGCCGTACGGGATAAATGTAACCAATTCGGACTATCTCGGCTATGCGTTCGCGGGGCCGGCGATCCCGTCTTGACCGTTCAGGCGGTTTTCCGTATATTTTCGGAGACCCAATAAATAGTTCATTTTTTTTCAGGAGGAATAAGTATGAAGGTTAAACCCCTCGGCGATCGCATCCTCATCAAAGTCCAGGAGGGCGAGAGCAAGACGGCCAGCGGGATCATCATTCCGCAGACGGCTCAGGAGAAGACGCAGAACGGCGTCGTTGTAGCCGTCGGCCCGGGAACGAAGAACGATAAGGGCGTCCTGGAGCCCCTCGCTGTCGCGGAGGGACAGAAGGTCATGTACGACAAGTACGCCGGCGCCCAGATCAAGATCGATGGCGTGGATCACCTCATCGTGAAGTTCAGCGACGTTCTCGCCGTCCTGGAGTAATTCGCCCAACGCCTCGCCGAAGGCTCGGCGCGACGTCGAGCCGACATGGAAGGAGCCGCCCGCGGACGAGACGAGGTCTCGCGCGAGCGGCTCCGGTTTTTTCCCCCCCCCGGCGCCTTTGACGGGCCGGAGCGCGGTTCGGGAAGCTATTCCGTAAGGACTTTGAGGATGTCCTCCGGGCTCTTCGCGGAGAGGATGGCCGCACGCTTCTCCTCGCTGCGGAAGAGCAGGCTTACCTCGGCCAGGAACTGCAGGTGGGGCCCCGTCTTGTCGGCCGGCGAGAGGGTCATGATGAAGATGCGGCAAGGCTCTCGATCGAGGGCGTCGAAATCCACCGCTGCGTCCGAGACGCCGATGCAGGCTACGAGATCCTTGACCGCGTCGGTCTTGCCGTGCGGGATGGCGATTCCGTGCTTCATTCCGGTGCTCATGCGCCGTTCGCGTTCCAATACTGCCTTGCGCGCCGCTGCCATGTCGCCTATCTTGCCCGAGCGCGCCGCCACTTGGAGCAGTTCGTCGATAAGCTCTTCCTTCGTGCGCCCCTTGAGGCCGAGGGCGACGGTTTCGCGGCTCAAAATGCTCTTGAGGTCCATGCTACCATTCTACGATTGCGTAGGGTCGACGTCAAGCGTTCGCTTCCCTCGTCAAATGAAGAAGCGGGACTCCTTCTCCTGGGCTAGTCCCGATCGGCGCGCGAGGAGGAGGGAGGCGCAGCCCGCCCAGAGGGCGTCGAGGAATGCTCCAACGGCGATGAGAGGGAGAGCGACGGGCGCAGCGATCAGGAAGCCGTTCTCGAAGCCTTTACCGTAGAGGGCGCAGAGCGACATGAGCGCCGCCATGGCGCCCCTGTCGGGAGAGGAGCCGACGAGAAGGGTCGCGATCGGCGCGAAGACGACTATCCATAGGAGGTTGCCGGGCGAGACGCCGAGATTCGAATACGACGACAGCACGACTATGAAGGCCGTCGATGTGACCAGGGCGGTGCCCGCCCTCCCGAATATCGCCGCGAGGGTTATGTCCAGGGCATTGGCCCTTCTTCTTATGCCCAGGCTTTCCTTCGCGTGCTTCATCAGCGAGCCGAGCGGAAAATACAAGTCGCCGGACACCAAGGCGGCCAGGGAAGGCGCGAGAAGGGCGTAGAGGACGCGATAGGGATTCTTCTTACCTCCGAAGAACCATAGGACGGCCGGGAGGACGGCGAAGGCAACGACGAGGCTCTCTATCCCGACCGTGGCCAGGAGAGGCCGGTACACATCGGCCCTCGGCGCGGCCCTGAGCTCGATGATGTTGTGCGCGGTCGCCGCGATGATGAGGACGCCCAGGAATTCCACGAAGAATGAGTTTATCTGATAGAAGACCCGGGAAAGAGAGTCGAAAAGCAGGACGACGGGCTTGGTGGCCGAACGGTCATGGCTGAAGGCCAGACCGAGGAGGAGCGCCAGGAAATAGGTCGGCAGCAGGAATTGCCCGGAGGCGATGGCCACGAAGGGAGTCTCCGGGAAGACGGCGAGCAGCAGGTCCTTGATCCCCGAAGTCCGGCCGACCGAGGCCGCGTCCGCTACGAGGGGGATGCGCGTCGGCCTCACCGCTGCCGCGACGGCCACGCCGACCACGCTGAGGACGGCGACCGCGGCTAGGAGGACGAGTAAGGTTCGTCCCAGGCCCTTCCAGAACTCCTTGTCCTCGTTCTGCTCGAAGACCGCTACCGGCACCGAGAAGAGCACCAGGGGCACGAGCGCGTAACGTCCGATCCGGATCGAGAGGTCGAATAGGAATCCCATCGCGCTGCGCAGGCCTGCATTCTCCAAGGGTATGGCGAGGGCCAGGGCGGCGCCGAGGATCGCGCCCATCAGGTACTTCATCCAGATCTTCATGGGGGGGAGCATAGCTCCCGCCGGAGCCGGCCGTCAATCGCGCGCGAATCCTCGGCCTAGCCCGAGGCTTGTTGCTCGTCGCACGGCCGTGTAGACTTTTATCATTATGCGCTTCATCGACGAAAACGGCGGGCTCATCGGTCTGATGGACGCGTCGGCGCGCGGCTATCCCCCGGCGCGGGGCGCCTTCTCGCCGGCCGGCGACGCGGACCTGAGGCCGGCAGTCTACGCCCCGGAGGCCAGCTACGCGGAGGCCGCGGCCTCCGCCATAGCCGCACTCTTCCCCGAGGAGATCGATCCCGTAATGGCCGATCGGCTCGCGGGCCGCGCCTTTGCGGAGGCTCCGGCGAGGCGAGAGCGGGGAGGCGACATCCTCGTGGCCGACTATGCCTCGGGCCCCTCGGGCTGCGCTTCTGACGCGGAGACCGGCTTCCTCTCCGGCATCCTCGGCCTCGCGGCGCGCCACGGCGGCCCAAGGCTCCTCATGGCTGACGGCACCGGCAGCGAAGGCGCCTCGCTCTCCGAGGCGATCGCCGGAGTCCCGGGCCTCCGCCTCGCCCTGTTCTACCCGGAAGGCCAAGCCGCGAGCGGCATTCGGAGTCAACGCCTCGCCAGAGAGGGCGGCCAGGTCGATTTGATCGCGGTCCGCGGGGATCGCGTCGCCGTAGACCGCCTCATCAGGCAGGCGGCGGGTAGGATGATCGACGGTACGGGACTGACGGCGGCCGGCCCGGCCAATCCCGCGCGCTTCGCGGCGCGGATTGTCGCATTGGCAGCCACCTTTTCTATACTCCGCAAGGGAGCGGTGGGCGATCTCCTCACGGGAATTTGCGCGGGCGACGGCCTGGGCTTCGCCGCCTGCCTGTGGGCCTGGAGGCTCGGGCTTCCCTTGAAGGGCATCCTTCTCTCGATCGGAACCAAGGGCGTGCTTGGGCTCGATCCCGCCGGGAGGGCCCTCGTCGATCGTTTCGACGCCGAAAGGCCTGGCGTCATACGATCGCTTACTCTTCTCCAGCCAGTCGACCGCGAGTCGGCCATCCGGTCCCGCGCCGCCTTCGCGGAGGAAGGCGGGCCCGCGCTGGATATCGCTTCCGCGATGACTCTAGTCGCCGCTGAACGCGCCCTCGACGCAGGCCTGCGCGGCCACGCGCGGATAGTCGTGCCCCGAGGCGCCGATCCCCGCTGGGATATCGACGGTTACCTTGACGAGGCGAGCGACTCCGGCGATGCGGGAAGTTTCGGCAAGGGCCCAGGGCCCGGGCTCCGCGACGCCCGCGTCGACGCCGAGATCGAAGCCACCTTCGCCGATCTCGAGCGCGCGTTGACAGCCTAGCGCGCTTTCGACTACATTTGTCGCTAGGCCGCGACGCGGTCGTGCCGCACCCCGATCTGCCGCAATGATAATGACAATGGCAGTTCGCCCGCGCGGCTTTAAGAGACCCAGTAGCTCAGATGGATAGAGCGGCTGCCTCCTAAGCAGCAGGTCGCCCGTTCGAATCGGGCCTGGGCCATCGTACATGGCGGCTCTTTCGACCTATAATATGGAAGATTGAAGAATTTTCCGTGATTATGAGACGAGCTCAAAACAAGGCTGGTTCGCGCAAAATGCCTTTGTTTATCCCCGCGGTTTCCGTCCCTCAATGAGAAGCGCCTCGAGCTAGATGAGAGACGTTGGCAGGCCTTATCGAGCGAGACGGCGGCTCCCGTCGCCGCTTTAGGGCTCGAAAAGGGCCGCCGCCCCCAGGACGCCGGCTCGCTGCCCGAGCTTTCCTCTCCGGATCTCCATGCGATCGTACATCATCGCTCCCGCTAGCTCGTAGCAGCTCCTGACGGCGCCATCGAAGAAGAAGTCGGGAAGATTGATGAGTCCGCCACCGAGGACGGCCACGTCGGGATTGAGCATCTGGAAGATATTGTAGAGCCCAATGCCGATATAGCGGGCGAACTCTTCTACCACCGCGCGACAGAGGGCGTTGTCCTCGATGAGGCCCTCAGAGAGGCGCCGGCCGTCGAGGTCCTCGAACTCCATGCAGCCCGAGGGAAGCTCCGGTCTGGCGCCGAGCGTGCCCAGACGATCTGCGGCCCTGCGAGCGGCGCCGGGCAGGGCCAGTCCCGAGGCCGTGCCCATGAGACAGCCGCGGTTGCCGCAGCCGCACTTCTGTCCTCCCGTGGCATCCACGATCATGTGGCCGAATTCGCCGGCCGTGCCGGTCGCGCCGCGATAGAGCTTGCCGTTCACGACGATGCCGCCGCCGATACCCGTGCTGACCGTCATGAAGACCATGTGCTCGAAGCCGGCGCCGGCTCCGTAGCGGTACTCGCCCAGAGTTTGGCCGTTCGCGTCGTTGTCCGCGAGCACAGGCAGTCCGAGAAGCTCCTCGAGTCTCCGCCTTATCGGGAATCCCTTGAAGCCCGGAAGATTTGACGATGTAAGGGTCACACCTTCGGGCCAGCGAATGTGGCCGGGGAAAAGGACGCCCACGCCCGCGATCCCGTCCTTCCCTACTCCCGCTTTCCTCATCGCCGTCTCGACGCCGAGAAGGATACGACCCAGGACGAGTTCCTCCGAGAGCCCCGCGTGATCGTAGGTGACGGACTCACCGAGGATAGCGCCCGCGTCGTCGACCACGCCGATGGCCAGTTTCGTTCCACCGAGATCGACTCCCACTCTGTAGCCCACCCTAGCCCTCCTTCATTGGCGGCATTCAGCCTCCAACCGTTATGTCGAGGCCCATACCACGTCCGAGCTCGGCCAAGGCGGCGATGCGCGCAGCTTCGACACGCGCGCCCGGCATGAAGGGGTAGGGCCGCCCGAGCGCCTCGTACTTCCCTCTGGCGAGGTCGTGGTAGGGAAGTATATCGAGCTTGCGACGCCCGGCCGTCCCCGAAGGGAAAGGCAGCGAGGAAGCGAAGACGAAGATACCGCGCATCGAGACCTCGTCATCGTTGAAGCCCGGAATAAGGGGCACCCTGAACGCGATGTCGGCGCCGGCGAGCGCCAGTCTTTCGATGTTGCCGAGGACGAGGCGGACCTCGCCTCCCGTTCCGGCGCGGAAGGCGTCGGAATCGGTATGTTTGAGGTCCACCAGCCAATGCCCCATCCTCCCTATGAGGCGCTCTACGGCTCCCCAGGGCACGGCCAAACAGGTTTCCACGGCCGTGTCCAGGCCATGCCCAGCCGAAGCGCCGACCAGTTCGTCGAGAAGCTCGACCTGGGCGAAGGGCTCGCCGCCCGAAAAGGTGACACCTCCTCCCGAGTTGCGATAGAAGGCTTCGTCTTTGAGGACTACCGCGAGTATCTCCTCGACCGAGGCCTCGCTCCCCGCGAGTCTGAGCGCGAGCGAAGGGCAGGCCCCGGCGATGGAAGGCGGCGGCCTGACCTTCCTATCCACCTCTACCTCGCCTTCGCTGGCTTTCCGCATGGCCCCTCCGTTGACCGGGTCGAGGCAAGAGCCGCAGCCGACGCAGCGGGCTTTAATGAAGAGAAGCTCCCGGTCGAAGGATTGACTCTCCGGATTCTCGCACCAGGCGCAGGAAAGGGGACAACCTTTGAAGAAGATGACCGTCCTTATGCCGGGACCGTCATGTGTGGAAAAGCGCTGAATGTCGAAAATCATCAAATTTGCAAGGAAAGACTACAATATTAATTCCATATAGTCAATATTAATTTTCATTCGTAATTTGCTATCGTCATTGCTTATAATTTACATACTATAATAATAGTTTTTAATTATTGAGGCCTCGCTCAGGATGAGTGGCGCGGTTCAGCTATCGGGGTCCCTTCGGGATCCCTCCCAGGCTCCGCGGCAAGGCGCTTTTTTTCGGCTTCTTCGAGCTCCGCGAAAGGATCGGCCCGACCCTCGACATAGCCTGCGCGCAGGTCCTCGAGGTATCGCGATAGTTCGTCGGTTCGAAGCCTAAGCGCTTCGATGCCGGCTGCTCCCTCGACGCCCGGCGAGGTCTGAACGCGCGCTATGTCGAGTCGCATCTGCTTGAGCTGGTTCACCGACGATCCCAAGCGAAGGCGGACGACCTCGCTCTGCTCCTTGAGCTCCCTATAAGAGCTTTCCTGCTTGTCTATCTCCTCGATCGATTTCTCGTATTCCGCCTTTAGGCCCGCGCTCGCCGATTCTTCTTTGGCGACGAGAGCCGCCTTGTCCTTCGCGAGGTCGGCCATCGGTATGCTCTCGACGAGGCGGTCGATCTCGTTGGCCGACTGGGCGAGGAGCCTTACCTGCCCGAGGTATTGGTCGAGGGCGGGGGCGAGATCGGCGTCGACCGGGCCGGCTGCGCCCGACTTGAGCTGGGCCGCGATCGCGTCCTTGGCTGCCTCGGCGTCGCGGTAGAGTTCCGCGTAGACTCCGAGGCCGACGATCTCCTCCCGGCGAGCCTTGCCGCCGCGGAAGATGTTCCTCCAGCCGCCCTTGATCCCGAGGGAATCCAGAAGCCTGCGCTCGAGGCGGGGCCTAGTCGCGGAGAAGGCTGCTAGGTGGGAGACATAGCCGACGAGCATCGCGGCAGTAGGTATGAGGAACCATAGGAAGTGCGGACCGGTGAGGAAATTGATCACGGCGAGGAGGAGGGGTACCATTATGGTGCTGGCCCCGTGCTGGGCCATGGAGTCCTTGGCCCTGTTGAGCCTCTTGTAATCGGCGAGCTGCCCCCGATCGAGCTCCGGCATGGCCTCGGCCTCGCGGAGCTTATCGCCCGATCGCCTGGCGGCCACCGCCGAAGAGAGCAGACCGATGCCCCAGCCTGCGCTCACGATGGCCGCCCAGAGGAAGGAGGCCGAAGTGCTCAGGTTGAGGAACCAAAGGAATCCATTGACCGCCAGGAAGCTGGTGAGGTTGCCGATGAACCCGCCGCGCGCCTTTCTGAGGCGTATCTCGAGGCTCCGCAGGTAGGCGTCGAAATCGCGGGCCTGTTCCTCCGCGCTGTCGGGCTCCCCCCCGAGCTCGTGTCTCGACTCGCTGCGCTCGCGGTAGCGTTCCCGGTGACGCTCCGCGCGCTCGCGGTAGCGCTCGGCATGGTGCCTGTATTTCTCGGCGTAGTGATCGAGCTTGTCGCTCGACATGTTGCGCTCGACGCTTTTCTCGATCTCGTTGACTATCCCGTGAACCGCGGCCTCTATATTGTTCTTAAGCGCGTTCGGGTCGAAATCGCCGGCCGCATTGCGGCCGATGCCGGCTATGAGGGACGGGATCGACGAGGGATCCGGCTGCGTGGCCGCGCGCTTGACCAAGAGGCCTTGGTCGGCCATCGTCGCTATGACTTCCTCGGCTTCGACGCCGTAGGAGCCATAGCGCTCGATTGCCTCGGCGACGCTCATGCGCCTGCCCAGGCCCTTCGTGTCCTGCAAGATCGCGCGGCGGATCTCGGTGAGGAGGCTGGGCGAGCCCTCTCCGCGGCCGGCCTCGGCCCGGGTCTCCACCAGTGGTGCCGGCTGGGGCGAGGGTATCGACGCAGGCTGGGCCGGGGATGGCGCGGCTACCGCTCGCGACGAAAATGGCCCGGCCGAGGAGCTCATCCCCCCGACCGGGATCGTGCCGGCTGAATCCCCTTCGAGATAGGATCCCGGCTTGTATCCGGGCCTCGGCTTGTCGTGCTCCGGATCGAACTCGGCGTTGGGCGTCGTTATCTCGTAGGCGTGGATTTCCTTGGTGATGTTCTTGAGGGAGACTTTTCCCAGTTTCTCGGCCCTGAACTCGATCTTGTTCAGGACGAGATTGTAGACATCCTGCGAGAAGCAGATGGAGCCGGGCCTCGCCAGGGACTGCAGCCGCGCGGCGATGTTGATTCCCTCGCCGAGGGCGTCGTTCTCGAAGAAGTAGATGTCGCCGAGATGAACGCCGATGCGGACCAGGAGGGGAAGGCCCGGGTTCGCCTTGTTGTGCTCATAGAGTCTGTCCTGGACTTCCATCGCGCTCTGAAGGGCCTCGACCGTGTTCTTGAAATCGATGAGGAGGGCGTCGCCTATCGTCTTGATCACGGTGCCGTGGTGGCGCTCGACTATGCCCGCGATCAGCTCGTTGTGGTACTTAAGGAGCTCGAGAGTGCCCGCCTCGTCCCTCTCCATCATGCGGGAGAATCCGGCGATGTCGGTGTACATTATCGCGGCGAGCCTGTAGTCCTTTTGTTCCATCGTAGGCACAGGATAAGTATATAAGGATCAGCGGTCAATGAGTCTCCTCGAACGAGGTTTCGAGGCTCGGCAGCTCGGCGCGGACGAGCCGTATTCGTATCCTCTCGTCGAGGGCCCTGTCGGCTCCGAGCCTCAGCCGAGCTTCGAGGCCGAGCTCCGGAATGTAGGCCTGCCAGACGCCGGGGCCCGCGCCGCCGACCACGATAGCCTCGCCGGCCCAATCCCGATGCCGGGCGAGATAGGCTATCGTCCAGTGAAGGTCGCTCGCCCTCTCGGCTTGCCGCGTCGCAGCCGATGCCGCCTGGGCCAGGGCGCAGCGCCGGGAGACCTCGTCGGCGTCCATCGGGGGTCGTCCCGCCAAAAGTGCGCGGAGCTGGATATGGCCGAGGAGATCCTGGTAGCGTCGCAGGGGGCTCGTGACTTGCGCGTAGAAGGATAGGCCGAGGCCTCGGTGCGCGCTGGGGCTTGGACCCCACATGCCGGCCCGCATGAGCCTGCGGCGCGCGAATTGGACCGAAAGCCCAGACTCCCCTTCGGGAGAGAGCTCGCCTAGAGCGGCCGCGCCCATGTCCGAAGGCGCCTCCTGGCCGTAGAACGGGAATGGCAAGCCGCGCTCGAAGGCCCAGCGAGCCGCGGCCTCCCCGGCGAGGAGCATCATCTCCCGCACGATCCCGCTCGATCGGTCCTTCGGGACGGCATCTATCCGGATCTCCCGGGGCTCGCCTTCGACGCTTATCCTGACCTCCGGAATGTCTATCTCGATGGCGCCGTTCGATACGCGTCTCGCCCTCCTCCGGGCGGCGAGCGCCGCCAGCGCCGCCAGTCCGGGGGCCTTCCCCGCGTCCAGGAGAAGGTCGGCATCCCCATAGGAGCAGCGTTTGACGCGGACGATCGAGGCCATAGTCTCCACGCCGGAAATCGAGCCGTCCTCGGCCAGATCGATGCGGAAGGACAGGGCGGGCGAAGTATCCGACAGGCCGAGGCCGTAGCGCCGCAGGGCTTCGTCGGGCAGCATCGGAACGGTGGACTCCGGCAGGTAGAGGGTCGAGCCCCTAGCCAGGGCCTCCCTATCCGAGGGCGAATCGGGCAGGATGGCGGAGGCGGGATCGGCGACATGGACCCAGGCGGCGCGGCCGTCCCAGGCGATGGCGTCGTCGGGGTCGTTCGACCAAGAGTTGTCGATGGCCAGGGATTCCATCGCCGTCAGGTCGACCCGCTCGAGATCGTCGAGTTCCGGTCCGATTTCCGCCTTGGGCGACGTCAGGGGACACAGGGCGCGGAGCGGATGGGGATTTATCGTCTCGTCCCAGACGCCCACTGCCAGCAGCAAGGCTTGGGCGGCTTCGGGCGTCTCGGAGATGCCCAGATCGACGCAGGCTTTGCTCTTCTCGCTCTTCCCATAGGCGAGGGCCTCGATTTCGGCGAGGAAGCGTCGGTCGGGCTCCTCGAAGGCCATAGACTGGGCCCGAGCGCCGTCGGCGCCTGGGCCCAGCCCCCTGCTGTGCGCCTTGATCCTTTTCGCCCTTTCGAGGAAGGCCGCCCGCTCGCCCGCTTCGCTTTCTTTGCGCGCCCGTTTTTGGGCTTCCCGGGCCACCGCGTCGTCGTCGAGCGGCACGGGATTGCCTTCCTCGATCTTGAAGAGGAGGCCTTTCGAAGCTTCTCGCCAGCATGCGAGGACCTGGCCGGGTCCCGATTCCCCAAAAACAAGATCGGCCAGCTCGGTCCAGGACGGGCTCGCGTCAGGGAGAAGCATGCGTCTCGCGGTCTCGAAATCCCCGCCCTCGGCCGATCTTGGCAGGTCCTTGACCGGGCCCTCGTGCAGGAGGACCAAGTCCTTATCCCGCACCCGGATCGTCGAGCCATCCTCGAGTCGGATTTCGATCCGATCCCTCGGCTCGACTACCACGACGGGACGACTCTTGTACAGGGCGAGGGATTCGGCGCGAAACATGCGACCAAGTATAGCGGCGGGCACGAGGAAGGGGCAAGCTTCGGCTGCGGCCGGCCTCGACGGGGAGGCGCGGCGCGAAAGCCCGTGTTGCCTCGGGCGGGTAGGGGTGCTATTATGCCGGACGGCGACTCGCCTGTCGCCGTCGCGACTCAAGGAGGAATAGAAATGGTAGCATTGATAGTCGGAGCCATCCTCATCGCTTTCGCGATCTTCGCGATCGTCCCCGGCCCCCTCGGATGGTGGGCCGACGTAATCAATTTCCTTAAAGGCTCCCTACCAGTCCTCGCGGCTTTCATCGGCCTGGTCGCCGTATTTATCGGCGTCGCGGACATCAAGGACCGCCTGGAAGCGAAGAGGGAGGAGGCCGAAGAAGCCAAGCAGGCCGCCTTGGACAAGAAGGAGCAATAGCCGCGGACCAAGAGGAGGACGGGTCGGGAAGCGCCGAGATACCGGTATTGACACAGTTTCCCGGATATGGGAATATACCGCCCGCGCATTAGCGAGGCAGCGCGTTCCAGCGGGCGTCGCGCGCATCCCAATAGAAGGCAAGGGTACAGATACATGAAGACGATCTACGTCACGCCGGAGTCCGAGTTCGCCAAGCGCTCCTGGTACGTGATCGACGCCGAAGGTAAAAGCCTCGGCCGAGTGGCCGCGAAAGCCGCCTACATGCTCCGCGGCAAGAACAAGCCGACCTACGAGCCCTCCCAGGAGACCGGCGACTACATCGTCATAGTCAATGCGGACAAGGTGAACGTCACAGGCCGCAAGCGCCAAGACAAGATGTACTATCATCATACCGGATTCCCCGGCGGCCTCAAGGACTACACATTCAGCCAGCTCATCGGGCGCGATCCGATAGCGCCCCTGGAACTCGCGATCCGCGGTATGCTCCCGAAGGGGCCTCTCGGCCGCAAGCTCTACAAGAACGCCAAAATCTACGCGGGGCCGAGCCATCCGCACGCCGCTCAGGCGCCTATCGCGATCGACATCGAATAAGGGGATCAGAGGATGATCAGGAACCTCGGAATCGGAACCGGCCGTCGAAAGTGCGCCGTGGCCCGCGTCTTTCTTCGCGAAGGCGAGGGCAAGGTCAGCGTGAACGGCGAGGAGCTCGACAAGTACTTCAAGCTGAGCGAGCTCGTCACCATCGTCCGCCAGCCCCTGCTCGTCACCGCAGCCGAGAATAAGTACGATATACTTATCACGGTAGCCGGCGGCGGCCCAAATGGTCAGGCCGGAGCCTGTCGCCACGGCCTCGCGCAGGCCCTGTCGCAGGTCGACCCCGCCAGCCATGCCGCTCTCAGGGCCAACGGCTTCCTCACGCGCGATCCGCGGATGGTCGAGCGCAAGAAGTACGGCCAGCGCGGAGCGCGCAGGCGCTTCCAGTTCTCCAAGCGCTAATCTCGGCCCGATCATGAAGCGGTTTCCCTCCCGCGCCGACGATGCGCGGGAGGCCGCCGGGCCTGGGCGAGGGGCGAGCGAGTCCCCGCCGAGCCTGCGGGTCGAATCCGTGCAAAGAGGAGCCTCCGGCACCGCGATTGTAGCGGTCGGAGGCTCTTCCTTATTGTTGCGCCCTTCCCAAGCGGAGGCTTTTGGCCTCGCCCCCGCCAGCCTCGCGCCAGGGGTCGAGCTCGATGAAGGCGAGTCGCAGCTCCTCGCCTTGGCCGCGGAGGCCTACGAAGCGGAAAAAAAAGCCCTCGCCCTCCTCTCCCGAGCCGAGCAATCGAGCTATATGCTCGGGCTCAAGCTCGAGGCGCGGGGCTTCTCCAAGAAGGCCGTCCGCAGCGCCCTCGACCGGCTTCGTTCCGAAGGCACCCTCTCCGATAGCCGATTCGCCGAGGCATATGCGGCCTCGCGCCTGTCGAGGCGGCCAGAAGGGCCCGCGAGTATCCTCGCGGCCCTCCGCGAGCGCGGGATAGACGTCGACGAGGCAAAGACCGCCATCGCGGCGGTCCTGGGGCCGGAAGAGCGGGCTTCCGCGCTCGCGAGAGCGGCCGAGAAGGAGGCGGAGCGTGCGGGGGCGAATAGGGATTCGGTCAGGCGCCGTCTCCGCGCCCTCGGCTTCGCGTCCGGAGAGATCTCCGAGTACTTCGATCGCGACTGAATGACCCGAGGGTACTTGTCACCGTTCCGCGCTCGAATCGAGGAGCCAATGGCTCTATCTGGACAGATAAAACTCGTTTTATTTCTATCCTTGACATTCCTTCACATTCGTTGCAGAATAATGCCGATCATGGGCATTGAGAGGGGTCCTTCGCATGGATGACGATATCCTTACGATAGAAGAAGTCGCACGATACCTTCGCGTATCCGAGCGTACGGTCTACGACTGGGCTCAAAAGGGCGAAATCCCGTCAGGCAAGATCGGAACAGTCTGGCGCTTCAAGAAGAGCGAGATCGAGCGCTGGGTGAACGAGAGACTCAGCTCTAATCGTCCTTCCAATGTCTTCAGCGTCGTCCAGATCCAGAATATCCTCTCGCCCGACAGGATACTCTTCCTGAATTACTCCAAGAAGCGCGATGCTCTAATCTCCCTCGCCGAGAATCTCGCGGGCGCCCCTCAAATAAAGAGCCGCCAGGAGCTCGTGGCCGAGATCCTCCGCCGTGAAGAACTCATGAGCACCGCTATCGGGCGGGGCATCGCCATCCCCCACGTGCGACTCTCGTCCGTCACCGACCTCGTGGTTTCGGTGGGCGTCAGCCAGGCGGACATCATCGATTTCCAGTCCCTCGACGACGTACCGGTGCGGCTGCTATTCATGATCGCGGCTGCCTACAACCAGCATGCCTATTACCTGCAAACGCTCTCCTTCTTCAGCTCAAAGCTCAAGAACAACGAACTGCGCGCCTCCCTCCTCGCCGCGAAGACTCCGCAGGAGGTCTACTCTCTTCTCGTGAGCCAGGACGAGAAGTAGACCGCATCCGGAGGCGACTCAGCGCTTTAGCGGCACATTGAGGTAGCCGACTACACCCGTGCTCGCATCGTGGATCAGGAGGAGGGCGGAACCGGACTTGGCCGCGTCTGCGATCCTAGCCCTGAATTGCTTCGGATCAGCGACATCCGCGGTGCCAACCTTGAAGATGACGTCGCCGACGTTCACGTTCGCCTGGTCGGCGGGGCTGCCGGGCACGACCTGGGTAACGATCACGCCTGAAGCGTTCGTAAGGCCCAGATTGCGGGCCTCGTCGGCCTCCAGGGCCCTCACGATGAGCCCCAGCAGCTTGTAGCCCGGCCGAGCCGCCACGCGCTTGAGGAGGACGAACTGGTCCTCCACGGTGGCGCTCAGGCGAAGCGCCCGTCCGTTGCGGATGATATCGAGCTCGACCGCGTCGCCGGGCTTCGATGCCGCGATGGCGCGTTTGAGGGCGATGGCCGAGAGGATGGGCTCGCCGTCGTAGCGGAGGATGACGTCGCCCTGCTTCAAGCCCGACGAGTCGGCCGGACCCTCGGGAATCACCTCGACGACCGCGACGCCCGCGGTCCCCAAAGGCAGCTTGAGGCCTTCGATCAGCTCTTGGCTGAGGTCCTGGAATTTAACGCCTAGGTCGCCGCGGACAACCTTGCCCATCCTGACAAGGCTGTCTGAGATGGTCTTGATGAGGGTCGCCGGTATCGCGAAGCCGAGTCCCTCGGAACCGTTGCTCTGCGAGAGGATTACCGAATTGATGCCGATGACTTCGCCATTGAGGTTGAGCAGGGGACCTCCGGAGTTCCCCGGGTTGATAGCCGCGTCGGTCTGGATGTAGTCCTCCAGCCCCGTGGGCTCCCCGTCGCCGACATTGCCGCGGTGCTTGGCGCTGATGATCCCCATAGTCACTGTCCAGTCGAGGCCTTCCGGCGAGCCGATCGCCACGACCCAATCCCCGACTCTCATGGAGTCGGAGTCCCCGAAGCGGACGGGGGGGGCCCCTATCGGGCCGTCGACCTTGATGACCGCCAGGTCGGTAGTGGGGTCGGCCCCGATCAGGCTCGCGGGACGCGTGGAGCCGTCGAAGAATTGCACCGAGATGGTCTCGGCGTTCTCCACGACGTGGTTGTTCGTGAGAATGCGCCCATCCTTGTCGAGGATTACGCCGCTCCCGAGTCCGCGCACCGGCACGGTCCCCGAACTGTCCTGCGGTGCATGGATGCCGAAAGGGCCGTTTATAGGCAGCTGCTGGAGCATGGTTCCCGTGGTATCGATATGGACCACGCTCGGCCTGGCCGCCTCGGCCACGTCCGCGATGCTATTCGCGAAGAGCAATCGAGGTGCCGCCGCCGTCCCGGAGGCGGTGATCGTGCCGCCCTGCGCATTGATCGCGGTAGAGCTCAACGCCGCTGCAAGCAGGGCCGGCGCCAGAGCTCGAAGGATACGTTTGCTCGGCATGGTTACCTTCTTCGGCGACCGTAGATAAAGTCGATCTCCTTACTCTGAATTTCCAGCTTTAATAGGCATGGGGTCAAGGAAATACGTCAAAAAGAGATCTCGAGAGTCGCCCCGAGCTGGCCGGCGACCGTCGCGATGCTGCCGATCAGGCCTTCGAGCCCCGCGTAGCTGCCGGTCCCCTGTCCCCAAATCGCCTTGCCGTAGACGGCCAGGGTCGCGTTTTGGGCGGCCCATAGCGAAACGAGGATCATCCCCGTGCCGGAATCGTCCGTGAGGTCCCAGATGATCGAAGGAGAGACGGTAAGGAACTCCGTCGCGCGCCAGGTTATCTCGCCGTACAGGTTCTGCAGGCCCGGGAACAATGGATCGGCCTCCGCCCCTCCCCCGTTGTAATAGTACTCGGCCGCGAAGATGAAATCCCCGGTGGACCAGTCGGCGCCTCCGGCGGCCCTGACACTGCCCGCGGCTCCGGAATCCGGCAATGCGTAGGAGAGGTCGCCGTAGAAGCCGACTTCGAGATCGGCCTTGAAATCCGCCCCCATGTAGGTCGTCCTCGCCGTTCCGTCCCGAGCGGCCGAAAGCGCGGCGTCGACGCCGAGCACGAGGCCGGAGAGCCGCGCGGAGTAGAGGCCGTCCGCGGGAACCGTGCCGGGCGAAGCTGCCATGTCGAAGCCGCTCGTAGTCCCGAGGGGGAAAGTAAGCCTGAGCGCGTCGCTTCCCAGCCTGACGGGCGAGAGGCCCGTCAGGTCGAGCTGCGTGAAGATGTCCGTCGGGCTCCAGAGCGCTCCTCGTTCGTAATTGATCACTTGTCGCCCGGCCGTGAGCGAGACCCAGTCGGCATCGAGCTTGACATACAGCGTACGCACTCGAAATGCCATGAGAAGGTCAGGCCCTCCCGCAGGGCCATCGGGCACGAAGAGCTCGTCCGCGGGGGCCTGCTTCAATTTGATCAGGAGCCACGCGATTTGAGCGGCGTCGCCATCCATGACCGCGGTCTCGAGAGAGGCGCTCGCTCTGGCGCGCTGCCCTTTGACGTCGAGATTCAGGCCGAGCGTCGTCGAGGATCCATAGCCGAAATCGTCGGACGAGAAGCCGCCCGAGCCCGAGTAGCTTCCGTAGGCCTGCTCCAGGACCGATCCGCCGAAGGTCGCGCTTGGAGAATCCTGGGCCGCGCCGAGGGGCGAGGCGACGCTAGCGAGCGCCGCTGCTAGTGTGACGGCGAGGATCGAGACCTTCATCGCCAAAGCCTCATTTCGTGAGAGACGACATGGTGAACTGCCGCTCGTCGAGGGCGACATCCATCTCGATCTTGCTCATCGAGAAGACCGTCTTCGTATTGTTGCGAAGCTTCGAGACGTACTCCGTCCGCGTTGGATACCAGCGATCGCCGACGCGCTGGACCTCGAGGGCCGCGCTCGTCTTGAGGAGCCTCCCCGATTTCGCGTACATCTCCTCCTTGAGGACGACGAAGCGCTCTGCATCCACCCACATGACGCGCCGATCGTAGGCCGCCGTCGGCACCTTCGCGTCCAGCTGCACGAGATAGCAGTCGCGGCCGTCCAATGCCTCTTTGCCTTTGAGCGACGGGTCGTACTTGGCCTTGAAGTCCCTCGACTCGAGGGCGTCCTCATAGGATACGTCCGAGCCCATCATGCCTTCCTTGAGGAGGTGGCCGGAGATCTTGACCGTGTCCTGTTCCTTGGGGAAGTAGATCCACATGTCTTTGGCGAGCTTCAAGTAGCGGGTCCCGCGGTCCTCGGGATTGGTGAACTCGGCGAAGGCCTTGTCCGAGCCCTTAGCGACGGCGCTCATGTCCTTGTAGCGGGTCTCGCCCCCGATGGTGATCTCCATGCGGGCCGAGTAGCGGATGTTCCCGAAGGACATGTTCGCGTCGACCTTCGCGAGTATCTCGTCGACGGAGCCCAGTCCCTGGGCCCCGAGGGCGGTGGCCGCAAGGAACGATAAGCCGATCGCCAGCGCGGCCACCGGCGCCATTCTCGTAGAATCTTTCATATCGATTTCCTTTCCCGCCCCTTAGCAGGCTGTTGAAATACTCGAAGCATTTCAACAGCCTGCCTTGCAATTGCTCGAAAAGCTAGCGCTTTTCGAGCAATTGCAGAAATCAAGGTAGTGTTGAAAAAGGCTTCGTAGCCTTTTTCAACACCCTGTTAGACCGAGCGTATTGCGTCTATCGGATCCATCCTCGCGGCGCTGCGCGAAGGCAGGTAGGCGATGGCCGACGAGACCAGGACCCCCAGGAGGAAAAAGCCGAGCACCTGGACGGGGTGGACTCCCGTATGGATCACGTTGTCCATCTGGTAGTCTGTGCCGCCGATGAGCTTCGACACGTCCATTCCCCTCGCGGCGAACAAGGCGTTGATGGCGGTGCCGGCGATGGCCCCGGCGGCGGAGCCGAAGGCGCCGAGCAGGCTGCCCTCGGCCAGGAAGAGCCCGAGGATCCTGGGCCTGCGCATCCCCATCGACTTGAGTATCCCGATCTCGCGCTTCCGCTCCAGGACCACCATCATCATGACGTTGGCGATGATGAAGGCGCCGAGGAAGATGAAGATGAGCTCGATCATCGCATACACGCCACTCACCATCCGTATCAGGGAGGCAAAGTCGCCGATGCTCGTCCAGCTCCGCACAGACAGCGCTCCCGGCCCCGGCTTGGACCCGGCGACTTCCATTCCGGCCGCGGCGAGCGCTTTCGCGATCAGAGCGGTCGCCCGGTCCGCCTCGCGCGAGCTTTTGAGCATGACGAGTACCTGCGAGGCGCCTGCTCCCATTCCCAGGAGGTCCCGGGCGTCTGCGATCGCGACCTGGAAGCTCGCGGCGTCGAAGGATTCCAGTCCCGTCTTGAAAAGTCCCGCTATGCGGAATTTCTTGAAGCCAAGACCGTAGTCGGCCTTCTCCGTCATAACCTTGAGGTAGTCGCCTGGCTTCAGGCCTAGGTCGGAGGCCAGCTTCCAGCCCACGATCGCCTCCCCCGGCGAACGGAGGTAGGAGCCGCCCGGGAGTATGGTCCGGTCGAGCATGAGGAGCCTGCGCTCCCCCTCGGGGTCGCCGCCCATGCCCAGGGCGGCCTTGGTTCCCGTCGGCCCCGACAGGACGACGCCGAACTGGATCCGCGGCTCGACCTGATCGACGATGCGGCGGAGCGCGGGATAGCCGGAGATGGCTGCGGCGACGGCGCCCGCGTCGGGGATCGCCGCGTTGGCCGGCATGAAGCGCTCCCGAGCGCGGTAGCGGGAGGTCTCGATGTTGACGTGGCCGGTCTGGTTCTTGGTCACGTTGCGCGTCATCGACTCGACGATCCCGGATATGAAGCCGTCCGCGAAGACGGCGACGAAGATCGCGAGGAAGACCGAGATCATCGCGAGGAGGCTGCGCCTCCGGTTGCGCCCGAGATTCCGGAGCGCCATGGCGAAGGAGTTCATGCTTGCCGCCTCCTACTGGAACCTGAGGGCCGAGGTCGGGTTCATCCGCGCGGCCTGCCGCGCCGGCACCAGGGCCGCGACGAGGGATACGACGACGCCGAATGCGAAGCCGAAGACGATGGCGCCGGCGTTCCATTCGCCGCGCAGCACGCCCGAGAGAGGCAGGCTGCCGAAGCGGTCCGCCATGGAGGTCAGGTCGAAGCCCTTCGCGATCATGAGGAAGTCGAAGAAGATCCCCAGGGCGACGCCTAGGGCCGAGCCCACGACGCCCACGGCGAGCCCCTCGAGGAGGAAGAGCCGCGTCACGTCCCGAGGCGTCATCCCGTAGGCTCTGAGCACGCCGATTTCGCGCACGCGTGAGTAGATGGACATGAGGATCGTGTTGACGATGCCCACGGCCGCGATGAGGAGGACGATGAGGATGAGGACGAAGGAGTACTTAGATTTCGCGTTGCGCAGCGCGAGGTAGTCCTTGGCGAGCGAGGAGATGGGGTCAACGCGGACGCCGGGGAGGGCCGCGCGGAGCTCCCCGGCCTTCCGGTCCCCCGAGGCCACCGCGGCGCCCAGGGTCGCGCCCCGCGGCAGCGCCGCGTCGACCTCCGTGATGAGGGGCCCCGCGCCCGCGGCCTGGGCGACCAGGAGCTCCCTCGCGTCGGCGAGGGACATGAAGAGCCCGGAGTGGTTGATCTCCAAGGCCGGCGTGTCGACGAGGCCGACGATCTCGTACTCGTCGGCGTTGGTCGTATCGCTCACCGTCTGGGCCGAGACGAGGACCCCGTCCCCGACCTTGAGGCCCAGCTCGTCGGCGAGGGCCGCGCCCATGACCACGGACTTGGGCGTCGAAGGGCCGAGCCATGAACCCTGCTTCACAGAGGACGCCACTTTGAAGACGCTCGCATCCCGTCCCGGGTCCACGGCGTCCGCGAGGACGGGGATCGAGTCGTCGTAGTTCGAGAGGCTCGCGACGAAGCGGATTCGCGGCGTCGCCGCGATCCCGCGCGAGGCGAGGGCGGCGAGGACTGCCTCCCCGTTCGCGAGGGGCTTGTCGAGGGGATTGGCCGCGATGTCGTCCACGTAGGCCGGGTTCCGGAGCTTGAGCGAGGAGACCGTGTAGGCCTCCATGTTGTCGATGGCCATCCTGTCCATGCCCGCGATGATGGAATCGAAGGCGATGAAGCAGGAGATGCCGGCCGTCATCACGATGGCCGTTATGATCGTGCGCCGCTTGTGGCGCAGCGTGTTCCGCAGCGCGATCCTCCAGAGGGTACCCATGATTCACTTCCTCTCGTCGGAGGTCACGCGGCCGTCCCGGATCGTGACGATCCGGCGCGCGTGCTCCATGACCAGCCTGTCGTGCGTCGAGAAGACGAAGGTCGTCCCGCGCTCGGCGTTGATCTTGCGCATGAGTTCCACGATCTCCTCGGCCATATGGGAGTCCAGGTTCGCCGTCGGCTCGTCCGCGAGGACGACGAGCGGCCGCTTCACGAGGGCGCGTGCGATGGCGACACGCTGCTCCTGGCCGCCTGAAAGCTCGCGCGGGTAGCGGTTCTCCTTGCCGGCGAGGCCCACCGCTGCGATGATCTCCTCGGCCCGCTCCTTCACGTCGCCGTTGTGCAGCCTCCGCTCGATTACGAGGGGCAGCTCGACGTTCTCGCGCACGGTGAGCACGGGGATCAGGTTGTAGGACTGGAACACGAAGCTGATCCTGTCCCTGCGGTAGGCCGAGAGGGCTTCCTCGCCGAGCATGCGGAGCTCTTTGCCATCGTAGACCATGCGGCCCCCGGTCGGCGTGTCGAGGCAGCCCAGGATGTTCAGCAGCGTGGTTTTGCCCGAGCCCGACGGCCCGACGACGGCCAGGTACTCCCCGGCCTCGATGTCGAGGTCGACCGAGTCGAGTGCCCGGACTTCGTTGTCGCCTTTCCTGTAGACTTTCGTCACCTTCTCGAGATGCAAAGCAGCCATGTCAACCATCCTTTCGCCGCTCGCCCGCCGGGCTTCCCCGAAGCGATGCGACTATGACTTCCAGCTCGCCGAGATAATCCGAGAGGGCTCGTTGCCCCTTGGCGGTGAGGGCGACTCCCGTATAGGGCTTGTTCTCCACGAAGCGCTTGTCGATCTGCACGTAGCCGGCCTCCTCCAAGGTCCTCAGCTGCACCGACAGATTCCCGGCGCTCATCCGCAGCTCGTCCCTTAGCTCGGTAAAGCCCGTCTGGGCCTTGTCCGACGAGGCGAGGTAGGTCAGGAGCATGAGCCTGGCCCGCTCGTGTATGACCTTGTCCAAATCCAGGCCCGCGAGGTCGCGGGCGGTGCCCGATGAACCACTACGTTCCCCCCCCGGGTTGGCAGCGCTCATGCTGAATCGCCTCGGTCCTTGACCGCGAGGCCGACCAACCCGAAGACGAGAAGGTATCCTCCCCAAATGACCTCGGCCCAGACGAAGGGCAAGGCCTCGATAAAGAAAAGTGAAACCAGGCCCGAGATTAGCGCGTACCAGCCCGCGGCGAGGTACTCGGGACGATCGACTATGAGGCCCATGCTGTTGCTGGGAATGGCGAGGAAAATCGCGATGCCCGGTGCGATATACCAGGGATGGCCGGCGAGGATCGCGAGAACCGGCACGAGAACCGCGCAAAGCATCGCCGGAACGTTTAGGTGGAGCCAGGTTCCTCCATATATGCTGCGGATGACGGTCCAGAAGTTAGCGCCTTCCTCGACTTTGCGCGCCTGGCGGGCCAGAAAGCTCCATTTAAGAGACGAGCCGATAACGAAGAAGAGGGCTAAAAATATCCCCGCCGTGATCTTCCACGCCGCCGGTACCGCGGAAAAGGAGCCCAGCCGCGTCACGAGTATCTGGGTCCCTGTGCAGAACGCGACTACGAAGAGTCCGAAGGGTATGCTCAGGACTGCGAAGAAGCGACCGGCGACGACCTGCCTGAGAAAGGGATTGTTTCGCCGCACGGCCCTCTTGAGCTCTTCCACGTCAGCCAGGAGGGTTTCGAGCTCGGACTGGTTCATATAGTTCTCCTGAAAACAAGTTTATACTACAAACTAGTTTTCATTTTCATCTAATTCAAAAAAGAGTCAAGCCCTTTGTGCGATATTTGGGTTTTTTCGACATTCCGAGGAGAAGAACGGGCCATTCTTTGGGCCTACCTTGCGAATTCGAGATTGCGCATGCTACATTCTGGTCCTAGGTCAGGACACAACGAGGCAGATTAGTGTTCCTTAAAAGTCTCGAGATTTTTGGATTTAAATCATTCGCCGATAGAACTTTAATCGAATTCTCCGATGGCATCTCCGCTCTCCTCGGTCCCAACGGCTGCGGCAAGTCCAACGTGGTGGACGCCATAAAATGGGTCGTCGGAGAGCAATCGGCTCGCAGCCTCCGCGCCGATAGCATGGAAGACGTGATATTCAATGGAACGGAGACGCGCAAGCCTCTTTCCGTCGCCGAGGTGACGGTCACTATCTCGAACGAAGACGGTCTCCTCTCGGTCGGAGCCGCCGAGATCGCCATCAAGCGCCGCCTCTACCGCTCAGGGGAAGCCGAGTATTTCATCAACGGCGCGCAGGTCAGGCTGAAGGAGCTGCGAGAGCTCTTTTGGGACACGGGCATCGGTAAGTCGGCCTATTCAGTCATGGAGCAAGGCAAGATCGACCAGATACTCTCGTCCAAGCCTGAGGACCGACGCTATCTTTTCGAGGAGGCGGCCGGGATAACCAAGCACAAGGTCCGCTCGCGCGAGGCCGAGCAGAAGCTCGAGAGGACCGAGGAGAATATGCGCCAGGTGGGCGGGGTCCTCGTCGAGGTGAAGCGCAGCCACGACAGTCTCAGGTCCCAGTCCGAGAAGACCCTCAAGTACCGGGCCCTCCGCGAGGAGACCTTCGCCGCCGAGCTCGACCTCCACCTCCTAAGGCTCAGGCAGTTCGTCCAGGAGAAGGACAGGCGCGACGAGGAGATCGCGGGCAAGGCCAGGGAGCGGGACAAAGTCAAGGCCGAGATCGACTCAATCAACACCTCGCTCGAGGAGAACTTCGACGTAGTCAACGGCATGGAGGCCAAGCTGGTCGAGCACCAGAAGACGGTCTTCGGCCTGGCCGTCGAGGTCAAAGGCAAGCAGGAGCAGCGCAAGCTCCTCTTGTCGCGCGTCGCCGAGTCCCGGGCCAAGATGGACCAGGCCGCCCTCCGCGCGAAGGCGCTGCGCGAGAGGCTCGAGGGGCTGCGCGAGGACGAGGCCGAGAAACAGGGCGAGCTCTCGAGCCTCCGCTCGCGCCTGCGCGAGATCGAGAAGAACATCGCCGACTTCGAGGCGGGCATTCGCGCCGCCGAGGCCGGGATCCGCGACAACGATGCTCAGGCAGGCAAGGCCGAGTCGGACATCGCCGCTCTGGAGGAAGACCGCGCGGATGCGCGGCGAAGGCTCGACGCCATCACCGAGGACATAGTGGCCCAGCTCGACGCCAGGCTCAAGGAGTCCGGCTACTCCGG
The DNA here is from genome assembly GCA_964404145.1 of uncultured Treponemataceae bacterium. Taxonomy (GTDB): domain Bacteria; phylum Spirochaetota; class Spirochaetia; order Treponematales; family Rectinemataceae; genus UBA1306. The sequence continues at coordinate 174,726 of CAYOIX010000005.1, forward strand.
CGCCGAGCGCCGGGCCGCCGAGGAGTCGATAGAGTCGCTCATCGCGGCCATCCAGGCGCGGATATCGGGGAAGGGGGCGATACTCGAGGACCTGGGCAGGCTTGGCGGAGCCGGAGCGGACGCCGCTTCCGCCTCGGCGCGCGACGCCATCGTCGCGCGCGACGCCATCGTCGCGAAGGCCGCGGCCGACCTCGCGGAAACGGCGGTCAGGGTCGACGAGCTTCGGCGCCGATACCAGGAGTACAAGAAGACTACGCCCGCCTTCATAGACGAGTTCCTCTCGCCCGAGGGCATCATCACCCAAAAAAGAGCCATCGACCGCGAGATCGCGGCCTGCGACGAGGGTGTCGCGGAGCGGCGGAGCCGCATAGCCTCGCTCCAGCGCGACAGCAAGGTCCTGGGCGAGAAGGTAGACGAGTATCGGCGCACGCTCGAGGACCAGCGCGGCAACCGTATACGCATGCAGACCCAGGCGTCGGGGGCCGAGGAGGCCCTGGCGCTGCTGCGCAGGGAGATCGTCGGCCAGGAGGGCTACCTCAAGGAGCTCGAGAACGAGGCCTTCCTCGAGGGCAAACGCCTCCGGGACGGCGAGGAGGAGCTCGGCGGCATCGACGAAGAGATAGCCGACATCGAGAGGCGCGGCCGTGAGCTCTCGGCCGAGCTCGAGCGCCTCGAGCGGGACATCGCCGTCAGGAACTCGGACCTCTCCAAGAGGCAGGACGACCTCAAGCGGAAGATGGAGAGGCTGGGGCTCCTGCAGGGGGAGCTCGAGCGGCTTCACCTGGGGCTCGCCCAGACCGAGACCGAGATCCGCAACGTGAAGGAGAATTTCACCGAGCAGTACTCGCGGGACCTCATGGAGTTCGAGTCGCGGATGTTCGAGCTGCGAACGCCCGTCGCCGAACTGCGCGACGCCCTGTCCGGGCTCAAGCAGAGGCTGAAGGACCTCGGCTCGGTGAATCTCATGGCTCCCGAGGAATACGCCGAGGTCAAGGAGCGGTACGATTTCCTCTCGGGCCAGCTCGGGGACCTCGAGAAGGCGCGCTCCGACCTGAAGCGGATAACGGACGAGATACGCGACGAGAGCGCCGCGCTCTTCCTCGACACCTACAACAAGATCAAGAAGAATTTCCACAACATGTTCCGCCGCTTGTTCGGGGGCGGCCGCGGCGAGCTCAGGCTCGTCGATCCGAGCCACATCCTCGAGTCGGGGATCGAGATTTACGCCCAGCCGCCGGGGAAGAAGCTCGAGGCCATATCTCTGCTCTCCGGCGGGGAGAAGACATTGACGGCCATAGCGCTGCTCTTCGCGACCTACATGGTCAGGCCATCGCCCTTCTGCTTCCTCGACGAGATCGACGCGGCGCTGGACGAGCAGAACGTCGCGCGCTTCGTGAACCTCCTGCGGGAATTCGGGCGGATGAGCCAATTCGTCGTCATCACCCACAACAAGAAGACGGTTACCGGGGCCAATGCCCTCCTCGGCGTCACGATGGAGGACTCTGGCGTGACCAAGGTGATCGCGGTGAGGCTCGAGCGCTCCGAAGGCAGGCCCGCTTCGCCGCCCGAGGGCGCGGACGCCCTGCCCGAGGAGGAAGTGGAGTTCGAGGCGGGCAGCGAGCTGCCGCCCGCCCCTCCGCGCGATCCCGTCTCCTCGGGACGGGAAGGGAGCTGAGGCCATGGCGCCCAAGAAGGGGGGCTTGGACTCGATCAGGGCCGCGATGGGCGGCATAAGCTCTCGACTGCCCTTTCTCAAGCGACAGGCGAACGCGCCCGAGCCCTTCTCCGCGATCGAGGACGACACCCCCGTGACCGAGCTCCTGTCGTCGGCCAACGCCGCGCCCGGCATGGTCGAGCGGAAGGGCGGCCGCGAGAGGACTGATCTGAAGGCCATCGCCGCTTCCGCGCTCGGATCGGCAGTCAAGAGTACGCCGATACTCGTCGCGATCGCGGTCGCGGTGATCTTCCTGCTGGCTCTGGTAGCCACGGCCGTCGTCGTATCTTCCCCGCCCAAAGCCTCCCAAGCGGCCGCCCCTTTTACTCGGAGCGGAGAGGCCCTCGTCAGGACTTGGCTTCCTCCGCCTGGAGACCCCCTGGGACCCAGGATGGCGATGGAGCGCGAGGGCCCGGCGAAGTATACGCCCGCCGACGCGGCGAGGCTCGGCATGGACCCCGATCCCCGGCTCGCCGCGGGGCTCCGAGTCAAGAACGACGAGGCCATCGAGGATCTCTACGGGACGGTGCCCTGATGTCGCGGCCTCGGCGGCTCGATGTCGCGTTGGCGATGGCGCTCGCCTTCGTCGCGGTGGCCGCCCTGGAAGTCGCCTGCGTCACCAAGCCTGCGGCCGTTGCAGCCTCGCCCGGTCCCGGCTCGACGAAGGCCGCACCGCCCCCGGCGGCCGCACCGGCCGTACCGGCCGCACCGGCTCCGCCGGTCGCGGTTATTCCTGCCGTATCCCCTCCGGCAGAGCGGAAGGTGCTGCCGGAACCACCGGTCGGCGCCGCGGCGAACGACAGGCCCGAGCTCTCCTTCCCGCGCCGCTCGCCCATGCCTGACAACCTCTTGGTCGCCTCTCTCCATGAGCCGATTCCTCCAGCCCCTGCAAAGCCGGCCGCGCCGCCGCCCGTCAGCGCGGCTCCATCTCCGGCGGCGCCGATCTCCGCTCCGAAAACGGTCCCCGCGACCCAGGTGACGGTCCCGACTCCGCCCGCCCCTGTGGCCGTTGCAAAGGCGCCGAGTCCCGCGCCTGCGAAACCGGCGCCTGCGAAACCGGCGCCTGTGAAACCGGCGCCCGTCGTGAAGGCGGCCGAGCCCGCCGCGAAGGCGCCCGAGCCCAAGAACGCCGCTTCGGCCCTGGCTCTCGCCCTCGACCCTACAGCGGCCGCGCAGGGCGCGGTTACGCGCACAATATCGGCCGTAGAGGGGCTGCGCTTCGAAGTGCCCTTCGAAGGCACGGGATGGACTTATCTCGGAGAAAAGACCGCAAAAGAAGGAATCGGTTACGATTCAAGGCGCTTCGCGGGCAGCTCCCTCGTCTTCGTCCTCAACCCGATAAAGGCGGGCGATTACGTGTTGCGCTTCCAGAGGCAGGATACGCTCAGGGGAATCTCCTACGAAGATCTCGTCGCTGTCGACGTGGCGCCCAAGCCGACGACGACACCGGCGAGCGCTCCGTCGACGAGCTCCGCGGCCGCCGCAGGGAGCGTCGCTGTACCCGCGAAGGCAAGCGGCATCGCGCCGCCAGTATCCAATACGGGGCCGAGCGGAGCGATTACTTCGGGCCCCTCGGCATCGACGGGGGCTCCGACCGCGGGCGGCACGACGGCGACCGGCCCATCGGCATCGGGGTCCGGCGTCCCGACTGCGGCCGGCACGATGCCGGCGGGCGCCGTGCCCGCCGGAGCGAGCGTCCCGGCGGCTGCCGCCAATACGGCCGGATCCACGGGGGCCTTCGCGGCCCTGTCCGTCACGTCCTTGACCACTCCCGAAGCGGCCCTGGCCCAGGCGAGATCCGCCATCGCCGCCGGTCAGGCCCAGGGAGCGCTCGACGCCCTCGATCGCCTCATGGTCCTCGCGCCGGCCGGCACCGACGAAGGCTACCTGTTGTACGGGCAGGCCCTCGAGCTCAACGGTCCGACAAAGGATATCAAAAGGGCATACGCTTTTTACAAGAGGCTGCGAGACGAGTATCCGGAGAGCGCGTACTGGGATCAGGCGGATGCCCGGGTCTCCTATATCGAAAGGCATTACTTCGACATCAGGTAGGGCCGACGCTTCTGCCGGAATCGGGCCTGTCTCCGCTTGGGCCGATCTATCCGCCCGCGAGGGGTAGGGCGATCCTGTAGGCCGTGCCGCCATCGAAGCTCCGCTCCATGCTTCCCCCAAGCTGCGCGAGGAGGGTGTCGATGAGCTGAAAGCCCAGCGAGCGCTTGACCTCGGCCGAGGCGAAACCCGGGCCGTCGTCGGATACGAATATGAGAATCTCCGACTCGCTCGAGCCCAGGGCGAGCGTGATCCTTCCGTCGGATCGTCCTTTGAACGCGTGCTTGAGAGAGTTCGTAATTATTTCGTTCAGGACGAGGCCGATCGGTATCGCGCGGTCGAACTCGAGCTCGATCGGATCGCCCGAATAGACCAGCTGCACGCCCCGGACGCCGTAGGCGGCGATGAGGCTGGAGCAGAGCTCGCGGAAGTACTCCCCGAGCCTGATCCTGGCGAAGTCCCCTCCGCGATAGAGGAATTCGTGGACGAGCGCCAAGGCCTGAACGCGCGATGAGGATTCGGTCAGCGCGATCGCGGCCTCCGAGTCGACCATGCCGTCCTTCTGCAGGGACAGGAGGCTCGATATGATCTGCATGTTGTTCTTGACTCGATGGTGCACCTCCCGCAGGAGGGTATCGCGCTGGCGAACCATGTCCGTGAGCTGGGCTTCGCGCTCCTCCACGGCCGACTCCATCGACCTCACGTCGCCGATGAGCTCCCGGAACTCGCTGAATGCAGGCTCGAGACTGAATTCGCCGTAGCGCCGATCGCGGATCGACCGCACCCCGGAACGCAGCAGGTCCAGGTCGCCGAGGATCCGCCTCGCCATTACGAGGGCGATGGAGCCGAGGATCGCGAAGGCGAGGATCGCGAAGACGAGGGCCGAGCTTCGGATCCGATTGATCGTGACGAAGAACGCCGCGGGGTCGTACGAAGCGATGACGCTCCAGCCGTAATCGCCAAGGCGGCGCGTGAAGGCGCCTAGGGGACTGCCTTCCCCGAGCGAGACGCGAGTCGTGCCGCTGCCGGCCGCTCCGCGCAGCACATTCCCGAGGTTGATCCGCTCCTGAACGCGCCGCTTGTCGCGGTCGGCGATGATCGTACCGGTCCCGTCGACGATTTCCAGAGTCCAGTCCGGTCCGACGGCCTGGGCGACGAAGTCGGAAAGCTGCGAGAGGTCGAGCGAGCCGACGATCGCGAGCCCCTTCATCGCGAGGCGCGCCGAGATCGAGACCACGGGCCGACCGCTCGACGCGGAGATGTACGATTCCGAGACCAGGGGGACACCCACGGAAGGCCGCGCGTAGTCGCGATCCGACAGGTCCAGGCCGTCGTCGTTGGGATCCGGCGGCGAGGACGCGATTTGGATGCCTCGCGCGTCGATGCAGGCGAAGGATTCGAACTCGGGATTGAGAGCGAGCATCGCGCCGAGATGCTCCCTCAGCCTCTCTCGATCGCCGTTCCCGAAGAACGCCTCGTCCTCCGCGATTCCCTCCACCACGGTGACGGCGGACCGGAGGAAGGCGAGGGAGCTTTCGGCGACGCCGCGGACTACCGTTTCCCCGCGCGCGGTGAACTCCCGCTCGAAGAAGGAATTTATGAAGAGTCCTCCGAGGAGCGCGTAGGTCGATAGGGGGGCGACTATGGCCAGAGACACCAGGAGGATGAGATAGGCGCGGATGCCGAGCCTGCGCGCCTTCCTGCCGCGTCGCCTCGCGCCGAGTCCTCGCGGAGCCTCTGTGCTCATTTCAGGGCTTGATACTCGCTGCCGCGGACGATATAGACACTATCCTCGCGCGTCACGTCGCCGTGGGAGTCGAACCCGTATTCCGCCTGGAGGCCTTGGACGCGAGGTTTGGCCAGGATCCGCTGCCTGATTCCGGCGGGCGTGCCTCCGCCCGACATCGCGTCGATGAGGATGCCCGCCGCCTCGAACGAGTACATGGAGCTGAAGCTCGGCATTGAGCCGAAGCGCGTGCGATAGGCCGCTACGAATTTCAGGTAGGCGGGCGATATGCTGGCCGGATCGAATTGCTGCTCGAACAGGGTGCCGTCCATGGCCGCGCCGCCGAACCTGAGGAAATCGGTCGTGGCGGCCCAGCCGGAGGCGAGGGGCAGGATCCCCGGAAGGAGTTGTTTTGCGCGCCGGATGACCAGCGCCGTATCGGAGCCGTTCGCCACGGTCAAGAGCGCGGACGGCCTATCGGCCAGGAGCCTCTCGAGCATAGGAGCGAATCGGAGATCTTTCGCCGAGGAAGAATAGGACTCGGAAGCGAGCACCCGCCCGCCCGCGGCCTCGAAGGAGGCGCGGAAGGAGGCGATGAAATCCCTCGCGTAGAGTTCATTGTCCGAATCGTGGAGAATCGATGCGGTCCTCGCCTTCAGCGCGGCCGTCATTTCGCCCAGGGCCTTTGCGCCGACGGAGCTGGGCGTCATGAGCCGAAAAAGCATATCGTACCGGCCCGACAGGCTCGCCGCGCTCGCCGTAGGCGACAGGAAGAATAGTCTGGTATCGGCCGCGGCGAGCTCCGCCATGGAACTCGTGTACGGTCCGATCGCGGCGGGGATCCCGAGCGCGACGAGGGCGTTCACGGCGGCGCGGAAAGATTCCGGCTTGTTGTCGTCATCCTCCGTGACGAGCCTGACGAAAGCGCCGCGGATCTCGCCGCCGGAATTGGCTTGCTCGATCCTGAGCAGGGCACCGTTCCTTCCGGACACTCCGAGCTCCGACTGCTTCCCCGTGAGGTCTCCGATGAAGCCGATCGATATCGCCCGCGCGGAGCAGCTCTCGAGGCCGAGGCCACCCGCGACGGCCAGCATAAAGGCCAAAAACGGCATCCGGCCACGCACCCCGACCATCGATATCAGTCTACTTTTTACCGGACATCTGTCAAGGAGGCCGCTCGGACCGAAGCGCCGACGACGACTTTACGCACGCTGGCTTTCCTCAGTATATTAATTGCTACACAACAAGCGCATCGAGGTAGCCTTCATGCCCACGTACGAATATGAATGCAGGTCCTGCGGAGCGGGATTCGACGTTTTCCAGAGCATGGCCGACGCACCCCTTACTGTCTGCCCCAGCTGCGGCCAATCGGTCAGACGCAAGATCAACGGCGGAACCGGCATCATATTCAAGGGCTCGGGCTTCTACAAGAACGACAGCAGGAAATCGTCTTCCACCGCGAAGACCGAGTCGTCCAGCGAGGGAGCCCCCGGAGAGAAAAGCCCGGCCAAGCCCGAAAACGCGTCACGTCCGGCCTCGACGGTCGGCGAGGCCTCGAAGAAGGACTCGAACTGAAGTCCACTCGCTATTTCTGCGAGTTTTGCGGCGCCGAGGTGAGGAAGGACGCGCGCGTCTGCCCTCGCTGCGGGCGGTTCTTCTCCTCGGTGAAGTGCCCCCGCTGCGGTCACGTCGGCGAGGCCGACGATTTCGGAAGGGGCTGCCCTGTATGCGGCTACGCTGAGGCCGCCAATCCTCCTCCCGAGCCGATAAAACCCTTACCAGCCGAGGCCCCCCCGATCCCGTGGTGGGCCTTCCTAGCCGCGGCTCTCGTGATTCTGGGCCTATCCCTGGCCCTGCTGCGATCCCTCAGGTAAGCGGCGTCAATCCTCGACCTGCGATAGGTCGGGCGGCAACTCGAGCGACTCCGGTCTGGATACGAAACGCTGGAAAAGGGCTATCGCGTGGGCGAAGTAGATGCCCTCCGCAATGCGCTCGTCGACCGTGAACTTGACATTCACGAAGTGCTTCAGCTCAGTCCCGGACGACTTGTGGACCTCTTTTTGGAATATCCTACCTACGGTCATGAAAATGCTCGAAGTGCCCCATTCATAGAGATGATGATAGGGTGTGTCGAGGCCGATCGAGCCCAGATTCGCGACATATATCGAGGTGAAGAGGGGATCGGCCGCGATCATCCTCGCCGGCGCCACGTTGAAACGATCCAGGAAGCCGAACAGCTTGGTCGCCACCGCCTTGCCCAAAGGAATTCGATGGGCGAAATCGAACTCCCTGTCATCGGGCCCCCGCACTCCGCTCCTCGCGGCCTCGATGCCCGCGCCTATCCTGTCCATGGCCTGGCTTACACAATCCTCGGGCTCGAATCGGACCTTGGCGTTGCACTCCGCCGCCTCCTCGGTAAGCGCCCTCTTCACGATGAACGAGACGGTTATGCCCTTGCGCTGATAGGTGGCCCGCCCGTGTATGAAGCGATTCAGCTTGGGCTTGAGCGCTATCGTCCGTACGGCGGCCGCGATGAGGATGCCGAAGAGCGAATAGCGCTCCGCCTCGCGATCCTGTCCGCGCGCCGCGTCCAGCTCGCCGTTCTTCCTCCTGGCATAGGACATCGCTGTCTCGACATCGATGTCTTTGGACATGAAGACGGCCGCCTCGTTTCTCTTGCGAACGACATAGGGGAGGATAGCGCTCAAGGCGCGCAGATCCCTGACTCGCCTGCCGTCCGAGCGATCGTACAAAAGCATGGATCATGATATATTCGCGCGAGGCCCATAGTCAAATCTCAATTTTGCATATATCCGCTTCTCGATTGCATAGAAATGCAGCCCGCTATTGACCAAAATGCCGAGTCCGGGTACTCTTCTCTGGTACGCGCATATATAAGGAGAGATTTCGTGACCTCAGCGTCAACTTCTTTCGCTTCCTGTCGCCTCCGTCGTCGCTGATATTCTTCCCCACCACGACATCTCGATATCGAAGGAACGACGGCCCTGCCGCGTCCTCGGCGTCGGCGCTCGGCCGAGAAAAGGAGCATTCCATGAAGAAGAAGATCGCCCTCGCGTACTCAGGCGGCCTAGATACCACCGTCATCGTGCCATGGCTCAAGGAGAACTACGACTGCGAGGTGATAGCCGTCTGCGGAGACGTCGGCCAAGACTGCGACTGGGCCTCGCTCGAGAAGAAGGCGATATCCTCCGGGGCCCTGAAGCTCGTCGTCAAGGACCTAAAGAAGGAGTTCGTCGAAGACTACCTTTGGCCCCTCGTCAAGTCGGGCTCCTACTACGAGGGGCGCTACCTGCTCGGCACCTCGGCGGCACGGCCCCTCATCGCGAAGAGCCTCACCGAGACCGCCCTCGCCGAGAATTGTTCCGCCATAGCCCACGGCTGCACGGGCAAGGGCAACGACCAGGTGCGCTTCGAGCTTGCCATAAAGGCGTTCGCGCCCGAGATGGAAGTCATAGCGCCCTGGCGGATCTGGGACATCTCGAGCCGCGAGCAGGAGATCGAATATCTCGAGAAGCGCGGCATTCCCGTGCCGATGAAGAAGTCGGATTCCTACAGCCGCGACGACAATCTCTGGCACATCAGCCACGAGGGCCTCGACCTCGAGGATCCCTGGAACGAGCCCAAGCTGGACGAGGGAATGCTCAAGATGACGACCGCCCCCTCCAAGGCCCCCGACCAGCCGGAATACGTCACTCTCGATTTCGAGAAGGGCGTACCGGTAGCGCTCAACGGCCGGAGGATGGACGGCGTCTCCCTGATAAAGGCCCTCAACCTCATCGCGGGCAAGCACGGATGCGGGATCCTCGACATGGTCGAGAACCGCGTGGTCGGCATGAAGTCCAGGGGCGTCTACGAGACTCCCGGCGGCTCGGTCATCATGGAGGCCCACGCGAAGCTCGAGCAGATATGTCTCGATCGCAAGACCCTCGCCTTCAAGGTCCAGGTCGGCCAGAGGTTCGCGGACACGATGTACGAGGGAGAGTGGTTCTGTCCGCTGCGCGAGGCCCTCTGCGCCTTCATCGACTCCACGCAGAGGAAGGTCTCGGGGACGGTGAAGCTCAAGCTCTGGAAGGGCTCCATCGCCGGCGCCGGCATGAAGTCCCCCTATTCCCTCTACGATGCCAGCCTGGCCAGCTTTACGACGGGTCCCCTGTTCTCGCACAAGGATTCCGAGGGCTTCATCAACCTCTTCGGTCTGCCGACCAAGGTTCGCGCCAGGCTCGAGGCGAGGATAAAGGCCGATGGCGCCGCTTTGCCTAAAGGCGCGAAGCCCGGCGAAGGCGGCTACGTCGCCACGGCGGGGGATTGAAGCCATGGCGAAGATCTGGGAGACCTCGATACCGACGGAGGGAGGAGGGCTCGATCCTTCCATCGACGCCTTCCTATCCTCCACGTCGGTAGACAGGCGCCTGCTCCCGGAGGATCTCGAAGGCTCGATCGCCCACGCGGCGATGCTGGGGGAGAGGGGCATCCTGCCCCAGGCGACCGCCGACGAGCTCGGCCGCGGCCTCGCGGCCCTGGCCGTCGGGGCGGAGGAGGGCAGCCTGGTCGTGGATCCCGCCGCCGAGGATATACATTCCTTCATCGAGGCCGAGCTCACCGACCGCATGGGGGACGTAGGCCGCAGTCTCCACGCCGGCCGCAGCCGCAACGATCAGGTGGCGCTCGACCTGCGGCTCTGGCTGCGAAAGGCCTCGCGGGAGGCGAGGCTCGCCCTCCTCGACGCGATCGACGCCTTGCGCGAACTCGCCTCGAAAAATACCGGCTCCCTCATGCCGGGCTATACGCACATGCAGCGGGCGCAGCCCGTAACCTTCGCCCATCATCTCCTGGCCTGGTGCGCCGCCCTCGAGCGCGACTATGGCCGCTTCGAGGACGCCGACGCCCGCGCCGACGAAAGCCCGCTCGGCGCCTGCGCCCTGGCGGGGACCGGCCTCCCGATCGACCGCGAAGGCACGGCCAGGGCCCTCGGCTTCTCCCGCCCCGCGCGCAATTCGATGGATGCCGTCGCCGACCGCGATGCCTGCGTCGAGTTCGCCTCGGCGGCCGCCACCCTACTGATGCACCTCTCGCGCTATTGCGAGGAGATCGTGCTCTGGGCTTCGGCCGAATTCGCCTTCGTGGCGATAGACCAGTCATGCTCGACGGGATCCTCGGTGATGCCGCAAAAGCGCAATCCAGATCCCGCGGAGCTCATCCGCGGCAAATCGGGACGCGCCTACGGCGATCTGGTCGCCCTCCTGGTGATGCAGAAGGGCCTACCACTCGCCTACGACCGCGATCTCCAAGAAGACAAGGCCCTCGTATTCGACGCCGGGGATACGGCGTCGTCCTGCGTCTCGGCCTTCGCTCGGCTGGTAAAGGCCCTCGAGCCCAAGGCGGAGCGCATGCGGGAGGCGGCCGAAGACGGATGCCTCTGGGCGGCCGACGCCGCCGAGTTCCTCGTCCTCCGGGGCGTACCCTTCCGCACGGCCTATGCGGCCGGACGCAAGCTCGTCGAGGCGCGCGCCGCCGCCGCCGGCCCTTCCAAGCTGGGCCGCTCCCCCGCGGTAGGGGCCGTCATAGCCGATCTCGGCGCCGAGGGCCTCGGCGCCCTGCACTCGGCCTGGATCGGCGTCGACCCCGGCGAGCTTTCGCGATACCTGGCGCTGGACGCCTGCCTGGCGCGCCGCGACCTGATCGGGGGCCCGGCTCCCTCGAGGGCCCGCATCGAGATCGAAATGCTCGGGGGCTTCGTCGCGGAGAAGCGCGCATCCTTGAAAAAGGCTGCCGGAAGGGGATGAGGCATGCTATCCTTCGAGACATGTTCGACTGCGTCATAGCTGCCGCGGGGGCCTCTTCGAGGATGCGCGGAACCGACGGCCGGCCATCCCTGAAACCGCTCCTTCCTTTCGGCGGCTCCACCCTGGTGGAGACGGCGGTCCGCGCGGCCCTCGACTCGGGGGCCAGGGTCCTCCTGGTCCTAGGCAACCGCGGCGAGGATATAGCCGCGCTGTTCGAGGCGCCTGCGTATCGGAGCGTCCGGGCGGACGGCCGCCTGCGCGAGATAGAGAATCCGCGATGGATGGAGGGCATGCTCGTCTCCATCCAGGCTGCCTTGCCCGAGGTGGAGGGCGAAGCCTTCTTCGTCTCCCACGCCGACATGCCCTTCATATCCTCCGAATCCTATAGAGCCCTCGCTGCGTCGCGGGCGGCCCGCCGGGCCGCAGGCATGCCCGAAGCCGCGACGGTAGCCTCGCACGAGGGCCGGGGGGGCCATCCCGTCCTGATGCCTTCGGCCTGGATCCCCGAGATACTCGGCCTCGGGGCGGGGGACAGCATGAGGACCTTCCTCTCGCAGAGGCCTCGAATCACCGTGGAGATGGGGTCGGGGGCCCTCCGCGACGTCGATACGCCGGAAGACTACGCGTCGGCCCTCGAAGCCCGCGGAGACGCCTGATCGGGGCTGTAACCCCGCCGACGCCCCCCATGCTATACTCCGCCCGTGCGGATCCGGACTAAATTCCTGGCCCTCGTCCTCCTCGTGGCCGGCGGCTTCCTCCTCGATACGATCATATCGATACGCACCGAGCAGAGGATCGCCTCGATGCGGGGAGCGATCGGCGCGGGGGTTCGCCTCATAGCCCAGGCGCGCCGGGCCCACGGCCTCATGACCGACCTCGTGTTCGACCTGTTCAGCCCCCGCTTGTATTCCACTCTTCAGGGAATCATCCTCGCGCCGACGAGCATCGCCACCCAAAAGGACTGGACGCAGGCGGTATCCGAATTCCGAAGCGCCTACGCGCACTTCATAGGCGATCCGGTCCTTAGAGGCCTCCTCGCGGACGAAGAGCTCCGCGCCGCCTATGAGGTGGCCGACACCATGAGCGCGCGCGCTTTCAAGGAGCTGGACGGACTCGAATCCGACTTCGCCTCCCTCCGCGAGAGGTACAGCGGATCCGAGGAGCTGTACAGCAGGCTCCAGCTCTCGAAGGACGAGTCCCTGTACGCAGTGTTCGACCATGTCCGCTCGGCGTCCTTCTACCTGGGCAACATCTTCGAGAGCTATCTCGACCGATTCGTAGGCGTCCTGGAGCAGAGCGCGGCCCAGGCGGAGCTTCGAGCCCTGGTCGTCTACGGCATCGTGAGCGCCATCCTCACGGCCTTCGCGGTCGCGGGCGTCCTCGCCACGACGCGCTCCATCCTGTCGAACATCGGTCTCGTGGACCGGGCCGTCGAGCGGATGTCCGAAGGAGACTTCTCGTCCCGCGTAGCTCCATCCGGCCACGACGAGCTCGGCCTCCTCGCCGAGAGGGTCAACCTGTTCGCGACGAGGCTCAAGGCCAATGTCGATTCCCTCACGTCCATCCTCGGCGACGTCAACGCCGCCGTGCCCGAGGCGCCCGACCTCGATCGGATCCTCGCGATCGTCGTCCACGCCCTGCTCCGCGACGGAGGCGCCGAATGCGCGGCCGTCTGCCTCCTCAAGGGCGGACGGGTCTATCGGCACGCATGGTCGGGCTTCTCCCCCGTCGCGCAATGGGAGCTCCTCGCCCTGGCATGCTCCGGCGAGGGGAAGGGCCCGCCCGAAGCCCTCCTCATCCGGGACGCCGCGCCCTCCGCGGGGGTCGCCGACGGAGGCGGCGCCGCGCCCGACCTCGCCTCTCTGGGCCTCGATCCCTCGCTCAGGTCCGTGCTCGCGCTGCCCCTCGCCGCGAGCCGGCGCCTCGAGGGCATCTGCGTATTCGGCCGCCGGAGCCGAGCCTTCACCGACCTCGAGCTCGCACAGCTGGAGTCCTACTCCGACTACGCCTCCCAGGTCATCGACAACGCGATCGCCAACGCCGCCCTCAGGGCGAGGGACGATGCCGAGTACCGCGCCCTGCAGGCCCAGATACAGCCCCATTTCATGTACAACGTGCTCAACGGCCTCGTGGCCCTCAACCGGATGGGCGATCGATCGGCCCTCGAGTCCTCCCTCCACGCGCTGAAGGACATGCTCCGCTACACGATAGAGCATGGGCAGCGCGCCACCGTGGGCGAGGAGTTCGCCTTCCTCGAGCTCTATTGCCGCCTGCAGAAGCTGCGCTTCGAGGAGCGGTTCTCCTACCGGTTCGAGCTTTCGTCCGAGGCGGCCGCCCTCCATATACCGAAGCTCCTCGTCCAGCCTCTGCTCGAGAACGCGGTGATCCACGGGATCGAGCCGTCGACGGAGCCCTGCGGCGCGCGGGTGTCGGCGAGGATAGGCGAGGGGAGGCTGATCCTCGAGGTCGAGGACGACGGCGTAGGCTGCGATCCCTCCTCGATCAGCGAGCTGAGGCGCATAGGCATCGGCAACGTGCGCGAGCGCATCGCCCTCCTGTATTCCTCCGCCTCCCTCGAGCTCGAGGGAGGTTCCGGCAGGGGCTTTCGAGCGCGGATCGCGATTCCCGTCGCCGAGCTGGAGAGGGCATGAGGACTCTTCGGACATGAAGATCCTGATCGCCGACGACGAGAGGCCCGCGCGCTTCGTGCTGCGCTCCCTCCTCGTGGAGCTCGGCTTCGACCCCCGCTCCGTCCGCGAGGCCGCCGGGGGCCGCGAGCTCGTCGAAGCGGCGCGCGAAAGTCGGCCCGATTGCGCCTTCGTCGACGTCCGCATGCCCGGGATGGACGGCCTCGCCGCCGTCGAGGCGGCCTCGCTCGACTGCCCCTTGACGCGCTGGGTAATCGTATCGAGCCATGCCGAATTCGAATACGCGCGCGGAGCGCTCCGCCTCGGCGTCAACGAGTACCTCCTCAAGCCCGTAAGGCTCGAGGAGCTCGCCGAATGCCTGGGCCGCTTGGGAATGATGCCGGGAGCGCCCGAGGACGACGCCGTCCTGGGGCCTGTCATCCAGTACCTCAGGCGCAATTTCAACGCGGACGTCTCCGTGGCCGACGCGGCCGCATTGGTCGGGCTCAGCCCCAATTACCTCTCCGCGCTATTCCATAAGAAGACGGGCGGAACGATCAGCGACTTCCTCGCCAGGCTCAGGGTCGAGGAGGCCGGCAGACTGATACGAGAAGGAGCTTCCGTCACCGAAGCTGCGGCCGCGGTCGGCTACGCCGACGCGCGGCATTTCGCCAGGAAATTCAAGGCAGTCACCGGCTCGCTGCCTTCCGACCTCTTTCCCCGGCGATAGCCGGAGGCTAGTCGCCGGGGAGTAGATTCGTCCCCGTATCATCGTAGAACCGGCCCGTTTCGGGTTTCGCCGCGCGGGCTTAGCCTTTCGGATGATGGTATGATGCCCGAGGAGGTGAACGATGAAGCATGCCGGCAGGATACTCTCCGCGGCCGCAGCCCTCGCCGCGATCGGCGCCCTGGCGCTCGGCTCCTGCGCCCCCGCGGCGCCCAAAGTCACCAAGATCGCCATCGTGGTCAAAAGCCTCGGCAACGGCTTCTTCGACGCCGTGCGGGACGGCGGCCAGGAGGCGGCCAAAGAGCTGGGCGACACCGAGATCATCTATCAGGGACCTTCCACGCCCACTGCCGAGGGCCAGATCGAGATTATCGATTCCCTCATCGCCCAGGAGGTCCAGGGCATGGCCATCTCCGCCAACGACCGCGACGCCCTCATCCCCATAACCAGGAAGGCGATGAGCAAGGGCATAAAAGTCATATCCTTCGACTCCGGCATCAACAAGGACGGCCGCATCGTCGATCTCGTCCCCTCGGAGACCCAGCTCATAGGCAAGCAGCAGGTCGAGCTCGTCAGCGACCTGATCGGCGGCCAAGGCGAGATCGCCATCCTCTCCGCGACCAGTGCGGCCACCAACCAGAACGCCTGGATCGACGTCATAAAGGCCGAGCTGGCCTCCAACCCGGCCTACTCGAAGGTCAAACTCGTGGCGACGGTCTACGGCGACGATCTCGCCGACAAGTCCTACCGCGAGGCGATCGGTCTCTTCGAGGCCCACCCGAAGCTTCGGGGAATCATCGCGCCGACCACCGTCGGCATCGCCGCGGCGGGCAAGGCTCTCACCGACAGGAAGCTCATCGGAAAGGTCCAGCTCACGGGCCTCGGCCTCCCCTCCGAGATGAAGTTCTACGTCGACAACGGCGCCTGCGCCAAGTTCGCTCTCTGGAATCCGATCGACCTGGGCTATACCTCGATAATGATCACCAACGCCCTCATCAAGAAGACGATCGCCGGCAAGGAAGGCGATGTCGTCAGGGCCGGCCGCATGGGCGACATCAGGATCGGCGCCGACGGAGGCGCGGTCATGGGCGTCCCCTTCGTGTTCGACAAGAGCAACATAGAGCTGTACGCGAAGATGTTCTGAATCGGGACGGACCATCCTCGAGGCTCGATCCGTCGATGATTCGGATTGACGCGCCGACTCGAAAACCTGTAAGTTTTGGAGTCCGCGAAACGGATGGGAGGACTTTTCTATGCCCGAAGCGCGAGCGAAGCAAGCACATGGCCCGGCGAGGAACGAACTAGGCGACCTCGTGGCCCTCTCGCGCCGTTTCGGCGCGGACCCCGATTGGGTATTGGCCGGGGGCGGCAACACTTCGTTCAAGATCGGACGCTCCCTCTACGTGAAGGCCTCGGGCAGCTCGCTCGGGACGATAGACGAGTCGGGCTTCTGCGAGATCGACAGGACCAAGCTGGACGCGATGTGGGGAGCCGGCTATCCCGATGACGCGGACGCCCGCGAGGCGGCCGCCCTGGCCGACCTCATGGCTGCCAGGAGAGGCGGGGAGGTCAAGCGCCCCTCCGTCGAGACCCTCATGCACGGGCTCTTTCCGCAGGCCTACGTCGTCCACACCCATCCCGCCGCCGTCAACGGTCTCACCTGCGGGCGGGAGGGGAGGGTAGCCTTCGATCGGCTCTTCTCTGACGAGGGCATCTGGGTGCCTTTCGTCGATCCGGGCTACGTCCTCGCGAACGCCGTCCGTGCCGCCCTCGACGATTTTCGGGCTCGGAAGGGCTTCGTCCCGGCGATCATGTTGATGCAAAACCACGGCCTCCTCGTTGCGGGCGAGAGTCCAGAGGACGTCGAGGCCCTCTCGGCCCGCGTGATGGCTAAGGTTTCGGGGGAGTTGAAACGCCTACCCGACCTCGCCGCCCGTCCCGCCGACGCCCGGTCCGTGGCGGATGCCACGGCGACGCTCTCGAGGCTCGGAGCCGCGGCGATACGCTTCAGGGCGGACGGAGAGTCCCTTGCCCGCGCCTCTTCCCGCGAGGCCTTCGCGCCCTTCGACTCCTCCTTCACGCCGGATCACATCGTCTATGCTGGCCATGAATTCCTCCTCGCCGAAGGCGGAGCGCAGGGCATAGAGGGAGCCTGGTCGGATTACGTCCGCCGCAACGGCCTGACCCCGAGGGTGGTCGTCGTCCAGGGCCTGGGCGCCTTTTCCTGCGCCGGAAGCCCATCCGCCGCGGACGCCGCTATACTGCTCTACACCGATGCCTGCAAGGTAGCTGCCTATTCGGAAAGCTTCGGCGGCCCCCTCCACATGACCAAGGAGAAAGTCGACTTCATCAGGAACTGGGAGGTCGAGAAATATCGAAGCTCGGTGAGCGCCGGGGAATAGGGACGGTCCGTTGCGCCGCGCTCGGAGGCGGAAAGCGCGTCGGCCGATACCGTAAAATTGAAAAGGCCAATATTATTAAGGAATATTTAAACAGTTAGGCCCTCGAACTACTTGGCAAACCTTCCTTTTATGTGCTTTCCTTATCCCAATTTCCGCTTTTTTGTGGAAATGATGCATATCCATACTAATCGAGGTCTATATGATCGGATCGCGCAGTGCGGGCCGCAAGCGGACAAGCCGCCGCAGCCTCGCGGTATCCCTCGTCGTCCTCCTCGGCCTGACGGTCTTTGTCGCCTTCCTGGGCGCCCAGGCCGCGGCGGCCCCGGCGACAGGCGAGACCGCCCAATTCAAGCCTTTTGCCTTCCTCGATCCAAGCTCCGCCTTCACATCAGTCGAGCGCGTGGCGCTCTTCGTCGTGCTGGCGATCGCGGTCGGGGGACTCCTGTACGCCTTGATGCTCGTCGGCCAGGTCCGGAAGGCCGACCAGGGCACCAAGAAGATGCAGGAGATCGCCCAGGCCGTGCGCGAGGGGGCCAACGCCTACCTCGGCGCCCAGTTCAAGAAGATCGCCCCCCTCATGATCATCATCGCGATCCTCCTGTACTTCACGGCTTCGAGCTCCAACGCCTGGTTCCATTGGGGCCGCTCCGTAGCCTTCCTCGTCGGAGCCACTTTCAGCTGGCTCGTCGGCTTCGTCGGCATGCGCCTCGCCACCCAAGGCAACCTCCGCGTCGCGGCGGCAGCCCGACACAGCTACGGCGACGCCCTCCAGCTCGGCTACCGAACCGGCACCATCACGGGCATGCTCACCGACGGCCTCGGCCTCCTCGGCGGCACCCTCATCTTCATGGCCTTCGGCGAGTCGGCCTACGAGGCCCTCCTCGGCTTCGGCTTCGGCGGCACCCTTCTCGCCCTCTTCATGCGCGTAGGCGGCGGTATCTACACCAAGGCAGCGGACGTCGGCGCCGACCTGGTCGGCAAGATCGAGGCCGGCATTCCCGAGGACGATCCTCGCAACGCGGCGACCATCGCTGACAACGTCGGCGACAACGTCGGCGACTGCGCCGGAATGGCCGCGGATATCTTCGAGTCCTACGAGGTCACGATCGTCGCGGCGATGATCCTGGGCCTCGCCACCTTCGGCCACATCGGCGTCATGTTCCCCCTCCTCGTGCGGGGAATCGGCGTCCTAGGCTCGATAATTTCCACTTACACGGTGCGCGCAAAGGCCGACGACACTTCCGACGTCGCCCTGCACAACGTGCATCGCGGCTTCTGGATCGGATCGGCCATCTCGGTCGTGGGCTTCATGATCCTCGGCTTCTTCTACCTCCGCCCGACGAACCCCGAGGCCAATCTTCCCTTCTGGGCCAACTTCGGAATCAGCCCGGGCCTCGACCTGCGCCCGGCCCTCACCTGTTTCATCGGCGTCGTGCTCGCGATGGTGCTCAACAAGGTGACGAGCTACTACACGCACACCACCCACGCGCCGGTTAAGAGCCTCACCAAGGCCTGCCAGACCGGCCACGCGACCAACATCATCCAGGGCTTCGCGGTCGGCTACGAGTCCACCGTCGTCAACGTCATCGTGATCGCGATCGCCATCGCCCTCTCCGTCCTCGTGTACTCGGGCTCCAATCCCCTCTTCGTCGCCTACGGCGTCGCGATGACGGGCATCGGCATGCTCACCCTCACGGGCAACACGATCTCGATGGACGTCTTCGGCCCCGTCGCCGACAACGCGAACGGCATCGGCGAGATGGGCTACGACAAGGACGAGATGGAGAAGGAGAAGCCCGGATCGTACAAGCGCGCCCGGCAGATCCTCGCCGACCTCGACGCGGTGGGCAACACCACCAAGGCCGAGACCAAAGGCATCGCCATCGGCTCGGCCGTCATCGCGGCCGTGTCCCTCTTCTCGAGCTTCATCGCGGTCATAGCGATGGGCAGCGAGGACAAGATCAGCCTCCTGTCCGGCCACATGGATCTCTACAACAATATCGCCGGCCAGCTCTCCGTCGCGACGCCGATCGTCATCATCGGCTTCCTCCTCGGTGGGGCCGTGCCTTTCCTCTTCAGCTCGATGCTCATCCGCGCCGTCGGCCGCGCCGCCTTCCTCATCGTAAAGGAATGCCGCGTCCAGTTCCTCGACAAGGCGATCTGGGCCGGCACCAAGAAGCCCGACTACGCTCGCGTCGTCGACATCTGCACCAAGACGGCCCAGAGCGAGCTCATCGGTCCCGGCGTCCTCGCAATTCTCGCGCCCATCCTCGTAGGATTCCTCCTCGGGCCCTTCGCCCTCGGCGGCTTCCTCGCCGGCTCCATCCTCGTGGGCCAGCTCCTCGCGGTCTTCATGGCCAACGCGGGCGGCGCCTGGGACAACGCGAAGAAGTCCATCGAGGACGGCCTCTACGGCGGCAAGGGCTCGGAGGCCCACAAGGCGGCCGTTACCGGCGACACGGTCGGCGATCCCCTCAAGGACACGGCCGGCCCCGCCCTTAACCCCCTTATCAAAGTCATGAACATGGTGAGCCTCCTCGTCCTCGTGCTCGTCATGAAGTTCGGCGTCACGCAGACCAGCCAGAGCCTCGACTCAGGCTGGATACTGGGCCTGGTCGTAGGCGTCATCGCCATCGTCGCCATCCTGTGGGCGGTCCGCAACTCCAAGAAGGAAAGCCCCGAGATGCTCGAGGCCGAAAAGATGCTCGAGGCCAAGGCCAACGAGGCGAAAGCTTAAACTCCGCGACCATGAATGCTTTCGGGGCTGCCTGAGAAGGCAGCCCCTCTTTTTTGGGCGAGGCTCGCCGCGCTCGCGTCATTGACTTTCGAAATCGCTATGGATATTCTCTAGTTGCGACGCCGCGCCCGCCCCACCCGGCGCGACCGCGAAGAGGCTACGGTTTCTCGACGCGATTGCACGGGGCCACGTTCTTCCTCAGGGGTGGCATCATGCAAAGCGTTTCCTATGAACAAGCTCTTGAAAAGGTCGGTTACGGCGCTTTCCAGCGTCGGCTTCTCGTGATCTGCGGCCTCGGCTGGGCAGCGGACGCCATGGAAGTCTTGCTGATAGCCTTCGCCATGCCCGCGATGGCCGCGGAATGGACGCTTTCGGCCCTGCAAAAAAGCCTGCTCGCCACCGCGATCTTCCTCGGAATGCTGGTTGGGGCACTGGTCTGGGGCAGGCTCGCGGACAGGATCGGCCGAAGGGTGGGCTTCGTCCTTACCATCGCCTTCTACTCCCTATTCGGATTCCTTTCGGCCTTCGCTCCCTCCTTCCAGTGGTTTATTGTCCTGCGGGTCCTCACGGGTTTCGGCGTCGGCGGCGCCCTGCCGGTAGACTACGGGATGTTCTCCGAGTACCTGCCGATCAAGAATCGCGGCAGGCGCCTCGTGTACCTGGAGGCCTTTTGGGCGCTCGGAACGGTGTTCGCGGCAGGGATCGCGTGGCTCATCGTACCGCGCTTCGGCTGGCGCGCGCTGTTCGCGTTTTCCGCATTGCCGGGCTTCCTCCTCTTCGCCGTGCGAAATGGCGTACCCGAGTCTCCGCGTTACCTGTTCGTGAAGGGCAGGATCGCGGAAGCCAAGGCCGTCCTGGAGCGAGTCGCCTCGGTGAACGGCACTGCGCTGCCCGAAGGCGAGTTGGCCCTGCCCTCGGGCTCCGGAGCCGGGGCGAATCGCTCTGGCGCGGCGGACCTCTTCGCGCCCAGACTGCGGAGGACCACCGTCCTCCTGTGGCTCGTATGGTTCATGATCTCGCTCGGCTATTACGGCGCCTTTACCTGGCTTCCCAGCTGGTTCCACTCGAAGGGATTCGCGCTGCCGGCCGTTTATCCCAACGCCTTCATCATGGCCCTCGCGCAGATACCCGGATACCTGTCGGCGGCCTGGCTCATCGAGCGCTGGGGCCGCCGCAAGACAATGGGTGCCTACCTCCTCGCGAGCGGGGCCTTCGCCTGGCTCTTCGCGCTGGCGGCCACGCCCCTGGCGGTGATGGCCACGGCGATCCTCCTGTCCTTTTTCGCCCTCGGCGCCTGGGGCGCGGTATATGCCTACACGCCCGAGGCCTACCCGACGAACATACGGACTACGGGCATAGGCGCCGCGAGCGGGATGACCAGGATTGCGGGGGCGATCGCGCCGTCCATTGGCGCTTTGGTGACGGGCGCATCCCTGGCCCTGCCCCTTGCGGTGTTCGCCGTGGCCTACGCGATTGCGGGCGCGGCGGCCCTCCTCCTGCCTTCCGAGACGAGGAGCGGGGCCTTGGAAGATACGGTGTAATTTCGCACGGCGGCCATTCGCAATCCCTACGGGCGCCTCCTCTTGACGGCCCCGCTCGCCGCGCAGGTGGCTGCGCAGACCAGGCGATGGTATGCCGGCGTGCTACATGATCGACAAGGAGGGCCTGGCAATTGCCGGCGTCGTCGGAGTCGCCTGAATATTAAAATTGTCTTGCAATGTCATGAAAGCAGGCAAAGACGTTGACAGTTGAACTGCAATCTAATACTTTACAGTTCGTCTCGTCGTACTAAGGCAATCGTGAATACCGATTTTTCGCTCGCCGTCCACTGCATTCTGCTACTGGGAGCCGAAGGCGGGAGGGTGCTGTCCAGCTCGGCCATCGCGGAGAGAGCCTCGGTTCACCCGGTGCGCGTACGGCGCGTGCTGAGCTTCCTCGCGGCCAAGGGCTATATCGCTTCCAAAGAGGGCGCCGGCGGAGGGTTCTCGCTCGCCGTGCCCCTCGAGGGCATTCCGCTCAGCGAGATCTACATGATCACGAAGCAGGATGCGCTCAAGGCCAAGTGTCACGAGTGCGCCAGGAGCTGCCGCTTCGGCGCGAGGCTCGAGCGAGCCTTGGACCGCGTATTCGACGAGGCCGACGAGCGCCTCCTGTCCTTCCTGGGGACCTACAGTCTTCGCGACGTGGCGGGCATGGTGGGGCCTTCGTGAAGCGATGCTCGTCGGGGCGCCGTCCCTTTTTCGTGTCATGACTGGAACGATTCGCATTACGGATATGAAGCCACGCGGACTGTGGCATTTCCTGCCCGGGGCCCGCGGGAAACAAGGAGGATCCGGATGGAATACATTCGTCTCGGAACGACGGGGATGAAAGTGTCCCGAATCTGCCTGGGCACCATGACCTACGGCAGCTCGAAGTGGCGGGACTGGGTCCTCGACGAGGAGGAGAGCCGCCCCTTCATCAAGAGGGCGCTCGAGGCCGGCATCAATTTCTTCGATACGGCCGACATGTACTCTCTGGGCGCCAGCGAGGAGGTCCTGGGTCGCGCGCTCGCGGATTTCGCGAAGCGCGACGAGGTGGTCCTGGCGACCAAGGTCTTCAATCCGATGGGGCCGGGGCCCAACGCGCGGGGCCTGTCGCGCAAGCACATACTGTCCGCCATCGACGCCTCGCTCAGGCGCCTCGGGACTGACTACGTCGACCTCTACCAGATACACCGCCTGGACCCGGAGACTCCGATCGAGGAGACGCTCGAAGCGCTGAACGATGTGGTCCGCTCGGGCAAGGCTAGGTACATCGGCGCGTCGAGCATGTATGCCTGGCAGTTCGCCAAGGCGCTCTTCACCGCGGATATCCGCGGCTGGACCCGTTTCGCGACCATGCAGGACCATTACAATCTCGTGTACCGGGAGGAGGAGCGGGAGATGATCCCCCTCTGCGAGGATCAGGGCGTAGGGATCATCCCCTGGAGTCCGCTGGCGCGGGGATTCCTGGCCGGGAACCGGACTCGCGCCGGCGCGGGCGAGACCACCCGCGGCAGGAGCGACGAGTTCTCCCGCAAGCTCTACCATCGGGACGAGGACTTCGTCGTCGTGGACCGGGTGGGCGAGGTCGCGGCTTCGATCGGGGCTAGCAACGCGCAGGTCGCCCTCGCGTGGATGTTGTCGAAGGGCGCCGTGACGAGCCCCATCGTGGGCGCCAGCAGGATCGAGCACCTCGACGAGGCGATAGCGGCCCTGTCGATCAGACTCGACGACGGGCAGATCGCGCGCCTCGAGGAACCCTATGTGCCCCACGCCGTGGAAGGACATTAATTGGCGGGCGGATCGGCCGGCCTGGAAATCAAGCGCAAGAGAGGAGAAGGACATGATCGTGATCGCGGTCAGCTACAAGGTCAAGAGCGGGAGACGGGAAGAGGCGCTCGGGGCGGCGAAGATATGCGCCGGGACTACCCGCCGCGAGGCGGGGAACATCGACTAC